>NZ_CADEAR010000006.1 GCF_902825325.1 Brucella tritici | reverse complement strand
AGAGAAGCTCCGCTTCGCTATCCGTGAAGGCGGCCGCACCGTCGGTGCAGGCATCGTCTCCTCGATCATCGAGTAATGAAGGTTTGTGCAGGAACGCTCGCTCTGGAGCGAGCGTTTCCGCGTAACAAGGAACAGATGAAATGAACGGTCAAAACATCCGCATTCGCCTTAAGGCGTTTGATCATCGGATCCTTGACGCTTCGACGCGGGAGATCGTGTCGACTGCCAAGCGTACCGGTGCAAATGTGCGCGGACCGATCCCGCTTCCTACGCGGATCGAAAAGTTCACAGTTAACCGGTCGCCGCACATCGACAAGAAGAGCCGCGAGCAGTTCGAGATGCGCACGCACAAGCGTCTTCTCGATATCGTTGACCCGACCCCGCAGACGGTGGACGCGCTGATGAAGCTCGATCTGTCCGCCGGTGTCGATGTCGAGATCAAGCTTTAATCGGCTTGAGGACGGAAGGAACGAACCCGATGCGTTCAGGTGTTATTGCACAGAAGCTGGGCATGACCCGCGTCTATAACGACGCCGGCGAGCATGTGCCGGTGACGGTTCTCCGCATGGAGAATTGCCACGTGGTAGCTCAGCGTACAGTTGAAAAGAACGGTTACACGGCTGTTCAGCTTGGCGTTGGACTTGCCAAGGTAAAGAACACGTCCAAGGCTATGCGCGGTCATTTCGCGAAGGCCGAGGTCGAGCCTAAGGCGAAGGTCGCGGAATTCCGCGTTTCGCCGGACAACCTCCTCGAAGTCGGCGCTGAAATCACCGCCGAACACTTCGTCGCCGGCCAGAAGGTCGACGTGACGGGTACTTCGATTGGTAAGGGCTTTGCTGGTGTTATGAAGCGTCATAACTTTGCCGGTCATCGCGCTTCCCATGGTAACTCCATTACCCACCGCGCTCACGGCTCGACCGGTCAGCGTCAGGATCCGGGTAAGGTGTTCAAGGGCAAGAAGATGGCTGGTCACATGGGCCAGACCCGCGTAACCACGCAGAATATTGAAGTTGTCTCGACGGACAGCGATCGCGGCCTCATTCTGGTTCGCGGCGCGGTTCCGGGCTCCAAGGGTGCCTGGATCATCGTGCGCGACGCGGTAAAGGTCTCGCTGCCTGAGAACGCGCCGAAGCCGGCCGCTCTGCGTGCAGGTGCCGCGAAGGCTGAAGCTGTCGCGACTGAGGGAGCCGAATAATGGATCTCACGATTACCACTCTTGAAGGCAAGGATGCCGGCAAGGTCAAGCTGAACGAAGAAATCTTCGGCCTCGACCCGCGTGACGACATTCTTCAGCGCGTTGTGCGCTGGCAGCTGGCTCGCCGCCAGCAGGGCTCCCATAAGGCTCAGGGCCGTGGCGACGTAAGCCGCACCGGTGCCAAGATGTACAAGCAGAAGGGTACGGGCCGCGCTCGTCACCATTCAGCTCGCGCTCCGCAGTTCCGCGGCGGTGGTCAGGCTCACGGACCGGTTGTCCGTTCGCACGATCACGATCTGCCGAAGAAGGTTCGCGCTCTTGGCCTGCGTCATGCCCTGTCTGCAAAGGCAAAGGCATCAGACCTGATCATCATCGATGATCTGGCTGCAACGGAAGCCAAGACGAAGCAGCTTGTTTCGCAGTTCGCCAAGCTCGGTCTTGAAAATGCACTCCTCATCGGCGGTGCAGAGATCGACGTGAACTTCCAGCGCGCGGCTTCGAACATCCCGAACATCGACGTTCTGCCGGTGCAGGGGATCAATGTTTACGACATTCTTCGCCGCGGCAAGCTCGTTCTTTCCAAGGCAGCTGTCGAAGCCCTTGAGGAGCGTTTCAAATGACTGATCTTCGCCATTACGACGTGATCGTCAGCCCGGTTATCACCGAGAAGTCCACCATGGTTTCCGAACACAACCAGGTTGTCTTCAACGTAGCCCGCAAGGCAACGAAGCCGGAAATCAAGGCTGCAGTCGAAGCGCTGTTCGGCGTCAAGGTTACCGCAGTCAACACTGCAGTGCGCAAGGGTAAGGTTAAGCGGTTCCGCGGCCTTATCGGGCGCCAGAGCGACGTCAAGAAAGCGATCGTTACTTTGGCTGAAGGCCAAAGCATCGACGTTTCGACCGGTCTCTGAGAGGCCATGGAGTAAGAGACAATGGCACTCAAGCATTTTAATCCGATCACGCCAGGCCAGCGTCAGCTGGTCATCGTGGACCGTTCGGAACTCTACAAGGGCAAGCCGGTCAAGTCCCTGACCGAAGGTCTGTCCAAGAAGGGTGGCCGCAACAACACCGGTCGTATCACTGTTCGCTTTCAGGGCGGTGGTCACAAGCGTACGTACCGTTTCATTGATTTCAAGCGTCGCAAGCTTGACGTTGTTGGCACTGTCGAACGCCTGGAATACGATCCGAACCGTACCGCGTTCATTGCGCTGATCCGTTACGAAGACGGTGAACTGGCCTACATCCTGGCTCCGCAGCGTCTTGCTGTTGGCGACAAGGTTGTTGCAGGCAACTCCGTCGACGTGAAGCCGGGCAACGCAATGCCGCTCGCTTCGATGCCGGTCGGCACGATCGTTCACAACGTCGAGCTGAAGCCGGGCAAGGGCGGTCAGATCGCTCGTTCGGCTGGCACCTATGCTCAGCTGGTCGGTCGCGATCAGGGTATGGCTATTCTGCGCCTCAACTCTGGTGAACAGCGTCTGGTTCCAGGTGCCTGCTTCGCTTCGGTCGGCGCAGTGTCCAACCCGGATCACGGCAATATCAACGACGGCAAGGCCGGTCGTTCGGTATGGCGTGGCAAGCGCCCGCACGTTCGCGGCGTTGCAATGAACCCGGTCGATCACCCGCATGGTGGTGGTGAAGGTCGTACCTCGGGTGGTCGTCACCCTGTTACTCCGTGGGGCAAGCCTACGAAGGGCAAGAAGACGCGCTCGAACAAGGCGACCGACAAGTTCATCATGCGTTCGCGCCATCAGCGCAAGAAGTAAGAGAGGTAGTCTGAAGTGGCTCGTTCAGTTTGGAAAGGTCCGTTTGTCGACGGCTATCTTCTCAAGAAGGCTGAGAAGGTACGCGAAGGCGGTCGTAATGAAGTTATCAAGATGTGGAGCCGCCGCTCCACCATCCTGCCGCAGTTTGTCGGTCTGACTTTCGGCGTCTACAACGGCAACAAGCATGTGCCGGTGTCGGTTTCGGAAGAAATGGTCGGACACAAGTTCGGTGAATTTGCACCGACCCGTACCTACTACGGTCACGGTGCGGACAAGAAGTCGAAGAGGAAGTAACGATGGGCAAGGCTAAAGCTCCCCGTCAGCTCAAGGACAACGAGGCTCAGGCTGTTGCCCGTACGCTGCGTGTCAGCCCGCAGAAGCTGAACCTTGTTGCGAGCATGATTCGCGGCAAGAAGGTGAATGCGGCTCTTGCCGATCTGACGTTCTCGCGCAAGCGGATCGCCGATACGGTTAAGAAGACGCTCCAGTCCGCAATTGCGAACGCTGAAAACAACCATGATCTCGACGTCGATTCTCTGATCGTCGCCGAAGCTTATGTTGGCAAGTCGATCGTCATGAAGCGCTTCCACGTCCGTGGTCGTGGCCGTGCAAGCCGCATCGAGAAGCCGTTTTCGCATCTCACCATTGTTGTCCGCGAAGTCGCGGAAAAAGGGGAGGCCGCATAATGGGTCAGAAGATTAATCCGATCGGTCTTCGTCTCGGCATCAACCGCACCTGGGATTCGCGTTGGTACGCGAATACCGGTGAGTACGGCAAGCTGCTGCATGAAGATGTCAAGATCCGCGAGTTCCTCACCGAAGAACTCAAGCAGGCTGCGATCTCCAAGATCGTGATTGAGCGTCCGCACAAGAAGTGCCGCGTGACGATCCACTCGGCTCGTCCGGGCATCATCATCGGCAAGAAGGGTGCAGACATCGAAAAGCTCCGCAAGAAGCTTTCCGAGATGACCAACGCCGATACGTCGCTCAACATCGTTGAAGTTCGCAAGCCGGAAATCGACGCTACGCTGATCGCTCAGTCGATCGCTCAGCAGCTCGAACGCCGTGTGGCATTCCGTCGCGCCATGAAGCGTGCCGTTCAGTCGGCAATGCGTCTTGGAGCCGAAGGTATCCGTATCAACTGCTCGGGACGTCTGGGTGGCGCGGAAATCGCTCGCATGGAATGGTACCGTGAAGGTCGCGTTCCGCTTCACACGCTGCGCGCCGATATCGACTACGGCACGGCAGAAGCGAAGACCGCTTATGGTATCTGCGGCGTGAAGGTCTGGGTCTTCAAGGGCGAAATCCTTGAACATGATCCGATGGCTTCCGAGCGTCGTGCGGTCGAGGGTGACAATCAGGGTTCCTCGTCGAACCGCCGCCGCGAAAACGCTTAAAAAGCGGGCCGCGGGCGAGAAATTTGGAGTAGAGAACAATGATGCAGCCTAAGCGCACCAAGTTCCGCAAGCAGTTCAAGGGCCGTATTCACGGCAACTCGAAAGGCGGCACGGATCTGAATTTCGGTGCATTCGGTTTGAAGGCCGTTGAGCCGGAACGCGTCACTGCACGTCAGATCGAAGCGGCCCGCCGCGCGATCACCCGTCACATGAAGCGTGCCGGTCGCGTGTGGATCCGCATCTTCCCTGACCTGCCGGTAACTTCGAAACCTACTGAAGTCCGTATGGGTAAAGGTAAGGGTTCGGTTGACTACTGGGCATGCCGTGTGGCACCAGGTCGCGTGATGTTTGAGCTTGACGGCGTACCCGAAGATGTGGCACGCGAAGCCCTCAGACTCGGCGCAGCAAAGTTGCCGATCAAGACGCGCTTTATCCAGCGCATTGCTGAATAAGGAGAGGCAACTATGAAAGCCGCAGACGTTCGGGCGAAGAGCCTCGATCAACTGAATGACGAGCTGGGCACCCTGAAGAAAGAGCAGTTCAATCTGCGCTTTCAGAAGGCAACCGGCCAGCTCGAAAAAACCGCGCGCGTGAAGCAGGTTCGCCGCGACATCGCGCGTATTAAGACTATTGCCCGCCAGAAGGCGGCCGCAAGCAAGGCATAAGGAAAAATATAATGCCTAAACGCGTTCTGCAGGGCGTTGTCGTCAGCGACAAGAATGACAAGACTGTTGTGGTCAAGGTTGAGCGCCGCTATTCGCATCCGCTCCTCCAGAAGACCGTGCGTCAGTCTAAGAAGTACAAGGCGCATGACGAAAACAACCAGTTCAAGGTTGGTGATCTCGTTTCCATCCAGGAATCGGCTCCAATCTCGAAGGACAAACGCTGGGTCGTTCTGACGAACGAAGCAGCAGGCTAAATTATAAACACGCAGCTTAGGTAGGGCAGGAGCCCTTAACCAGCTGAGAGGAAAGAAGGCGGCCAGTCATGATTCAGATGCAAACAAACCTCGACGTGGCGGATAACTCCGGCGCACGTCGTGTCATGTGCATCAAGGTGCTGGGCGGCTCGAAGCGGCGTTACGCTTCCGTTGGTGACATCATTGTGGTGTCGATCAAGGAAGCTATTCCGCGCGGCCGCGTCAAAAAGGGTGACGTGATGAAGGCGGTTGTTGTACGCACCGCCAAGGACATCCGTCGTCCGGACGGCAGCGTTATTCGTTTCGATAACAATGCAGCCGTTCTCATCGATAACAAGAAAGAGCCGATCGGCACGCGTATCTTCGGACCGGTTCCGCGCGAACTCCGCGCAAAGAACCACATGAAGATCATCTCGCTGGCCCCGGAAGTTCTGTAAGGAAGCAAGACGATGCAGAAGATTCGCAAAGGCGACAGCGTTGTCGTGCTGTCCGGTAAGGACAAGGGCCGTAAAGGCGAAGTTCTCAAGGTTATGCCAAAGGACGAGCAGGCGCTCGTTCGCGGTATCAACATTGTGAAGCGTCATCAGCGTCAGACCCAGACCCAGGAAGCCGGCATTATCTCCAAGGAAGCGCCGATTCACCTGTCCAACCTGGCAATTGCTGATCCGAAGGACGGTAAGCCGACCCGCGTCGGTTTCCGCGTCGAGGACGGCAAGAAGGTTCGTGTCGCAAAACGTTCTGGAGCGCTGATCGATGGCTGAAGCTAAGGCACTTCCCCGCTTCAAGAAGCTTTACAACGAGAACATTCGTAAGGCTCTGCTTGAAGAATTCAAATACGACAACGAGATGCAGATTCCGCGCATCACCAAGGTTGTCCTCAACATGGGCGTTGGCGAAGCCACTGGCGACTCCAAGAAGCCGGCGATTGCCGCTGAAGACCTTGGCTTGATCGCCGGTCAAAAGGCTGTTATCACCCGCGCCCGTAACTCGATCGCAACGTTCAAGTTGCGTGAAGGCATGCCGATCGGCACGAAGGTTACCCTTCGCCAGGATCGCATGTACGAATTCCTTGATCGTTTTATCACGATCGCTCTTCCTCGCGTTCGCGACTTCCGCGGCCTGAACCCGAAGAGCTTTGACGGACGTGGCAACTATGCCATGGGCATCAAGGAGCACATCGTGTTTCCGGAAATCAACTACGACAAGGTTGATCAGATCTGGGGCATGGACATCATCGTTTGCACGACCGCCAAGACGGATGATGAAGCGCGCGCTCTTCTGCGTGCATTCAACTTCCCCTTCCGGCAGTAACGGCAAGCGTAGCGAGGTATATTAATATGGCCAAGACTAGCGCAGTCGAAAAAAACAAGCGCCGCGAAAAGTTGGTTAAGCGTCACGCTGACAAGCGTGCACGTCTGAAGGCGATCGTAATGGATCAGGGCCTTCCGCTGGAGGAGCGCTTCCGCGCCACTATCCGGCTTGCCGAACTGCCGCGCAATTCATCGAAGGTTCGTATTCGCAATCGTTGCGAAGTTTCGGGCCGTCCGCGTGGTTATTACCGTAAACTGAAGATGTCGCGTATTGCGCTCCGTCAGTTGGGTTCGCTCGGTCAGATCCCGGGCATCGTCAAGTCGAGCTGGTAAGGAGTAGCATATGTCTGTGTCAGATCCTCTCGGCGATATGCTGACCCGTATCCGCAACGCAGTAGGCCGCAAGAAGACCAAGGTTACGACCCCGGCTTCCAAGCTGCGCGCCCGCGTTCTCGATGTTCTTCAGTCTGAAGGTTACATCCGCGGTTACTCGCAGAGCGAGTTCGTGAACGGCAAGGCCGAGATCGAAATCGAACTGAAGTACTATGAAGGTGTTCCGGTTATCCGTGAGATCAGCCGCGTATCGAAGCCTGGCCGTCGCGTTTACGTGTCGGTCAAGTCGATCCCGCAGGTCGCAAACGGCCTCGGCATCTCGATCCTCTCTACGCCGAAAGGCGTTATGGCGGATCATGAAGCCCGTGAACAAAACGTTGGTGGTGAGCTGCTCTGCCGCATCTTCTGATGCGGTTGACAGCGAACAGATAAAAGACAGGTATTAAAATGTCTCGTATCGGTAAAAAACCCGTGCCGGTCCCGGCAGGCGTGACCGCCAGTGTTGATGGGCAGATCGTCAAGGCCAAGGGCGCGAAGGGTGAACTCTCCTTCGTCGTGCACGATGAAGTTCTGGTCAAGATGGAAGACGGCGCCGTAAGCGTCGATCCTCGCGACCAGTCGAAGGAAGCTCGTTCGAAGTGGGGCATGTCCCGCACGATGATCTCCAACATTTTTGTTGGCGTGAAGGACGGCTTCGAAAAGAAGCTCGAAATCAGCGGCGTCGGTTACCGCGCTGCCATGCAGGGCAAGAACCTGCAGCTTTCGCTCGGCTTCAGCCACGAAGTGGTCTACGACGTGCCTGCCGGCATCACTGTTGCTGTTCCGAAGCCGACGGAAATCGTCGTCACCGGTATCGACAAGCAGCAGGTCGGTCAGGTCGCGGCTGAGATCCGCGAATATCGCGGCCCCGAGCCTTACAAGGGCAAGGGCGTCAAGTATGCTGGCGAGAAGATCGTCCGCAAAGAAGGCAAGAAGAAGTAAGGGAAGCGCGTCATGGCATCGCCAAAAGAAACTTTGCAGCGTCGCGCTGCTCGTGTACGCCGTCAGGTCAAGGCTGTCGCAAACGGCCGTCCGCGTCTCAGCGTGCACCGCTCTTCCAAGAACATCTACGTTCAGGTTATCGACGACGTTCGCGGTGTTACCATCGCAGCTGCTTCGACCCTGGATGGCGACCTGAAGGGCAAGCTCAAGACCGGCGCCGACTCCGCAGCAGCAGCTGCAGTTGGCAAGCTGGTTGCCGAGCGTGCCGTTAAAGCAGGCGTCAGCGAAGTAGTGTTCGACCGTGGTGCATTCATTTACCACGGCCGCGTGAAGGCTCTCGCCGAAGCTGCCCGCGAAGGCGGACTGAGCTTCTAATAGCATTTTGTGCTTCCGGAAAAGAAAAAGGAAATCAGGATATGGCACAGAGAGAACGTAACCGCGAAGATCGCGGCCGTGAGGAGCGCGACAGCGAATTCGTCGATAAGCTCGTTCACATCAACCGTGTTGCCAAGGTCGTCAAGGGCGGCCGTCGCTTCGGTTTTGCTGCGCTCGTCGTTGTTGGCGACCAGAAGGGCCGCGTAGGCTTCGGTCATGGCAAGGCACGTGAAGTGCCGGAAGCTATCCGTAAGGCTACGGAAGCTGCCAAGCGCGACATGATCTTCGTACCGCTGCGTTCGGGCCGTACGCTGCATCACGATGTTGAAGGCCGTCACGGCGCTGGCAAGGTTCTGCTTCGCGCAGCTCCTGCTGGTAAGGGTATCATCGCCGGTGGTCCGATGCGTGCAGTGTTCGAAACGCTCGGCGTTCAGGACGTTGTCGCCAAGTCGCTCGGTTCGTCGAACCCTTACAACATGGTTCGTGCGACGTTCGATGCTCTGAAGCATCAGATGCATCCGAAGGACATCGCTGCACAGCGCGGCATCAAGTACTCGACCCTTCAGGCTCGCCGCCATGATGTGGTCGGTTCGGAAGAATAGCCGATAGTTTGTGTTCGTCCGGGGCCGCTCAGGCCACCGGATACGCCATAGACAAGGGATTTGAGTGATGGCTGAGAAGAAGGGCAAGACGGTTACGGTCGAGCAGATCGGAAGCCCAATCCGTCGTCCAGCCGAGCAGCGCGCAACGCTGATCGGTCTGGGTCTTAATAAAATGCACCGCCGCAGCACGCTGGAAGATACTCCGGCAGTTCGTGGCATGATCGCCAAGCTTCCACATCTCGTTCGAGTTGTGGACGAGGCGTGATAGCGCAGGGAGATAGAGATATGAAACTCAACGATCTGCGTGACAAGCCAGGTTCTGTCAAGGCGCGCAAGCGCGTTGGCCGTGGTATCGGTTCGGGCACCGGCAAGACCGGTGGTCGTGGTGTCAAGGGTCAGAAGTCCCGTTCGGGCGTCGCGATCAATGGCTTTGAAGGCGGCCAGATGCCAATCTACCGCCGTCTGCCGAAGCGCGGCTTCACCAACATCTTCGCAAAGAGCTTCAACGTTGTGTCGCTTGGCCGTATTCAGGCCGCTATCGATGCAGGCAAGCTCGACGCCAAGGCTGTTGTGAACCTCGATTCGCTGAAGGCTGCTGGCGTGATTCGTCGTGCCAGGGACGGCGTTCGCATCCTTTCGGACGGCGAACTGAAGGCAAAGATTGCTTTCGAGGTAGCCGGTGCTTCCAAGGCTGCGGTCGAAAAGATCGAAAAGGCCGGTGGTAGCATCAAGCTTCCTGAAGCCGCTGCCGAATAAGGCTTCGATACAAAAATAAAAAGCGGCGGCCTTAGTGCCGCCGCTTGCACATTTATGCCAATGCGCATATCTGGGTAGGGTCTTTTTAGTCTCGAGGCGCGACCGCTATAGATTGCGCTGACGGGGGCGGAGGACCGGAGACTTTTCACCGGAGAAATTTAATGGCATCGGCTGCTGAACAGCTAGTTTCCAATCTCAATTTTTCGGCTTTCTCGAAGGCAGAAGAACTCAAGAAGCGCATCTGGTTCACGCTGGGTGCTTTGCTCGTATACCGGTTCGGCACCTATATTCCGCTTCCCGGCATCAATCCTGACGCGCTTGCGCAGGCTTTCCAGCAGCATAGCCAGGGTGTGCTCGGACTTTTCAACATGTTCGCCGGTGGTGCCGTTGGTCGTATGGCCATTTTCGCGCTCGGCATCATGCCTTATATCTCTGCCTCCATTATCGTGCAGCTCATGACGTCCGTTGTGCCGTCGCTTGAAGCGCTGAAGAAGGAAGGCGAGGCGGGTCGCAAGATCATCAATCAGTATACGCGTTACGGCACGGTGCTTCTGGCGCTTGTTCAGGCCTACGCGATTTCGGTCGGTTTGCAGTCCGGTAACGGTATTGTCACCAATCCGGGACCGTTCTTCGTCGTTTCGTCGGTGATCACCCTTGTTGGTGGCACGATGTTCCTGATGTGGCTTGGCGAACAGATCACCGCGCGCGGCATCGGTAACGGTATTTCGCTGATCATCTTCTCCGGTATCGTGGCCAACCTGCCGCATGCCATTTCCGGTACGCTGGAACTTGGTCGTACCGGCGCGCTGTCGACGGGCCTCATTCTGGGCGTCATCATTCTTGCCATCGTGCTGATTGCGGTCATTGTTTTCGTTGAACGCGCGCAGCGTCGCCTTCTGATCCAGTATCCGAAGCGTCAAGTCGGTAACCGCATGTTCCAGGGCGACACGTCGCATCTGCCGCTGAAGCTTAACACTGCAGGCGTTATCCCTCCGATTTTCGCTTCGTCGCTGCTGCTTCTGCCTGCGACCGTTGCGGGCTTCGCCAACACGACGGAAATGCCTGCATGGGCTACGACCATTCTCAATGCGCTTGGTCATGGACAGCCGCTTTACATGCTGTTCTATGCTGCATTGATGGCATTCTTCTGCTTCTTCTATACGGCCATTGTGTTCAATCCCAAGGACACCGCTGACCAGCTCAAGAAGCATTCCGGCTTTATCCCGGGTATCCGTCCGGGCGAGCGTACCGCCGAATACATAGACTATGTGCTGACACGCATCACTGTTGTCGGCGCCATCTATATCGTGCTTGTTTGTCTCCTGCCGGAATTCCTGATTTCCGCAACCGGTGTGCCGTTCTATCTCGGTGGTACTTCGCTGCTGATCGTCGTGAGCGTTACGCTCGATACGGTTGCGCAAATTCAGGGGCATCTGATCGCCCATCAGTATGAAGGGCTGATCAAGAAGTCCAAACTCAGAGGTGGGAAACGCAATAAATGAGACTGATACTTCTTGGGCCGCCCGGAGCAGGTAAGGGGACGCAGGCTGGACTTCTTACCAAGAAGCATGGAATTCCTCAGCTCTCGACCGGCGACATGCTGCGTGCAGCAGTCGCCCAGCAGAGTGAGATCGGGAAGCGCGCCAAGGCCGTGATGGACGCCGGGCAACTGGTTTCTGACGAGATTGTAAACCAGATCGTATCTGAGCGTATTGATGCTCCTGACTGCGCGAACGGTTTTATTCTTGACGGCTATCCACGCACGGTTCCACAGGCTCAGGCTCTGGGGACCATGCTGGCGGGGAAGGGCCTCAAGCTTGATGCAGTCATCGAGCTGAAGGTTGATGAGAATGCTCTGGTCAAGCGGATGGAGAGCCGCGTGGCTGAAACGATTGCCAAGGGTGGTCAGGTCCGCTCGGACGACAATCCGGAAGCTTTCCGCAAGCGTCTCGTTGAATACCGCGAAAAGACTGCGCCGCTTTCGAGCTATTACGCCGGAACCGGTGAACTGCGCGTCATCAATGGCATGGCGCCGGTTGAAGAAGTTACTGCCGAAATCGAGAGGATTCTGGTTCCGGCATGAAAATAGAAGAGGCTTGAAGAAGCCTCATTCCATTACGGGCAGGGAAAGCGTGAAGCATTTTCTGCCCGTTTATTGCTTCCAGAAGTTGATTGATTCGTCTGTGGGCCGGGTTTCACGGCTTTACGAACGTTTAATAGTTGACTTTTTCGGGCGATTCCGTCAAAGACTGCGCCACTTCAACTGGTTTTGAATGGCGGGTATCGGCGGAAATCGAATGAGGCCGGTACCGGTCGTTTAATGCTGTCTGGTTGATCGCATCTGCCAGATGGAATTTTTTATAACTCAAGGAGAACAGACGTGGCACGTATCGCTGGCGTCAACATCCCGACGAACAAGCGCGTTGTTATTGCGCTTCAGTACATCCACGGGATCGGACCGAAATTTGCTCGGGAAATCGTAACGAAGGTCGGCATTGCTGACGATCGTCGCGTTAACCAGCTGTCGGATGCTGAAGTCCTTCAGATCCGCGAAGCAATCGATGCTGACTACCAGGTCGAAGGTGACCTGCGTCGTGAAGTTTCGATGAACATCAAGCGCCTGATGGACCTGGGCTGCTACCGCGGTCTGCGTCATCGTCGTTCGCTGCCGGTTCGCGGTCAGCGCACGCACACCAACGCACGCACCCGTAAGGGTCCGGCGAAGGCAATCGCAGGCAAGAAGAAGTAATTTCGACGGGACATATGTTCCGTCGGGCCTTTCCGGTGCGCCGGTTGGGTTTGATGCTGGTCCTTTCTTGAGGACCGGTGTAGCCGCTGGAATTACGGCGGTGTAGAGATCGATTGAAAGGACTGTCATGGCCAAGGAAGCCACGCGCGTTCGCCGTCGCGAGCGTAAAAACATCTCGTCGGGCGTTGCCCACGTAAATTCGACGTTCAACAACACCATGATCACCATCACGGATGCTCAGGGCAATGCGATTGCCTGGTCGTCTGCCGGTGCTCAGGGTTTCAAGGGTTCGCGTAAGTCGACCCCGTTTGCCGCTCAGATCGCTGCCGAAGATTGCGCCAAGAAGGCTCAGGAACATGGCATGCGCTCCCTCGAAGTCGAGGTTTGCGGACCGGGCTCTGGCCGTGAATCCGCGCTGCGCGCCCTCCAGGCTGCGGGCTTTGTGATCACGTCGATCCGCGATGTTACGCCGATCCCGCACAACGGTTGCCGTCCGCGCAAGAAGCGCCGGGTCTAATCCTCGTTCACATGCCGTACGAGCCTCGGGCTTTCCAAGTTCGGGGCTCCTCTGCGGTTTCTACACTTGATCGCTACGATAGGATGGTAGCGACGATTGATAGAGGGATACTTACATGATCCAGAAGAACTGGCAGGAACTCATCAAGCCGAACAAGGTGGAATTTATCACCAACGGCTCCCGCACGCATGCAACCGTCGTTGCTGAACCGCTGGAACGCGGCTTCGGTCTTACGCTCGGCAATGCTCTGCGTCGCGTGCTTCTGTCGTCGCTTCGCGGCGCTGCCGTGACCGCCATTCAGATTGATGGCGTTCTGCATGAATTCTCTTCGATCCCGGGCGTCCGCGAAGACGTTACGGATATCGTTCTGAACGTCAAGGAAATCGCCATCCGTATGGAAGGCGAGGGCCCGAAGCGCATGGTCGTCCGCAAGGAAGGCCCAGGCGTCGTTACGGCTGGCGACATTCAGACTGTCGGCGATGTCGAGATCCTCAACCCGGATCACGTCATCTGCACGCTGGACGAAGGCGCTGAAATCCGCATGGAATTCACCGTCAACACCGGCAAGGGCTATGTGCCTGCCGACCGCAACCGCGCAGAAGATGCTCCTATCGGGCTTATCCCGGTTGACAGCCTCTACTCTCCGGTTCGCAAGGTGTCGTACAAGATCGAGAACACCCGTGAAGGTCAGGTTCTCGATTATGACAAGCTGACGCTGAACATCGAGACAAACGGCTCGGTCAGCGGTGAAGACGCAGTGGCATATGCTGCTCGTATTCTCCAGGACCAGCTGGCGATCTTCGTCAACTTCGAAGAGCCTCAGAAGGAAGCTCCGCAGGAACAGGTTGCGGAACTGGCTTTCAACCCGGCTCTGCTCAAGAAGGTGGACGAACTCGAACTGTCCGTCCGTTCGGCAAACTGCCTGAAGAACGACAACATCGTCTACATCGGCGATCTGATCCAGAAGACGGAAGCCGAGATGCTGCGGACTCCGAATTTCGGCCGCAAGTCGCTCAACGAGATCAAGGAAGTTCTGGCATCGATGGGTCTCCATCTCGGTATGGAAATCCCGTCCTGGCCGCCGGAAAATATCGAAGATCTCGCAAAGCGCTACGAAGACCAATATTAAGACCGGCAATCCGGCTAGAACTAATTAAGGAGAAGGCTCATGCGTCACGGTAACGGATACCGTAAGCTGAACCGCACTGCCTCGCACCGCAAGGCGATGTTCGCCAACATGGCTGCTTCGCTTATCGAACACGAGCAGATTGTGACGACGCTTCCTAAGGCTAAGGAAATTCGCCCGATCGTTGAAAAGCTTGTCACGCTTGGCAAGCGCGGCGATCTGCATGCTCGCCGTCAGGCAATCTCGGCTATTCGCGACGTCAAGCTCGTTGCAAAGCTGTTCGATACGCTGGCTGCTCGCTATGCAACCCGCAACGGTGGCTACATCCGCATCATGAAGGCTGGCTTCCGCGCTGGCGACAACGCGCCTCTGGCAGTTGTTGAATTCGTGGAACGCGATGTCGATGCAAAGGGCAAGGCTGACCGCGCCCGCGTCGAAGCCGAACAGGCTGCAGAAGCAGACGCAGCATAATCTGCACTGTTTCTGACTATTGAAAAGGGCCGCCTTGTGCGGCCCTTTTTCTTTGCGCAGGCCGTGTTTCCAGTCGTTCGGGGGCAGGCGCTTCACGAAAAATTGCCTGTTTGCTGTCCAAGGTCACAATGTGGCCCTTTATCCTTGCCCTCAGTTGACTACATTCAAGACCGAGTCTTGCATGCTTTCCCGAAAGCGGCAGTAAGCTTGATAAGCGCGGAGTATGTGCATGAATTGGCGACGTTTAGGTATATTGGGTCTTGTAGTGGCGTCGGTCGGACTGGCTGTGCCGTCTGCTATGGCGCAGGATGCGCCCGTAACGCCTCCCAAGGAAGTGCCGCTCAGCCGCGCTGATATGCAACTTTCCTTCGCTCCGCTTGTGAAGGAAACCACACCCGCTGTCGTGAATGTCTATGCCGCGCGCCAGGTTCAGGCACGCTCGCCGTTTGCCGGTGATCCGTTCTTCGAGCAATTTTTCGGGCGGCAGTTCGGGGGAAGTAAACCGCGCATTCAGCAATCACTTGGTTCCGGCGTGATCGTTGACAGTTCAGGCATCGTCGTGACGAACAATCACGTCATCAAGGACGCTGACGAAATCAAGGTCGCCTTGTCGGATGGTCGTGAGTTTGAAAGCAAACTGCTCCTTCGCGACGAAACCACAGACCTTGCCGTGTTGAAAATCGAAGCCAAGGACAAGTTTCCCGTGTTGGGGCTCGGCAATTCCGACGAAGTCGAAGTTGGCGATCTGGTGCTCGCCATCGGCAATCCGTTCGGGGTTGGGCAAACTGTGACGAGCGGTATCGTGTCGGCGCAATCACGTACACAGGTCGGCATTTCCGATTTCGATTTCTTCATTCAGACAGATGCTGCGATCAATCCCGGTAACTCCGGCGGCGCATTGATCGACATGCGTGGACGTCTGATTGGTATCAATACCGCTATCTATTCGCGCTCTGGCGGCTCCGTCGGCATCGGCTTCGCGATTCCGTCCAATATGGTCCGCGCCGTCGTGGAAGCTGCACAGAATGGCAGCAAAAGTTTCGAGCGCCCCTATATCGGCGCAACTTTTCAGGGGGTGACCTCTGATCTAGCCGAGGGGCTTGGAATGGAGAAGCCTTACGGGGCTTTGATTACGGCAGTAGCAAAAGGTGGCCCGGCAGAAGCGGCAGGGCTGAAGATCGGCGATGTAGTGCTGTCCGTCCAGGGCGTTCGCGTCGATAATCAGGATGTGCTGGGATACCGTCTGTCAACGGCTGGCATCGGCAACACCGTGTCGATCGAAATCATGCGGGACGGAAAGAACCAGACCATCCCGGTGAAGCTCTCCAAAGCGCCTGAAGTTAAGGAAACTGCGCCGCAGGTGATCAAGGGCGATAATCCCTTCGCCGGCGCCGCTGTCCTTGTGCTGACGCCATCCACGGCTAAAAAACTGCGTCTCAAGAATGATAGCCAGGGAGTGGCCGTTGTCGATGTCTATTCCGGTTCGCCAGCGGCGCGGCTCGGATTGCGCCCCGGTGACATTGTTCGTAGCATTAACGGCAACCCTATCCGCACCGTGGAGGATATGACTGCGATTCTGGATGCAGGACGTGGTCTTGCCTGGCGGCTTGAGGTGGAACGCAACGGTACCCTATTGCGTCAGTTTGTGCGCTAAATCTTATCGTTGGACATCGCCAAAAGTTGCATGCCGCTTCAGGTGAGACTATGCCTGAAGCGGCATTAGTCTTTTGATAGAGCAAGTGAATGAGCGACCTTTTCTCAGCAGCGGCAGACCCGAACGCGGACCGCAACCGGCCGCTTGCTGATCGTCTGCGTCCGAAGCATTTGTCGGAAGTAACCGGTCAGGAACATCTGACCGGGCCTGAAGGTGTGCTGACACGCATGATTGCGTCCGGTTCGCTCGGCTCCATGATCTTCTGGGGGCCTCCCGGTACCGGCAAGACGACCGTTGCCCGCCTGCTTGCCGGAGAGACTGATCTCGCATTTGAACAGATTTCGGCGATCTTCTCTGGGGTCGCCGATCTCAAGAAGGTTTTTGAAGCGGCCCGCGCGCGGCGCATGTCGGGACGTCAGACGCTGCTTTTCGTAGACGAAATTCATCGCTTCAATCGTGCGCAACAGGATTCGTTTCTGCCGGTCATGGAAGACGGCACGGTTATCCTGATCGGTGCCACGACTGAAAATCCGTCGTTTGAACTCAATGCCGCTCTTTTGTCCAGGGCGAGGGTGCTGACTTTTCACCCTCATGATGGCCAGAGCATTGCAACACTTCTGACCCGTGCCGAAGAACAGGAAGAACGCCCTTTGCCGTTGGACGAGGAAGCGCGGGCCAGCCTTGTTCGTATGGCTGACGGCGATGGACGTGCTGCGCTGACGCTTGCCGAGGAAGTCTGGCGCGCAGCCCGTCCCGATGAAGTGTTTACCGCCGAAAAGCTGCAGGATGTCGTGCAACGCCGCGCCCCGGTTTATGACAAGGGGCAGGACGGGCATTACAATCTGATCTCGGCGCTGCATAAGTCGGTGCGGGGATCGGACCCCGATGCGGCGCTTTATTATCTTTCCCGTATGTTTGATGCGGGCGAAGACCCGCTATATCTTGGACGGCGGCTCGTGCGCATGGCCGTGGAGGATATCGGCCTTGCTGATCCGCAGGCACTGGTCATCTGCAACGCTGCCAAGGATGCGTATGACTATCTCGGTTCGCCGGAAGGCGAACTGGCACTGGCGCAGGCCTGCGTTTATCTTGCGACGGCTCCGAAATCGAACGCTGTCTATGTGGCTTACAAAGCTTCGATGCGCGCGGCCAAGGAAAACGGTTCCCTGTTGCCGCCGAAGCATATTCTCAACGCGCCGACCAAGCTCATGAAAAATGAGGGTTATGGTGATGGCTATGCCTATGACCATGACCAGCCAGACGCGTTTTCGGGGCAGGATTATTTCCCCGAAAACATGGGCCGGCAGAAATTCTACGATCCGCCGGAGCGGGGTTTTGAGCGGGATATTCGCAAGCGCCTCGAATATTGGGCGCGGCTGCGGCAGGAGCGTCAGGGGCGCCGTTGACGTTTGGAGCGATTCTGTTTCAGCCTCGAACCCTCCAGAAACACGCTTTCCCCATAGTTATCCACATTCATCCACAGTTCGAGCCGCTGTCGTATTGGCAACGGCTTTTGCTTTGCTTCTTCACGCGGGTTTGAAGAGCGACGGAAGTGGCGACCTGTCGTTAGAAAGGTCTTCTTAATCTTTACATTTTATCAATTTTTACAAAGAGACGAGGTTTTCCATGATGCGCGTTTTGTTTCTCGTCGCGCTCGTGATCCTAGGAGGCTGCGCGACCGCCCCACGGCAGGTCAACAATGTGTGTGCGGTCTTTGATCAACGCGACGGTTGGTTCAATAACTGGCAGACGGCTGCCACGCGGGTTTCGCGCGAATTCGGTGTTCCGGTTCCGGTTCTGATGGCCACAATCTATACCGAATCCGGCTTCCAGCCCTATGCACGCCCGCCACGGACCAAGATTCTCTGGATCATACCGTGGAAGCGGGCTTCCAGCGCCTATGGCTATTCCCAGGCGCTGAACGGCACGTGGGATCGTTACAAGCGGGAAACCGGTCGATGGACGGCATCGCGCACCAATTTCGCGGACGCTATCCATTTCATTGGCTGGTATCACTATCAAAGCTATCTGAAAAACGGCATCAATCGCGCCGATGCATATAGCCTTTATCTCGCTTACTATTCGGGCCACGGCGGTTACGCGCGTGGTGTCTGGCGCGGGAATGCTACCGCGCTCAATGGCGCAAAACGTGCCCAATCCATGGCCAATCGTTACGCCACGCAGTTGCGCAGTTGCGGAGGCTTCAGTTAAAAAGCGAAAGGCTGGATTCAAACTCGCATTTGAGACACCATCCGGCCTTAATCGCTATTATCATGCGAGCGGATTCGCTAATTGAGGATGACCATTTCATGCTGAAGAAGATCGGTATTGCCCTTTTCGCCGCCACATTTCTGGCAGGCTGCACCACCGACCCCTATACCGGTGAACAGAAGATGTCGAACACTGCGGGCGGTGCTGCGATTGGCGCGGCTGTTGGTGCCCTCGGCGGCCTGATGGTCGGCGGTTCCAGCCGCGCGCAGCGCAATGCCGTTCTGATCGGTGCCGGTATTGGTGCCCTCGGCGGTGGTGCAATCGGCAATTACATGGATCGCCAGGAAAATGAGCTCCGCGCACAGTTGCAGGGCACCGGTGTTTCCGTGACCCGTAACGGCGACCAGATCATCCTGAATATGCCGTCCAGCATTACTTTCGATACCGATCAGGATCAGGTGAAGAGCCAGTTCTATCCGACGCTTAATTCGGTCGCGATTGTGCTGCGCAAGTTCAACCAGACACTTGTGGACGTTTATGGCCACACCGATTCGACCGGCAGTGTCAGTCATAATCAGGCTCTTTCGCAGCGCCGTGCCGCTTCGGTTGCAAGCTATCTCGGTTCGCAGGGTATTGATCCGCGTCGCTTCGCCGTTATCGGCTACGGTGCGAGCCAGCCAGTTGCCACTAATGCAACACCGGAAGGCCGTGCACAGAACCGCCGTGTGGAAATCCAGATCTCGCCGCTTCGCGCCGCAAGCTGATTCCCTTCCCAGGGTAATAGGCTTCAAAAAGAACGTAGTTCTTCGAAAGAAGGGCTGCGTTTTTCTTTGTCTTTCCGAATCGGTAGATGAGCCGTTTGGTTCGAATTAAGTTAATTCGTGGATAGTTCGATTATTTTCGTATTCGCTGATGTTAGAGAACGATTATAGAACAAAAATACGGAATCGTTTATATTCAACAGGTTAGCCTCATTGCCAAAAGAGAACAAAACAGATACAAATAGATAGTGGCAACGAGCCTGCCGGGCTTCTAGCGAGACAAGAGGATGGTGTAAGATGTCTCAGAATTCATTGCGACTTGTTGAGGAAAATTCAGTGGACAAGACTAAGGCTCTCGATGCGGCACTGTCGCAAATCGAAAGGGCGTTCGGTAAGGGCTCGATCATGCGTCTGGGGAAAAATGCCCCGGTTATCGAGATCGAAACCGTTCCGACCGGCTCGCTTTCTCTGGACATCGCGCTAGGTGTCGGCGGCTTGCCCAAAGGACGTATTGTTGAGATTTACGGACCGGAAAGCTCCGGTAAGACGACACTTGCGTTGCATACGATCGCGGAAGCACAGAAGAAGGGCGGTATCTGTGCGTTCGTCGATGCGGAACATGCGCTTGATCCTGTCTATGCGCGCAAGCTGGGTGTAGATCTGGAAAACCTGCTTATTTCGCAGCCGGATACGGGCGAACAGGCACTTGAAATCACTGACACGCTTGTGCGTTCGGGCGCTATCGACGTTCTCGTCGTCGACTCCGTCGCTGCCTTGACGCCGCGTGCGGAAATCGAAGGCGAAATGGGTGACTCCTTGCCAGGCCTTCAGGCTCGTCTCATGAGCCAGGCACTGCGCAAGTTGACCGCATCGATCTCGCGTTCGAATTGCATGGTGATCTTCATCAACCAGATTCGTATGAAGATCGGCGTGATGTTCGGTTCGCCGGAAACGACGACCGGCGGTAACGCCCTCAAGTTCTACGCTTCAGTTCGTCTCGATATTCGCCGTATCGGTTCGATTAAGGAACGTGATGAGGTTGTTGGTAACCAGACCCGTGTGAAGGTCGTCAAGAACAAGCTTGCTCCTCCCTTCAAACAGGTCGAGTTCGACATCATGTATGGCGCTGGCGTTTCCAAGACCGGTGAGTTGATCGATCTTGGCGTGAAAGCCGGTGTTGTCGAGAAGTCTGGTGCATGGTTCTCGTATAATTCCCAGCGACTGGGGCAGGGCCGTGAAAACGCCAAGCAGTATCTCAAGGACAACCCTGAAGTGGCCCGCGAGATCGAGACGACGCTTCGTCAGAATGCCGGTCTGATTGCTGAACAGTTCCTCGAAGATGGCGGACCGGAAGACGACGCAGGCGACGCTGCCGAAATGTAAGATAGACAGCATCGAATGAATTATCGAAGCCCCGTGCAATTGCACGGGGCTTTTGTTTTTGCGACGAGATTTTTTGCGGGCGGACAGAGCTGATTTTCCGCCTGCATTTATCGTCATTCAGCAGAAATTGCTTTTATGGCGCAGCGTACTTATCTGGACAGAAAAGCAAGGCACCGTTAAAAGCGGTCAACCGAAAACTCCACTTCACATTCTAACGGTGCGGGAGAGCCTCGGGCTTTCGATAATCGTTGGTGGCTGTGGGAGTTTGAACAGGATAATTTATGCAGCTTTTTGCAAAGCTGCATCCGTGCAGGGCAAAAAGCCCAAGGGTGACTTATGGCTGGCGTCAACGAGATTAGGTCTACATTCCTCGACTATTTCCGCAAGAACGGGCACGAGGTCGTTCCATCGAGCCCGCTCGTTCCGCGTAACGATCCGACGCTGATGTTCACCAATGCGGGCATGGTGCAGTTCAAGAATGTTTTTACTGGCCTTGAGCATCGTTCCTATAATCGTGCGACTACCTCGCAGAAATGCGTTCGCGCCGGCGGCAAGCACAACGATCTGGACAATGTCGGCTATACCGCTCGCCATCACACCTTCTTTGAAATGCTGGGCAATTTCTCGTTTGGCGACTATTTCAAGGAAGATGCCATCAGCTTCGCCTGGAATCTGATCACGAAGGAATTCGGCCTTCCGAAGGACAAGCTGCTCGTCACCGTTTATCATACGGACGACGACGCCGCGAATTACTGGAAGAAGATCGCCGGTCTTTCCGATGACCGCATTATCCGCATTGCTACCAGCGATAATTTCTGGGCTATGGGCGATACCGGCCCATGCGGTCCGTGCTCTGAAATCTTTTTTGACCATGGCGACCATATATGGGGCGGCCCTCCCGGATCGGCTGACGAAGACGGTGACCGTTTCATCGAAATCTGGAACCTCGTTTTTATGCAGTTCGAGCAGATCACGCCCGAACAGCGCATTGACCTGCCTCGTCCGTCCATCGACACGGGCATGGGGCTGGAGCGCGTCGCTGCGGTCCTGCAGGGCGTGCATGACAATTACGATATCGATCTCTTCAAGGCACTGATCCGCGCTTCCGAAGAAGCAACCGGCGTGAAGGCTGAAGGTGAGTTCCGCGCCAGCCACCGCGTCATTGCTGACCATCTGCGCGCATCGAGCTTCCTGATCGCCGACGGTGTCCTGCCTTCCAACGAAGGCCGTGGCTACGTGCTGCGTCGCATCATGCGCCGTGCAATGCGTCATGCCCAGCTTCTGGGTGCGAAGGAGCCATTGATGTGGCGTCTGTTGCCTGCTCTGATCCGCGAAATGGGACAGGCTTATCCGGAACTGATCCGCGCCGATGCGCTGATCTCCGAAACGCTCAAGCTCGAGGAAACCCGTTTCCGCAAGACGCTGGATCGCGGTCTTGGTCTTCTGTCGGATGCGACGGAAAGCCTTGTTGAAGGTGGTCGGCTCGATGGCGAAACCGCTTTCAAGCTTTACGACACCTATGGCTTCCCGCTCGATCTGACGCAGGATGCTCTTCGTCAACGCGGCATTGCTGTGGATACGGATGGCTTCAGTGCCGCCATGGAACGCCAGAAGGCCGAGGCCCGTGCCAATTGGGCTGGTTCCGGCGAAGCTGCAACCGAAACGATCTGGTTCGGTATCAAGGATAGGGTCGGCGCGACTGAATTCCTTGGATATGAGACCGAGACTGCCGAAGGCGTTATTACGGCTTTGGTGCGCGACGGTGCGGAAGTGCAGTCGGCTTCCGAAGGCGAGACCGTGGTCGTCGTCGTCAACCAGACTCCTTTCTATGGAGAATCCGGTGGCCAGCAGGGCGACACCGGCACAATCTCTGGTGAAGGTTTTGCTATTGCAATCAAGGATACGCAGAAGAAGGGCGAGGGCGTCTTCGTTCACATCGGCGAAGTCACCAAGGGGACGGCGAAAACTGGCGATGCTGTCGAACTGAAAGTAGATTCAGTGCGCCGCACGCGCATCCGTTCCAACCACTCGGCGACCCATCTTCTGCATGAGGCACTGCGTGAAACGCTTGGTAGCCATGTCGCACAGAAGGGCTCGCTCGTTGCACCGGATCGTCTGCGTTTCGACTTTTCGCATCCGAAGCCGCTCTCGGCTGAAGAGCTGACGCAGGTGGAAAGCCTCGCTAATGAAATCATTCTGCAGAATGCTCCCGTCAGCACCCGTCTGATGGCTGTTGACGATGCGATTGCCGAGGGTGCCATGGCACTGTTCGGTGAGAAATACGGCGATGAAGTTCGCGTCGTTTCCATGGGCACCGCCAAGCACGGTTCGAAGGAAGGCAAGGCCTATTCGGTTGAGCTTTGCGGCGGCACACATGTGCGCCAGACCGGTGATATCGGTCTCGTCCGCATCCTGTCGGATACTGGTGTCGCAGCCGGCGTTCGGCGTATGGAAGCGCTGACGGGTGAGGCAGCACGTCTTTACCTCGAAGAGCAGGACGAGCGTGTAAAGGCCATCGCGGGTGCATTGAAGACGACACCATCTGAAGCGCTGGAACGGGTCAACGCACTGCTTGATGAACGCAAGAAGCTGGAACGCGAACTTGCCGATGCCCGCAAGAAGCTTGCGCTTGGCGGCGGTTCGGCAGATGGCGGCAGCGCCGTTGAAGCCGTGAATGGCGTCAACTTCCTCGGCAAGATCGTGACTGGCGTTTCCCCCCGTGATCTCAAGCCGCTTGCCGACGAAGGCAAAAAGCAGGTCGGTTCCGGTGTGGTGCTGTTCATCGGCATCGGAGAAGATAGCAAGGCCAGTGCGGTTGCTGCTGTGACGGAAGATCTGGTTGGCCGGTTTAGTGCGGTCGATTTGGTTCGTGCTGCTTCTGCGGCCCTTGGTGGTGCAGGTGGCGGCGGTCGCCCGGATATGGCGCAGGCCGGCGGGCCGGATGGCGATAAGGCTGATTCTGCGATTGCGGCGGTCAAGGCACTCATCATCTAATGCAATAAAAGGCCGGGTTATCCCGGCCTTTTTTGTTAACGGAATTAGGCCGCATGAACTGTGCGGCTATCGTCTGGCGCTTCGTTTCGCTCATCCAGGCCGTAGTCGCGCATGACGCTGGCTACACGCAAACGGTAGTTTTCAAAAACGCCATTGCGTCCCTTTCCCTGCGCCACCCGATGAGACGGCAGGTTGCGCCATTCGCGTACAGCATCGTCGTCGCGCCAAAACGAGAGCGAAAGCAATTTGTCGGGATCGGCCAGGCTCTGAAAACGCTCGATCGACAGGAAACCGTCAATCCTGGAAAGATCTTCGCGCAGGCCTGCGGCAATATCGAGATACTGTTCGCGTCTGTCGCCATCGGCAGGCCAGACTTCGAATATGACGGCAATCATGGCTTGATGAACTCCCCATGCGGTGCGGATTGGAGTTTAAGGAAGATGCGGTCCTCGGATCGGATGAATTGTTCTCGGCGTGCAAATTCATAATTCTCGCGTCCCAGCGGATCGGCGGCGAGCCGTGCGCGATATGCTTCATACGCGGCAAGGCTTTCGATTGAATAGACGCCGTAGGCCGTGGTTGAAGAACCTTCATGCGGCCCGAAATAGCCGATGAGATCAGCGCCGCAGCGCGGGATGGTCTTTCCCCAATTGCGCGCATATTCTGCAAAGGCATCCACTTTGAACGGGTCGATCTGATAGCGGATGAAACAGGTAATCATGCGTGTCTCCTTGAAATGCATGTCTTCGATGCTGACAATGTAGCAATTGAAATTCCTTCATAGTTCGGTTAGCATCGAAGTATGAAAGATGGTCCGATCATAGCTTCCGTTGCAGCACTCCTCGGTGATCCGGCTCGTGCAAACATGCTCACGGCACTGATGGATGGACGCGCGCTGACTGTCAGTGAACTTGCATCAGCCGCAGGTGTGACGCTGCAAACCGCCAGCGGACATCTTGCAAAGCTCGATGCGGCCAATTTGCTGGTTGCGGAGAAGCAGGGGCGGCACCGCTATTTCCGGCTTTCTGGAACAGATGTGGCGCAGGTCCTCGAGGGGCTTATGGGCCTCGCGCAACGCACTGGCGCTGTGCGGGTGCGGACCGGCCCGAAAGATCAGGCGCTGCGCAAGGCACGCATCTGCTATGACCATCTGGCCGGTGAGCGCGGCGTGGAAATGCTCGATGCCTCGTATCGGCTTGGGCTGATTGTTGATGACAATGAGCCGGTGCTGACAGAAAAGGGCAAGTCGTTTTTCAGTTGCCTTGGCGTTGATGTGACCACTCTGGAGCAGGGCAAGCGCCCGGTCTGTCGTCACTGCCTCGACTGGAGTGAACGTCGCAACCATCTGGGCGGAGCGCTCGGTGCAGCGCTGTTGAACCATTTCATTTCAAAGGGCTGGGCACGCCGCGAGGCGGGGCGTGTCATCGCGTTCTCGCCAAAAGGTGCGCAGGCATTCTCACGCACGTTTGAGCTGGCTGGCCAGATTACGTGACCTGAACAGCCAGCATTATGTTGTTAATGCTGTGTGGCTGCGGCCGCTGCCTCGTCCAGTTCCGTGGCGCGCTTCATGGCGGGGCGATCTTTTAGTCGGTCCCAATAGGCGACGAACGCTCCTCTGGCCGGCAACGTGCCGAAGCGCAGGCCCCAGCCGATGTGCGAGCCGACATAAACATCAGCTGCCGTGAAGCGGTCGCCAGTGATGTATGGATGGCGCGAAACCGCTTTCTCCAATGTGTTGACCACTATATCGTAATTGCCGTAGCCGACCATTCCCTGCTTGTCTGTGGGGATTTCAAAGCCAAGCGCATGGTTGGACAAGGCGGCTTCCACGGGACCTGACGTAAAGAACAGCCAACGGAAGAAATCCGCGCGCTCATTGGGGTGCGGCGCCAGGCCAGCTTCCGGAAACGTCATTGCGAGATAAGCGCAGATTGCGGCTACTTCCGTCACCACCGCATCGCCATGGCGCAGGGCGGGAACTTTGCCCATCGGATTGATTGTGCAGTAGTCAGGTCCCTTCATCGGAGGGCCGAAATCCAGAATTTCCACATCATAGGGTTTGCCGATCTCTTCCAGCATCCAGCGCGCAATACGTCCGCGCGACATCGGGTTGGTATAGAGCTTCAACTCAGCCATTTCATCCTCCCTGTAAGCGGTGGCAGGATGCGCTTTTTCCCTTGAAAAAGAAATGAAAAAACCCGGCAGCGGTGCTGCCGGGTTTTCCATATCGACAATAAAAGTCGAAGATTTTATTAGGCGGCCATGGCCTTCTGGAGGTTTTCGTCGATCTTGTCGAGGAAGCCGGTGGTCGAGAGCCAAGGCTGATCCGGACCGATGAGCAGGGCCAGATCCTTGGTCATGAAGCCGCTTTCGACGGTGTCCACGCAGACCTTTTCCAGCGTATCGGCAAAACGCTTCAGCTCGGCGTTGTCGTCGAGCTTTGCGCGATGCGCCAGACCGCGGGTCCAGGCGAAGATCGAAGCGATCGAGTTGGTCGAGGTTTCCTCACCCTTCTGATGCTGGCGGTAGTGACGGGTCACGGTGCCGTGTGCGGCTTCGGCTTCAACCGTCTTGCCATCCGGCGTCATCAGAACCGAGGTCATCAGGCCGAGCGAGCCGAAGCCCTGAGCCACGATATCCGACTGCACGTCGCCGTCGTAGTTCTTGCAAGCCCATACATAACCGCCGGACCACTTGAGAGCCGAAGCCACCATGTCGTCGATGAGGCGGTGTTCGTACCAGATCTTTGCAGCCTTGAACTTGTCTGCGAATTCGGTCTGGTAGACTTCTTCGAAGATGTCCTTGAAGCGACCGTCATAGGCCTTCAGGATGGTGTTCTTGGTCGAGAGATAGACCGGGTAGTTGCGCTGCAAGCCGTAATTCAGCGAAGCGCGTGCAAATTCGCGGATCGATTCGTCGAGATTGTACATGGCCATTGCCACGCCAGCCGACGGAGCCTGATAGACTTCGTGTTCGATGGTCTCGCCATCTTCACCGACGAACTTGATCGAAAGCGTACCCTTGCCGGGAAACTTGAAATCGGTCGCACGGTACTGGTCACCGAAAGCATGACGGCCAACGATGATCGGCTGGGTCCAGCCCGGCACGAGACGCGGTACGTTCTTGCAGATGATCGGCTCGCGGAAGATCACGCCGCCGAGAATGTTGCGGATGGTACCATTAGGCGACTTCCACATCTTCTTGAGCTTGAACTCTTCAACGCGCGCTTCGTCAGGGGTGATGGTCGCGCACTTTACGCCGACGCCATATTCCTTGATGGCGTTGGCTGCATCGATGGTGACCTGGTCATTGGTCGCATCGCGGTTTTCAACCGACAGATCGTAATATTTCAGATCGACGTCGAGATAGGGATGGATCAGCTTGTCCTTGATGAACTGCCAGATAATGCGGGTCATCTCGTCGCCGTCGAGTTCAACGACTGGGTTCGCAACCTTGATTTTTGCCATGGATGAAGCCTCTTTTTCAATGCGTCGCGCCCGTATAGCACTCACGGCGAATAAGGCAAAGCGTAAGAGGCTTATTCTTTGGCCTATAGAGCGTTTAGGTGGTCAAAATTTCGGGAGAGATTTGCGAGGGGTGTGGAACGGCTTTCTGATGGCGCAGATTATGCGGCGTGGTTGTTAACGTGAGATTTCTCCCATGACGATTGCCGCTCGCGATAGTTTTCCTTTTCCCTGACCAAAATTGTTTCCGCATCCAGTGTGGAGATGGCGGTTGACTTGTCGGTGGGAACAAGGCCGTTCAACTGTAGCGAAAGATAGCGTCCGCAGCAGACTCGCAGGAACGACGCAAAATTATCGAGGTCGTGCCCCTCATTGCGTGATTCATCGTAAAGTTTGCCGATCAGGCGGCTGACCGTGAGATCATCGCGTGCCGCAATATCTTCCAGAGCCCACCAGAAGAAATTCTCAAGCCGGACGCTCGTTACAACGCCGTCGATACGCAGCGAACGTGTCACGCTCAGCCAGAGTTCAGGATCGGCACCGATGAACAGCCTGCACATGATTTCCTCCGGATCATTCTCCCAACCTTACTGTCGCTCAGTTTCGCCCCACCTGCAACCTTGTTGGCAAACAGGCAGGGCGGTGTTGCGATCAGCTATGGGTGATCCTGGTGCCGAGCACAGTAAGGAACTGTGACAGCCATGCCGGATGGGCGGGCCATGCGGGCGACGTGACAAGATTACCATCCGTGACAGCCTGATCGACCGGAATGTCGGCATAGGTGCCGCCGGCAAGCTCGACTTCCGGGCGGCAGGCCGGATAGGCAGAGCAGGTGCGACCTTCCAGAACGCGCGCTGCGGCCAGCAATTGCGCGCCGTGGCAGACTGCAGCAACAGGCTTGTTTGCCTCGAAGAAATGCTTCACCACGGCGATAACCTTACCGACGAGACGCAGATATTCCGGTGCCCGGCCACCGGGAATGACAAGTGCGTCATAGCTCTCCGGTTTCACCTCGGCGAAGGTAGCGTTCAACGTGAAGTTATGCCCCGGCTTTTCCGTATAGGTCTGATGGCCCTCAAAGTCGTGAATGGCTGTCGCGATATGATCGCCAGCCTTCTTTCCGGGGCAGACCGCATGAACCGTGTGGCCAACCGTCAAAAGTGTCTGGAACGGGACCATGGTTTCATAGTCCTCACCAAAGTCGCCGCAAAGCATGAGTATCTTCTTACCGGACATGGTTTCCTCCCTTGATCCTGTATCTGGTGGAAGCAGTCTGGCATGAATGGGCGGCAAACAGGTGTTATCGGGCTACTACACAGGCTTTTCCGTAAAACACGTAAGGGGAATCTTTGCGATTCCGCGTCAATTATGTAAGGGAAACGCCACGATACGATAGCAAATGCGGAAGAGATCATGGCAGGAACAGATAAACAGCGCCCCTTTATCGCGGAAGGACCGGCGATCGTGCTGGTGGAGCCGCAATTGCCGGAAAATATCGGCATGGTGGCGCGTGCCATGGCGAATTTTGGTCTGGCTGAACTGCGTCTCGTTAATCCGCGCGAGGAATTTCCAAGCGAGAAGGCGAGGGCAGCAGCCAGCAAGGCCGATCATGTGATCGACAATGCAGTGGTCTATGACGACCTCCCTTCTGCTATCGCCGATCTCAATTTCGTCTATGCGACAACGGCACGCGAACGCGATGGTTTCAAGCAGGTTCGCAGCGCCGTGGAAGCGGGTGGCGAACTGCGCCGCCGTTTCAGGACCGGAGAGAAGACCGGCATCCTGTTTGGTCGCGAACGCTTCGGTCTCAGCAATGAGGAAGTCGGTCTGGCGGACGAACTGGTGACGTTTCCGGTCAATCCGGCCTTCGCATCGCTGAATATCGCGCAAGCCGTTCTATTGATGTCCTATGAATGGATGAAGTCGGGTCTTGAGACGGAGACTGAAACGGTGTTCCGTGGACCGGAGCTTGAGATGGCGCCGAAGCAGGAGTTGCAAGGACTCTTTAATCATCTCGAAGAAGCTCTTGATGTCAGAGGGTATTTTCGCCCGGAAGCCCGTAAGGAAATCATGGTCAATAATTTGCGCGCCGTACTGACGCGCGCCGGTTTCGCATCTGCGGAGCTGAAGCTGCTACGCGGCGTTGTTACGTCTCTTGACGTGTTCACACCGAAGAAGCCGCGTGGCTCGGGTGCCCCGGAAGGCCGTGCGCGCAAGCCTGTGAGCGAGGCTCCGGCAACAAAGGACAAGGACGAATGAAAAACGCACCCGCTGTAAGCTTTTCCGCCATGCCTTCTGCCGACGCCGAAAGACCCATTCTGGTTTTTGACAGCGGTATCGGAGGGCTGACGGTTTTGCGCGAAGCGCGGGTGCTTATGCCGGATCGTCGCTTCGTCTACGTTGCCGACGATGCCGGGTTTCCCTATGGCGGATGGGAAGAGGATGCGTTGAGGGAGCGGATTGTCGAGCTGTTCGGCAAGCTCATCGCTGCTTATGATCCCGAAATCGCGGTCATTGCCTGCAATACGGCCTCCACGCTGGTGTTGGACGATTTACGGCAAGCCTATCCTTCGGTGCCGTTTGTCGGCACAGTGCCGGCAATCAAGCCCGCTGCCGAAAGAACATCGTCGGGGCTCGTTTCCGTGCTGGCGACCCCCGGTACTGTGCGGCGTGCTTATACGCGCGATCTCATTCAATCGTTTGCTTCCCAGTGTCATGTTCGTCTCGTTGGTGCTGACCAGCTTGCGGCGGTAGCGGAAGCGCATATTCGCGGCGAGAAGATCGATGAGGCGCTGGTTGTGGACCAGATCGCCCCGTGCTTCATTGAGCAGGATGACAGCCGGACCGACATTGTTGTTCTGGCCTGCACGCACTATCCGTTTCTTGCCAATGTGTTTCGTCGTTTGGCGCCATGGCCGGTTGACTGGCTCGATCCTGCGGAAGCGATCGCCCGGCGCACTGTCTCCCTGCTGAAACCACGCCGCGCCGATGAAGAGCTACATCATCACAATGATCTAGCGGTGGTGACATCCCAAAATCCGGATTATGCCATTCGCAGGCTCATGCAGGGCTTCGGCCTGCATTTTGCATGAGGCTTAATTCTTAGGCCTTGAATTTTCCGGACGTGTAGCGATCATGGGAATGATCGTTTGATAGGGGAAGATGCAATGACCGGTACCGTACCACAGATCACCCTGCCTTCGGGCCAGACGGTTCCAGCGCTGGGGCAGGGCACCTGGTATATGGGCGAGGACAGCACGCAACGCCGCTCTGAAATCGAAGCATTGAGAAGCGGTATCGATCTCGGGATGACGCTGATCGATACGGCGGAAATGTACGCAGACGGCGAGGCGGAAGATGTTGTGGGCGAAGCCATTTCGGGACGCCGTGACGACGTGTTTATCGTTAGCAAGGTATTGCCGTTCAATGCGTCACGGAACGGCACGATTGAGGCCTGCGAGAGAAGCTTGCAGCGCCTTCGCACTGATCATATCGATCTGTATCTGCTGCACTGGCGTGGGCGATATCCACTTGAAGAGATCGTCGCGGCATTCGAAGAATTGCAGCATGCCGGGAAGATCGTGAGCTGGGGCGTCAGCAATTTCGATACGGCTGACATGAAAGAGCTGGTCGGTATAACGGGTGGCAAGGCCGTCTCGACAAACCAGATACTCTACAATCTGACGCGACGAGGTCCGGAATTTGATCTGATGCCATGGTGTGCTGAGCGCAAAATTCCACTTATGGCTTATTCGCCCATTGAACAGGGTCGATTGCTGGGCAATCCCGTACTGGCAGAGATTGCAAGCGAAACGGGAGGAACGCCTGCCTCGGTCGCGCTTGCCTGGACGATGCGTAGCGGGAATGTCATTGCAATTCCAAAATCCTCCAACCTGCATCATGTGCGGGATAACAGAAAAGCCGCAGAACTGCGGCTTTCCGAAGATCAATTGAAACTTCTGGATCGGGCTTTCGCGCCACCTGCCCGAAAGACGGCGCTAGAAATGCTGTAGCCATTCATTTTCAAGCTTGTTACCCAAATTAGCTTCCACTTTTGGGCAACAAGCTTTAGCCCGCTTCCTTCTGACGAGTATCCTTCTTTGCCTGAGCGACGCTGGCGGCCTTCCGAAGCCGTCCACGTTCTGCGGGACGGACAAGGCTGTCGTATTTTTCGTTCGGGATGTTGCGCATACCATTAAGCGCATGACGCGTGTTGAAATCCTTCCCCTTTTTCTCGTTTGCTTCTTTGGTCGCGAGTGCCTTTCGGGCATTGGCTATTAATTCTGCGCTGGCGGACATTCGACGACGACGTTCAACTTCGGTATTGATGCGACGCACGGCCATGGCCAGTACAGAAACTTTCAAGTGTGAACCTTCATCCGCCTTGGAGGGCGTTGCGCCGCGAGCCGTGCCCTTTCCACGCATTTCACGTCTGCGTTGGTGGGCCTGGTCTTTTGCCTTTTTACGGCGTTCGCGGATCAGCTTTGCCAGATGGGAAAGCTCTTCGTCGGGAACGTCCTGCAAAAAAGGATGATGCGACTTTTCCACCAACTCTTTTTCGTCGGCATTGAGAGCGCGAGCTTCCTGCTTTTTGGTGACGGCCATGGGACATCCTTTCTGCTAACGACAAGATCTCTGCTGAGGAGATATAGGCCTGAACGTCACGCCGGGAAGATGTGTTGCTCATTCTGGCTCTTGAGTTGTGTTTTTTTCACTTTGTGCTTCGAGACGTTTCAGAATTGCCTTCAATTCGTTGAGAGGCAGATGTTCCGCGCCAATGGTTTCGCTTTTGGTCGTTGAGACGATACTCAAGATTTCATCGAGTTTTGCTTGTGTGGCGCTTGCTTCTCGATCCTGTGCGTTCTGGATCAGAAACACCATTAGGAAGGTGATGATGGTAGTCGATGTATTCACCACCAATTGCCACGTGTCGGAGAAGTTAAAGAACGGTCCGCTGATACCCCATATGATAATCGACAAGGTAGCCAGAACAAATGCCAGATAATGGCCGGCAAGTTCCGCAGTTTTCTCGCTGAGCTTTGTGAAGAACTGTGACATCGCAACCTCCAAACGACAGGTATGAAACGCTTGATTGAGGGGCGCGGTTCCGTATTTGCATATGCGGACGGAACCTTCGGGCGCTGGTTACCGTTTGATCTACGCAAAGAACGCGGAGGTAAAGCGATGGAGATTGTCGAAACCCGCATCAGTTCCGTCGGGGGATTCAAACTCTATATGGTGGAGTTTGTCACTGAGGGCGAAGAAAAGATCACCGTCAAGGTTGAGAACGAGGCAGAAGCCGAACTGGCACGTGATGAAGTGCTACGCCGCGCTGCGATGAAGCTCGGTGAAGCGTTGGGTGTTGCATGTATGGAATGCGGTATTCAGCCTGAAAGCCTGCTGACACGCCCAAGCGCACGCCGTGCTGGAGACCGGGCAGAGCTCGAGCGCCAACTGGACGAAGGGTTGGAGGATACGTTTCCCGCCAGCGATCCAGTATCTGTTACTGGCTCGACGATTGCCGGTTTTGCCGGGCCGAAAAACTGAACGATGGTTATAAGCAAGAAGCCGGGCTATTCACCCGGCTTCTGAAGTTGTTCAGAAAATGAGTCCTGTAATGGGCGTATCTATCTGAAAATACTCACAGATTGCGACGCTTGCCTTCCATCAGATCGAGCACGGCGCGGGCGCAGTCGAGCACATTCGAACCTGGTCCGAATACTGCCGCCACACCATGGTCGAACAGATACTGATAATCCTGACGCGGAACGACACCGCCGCAGACGACGATGATATTTTCCGCGCCCTTCTTGCGGAGGGTGTCGACAAGCTGCGGCAGGAGCGTTTTGTGACCGGCTGCAAGCGACGAAACTCCAAGAACATGCACCTTGGACTTGATCGCCATATCGGCTGCTTCATCTGGAGTCTGAAACAGGGGGCCAGCCAATACTTCGAAGCCGATATCACCAAATGCTGACGCAATGATTTTGGCGCCGCGATCATGGCCGTCCTGGCCGAGCTTTGCCACCATCACTTTCGGGGTTTCACCGATCTGCTTCGAGAAATCACCGAGCCGGTCAACCAGCGTCTGATATTCCGGCTCGTCCTTGTAGGCCGCGCCGTAGACTTTCTTGACGATTTTCGGAACGGCGGCATGATCTCCAAATGCGTGGCGCATGGCATCGGAAATTTCACCGACGCTGGCGCGGGCGCGGGAAGCTTCAACGGCGGCCGCGAGAAGATTGCCTTCACCGGTCCTGGCGACTTTTTCCAACTCCGCAAGGGCTGCTTCGACTTTTACCTTGCTGCGCGTTTCCTTGATACGATTGAGACGTACAATCTGCGACTGGCGAACGGCGCTATTGTCGATTTCCAGAATGTCGATTTCGTCTTCCTGCTCGAGGCGGAATTTGTTGACCCCGACAATGACTTCTTCGCCCTTGTCGACTGCTGCCTGCCGTTTGGTGGCTGCTTCTTCGATGAGGCGCTTCGGAAGGCCGCTTTCGACAGCCTTTGTCATGCCGCCGAGTTTCTCGACTTCCTCGATCAGTGCCCATGCCTTTTCGGCCAGTTCATTGGTGAGGCTTTCAATGTAATAAGAACCTGCCAGTGGATCGACTACTTTGGTCACACCGGTTTCGTTCTGGAGGATAAGCTGTGTATTGCGGGCAATGCGAGCCGAAAATTCTGTCGGCAAAGCAATGGCTTCGTCGAAGGAATTGGTGTGGAGCGACTGGGTGCCGCCGAGTGCCGCAGACATTGCTTCAAATGCCGTGCGGACGATATTGTTATAAGGGTCCTGTTCCTGAAGCGATACGCCTGAAGTCTGGCAATGCGTACGCAACATCAGCGAGCCGGGTTTCTTCGGATCGAATTCCTTCATGATGCGCGACCAAAGCAGGCGCGCAGCGCGCAGCTTGGCGATTTCCATGAAGAAGTTCATGCCTATAGCGAAGAAGAACGACAGGCGACCCGCAAAATCATCGACATTCAGGCCCTTGTTCAGGGCTGCGCGTACATATTCACGGCCATCCGCAAGCGTGAAGGCCAGTTCCTGAACCAGCGTCGCGCCCGCTTCCTGCATGTGATAGCCGGAAATGGAAATCGAGTTGAACTTCGGCATTTCGGTAGCGGTATAGGCGATGATATCCGCAATGATCCGCATGGAGGGTTCCGGCGGATAGATATAGGTATTGCGGACCATGAACTCCTTGAGAATGTCGTTCTGGATCGTTCCGGAAAGCTGCGCGCGGGGAACGCCCTGTTCTTCACCCGCCACAATGAAATTGGCGAGAATCGGGATCACCGCACCGTTCATGGTCATGGAAACGGAGATTTTTTCAAGCGGGATGCCATCGAAAAGAACCTTCATGTCCTCCACGGAATCGATGGCAACGCCAGCCTTGCCCACATCACCTTCAACGCGTGGATGGTCGCTGTCATAACCGCGATGCGTGGCAAGGTCGAAAGCAACCGAAACGCCCTGCTGACCAGCGGCAAGAGCCTTGCGGTAGAAGGCGTTTGATTCTTCAGCCGTGGAGAAGCCCGCATATTGCCGGATGGTCCATGGACGGCCCGCATACATGGTTGCACGCGGCCCGCGCAGGAAAGGCTCAAAACCGGGCAGGGTGCCCAGATGGTCGATGCCCTGCAGGTCGTCTTCCGTGTAGAGCGGCTTGACGTCAATGCCTTCCGGCGTATGCCAAGTGAGGCTGTCGACTGGCCGTTTCAGTTCCTTCTCGGCCAAGGTTTCCCAGTCTGCTCGGGTGGTGGGGCGCTCGCTCATATCGAACCTCACTCAAATTCCATAATCAGTTCATCCACGGCGAGGCTTGCACCTGCTTCCGCCGTAATGCGCTTTACGGTAGCACGGCGTTCCGCTCGCAGCACGTTTTCCATCTTCATGGCTTCCACGGTGGCCAGCGGCTGACCAGCCTCGACCGTTTCACCATTCTTGACAAGGATTGATGTGATGACGCCGGGCATCGGGCAGAGCAACATCTTTGACGTATCAGGAGGCAGCTTTACCGGCATGAGCTGTGCAAGTTCTGCGATGCGCGGCCTGCGGACGTGGGCAACTACATCCATACCGCGCCAGCGCAAACGCCAGCCAGTGCCCGAGCGCGAAACCTTGATAGCGATGGGCTTGCCGCCAACGGTAAACGAGCCCAGATGGCTGCCCGGATGCCAGTCGCTGGCAACTGGCAGGCTGCCGCCATCCACGAAATTGATCGTCGTTCCGCCTTCACCTTCTGCAATTCGAACCGGCAAAGTGAGCCCGCCAAGTGTCGCCACCCAGTCGGTCGCCACAGATTGCTGTTCGCTGGAAATCCGCCCGGTAATCTGCACGTTGCGCTGTTCGATTGCCAGATTGATCTGGGCTGCAACTGCTGCAAGCACCCGCGCATCATCTTCGGAAACCGATACTCCGGCAAAGCCGTCCGGATATTCCTCGGCGATGAATGCGGTTGTGAGGGCACCCTCGCGGAAGCGTGGATGATCCATCACAGCCGACAGGAAAGGCAGGTTGTGGCCGATGCCTTCAACCTCGAATGCGTCCAGAGCATCTCCCATTGCATTGATGGCGCTGATGCGGTCCGGGCCCCACGTGCAGAGCTTTGCGATCATCGGATCATAATACATCGAAATTTCGCCGCCTTCGAACACGCCGGTATCGTTGCGCACGATTGTACCATCCGAATTGCGGCCTTCGACTGGAGGGCGATAACGGGTAAGTCTGCCGATAGAAGGCAGGAAGTTACGATATGGGTCTTCCGCGTAGAGGCGGCTTTCCATTGCCCAACCGTTCAGCTTCACGTCGCTCTGGTCGAAACGGAGCTTTTCTCCAGATGCAACGCGGATCATTTCTTCCACGAGGTCGATGCCGGTAATGAGTTCCGTCACCGGATGCTCGACCTGCAAACGCGTATTCATTTCAAGGAAGTAGAATTGACGCGCGCCATCAACGATGAATTCCACCGTGCCGGCTGAAAAATATCCAACCGCTTTTGCGAGAGCCACGGCCTGTTCGCCCATGGCCTTGCGGGTCGCTTCATCAAGGAAGGGTGACGGCGCCTCTTCGATGACCTTCTGATTGCGGCGCTGGATCGAGCATTCGCGTTCACCGAGATAGACAACGTTACCGTGCTGATCGCCCAGAACCTGAATTTCGATATGGCGCGGCTGCGTGACGAATTTTTCGATGAAGATGCGGTCGTCGCCGAAAGAGGACTTTGCCTCGTTGCGCGATAGCTGGAAACCTTCGCGAGCTTCGTCGTCGTTCCACGCGATGCGCATGCCTTTACCGCCGCCGCCAGCAGAAGCCTTGATCATCACAGGATAGCCGATGGATGTGGAAATGCGAACTGCTTCGTCGGCGTCCTCGATCAAACCCATATGACCGGGCACAGTGGAAACACCGGCTTCGGATGCAAGCTTCTTCGAGGTAATCTTGTCGCCCATGGCGTCAATTGCGTTCACCGGCGGCCCGATGAAGGTGACGTTGGCGGCCTTCAGTGCTTGAGCGAAACGCGGATTTTCCGACAGAAAGCCATAGCCGGGATGCACGGCATCCGCGCCGGTTTCCTTGATAGCCGCGAGGATCTTGTCGATGACGATATAGGACTGATTGGACGGCGCTGGTCCGATATGGATTGCTTCGTCGGCCATTTTGACATGCAGGGCGTTGCGGTCGGCGTCGGAATAGACCGCCACCGTTGCGATGCCCATTTTCTTCGCCGTCTTGATGACCCGGCATGCGATTTCGCCGCGATTGGCAATGAGAATTTTCTTGATCATGTGCTTTTACTCAAATGAACCGGATCATTGCCACGGCATGATCCCGAAAAGTGGGAACCGGTTTTCGGATAAGATCATGCGAAACTAAAGCGGAATGGTGTCGTGCTTCTTCCATGGCGTGCTTTGCTGCTTATTGCGCAGGCTGGCAAAAGCGCGGGCAATGCGGCGGCGCGAGGAATGCGGCATGATGACTTCGTCGATGAATCCACGTTCAGCGGCCACGAACGGATTAGCAAAACGCTCCTCATACTCCTTCGTGCGCGCGGCGATTTTCTCGACATCGCCCAGTTCCGAACGATAGAGAATTTCTGTTGCCCCCTTGGCACCCATGACCGCGATTTCCGCCGTCGGCCATGCATAATTGATGTCAGCGCCGATATGTTTCGAGGCCATCACGTCATAGGCTCCACCATAGGCCTTGCGGGTGATAAGCGTGACCATGGGAACGGTGGCTTGCGAATAGGCGAAGAGCAGCTTTGCGCCGTGCTTGATGACGCCGCCATATTCCTGTGCCGTGCCCGGCAGGAAGCCCGGAACGTCCACAAGGGTCAGGATCGGGATATTGAAGGCATCGCAAAAGCGAACAAAGCGGGCAGCCTTGCGCGATGAATCGATATCAAGACAACCGGCAAGCACCATGGGCTGGTTTGCGACCACACCGATGGTTTGACCGTCCATGCGAATGAAGCCGGTGATGATGTTCTTTGCAAAAGATTCCTGAATTTCGAAGAAATCGCTTTCGTCTGCCAGCGCGTGGATAAGCTCCTTCATGTCGTAGGGCTTGGTGGCGCTATCCGGGATCAATGTGTCGAGCCGCATTTCGAGCCGTGCCGGATCGTCGAATACCGGACGTACGGGCGGCTTTTCGCGATTGTTGAGCGGCAGGAAGTCGAACAGAATGCGGACCTGTTCCAGCGCTTCGATATCGTTCTCATAAGCGCCGTCGGCGACCGATGATTTTCTGGTGTGGGTCGAGGCACCGCCCAGTTCCTCCGCCGTGACAATTTCGTTGGTCACGGTTTTCACCACGTCGGGGCCTGTCACGAACATATAGGAACTGTCACGCACCATGAAGATGAAGTCGGTCATGGCAGGCGAGTAGACCGCGCCGCCAGCACAGGGGCCCATGATGACGGAGATCTGCGGCACCACACCGGATGCATCCACATTGCGCTTGAACACGTCGGCATAACCCGCGAGCGACGCAACGCCTTCCTGAATGCGGGCGCCACCGGAATCGTTGAGCCCGATGACCGGCGCGCCGTTCTTCATGGCCATATCCATGATCTTGCAGATTTTCTGTGCATGGGTTTCGGACAATGAGCCGCCCAGAACGGTAAAATCCTGGCTGAACACATAGACCTGCCGACCGTTGATCGTGCCCCAGCCTGTCACCACGCCGTCTCCGGCAACCTTCTGCTTTTCCATGCCGAAGTCGGTGCAGCGGTGGGTGACATACATGTCGAACTCCTCGAACGATCCCTCGTCGAGAAGCACTTCGATCCTTTCGCGGGCAGTGAGCTTGCCTTTGCCGTGCTGGGCATCGATGCGGCGCTGGCCGCCGCCAAGGCGGGCCTCCGCGCGACGGGCTTCGAGCTGTTCAAGAAGTTCCTGCATAAAGTCCCCACTTTTGGGCGGCCTTTGGAAGGCGAGTTATGAAACTGAAAAGATAGTCTTTTTCTCCTTTCCTGCTTAAAATCCGAAGGCGCTCCGGAAAAGCTTGAAAAGGTGCGATTGTGTAGGATATTAATTTGCAAATAGCGAAATGCGAATTTGCAAATATGGCACCGAGAAAACTTTATATCGGCAGAAAGATACGCGAAATACGCGAGCAGCATAAGGCAACCCAATCGGGCTTTGCCGAACGACTTGGTATTTCAACGAGTTACCTCAATCAGATTGAGAATAATCAACGGCCTGTTTCCGCTGCGGTCCTGCTGGCACTGGCTGAAAACTATCAGATCGATATAGGCGCTATTTCACTGGGGGATGATGATCGGTTGCTTTCAGCAGTTTCTGAAGCGCTCGCCGATCCCGTTTTTGACAATTACAAGCCGAACCTGCAGGAATTGAAGCTCATTACGCAAAATGCGCCGGGGCTGGCGCATGCGCTGATAGCGTGCCATCAGGCCTATCGCCGTAACAGCGAGCAGCTCGCAAGTCTGGATAATCAGCTTGGCCGCGCTCCCTCCACTGCCGAGCCTGCGCCCTACGAGGAAGTTCGCGACTTTTTCCATTTTATCGACAATTACGTACATGAGATTGATATTGCGGCAGAAAAGCTTGCGGTGGAACTAAATATCCCGGGCAGGGATATTGGCGTGGCCTTGCCGCAATATATGGAGCAGCATCACCGGGTGCATATTGCGCGGGCTGGACCGGAGGAGGCAGTCCTGCGTCGGTTCGATCCTGCAGCACGGGTGCTTTATCTCAACCCCTATTCCCCCGCCTCAACCCGCAATTTCCAGATCGCGTTCCAAATCGCCGAACTGGAGATGGAAGAACTGGTGAGCACGATTGCTAGACGCGCCGATTTTCGCTCTGCCGAGGCTGTTGAAATTTGCAAGATCGGCTTGCGCAACTATTTCGCCGGGGCGCTGCTGTTGCCCTATCAGATATTCCTCTCAGCAGCGAAAGAACTGCGTCATGACCTGGAACTGCTGGCATCGCGATTTGGGGCAAGTCTTGAGCAGGTCGCGCATCGGCTCAGCACCTTGCAGCGTTCCGGCCATCGGGGCGTGCCGGTGTTCTTTGCGCGTATAGACCGGGCCGGTAATATCACGAAACGACACAGTGCCGCCAAGTTGCAGTTTGCACGCTATGGTGCTGCGTGCCCGCTGTGGAATGTGCATCAGGCGTTTGAGACACCGGGGCGGATCATCCGCCAGCTGGCCGAAACACCGGATGGCGCGCGTTATCTTTGCATTGCGACAGAACTAACCAAGAGCGAGGGCGGCTTCAATGCGCCCCAGCGGCGCTACGCTATCGCCCTTGGCTGTGAGGTGGCCTATGCGCAGGATTTTGTCTATGCGGACGGGCTCGATATCGCTGTCCGTTCGGCCTTCGATCCGATCGGTGTTTCCTGCCGTATTTGCGAGCGTGCTGAATGCGTGCAACGGGCCGTTCCACCGCTAAAAAGCAGATTGGCGGTCGATCACGACCGCCGCGGAATTTTGCCTTATCGTTTGCTCTGAATATCAAAAGCCGGCATGTTCCTTAAGGAACTCAGCTTCTTCATGGGTCGTATCGCGGCCAAGCACCTCGTTGCGATGGGGGAAGCGTCCAAAGCGTTCGATGATATCATGATGTTGGCGGGCAAAGCCGAGCGAGAATTCGTCGCCGAGCCTTTCGTAGAGATCGACGCAACGCTTCTGGTCGCTCAGATATTCGCTATGCATGAACGGAAGATAGAAGAACTGGCGTTGTTCTGGTGACAGCTTCCGGTCGAAATCATGATCGAGCGCCTGTGCCGCCACATCGCGGGCCAATCCGTCGCTTTCGAAAGAACGGGGTGAACCACGGAACATGTTGCGCGGAAACTGATCGAACAGAATGGTGAGCGCAAGTGCGCTTTCCGGCTGCTGTTTCCAGTGTTCCAGCTTGTCGGCGCGAGCATCTTCATAAGCCGCCAGAAATTTCTCACGAATTTCCGTGTCGATCTCATCACTTTTGCTGAACCAGTTTTCCCGCATCTTGGGCGAAAACCAGAAATCGAGAACGTCCTTGGGTTCGATAGCCATGACAGGCCTCCTCTGGCTTTATTGTGCTGGCTGGTTTGCGCCTTCCGGCTGAGGGCAGGGTGGTTCGCCCTTGAAATTGCGCGACATGCAGGCGAATCGGTCAAAGCTCTTGCCTGTGTCCATGGCGGCCTTGCCTGCTCCCCCACATCCTGCAAGAACAGCCAGAGAAATCAGAATGGCGAAGTTTTTCATGGGGGTCCTTTCAGGGGCCATGTGGTCTGCTCGTATAATAGGGACCGCAATCTGCAGCCGCAACTGCGGCACTGATCAACTAGCCTCTACCACGATAGTTGGGCACGCCTTGTTCCGGTACCCAGACGTTCTGCGGTGCCGCTCCTGTTTGGAAGAAAACGTCGATGGGAATACCGCCGCGTGGATACCAATAGCCGCCGATCCTGAGCCATTCCGGCTCCAGAAGCTCCACGAGGCGCTTGCCTATGGTCACGGTGCAGTCTTCGTGGAATGCGCCGTGATTGCGGAAGGAGAAAAGAAACAGTTTCAGGGATTTGCTTTCCACCAGCCATTGCCCGGGAACATAGTCGATCACCAGATGCGCGAAATCGGGCTGGCCTGTCATTGGGCAGAGCGAGGTGAACTCAGGCGCGGTAAAGCGAACACAGTAAGGCGTGCCAGCTTGCGGATTTGCCACCCGTTCCAGGATAGCTTCCTCCGGAGATTGCGGTACCGGAGTGCTTGAGCCGAGCTGCTTTAGATCGGAATATATTGTCTTTTCAGACATTTGCGTGCCTTTGTTTCAAGCCACGTCGCAGTCTTGTCGCGCATGATTGCGCTTGTCCTTGTTTTGACCGGGTAGGCTGCGACCGGTGGCAAATTGCCAATGATGGGGGAGCTAGCAGACCACAACGATCCCGTAAAGAGTGCAAACAAAAGCCCGCGCATGGAGCGCGGGCATAAGCATCAGACTGTTCTTGCTGTTCAGCGGCGATCAGAAATGGCACATCCAATGGCAACGCCGATGAGAATGCCGATAATTCCGGCAGTTCCGAAAAGTGTCGTCGCTGTGCCCGGATTTTCCCGAACCGTCTCGGCAACCACCTGGCCGCGTTCACGCACGGCTTGCGCGGCATGACGGAAACGACCGGACGCATCATCCATGGCGTCCTCTGCGCGTTCTCTCAGCTCGCCAGAATGTGACGCCAGTGACTTAGAAAGGCGCTTCAGTTCATTGCGCATATCGGCGATTTGCTTTTCGAGAGCCTGCTGGATGTCGTTCGTGATCTTTTCGTCGGCCATTTGAAGTCTCCGTTGAATTGATGACGATAAAACGAGTGAAAACGCGTTCGGTTCCATGCTGCGGCAATGCGGTTAACAAACATGGTAAACCGCTCGTAAACCATTTTAATTTAATCTTTTCGAATACAAGAACGATCTGGAGCGGGGCCAGAATGTATATCGAAAAAGATGCGCTTGTTGGCAGTTGCGAGCCGGTAGCTGCGCGTGTTGTCCGTGCTGCTCGTTTGGCCCGACAGTGTGTTGACCAGCTTCAGCCAGACCATGTTCGTGCCCAGGCTGAAGCGGCTTTGACGCTTCTGCTTGATGATCCTTCGCCGAAAGTGCGCATGGCTATGGCAGATGTACTTTCGACCAGTGTGCACTCGCCCCTGCATATTGTGACGGCGCTTGCCGCCGACCAGCCCGAGGTTGCGGGTTACATCCTAGCACGCTCGACACTCCTCAGCGACGCAGATCTGATTGATCGTGTGGCCTATGGTGCGCCCTCAATGCAGGTTTTGGTTGCTGCGCGCCCGCATGTTTCATTTGCAGTCGCGGCGGCAATCGCCGAAGTTGGAAACAACGAGGCAGTTGCTGAAATGCTGTTTAACAGCTGTGCCCGTATCGCTCCGGTTTCATTCCGGCGCATAAGCGAACGCTGTGGTCATGATGCCCTCGTGCGCGAGGCTTTGCTGGCCCATCCGCGTCTTCCTGCGGAATGCCGTCATCTTCTGGCTGTGAAAGTCGGGGAGGTTTTGCAATCTCTTCCGCTGGTGAAATTGCTTCTGGGTGAACGCCGCGCCGATAAGCTTGTGGGTGATGCGACGGCTCGCGCATCCATGCAACTGGCGGAAACTTGTTCGCAGGAAGAACTTCCGGCGCTGGTCGAGCATCTGCGTCTGCGCGGTGAAATCACGACAAGTTTTGTTATCCGTGCAGTTGCCGGAGGCCGTATAGACTTCTTCGCGAGCCTGCTGGCTGCGCTTTCCGATCTCGATGACGCACGGATCTGTGCAATTATTTCCGGCGGTCGTCCGGCGGCACTTGCCGCACTACTTCGCTCTGCGGGGTTGAGCGATGCGACGCATGCGCCCTTGATTGTTGCCATCGAGGCCTGGCGTGCGGTTGCTGCCGGACGGATGCGGATGGGCGCCGCTGAAATATCGGCGTTGATGTGCGAGGCCGCAGGGGGCAGTCGGTTTGCTGCCGCCAATGACGATCTGGCTGCATTGCTGCGCTCGATCCATCTGGAGTTCATGCGTGAATCGGCACGGGACAGGCTGCAAGCTATTCCAGCAGCCTGATTAGCTTTCCTGCCGGAAGGGACGGATAAGGCTGAGGCCATAGCCAACAGCAATGCCAAGTATGGCTCCGGCAGCTTTGAAAACGAAGTCGATGAACTCGCCATGACGTCCGGGCGCGAGACGCTGCATCAGTTCGAAAAGTGCGGCGCAGCCAACGGTCAACAAAAGAACGCCCATCCAGTGGCGAGGGTAGGCAAGGGCAAATAAGGCGCCGACCAGAAAGAAAGCTGCAAACCGTTCAAGATCGACGGGCTCACCTGTTACGGGGCGGAATTTTATCGGACTAATCGTAACTGCAAGGATGGCCAGAAGTATCAACCAGGCGCCAATGCGCAAAAATCGCTTCATGAAATGCGCCTTTATTCATCCGTATGATCGCCGGGAGGCTCGTCTTGTTTCGGGTCGCCACAACGTTGGTACATTCGGTCGGTTATTGATTTCTTCAGTGCGTTACCGAATGGCAACTCATAATGGGAAATGACATCGACGCCCATACACCATTTAACGTCATGAGGCGACAGGCCATAATTGGTTTCGAGAAAACCAAGTGCATAATTCATGCCTTCGTCACATTGGTCCGTCTGGCAGAAATTACCGTCTCTGGCGAGCTGGCGAATCGAGCCTTCACCAATCTTGACCACAATTGGTTCAACGGCAAATGGTGCAGCACCTATTACGGCGATGACGACAAGTCCGATTAAAGTAAATTTTATTGAGCGCCGCATGAATCGCCATTTGTAACTGGTTTTCGCAAGTTCATAACGCATGAGCGGCAATATGATGGCAAGTCGCCACAACGCGAAATCAACGAAAATACGGGGGTTTCGGCCCGACTATTTCTAAAAATGCGTTCACTGTTCCCAATGATATGATGGGCTGATCATCCTCGTTTTCACTAAATTGTAGCTAAATATATTTTAGCTGTATCGGTTTAATGTTGACTTTTACGTAAGCGCAGGAGCACAACGTTATGCTCTGAACCAATTGAGCTTAGAGCCTGGTCCGCTTGATATAAGGCAGGAATGTTGTGGTGCGCGAATATTATACGATCACAGAGTTGACGCGGGAGTTCGGTATTTCGACCCGTACTTTGCGCTTCTACGAAGATGAAGGCTTGATCGCTCCTGTGAGACGCGGTCGCACGCGACTGTTTCGCCCCGCCGACCGCCATCTTTTGAAGCAGATTCTGCGCGGCAAACGGCTTGGGTTTTCTATCGCGGAAATTCACGAGATCATCCAGATGTATCGCGAGCCGCCCGGTGAAACAGGGCAGTTGAAACTGCTCATGAAGCGCGTCGAAGAAAAGCGCGCTGATCTTCGCCAAAAGCGGCGCGACATTGAGGAAACGCTCGGCGAACTCGACCAGATCGAGGAATCCTGCATCGAGCGTCTCGCCGAACTAGGCGTCAATACTTGATCTTTTTTACTGGGCGTCAGGCACTGGCGAGCATATTTGTGCGATGTTCTGAACCGTGCTGTTGTTCTCTTGGTCGATCTTGCCGCTGAAGACATCATCAAACAGTTTGGCCCTGTCCAGTTCTGTCACGACACAGCCGCAGAACTGCTGACATAGCTGTTCGCTGCCGTTTTGCAGGCATGCTGCCACGCAGGACTGCGTGAAGGCTTCACGCGGCGCAGGCTGTGCGGGAGGCATCAGTTGCGAGAACACATAAACCAGCGCGATCAGTACCGGCTGATGAATGAGATAAAAAGCCAGGCTATGCCTGCCGATGAATGTCAGCGGCTTTTCCAGAAACTGTGGCTTGATTCCGCCAGCCAATAGCTGGAGCCAGCCGAAGCGCTGAGACATGCGAGCGACGGCTATGCCGATGAGAACCGCGCCGAACCATGGAAACAGCGGCACATAATCATTCGAACGCGGCATTACGGTCGAAAGACCAACCCAACTCAGTACAGGATGATTAAAAATATCGGCACGCGCATAGAGCGGAGCGCTAATGACAAGCACTGCAGCAGCCAAGGTTATAAGTGCGGGCAAGCGCAGGAAAAGAAGACCGAGTACACTTGCCAGAGCGATCTGGTGAAGGATGCCGAAAAAGATAAAGCTGTCTGGCGACATGTACCAAGTGACGGCTGAGATCGCGGCGGCAGCGACAACGACCTGCGCCAGCCGTTTCGCCATTGGCTTCCAGCGAATTCCGTTGCCATGCGCCAGGACGAGGCTGAAGCCGACGAGAAACAGGAAGCTTGAAGCGATACAGCGGGCGAAAAGCTTCCAGCCACCGTGGGCGGTCGTGGCAGGCGCCATATAACCGAAGAACTCAAGGTCCCAGCCAAAGTGGTAGATCGCCATGGCGATCAGTGCGATCCCACGTGCAATATCGATACGCCCGAGGCGAATACGGGACGAAGTTACGGTATCCTGAGGCGTGATGTTAGACATGGTTCCTTCCGGGTGGATAGCAATGTCCGGCGGTTTCGATTCCCGGCAAATCTCTAACACAGCCTTTTGCAACACTATAGTATGTGGACGCACACGGATTCGTGCTGATTTTGGCGCGGGCAAAGAGCCTGATATTGGAGGGTTTGGTTGTTCTATAGTCTTTCGAAGATTTTCTGGCTGTTCTTTCAACCTGTCACGATAATCCTCATTCTTGTCCTGATTGCTTTTCTGGCCATGTGGCGCGGCTTCCGGCGGTTCGGCTTGGGAGCGCTGGGGCTGTCGATAGTCATTCTGTTCTTTGCGTCCTTTACGACGCTGGGTTCTGTTCTGCTCGCTCCATTGGAAGACCGTTTTGCAAAGCCGGATGAAATGCCGCAACGGGTGGACGGAATAGTCGTGCTCGGCGGCTATATGAATGGCGAGATCAATGCCGGACGCAAAGGTTTTGAATTGAACAGTGCGGCTGATCGGATTTTTGAGGCAATGCGGCTGGCAAGGCTGTATCCGGACGCTAAAGTCATTATCTCCGGCGGCGAGGGCGCCTATTTTGAAGAATCCGCCAAAGAAGCAGACAGCACACGCCAGATGCTGATCGATCTCGGCTTTTCAGGTGAACGCTATATTTATGAAAACAAATCTCGCAACACTGTGGAGAATGCGGTTTTCTCAAAGGAATTAGCTGAGCCGAAATCGGGTGAAACCTGGCTTCTGATCACCTCCGCATATCATATGCCGCGTTCCGTTGGCTGTTTTCGCAAGGCAGATTTCGACGTTGTCGCTTGGCCGGTGGACTATAAAACGCGCGCCAGTGAGCGTTTTGGCCTTTATCTCGAATCTCCAAATGAAGCGCTTTCGCGGTTCAGTGTGGCCATGCGGGAATGGGTTGGGTTGGCGGCCTACTGGTTCGCTGGCAAGACCGATATGCTCGTGCCGCAACCCTGATGCCGCATTTCTGCCGTCACTTTAAAGCTTTTGTTAAGGTTATCTATCGGTAACTTACTGATAAATATGATTTCCTGAAGCGTCCTGTTTGGCTTTTAGAATCTGTCGCCGCAATTCAGCCGTTTTTGGCCGTTGCGTTCCGATCATCACGAAGCTATATGATTGGTAACAGCGTCGTGAAGGACACTGTGTAAAAGAGTTGCACAACAAGGTTGCCAAAATTTCCATGGACGAAACCGTTCAAAAATCCTGCTGGGGTGTTACGCTCTGGGCAGTCGTTGGTCTCGCTGCTGTCATTCTCATGGCCTATCTGTTCTCCGTCTAGAAGTCAGGCGGAGTTACGTAATCCGGAAATTTGATGCCGCATTTCGGCATTTCGTTTGCGTTGATCCTTTCCTACACTATCTGATAGAGATACGCGGTTTCAGCGTTAGCGACTTTTTGCCGATTTTTGTCTAATATAGACGATCAGGCAAATCGCGGGCGACACTGCGATCAGGAATCAATCAGCCGCGTGAAGGCTGCAGAAGGTGTGGAATGTTTCTGTCGGTTTTCGATCTTTACAAGATTGGCATTGGGCCTTCCAGTTCGCATACGATGGGCCCGATGACGGCTGCACGCATGTTTCTCAATGAGGTAATCGGCGGAAACTGGCCGCGGCCCGCGCATTCGAAAATCCACCGGCTGAAAGCGAGCTTGCACGGCTCTCTGGCTTACACCGGCGTCGGACATGCGACGGATCGGGCTGTTATTCTGGGGCTTTGCGGTCATTTGCCGGATACGATTGATCCCGATATCATGGACGTCGAAGTTGAGAAGGTCTTCGCCGAGAAGAAGGTGAACCCTGACGGGCATCCAGCCTATCATTTCGACCCAAAGGTTGATCTTGTGCTGGATCGGAAAACGCCTTTGCCGGGGCATGCTAACGGAATGGCTTTCTCTGCTTTCGATGCTGACGACAATCTCTTGTTGCGTCGTGCGTATTTTTCCATCGGCGGCGGTTTTGTTGTGACTGAAGAAGAGCTGAGCCGTGTTCAGCGCAGCGGGGCGAAACAGGACGATAAGGCTGATGTGCCGTTTCCTTTCCGTAGTGCCGCTGAAATGCTTGAGATGGCCCACGATAGTGGTTTGTCGATTGCCGAAATGAAACGGGCCAATGAAGAAAAGCATATGGCACGCGGCGATCTGGATAATGGTCTTGATCGTATTTGGGGCGCTATGCGTGGCTGTATCGAGCGCGGCTTGAGCCGGGACGGTGTTATGCCCGGCGGTCTGAATGTTCGCCGTCGTGCGCGACAGCTTCATGACAAGCTTCAGGACGACTGGCGCAACAACCGCAGCAATCCGCTTCTGGCTAATGACTGGCTTTCTGTTTACGCGATGGCGGTCAATGAAGAGAACGCGTCTGGCGGTCGGGTTGTCACCGCACCGACAAATGGCGCTGCAGGCGTTGTACCAGCCGTTCTACGCTACTATCTGCATTTTCATGATGATGCAGACGATAAAGGCATCAGAGATTTTCTCCTCACTTCCGCTGCCATCGGTGGCGTCATCAAGCATAATGCATCGATTTCAGGGGCCGAGGTTGGTTGCCAGGGCGAGGTGGGATCAGCATCGGCCATGGCTGCAGCGGGCCTTGCGGCTGTGCTTGGCGGATCGCCTGAGCAAATTGAAAATGCCGCTGAAATCGCGCTGGAACACCATCTTGGCATGACCTGCGACCCGGTTGCCGGGCTGGTGCAGGTGCCGTGTATCGAGCGTAACGCGCTTGGCGCTGTGAAAGCGGTGACCGCAGCATCACTGGCTGTGAAGGGCGACGGCAAGCATTTTGTGCCGCTTGACGCTTGTATCGAGACGATGCGCCAGACCGGTCACGATATGAGCGAGCGCTACAAGGAAACCAGTCAGGGCGGCCTCGCCGTCAACGTGGTAGCCTGTTGATTTGCAATTCTAGACAGAATGCGATGCTTCAGGCTTGAAGCTCGCATTCGTCTTGGCTAAATCACCCCTATGGCTCTCAATCTCGTCAAACTTTGTGTCGGCTGCGATAGTATCGAAGATCTTGCGGCTTGGATCGATTTCCGTCTTGCGGAACAGCGTGCGGCCGGTCTGGTGCCGGAACAGTTTCATACGACAAGAATGGTGCCAAAACGGATTGATGAGCTGCTGGAAGGCGGCTCGCTCTATTGGGTTATCAAGGGCAACGTTCAATGCCGTCAGCGTTTACTGGATGTCCGTCCGTTTACGGATAGCGAAGGCATTCATCGCTGCCACCTCGTTCTCGAACCCAAGGTTATTCCTACCGAGTGGCAACCGCGTCGCGCTTTTCAGGGGTGGCGTTATCTCAATGAAAATGAAGTTCCACATGACGAAGCGGCAGGTAAAGCGGGCAGGGCAGCCTTGCCTGCGGAATTGCGGCAGGAACTGGCGGCACTGGGGTTGCTTTGAAGATGATATATTCATGAAAAAAGGCCTGCCGGTTAATCGGCAGGCCTTTTTTCATTTTATCTATGTCGATCAATTTTCTATGGTCAGGCGTACAGAAACTCTGTCGAAATTGACTGGCAAGGTCATGCGCATGGAGGCCCGAGGCTGCGCCATTCGCTTGTTGCGTGCTGCATGACAGACGAGCAACCCGACCAAATCTTTCGTCTGGAAGCCCGCGCCGCGCCGTGCATCAGCAATTCGCAGCGCAGCCTGCTTAAGTCCTTGTACCGAAAACAGCGCACCGAAGGCTGAAGTCCTGCCTTCATCCTGTGTCCAGTCACCGGTTTTAAACGGCGGTTGGCCGATAGTTTCTCTCATATTTGACATCTCGAAACCCTCTACGCACTACAAATTCGGGTTTGAAGCTGGCAACGAGGAGGCAAAGCCCCTCGCAATCGATCAGTTCGCGACTGCATAACAGCCGAAGTTTTTCTTCTTCAGCGAGGCGCATGCATCCCATGCGGCTTGCTTGGAAGAGAAGCCGACAAAGCGTGCGCGGTAGAAAGTTGCGCTACCTTTGTTGAAGGTCTCGGTATAGGGCGATGCGGCACGCAGCGTACCGCCTGCCGTGGCCGAAGCCTTGGCCAGCATGTCGCGTGCCTGGCCTTCGCTCGGCAGAGAGCCAATCTGGATAGCCCAGCCACCGGCAGCAGGTGCGGACGCGGTCGTGACCGGATCGACATCCTGTGTCTGCGCAGACGGAACAGCGGCCTTCGGAGTTGGGCGAATAGCGGCCTGTGCTGCGAGAGCTGCCGGGCGCGCTGTTGGAGCTGCAAGCGCCAGAACCTGTGGCTGATCGCTGTCACCTTCGCCGCTTTCGTTATTGATGACATCCTCCACTGCGGCGGCCTGACGTGTCACAGGAACAGGGGCGTTCCGGGCCTTAGGGAGATCGACCGAAGCAACAACCTGCGGTGCATCGTTGCGCATTGCGACGAGCGGTGCAGCGTTGCGGCTACGCGTTGCCATAGGAAGATATTTGCGAATGAGCTGAGCCATATGGGCGTCACGGCTTGCACCGGTATTTCCACCCATCACGACAGCCACCAGTCTACGGCCATCTAGGCTGACCGAGGAGGCCAGATTGTAGCCCGATGCATTGGTATAGCCGGTCTTGATGCCATCCACGCCTTCAACGCGACCGAGCAAACGGTTGTGGCCATTGATAGTCTGGCCGCGGAAAACGAAGCTGCGACGCGAGAAGTAGGAGAATTCGGTCGGGAAATGCTGACGAAGCGCGATGCTGAGAATCGCCATGTCGCGTGCAGTCGTATGTTGCGCCATGTTCGGCAGGCCCGATGCGTTACGGAAGGTCGTGTTGCGCATGCCAAGACGACGTGCCTTCGCAGTCATCATCTGGGCAAAGCGTTCTTCGGAACCGCCGAGATATTCGCCGACAGCTGTGGCTACGTCGTTGGCCGATTTGGTAATCATGGCCAGCGCGGCATCTTCAGCACGAATGCTCTGTCCTGGGCGAAATCCGATTTTCGTAGGTGGCCGTGCGGCTGCATAGGCGGACACGGGAATACGCGTGTCCTTGTTCATGCGGCCAGCCTGCATTGCCTCGAACAGCATGTACAGGGTCATCATTTTGGTGAGAGAGGCGGGATAACGCTGGGCATCCGCATTCGAGGCAAAAAGCGTTTTGCCGGTATTCGCATCGATTACGATAGCTGCGTATCTATCGCTTGCCGCTATCGCTGGTATCGTTGTCGAAGCTGTTGAACACCCCGTTACAACTGCTAGAAGAAGGGTGGCTTGCGCCGCTCTTTTCAAGGCATATGCGATTTTACTAAATGCGGTACGCACGATGATGACCTACCTGTATCCCGGATTTTTTGAACTGCTGCACAAAAGGCACACAGCGTCTAATTCGGTGATCCTACTGCCATCAGCGTTACCAATCCGTTTATGGTAACCGCGTTGTTCATAAATTTCGGAAAAAATTGGGGCTGCCGTGATGTCGGTGTCCGGGTTGGACACAGCGCATATCTATCGCTCACGCAGATGTGTCATCGGAATGTGATCTATGTTTCGGATGATGGGAGGCGAGCCGCAGGCCAAAAAAAACTCGCTTGCGCGAGTTTGAATTTGTTGCTGCCTTATCCAGTTGAAAGGGAGAGGCAGCCATTAAAAATGGACGGGTTGTGAAAAAGTGCTTTCTGATATTATCCGAAGTGCGATTATTAATGTTTTTATTATGTGCCAAAAATAGTATTTTTTACCCATTTCTGAAACGGCAACTTGTACTTCGTCTTTTATAGGGTTGAGTTTTTTCGTCCCAATAATTGAAGTCTGTATTTATGGGACCAACCGCTCCGACTGTTTTACATAGGGCTGTTTCGCCGAGGCCTATCGTTCGGACAATACTATATAACTGTGTCAAGCCTCGTTATTGCAATAAGTCCCGGTTGCAAGTGCCAATGAAGGGCTTAAAATCACCACATGACGACCTACATAATAGGGCAAGTTGGGTCAGGCAGATGGGCATCCGGGTAATAGGTTTCATGAGGCATCTCGATATATTCATGCAAAGCAAAACCGACGGCGGAAATGGTCCGGAAAACGGCACCGTTGTGGTTACGCGTACACAGCCGAAAACCAAGAAGCCGAGCCTCTATCGTGTCCTGCTCCTCAACGACGACTACACACCCATGGAGTTCGTCGTTCATGTCCTGCAGCGGTTTTTCCAGAAGAACCAGGATGATGCCACGCGCATCATGCTGCATGTTCACAATCACGGGGTCGGCGAGTGCGGCGTATTTACATACGAAGTCGCCGAAACCAAAGTCAGCCAGGTCATGGATTTCGCCCGCCAAAACCAGCATCCGCTGCAATGCGTGATGGAGAAAAAGTGAGGTCATATGCCATCGTTCTCCCCAAGCCTTGAAAGGGCCCTGCATCAAGCCCTCACAATAGCAAACGAGCGGCATCACGAATATGCGACGCTCGAACATCTTTTGCTTGCCTTGATCGACGATCAGGATGCGGGCGCAGTGATGCGTGCCTGCAGCGTCGACCTTGAGCATCTCAAACGTATCGTTACCGATTATATTGATCGCGAACTCGATAACCTTGTCACAGGTTATGACGAAGATTCTAAACCAACCGCCGCTTTCCAGCGCGTTATTCAGCGTGCGGTCATCCATGTCCAGTCCTCGAACCGTGAGGAAGTGACCGGTGCCAATGTGCTCGTTGCTATTTTCGCAGAACGGGAAAGCCATGCTGCCTATTTCCTCCAGGAGCAGCAGATGACCCGTTACGATGCCGTGAACTATATCTCGCACGGCATCTCAAAACGGCCGCAGAGCAACGAAACCCGTCCTCCGCGCGGCGCGGAAAGTGCCAGCGAAGAACGCACCAGCACGGAACAGGAAGAAAGCGCCAAGAAGAAGCAGGATGCGCTGTCTGCTTATTGCGTCAATCTGAATGAGAAGGCGAAGGCCGGACGCATCGATCCGCTGATCGGGCGTGATAGTGAAATCAACCGTACCATTCAGGTGCTCTGCCGCCGTTCGAAGAACAATCCGCTTTATGTGGGTGACCCTGGCGTTGGCAAAACCGCCATTGCCGAAGGACTTGCGAAGCGGATCGTTGAAGGACAGGTGCCGGAAGCACTTGCCGATGCGACGATCTTCTCGCTCGACATGGGTACGCTTCTGGCCGGCACGCGCTATCGCGGTGACTTTGAAGAACGTCTGAAGCAAGTCGTCAAGGAGCTCGAAGAGTATCCGGGCGCGGTTCTGTTCATCGACGAGATTCATACGGTCATCGGTGCCGGCGCTACTTCGGGCGGCGCGATGGACGCATCGAACCTGTTGAAGCCGGCGCTTTCATCTGGCGCGATCCGCTGCATCGGGTCAACGACCTATAAGGAATATCGTCAGTTCTTCGAGAAGGACCGTGCCTTGGTACGTCGTTTCCAGAAGATCGATGTCAACGAGCCATCGATCCCGGATGCGATTGAAATCATGAAGGGGCTGAAGCCCTATTTCGAGGATTTCCATAAGGTCAAGTACACGGTCGACGCCATCAAGACGGCGGTGGAATTGTCTGCACGTTATATTTCGGACCGCAAATTGCCCGACAAGGCAATCGACGTGATCGACGAAACAGGCGCCAGCCAGATGCTGTTGCCTGAAAACAAGCGCAAGAAGACCATTGGTGTGAAGGAAATCGAAGCGACAATCGCGACGATGGCCCGTATCCCACCGAAGTCGGTATCGAAGGATGATGAGCAGGTTCTCTCGCATCTGGATGCTGAACTGAAGCGTGTCGTTTACGGTCAGGATCTGGCCATCGAAGCGCTGTCAGCGTCGATCAAGCTCGCCCGTGCGGGATTGCGCGAACCGGACAAGCCAATCGGCTCGTACCTGTTCTCCGGCCCGACCGGCGTCGGCAAGACGGAAGTCGCCAAACAGCTGGCAAGTTCGTTGGGCGTGGAACTCCTGCGTTTCGATATGTCGGAATATATGGAGCGTCACACCGTATCGCGGCTCATCGGTGCGCCTCCTGGCTATGTTGGCTTCGATCAGGGCGGACTCCTGACCGATGGCGTCGATCAGCATCCGCATTGCGTGCTGTTGCTCGATGAAATCGAGAAGGCACACCCCGATCTGTTCAACATATTGTTGCAGGTAATGGATCATGGCTCGCTAACCGATCACAACGGCAAGAAGATCGATTTCCGCAATGTGATCCTGATCATGACCACCAATGCCGGTGCGTCGGATATGGCGAAGGCAGCAATCGGCTTCGGTTCCACGCGTCGCGAAGGCGATGACATGGAAGCGATCAACCGCTTGTTTACGCCTGAGTTCCGTAACCGACTGGATGCGATCATTCCGTTCGGTCCGTTGCCGGTTCCGGTCATTCATCAGGTTGTGCAGAAGTTTGTGCTTCAGCTTGAAGCACAGCTTGCTGAGCGCGGCGTGACCTTCGAGCTGACCGAAGGTGCAATCGCCTGGCTGGCCGACAAGGGTTACGACGAGCGCATGGGCGCACGTCCGCTTGCCCGGGTTATCCAGGAACACATCAAGAAGCCCTTGGCCGATGAAGTGCTGTTCGGAAAACTTAAGCATGGAGGCACCGTTCGTGTAGATGTCGCGACGAAACCGGATGGAAAGACTGATCTTTCGCTGGAGAGCGTGTCTGATAAGCCGGTAAGTCCAAAGAAGGATATCCCGGCTGAAAAGAAGCAGCTGCAACGCAAGAAGGCTGCTCCGAAGAAGGCCGAGAAGGAAAAAGTGCTGGCGGGCAAGGACGAACCAGCGCCGAAATCCTCGTCGAAGGCTTCGGCGGCCAAATCTTCGGTGCCGAAAGTGCCACGTAAGAAGTGATAATCAATCGAAACGGCCCTCTCTGAGGGCCGTTTTATTTAGAGCATGAGACTGGCGTGAACGAAAACTGAGGTTTTCCGATCTGAGCCGGTAAAAACCGGGTGCAACTGCATCGGTGCTTGCTCTAACGTGGCTCTATGCCACCGATTCATTCCGATCATCCCGAGCAAAATTCAGAAGATCATCGTCATCTGCGATGGTTCTTGCGCGGCTGCGCGCGCATTTGCAGCATTCCAGCTCTACTATTGATGAGTTCGTTTATCGGTTTTGCGGGACTGGCAATTGAAAGCGGCATCACCGTCGTTCAAGCCGTTTTCATGACACTGACCATCTGGGCGCTTCCGGCAAAGGTCGTTCTGATCGGTGCGATCAGCGCAGGTGTGGCCTTGCCTGCTGCGGCCCTCGCCGTGGGACTTTCGTCCGTGCGTTTGATGCCGATGGTGGTCGCGCTGCTTCCCGAGTTGCAGGGACCGAAAACGCGGAAACTGACATTGGCGGCCCTTTGTCATTTCGTTGCTGTCACCGCGTGGGTCATGGCCATGGAGGAGCTGCGCAAGATTCCACGTGATATGCGAACCAGTTATTTTGCGGGGATCGGTATGGTTCTGGTGGGAACCAATGCGATTGTCGTAGCCATCGTCTATTCGTTATCGACGTCTTTTCCGCCAATTGTTTTCGCTGCACTTTTCATGCTGACGCCGATGTATTTTCTGACGTCGCTCTGGCGTTCGGCGAGAGAACGGGCGGGGCAGGTCGCAATGATTTCCGGGATTGTTCTGTTTCCCATATTTCATCATCTGGCACCCGGCTATGACCTGTTGATTACGGGTGTTCTCGGTGGGCTGATAGCCTTCGGCTTTCATCGTATGGGCCGCATATCGGTAGGAGCAGTCAAATGAATTGGGACAGTTTTTCGACCTGGTGGTGGCCGTTTTTGTTTATTCTGCTGGCTGGCGCACTTCCAACTTATCTGTTCCGCGTGATGGGCGTGCTGGTTGGCGGGCGCGTAAGGGAGGATTCTGAGGCGCTTGTTCTTGTGCGCTGCGTTGCGACCGTGCTGGTTGCAGGTGTTATCGCGCAGCTCATTCTCTATCCCAATGGAGAATTGGCCAACTCGCCGCTCTGGCTCCGCGCTGGTTCCGCCGTGGCAGGATTCGCCGCTTTTATCATTACCGGCAAGCGATTGCTTGTCGGTGTGCTGGTTGCGGAAATCCTGCTGGTCATCGGCCTACTTACGCTTTGAAAGTGTGAATCATATCAGAGCGCTGCGCGAATCTTTTCAGCGTTTGCAGAAAGAACGGCTGCGTCTTCCATCTGTCCGGTATGGGGCCTGAGCGCCACGCCTTCAAAGCGTGGGATCACATGGAAATGCAGGTGATAGACGGTCTGGCCGGATGCCGGTTCGTTGAACTGCATCACGGTTACACCATCGGCATTGAATGCCGTTTTCACGGCCTGCGCGATTTTCTGCACCACCTGAACAACGTTCGCGAGGGTTTCCGGCTTGGCATCGAGCAGATTGCGGGAAGGGGCCTTTGGCACAACCAGCGTGTGACCCGTGCCTTGCGGCATTACATCCATGAAGGCAACGACGTCGTCCGTTTCATAAACACGGGTGGACGGGATTTCCCCGCGCAGAATCTTAGCGAAGATATTGTTGTCGTCATAGGTGGCAGACATGCGATTCTCTCCAATGCGAAATGTTTGACGGGATCAGATCGCATCAAGTCCCGTTAGGCAAGGTGGATGGGCTCAACCACCTCTGAATGGCGAATGCTCTTCCAAAGCATTATGGATTTGTTCGACTTCGTGACGTTCATGATCGAGATAGTCGCGCACAGCGTTTCGAAAGCCTTCATGGGCAATGTAATGTGCCGAATGGGTTGTGACCGGCACATAGCCGCGCGCCATTTTATGCTCGCCCTGTGCTCCTGCCTCCACGACGCTGAGCTTTCGATCAATCGCAAAATCGATTGCCTGATGATAACAAACCTCGAAATGCAGATATGGGTGATCTTCGATACAGCCCCAATGACGGCCGAAAAGTGTATCGCCACCAATGAAGTTGATCGCACCGGCAATGTAATGTCCATTGCGTTTGGCCATGACGAGTAGAATGTCTTCCGCTATGCTTTCGCCGATCAGCGAATAGAACCGCCTGTTCAGATAAGGCCGCCCCCATTTTCGGCTACCGGTATCCATATAAAACGCGAAGAAATCATCCCATACGGCTTCCGTGAGATCGCTCCCGGTTAGCCAATCGATTTCGATGCCTTCCGATAGAGCTTCGCGCCGCTCTTTTTTCAACGCCTTGCGTTTCCGCGATACCAGCTCATTTAGAAAATCATCATAGCTTTTAAAGCCGTTGTTTTTAAAGTGAAATTGCTGATCCGTGCGATGAAGAAATCCTGCTCGCTCCAACGCGGTGATCTCATCCGGCAGCGCAAAGGTGACATGTGCAGATGAGGCGCCGGTTTGATCCGCCAGTTCTCGCAGTCCGCCAGCTAATGCCAGCCGAACGGTTTCGCTCTCATAGGCAATGTGGTTGAGAAGGCGTGGACCAGTGGCTGGTGTGAAAGGTACTGCAGCCTGAAATTTTGGATAGTATCGACCACCGGCGCGTTCGAAAGCGTCAGCCCATCCATGGTCGAAGACATATTCACCTTGGCTATGTCCCTTGAGATAGTTCGGCACGGCTCCGATGAGGCGGCCCTGATCATCTTCGAGGCGCAAGTGGCGCGGAAGCCAGCCAGCCTTCCGTGAAACTGAGCCTGATTCTTCCAAAGCGAGCAGGAAGTTTCGGGTAATGAAGGGATTATAATGCGCGTCCTGCCGGGAGGCCCCGACAAGACTGTTCCATTCGTCTGCCGTGAATTCGCTGATACTCTCAACGACACGAAGAACGAAGCTCTGTTCATTCTGCGGATCTTCGTCGTTCACCGCTATTCCTTTGCCGTTATCGCGCGTATTTTGCTGCGCCCGGCGTGTTGTCGTCAAGCCATGAGGGCGCGCGGATCAAAGCCTTCGAACGTGATCTGGTCGACATTGAGATCGCTATGCTTCTGCATTTCCCGATCCCGCACCGTCCAACTGATCACCGGCATCTGCAACTTTTCCCGAACAAAGGTGACAAACGGATTGGGCAGGTGATGCACATTGTAGGAGACGAAGGAGATGCCATGCGCCAGCATGGAGAAATGCCTCTCGAAATCTTCCGTGCGCGTACCTTCGGCGGTGAGGCCGCCGGGAATACCCGGAGCGTCCGTCGAAAACCGGCGGATCAAATGGTGGTCGAAAGACATGATCGCAGCTTCGCCCTTATAGGACGCCAGTTCTTTGGCGACAGCGGCAACCAGACCGTCATCTTTGCCTTCGATGCCCTTCAACTCGATAACGAGGGGAACACGACCATTGACCAGATCAAGCATCTGGCGAAGCGTCGGTACGTGATCAGCGGTGCCGCCGATCTTCAGCGAGGTGGCTTCGGCCAGTGTGAGATCGCTGATGTAGCCTTCGCGACCGGCAAGGCGCTTCAGTTCATCGTCGTGAAAGACGACAACACCGCCGTCACGGGTGAGATGCACATCGCATTCGATCGCGAACCCCGCTTTGGCTGCTGCCTCGAACGCTGAAAGGGTGTTTTCCCAGCGCTCTTTATTGAGATCGTGCAATCCGCGATGGGCAACGGGACGCTTCCTGATCCAGTCGATGGAAGTCATGTCAGGCAACCTCGATGATCGCTTCTATTTCGACAGGTGCATTGAGGGGCAGGCTCGCAACGCCAACAGCCGAGCGGGCGTGTTTGCCGGCATCGCCGAGAACCGCCACGAGGAGATCGGAGGCGCCATTGGCCACAAGGTGCTGTTCCACGAAATCGGGCGTGGAGGCCACGAAGGCAGTAATCTTCACAATGCGCTTGATGCGGCCAAGGTCACCAAGAGCGGCCTTTGCCTGGGCAAGGATATTGACAGCGCAGGCCCGCGCCGCAGCTTGCCCATGCGCAACCGTCAGCTCATCACCGATCTGACCCGTATGCACAAGCTTGCCGCCTTCCAGCGGGAGCTGGCCAGATGTGAGAAGCAGCGAACCGCTTTGCGCAAAAGGAACGTAGTTGGCAGCGGGTGCCGCAGCTTCCGGAATGGATATACCCAGATTTTTAAGGCGGCTATCGATTGTATCGGTCATTGCATTAATCCTTGCTTGCAAAGGTACTTCGCGATCTACCTATAGGCAGAATCGGTGAAGCTTTTGGGAAGGGTGCGTTTTTTGCCTCGCTTCCGCCACGAGTTTTTTTATCATGCTCGTCAACTCATCGGGAGATTCATATATGCGTTTTTTCAAGAGTGCGGTTGCGGCGAGTGGAACGGCTGCTTGTGTATGGGCCGGATTTGCTGGTGTCGCTCATGCGGCCTCGACGGTAACGCTGGTTCCACACCGCGCAGTCTATGATCTGACACTAGATCGCGCCGATGAAAAATCGGGAATCAGCGGTTTGACCGGTCGTATGGTCTACGAGTTCAACGGATCTGCCTGTGAAGGTTACACCACCAATTTCCGTTTTGTGACGCGTATCGATATGGAAGAGCAGCCGCAGCGCGTGACCGACCAGCAGACGACAACTTTCGAAGGTGCAGATGGAAAGAACTTCCGTTTCGTCAACAAGACCTTCGTGGACAAGGAACTGGTCAAGGAAGTCCGCGGTGACGCGAAGCTCGAGGGTGGCAAGACAGTCGTTGAATTGAGCAAGCCGAAGGAAAACAAGCTTGACCTCAAGGGAACGCAATTTCCGACCGGACATATGGAAGAACTGATCGGCAAGGCGGAGGCCGGGCAGAAATTCTACCAGACCTCGCTTTTCGATGCTTCCGAAGATGCTGACAGGGTGGTCGCTACCACCGTTGTCGTCGGCAAGGAACAGGCAGTTTCGGACGACGAAACCAAGGTTATGGGTAAGTTTTCCAAGGATCAGGTCTGGCCTGTGACGATCGCTTACTTCGATGACAAGGAAAAGCAGGATGGCCTGCCGATCTACCGTATCAATTTTAAGCTCTACCGCAATGGTATTACTCGTGACCTCACCATGGACTATGGAGATTTCTCCATGCGTGGAAAGCTTGTGAAGCTCGATGTCTACGATGCGGCAAAAAATAAAGTCACCTGTGACAAGTAGCGGCAGCATTAACTATTGTTGTATTATACGACTTCATGTTTTTATGGGGTCGTATTATTCTTGATATGGGAGGATAATAATTTAAAATTTTAATTATTAGCGGTGTTATTATGAAAAGATATATTTCTTTGTTATTTATTTGTGGTGCGGTTTTTGTGGCTCCACTTACTTCCTTCGCAGCGGTTGACGCAAAATCGGATCGCCTAAGTTTGGCAGTTGTCTCGGCGCGTTGCCATGTCCCTACAAAGGCGAAAGTAGCTGCGCTGTTTGAGCGTTGGAACAATTCACTGCGTACAGGCGACCCGGCAGAAGTGGCGGCGAACTACGCGGATGATGCGGTGCTGCTACCGACGCTTTCTAAGGAGGTACGTCATACGCAAAAACAGCGTGAGGATTATTTCCGAGACTTTTTGAAGAAAAAACCGGTCGGCCATATCGATGGCCGCACCATTCGAACAGGCTGTAACAAGGCTATAGATACGGGCACCTATACATTCTCCTTTGGTGACGGCAGCAAAGCGAATGCGCGCTATACATTCACCTATGTTTGGAATGGGAAGGACTGGCTGATCTCGTCGCATCATTCTTCCACTGTGCCTCATTAAGCGTTATTCTATGTGTGCAAGCCGATACGGCAGGTAGGGCCCTCGGTCGCCGCCTGCCGTAATTCCTATGGCATGGGGTTGCATTTCACGGCGCGATCCGTTAACAGCGCGCCTATTCCACACACGGGATTGGGCTTTTGTCGGGAGAAATCCGGCAAAAACCTCCGGTGGCGAGAAATCGCCTCAGCCCGTGGAGGTTAAACCGGAAAAGGAAAATAAAGATGGCATTGCCTGATTTCAGCATGCGCCAGCTTCTGGAAGCTGGTGTTCACTTCGGCCACCAGACCCATCGCTGGAACCCGAAAATGGCACCATACATCTATGGTGACCGTAACAACATCCACATTCTCGATCTGTCCCAGACCGTTCCTCTGCTGCACAATGCGCTGAAGGTTGTTTCTGACACGGTTGCTCGCGGCGGTCGCGTTCTGTTCGTCGGCACGAAGCGTCAGGCTTCGGACATCATCGCCGATGCTGCCAACCGTTCGGCACAGTACTACGTCAATGCACGCTGGCTCGGCGGCATGATGACAAACTGGAAGACGATCTCCAACTCGATCCAGCGTCTGCGCAAGCTCGACGAACTTCTGGCTGGCGAAGCTCAGGGCTTCACCAAGAAGGAACGTCTCAACCTCGAGCGTGAGCGCGAAAAGCTTGACCGCGCCCTTGGCGGTATCAAGGACATGGGTTCGGTTCCGGACCTGATGTTCATCATCGATACCAACAAGGAAGCGATTGCTATTCAGGAAGCCAAGCGTCTTGGTATTCCGGTTGTTGCAGTGATCGATTCGAACTGCGATCCCGACCAGATCGACTACCCGATTCCGGGCAACGACGACGCCGCACGCGCTATCGCTCTTTATTGCGATCTGATTGCTCGCGCCGCTCTCGACGGCATTGCTCGTCAGCAGGGCGCAATGGGCATCGACGTCGGTGCACAGGCTGAAGCTCCGGTTGAGCCAGCTCTCGAAGCTCCGGCTGAAGGCGCTTAATCAGCGTATGATTTCATCCATCCGTCATATCTGTGATAGGGCGGGTGGATAATCTCGTTTCATCCCGGTGCGGGATTGTGATTCCTGAAGTGCAATGCTCAGGCTAATCGTGATCCAGAAATCAAGCGCCGGTTAAAAGTTGGCACACCCATCCGGTGTGCCTTCGCTTTCGTGAAAGGCGATATCATGAGCATTTCCGCATCTCTCGTCAAAGAACTCCGCGACCTCACCGGCGCCGGCATGATGGACTGCAAGGCTGCACTTGCTGAAACCAATGGCGATATCGACGCTGCCGTTGACTGGCTGCGCGCCAAGGGTATTGCAAAGGCCGACAAGAAGGCTGGCCGTACGGCTGCCGAAGGTTTGGTGGGCGTTGCAGCTTCCGGCAACAAGGCTGTTGTCGTTGAAGTCAATTCCGAAACCGATTTCGTTGCTCGCAACGAAGCTTTCCAGGATCTCGTCCGCAAGATCGCCCAGGCTGCCTTGTCGACCGATGGCTCGACGGAAGCCGTGGCCAACGCCGACGTTGGCGGCAAGACCGTTACCGAAACGGCAAAGGACGCCGTTGCCACCATTGGTGAAAACATTGGTTTCCGCCGTTCGGCTGCGCTGACCGTCCCGCAGGGCGTTGTCGCGACCTACATCCACAACGGTGTTGCTGACGGCCTCGGCAAGCTCGGCGTTCTCGTTGCCATCGAAACTGCCGGTGACGCAGAAGCTGCAAATGCATTTGGCCGCCAGGTTGCCATGCACGTTGCTGCAATCAACCCGCTGGCTTTGACTGCCGAAGACGTTGACCCGGCTGCTGCCGAGCGCGAGAAGGCGATCTTCATCGAGCAGGCTCGTGAATCCGGCAAGCCGGACAACATCATCGAAAAGATGATCGAAGGTCGTATGCGCAAGTTCTACGAAGAAGTTGTTCTTCTTTCGCAGGCTTTCGTCATCAATCCTGACCTGACGGTTGCAGCGGCCCTCAAGGAAGCTGAGAAGGCCATCGGTGCACCGGCGAAGATCACTGGCTTTGTCCGTATCGCTCTCGGCGAAGGCATCGAGAAGGAAGAGACCGATTTTGCTGCTGAAGTGGCAGCTGCCGTCAAGAGCTAAACAGCTCTGATCTTCAGCGCGATTTGTCCCAAAGACTGGTTTCCGTTTTTTGGAATGCGCTGATTGCCAGAAAAGGCTTTTGATTATGAAGGGCATCGCGTGACAACGCGATGCCCTTCGTGTATCGGAACCCGAACACAACCCTTGATCTCGATCTGCGGAGAGCATCCAATGTCCGGTAAGCCCGCCTACAAACGCGTCCTTTTGAAAGCCTCCGGCGAGGCGTTGATGGGCAGTCAGGGCTTTGGGATCGATGTTTCCGTTGCAGACCGCATTGCAAACGATATCAAGCAGGCACGTTCGCTCGGCGTTGAAGTTGGCGTCGTCATTGGCGGTGGGAACATTTTCCGTGGCGTCGCTGTGGCTTCCAAAGGCGGCGACCGTGTGACGGGCGACCACATGGGCATGCTAGCTACGGTCATCAATTCGCTGGCGCTACGCACCTCCCTGCACAAGATCGGTGTTGATTCTGTCGTGCTATCGGCCATCGCTATGCCAGAAATCTGTGAGAGCTTCTCGCAGAGGCAGGCTACGGCCTATATGGATGAGGGCAAGGTCGTGATCTTTGCCGGCGGTACCGGAAATCCATTCTTCACAACGGATTCGGCAGCAGCTCTTCGTGCAGCGGAAATTGAAGCCGATGCACTCTTGAAGGGCACGCAGGTTGACGGAATCTATTCTGCCGACCCGAAGAAGGATCCGAACGCAACTCGTTTTGACAGTCTGACGCACAAAGAAGTTCTCGATCGCGGGCTTGCGGTCATGGATACAGCTGCTGTTGCCCTTGCGCGTGAGAACAACATTCCGATAATAGTCTATTCCATCCATGAAAACGGCGGCTTGGCCGAAATTCTGCAAGGCAAGGGGCGCTGCACGATCGTTTCCGATAATTGATCGACCTTTGCTGCGTATCGAAGGAGAAAATGTATGAGTGATGCTTTCGACATCAACGACCTGAAACGCCGCATGGAAGGCGCTATCAACTCTTTGAAGCATGACCTTAACGGTCTGCGTACGGGTCGCGCTTCGGCAAGCTTGCTGGAGCCGATCACCATCGAAGCCTATGGCTCAACGATGCCGATCAATCAGGTTGCCAATATCACTGTTCCCGAATCGCGCATGCTTTCGGTTTCCGTCTGGGACAAGAGCATGGTGGGCGCAGTGGAACGCGCGATTCGCGATTCTGGCCTTGGTCTCAATCCTATTACTGATGGCATGACCCTGCGCATTCCGCTGCCGGAATTGAACGAACAGCGGCGCAAGGAGCTGGTCAAGATCGCCCATCAGTATGCTGAGCAGGGCCGTATCGCTGCCCGCCATGTGCGCCGCGACGGCATGGACACTCTGAAAAAGCTGGAGAAGGACAGCCTCATCAGTCAGGATGACAGCCGCGTTCTATCTGAAAAAGTGCAGAAGCTGACCGACGAAACCATTGCAGAAATGGATAAGGTCGTTGCAGTGAAAGAAGGGGAGATCATGCAGGTCTAGGACTTGCATGGTTTTCAATGAGGGAGAGCTTCGCCATGTCCGATCCGCGCCACATAGCCATTATCATGGATGGCAATGGCCGTTGGGCGAAGGCACGCAATTTGCCACGCAGCGCCGGGCACCGGGCTGGGGTGGAAGCTCTTCGCGAGACTGTACGGGCAGCCGGGGATCGTGGTCTCGGCTACCTTACATTGTTTGCGTTCTCTTCAGAGAACTGGTCCCGCCCCAGCGGCGAGGTGAACGATCTTCTGGGGTTGTTGAAGATTTTCATCCGTCGTGATCTTGCGGAACTGCATCGCAATAATGTGCGGGTCAGCATTATTGGCGAGCGTGAGGAACTTGCGGCCGACATCCGTGCGTTGCTGATCGAGGCGGAGACGCTTACGCATCGAAATACCGGCCTCAACCTGATTATAGCTTTCAACTACGGTTCCCGCGACGAGATAGTCCGTGCCGTTCGAAGCCTGGCGCGCGATGTTGCTGCCGGGCGGCTTGATCCGTCCTCTATCTCGGGCGAACTGATTTCCGCAAATCTTGATACTGCCGGGATACCCGATCCGGACCTCATTATCCGTACGAGCGGGGAAATGCGCCTGTCGAACTTTCTACTCTGGCAAGCGGCGTATTCCGAGTTTCTGTTCCTGCCAATTCATTGGCCAGATTTTCGATCCTCTGACCTAGATGCAGCTTATGAGGCATTTCGCCAGCGCGAGCGTCGATTCGGTGGTGTTGAAGTACGAGTCGGGCTGGAAGAACGTGAAGAAGAAATCGCATGTCCTTCGACCAAGGGGGCGGCTGTATAAAGTGGTTCCAGAGAGGTGGAACGACTGAGAATGCTCTAATATGGCGCAAGCCATTCTGTCGAAAGGTCTCAATGTCCAATCTGCAAACCCGCATCATTACCGCTATTGTTCTCGGTGCAGCCGCCTTGTGGCTGACATGGGTCGGCGGTTTGGGTTTCACGCTGTTTTCGATTGTGATCGGATTGGCCATGTTCCATGAATGGACAAGCCTGACTGCATCGAAACAAACGTCGTTTTCGCGCCTGTTTGGCTGGGGTTGGCTGCTGCTTACCAGCATTTTGCTCGTGATGGACCGGAGCGCATTGCTGACGATTGGTGTTCTGCTTGCAGGCACCCTCATTCTATTGTTCACGCAATGGCGGGCAGGTCGCGGTTGGCCAGCAGCTGGACTTTTTTATGCCGGCTTCTCTGCCATTTCGCTTTCGCTTCTGCGCGGTGACGAGCCTTTCGGCTTTACGGCCATTGTTTTCCTCTTCGCCGTTGTCTGGTCCACCGATATTGCGGCCTACTTCAATGGCCGAGCGTTGGGTGGACCGAAACTGGCGCCACGCTTTTCCCCGAATAAGACTTGGTCCGGCGCCATTGGTGGCGCTGCTGCGGCAGTAGCTGGCGGTATTCTGGTTGCATCTCTGGTGGCTGCGCCCGGCAGCTGGCTCGTGCCGCTGCTCGCACTGTTACTGTCTGTTGTTTCGCAGATCGGCGACCTTGCAGAATCATGGGTGAAACGCCAGTTCGGCGCAAAGGACTCTGGACGCCTTTTGCCTGGACATGGTGGTGTTCTGGATCGGGTTGATGGGCTTGTAGCCGCTGCCGCACTTTTGTACGTGTTTGGTGCAATTTTCGCTGAGCCAGACGTACCGTCCGCGATTTTCTTCAGTTTTTAAGGGCGCAACGAATGAGTTTACGGGATTGCTCAAGACTCATTCGGTTCTTCGGAAGCCCGCTAGCATTGTGCAAGGAGTAGTGATTTGCAGGAGGCGTTGGCCTTTTTTCTGGGTGGCGAAAGCCTGCTTGTCGGGACCATCATACCATTTCTCTTCGTTTTGACCGTTGTGGTCTTCGTTCATGAAATGGGCCATTATCTGGTTGCACGCTGGTGCGGTATTGGCTCGCAGGCCTTTTCTATCGGGTTTGGACCTGAGCTGATTGGCTTCACGGACCGTCATGGGACACGGTGGAAGATTTCCGCCATTCCGCTTGGTGGCTATGTCAAATTCATCGGTGATGAGAGTGCCACGAGCTCTCCTGTCGATGTAGATAATGCAAGCCTGAGTGAAGATGAACAGCGCAGGGCATTTCATACTCAACCCGTGTGGAAACGCGCGGCGACTGTCTTTGCTGGTCCTGCTTTCAATATCATTCTGACTATTGTTATTTTCAGTGTTTTCTTTGCACTTTATGGCCGTCAGATTTCTGATCCGCTGATCGCTGGCGTCCAACCAGACAGTCCCGCTGCTCAAGCAGGGTTTGCAGCCGGAGATCGCTTTATCAGCGTTGACGGTGAAAAAATCACAACTTTTTCTGATGTGCAACGCATCGTGTCAGGTCGCGCGGGAGACAGGCTGAATTTCACCGTTGAGCGTGATGGCAAGATGGTTGATCTGCAGGCCGTCCCGGCAATTGTCGAACGGACCGATCCGCTTGGAAACAAGATCAGGCTTGGTGCTATCGGCGTGGAGACTACCGAAGCAGTCGGTAATTTCCGTCGGATTGAATATGGTCCCCTCGAATCAGTGAGACAAGCTGTCATGGAGACAGGCTATATTATCAGCCGTACGGGAGAGTTCTTCCAGCGTTTTGCGGTTGGGCGTGAGGACAAATGTCAGCTGGGCGGTCCGGTCAAGATTGCCAATATGGCCGGGAAGGCAGCAAGCCAGGGGTTTGACTGGCTCATTCAACTGATGGCGATGTTGTCCGTCGGTATAGGGCTTCTGAACCTGTTTCCTTTGCCGCCACTGGATGGTGGTCATCTGGTGTTCTATGCGGTTGAGGCCATCAAGGGTAGCCCGGTATCTACGGCAGCGCAGGAAATTTTCTACCGTATAGGATTCCTTCTTGTTATGGGATTCATGGGGTTCGTACTTTTCAATGACCTGTTTGCCTGCTAGATGACTCTCCGGCTGGCTCAGGCGGTGATCTTGGAGATCGGTGCAGGCTGGAGGGTTCCAGTCAGCTGACCGCTATGACGCGCATCTTCTCCGATGAGGATCGGGAAAGGTGTTAAACAGAAGTGAAAATTGGGAGTGACTGCTGGAAAAGCTAAGCGATTTGTTTACCATAACGCTTAAATCGCGTGGCGCGGATGCCACGCTGGTTGCTTAAGTAAACAGAATTTAACCGTGACGCTTGCTTGTATGGAAAAACCGGGTATGACGGTTGTATCTGTACGTGCTTTTCTGGGTTAATCGCCCCGGGGACAGAAAGAAACGAAGGTTCGGAAAGCCTATGACGGCAAGTTCTAAATTCTTTGGCGCCGCTTCTGCGCTCGCCATGTCAGTGGCTCTTGTGGCTTCGGGTACTGCTGCACTCTCGCTGACTTCGGTCAATGTAGCTGAGGCAGCTGTCGTTAGCCGTATCGAAGTGCGTGGTAACACTCGCGTCGACGCACAGTCCATCCGTGACAACATTGATATTCGTCCGGGCAAGGCTTTCACCAGCGCTGATATCGATGCTGCGGTGAAGCGTCTGTTCGCGATGGGCCTGTTCTCGGATGTTCGCATCAATCAGTCCGGCAGCACGCTCGTTGTGAATGTTTCCGAGCGTTCTGTGGTCAACAATGTCCTTTTCCAGGGCAATAAGAAGATCAAGGACCCTGATCTAACTCGTGCTGTTCAGCTCAAGCCGCGTTCGCCTTATGACTCTGCGACGATGGAAGCGGATGTTGAGGCCATCAAGGGAGCCTATGCACATATCGGGCGCAGCGATGCGACTGTAAATGCGCGCACGGTTGACCTTGGTCAGGGGCGTGTAAACGTCGTCTATGAAATCAACGAAGGTTCGCGCACGAAGATCGCAAATGTCGATTTCGTCGGCAATCAGGCGTTCAGTGCCCGCCGTCTGCGCGACGTGATTTCGACCAAGCGTTCGAACCCGCTTTCGTGGCTGACGCGTAATGACGTTTATGATGAAGGTCGTCTGCAGGCTGACGAGGAAACGCTCCGTCGTTTCTATTACAATCGTGGCTATGCGGATTTCCGCGTCATTTCGTCGAATGCAGTTCTTGATCCTTCGACGAACGAGTACACGATCACGATCACAGTTGATGAAGGTCAGCGCTATACGTTCGGCAATGTAAGCGTCGAAAGCAACGTTGAAGGCGTTGACGGGCAGGCTCTGGATCATCTGGTCAAGACCCGTTCGGGCAAGCCTTACAGTGCCAAGGAAATCGAAGATTCGGTTCTCGCGGTTACCGAGAATGTTGCTGGTAGCGGCTACGCTTTCGCAAAGGTTGAGCCACGCGGCGATCGTGATTTTGATAACCACACGATCTCGGTCGTTTATAGTGTTGACGAAGGCCCGCGTGCTTACATTCAGCGTATTGAAATCCGCGGCAATGATAAGACTCGCGATTTCGTGATTCGCCGTGAATTCGACATGAACGAAGGTGATGCCTTCAATCAGGTTATGGTGCAGCGAGCGAAGCGTCGTCTCGAAGCGCTTGATTTCTTCCAGACGGTCAACATTTCGACCGCCCCTGGCTCCGAGCCGGATCAGGTCATCCTCGTCGTTGACGTTGTCGAAAAGTCGACGGGTGAATTCTCGATCGGTGGTGGCTACACGACCGGTGGTGAATCCCCAGGTGCGCAGGTCGAAGCTGCCATCACTGAGCGTAACTTCCTCGGACGTGGCCAGTATATCCGCATCAGTGCGGGGGCCGGTCAGGACGATATGCGCAATTACGGCCTGTCGTTCACCGAGCCATATTTCCTCGGATATCGTCTGTCGGCTGGTTTCGATGTATTCCGCCGCACGTACCGCGTGAATGACGATTACGACGTCGAACAGACCGGTGGTACGATCCGTTTCGGTTTGCCGATCACGGACAACTTCTCTGCAGGTATTGCGTATAACCTCGTTCAGGAAAAGTACGACCTTTTCCGTGCTGACCGGGAAGATTATTATGCACCGGCGTTGCTGGAAGCTGCTGAGCACAGCCCTTGGCTTCGTTCATCGATCAGCTACTCGCTGACCTACAACTCCATCGACGACATGAAGAACCCGCATGACGGTCTTTATGGCAAGTTTACGCAGGAGTTTGCCGGTCTCGGTGGTGACGCGAAGTATATCAAGACGACTGCTAAGGCTAACTACTACAAGACGCTTTCTCAGGAAGCCGACATTGTCGGTATGTTGGGCGTCGGCGGTGGTTATATCCACGAGTTTGGCAATGATGGCGTCCGCATCTTCGACTTGTTCAAGAATAACTCGGATATCATTCGCGGCTTCAAGTTCAACGGTATTGGTCCTTATCAGGATTCTGAAAGCGGTAAGCGTTATTGGCTGGGCGGAACGACCTATTTCAACGGTACGGCTGAAGTTCAGTTCCCGATGCCGCTCGTTCCGGAAAGCTTGGGCATCCGTGGTGCTCTGTTCGCAGATGCAGCAACGCTCTATGGCAATAATACCCCAGGTGCTCTTGGTGACGACAAGAAGCTTCGTGCTTCGGCAGGTGTCAGCTTGATGTGGGCCTCACCGTTTGGTCCCCTGCGCTTCGACTACGCGTTCCCGATCGCGAAGGCTGACACCGACAAGGTTCAGAACTTCAACTTCGGTGTTTCGACCAAGTTCTAATAGATTTGCCTTTTCCCGGGGCGTAATACCCCGGGGAAGAAAGTGTTTTGATGGCAGATCCTGTTTTTTTCGCGCCTTCGCGTGAACTCACGATTGGCGATATCGCAGATTTTACCGGTGCAAGACTTCGTGACCCGAAGCTTGCGCCGCGTTCTGTTGCGCGTCTTTCTTCGCTGAAAGACGCGGCTGACGGTTCGCTTGCTTTCGTCGAGGGCAAGAAGAACGCCGATGGCCTCTCCTCGATCAATGCTGCAGGTGTTCTCTGTACGGAAGCTCTCGTAGACAGTGTGCCGCAGCATATAGCGGCACTGGTTACCCGTAATCCGCAACGGGATTTCGCATCCGTTGGTCGAATGCTTTTTCCTGCATCCGTCAAGCCGGTCAGCTGGTTTGGAGAAACGGGTGTTTCTTCCGCTGCTATTATTCACCCGTCAGCGCATATCGAGGATGGTGCGACTATTGAAGCTGGCGCGGTGATCGGCAAGGGCGTGACTGTTGGCTCCGGTACGCTGATTGCTTCAACGGCGGTCATCGGTGAGAACAGCCAGATTGGGCGCGATAGTTATATTGGACCAGGGGTCACGATCCAATGTGCTTTCATTGGTAATCATGTTTCACTTCATCCCGGTGTCCGGATCGGACAGGATGGTTTTGGTTATGTTCCAGGCCCTGCGGGTTTGGAAAAGGTTCCCCAGCTTGGCCGCGTTATCATTCAGGATAATGTCGAGATTGGTGCCAATACCACGGTTGATCGTGGTTCGTTGAATGACACTGTTATCGGTGAAGGTACGAAAATCGATAATCTGGTTCAGATCGCACATAACGTGCGAATTGGCCGTTTTTGTATCGTGGCTGCCCATTGCGGCATTTCCGGTAGCTGTGTCATTGGCGACCAGACCATGCTGGGTGGGCGTGTAGGGCTTGCGGATCATTTGATTATCGGTTCGCGTGTGCAGGTCGCCGCGGCAAGCGGTGTTATGAATGACATACCCGATGGGGAACGCTGGGGAGGCATTCCCGCGCGGCCTATCAAGCAGTGGTTCCGCGATATTGCGAACATACGCAGCATCGGGCAATCGAGAAAGGAGCAATCCTCTGATGAGTGATGCAAATCAGACAAAGCTGGAAGCAGCAGATATCCAGGATCTTCTGGCAGTGTTGCCGCATCGCTATCCGTTTTTGCTGATCGACCGAATTGTCGACATCGACGGTGATGTCTCTGCGACTGGCATCAAAAATGTGACGATCAACGAGCCGCATTTCACGGGACACTTCCCTGAAAAGCCGATCATGCCGGGTGTATTGATCATCGAAGCCATGGCGCAGACAGCCGGCGCTATTTCGCTGCTCCAGCGTAAAACTGGACGTCCCGGCGTGGTCTATTTCATGACTATCGATAATGCGAAGTTCCGTCGCCCGGTTATACCGGGAGATCGGCTTCTGCTTCGCGTCAAGAAAATCAAGCAACGCGCAAATATCTCGAAATATGAATGCGTTGCGGAAGTTGATGGTGTAAAGGTTGCGGAAGCTGAAGTCGCTGCCATGATCAGCACAGCTGAAGAAAGCCAGTGAGCATATCAATGAAAGAAACATTCATTCACCCCACCGCTCTGGTAGAGCAGGGTGTGGAACTGGGGCAGGGTGTGTCTGTCGGCCCCTTCTGTCACATTCAGTCTGGCGCCGTCATCGGCGACAATTCGGAATTGATGAGCCATGTAGTAGTAACCGGCGCGACGACGCTTGGTGCAGGCGGAAAGGTTTATCCACATGCTGTTCTGGGGTGCGATCCGCAGAACAATAAGCATAAGGGCGGCCCGACCAAGCTGAATATCGGCGCAAATTGCCTTATCCGTGAAGGCGTGACCATGCACAAGGGGTCGGACAGTGCGCGCGGTTATACTTCTGTAGGCGATAACTGCTCGTTCTTGGCCTATGCGCATGTAGCCCATGACTGCGATATTGGCGATTACGTTACATTCTCCAATAATGTGATGATTGGCGGTCACACCTCAATCGGACACCACGCTATTCTTGGTGGCGGCGCGGCTATCCATCAGTTTGTGCGCATTGGACATCACGCTTTCGTTGGCGGTATGGCTGCCGTTGTAAGCGATCTTATCCCTTATGGCATGGCGATTGGTGTCCATGCTCATCTCGGCGGATTGAACATCGTCGGTATGAAGCGCTCCGGTATGGAACGCAAAGAGATTCATAATCTCCGTCATGCCGTCCGGATGCTGTTCGACCGCACTAAGCCAATCCGGGATCGTGCCAGGGACGTTCTGATTGCGATACCGGACTCTCCAGCTGTCATTGACATGATCGATTTCATCAATGTCGATACCAAGCGTGCCTACTGTACACCTCCGCTCGATGCGGTTCATGGTGGGGCCGGGCATGACAGCGGCGAAGATTGAGCAAATACCGCGTCTCGCAGATGGTGCGGGGCGCGTTGCGATTATCGCCGGTAATGGCTTGCTGCCGATCAATGTGGCCGAGGCCCTCGCAGTTGCAGGGAAGTCGCCTTTCCTCGTCCCATTGCGAGGAGAAGCTGATCCGCTACTTTACAAATACGAACATCAGGAAATTTCGATCGTAGAGTTTGCAAAGCTCGTGCGGTCGATGAAAACTGCCGGTGTGGATCGGGTTGTCCTTGCTGGCGGAGTGACCAGCAGACCCCATGTAAGCGACCTGAAGTTTGACTGGCCTACTTTACGTGCGGTGCCATACGTTTTGCGTGCGCTGGGGCAAGGCGACGATGCTTTGTTGCGTGCGTTTATTGGGCTGCTGGAGTCCTTTGGCTTCAAAGTTGTCGGAGCTCATGAAGTTGCCCCTGATTTGCTTTCGCCATCACCGGCTCAAATTTTGACCCGAAAGATGCCAGACACCCGAGAGCGTCAAAATCTTGAACTCGCGATGGAATCTGCGCTTCGATTGGGCGATCTCGATGTCGGGCAGGGTGCAATTGCAGTTGGTGGGCGTGTTGTGGCGCTTGAAGGAGCTGAAGGCACGGACCAAATGATCGAGCGTGTGCGCGAGTTGCGTGCAGCTGGTCGCATACCGCGCCGCGGCGGCGTTCTGGTCAAGATGGCTAAGCCGCAGCAGGACGAAAGAGCCGATCTCCCAACTATCGGAATTTCGACAGTTGATAACGCCGCAAAGGCGGGATTATCAGGAATAGCGGTTGAGGCGGGCAGGACATTCATTCTAGGCTTCGGCGAAACCATCGCGGCAGCGAATGAAAAAGGCATTTTCATAGAGACTGTCAGCCGCGGGCGAAAGGATACTAGGAAGTGAGCACCAACAGCCGGCCATTGAAAATAGCAATCGTGGCCGGTGAAGAATCCGGTGATCTTCTTGGTGCCGATTTGATTGATGCTCTGCGAAACCAGACTGACCGGCTGGTTGATATCGTCGGTGTTGGCGGCGATCACCTTGCGGCTAGGGGGATGACGTCCTTCTTTGACCCGCACGAGATTGCGCTTATGGGGCTCGGTGCAATTCTGAAGAACTTGCCGGGGCTAATGCGGCGTATCGGTCAGACCGCGCGGCGCATCGTTGCAGAGAAGCCAGATTGCGTTCTCCTGATCGACAGTCCGGAGTTTACCCATCGTGTCGCCCAGAAGATCAGGGCTGCCAATCCAACAATTCCTATTGTGAAATATATAGCGCCGAGTGTCTGGGCCTGGCGTCCGCAACGCGCCAGGGCGATGAAGGCATATTTTGACCATGTGCTGACTATTCTTCCGTTTGAAGTTGAGGTCATGCAACGATTGAGCGGACCAAGTGCAACGTATGTCGGGCACCGCCTTTCGAGTTATGGCCCGATCTTGCAAGCGCGGGCAGAGCAGAAGGCTTTGGAAAGAGGGCGAACTGCTGAATCCCGGAAAACATTGCTTGTTTTACCGGGTTCACGTCGCACTGAAATCCAAATGCTTATGGAGCCGTTCGGACAAGCTGTCGGTGAGCTCGCGGCCCGTGTTGAAAAGCTCGATGTCGTTCTGCCGACATTGCCGCGCATCGAGGAAATGGTACGGGATCTTTCAAAGAACTGGGCTGTCAAACCGCTCATTGTCTTAGGTGATGAGGAAAAGTGGAAAGCGTTTTCGAAAGCCGATGCCGCGCTCGCCGCCTCCGGCACCGTCTCACTGGAGTTGGCCCTCTCGCGCATTCCAAGCGTGCTTTCCTATAAGGCGGACTGGTTTGCGCGCAAGTTCTTGATGCCGAAGATTACGATCTGGAGTGCGGCTCTGCCGAATATTATTGCCGACGAACCAATCGTGCCTGAATATTTCAATGAGTTTGTCCGTCCGGGAATGCTCGCGCGCAACCTTGAGCGGCTGATGCGGCCCGGATCGGCGCGACAAGCACAACTGGACGGATTTGACAGAGTTGCGTCGATCATGGCGACGGAGCAACCTTCCGGCGAGATCGGCGCGCGGGTCATTCTGGAACTGGCTGGCGATACCAGAAACTGATTTCGCCGCGCAGGCGCTTCGCATTTTTGCTGGGGCTGCTCCGGAAACGAAAAACCCGGTTGTTTTGGCAACCGGGTTTTTTTCTTGCTGATTGATAATTATTTGCGCTTTGCGAGCGGCACGTAATCGCGTTCGGCAGCGCCGGTATAAAGCTGGCGCGGGCGGCCGATCTTCTGCTGCGGATCTTCGATCATTTCCTTCCACTGTGCGACCCAGCCGACGGTGCGGGCGAGAGCAAAGAGAACCGTGAACATTTCGGTTGGGAAGCCGAGAGCCTTCAGCGTGATGCCGGAGTAGAAGTCGATATTCGGATAAAGCTTCTTCTCAATGAAGTATTCGTCCGTCAGGGCGATCTTTTCCAGTTCCATCGCAACGTCGAGCAATGGATCATCCTTGATGCCGAGTTCGCCCAGAACTTCATGGCAGGTCTTCTGCATGATCTTGGCGCGCGGGTCGTAGTTCTTGTAGACGCGGTGACCGAAGCCCATCAGACGGAACGGATCGTTCTTGTCCTTTGCACGGGCGATGAATTCTGGAATACGGTCAACGGAACCAATTTCAGCCAGCATGTTGAGTGCAGCTTCATTTGCGCCACCATGGGCAGGACCCCACAGGCAGGCAACGCCGGCAGCGATACATGCAAATGGATTGGCGCCAGAAGAACCGGCGAGACGCACGGTCGAGGTCGAGGCGTTCTGCTCATGATCGGCGTGGAGGATGAAGATTCGGTCCATCGCGCGAGCCAGAACCGGATTGACCTTGTAATCTTCGCATGGAACGCCAAAGCACATGTGCAGGAAGTTCGATGCAAAATCGAGGTCGTTCTTCGGATACATGAACGGCTGGCCGATATGGTATTTGTAAGCCATGGCAGCAAGCGTCGGAACCTTGGCGATCAGACGGATCGACGCGACCATACGCTGATGCGGGTCGGTGATATCGGTCGAGTCATGATAGAAGGCCGACATTGCACCAACGCAACCGACCATCACAGCCATCGGATGGGCATCACGACGGAAGCCTGTAAAGAACTTCGTCATCTGTTCGTGGATCATCGTGTGGCGCGTCACACGATAGTCGAAGTCAGACTTCTGGGTTGCCGTCGGCAATTCGCCGTAGAGAAGCAGATAGCAGGTCTCCAGAAAATCACCATGTTCGGCGAGCTGGTCGATCGGGTAACCGCGATAGAGCAGCGTGCCTTCATCGCCATCAATGTAAGTGATCTTGGATTCGCACGATGCAGTGGATGTGAAGCCCGGATCGTAGGTGAACATCTGGGAATTCTTGTAGAGTGGACCGATATCAACGACGTCTGGTCCGACAGTGCCTTGTCGCACAGGCAGGTCGAATGTTTTGCCTTCTAGTGTAAAGCTGGCTGTCCTATCTGACATCGTGTTTCCTTTCATGTCCACTTTGCCGCCCGCACGACGGCAGAATTGTAATCGTCGTTATAATTTGTCTTTTATCTTTTGGCATGGTCCCCGGCTTGCGGGGACCATCAGCGTTTCACGCATTATCCTAACGATTTTGCCCGTCAAACTATCCCAAACGGTTCGTGATGCAATGCGTAATTTGAACTATTTACGCCGGTTTTGTCACGTCAGCGTGAATGTTTCCACCTTAACCGATTTGATCGCGAATACGTCCAAGTGACTCTTCGCGTCCAAGGACGAAAAGCACGTCGAACACGCCCGGAGAGGTGGCGCGACCAGTCAATGCTGCACGTAGGGGCTGTGCAATCTTGCCCAGTTTCAGCCCGGTTTTCTCTGCGTGAGTCCGTACGACCGCATCAAGTGATTCAGCGGTCCACTCTTCAGCTGCTTCCAAATCCGGGAGAACGGATTTAAGGACGGAGCGGCCTTCCTCATTCAGGAGCGAAGCTGCCTTCTCATCAAGGTCAAGCGGACGGGCTGCGAAGATAAACTTCGATCCGTCGGCCAGTTCCACCAGAGTTTTGGCGCGATCCTTGAGGCCCGGCATTGCGGCGAGCAATTGTGCGCTGCGCTTGTCGTCCAGCGCGTCCGCAATTTCTTTGCCGCCTTCGATTTCTGGTAGAACAGCGATAAGTGCATCGTAAAGCGCCTTGTCGTCGCTGGCGCGCATATAGACGCCATTGACTGCCTCAAGCTTCTGAAAGTCGAAGCGAGCTGCACCCTTGTTGATGTCCTTCACGTCGAACCATTCGATCATCTGTTCGGTCGACATGATTTCGTCGTCACCGTGGCTCCAGCCGAGACGTACCAGATAGTTGCGCAAGGCCGCAGGCAAATAGCCCATCGCACGGTAGGCATCCACACCCAAAGCCCCATGACGCTTGGAGAGCTTTGCACCGTCCGCACCATGAATAAGGGGGATATGCGACATTTGCGGCACATCCCAGCCCATTGCATCATAGATGACGGTCTGTCGCGCAGCATTGGTCAGATGATCATCACCGCGAATGATGTGCGTCACACCCATATCGTGATCATCGACAACGACTGCATGCATGTAAGTCGGCGTACCATCGGAACGCAGAATGATAAAATCATCCAGATCCTTGTTCGGAAAACGCACGTCACCCTGCACGGCGTCCTGCACGAGGGTTTCACCTTCCTGTGGAGCTTTGATCCGGATGACCGGCTTTACGCCAGCAGGCGCTTCAGACGGATCACGATCACGCCAGCGACCATCATAACGCGGCGGGCGGCCTTCGGCCCGTGCTTTCTCACGCATTTCTTCCAGCTCTGCTGGCGTAGCATAACAATAGTATGCCTTGCCACGAGCGACGAGTTCTTCTGCCACTTCGCGATGACGAGGTGCGCGTTCGAACTGCGAGATGGCATCACCGTCCCAATCCAGGCCCAGCCAGGTCAGCCCATCGAGAATGGCAGCCGTAGCGGCGTCTGTGGAACGTTCCCGGTCGGTGTCTTCGATGCGCAACAGCATCTTGCCGCCATTGTGCTTGGCATAGAGCCAGTTGAACAAGGCAGTACGTGCACCACCAATGTGCAGATACCCCGTGGGCGAAGGGGCAAAACGGGTAACAACCGGTTTCGACATGATAGCTCCACTATGACATGCGCCTTTTAAGAGCAGCGGCAAATGCCGAGACACTAGCGCAAACTTGAATTCTGACGCCCGCGGGAGAAACTCCGGCAGGTAATCGGGGTTCACGATGCGAACCCACTCGATTTCGGCTGCGGTTCATGTAGCATAGGCAGCAATGTGCGCAAGGGTTTCGCATCCCTTTCGTGCTGATGTGCCGTCGTTCTTTCGGGGTATTTTGACGGTTGGGGCTAACTTTTGCGGTCAGGCGGGGGCATGACAGGCATCAGGGAAGCGAGCGATGTAAATGAACGGGCGCTTGTCAGAGGCATGCCCGACGGTTTGGTGCGCGCACTGCTGCCAGAGGTCTGGCCCCAAAATGAAACGGAACTCCAGGTAAGTCCTGAGTCGGTCAAGCCGCCTGTACCGCGCCTGCGTGAACGTTTCCTCTCTTTTCCCTTCGTTGCGGCGGATCAGGTCTGGACCGCAATCGAAACTGAAGAGGGACGCGGCATATTCTTTCTTCTGCTGCCGGTTTTTGCCGGTATCGGCGCGATCATCTATTTTACGCTCTCATTCGAGCCTGCATGGACACCACTTTTGTCCACGCTCGGGATCGCTGTAGTATTGCGGATTGTGACGCGCAGACAATTCGCCGCTGCGCAAGGCGTGACATTGGCAATCGCTCTGCTGGCAGGGCTTTTGGTCGGCAAATGGGAGATGGAGCGCCGTGCGACACCGATGCTGGGCTCCGATGTGGCGACGCGCGTAACGGGCCGGGTTGTTGCTCTTGAATACCAGGATAATGGCAGCTGGCGGATAACGCTTGATGTGCTCCAGACCGAACGCCCCAAACTCCGTTTTCCGCCCAAGCGCATCCGCGTCAATGCAAGGGACATTCCTGCATCGACGGTGATCGGCGGCGGACTGACGGGTTTTGCCCGATTGCGGACCCCTTCAGGCCCGGTTCGCCCCGGCAACTATGATTTCTCGTTTCACGCTTATTTCAATGGGATTGGCGCCAATGGTTTCTTTCTCGGAACACCCAAAGTGGCGACGGTTTCTCCGCCAGATGAACTGACTGCGGAAATTTCCCAGTGGATTGCCATGTTGCGTGTTCGGGTGTCTGAACGAATCGAGGAAGTGATAGGTGGGGAGGATGGCAGTGTCGCCTCGGCACTCGTAGCAGGCACGCGGGCGGGGATTAGTGAGCAGACGAATGAAGATCTGCGCAAAGCGGGGCTTGCGCATATTCTGTCGATCTCCGGCTTGCATATGGCGCTTGCTGCCGGAGTCGTCATGCTGACGTTGCGATCTCTTTTCGCTCTTTTTCCGGCCTTCAGCGTGCGGCATCCCGTGAAGAAGTATGCGGCATTTCTCTCCCTGCTAAGCTGTACTTTCTATCTTGCGATGTCGGGTGCGGATGTGGCGGCACAACGAAGCTATGTCATGATCGCGGTTATGCTTGGTGCATTGCTGGTGGACCGTGCTGCTATCAGTATGCGCAATCTGGCGATTGCGGCCATGGCTATGATTGCAATCTCGCCGCATGAAATATTGGGGCCGAGTTTTCAAATGTCTTTTTCGGCTACGGCCGCGTTGATTGCAGGTTTTGCCTGGTGGAGCGAGCGGAACGCGATCGGGCAGGTTGGAGCGGGAAAGCGTGGGAAGGCCACCTATGGCTTCGCTGGAAAAATCCTGAAGCCTATCACAGCTGCGGCTGGTACTTCACTCATTGCCGGACTGGCGAGCGGGATTTTTGCAGCTTATCATTTCAACAATACAGCGCCGTTCGGTTTGGTAGGAAATGTCCTCGCTGAGCCCGTAATAGCTCTTCTCGTAATGCCGTTTGCTGTCTTCGGCCTTGTGTTGATGCCATTGCAACTGGACTGGGTGCCTTTGCAGATAATGGGCTGGGGTATCTTCGCTGTCAGACACATTGCCTCTTTTGTTGCGGCGTGGTCTCCCGATGGCAATCCCGGCGCCATGCCTGCACTCACTCTCGTTTTCTGGACCATTGCGCTTGTTCTGGCTGTTGTTCTGTCGACGAGACTGAAGGTGTTGGCGCTGCCCTTCATCGTTCTTGGGTTCGCTGCTTTCGTCAGGGAACCTTTTCCCGACATCGTGATATCAGAAGATGCCAAACTGGTTGGAGTCCGACTGGCTGATGGGAGATTTGCAGTCAATCGGAGCCGTCCGTCGCAATTTACAGTCGATAATTGGAAAACAGCATATCTGGTCGAAGAATTCATTGCACCGCCATCGGGCAAAAACAGAAAACGAACCGATGCGGACGGGTTCGAATGTGAAGATGGATTGTGCACGATCAACTTGCGCGATGGCTACACACTGGCCTACACAGCAGATATCGCAATGCAAGAGATCGCCTGCAACATCGGCGATGTGGTCATTCTCGCTGTTCCTGGCAAGGAATCTTCGTGCGGGCGCTCAACAACTCTGAGCATCAGTAAACGCGATCTAGCGCTAAAGGGATCTGTGGAGATAAGACTCGGAAAAACAGAAGAACAAAACCGAACTCCTCAGGCCTTATCCTTAATTTCTCCCAAAACAACGAAAGCTGAGGCGGCGTCGCCAACATCTGAACTGCAACAGGACAGCCGGATAACATTTGCTGTCGATACACCGAGCCGTCCCTGGCATTTGCATCGCATCCATTCACGTCCGGCACGCGGTTTAGCGGAACGCGAGTACAAACCAAAATCCCGCTCTGCCCAAAATGCAGCGAGCTGTTCATCAGATGCCAATGATGACGCAAATCGCTGCGAATGATCCCAGAAGGCTCCCGGCTAAAAGGGAACTTTGGATACGTCCTATCTCTTTGCTTTACGCATTTTCCAGCGCAAAGCCGTTTCTCTTTTTGCCGGAAACATCTTAATAGCGGCGGATCAGGCCAACGAGCTTGCCTTGAACGCGCACTCGGTCGGGGCCGAAGATTCGTGTCTCATAGGCAGGGTTGGCTGCTTCGAGCGCGATGGATGCACCCTTACGACGAAAGCGCTTCAACGTGGCTTCTTCGTCATCGACGAGAGCGACGACGATTTCACCAGGATTTGCGGATTCGCCACGCTTGATGATGACTGTGTCTCCATCGAAAATTCCGGCATCGATCATTGAATCGCCTCTGACCTCGAGAGCGTAATGCTCACCCGCACCAATCATTTCTGGTGGAAGGCTGAGGGAATGGGTCTGATTCTGGATGGCTGAAATCGGCACACCAGCAGCAATTCGCCCCATGACCGGCACGGAAACAGTTGCGGATGTGTCGTCATTCGTGGCCACAGGGGCAGGGCGCAACGGTGGAGGCGGCGGCGCTTTGCCAAGGCTGCCTTCGATAACGCTAGGAGCGAACTTCTTTTGTGCATTGAGCCCTGGAGCAATAGAATCCGGCAGGCGCAGGACCTCAAGCGCACGTGCTCGGTTCGGCAAACGACGAATGAAGCCACGTTCCTCCAGAGCGGTGATCAGACGATGGATACCCGATTTTGAAGCCAGATCGAGCGCTTCCTTCATTTCATCGAAAGACGGGGGAATGCCCGTTTCTTTTAGACGTTCATGAATGAACAGCAGAAGCTCGTGCTGTTTACGGGTTAACATGCGCGACACCCTCCCGGCCAAGAATCGAGAAAAACAAAACCAGAACGAACACTATATGTTCCAGTCTTGTTCTGCAATGGTTTTAAAATCATTAACGCTTGAGCCGAGAGCGAACGGAATGCCATGCTTGCAGAGCTTTATTTGCAAGTCAGGGCAATGTGGAGTTTATATAATATATAATTTACAATAGATTATATATTGTTCTTCATGCATTATCGAGGTCGAAAGCTGTGTCAAATCTATAGCATGAGGACACGGCAATCGTCGCCGACCACAGCCTCTGGGGCGTTCTCATCCCTGATGAGAAGTGCTTTCGAGCCGACGAGAGCCGAAAGCATAGACGAATCCTGGATTGGAAATGGCTTTGCTATCAGAGTTCCATCCGGGGTTGATTCGATTGTAGCTCGGATATAATCGCGGCGGTGGTCATTCGCTGGTAGGGTAGCGCCCAGCTTTGCGGGCCGGATATCGGCATCGAGGCTGGTTCCGGCAAGCTTGGCGACAAGCGGACGGAGAAAGACAAGGCTACAGACGAGACTCGAAACGGGATTGCCTGGCAAGCCTATGACATGCACAATTTTGCCGTTCACACTGATGCGTCCGTACATCAGGGGTTTGCCCGGCCTCATGGCTATCTTCCAAAAATCGAGATTGACCCCCAATTTCTGAAGCGCACCATGCACAAAATCCCGGTCACCGACGGACGCGCCACCAATCGTAACCAGAATGTCGATGCCACTTTGCAGGCTGTCTGCTATTGCCTGTTCGATCTTGGCAGGATCGTCCGAAATAATCCCCTTATCTTCAGGGCTGCCGCCCGCTCGCCTTATGATTTCAGCGATTCCGACACTGTTCGACGCAACAATCTGGTCTTTTCCGGGTGTTTCACCCGGCGCGACAAGCTCATCACCGGTCGCGACGATTGCCACCTTGGGTTTTTGGAATACGTCGATTTTCGCGTGTCCGCTTGCAGCGGCGAGCGACAGGGCAGCGGCATCCAGCTCACGTCCGCTCGAAATGACGATATTACCAGGCGAAAAGTCCAGCCCCGCGCGGCGTATATGCCGTCCCGGCTCTATTCCTTCGTGAACAGTGAGCCGGTTACCCAAACGCTCGGTGTGTTCCTGAATGACAATTGTGTCTGTGCCTTTGGGCAGTGGCGCGCCGGTGAAAATGCGAACCGCCTGTCCGATCCCCAATTTGCCCTCGAAGCGGTTGCCCGCCGCCGATTCACCGATGATGTCGAAATCAACTGGATAAGAGATGTTGTCCGGTGCGATCAGGGCGTAGCCATCCATTGCCGACCCGTCGAAAGGCGGCTGGAGAAAATGCGCCAGCACAGGTGTTGCAACCACGCGCCCGCCCGCATCGGACAAGGTGACTTGCTCTTTACCGTGCGGTTCCGCAGATTTCAGGATGCGGGCCAGTGCTTCATCGACCGGGAGAAGGGACATGGTGTTTCCTCTCGAACTGAATTGTGGACCCGTTTAGAGCATAAAGCCTGTCTGGAAGAATTGATCCAGAACAAGGTTCAGCGATTATGCCGTCCAATCACCTGATTTGCCGCCGCTTTTTTCGGTAACGCGGATGCCGCCGATCTCCATATGTTTGTCGACGGCTTTGGCCATGTCATAGATGGTAAGACACGTTACGGAAACGGCAGTGAGGGCTTCCATTTCCACGCCAGTGCGTCCTTTGAGCTTGGCAAGTGCGCGAACGCGCAAACCGGGTAGTGCCTGATCCGGTTCGATTTCGACAGCGACTTTGGTCAGCATAAGCGGATGGCAGAGGGGAATCAGGTCGGCGGTCTTTTTTGCCGCCATGATGCCTGCCAGACGCGCAGCGCCAATGACGTCACCCTTCGCGGCATTGCCTTCCAGAATGATCGCCAGCGTTTCCGGCTTCATTCTGACTGATCCTTCGGCTGTGGCTTGGCGTTCAGTTTCATCCTTCGCCCCAACATCCACCATATTGGCAGCACCAGTCTGGTCGATATGGGTGAGCTTGGACGTCATCGGTCAGGCCTTGCCGGTCAGGAGTTCATGGGTAGCCGCCGTGACATCTTCCCGGCGCATCAGGCTCTCGCCGATGAGGAAGGTCCCGATTCCGGATTTTTCCAAACGCAGGCAATCTTCGTGTGTGAATATGCCGCTTTCACCAACCAGAACACGATCGGAAGGTGCCATTCTCGACAGGCGTTCCGACACGGCGAGATCAACCTCAAACGTACGCAAATTGCGATTGTTGACGCCGAGCAGACGCGACGAAAGCTTCAGTGCGCGTTCCATCTCGGTTTCGTCGTGAACTTCGATGAGTGCATCCATGCCAAGATCGAACGCGGTTTCTTCCAACGCCTTTGCCAGATCGTCATCGACGCTAGCAAGAATGATCAGAATGCAGTCCGCACCCCAGCTACGCGCTTCATGCACTTGGTATGTATCGAACAGAAAGTCTTTGCGCAGGGCTGGGAGACTGCAAGCGTTACGTGCTGCTGTCAGAAATTCCGGTGCTCCCTGAAAGGACGGCGTGTCAGTCAGTACGGAAAGACAAGCGGCACCGCCGGTCTCGTAGGCTTTTGCAAGTGCTGGCGGATCGAAATCAGGGCGGATGAGGCCTTTCGAAGGGCTTGCCTTCTTGATCTCGGCGATCAGTGCAAATTCACCAGCAGCGCGTTTGGCCTCTAGCGCGCTGAGGAAACCGCGCGGCGCTTCCTGATCCTGTGCACGCGCCTTGAGATCGGCGACGGTGCGCTCGGCCTTGGCTGCGGCGATTTCCTCGCGCTTGTAAGCCTCGATCTTGCGCAGAATGTCGGTGGACATGACTTAATCCTTTCCGTCAGGCAGCTTTGTCGTTCGAAACGGCAATTACCTTCTGCAAGACAGCAAGTGCTGCACCGCTGTCGATGGATTGCGCTGCGAGAGCGATGCCTTCTTTCAGATCCTTCGCTTTGCCTGCAATGACGAGTGCTGCGCCTGAATTGAGCAGGACGATATCTCGATAGGCATTTTTAGTGCCTTCAAGCACGCCGAGCAAAGCCTTGGCATTCAGTGAAGCCTCGCCACCCTTCAGTTCTGCCGGATCGCAACGACGGAGTCCAACTTCTTCCGGCGTGATTTCAAAAGTACGGATTTGACCATTTTCAAGAGCGGCAACTTGTGTCGTGCCAGCGGTGGTCATTTCATCAAGCCCGTCGCCGTAAACCACCCAGGCTGCTTCGGAGCCTAGTTCCTTGAGCACTTCAGCCAACGGTACGAGCCATTGCGGCGCAAACACGCCAACAAGCTGACGCTTGACACTGGCCGGATTGGAAAGAGGGCCAAGGAGATTGAAGATAGTGCGTGTTCCGAGTTCGACGCGGGAGGGACCAACATGGCGCATGGCGGAGTGGTGCATCGGTGCAAACATGAAACCGAGGCCGGCTTCGGTGATGCTGCGGCCGATGATGCTCGCGTCGGCCTCGATATTGATGCCGAGAGCGGCTAGCGCATCGGCGGCACCGGAACGTGAGGAGAGGGCGCGGTTGCCATGCTTGGCGACAGGAACACCAGCACCAGCGACAACAAACGCCGAGCAGCTTGAAACATTGTAGGAACCCGACTGGTCACCACCGGTTCCGACAATATCGATTGCGTCGGCAGGAGCTGAAACTGCCAGCATCCGCGAGCGCATGGACGCAACCGCACCGGCAATTTCTGGTACCGTTTCACCGCGCACACGCAATGCCATCAACAGCCCGCCGATCTGCGACGGAGTTGCTTGTCCCGACATCATTATATCGAAGGCGGTCCTGGAATCCTCAAGCGAAAGCGGCTCGCCTGATGCGGCTTTCGCGATATAGGGTTTTAGATCAGCCATTTTTGATGCCCACCGTCCTTAAAACGCCAGAGCGTTGTTGATGACGGCCTGATTTATCTTCACAGGGTACTGCTTCTGTAGTTCGCCGACGAGCTGTTCGAGAACATCGTCCGAGAGCGATGTGGCCAGATACTTCTGCTGCTGTTCCGGAATAGCTTCCGGACCAGCTCCTGCGGGTTCGGTTACTTCAACAACCTTGAACAGAATCTGGGCATCGTCCGAAGGTGCTGCAGCGCTCCCGGTGAAACCATCTGCTCCACGGAAAATCTGAGCCGCTGCGGCCGTTCCGATATCGGCATCGTTGGTCGTGCGGACAACACCACGCTTGGTCTGCTTCTCAACACCCATTTCGGAGGCAATCGTGTCGAGTGTCGCACCGCCGTCGAGGCGCTTCTTCAGGTCTTCCACCCGCTGGTTGAGGCGCTTGACAGCTTCCTCGCCCTTCCATGCCGCCACAACCTTGTCCTTGACCTCGTCGAGCGTACGTTCACGTGCCGGAGTTACGCCGTCGATCTGGTACCAGAGATAGCCGATATTACCCATGGTCAGGGCATCGTTGTCAAAACCCTGATCGGCCTGGAAAGCAGCAGAAAGCAATGCTTCGGAATTTGGTAGTTGAACGGGATTGCCGGAAGGATCGTTGCCCTCGGCATCAACGGCTTCCACGGTAACGGATTTGAGGCTCAGTTTCTTTGCCACATCAGCCATGGATGCGCCGTCGGAACGATCCTGTTCGTAGGAATCATGAATGCCGCTGATGCTGCTTGCCGCGATATTATTTGCAAGCGTGGTGCGAATTTCACCTTCAACTTCAGCCAGCGGCTTCACATGGGCCGGTTCAATCTGCGTCACGCGCAGGATAACAGGACCAAAACTGCCCTTGACGACTTGGCTCACGCCATTTTCTGAAAGTGCAAAAGCTGCATCGGCAACCGCCTGATCGGGAATAGCGGATTTTTCAAACGAACCAAGTTTCAAGTCGTCTTCTGTTTTGCCTTGTTCCTTGCCGATATCGACAAAGCTGGTTCCCGCGGCGATTTTCTGCTGGGCGGCTTCAGCTGCGGCTTCATCGGCAAAGCTCAACTGCTCGATGGTGCGCTTTTCGATCGTACTGAAGCGATCTTTGTTCTTTTCGTAATATTCGTTGATTTCATCCTGTGTGACGGCAGACGGATCGGCAATATCAGTCGGTTCCAGCTTCACATAGGTTATCTTCCGGTATTCCGGTGCTTTGTACTCGTCCTTGTGCGCATCAAAATAGGTCTTGAGCGCATTATCGGACGGGGCAGGGATGGCATCGGCTTTTTCAGCCTGAATGGTTACATAATCAACGCTGCGGGTTTCACCCTGATAAAGGGCCAGCGCCTTCAACGCCGCATTCGGGAGCTTGATGCCATCGGTGGCGGCTTCCACGATCTGCTGACGACGGGCAACTTTCGCGCGGTTGTCGAGATAGTCCTGCGCACGAATACCGGATTGACGAAGTACCGCATCGAACTGTGCACGATTGAAGTTGCCGCTTGCGTCATGGAAAGCCGGATCTTCGCCGGTCAGCCGTGCAATTCCATCTTTGGAAAGGCCGAGCTGCATGTTGCGCGCACCTTCATCCAGCACGACACCGGCTGCGAGCTGTGCGAGTACCTGATTTTCGACGCCGAACGCCTGCGCTTGCTCCCGCGTCAGACGTTGGCGAAGCTGTTGCGACAAACGCATCATTTGTTGTTCATAGGCGAAACGATAGTCGGTGGCACTCACTTCGGAATCGCCTGCCGTCAAAGCGGCGTTGCCTGCCAGGCCGCCGCGAAAGACATCGGAGATGCCCCAAATCGCAAAGCTCAGTACAAGCAGGCCAAGCAGAAGTTTGGCGACCCAGGATTGAGCGGCGGAACGCAGGCTGTCGAGCATTGGAAACCCTTCAAGAATAAATTGAAGCTCGGCTTTTATAGATAGAGCCAGTCAGGGGATAACCTCAAGCCAGCCCTATATGCAAGGTCTCATTGCATATAGACACTCAAGAACATTTGCATTGCGGCACGAATACGCTTAGTCAGTGGCAAATTTTGGCGCTGGTCCGCTTTTGCGAGGTGGTAGCGTCAACTGTTTTGAACAGGCGAGGAGAATGAAATGACTCCGGGAATCCGTCCGCTGGTTGCTGGCAACTGGAAGATGAATGGTACAGGAGAATCCCTGACCGAATTGCGCGCGATTGCTGCGGGTCTGAGCTCCGATCTCGGTCGCAAGCTCGATGCGGTTATCTGCGTGCCGGCGACGCTTCTTTCTCGCGCAGCGGAAACACTTGAAGGCGAAACCGTTGGCCTCGGCGGACAGGACGCTCACCATAAAGTGTCTGGTGCGCATACGGGTGATATTTCTGCTGCGATGCTCAAAGAGGCAGGCGCCACACATGTCATTATCGGCCATTCCGAGCGTCGGACTGACCATCATGAAAGCAATGATGCCATTCACGCCAAGACCGAAGCCGCATGGGCAGTCGGACTGATCGCTATCGTTTGCGTTGGCGAAACCGCCGATGAGCGCAAGGCCGAGCGTACACTGGATGTGATCGGCAAGCAGCTTGCCGGTTCTTTACCTGATGGTGTCAACGCCGAGAATACGATCATTGCTTATGAACCCGTTTGGGCAATCGGTACGGGGCTGACGCCGACTGTGCAGGACGTGCGGGCTGCGCATGCCTTCATGCGCGAGCAACTGATCGAACGTTTCGGCACGAAAGGCGCACATCTTCGCCTGCTCTACGGCGGTTCAGTCAAACCTTCCAACGCAACCGAATTGCTCGGTGTTGCAGATGTTGATGGCGCACTTGTCGGTGGAGCCAGCTTGAAGGCGACTGATTTTCTCGCCATATGCGAAACCTATCGTAATTTGTAATCGGCACATCGCGTCTGCCTATCTTGGTCTCGGGGCTTGGATTATCGGACAATAGCGTGTAAAGAGCCGCTCTAGTTTTAGGGATATAAAGACCGTAACCCATGCAGACCGTAATCATTGTCATTCACTTGTTGATCGTGCTGGCGCTTGTCGGCGTTGTGCTTATCCAGCGTTCGGAAGGCGGCGGCCTTGGTATTGGCGGTGGTTCAGGGTTCATGACGGCTCGCGGCGCAGCGAACGCGCTGACCCGCACGACAGCCATTCTTGCGATCGGTTTCTTCGCGACCTCGCTTATTCTCGGCATCATGGCGCGCTACGGCGAAAAGCCAACCGACATTCTCAATCGTATTCCGGCGGCAACCGGCAGTCAGACTGCTCCGGCGGGCGGCAATGGTGGTGGTATTCTGAATCAGCTGGGTGGCGAGTCTTCGCGTCCAGATACCAATCAGACTGCACCGGCAGCTCCGGGCGCCGCAGCACCGGTGACGCAGCCTGATGCTACGCAGCCGCAGGCTCCGGTCGTTCCAGAAACTCCGGCCAATCCGGTTCCAAGCTCGCAGTAAAAATACGAGCTAGATGAACGCAATACGAAACCGGCCCTTGAGGCCGGTTTTCTTTTTGTTAACCATAGAGCCGCAAAGTGTTGCAGCTAGGCAATACGCTGCCGCGAATCGCATTGCAGAACGATGGCGGCGAATTGAGAACCGGTTGGCTTTGCAGTAAGGAGATCGAAAGTCTGCTCGCAACTAATGTGGCAGATGTTTCTCCCTTGTGCTTGATTTTCGGGAACCGAACATGTTTTCACGCCGTATTCTGATGGCAGGTATTGCAAGTCTTTGCATTGGAGCGACCGCTCCGGCATTTGCAGCTTCGCCGGTAAGCGCTGAAGCGCAGCTCAATGAAGCTGCCGCATCCGTTCAGCAGGTTGCGCTTTCAAGTGACACCAAGGCCAATCCTGAGAAGCCGAAGAAGAAAAAGGCTTCCAAGAGCGGCAACGCGGTGAAGGCGAATAAGTACAATATCAATCCGAAGTTTCAGGCGCAGGAAGTCGCATTCACCGGCTACAAGCCGGGAACCATTGTGATTGATCCTAAAAACTACTTCCTCTATCTGGTAGAGACTTCAACGACTGCGCGTCGTTATGGCATTGCTGTCGGCAAGGTGGGTTTGGAATTCAAGGGCACGGCTACCGTAAATGCAAAACGCGAGTGGCCACGCTGGATTCCAACGAAGGAAATGATCGAACGTGATCCGGCTCACTATGGCCGTTTCAAGAACGGCATGGATGGCGGCCCAGGTAACCCGCTTGGTTCGCGCGCCATGTATCTCTTCCAGGGCAACAAGGACACCTACATCCGTATTCACGGTACGGTGCAGCCGTGGACCATTGGTAGCTCGGCTTCCAACGGTTGCTTCCGCATGACGAACGACGATGTGCTGGATCTCTATGATCGCGTCGGTCTGGGCACCGAAGTGGTTGTTCTCTGATCTGTAAATGACTATGTGAATGTGGCCGGGCTTACGGGCTCGGCCTTTTCTTTTGTGTTCGTCACTATTCTTGCAGGCGGAAGCTGTGGATTTCGAGCTTCGACATGGCTTTATGTGAATAGGGACGCTAGAGAGTACAGACGTATTCGCTCCGGGGTTTCTGGCTCCGGTTTTTCTTTGTACAACGACGATTACCGCCTGGCTTCGGTGAAAAATACCGCCGGGGTGCATTTTTTTGTGGCGGAATCAATCAAGAAAGTCTAACGAGATAAGCCCATGGCGCGATATGTATTCATCACTGGCGGCGTGGTTTCTTCCCTTGGAAAAGGCATAGCTGCCGCAGCACTGGCTGCACTCCTTCAGGCACGCGGTTACCGCGTGCGTATCCGTAAACTCGACCCTTATCTGAATGTCGATCCCGGCACGATGTCGCCTTACCAGCACGGTGAGGTTTTCGTCACTGACGATGGTGCTGAAACCGACCTTGATCTGGGCCATTACGAGCGGTTCACCGGTCGTCCAGCCAACCAGCAGGACAACATTACCACCGGTCGCATCTACCGTAACATCATCGAAAAGGAACGCCGCGGCGATTATCTCGGTGCGACGGTTCAGGTCATTCCGCATGTGACCGACGAGATCAAGAACTTCGTCCTCGAAGGTAACGAAGATTATGATTTTGTTCTCTGCGAAATCGGCGGCACGGTTGGCGACATCGAAGCTATGCCGTTCCTCGAAGCCATCCGTCAGCTTGGCAACGAATTGCCACGCGGAACGGCAGTTTATATCCATCTGACCCTGATGCCTTATATTCCGGCCGCTGGCGAGTTGAAAACCAAGCCGACCCAGCATTCAGTCAAGGAGCTGCGCTCTATCGGTATTGCTCCAGATATCCTTCTGGTTCGCGCTGATCGCGAGATTCCTGAATCTGAACGCCGCAAGCTGTCGCTGTTCTGTAATGTCCGCGAAAGTGCAGTCATTCAGGCGCTCGACGTGGCTACGATCTATGATGTTCCGATCGCCTATCACAAGGAAGGCCTTGATTCGGAAGTCCTGTCGGCGTTCGGTATTGATCCGGCTCCAAAGCCGCGTATGGATCGCTGGGAAGAGGTTTCCAACCGTCTCCACAATCCGGAAGGCGAAGTGACCATTGCCATCGTTGGCAAGTATACCGGTCTCAAGGATGCCTATAAGTCACTGATCGAGGCGCTTTATCATGGTGGTCTTGCCAACAAGGTGAAGGTCAATCTCGACTGGATCGAGGCGGAAGTCTTCGAAAGTGAAGACCCGGCTCCATATCTGGAAAAGGTTCATGGCATTCTGGTGCCGGGCGGCTTCGGCGAACGTGGTGCAGAGGGCAAGATTCTTGCAGCGAAATTCGCTCGCGAACGCAAGGTCCCTTATTTCGGCATCTGCTTCGGTATGCAGATGGCTTGCATTGAAGCTGCTCGTAATCTCGTCGGCATAGAAAATGCATCATCGACCGAGTTCGGCCCGACCAAGGAGCCGGTTGTCGGTCTCATGACGGAGTGGCTGAAGGGCAATATGCTTGAGAAGCGCGCTTCGGCTGGCGATCTTGGCGGCACGATGCGTCTTGGAGCTTATGAGGCAACTCTTGCTCCTGGATCGAAGATCGCCGAAATCTACGGTTCGACCGATATTTCGGAACGCCATCGTCATCGCTACGAAGTTAATATCGACTACAAGGATCGCCTTGAAACAGCCGGATTGAACTTTGCAGGCATGTCACCGGATGGTGTTCTTCCGGAAACGGTTGAATATCCTGATCACCCTTGGTTTATCGGCGTTCAGTACCACCCGGAACTGAAATCCCGTCCGTTTGAGCCACACCCGCTTTTCGCTTCCTTTATCGAAGCGGCGATCGAGCAGAGCCGTCTGGTGTAGAGCGCTTCCGGTTAAAACGGGATCGTGGAACCGCTCTAACTTATTCGTGGCATTATCCGACGCAAAACCGCTTCGCACTTTTGCAGGAAATGCTCTAGAACTCTAACGCGCCTTTCGGGGCGCGTTTTCGTTTCGGCTTTCAGGTCGCGGTCTTGTTTTCGACCCACCTTTACGCCAGATAAGATGCCTGCAGGCATTCAGTATCGAGGTTCACGTTATGACGACTGCCAATTCATCTGTAAAAGTCGGAAATGTTACTTTCTCAAATAGCGCGCCATTTGCCCTGATTGCGGGACCATGCCAGATGGAAACGCGTGAACACGCTTTCGATATGGCAGGCCAGCTCAAGGAAATGACCGATAAGCTCGGCATTGGTCTCGTCTACAAATCCAGCTTCGACAAGGCCAATCGCACATCCTTGAAGGCTGAGCGTGGAATCGGTCTCGAAAAGGCAATGGAAGTTTTTTCCGATCTCAAGAAGGAATTCGGCTTTCCCGTTCTGACGGATATTCATACCGAAGAGCAATGTGTCGAAGTTGCTCCTGTGGTCGATGTCCTGCAAATCCCGGCATTTCTTTGCCGCCAGACCGATCTGCTGATTGCTGCCGCAAAGACGGGACGTGTCGTGAACGTCAAGAAGGGACAGTTTCTGGCGCCATGGGATATGAAGAATGTTCTTTCCAAGATTACGGAAAGCGGCAATCCGAATGTGCTTGCGACCGAGCGTGGTGTTTCTTTCGGTTATAATACGCTCGTTTCCGATATGCGTTCCTTGCCGATTATGGCGGGTCTTGGTTCGCCGGTTGTTTTCGATGCGACTCACTCCGTGCAGCAGCCGGGCGGGCAGGGCGGCTCGACCGGTGGACAGCGTGAGTTTGTGGAAACGCTGGCTCGGGCAGCAGTTGCCGTCGGTGTTGCGGGGCTCTTCATTGAAACGCATCAGGACCCGGATAACGCACCGTCCGATGGTCCGAATATGGTGCCGGTGGATAAAATGCCCGCGCTTCTCGAAAAGCTCATGGCTTTTGATCGTATCGCAAAAGGGCTTTAAACAGTTCTCGGAGAATTTAAAAAGGCGGGGGATTTTCCTCCGCCTTTTGTTTCGCTAAGGCTTAAAAAACTGGCCGGTGCATAATCTTTTCTGAAATGTCTGCAAACTTTCAGGATTATGCGCTAAGAAATGTCCGCATCGGATTTGTTAAGCGCCTCGCGGATATGGCGGGGCAATCTATAGGGAAGGACTGGTTCCTATGACTGCAATCATCGACATCGTCGGCCGCGAAATTCTCGACAGCCGCGGCAACCCGACCGTCGAAGTAGACGTTGTGCTTGAGGATGGCTCTTTCGGACGCGCTGCCGTTCCGTCCGGCGCATCGACTGGCGCACATGAAGCTGTAGAGCTGCGCGACGGTGGCAGCCGCTATCTTGGCAAGGGTGTTGAAAAGGCTGTTGAAGCTGTTAATGGCAAGATTTTTGACGCTATTGCAGGCATGGACGCGGAAAGCCAGCTGCTTATCGACCAGACGATGATCGAGCTCGATGGTTCGGCCAACAAGGGCAATCTCGGCGCCAACGCGATTCTGGGCGTCTCGCTTGCTGTCGCCAAGGCTGCGGCCCAGGCGACCGGTCTTCCGCTCTACCGCTACGTCGGTGGCGCAAATGCCCATGTTCTGCCGGTCCCCATGATGAATATCATTAATGGCGGCGCACATGCCGACAATCCGATCGATTTCCAGGAGTTCATGATTCTGCCGGTCGGCGCGTCATCCGTTCGTGAAGCCGTTCGTTACGGTTCGGAAGTTTTCCATACGCTCAAGAAGCGCCTCAAGGATGCCGGTCACAACACCAATGTCGGTGATGAAGGCGGTTTCGCTCCGAACCTGAAGAATGCCCAGGCTGCACTCGATTTCATTATGGAATCGATTGAGAAAGCCGGTTTCAAGCCCGGTGAAGATATCGCCCTTGGCCTCGATTGCGCAGCGACCGAGTTCTTTAAGGACGGCAATTACGTCTATGAGGGTGAACGCAAGACGCGCGATCCAAAGGCTCAGGCCAAGTATCTTGCCAAGCTCGCCAGCGACTATCCTATCGTCACCATCGAAGACGGTATGGCTGAAGACGACTGGGAAGGCTGGAAGTATCTGACCGATCTTATTGGCAACAAGTGCCAGCTTGTCGGCGACGATCTGTTCGTCACCAACTCGGCCCGCCTGCGCGACGGTATCCGCATGGGCGTTGCCAATTCGATTCTCGTCAAGGTCAATCAGATCGGATCGCTGTCGGAAACGCTCGACGCTGTCGAGACTGCTCACAAGGCTGGCTATACCGCTGTCATGTCGCATCGTTCAGGTGAAACGGAGGATTCGACGATTGCCGATCTCGCCGTTGCCACCAACTGCGGCCAGATCAAGACCGGCTCGTTGGCCCGTTCCGACCGTACGGCCAAGTACAATCAGCTTATCCGCATCGAGGAAGAACTCGGCAAGCAGGCCCGTTATGCAGGCCGCAGCGCACTGAAGTTCCTCTAATTTTTCTGAGAATCATAAAAGGCGGGCTTAGGGCCCGCCTTTTTTCGTTTCAGCACTATATGAACCCAGATATTCGGCATTTGACCCAATGTAATTATATTGATATCAATGTTATTACATTGGTGTTCGAACTGATGAGGGAGCGGCTTAAACGCAACTGACGAAGCCGTGGGCGGATTTATCAGCGGGAGAGAGAAAATGGCTTATATCGAAGGATTTGTTGTCGCAGTCCCCAAGGCGAACAAGGAAGTCTATCGCAAGCATGCCGCTGAAGCCGCTGTATTATTCAAGGAGTTTGGTGTGACGCGCATGGTCGAGGCATGGGGGGATGATGTGCCGGACGGCAAGGTTACCGATTTTCGACGTGCAGTTAAGGCAGAGGACGACGAGGAGGTTGTGTTCTCCTGGTTCGAATATCCCGACAAGGCGACGCGCGACGCTGCAAATAGCAAGATGATGAGTGATCCGCGCATGAAGGCAATGGGTGACCAGATGCCATTTGATGGCAAGCGCATGATCATGGGCGGGTTTTCTACTATTGTTGATGTTTGATTGAACTTTTTGTTCCGCTTGCAAAATCAAGTGTTCATCTGTCTGCCATTGTAGTTGACCGGCTATGGCGTACCCTGGAGCGCCGATCTGATTGAAGCAGATCGGCGCTCTAATTGTTTGTCCGAACGTGGATCTTATCAGAAAACCGTTTCACACTTTCCTGGATGCGCGCTAGGAGTTCATTTCGCTAGGGGGCGTTCATGAAATCTTACCTGATTAATCTTGACAGGAGCCGTGATCGGCTCGCCTTTATGACGGAGCAGTTTAGCAGGCTGGGATGTGACTTTGTGCGTGTAGCCGCCGTCGACGCGCGCATGTTCACTCCTGAGCTGGTTCAGGATACATTGGCCTCCAAACAAAAATGGCCACACCCTCTGACGCCAGCCGAGATAGGCTGTTTTCTTTCCCATAGAAAATGTATCGAACTCATTGCGCAGGGTGAGGAAAACTATGCTGCAGTCTTTGAGGATGATGTCGTTTTCGGTCGGGGGGCGGACAAGCTGTTTGCCTTGATCAACTGGATACCCGTCGATGCGGATATCGTTAAAATTGAGACACATGAAAAGACAGTGCTTCTCGGGCCACATCTAACCTGTACCGATACGGATTTTACGGTTGCACGGCTGCGAAGTCGACACCTTCTCTCGGCTGGCTATATTATCTCAAAGCCGGCCGCGCAGCGTATGCTCGCCTTTATGGAAAAGCCTTCGGCACCTCTGGACCATTTTCTGTTTGATTCCGAGTTTGGTCCATTCTCGAATTTTGCAGTTTATCAGACTTACCCGGCGCTGTGCCGTCAGGTCGGTCTGGAAAGTACAATTGGCGGGAATCGCAAGCATGCAAAAATCCGCCCTGCATTGATGCGGCTTTTGGTTCGGGAAACTGTCAGAATCTATAAACGCTTACGTCTCGTTATCATTGGTACTTGCGTAAACATGGGAGCTAGAAAGCGTTGGACGCCGATTCCCTTTGAGGCTGAGAATGAGATCGATTGAATAGCTTGCGAGCCAAAGTGTTTGCGGCAGCACGGAAAAATCAGGGTTACCCGCTCCCGACATCTGTTCTTGGTAAATCTCTGTTAAGCAAAATAATGCTTGATGGTGGAATTCGGATTGACGCCCTTCGCAGGATTCGCGGCGGCATTGAATATCCGGGAAGGAAGCCGAAATGTGGACCAAGCAGAAGCGTAAATCGATCCGTGGGCGTTTTGTATTGCCCATTCTGACGGCCGCGTTTCTGAGCTATTTCGGTTTTCACGCCTATCATGGCGAATTCGGTCTCTATTCTCGTATCCAGCTGGAAGAGCAAAAAAGCCTTCTGGCCAAGCAGCTCGAACAGGTGACAGCAGATCGCACTGCGCTCGAAAAGCGAGTCACGCTTCTGCGCGACGGTTCCATCGAGAAGGATATGCTTGACGAGCAAGCACGCAGAGCGCTTAATCTCTCCCATCCCGATGAAGTGACAATTATCACCTCCAGGGAAGACCGATCAAATTAACTGAAATCCGGTTAATTGTCTTTTTGTGATATGTTTTTAAGGGCTTGGCGACATAGCAGCTATGCTCTGGGTGCATATTGTATCTTGTGATATGCCCGTATAACGTCACAATAGAACGACAATTTAGGGAGCGAGATATGGCACCGAGGGCTAAAAAGTCGCCTGCAAGCAAAACGCAGGCGTCTTCTGTGACTGCACCCAAGGCACCTGCACCTGTGAACTTCGACAAGAAGCAGGAGCTGGACGCTTATCGCGAAATGCTGTTGATCCGGCGTTTCGAAGAAAAGGCCGGCCAGCTTTATGGCATGGGCTTCATCGGCGGCTTCTGCCACCTTTATATCGGCCAGGAGGCCGTAGTGGTGGGTATGCAGATGGCGCTGAAGGAAGGTGATCAGGTTATCACCGCCTATCGCGATCATGGTCATATGCTTGCAGCGGGCATGAGCGCGCGTGGCGTTATGGCTGAACTGACCGGACGTCGCAGCGGCCTTTCCAAGGGCAAGGGCGGCTCCATGCACATGTTCTCCAAAGAGAAGAACTTCTACGGCGGTCACGGTATCGTCGGTGCGCAGGTTTCGCTTGGCACAGGTCTTGCGTTCGCGAATCGTTATCGCGACAACGACAATGTAACGCTGACCTATTTCGGTGACGGTGCTTCCAATCAGGGGCAGGTTTACGAAAGCTTCAACATGGCATCGCTGTGGAAGCTGCCGGTAGTCTACATCATCGAAAACAATCGCTATGCCATGGGCACATCGGTTTCGCGCTCCTCCGCTGAAACTGATTTCTCGAAGCGCGGTCTTTCTTTCAATATTCCGGGTATTCAGGTTGACGGCATGGACGTTCGTGCGGTCAAGGCTGCTGCCGATCTGGCTGTGGAATGGACGCGTTCCGGCAAGGGACCGATCATTCTCGACATGCAGACCTATCGTTACCGCGGTCACTCGATGTCGGACCCGGCAAAGTATCGCTCGAAGGAAGAAGTGCAGAAGATGCGCTCCGAACATGATCCGATCGAGCAGGTCAAGCAGCGTCTGATCGAAAAGGGTTGGGCAACCGAGGAAGAGCTGAAGGAAATCGACAAGGATGTCCGCGACATTGTCGCTGATTCTGCTGATTTCGCTCAAAACGATCCGGAGCCGGATGCATCCGAGCTCTACACGGATATTCTGCTCTAATTCCAGGAAGGTGTTGTCATGCCCGTAGAAATTCTCATGCCCGCACTTTCCCCAACCATGGAAGAGGGCAAGCTCTCCAAGTGGCTGAAGAAAGAAGGCGACAAGGTTACGTCCGGCGATGTGATCGCTGAAATTGAAACCGACAAGGCGACGATGGAAGTCGAAGCTGTCGATGAAGGTACGATTGGCAAGCTTCTTGTCGATGAAGGCACTGAAGGCGTGAAGGTCAATACGCCGATTGCCGTGCTTCTCGGTGACGGCGAAAGCGCTTCCGATATCGGTTCTGCTCCGGCTGCGAAGGCTGAAGCACCGCAGGAAGAGCCGAAATCTGAAGAAAAAAAGGCTGATTCTGTTTCAGCTGCTCCCAAGGCTCCGGCACTCGAAGTCGCGTCCGACCCGGATATTCCGGCTGGCACCGAAATGGTTTCGATGACAGTTCGTGATGCGCTTCGTGATGCGATGGCAGAAGAAATGCGCCGCGACCCGAACGTTTTCGTGATGGGTGAAGAAGTTGCCGAATATCAGGGCGCTTACAAGGTAACGCAGGGACTTCTCGATGAGTTCGGTTCCAAGCGCGTTGTCGATACCCCGATCACCGAGCATGGTTTTGCCGGTGTAGGTGTTGGCGCTGCTTTTGCAGGTCTGCGCCCGATCGTTGAATTCATGACTTTCAACTTCGCCATGCAGGCAATCGACCAGATCGTGAACTCTGCCGCCAAGACGCTTTATATGTCTGGCGGACAGATGGGCGCTCCGATGGTCTTCCGCGGTCCGTCCGGCGCAGCTGCGCGCGTTGCTGCCCAGCATTCGCAGTGCTACGCAGCCTGGTACAGCCACATTCCGGGTCTCAAGGTCGTGATGCCGTACACGGCAGCCGACGCCAAGGGCCTGCTGAAGGCTGCAATCCGCGATCCGAATCCGGTGATCTTCCTCGAAAACGAAATTCTCTACGGTCATCATTTCGATGTGCCCAAGCTTGATGATTTCGTTCTGCCGATCGGCAAGGCCCGCATTCACAAGCAGGGCACGGACGCGACCATCGTTTCGTTCGGTATCGGCATGACCTATGCCATCAAGGCGGCCGAAGAACTGGGCCAGCAGGGTATCGATGTTGAAATCATCGATCTGCGTACGATCCGCCCGATGGATATTCCAACGGTTGTGGAATCGGTCAAGAAGACCGGTCGCCTGGTGACGGTGGAAGAAGGCTTCCCGCAGTCGTCCGTTGGTACGGAAATTGCAACCCGCGTCATGCAGCAGGCCTTCGATTATCTCGATGCGCCGATCCTGACCATCGCCGGCAAGGATGTTCCGATGCCTTATGCGGCAAATCTGGAAAAGCTGGCGCTGCCGACGGTTGCTGAAGTGGTCGAAGCGGTGAAAGCCGTTACTTATACCGCGTAACGAAAGGGTCTGGACATGCCGATCAATATCACCATGCCAGCGCTTTCTCCGACGATGGAAGAAGGCAACCTGTCGAAATGGCTGGTCAAGGAAGGCGACAAGATCGCTCCTGGCGATGTTATTGCTGAAATCGAGACCGACAAGGCCACGATGGAAGTGGAAGCTGTGGACGAAGGCACTGTTGCCAAGATCGTGGTTCCCGCAGGTACCGAAGGCGTCAAGGTCAATGCGTTGATCGCTATCCTTGCCGAAGAAGGCGAGGACGTGGCGGCTGCGGCCAAGGGCGCAGCGTCTGCTCTGAAGGCAGAAGCAAAGGCCGAGGCTCCGAAAGAAGAGCCGAAGCCCGCTGAAGCCAAAAAGGAAGCCGCAACACCTGCAACGGTGCTCGCACCCGTCAAAGCGGACCAGCCTGCTGCTGCTTCGAATAAGGGCGACCGCGTATTTGCGTCGCCGCTTGCTCGTCGTATCGCCAAGGAATCCGGTGTCGATATCGCTGCCGTGAAGGGTACCGGCCCGCATGGCCGTGTCGTTCAGCGCGATGTGGAGGCCGCTCTGGCTTCCGGTGGAGTCAAGGCCGCTGCGCCGAAAGCGGAAGCGGCCTCTGCTGCCACGCCGAAGCCGATGTCGGATGATGCCGTTCTCAAGCTCTTTGAAGAAGGCACCTACGAGATCGTTCCGCACGATGGTATGCGCAAGACGATTGCCCGCCGTCTGGTGGAATCGAAGCAGACCGTTCCGCATTTCTATCTGACGATCGATTGCGAACTGGACGCACTTCTGGCCCTGCGTTCGCAGATCAATGCCGCATCGCCGATGATCAAGACCGAAAAGGGTGAGGTTCCGGCCTACAAGCTTTCGGTCAACGATATGGTCATCAAGGCGACGGCTCTGGCGCTGCGCGATGTTCCGGACGCCAATGTGTCGTGGACCGAAGGCGGCATGGTCAAGCACAAGCGCGCTGATGTTGGCGTTGCTGTCTCCATTCCGGGCGGTCTGATTACGCCTATCGTTCGTCAGTCGGACTCGAAGACATTGTCGGCGATTTCCAACGAGATGAAGGACCTTGCCAAGCGCGCGCGTGATCGCAAGCTGAAGCCTGAAGAGTATCAGGGTGGTTCGACCTCTGTGTCCAACCTTGGCATGTTCGGCGTGAAGGACTTTGCCGCGATCATCAATCCGCCCCATGCGACCATTTTCGCAATCGGTGCAGGTGAACAGCGTGCAGTGGTCAAGAACGGTGAAATCAAGGTTGCGACCGTTATGTCCGTGACCCTTTCAACCGATCACCGTGCCGTCGATGGCGCGTTGGCTGCTGAACTTGCACAGGCCTTCAAGCGTCACATCGAAAACCCGATGGGTATGCTGGTCTGATCGATCAACTTCAAGGGCGTCGTGTTCTGCTGAACTCGACGCCTGAGGTTTTTGAATGGCTGGACAACTGAACCTACGCCGGGCTGAACGCCGTGAAGCCGCTGAGATCGCCATTCTTGTCGATATCTCGTCGCACGGTTTTGCGTCATGGCTCTGGTACAGTGCGGTTCTTGACGGACAAACCGAAACGGCCATGGAACGCGGTCGGCAATATATGCGCGCCGACGGCACCGAGGGCTGGGAGAGTACGACGATAGCCGAGTGGGCTGGCAACATTGCCGGGCTTTCCATCGGCTTTACCGTGGACGAAAGCATTAACGATCAGTCGGCAAAACATCCGGTTATGGATCAGCTGATCGCGATGCAGCGCAAGGTCATTGGCAACCGCTTTATAGACAGCGTTGGCGTTTATCGGGAGTTCCGCGGCAAGGGAATTGGCCGCGCTCTTGTCGCCAACGAGATTGACCTGGCTCGTCGGAACGGCAATCGGGCCATCAGCCTGATAACCGAAAGCCACAACGATGTGGCGCTTTCCCTTTACGGCGCCCATGGTTTCAAGGAAATTGAGCGGCTCGAAGCGATAGAACGCATTGGGCAGGACAAAAGACACGACTGGGTGCTGCTCACCCGAGAAGTGAACTGAGCAAAGGCAGGACAATATGGCCGACATTTACGACGTTATTGTTATCGGCTCGGGCCCGGGTGGTTATGTCACCGCAATCCGCGCTGCGCAGCTTGGCCTCAAGACGGCTATCGTCGAGCGTGAACATCTGGGCGGAATCTGCCTCAACTGGGGCTGTATTCCCACCAAAGCGTTGTTGCGTTCGGCTGAGATCTTGCATTTTGGCGAACACGCCAAGGATTACGGTCTGAAGCTGGAAGGTACGATTACACCTGATGTGACGGCTGTGGTGCAGCGATCGCGCGGTGTTTCGGCCCGTCTTAACGGTGGTGTCGGCTTCCTGATGAAGAAGAACAAGATCGACGTGATCTGGGGTGAGGCGAAGCTCGTAAAGGCTGCCTCGGGCAGCAATCCGGTTGAGATTTCGGTCGGCAAGTCGTCAAAGCAGCCGATGCAACCGCAGAACCCTATCCCGAAGGGCGTTCTGGGCGAGGGGACCTACAAGGCGAAGCACGTCATTGTCGCTACTGGTGCACGTCCACGTTCTCTGCCGGGCATTGAGCCGGATGGTAAGCTGATCTGGACCTATTTCGAAGCAATGGTTCCACCGGAACTGCCGAAGTCCATGCTCGTGATGGGGTCGGGTGCGATCGGTATCGAATTCGCTTCTTTCTACAATGACATGGGCGTCGACGTGACGGTCGTGGAACTGATGCCGCAGATCATGCCGGTTGAAGACGCTGAGATTTCCGCATTCGCGCGCAAGCAGCTTGAAAAGCGTGGTCTGAAGATCATTACCGACGCCAAGGTTACCAAGGTCGAGAAGGGCGCAAACAATGTGACTGCCCATATCGAAACCAAGGACGGCAAAACTGAGAAATTGACCGTCGACCGTATGATCTCGGCGGTTGGCGTTCAGGGCAACATCGAAAATCTCGGCCTGGAAGCGCTCGGCGTCAAGACTGATCGCGGATGCATCGTCATTGATGGTTATGGCAAGACCAATGTTGCGGGCATCTATGCTATAGGTGACGTTGCCGGGCCGCCGATGCTGGCGCACAAGGCCGAGCATGAAGGCGTTATCTGCATCGAGAAGATTGCAGGACTTCCGAACGTTCACCCGCTCGACAAGAATATGATTCCGGGCTGCACCTATTGTAACCCGCAGGTCGCTTCCGTCGGTCTGACAGAAGCAAAAGCCAAGGAAAAGGGTTACGATATCCGCGTCGGTCGTTATTCGTTTGCCGCAAATGGCAAGGCGATTGCACTTGGAGAAGATCAAGGGCTGGTCAAGACCATCTTCGACAAGAAGACGGGACAGTTGCTCGGCGCCCATATGGTCGGCGCTGAGGTGACCGAGCTCATCCAGGGCTTCGTGATCGCCATGAATCTCGAAACGACCGAGGAAGAACTGATGCATTCGGTCTTCCCACACCCGACCCTTTCGGAAATGATGAAAGAAAGCGTTCTGGATGCGTATGGTCGCGTGCTGAATGCATAAGACGGAGAGACGCTCATTCCGCTGATCGAGAACGGAGGGCCATGGCGGCGTGCCGCCTGGCCCATCATCAAATGGTGTACCGTGGGAGGGCTGGTGCTGGGATTTGCAGCTGGCACCTTGAGTGTTCTTGGCGGCAACACCATATCGGTCAACGGAATGGCCATAACCGGCTGGTACGGTGTCTGGGCGCTTACATTGGCGCTCGGCACTGCGGGCTTGGTGTTTGGCTTGATATGGGCATTGGTTTTCCGGGCTCTCGGACTGGCGGCGCGGCGATGAGTAGCAAATCGCTCAAGTTGACAGGGTAGAGAGCAGGGATTAGGACCGAACCGAATTTGGAAGCATTTCATGGAAATGTTTCGGATAGGCAGGGAAAAGCATGGTTACAGTTCTCGATCTGGTGAACCAAGGCAAGCGTGAACGGCATCCCGAGAAGGCGCATCGTCCGGACAATGTTGTCCTGAAGAAGCCTGACTGGATTCGCGTCAAGGCTCCTGTCTCGCGCGGCTACAGTGAAACGCGCGATATTGTTCGTTCGAACAAGCTGGTCACGGTTTGCGAAGAAGCCGGTTGCCCGAACATTGGTGAGTGCTGGGAAAAGAAGCACGCGACCTTCATGATCATGGGCGAGATCTGCACACGCGCCTGCGCCTTCTGTAACGTCTCGACCGGTATTCCGACAGCGCTCGATCCGAACGAACCGGAGAATGTTGCCAAGGCCGTCAAGCAGATGGGATTGACGCATGTGGTCATCACATCGGTGGATCGCGACGACCTTGCCGATGGCGGCGCGCAGCATTTTGCACAGGTCATTCAGGCGATCCGTGAAGCTACTCCTGCGACCACGATTGAAATCCTGACGCCGGATTTCCTGCGCAAGGAAGGCGCTCTTGAAGTCGTGGTCAAAGCCCGTCCGGACGTGTTCAACCACAATCTGGAAACAGTGCCTTCGAAATATCTCAAGGTTCGCCCCGGCGCTCGTTATTTCCATTCGATCCGCCTGCTGCAGCGCGTCAAGGAACTGGACCCGACCATTTTCACCAAGTCCGGTATCATGGTCGGTCTCGGTGAAGAGCGGAATGAAATTCTTCAGCTGATGGACGATCTGCGTTCAGCGGATGTGGATTTCATGACCATCGGTCAGTATCTCCAGCCGACCCGCAAGCATCATCCTGTCATTCGCTTTGTGACCCCTGACGAATTCAAGTCGTTCGAAACGATTGGCCGGACAAAGGGCTTCCTGCTGGTTGCGTCCAGTCCGCTGACGCGTTCCTCGCATCACGCTGGCGATGATTTTGCCAAGCTGAGGGCAGCGCGCGAGACGCAGATTGCTGCACAGGTCTAAGACAAGAAATGCCGCAATTTACGACCGTCAGGCGTGCACATCACCGGGCAGATCAGATGTTCGGCCTTGTTGCTGATGTTGAGAAATATCCGCAGTTTCTGCCGATGTGTGAGGCTTTAACGGTTCGCTCCCGCAAGGAGCGCGACGGGAAGGCCCTTCTCATTGCCGACATGACGGTTGGTTACAAGCTCATACGCGAGACATTCACCAGCCAGGTGCTGCTGAAGCCTGAAGACAATGTTATCGATGTGAAATATCTCGACGGGCCGTTTCGCTATCTCGACAACCGCTGGACTTTCAAGCCGGTGGGCGACGGAAACGAGTGCGATGTTGAGTTCTTCATCGATTATGAATTCAAGAGCCGTACCCTCGGCCTCCTTATGGGAACGATGTTCGACCTCGCTTTCAAGAAATTTTCAGAAGCCTTCGAGAAACGGGCAGACCAGATTTTCGGTCTGGCCTGAAAAACCGTTTTACCCTTTTCAGGATGTGCTTTTACTGCGCTGTATAGCCGCCATCGACCAGTATGGATGCTCCGGTGACGAAGGAAGCTTCGTCGCTTGCCAGAAAAAGCACAACGCTGGCTACTTCTTCGGCGCGACCGAGACGACCTATCGGATGCAAGGCCACGAGCGCCTGTTTCTTGTCGTCCGGAATATCCTTGAGAAGCGGCGTGTCGATATAGCCGGGGCAGACTGCGTTAACCCGGATGTTCTGCGCTCCGTAATCGATGGCAAGCGTCTGCGTCAAAAGTTTTACGCCGCCCTTTGCTGCCGCATAAGCGGTGACACCTGATTTACCGACGTGACTGTGAATGGATCCGCAATTCACGATCACGCCGCCGCCCTGCGAGCGCATCTGATCAATGGCGTATTTATCGCAAAGATAGACGCCGGTGAGGTTAATATCGATGGTTTTTTGCCATGCAGCTTCATCCAGCTCGTCTATCGGGCCGTCTGCGGCAATGCCTGCGTTGGCGAACATTATATCGAGGCGGCCATACGTTTCGACGGTTTTGGCAATCAGTGCCTGCACAGCTTTCGTGTCGGTCACATCGGTTTTGACGAATAATGCCCGCTCGGTGCCGCCTGCAAGCTCGTTGGCCAGTTGCTGGCCATGCTCGGAATAATCCGCGATGACGACATTCGCTCCTTCGCGAACGAAGGCCCGAACAGTTGCTTCACCGATGCCGCTTGCTCCACCGGTTACGATTGCCACCTTACCATCGAAACGCATCGCCATGTTCTCCTTACCTGGTCAAAGACAAGGATAGGGCACCATAGATAAAAGTATATGCTCTAAATTTATCGAAGGTTTTCCAGGACGAGGTCCAGTGCGGCGAGAACTGTCGCGTGGCGAATCTCAGCTCGGGTTTTGGGACCGAAACGAAATTCGCGATGAAGGGTCGGGTAGCCTTTTCGCGCCGATGCGATGTGAACAAGCCCAACGGGCTTTTCATCGGAACCGCCACCTGGCCCCGCAATGCCGGTAACTGCCACCGTTACATCGGCACGGGAGTGAGAAAGTGCCCCTTCAGCCATGGAAAGCGCGACTTCCTTCGAGACAGCACCGACGCGATTGATCAATTCCATTGGAACGCCGATCATTTCGGCTTTCGCTTCGTTGGAATAGGTGACGAAGCCGCGATCCACGACATCGGACGATCCGGCGATGTCAGTCAGAGCTCCGGCTATAAGTCCTCCCGTGCAGGATTCTGCCGTTGCAATCATTATGCCGGCCTTGCGACAGGCATCCAACACGGCAACAGCTTTTTCTTCTGCAATCAGCGCGCTCATTCGGGCACCTCACCGGGATAGATGACGGTTGCCGTTGCAATGGCAGCGATACCCTCGCGGCGCCCGACGAAGCCGAGCTTCTCATTGGTGGTCGCTTTGACGGAAACCCGGTCTGCGGCAATTCCCAGCATGTCGCAAAGCGCTTCCGTCATTGCTGCGCGGTGTGGACCGATCTTGGGTGCTTCGCTGATAAAGGTCACGTCAACATTGGCAATACGCCCACCTGCTTCACGTACGATATTGGCGGCGTGTTCGACAAAGATGCGGGAGGCTGCGCCTTTCCACTGCGGGTCGGAAGGAGGGAAATGCGTACCAATATCACCCGCTCCTCGCGTCGCAAGCAGGGCGTCGGTCAGCGCATGAAGTCCGACATCGGCGTCTGAATGACCATTGAGTTTTGCTTCATGGGGGATTTTCACGCCGCACAGCGTCACATGATCGCCGGGTTCAAAGGAATGGACGTCATAACCATTGCCGGTACGAATGTCGGGAAACGAGACGTGGTCTTGCCGCAGGCGCTTGTCAGCCATTTCAATATCCTTTGCCCAGGTAAGCTTTGTATTGTCTGCCGATCCTTCGATGATGCGGACGGCGATGCTTTGCCACTCGGCGATGGCGGCATCGTCCGTGAAATCAAAGCGATTGATCGCGTAGGCCTGTTCATGCGCATCAAGGATAGGCGGGTAGGGAAATGCTTGAGGTGTCTGTGCCGCGAAAAGGCCCGCGCGAGGCACCGTCGTTTTTACTGTTCCGTCCGTGGCTGACTGTTTGAGCGTGTCCGAAACGGCCAGAGCCGGTAGAACGCCTTCATCGGGTGCGAGGTTCTCGACAATACGCTTCAGCAAATCCTGACTGATGAACGGTCTCACGCCGTCGTGGATCATGACATATTGCGGCGCATAATCTCTCAACGCAAGGAGGCCAAGACGTGTTGATTCCTGCCGGGTAGCGCCGCCATTCACGACGAGAATATTACCACAGTTTTCCGGGACGGCACGTTCGTAAAGCACATGGTCATCAGGGTGAATGACGACAACGATGCTATCAACCAGCGGGCAGTCGATAAAGGCGCGCAAAGTGCGGGTAAGTACGGCTTCGCCACCTATGCGCCGGTATTGTTTCGGCCCTTCGACGTTCTGCCCGGCTCGCTCCCCGCGGCCAGCCGCCACAATGACTGCTGCTATCTTTGAAATGGTTGTTGCCTCTGCCAAAGGTTGCATCTGTTCAAAATCTGCGTTTCCAAGCCGAATAATGCCTTGCGCAGATAAATGCCAGACGACAATTGATTTATCGTGATTTTGCGCGCGCTTTTCCTTGCGTTGAAAAGTGAGGCTGATTAATGTATGTGCTAATTGCGCTATGCACATCAAATAGGCACCCATTAGTGAGTTTCCTCGATCAACCTTTGAGTATAGGCGGTGTGGCGCTTGCCAACCGTGTGTTTCTTGCGCCGATGTCGGGCGTTTCGGACCTTCCATTCCGCAGGCGCGCAGCAGCGGCTGGCGCGGGCATGGTTGTGTCTGAAATGGTCGCCAGCGCCGAACTCTGTAACCGTCACAAGGAAAGCCTTCTGCGCCTCTCAGGCGAGGGGCTTGGGACGCATGTTGTGCAGCTCGCGGGACGCGAAGCGCATTGGATGGGTGAGGCGGCCAGGATCGCCGAGGGTGAAGGCGCTGATATCATCGATATCAATATGGGTTGCCCGGCCAAGAAAGTGACAGGCGGCTATTCCGGGTCTGCGCTGATGCGCGATCTCGATCACGCAATGACCCTCGTTGAGGTCACTGTCAACGCGGTCGGCATTCCCGTTACGCTCAAGATGCGGCTGGGATGGGACGAGAAAAGCATTAACGCGCCTGAACTTGCAAGACGTGCCGAAAGTGCCGGCATCGCCATGGTGACTGTCCACGGGCGTACGCGTTGTCAGTTCTATGAAGGCAAGGCGGACTGGAATGCAATTCACGCCGTCCGCGACGCGATCAGGATTCCTCTGGTTGCCAACGGAGATGTGGCGTGTCGAGGTGATGCTGAGGAAATTATGCGCCGCTCTGGAGCTGATGCCGTGATGGTCGGGCGTGCCTCTTATGGGCAACCGTGGCTGGCCGGTGCAATTGCAGGAAGTGACTTTGCCCCACAGTCTCGAAATGAAGTTCTTGATTATATTATAAAGCATTACGAAGATATGCTCGAGCATTATGGAAGCACGACGGGTATCCGTCATTCCCGCAAGCATCTAGGTTGGTATATTGATCGCCATGCTGGTGCCGCATGTATGCCTGCCGAGAAAGCAGAAGTGATGACCCTGACCGACCGGCAAGCCGTCATCGACGCTTTGCGTCGTATATTCATGCGCGAAGCTTCAGAATCCGCGCTCAAAGAGGTTGCCTGATGCGCGAGAGAACTGAAACGAACGGCATTCCATCGGTCGTGCTCGATGCCATCAGCCAGCCGGTTATCATGATCAGCGCCGAGAACTATATCGCCTATGCCAATCTGGATGCAGAACAGTTCTTTCGTTCCGGCTCGTCCATTCTGGCGCGCAACCGGCTGGAGTCCTTTCTGCCCTTTGGTAGTCCGCTGTTAGCGCTGGTCGATCAGGTTCGCACCAGCCAGATGCCGGTGAACGAATATCGCGTCGATGTCTCGTCACCACGTCTTGGGGCGGAGCGTATCGTTGATATTTACGTAGCGCCGGTAGCGGAGCTGCCGGGCGCTGTGGTCATCCTCTTCAAGGAAAAGACGATGGCCGAAAAGATCGATCGCCAGATGACACATCGCGGCGCGGCGCGGTCCGTGACCGGGCTGGCATCGATGCTGGCTCATGAAATCAAGAACCCTCTCTCTGGTATCCGTGGTGCGGCACAATTGCTGGAACAGGTTGTCGGCGATGAGGATCGTGCGCTTGCGCGTCTTATTACCGATGAAACAGATCGGATCGTTTCACTGGTTGACCGCATGGAGGTTTTCTCGGATGAGCGCCCCATCGAGCGCTCTGCCGTCAATATTCATGCGGTTCTGGATCATGTGAAGGCGATTGCGAAGAACGGGTTCGCACGGAAGATCCGTTTTGTGGAAGATTATGATCCTTCTCTCCCGCCGGTTTTCGCCAATCGAGACCAACTCGTGCAAGTTTTCCTCAATCTGCTGAAGAATGCTTCGGAAGCCATAGGCGACCGTGAAGGCGGCGAGATTGTCCTATCCACGGCTTATCGTCCGGGCATTCGTCTGCAGGTGCCGGGTGCGCGGGACAGGGTGGCGCTGCCTCTCGAATTCTGCGTGCATGATAACGGACCGGGTGTGCCGCAGGACATGCTGCCACATCTGTTCGATCCCTTCGTGACGACGAAAACCAATGGGTCGGGACTGGGATTGGCACTCGTTGCGAAGATCATTGGTGACCATGGCGGTATTATCGAATGCGACAGCCATCCTTCGCGAACGACTTTCCGTGTTCTGATGCCCGCATGGAAAAATACGGAACTGGCAGCTGGAAATACTGGAGATAACGCATGACCGCAGGACGTCCGACAGGAACCATATTGGTGGCGGATGACGATGCAGCTATTCGGACCGTGCTGAACCAGGCATTGTCGCGAGCAGGCTACGATGTGCGTGTGACTTCTAATGCTGCCTCGCTTTGGCGCTGGGTGGCTGCAGGCGACGGTGATCTGGTCATTACTGACGTCAATATGCCGGACGAGAATGCCTTCGACCTCCTGCCACGCATCAAGAAGATGCGTCCCGACCTGCCAGTTGTGGTCATGAGCGCGCAGAACACATTCATGACGGCAATCCGGGCATCCGAGGCGGGAGCCTACGAATATCTGCCGAAGCCGTTCGATTTGACGGAACTCATCAATATCGTCGGTCGGGCTCTGTCTGAACCAAAACGTAGGCCCATTGCCGCTTTATCGGATGAGCAGGCCGATAACATGCCGCTGGTCGGCCGCTCGCCTGCGATGCAGGAAATCTACCGTTTGCTGGCCCGCATGATGCAGACGGATTTGACCGTCATGGTTACGGGTGAATCCGGCACAGGCAAGGAACTGGTTGCGCGTGCCCTGCACGAATACGGGCGCCGCCGAAAAGGACCGTTTGTAGCGATCAATATGGCCGCAATCCCGCGCGATCTGATTGAGTCCGAGTTGTTCGGGCACGAGAAGGGTGCTTTTACCGGCGCGCAGAACCGCTCGAGCGGCCGCTTTGAACAGGCAAATGGCGGAACACTGTTTCTCGACGAGATCGGCGATATGCCGATGGAAGCACAAACCCGTCTTTTGCGTGTGCTGCAGCAGGGCGAGTATATGACAGTCGGCGGACGCACGCCGATCAAGACCGATGTGCGCATCGTTGCCGCGACCAACAAGGATTTGCGGCAACTGATAGCGCAAGGTTTGTTCCGTGAGGATCTTTATTACCGGTTGAATGTCGTGCCCCTGCGCTTGCCGCCGCTTCGCGAGCGCAGCGAGGATGTGGCCGATCTTGTGCGCCATTTTTTCAAACGCGCTGCCGAAGAGGGGCTGCCGGAGAAGCGTATCAGCACCGCTGGCCTGGAAATGATGCGCCGGTATCCTTGGCCAGGAAATGTGCGTGAACTGGAAAATCTCGTCCGGAGGCTTTCGGCGCTTTATCCGCAAGAGGAAATATCGCCGGAAATCATCGAAACGGAATTGAAATCTGAACTGGCCAAGCCGGATGTCGTTCCCGCCGGTGGTGGCGATATGGAGAATATTTCGATATCGCAGGCCGTTGAGCAGAATATGCAGCGTTATTTTGCGTCATTCGGTGCCGATCTGCCGCCGCCGGGGCTTTATCACCGGGTTCTGGCGGAACTGGAATATCCCTTGATCCTCGCATGTCTTACCGCAACACGCGGAAACCAGATCAAGGCGGCAGACCTTCTGGGATTAAATCGGAATACGCTGCGCAAGAAAATTCGCGAACTCGGGGTCAATATATATCGCGGAAACAAAGGAAGCTGAACGATAATCAGGCGCTAATAACGCATTAACTACATTATTTAATGAGCAATTAAGTCTGTTCGACTACTGTTGGTTGCATGAGAAATCAGCATTCCACGCGAAGCAAGAAAACCCGGCGTATTCTCGAACCGGCTGTAAGGAGCGGCATTCTTGCCGCACCTTTGATATTGATGCTTGCAATCGTCGTTATTCTGTCAGGAGCAGAGCCAAGGCTCTCCGCGATGATCGATCAAACCTTCACCGGTTCGATTAGCCCCATCATAAAGTAATTACCAGTTGGCCTTGAAGAGGGCGCCCGACTTCCTACTCTTTTAGGATAGCGAGAGCATTTCCTGTTGTGATCGAATCATCGGAAATTCTCTATCTATTTGTTTTTACGCATGTCTTTATCCCGAAACCGGTTCCCATTTTCGGGAGACATGCTCTAGAGGAGGTAATCATGCGTTTCGCCGTTACGACTTTGTTTCTTGGTATGTCCGTTGCTGCGGCCTATGCCGCTCCGCCGCCGGAAGGCACCAAGCTTTCGGAGATAATCGCGAAAATCGAACAGAACGCGGATACCGCTTTCATTGATGAAGTCGACTGGAATGATCGTGGCTACTACGAGATCGAATATGTCACCAAGGCTGGCGCCAAGGTTGAGGTGAAGGTCGATCCGAAAACCGGAGAAAATGTTCGGTGATTTTCAGCGCTCTCACGAGCGATTGTGCTGGAGCGGGTAGCGGGAATCGAACCCGCGCGTTCAGCTTGGGAAGCTGACAGGCTACCATTACATCATACCCGCAAACTGTAATGTATTTCAGCTAATTAGCGACAAGTTTGATGAGGCCGCATTAGAAAGTTTTACAGTTGGTTTTGCCAAACTATGTTCTCTTTCTGGTCTCGTCAAACTCTTTTGTCGACAGCTCGGCCCTGCCATTGCTTTCGCTCTCACGGCCTCACGAAACACTACAGTATCGTGACAAATTTTTCATGAACCGTTCCATTGATATCCAGGATTGAGAAGCCATCTGCAGATGACGCTTCCAACCAAGCAGCCAGATTTTTTGGCTGTTGCAGATGACAGGAAATCCATGGGCAAGATCACAAAGCGCCGGGCACTGCTAATCGTAAATCCTCATGCCCGAAATGGCAGGGGATACGGCGCGGATATTCGCTCTGCGCTGGAACGTGGCGGTCTCCAGCTCATCGAGCGAAATCCGCAGGACGACGAGACGATTTCAGATGTGATCCTTCGCGAAAGAGATTGCGATCTCGTTATTGTCGGTGGTGGTGATGGCTCGCTGAACGCTGCGGCCAAAGGATTGATGGAAACGGGAATGCCGCTTGCAATCCTTCCGCTTGGAACTGCAAATGATTTCGCCCGAACCATCGGCATTCCTGCCGATCCGGTTGAGGCGGCGCGTCGCCTTGTTTCCTATGAGCTTCGGCCCATCGACTTGGGTGAAGTGAATGGTCATCTTTACTTCAATGTCGCGAGCATCGGGTTTAGTGCCGAACTGGCGCAGCAACTCAGTTCTGCTGCAAAGAAAAAGTGGGGAAAGCTCGGTTATGCGATCGTTGCGGCACGCATCCTTATGCGTTCGGAGCTTTTCACAGCCTATCTGGAACATGACGGCATGACGGAGAAAATCCGTACATTGCAGGTTTCTGTCGGGAATGGAAAATTCTACGGCGGCGGCATGGCCGTCGAGAAGGATGCCACAGTGGATGACGGTAGGCTGGATTTCTATAGTCTGGAAGTCGATCACTGGTGGAAACTTTTGCGTCTTCTTCCCAGTCTGCGCCGTGGCACCCACTCCAGATGGGATGATGTGCGGGCTTTTCCGACGACTGAAGTGATTGTGCGCACCAAGAAGCCACGTGCCGTAAACACAGATGGCGAGCTATCGACCTGGACACCAGCTCATTTCCGCCTGTTGCCCAAGGCGATCAACGTCTACATGCCTGATCCGGCAATGAGGCCGTGATATTGGCGAGGCAAAAAAAGACCCGCCTTGTTGGAGCGGGCCTAATCCATGACGTTAGGTGACTGGCTCGGAGGTCATTAGAGCCGTATGAGTAACGATTGAAGGGCCTGAACGTTCCATATCTAAAAGAAAAAATACCAGATAAGCAGCACGACAACGAGTGGAACGCCCATCAGCCAAAGGATCATTGCTCTCAACATTCTTTTTCTCCTTCCTGTTGAAAATTCAACGCTTTGAACGAACGATCGTTCCACGAGACTAGAGGATACAGCTCGTCGGAGTTGAGTGGAGGTCATGCAGCGCGACTCAAAATATGCGGATTTCCAAAAGCTTTAATGATCCGTCAATGAATCGGTGACATCACTAAAATCTAAAAGGGCGCAACCAGCGTTTTCGGTTGTGTTGTTGAGTAACGGGCGTGTGGCGTATGGATTCGAAACGAGGGCTGAAACATTCGGTCAACGGCAAGGCAGTGAAACTGCGCGACAAGCGCGGTTCCATCACCATGTTGTCGTTCATGGCTATTGCGGTCGCCTTGGCGGGCTGTGCCTCGGCACCTCAGCCGAAATCGAAGACAAAGCGCTCAAAGGAATATTTCGCCGAGTCCAAATATGGCGTGAAAGCCAGTCCGCGCGTGGCTTTTTCGAAGGGAAAGCCTCTGCCGCGTGGCGGCGGGCGCGATCAGACCGGACAGCCCTACAAGGTCAAGGGCCGTTGGTATTATCCCAAGGAAGACAAAAAATATGTCAAGGTCGGCCACGCCTCCTGGTATGGCGAAGCTTTTCACGGTCGCCTGACGGCCAACGGTGAAGTCTATGACATGGCGCATCTGACAGCTGCACATCCAACCATGCCGTTGCCGAGTTATGCCCGTGTGACCAACCTTGCCAATGGCAGTTCGGTCATCGTACGCGTGAATGATCGTGGTCCATATGAATTCGACCGTGTCATCGATCTCTCCCAGAAAGCTGCCGAAATGCTTGATTACCAGCATCACGGCACGGCGAATGTGAAGGTCGAATATGTCGGCAGAGCGCCATTGGATGGCAATGACGACGCATTCCTGATGGCGTCTTACCGTCCGGCGGGTGGCGATGGGATCGGCCAGCCTGCAACTGGCGTCATGATGGCGATGAATGGGCCAACGCCGACTTCGCCGAAGTCACGCGTTCCTATGCCTGTGATGGACGCTGTTCCGGTCTCTGCGCCCATACCTGAAAACTCACCTTTTGCCGTCGATCCTGCTTATAGCGATCCGTCCGGCGGTCCAGCTCCGTTGTTGCCAGCGAATGTGCCTGTGCCGTCGCAGCGCCCCGGTTCAAGCTTCGGAGTGGCGAATGCTGCCGGTGTGAGCGGTCTTGCCGGCTATGCTTCTGACCGTCTTGCTGTAACCGCTTATACCGAGGAGCGCACCTATGGCAGCATCCTGACCAAGGATGCAATTTCGAGCGCCTGGAAGCGCCGCGAGGCGGAGGAGCATGGCGAATATGTCGAGCTTGGCACATTCAAGACGCTTGAAGAGGCAAGGCAGCTTCAGGCGTCGTTGCCACGTTCAACCCGATTTACGCTTACCAAGATTCCAACCGACACCAGCGAGTCTTTCGAGCTGACAGCCGTGGCAGAGAAAGGCGGAAACGATGCCCTGTTGCGCGCGGCCTGGAAGGCGGGCGCAGTGAATGCGTTTGTCGTTCGTCTCGATTGATTGCTCACATTACGGTGATACACGCTGGCATATTGATTTTGGTCGGATTCGTTGCGTAAGCTCTATCTCATTGCTCACGTAACGGGATTTGCATGGGGCTGATTTCAAAAACATTGGTATTTGCGCGCGCGGCCTCTGTGGGCGTTTCGCTGGCTGCATTCGTGCCGGTTTTAAGTCAGGCGGCACCTGTTGAGGCGGCATTCGTTTCAAAGGCGCCGCAGGTGTTGCTTATCGATGACCGAAGCGGAACGGTGCTTCTTTCCAAGAATGCCAATGTTCCTATTCCGCCCGCATCTCTTGCCAAGCTGATGACGGCCGAAGTGGTTTTCGAAGCCCTTGATAAAGGCGTGACGACACTCGAAACGCCTTACATCGTCAGCGAGAATGCCTGGAGAACCGGTGGTGCCCCCTCGGGAACATCAACGATGTTCGCACGCATCAAGTCGGCGCCAACGGTCGCTGATCTACTGCAAGGGATGATTGTTCAGTCGGCGAATGACGGCGCCATCGTACTGGCAGAAGGGCTGGCGGGTAGCGAAGAGGCTTTTGCAAAGCGCATGAATGATCGTGCGCAGGAGCTTGGTTTGACCGGCTCCAAATTTGTAAACTCGACGGGTTTGCCCGCCGAAGGGCAGGCGGTCTCGCTGCAGGACCTGGTCAGATTGGCGCGACATATCCGGACAGCCCATCCCGAGTATTATAAATATTATGCTCAACCTGCCTTCACCTGGAACAACATCATGCAACGCAACCGCAACCCCTTGTTGCGGCTTGATGTCGGGGCTGACGGGATGGGAACGGGTTTTACGGAAGCATCAGGTTTTGCGCTGGTCGGATCGGCGGAACAGAACGGCCGCAGGCTTTATCTGGCGATGAGCGGTCTTGCCAGCATCAAGGAGCGTGAAGAAGAAGCAAAGCGTCTCCTGCAATGGGGTATGACGGCCTTTGACGATGTTCAGCTTTATCCTGCGAACGAAATTGTGGGTGAGGCGCAAGTTTTCGGCGGTGCGCTCACGCATGTGCCGTTGAAGGTCAGGGATCGTGTCGAGCTGCTGCTACCGAAGGACGGTCGCGACAAGCTCAAGGCCCGGATTGTCTATAAGGGGCCGCTCGATGCCCCTGTCGCCGACAACCAGCAGGTCGGTATTCTTCAGTTGGAGCTTAATGGTAGCATTCTTCGTGATATCCCTGTTTTCACGGCGCAATCTGTCGAGGAAGGTAGTCTCTCGAAGCGCGCCTTGGGGGCGGCGATGGAGCTCTCCACCGGCTGGCTGCGGAAGTATCTTTAGCCTGCGTTGGGTGTATTCCAGGCTCGACCTGATAGCCAAAGGCCGATAATAACTTTCACAGAAGTCCGTTCGGGCATCGATTCAAACATTTGGAAGTTGGTTTGTCGGGATTGTTCATCACATTCGAAGGCGGCGAAGGAGCGGGCAAGTCAACGCAAATCGCGTTGCTGGCCAAGCACCTGCGGGCATGCGGCTTCGATCCAGTCATCACGCGAGAACCCGGCGGCTCTCCTGGTGCGGAAGCAATTCGCCATGTCATACTGAGCGGCAATGCAGAGAATTACGGCCCAGCGATGGAAGCCCTGCTGTTCGCCGCTGCAAGGGCAGACCATGTAGACCAGCTTATCCGTCCCGCCCTGAACGAGGGGCGAGTGGTGCTTTGTGACCGTTTCATCGACTCAAGCCGTGCCTATCAGGGCGTTACCGGCAATCTCGACAGCACCTATATGGCGGCGGTGGAACGCATTGCCATAGACGGCGCCATGCCTGACATGACGATCATTCTCGACATTCCCGCGGAGAAAGGTCTGTCGCGTGCTGGAAAACGGCGTGGCAGCGAAACTGCGGACCGGTTCGAGAAAGAAGATATTGCTGTGCATGAGGCGCGACGGCAGGCCTTCCTCGCGATCGCCGAGGCGGAACCTGAGCGATGCAAGGTCATCGACGCTGACCGCCCGCAAGACGCGATTGCGGGCGATATCGCAAAAGAAGTTGATCATGTTCTGACGAAAAGGGGGCTTTTGTGATCGAGGAACTCGACGTCCCTAAAGCCCACGATTCTATTGAGGGTGTGCCAGAACCGTCGGCAAGCGATTATATCGCGGGACACCGGGAGATCAGTGATTTTCTGGCGCAAGCCTATCGCGAGGGGCGTATGCATCATGCGCTTCTCTTTGAAGGCGCGCAGGGGATCGGCAAGGCAACGCTCGCTTTTCACCTGGCAGGCCATATGTTGGCCCATGGCAATAATGGCGAGGCACCGGAGCATATTGCTGCGCCGGATTTTGCGCAGCCGCTCTGGCGGCAGATTGCAGGCGGCATGCATCCCGCTGTCCTGCATATCAATCGCCCATTCGATCAGAAGACGGGAAAATTCAAAACGGGTATCCCAGTGGAAGAAATCCGCCGGGTCACGCATTTTCTGACCAGAACGGCATCGGACCACGCCTGGCGCATCATAATTGTCGACCCTGCCGATGATATGAACCGCAATGCCGCCAATGCCCTCCTGAAAACGCTGGAAGAACCTCCTGCACGGGCTCTCTTTATCCTGATTTCTCATTCGGCGGGGCGCTTGCTTCCGACAATTCGGTCGCGTTGCCAGAGCATCGGCTTCAAGCCACTTGATGATAGTGCGCTGACAGATGCCCTCGCACATGTCGGCCCCGGTGTCGGAATGGGGGCTGATGCCGTAACGAAAACGCTGCTTCAGAGATCGGAAGGCAGTGCGCGCAAGGCACTTCTGCTGGTGGCGAATGGCGGTATCGAAATCGCCGATACGGTCGATTCCCTTCTTGAAGGACAAAATTTCGATTTGCTGAAAGCACAGGCGCTCGCCGGCATATTGAATGGTCGCGAGTCGGAAGTTCAGTATGAATTGTTCCGTGACCATCTGCTGGGGCGGGTTGCGATCGAAGCTCGCTATCGTGCGGAGGCAGGGCAACTGCGTGATGCAGACCGCTGGTCGCGTTTCTGGAGCGATCTGTCACGCGAAACCGCGGATGCCGAAACCTATAATCTCGACCGCCGGCAAGCTGTGGTAATTCTTTTGGAAAAAACGCATCGCGCTTTTCGTTCCGGTCAGCCTCCGCTTGCGTGACATGGCCGCTGACATGCGTTATGTCACCGCTGATAATTTTCTCCTCGTGTGTCTGCTAATCATTCAGGCGCGCTTTCAAACTTCGAAAGACCGGGTCCATAATGAGCCGCGAAAAATATTACATCACCACCGCGATTGCTTATCCGAACGGAAAGCCGCACATCGGCCACGCGTATGAACTGATCGCGACCGATGCAATGGCGCGTTTTCAGCGCCTGAACGGCAAGGATGTTTTCTTTCTGACCGGTACGGACGAACACGGTATCAAGATGCTGCAGAGCGCGCGCAAGGAAGGCATCACGCCGCGTGAGCTTGCAGATCGCAATACGGCTGCGTTCAGGCAAATGGCGGATGTACTGAACAGTTCGAATGACGATTATATTCGCACCTCGGAAGAGCGCCATTACAAGGCCAGCCAGGCCATCTGGAAAGCGATGGCCGACAATGGCGATATCTACAAGGGTGGATATGCCGGTTGGTACTCCGTGCGTGACGAAGCCTACTATGGTGAAGAGGAAACGGAAGTCCGCGAAGATGGCGTTCGTTACGGCCCACAGGGTACGCCTGTCGAATGGGTCGAGGAGGAAAGCTATTTCTTCCGTCTCTCAGCCTATCAGGACAAGCTGCTCGATCTTTACGAGAATAATCCGGGCTTCATCATGCCTGCGGAGCGCCGCAACGAGATCGTGAGCTTCGTCAAGTCGGGCCTGAAGGATCTGTCGATTTCGCGCACGACCTTCGACTGGGGCATTCCGGTGCCGGGCGACGAGAAGCATGTCATGTATGTATGGGTCGACGCCCTGACCAATTACATTACCGCTCTCGGCTATCCCGATACTACGGACGAAAAGTGGGGTTATTGGCCAGCAGATGCGCATATCATCGGCAAGGATATCTCGCGCTTTCACGCTGTCTACTGGCCCGCATTCCTGATGTCAGCTGGTATTCCGCTGCCGAAGCGGGTTTTTGCACACGGCTTCCTGTTCAACCGCGGCGAGAAAATGTCGAAGTCCCTCGGCAATGTGATCGATCCGTTTGGCCTGGTTGAGCGTTATGGGCTCGATCAGTTGCGCTATTTCCTGATGCGTGAAGTGCCGTTCGGTCAGGACGGCAGCTATAGCCACGACGCTATCGTCAACCGCACCAACGCTGACCTGGCGAACGATCTCGGCAATCTTGCCCAGCGCTCGCTGTCGATGATCGCCAAGAATTGTGAAGGCAAGGTTCCGGTTCCGGGCGAATTCTCGGACGCGGATAAGGCCATTCTCGATCAGGCCGATACGGCGCTCGATACCGCACGCAAGGCAATGGACGATCAGGCGCTGCATCTTGCGCTTGGGGCGATTTTCGCTGTTGTTGCCGAAGCCAACCGTTATTTTGCGGGACAGGAGCCTTGGGCTTTGCGCAAGACTGATCCAGCCCGCATGGGCACTGTCCTTTATGTGACGGCCGAGGTGATCCGGCGCGTTGGCATCATGGTGCAGCCGTTTATTCCGCAGTCGGCGGAAAAGCTTCTCGACATACTGGCTATCCCTGCCAACAAGCGTCAGTTCTCCGACGTTACGGCAAGCCAGCTTGTCGGCGGGACCGATCTGCCAGCTCCGCAGCCGGTATTTCCGCGCTATGTGGAAACAGAAGAGCAGAACTGAGTTCGATGATGCTTGTCGATAGTCATTGTCACCTCGACTTTGCCGACTTCGAGCCGGAGCGCGATGACATCGTTCAGCGCGCTCTGGATGCCGGGGTCAGGCGCATGGTGACCATTTCCACACGGGTCAAGAAGTTCGACACGATCCGTGCACTCGCTGAAACCTATGATTCCGTTTATTGTTCGGTCGGAACCCATCCGAATAATGCGCATGAAGAACTGGACGTGACCGCCGATGATCTCGTGCGTCTGGCCGAGCACCCGAAAGTGGTGGCTATCGGCGAGGCGGGGCTCGACTATCACTATGATTATGCGCCACCGGCAGCACAGAGGCAGGGTTTTCTCGTGCACATCGAGGCGGCACGTCGTACTCAATTGCCGCTGGTCATTCATGCCCGTAGCGCAGATGAGGATATGGCCGAGATTCTGGAGCGTGAGACGGAGAAGGGCGCTTTTCCGTTCATCCTGCACTGCTTCTCTTCCGGTCGCGCTCTGGCTGAAAAGGGCATTGCGCTCGGCGGTTACGTCTCTTTCTCGGGAATTCTGACTTTCAAAAACTCAGCCGAAATCCGCGAAGTTGCTTCCATCGTTCCGCGTGATCGTTTGCTCGTCGAGACAGATGCTCCTTATCTGGCGCCGGTTCCTTATCGTGGCAAGCGCAACGAGCCTTCTTTCGTGCAGCATACCGCCGCCGTACTTGCCGAGACGATTGGCGTGAGCAGGGAAGAAATTGCGCAAATTACCAGCGAAAATGTCTTCCGCCTGTTCTCCAAGATGCCTATGCCAGAAGATTTGGCCGCAAAAGGAAATTGATCGTGACAGCGCCGCGTAATTGCCTGCGTTTTACGCTTTTGGGCTGCGGGTCGTCTCCCGGCGTACCGCGTATCAACGGTGATTGGGGCAGTTGTGATCCGGAGAATCCGAAAAACAGGCGTCGCCGTGCATCGCTCCTGGTTGAGCGATTTGACAATGCCGGTAATAACACAACGGTCGTGATTGATACGGGGCCGGATTTCCGAGCCCAGATGATCGATGCTGGAGCGCACAGCCTCGACGCGGCTGTCTATACCCATCCGCATGCAGACCATATTCACGGTATCGACGACCTTCGCACTTATGTTGTTGAAAATCGTCGGCTCATGGATGTTTACGCCAATCGGCTGACGCGCAACCGGCTTTTCGAGGCATTCGGCTATTGTTTCGAGACACCCGCCGGATCGAATTATCCACCAATTCTGAGTATGCACGACATCGCTCCTGAGACCCCGTTTTCCATATCGGGAGCTGGAGGTTCAATCCGCTTCGAGCCGTTCAGTCAGGTGCATGGCGATATTGAATCGCTGGGCTTTCGCATAGGTTCTGTCGTTTATTGCACGGACGTGAGTGCTTTTCCCGAACCAAGCCTCAAGCATTTGGATCACGCCGAGGTGCTTATTATCGATGCGTTGCAATATCGTCCACATCCAAGCCATTTCTCGCTTGGCGAAGCACTTGAATGGATCGAGAAACTGGCGCCTCAGCGCGCCATTCTCACGCATATGCATGTTCCACTCGATTACGAAACCGTCATGCGCGAGACACCGGACAATGTCGAGCCGGGATATGATGGGCTTCGTTTCGAGGTGTCGGTTTAGTTCGATATATTTCCAGGCCATGAACAAAAAGCCCGAACCATATGGTTCGGGCTTTTGTGTTCTTGCGCGGGATTGTTAATCGAGAACGTAGCAAGCCTTGGCCTTGCCGCGTGCGGGATCGCCGAAAGCGCGGTTATCGCACTGAACGCCATTCCGGAAGACGCCTTCTGTGAACCGGCCATTTGCGCCGTAACGGACGCGCTTGCGACCGTAAAAATCGCAGAACCCACCTTCTTTCGCGCAACGACTCCAGTCGCGGTCACTATCGTTGTAACGGTCGTCATAACGATCCGGACGACCGGGGCGATCAGGGCGGCCCGGACGATCCGGTCTGTCCCAGCGGTCCTGAACCACGAAGGAGCAGCTTTTCTTTTTGCCCGGTGCCGGGTCGCCGAAGACACGATTGGAGCAGGTAACCTGTGGCCGATCAATGAAACGCGACGTGTTCCGCCCGCCGGTTCCATAAACCACTTCGGCCGGATAGGGCAGCTGGCAGACTCCGTTTTCGCTGGCGCAGCGCTGCAGCTGGGCTGCAGACGCCTGTGTGACGAGTGGCGAAAGGACGGCCACCAAGCCGCCAAGGCATAATGAAGTAACAGTCGTCTTGAGTGCAGGTATCATGATGAGTCCCTCTGATATCGGTGAAATATGCTGTAGTTCCGGTATCTTGAACAGAGGATGAATGTGCAGCGTCCAATGGGAATTTTGCGAGGTGGTTAAAAATTCAAAGTGACAGGGTCGACAATCATTTCCTGCTCTGGTTTGGTTGAGGCAGGAATGAGGATCGGAAATGCACCATCTGCCTTTCAGTTTCAAATCGATTGCCGTTGTTTTGGCGGCCATGATAGCTACCGGGTTATATGTCGGTCACAAGACCAAGGAAGTGCGCCAGACCTCGCTTGTTCAGCGCGTCGCGCCCTCTGAAGCTGGAATATAGTTCAGCGTATCACGCCGGAACCGCTTTCTTTCCCGCCGCTTTCATGAAATGAGAGTGAAACACTCACGTTCACTCTTCGGAAAGTTTGTACCCATGCACGGCGAATACAAAGTCCACGGCGGAAAGCTTGTCGTTGTCGATCTGGATGTTCGTGATGGGCGCCTGAGTGATGTACAGGTGGCGGGCGATTTTTTCCTGGAGCCGGACGAGGCGCTGGAGGATATCCGTAACGCTGTCGAGGGACTCTCTGCCGATGCGTCGTCGGAGCAGATTGCCGATGCGGTGAGGGCAGGCCTGAGGCCCGACGCCATGATGCTCGGCTTCAGCCCGGAAGCGGTTGCAATTGCCGTCCGGCGCGCTTTGGGTGTTGCCCGTACATGGCGGGATTTCGAATGGCAGATTGTTGAAATGCCTGCAGTTTCGCCTGCCATGCATCTCGCGCTGGACGAGGTTCTGGCGCAGGAAGTTGCTGCGGGGCGCCGCGCGCCGACATTGCGCTTCTGGGAATGGGAACGCCCGGCCATCATCATTGGCGCGTTTCAGTCATTGCGCAATGAAGTGGATATGGACGCAACTCGGGAATTCAGCGTCGAGACTGTCCGTCGCGTGACTGGCGGCGGAGCCATGTTTGTGGAGCCCGGCAGCACCATAACCTATTCGCTCTATGCGCCAGGTGAACTTGTGCGTGACATGAGCTTTGCCGATTCCTACGCATTTCTGGATGATTGGGTGCTGAAAGCGCTCAATTCGCTCGGCATCGATGCCTTCTACAAGCCGCTGAACGATATTTCGAGTTCCAAGGGCAAGATCGGCGGCGCTGCGCAGAAGCGCTTCTCCAAGGGGACCGTTCTCCACCACGTCACCATGGCCTATGACATGGATGCCGAGAAAATGGTGAAGGTTTTACGCATCGGGCGCGAAAAGCTGAGCGACAAGGGCACCGCAAGTGCCGTCAAGCGCGTCGATCCGGTGCGCAGTCAGACCGGATTGCCACGCGAGGAAGTTATCAAGCGTATGAAGGACACTTTTGTGTCGCTGAATGGTGGCGTGAGCAGCAAGATTACACCCGAAGAATATGCGGCGGCGGAAAAGCTTGTGGTCGAAAAGTTCTCGACGCAGCAATGGCTGCACAACATTCCCTAAGCCACCCGCCAGCTCTTCAATCGCGAAGTGGGGTGACTTGCCCGTGTCATCATGGCATAGGAGGCCGCAACGCGACCACCTCCCACTCAACGCCATCTCGCAAAGTCCTCCCGTTCCATGATCCGCATCGACAATATCAGCAAGTCCAACAGCCATCGCATTCTCTATATCGAGGCTTCCGCCGCTTTGAATCGCGGTGAAAAGATCGGCCTTGTCGGTCCCAACGGCGCAGGTAAGACAACCCTGTTTCGCATGATTACTGGTGATGAACAGCCGGATGAGGGGCAGGTTTCCGTCGAAAAAGGCGTGACGGTCGGCTATTTCGACCAGAATGTCGGCGAAATGGGTGGTCGTTCCGCTGTCGCGGAAGTGATGGAAGGTGCAGGCCCCGTCAGTGTGGTCGCAGCAGAGCTCCGCGAGCTGGAAGCCGCGATGGTCGATCCGGATCGTATGGATGAGATGGATGTCATCATCGAACGCTATGGCGAAGTGCAGGCGCGATACGAGGAGCTTGATGGCTATGGTCTGGATGGCCGTGCACGTGAGGTTCTGGCGGGTCTCAGCTTCACGCAGGAAATGATGGATGGCGATGTCGGCAAGCTCTCCGGCGGCTGGAAAATGCGTGTTGCGCTGGCGCGCATTCTGCTGATGCGCCCGGACGTGATGCTGCTCGACGAGCCGAGCAACCATCTCGATCTCGAAAGCCTGATCTGGCTGGAAGCATTCCTCAAGAACTATGACGGTGCACTGCTGATGACCTCGCACGACCGCGAGTTCATGAACCGCATCGTGACCAAGATCATTGAAATCGATGCTGGCTCGCTGACGACCTACGCTGGCGATTATGCCTTCTATGAGGGCCAACGGGCGCTGAATGAAAAGCAGCAGCAGGCCCAGTTCGAGCGCCAGCAGGCCATGCTTGCAAAGGAAATCAAGTTCATCGAACGGTTCAAGGCGCGCGCTTCTCATGCTTCACAGGTCCAAAGCCGCGTGAAGAAGCTGGAGAAGATCGACCGCGTGGAGCCTCCACGCCGTCGCCAGACGGTCGCCTTCGACTTTGCGCCTGCGCCGCGTTCGGGTGAGGATGTCGTGAGCCTCAAGGGCGTCCACAAGACCTATGGCAGCCGCACGATCTATGACGGTTTTGATTTCATGGTTCGCCGCCGCGAACGCTGGTGCATCATGGGTATCAACGGCGCAGGAAAATCGACGTTGCTGAAACTGGTCGCAGGCGCTGCCGAACCGGACAAGGGCAATGTCAATATCGGTGCGAGCGTCAAGCTCGGCTATTTCGCGCAGCATGCGATGGATGTGCTTGATGGCGATGCAACGATATTGGAATGGCTGGAAGAGCGTTTTCCAAAAGCAGGGCAGGCCCCACTTCGTGCTTTATCTGGCTGCTTTGGTTTTTCAGGCGACGATATCGAAAAGAAGTGCCGTGTGCTTTCGGGTGGTGAAAAGGCGCGTCTGGTCATGGCGGCCATGCTGTTCGATCCGCCGAATTTCCTGGTTCTGGACGAGCCGACCAACCACCTTGATCTCGATACGAAGGAAATGCTCATCAAGGCGCTGGCTGCCTATGAGGGCACAATGCTGTTCGTATCGCACGACCGGCATTTCCTAGGCGCATTGTCGAACAGGGTTCTGGAACTGACGCCGGATGGTATTCACCAATATGGCGGCGGCTATACGGAATATGTGGAGCGGACGGGGCAGGAGGCTCCAGGGTTGCGTTCGTAACGTGTTTGGTCTGGCGCGCATCTTATCCGAAAATCGTTTCACACTTTTCGGGATGCGCTCTAATGGCAAAATTTGCGTCTCTTAATCAAAATAGGCCATTGATGCATATGCGCGGTTCAGTTAGAAACGCGCATGAAAAGGCTTCGAGCCTTCCGGCGATGCACCCGTAGCTCAGCTGGATAGAGTGCTGCCCTCCGAAGGCAGAGGTCACAGGTTCGAATCCTGTCGGGTGCGCCATTTTTATCAATAAAATCAAATAATTACGAAAGTCGCGAAATTGGCGATTGGAATTTAGCTATTTGTTGGCACAATTTTGGCACTGCGTCGAAACCCCGGCACACTAGCGATTACGGTGATTTCAGGTGGCAACGATTCGACAAAAGGGCCCTGGACAGTGGCATGTTCAAATTCGGCGCAAAGGTTGGCCGAACAAGACAGGCAGGTTTCGAACGAAGGTTGAAGCCGAAACCTGGGCCGTGATGTTGAATCCAGCATGGATAAAGGTGTCTTCTCTAACGAAGTTCACCATGATGAGGGATGTGCGTTAGGAAAAAAGATCGAAATTGTCCGTTTTGGCAAGTGCATGGAGCGTAGTCGTAGCTGACAAACCGCAGCTACGGCTACGTCGACTGTCAGCGCTGCGCCACAGCAACGCCAACAATATTCGTCTCAATGTCATAGTTGATGCTGGCATCATGCTCCCCCGGCTTCCGACTGACAGTCGAAGGCTTTCTTAAACGGAAACCTTCGCACAAGACTTCGTCAGAAAGCAGTCAAAAGAAAAGTTAAGTCGAAAATCCAGTCATTCCGCCGATGATTTGGATTCGACCAAAATAATTCATGTAAAAATGTTGACCACTCTTGACTTGGTGAAGGGTTGCCTTTCCCCTCAACAAATCAGGGTCTCGACAGTGATGAAAACGGCGCGAATACTGAAGGAAAGGCAGAGAAACCATGCAGTGAAATCCAGAACATTACCAATAGAAGCCGAAAGCCATATTCTCTTCAAACCCAGAAAGGTCGGTTACGCGCGGGTGTCGACTGAAGAACAAAAAGTCGATCTGCAGCTAAACGCCTTGAAGCTCGCGGGATGTGAGCAAATTTTCATGGATGAAGGGGTCTCCGGTGCAAAGGCGGACCGGGCAGGGCTGAAGAAAGCGCTGGCGAGCCTGCAGCCGGGCGATACGCTTGTCGTCTGGCGATTGGACCGTCTTGGCCGTTCATTGATCAATCTCGTGGGGCTGATGAGCGAGTTGGGAAATCGCGGCATCGAATTCCATTCCGTGATGGAAAATATCGACACGAGCTCAGCGGGTGGACGGCTGGTTTTCCATTTGATGGCAGCCTTGGCGGAATTCGAACGCAGTCTGATCAGTGAACGCACCAAGGCAGGCATGGAAGCGGCAAAGCTCAGAGGCATTCACGTTGGGCGGCCAAGGCGGGTAGCGAAAACTGGAAGAAAAGGTATTTCCGTTTCCAGTTTATGATCTGCGAAATATTTATCCGGGCCACCGGTTCTTGATGGCAATATTCAGGGATTTTCCTTTTGTTTAACCTTCCCGTAACGTTCACGCGAATGTGATAACGGGTTGTTGATTGGCGGTTCTGGCTGATATTCCAGTGCCATGCAAACATCCCGGTCGATTGGCGGTGCTCGGAGGAATGGTTATTGAACATTTTCAGATTGTTACCATTGCTGGGCTTTTTGACCGCCATTGGCTCGCAAGTTGCTGCTGCGGATGAACAATATCCGTGCAAGCCGGAAGTCGAGGACATGATGCATCGCTGGGCGGGCATACAAAAAATGGACAAGACCTATAAGGTCCGGCGTTACCTTGGTCCGCATACATTTGATATTCCATACGGTTATTTCACTGGCCGTCGAACCCCAGAGGGAGTGAACTGCCAGCCAAAAGAAACCAGTCTCGAATTCGCCTTCTGGCTGCCCGATTTGCGGTCACCACAAAAGGACATGTGGTACGACGCAAATTTTCGCCCCAAGGAAGAGGGACGCGAAGCACCTGGACCACGTGATTATGTGGTTAAGATATTGAGTTTGCGGTTCGTCGATACCGCCAAAGGGGAATCTGAATCTCCCTCCATAGCGTTTTCAAACGGCTTGCATTCGGACGGGGTCATCAGACTAGAACGAAAATTCGGGCTTTTGCATGAAGTGACTGACAGAACTGGTACTCGCGATGACAGCTATGTAGATCTCTCGCAACGCGATTACAAAATCAAATTGGGCTGCTCCGCTCCAGAAAGCAAAGACGAAAACCCTCTTTGCAAGGTTTATCTGTACCTGACGGATCTGCAGCTGGAAGCGATCCTTCTGATGCCCGTCGATGCACTGCCCGAGTGGCAGAAAGTCAAGGATGGCGTCCGCACCCTCGTTGAGCGGTGGCGTGTTCAAGGTTAACGGCTTAAAATTTTTAGTGATTAAGAAGCTAAAGCGAGCATCAACATTCAAAAACCTACTGAGGAAAAAAATGGTTGCACCACGTATAAAGGGTATTTCGTCGTCCGCGACGGATTTGACGAAACAGAATGGTTCTACCCCCCGTAAGTTCTATGTATTCGGCCCAGATGTCACGGGCGGAGGAAAGGGGCATGGCCTCGTATTCGTTAATGAAGAAAAACTACTGACGCCGCCGCGGCTTATTGTAAAGCCTGCCGAAGGCGGCTTTCCTGCTTTGAAAGAAAAACCGCATATCGCCTACGATCCTAAACTGGGGGATGCGCCGCGAGATATCGAAGGCGGCATAAGTGGCTACTGGTTTATCTCCGAGCGCTTGAAGCAGATATTTGAAACCGTTGATCCAGAAGGCTTTGCGTTTGCGGAATGCGACTACACGCTCGCCGACGGCTCTAAAGGTCCCCGGCATTACCTCTGTGATGTTGTGCGAACTATTGATGCAGTTGATGAAGAAAAATCGAAATTAAATATTACGATTAGCGACGAGTTTGTAGCTGGAAAGCAATATAGTTTGTTGGGTAGTGGAGTAATAATTGTTTTTAAGGAGAATATTGTTGGAGATGCGCACGTATTTAGAACACCTTTTTCTGGTAATATTTTCTGTGACTGTAATCTTTATTCAATTTGCAAATCAATTACGGATTTAAATGGTGTTCGTTTCCGGGACGCTACGAATCTATAGTTTATTTTACATGTATTAGTGCATATTTATTGGGAAATAATAATATGGCAGAAACGCCCACTTTTCAGGAGCATCATATTATTGAACGGCAAGCCTTCAGGGGTATTACTCTGTTGCAGCAGCTCTCAAAGCAGGGTCAATTCAATATTGATGATATGCGCAATCTACTGAATATGCCCGCCGATCCAGAACTGGCGGCCAAAATGGGGGTTTCACCCCATAATGGCGGACCACTCAAAGCATATTCAGATGCGTTAGCGGAACGGCTTATTGCACTTGAAGAAACTAAAGACTTCCAAGCTATGCAGATCGGCGACAAAGCGGCTGCTCAACGTTTGGCGGATCGCATCAACGCAATTCGCGATACGATGCGAGCTGGCCTGATCAACGGTGATCTGTTTACGAATACGCCGAAAGATATGTCACCCGAAGCTACCAAGGCGAAGGTTGCGGATTTCATGGGCGAGCTGGACGGCTATTCCACAGAGATATGGTGGTCCTAACCAGTGGTGGAACGCTCATCCCGCAATGCCAAGTCAACATCAGGGAGGCATACATGGAGCAAGAAGTCCGACACAAGGTGCATTCCCAACACCGGTGCCAAGAAAATGAGGTCTTCAATGTTTGACGATTTGATCAGGCTGTCGCCGAATAGAACTCAATTGATTAAAAATTTGAAGCCCGTAGCAGAGACCGAGATCATTGCGCAGCGTGCGAAGTATCCAGAGTGTCCCGACGCATATTGGGAGTTCTTGATCCGCTTCGGATACGGCAAAATTAAAGAAGAAAATGAACCAAAAAACTTTCCCGCTCATTTTGAGTTTACCAATGAACTGATTAGTGCGGTCGATGAGTATTATAAAGATCGTATGATTTATGATAACGGAGCAAAAGGAGATATACTCCTTTTCGGTTTTGATAGCTTGGGTACTGGATTTGGTTTTGACTCGGGAGATCATTATGCGGTTGTTCGAGTCGATGAGTTCCGAATAGTTGAAAAGCTCAATATCGATTTTGAGAATTTTTTTTTAGGACTTCTGGTTTGCTATCCAGATTTCCCTTTCAGTTATGCGTCTGGGGAGTGGTCAGTGGAAACTGGAGAAGTTTACAGAATAAATCAAAAAAAATCAGATAGTTAGTGAGAAGAGTTGGTTGAAATATGGATGTATTGGATTATTAGAAAGGTCAGCATTCTTTTGTGGTGCTCCGTAACATTCTGAGTGCGACAGTAAACGAGCGTAACAGCAACGGTTTCGTCACAGGCCGCAGCTGCTGTCGGCAATGCCTATGAGGCAGCAAAGAAGGTCGGCGATGGCAATGCAGCCAATTCGATTGCCATGGCGACAATTGCCGGGGTCAACGGCAAATATGTCGATGACGTTCTGAATAGCGCAAACGAGAAGAATAACTGGAATCCGGAAGAGCAACTGATTTCCGGGTCTCTTGATATTGGCTTCGAGTATCAGAAGAACAGTGCTGAAGGTTCGGCTTCGATACCTGTTTCGACGACCATTCGTGCTGGCGATACAGTCATTGTGGAAGCAGGGCGCGATATCAATGCGGTTGGCGCGCAAATCGGTGCCGGTTACAACGCAGATGGTACGCTGTCCGGCGGTCGTGGTGATATTGCGCTCATTGCAGGCAATGATATCAATCTGGAAAGCGCCAAGGCTACAACGGAAAATTCAAGCAAGAATGTCTCCGGCGGACTATCCATTGACTTCCTGAGCCCCGGCATTAGCGCGAGCTTCGGTCGGGGCAAAGGCAACGACAAGACCGTCACCAACGTCAATACACATGTCGCAGGTAGCGGAACGGTCTATGTAAACTCCGGGAACGACACCAATCTTCGCGGTGCGACAGTCTCGGGCGAAACCGTGATTGCCGATGTCGGTGGCGATCTCAATATCGAAAGTCAGCTTGATACAGCCACAGCCAACGCCAAGCAGGTTGGTGCCGGCCTTGTGTCGGGTCCAATCCATCCGGGCTTACAGGTGGGTTGTCTGGCTCTTATCAGACAGCCAAGGGCGACGCCGAATATCCGGCACGATGCCATTACCCATTGTTGGATGCATGGTCGTGTTGCCGCGACTGTCGATGGCATGGTAGAGATGCACTATTCGGCTGCAGATACTAATGGATGTCTGGTCAATACGCCATTTGCCCGAAATGACGCTCAAAGCGTGCCAGAGAATCGGGTAAGATATGCTTCTCTGCTTCAACTCCGTTGCTGTGCCAGTCTGGAGAAACATTATGTTGAGAAGTTTATCGATCGCGGCAGTCGCTGCGTTGATGTTCGCAGGCTTCGGGCATTCTGCATCCGGTGCGTCTATCGGCGCAGGTAATCCCTATCCCGTCAGCGACTACACGTGCGAGGATGGTACACGTCTGGCAGTGCGCCTTTTCGGTGATCGTGCATCGGTATCCGTTAATGGCGCTGCCGCAATCGATCTGCCCGCCATGGGCCAGGAGGGGACAACCTATTCGAACGGCAAGCAGACGCTAACCATCGTGCAAGGACGTTTATCCTGGGGCGTCGGCCGTGCCGTGCCGTCCGCTTGTACTGGCGGTTGAACATGCTGTTTCGCTGCACAGTCTGAAGCGCATTCCGAACCGTTTTCACCTTTTCAGAAAAGACATTGTGCAAGTTCCACCGAACCATCTATTGATAGCAACGGGGGAGAAATCATGACGAGTCGGCAATTTACATTGCCGACGTGAAGCCTCCCCTTGCAAGGGCTGAACCAGAAGAGCAATTCTGGAACCGCCGAGACAAAATGGGAGGAATGGGAATGCGCGTTTTAAAGAGTATGGCCGTGGCAGCTTCGATTGTGGGGATCGTGGCCACGACGGGTGGTTTGGCAATTGGCACTGCAAGTGCCGAAGAAACGCTGAAACTTGTAATCGGGACAGAAGGCGCATATCCGCCGTTCAATTTCACCAATCCGGATGGCTCACTGTCGGGCTTCGATGTCGATATCGCAAGAGCACTCTGCGAGGAAATGAAGGCCGAGTGCACATTCATCACGCAGGAGTGGGATGGCACCATTCCGGCACTTCAGGCCGGAAAGTTCGACGCTTATGTTTCTTCCATGTCGATCACGGATGAGCGCAAGAAGCAGGTCGATTTTTCCAACAAGTATTACAACACGCCTCCCGGCATTGCAGTGCCCAAGGATAGCGACATCAAGGGCGTAACCAAGGAAGACCTTGCCGGCAAGACGATCGGCGTTCAGGTGTCCACGACGCATGCGAACTATGCGGAACACGCGTTCACCGACAGCACGATCAAGGCCTATCCGACTGCCGAAGAATATCGGCTTGATATGGCCAATGGCCGCCTTGATGCTGTCAACGACGACAGTGTAACGCTGAGCGAGTGGCTGAAGACGCCGGATGGCGCCTGCTGCAAGATGGTTGGCACCTATCCGTCGGACGATAACATCCATGGCGTCGGTGTCGGCGTAGCCTTGAAGAAGGGGCGCCCCGAACTGGTTGAAAAGTTCAACAATGCAATCAAGGCAATCCGCGCGAACGGCAAGTACAAGGAAGTCAACGACAAGTACTTTGATTTCGACGCTTACGGCGCTGAAAACTGATCGCCCGGAACGATAACGCCGGTAGGAATACCTGAATTTTACAGCGCCGCCCGAGTTGGGCGGCGTTGTTCTAAGAGGATGTGCCCACGCACGCGCCATAGATTTTCCATATAGTTACGAGGCAATTGTTGGTGTTGAGAACTTCTCTGCCTGCATGGACAATATTTTGGTCTTCCTTCCCACGGGAGTTCAAAATGTATCGAATACTTTGCCTGACGGTTCTCGCCTTCGTGCTTGTCGCAATTTATTCATTTTGCGGCCGGGGAATGCCCGCGCTATCCTATTCCGCGTCAAAGGGCTGTATCTGCGATAAAAATCGCCAGCCTGTCTCGGTTTGCCTGGATGTTTGTCAGCCAGCAAACTGAGATTGCTTGAGCACTGAACCGGGAGTTCAAATGAGACCTGAAAATCTCGTCATTCGCGCAGTGGAAGCCACAGATGTCGAAGGCCTCACCCGTCTGCAGAACATGCCGGGATTTCGGTTCGGCACCTTGCGCATGCCGTTCCAGCGCCTCGAGACGACAAGGAAATGGCTGGAGTCGCTTGGCCCGGAATCGACTGTGATTGTTGCGACTATCAATGCAGAGATTGTCGGAAATGCCGGCTTGGTGCGACACAGAGGACGACGGAGCCATGCCGCAGATATCATGATGGGCATAGCTGACGAACATATCGGCAAAGGGATTGGCACGGCACTTATGACCGAGCTGATCGATATCTCCGACAATTGGCTCGATCTGAAGCGGCTTGAACTGACCGTTTATGTCGATAATGCCGCCGCTATCCGTCTCTATGAGAAGTTCGGTTTTGTGGCCGAAGGTGTTCGTCAGAAAGACGCCTTCAGAGCTGGCGAATATGTCGATTCACTTGCAATGGCCAGGCTCAATTTCTAGTTTACCCTTCGGAAACTATCGCACTGCCACGACGGCTGCCCAGTCGGTGGGGCGTTTATCGTAAGCACCGCCAGTCCAGCATTCTATCGTGATATCAGACCAGTGGACATTCTTGCCCCAGCAATGCCGAAGCTCTTCCGGTGATAGATAGTTGTAATAGCGGCCAAGTGCGTCGTGGCCTTCAGCCGTACCGGTCTTGAAGCTTGCCCAAACGATGCCGCCTTTCGCCAACGCGGCGTAGGTTTTCTCAATGATGGGGGCGAGCTCGCCTCTGGGCACATGAGTCAGTGATGCGCAGGCATAAATACCGTCATATTCCTCGACCGCAGAAAGTTCGTCGAACATCATCGTTCTGACGGGCTGGCCCAACTGCCTCGAAGCGATTGCCGCCAGTTCGGCGGAACCGTCTGTTGCATCGAGTTGAAACCCCGCGTTCAAAATAGCGCGTGCATCGATCCCCGAGCCAGTCCCCAATTCAAGAATGCGGCCACCTGGCTTGCAACGCTTCAGGAAATCGAACAGCTTCGGATTGGGCGCATCGCCGCCGGCTGCATAGTCGATGGCATTTGAATTGTAGAATCCCAGCGTATTGTCCGGCATATACCCAAAAGCCCTCTGCGCCAGTGTTTGACAGGTCCGGAAACTTTCGAACCCAACGGATTCTTATGTGATGAAATCGCATCGCATTGAAAGTCCCAAGAGTTTCGTAAATCAGCATTCTTGGTTCTTTCAGGCCTTCTGTATGGTTCATCAACAATGGTGCGCAGAATAACGTTGCATTTTCGCCACAATGCGTTGCATAGATGCAACGCTATTGGGTAACATGGTTAACATGAACACGGCGAATCTGACGGCGGACATGAACGGCGAGAAACAATCATCGCAAGGCGGCGAGGGGCGCAGGCTTCTGGCGCTGCCAGGCATTATCACTGTTGTTTCAGCGCTGATTACGGCGTCGATTTCCTTTGCCATTCTCATTGGCATCACCCCGATCACGCCTGATAGGACCGTCACGCTGGCATTGGTCATCATCAATGTCGCACTGATTCTGTTCCTCATTCTGCTGATCTGCCGCGAAGTCTATCGCATCATCATGGCCCGGCGGCTTGGAAAGGCCGCTTCGCGTCTGCATGTGCGTATCGTCGCGCTGTTTTCGCTGATCGCGGCGGTGCCCGCCATTGTGGTTGCCATTGTTGCATCCGTAACGCTCAATTTGGGGCTCGATCGCTGGTTCGATACCAATACGCGTGACATCGTGAGTTCGTCGCAGAGCCTCACCACCGCCTATATTCGCGAAACCGCGCTCAACCTGCAAAGCACGTCCTATTCGATGCTGCAGGATTTGGATGCGCAGCGCACCATTTATAGTCTCGACCGTGGCGGTTTCATCCAGCTGATGACGCTGCAAACACGTGGTCGTGGTCTGCTCGGTGCGTTTCTGGTGCGTGAAAACGGCGAAGTGGTCGTCAAAAGCGATACCGGTGTCGAGGATCGTCTGCCGCCGCCGACCGAAGACGCATTGAAGACAGCTCCGGACGGCAAGCCGGTTATCATTCCTCCGGGAAACAGCAATTTCGTTGGCGCAATCATCAAGATGCGCGAGATACCTGACGTCTATCTCTATACAGTTCGCGCCGTGGATTCGCAGATTCTCGACGCCATGCGTTTGATGGAAGCCAATACCCAGCGCTATCAGGAGATGGATGCGAACCGCATTCCGACGCAGATTGCATTTGCGCTACTCTATTTCGGCTTGACGCTGATCGTGCTGCTTTCGGCTATCTGGACTGGCATTGCCGTTGCCGACAGGCTGGTTCGCCCGATCCGGCTTTTGATCGGCGCGTCGGATGATGTGGCGGCGGGCAATCTTGACGTCTCTGTGCCGGTACGGACTTCGGATGGCGACGTTGGCGCATTGTCCGGTACTTTCAACAACATGGTCGCGGAACTTAAGAGCCAGCGTAACGAGCTGCTTTCTGCCAAGGACCAGATCGATGAACGCCGCCGCTTCTCGGAGGCCGTGCTTTCCGGTGTGACGGCGGGCGTCATCGGCATCGAAACGGATGGCTGTATTTCCATTCTGAACCGTTCCGCAGAGCACATGTTTGGCGTCACATCGGACGATTCTGTCGGCAAAAACCTTACCAGCATTGCACCGGAGATCGGGCAGGCTTTCGAGGTTGCCCGTTCAACGGGGCGTGCGGTACATCGCGAGCAGGTCAGCATGACCCGTGGCGGCGTAGCGCGTACCTTCAACGTGCAGGTGACCGTCGAAGATACCGAATCCGAAGATCACTCTTATGTGGTAACTGTGGATGACATCACTGATCTGGTACAAGCGCAGCGTTCCTCGGCCTGGGCGGATGTCGCTCGCCGCATTGCGCATGAGATCAAGAACCCGCTCACACCGATCCAGCTTTCCGCAGAACGCATTCGTCGCCGTTACGGCAAGGTGATTACCGAGGATCGCGAGGTTTTCGACCAATGCACAGATACGATCATTCGCCAGGTGGGTGATATCGGGCGTATGGTCGATGAGTTCTCTGCCTTTGCCCGTATGCCGAAGCCGGAAATGCGGCTTATGGATATGCGCGAGGCATTGCGCGAAGCCTCTTTCCTGATTGAAGTCAGCCGTAGCGATATTCGCTTCCAGAACGATTTCGGCCCGGACAGGCTGGTCGGCTCCTTCGACAGTCGCCTGATCGGGCAGGCGTTTGGCAATGTCATCAAGAATGCCAGCGAAGCCATTGACGGACTTCCGAAGGAAGATCGTGAAGAAGGGCACATCCTGATCCGTTCCTATCAGGCGGATGGGCAACTGGTTGTCGATGTCATCGACAATGGCAAGGGCCTGCCGGGCGATGATCGCCAGAAATTGCTCGAACCTTATATGACGACGCGGGAAAAGGGCACCGGCCTTGGCCTCGCGATTGTCCGCAAGATCGTCGAGGATCATGGCGGACATCTGGAATTGCATGATGCGCCTTCGGATTTCCACGGAGGACGGGGCGCAATGATACGCATGGTCTTCCCGCAAGCACCTGCCAGCGATGCTGGCACCAATGCGGATAATGACGAAAAGAACATAGCTGGACAGGTGATTTGATATGGCTGCCGATATTCTTGTAGTTGATGACGAAGCGGATATCCGGGAACTTGTTGCAGGCATTCTGAGCGATGAAGGCCATGAAACTCGCACGGCTTTCGACGCGGACAGCGCGCTCGCGGCGATCAACGATCGCGTTCCCCGGCTGGTTTTTCTGGACATCTGGCTGCAGGGCAGCCGGCTGGACGGTCTGGCGTTGCTTGATGAAATCAAGAAGCAGCACCCTGAACTGCCGGTCGTGATGATTTCCGGTCATGGCAATATTGAAACGGCGGTCTCGGCGATCCGTCGCGGCGCCTACGACTTCATCGAAAAGCCGTTCAAGGCTGACCGATTGATCCTCGTCGCGGAACGGGCGCTCGAAACCTCCAAGCTGAAGCGTGAGGTGTCCAACCTTCGCAAGCGCAGCGGCGATCATCTGGAATTGATCGGCGCGTCCCTGGCGATGAACCAGCTGCGCCAGACCATCGAACGTGTGGCGCCGACCAACAGCCGCATCATGATTACGGGACCGTCGGGCGCGGGCAAGGAATTGGCCGCGCGTGCCATCCATGCGCAGTCCGGCCGCGCCAGCGGACCGTTTGTGACGGTTAACGCCGCGACGATCACGCCGGAGCGCATGGAAATCGAACTCTTCGGCACGGAGATGGACGGCGGCGAGCGCAAGGTAGGCGCTCTGGAAGAAGCTCATGGCGGTATTCTTTACCTCGATGAAGTCGCGGATATGCCGCGCGAGACGCAGAACAAGATCCTGCGTGTGCTTGTCGACCAGCAGTTCGAGCGCGTTGGCGGCACCAAGCGCGTGAAGGTGGATGTGCGCATCATCTCGTCGACAGCGCAGAACCTCGAAGGCATGATTGCGGAAGGCACATTCCGCGAGGACCTGTTTCACCGTCTGTCGGTGGTTCCGGTACAGGTGCCACCGCTTGCGGCCCGGCGCGAGGATATTCCGTCCCTGGTCGACTATTTCATGAAGCAGATTGCCGAACAGGCGGGCATCAAGCCGCGCAAGATCGGTCCCGATGCCATGGCGGTTTTGCAGGCGCATAGCTGGCCGGGCAATCTTCGCCAGCTTCGCAACAATGTCGAACGCCTGATGATTCTGGCGCGCGGCGATGATCCCGAAGCGCCAGTGACAGCCGATCTTTTGCCGGCTGAAATCGGTGACACGCTGCCGCGCGCACCGACGGAATCAGACCAGCACATCATGGCGCTTCCGTTGCGAGAGGCGCGCGAGCGTTTCGAGAAGGAATATCTGATTGCCCAGATCAACAGGTTTGGCGGCAATATTTCGCGCACGGCGGAGTTCGTTGGCATGGAGCGTTCGGCGCTGCATCGCAAACTGAAGTCTCTGGGCGTATAAGCATTCAGAGCGGCCCAGCTGAAGTGGTGCCGCTCTGAACATTGGTTCTGGCGCATTATCCAAAGCAAAACCGCGTCGGGCTTTTGCTGGAAATGCTGTAATTGTCTCGGACGGAGCAGTCATGCGGGTAATCGTTTGCGGAGCAGGGCAGGTCGGATACGGCATCGCCGAGCGGCTTGCGGCGGAAGAAAACGATGTCTCTGTTATCGACACGTCCGCGCGCCATGTCGAGATTGTGCGCGACACGCTCGACGTGCGTGGGTTCGTCGGACACGGTTCGCAGCCCGACGTGCTCGCAGCCGCCGGTGCCGACGAAGCGGACATGATTATTGCCGTCACATTGTCCGACGAGGTCAATATGGTGGCCTGTCAGGTGGCGCATTCGGTCTTCAACGTACCGACCAAGATTGCCCGTATCCGCGCCCAATCCTATCTCAAGGCCGAGTATCAGGACTTGTTCCTGCGCGAAAACCTGCCGATTGACGTGATCATCTCGCCAGAACTGGAAGTGGGTGAGGTGGTTCTGCGGCGTATCGCCTTGCAGGGCGCGACAGATGTGCTGCGCTTTGCCGACGACAAGATCATCGGCCTTGCCATCGAATGTCTTGAGGAATGTCCAGTCATCAATACGCCGCTGAAACAGCTGACGGATTTGTTTCCCGATCTTGCGGCAACCGTCGTTGGCGTGGTGCGCAACGACAGCCTGTTCATCCCGCGTTCTTCTGACGAGCTGAATGCAGGGGATCTGGCCTATGTCGTGACGACGCGTGAGCAGGTTCGTCGCACATTGGGACTGTTCGGGCACGAGAAACCGGAAGCCAGCCGCATCGTTATCGCAGGCGGCGGCAATATCGGTCTCTACGTGGCCAAGGCCATCGAGGACCGTAAATGGAATACGCGCGTCAAGATGATCGAAAGCGAGCATGACCGTGCATTCGCGATTGCCGATCAGCTCAAGCGCACCATGGTCTTGCACGGCAGCGCGCTTGATCAGAACCTGTTGCAGGAAGCCGATATTCAGGATGCCGACCTGATGGTCGCACTCACCAATCAGGATCAGGTCAATATCCTGTCGAGCATCATGGCCAAGCGTCTGGGGTGCAAATCCAACATGGCCCTGCTCAATACGGTCGCCTATCAGGACTTTACCCACATGGTGGGGATCGATGCCTATATCAATCCAAAAGCTGTCACGATCTCCAAAATCCTGCAGCATGTGCGCCGGGGCCGTATTCGCGCAGTCTATAGCGTTTATCGCGATAAGGCCGAACTAATCGAGGCCGAGGCGCTGGAAACATCTTCGCTCGTTGGCGCGCCACTGCGCGATCTCGATCTGCCGGAAGGTTTGCGAATCGGTGCGATCTATCGCGACGGGCAGGTGATCCGACCGAATGGCGATGTGCGGATCAAGCCGAAGGACCGCGTCGTCATTTTCGCCACATCCGACGCCGTAAAGCATGTGGAACAGATGTTCCGCGTCAGTCTGGAGTTCTTCTGATCACAACTTTGTGTTAGCTTCGGTCCGGGTAAGGGCTTAGGGGCTGACATGGATATCTGTACGTTCTGGTACGGGTCGCGTTTGCGCGACGTCGATTGTATTTGTCTGGCGTCAATGGTGATGACTGGTCAACGGGTAAAGCTCTTCGCTTACGCCCCGATCGAGAACGTACCGGCGGGCGTCGAACTGCATGACGCCAGCAGCATCTTGCCCGAAGCGGTCTTCAAGCGGCTTGATCCAGCCTATCCGAATTTCCGTTCCAAACGGACTATCGTTCAATTCAGCGACATTTTCCGCATTATGCTGATGAAATATCAGCAGGGTGTCTGGCTCGATACGGATGTCTATCTTCTGAAGCAGTTTCATCCCGATCCGAATAAACCGTATCTCGCCCGGGAGAATCGATTCCGTGTCGGCGTGTCTGCACTTTATCTTCCGCATGACCATCCGATTATTCGCGAATTTGAGGCCTACGTAGCGGCGACCTATCCGCTACCGAGCTGGCTGGGCATACGTCGAGGCAAATTGCGCCCGCTTTATTACCGCCTGATCGGCAAGGAAGTAACGCCTGCCTCGATTGGCATCACTGTCTTTGGCAATGACGGCATCTCGCGTCTCGCCCGCAAATACGGGATTTTCAAGAACGCGGCCCCCCAGGAAAACTTCTATTACTGGGTCGGCAAGGACGCCACGCGCATCTATGACCCGACCTACGGTCTTGAGCCTATCCGTCATCCGGACTTTATAGGTTTCCATATACATAAAAAGCACAAGGAAGTCGTTTCGCTCCAGCCCGGAAGTTTTTACATGTGGGCAATAGATCGGGTGCGGCCACTGCGTGAATCCCAACAAAATGAAGAGGTTGCCGTAGCAGATTCAGATGCTGAAACTGGCTCGTCTGCCGCAATTCACCAAGAGTCTAATGAAATTGACGGTTGCGCAAAGATTCCCATCCTGTTAACCGAAGCTGAATAGCGAAGCAGTTGTCTTTCCACAGCAATTGCAGTCCAGTACCGGTTTTGCACGCTCCGGTGCTTGATTTATGTGCATGCGCGTGTTCGTTTAACACATCGCGAGCTGGCTGCTGATCGATTAAAGGAATAAAAACAATGGCTGAACGATCGCAAAATCTGCAAGACCTTTTTCTGAATTCTGTACGTAAGCAGAAAATTTCGCTGACGATTTTCCTTATCAATGGCGTGAAACTGACCGGCATTGTAACGTCGTTTGATAATTTCTGCGTGCTTCTGCGCCGTGACGGTCATTCGCAGCTTGTTTACAAGCATGCGATTTCGACGATCATGCCAAGCCAGCCTGTGCAGATGTTCGAAGGCGAAGAAGCCTGACGCTTTCCGAATTCCACTGGAGCGCAATGGCTTAATGCCGTTTCGCTCCAGTTTTTGTTTCTGCTTGACGTTGACCGGACACGCTCTGCCTGTCCGGTTCGTCATGTTTAAACAATCCGGGGCGTCTTTCATTTGAAACAGTCTTAGCGGCGACTTATCTGCAGTGTCAGTTAGTGCATTGACCTGATCTTTTCAGTCAAAAATGCATCGTCGACAGTTTCCGCGTCCCGGAGTGAATATATTTGTCCAAATTCAAGGATAAAAAGCCGACGTCTGCCGATGCAGACAAGGATTTCGAGCTTTCAGAACCCGAGCCTACAAGGGCAGCCGTTATCGTTCCCGTCCTGCCTGAGCGGTATAATACGGGCACGTCGGCGGAAGATGGCGCGCGCCCTGAATTTCAGCGCTCGAATGAGGCGCGCCTGGAAGAAGCCGTCGGGCTTGCCAGGGCAATCAATCTCGACATCGAACATGCTGAAATTGCGATTGTCGCCAATCCACGGCCTGCGACCTTGCTTGGTGCGGGAAAGGTGGAGTCCATCGCCGAAACCGTCAAGGAAAAGGCCATTGGGCTGGTCATCGTCGATCACGCACTGACACCGGTGCAACAGCGCAATCTCGAAAAGGAATGGAACGTCAAGGTCATTGACCGTACGGGTCTCATTCTCGAAATTTTCGGTGAGCGCGCGCGCACCAAGGAGGGCGCTCTGCAGGTCGAGCTGGCGCATCTGAATTATCAGAAGGGGCGTCTGGTCAGAAGCTGGACCCACTTGGAGCGCCAGCGCGGCGGTGGTGGCTTCCTCGGTGGTCCGGGTGAAACCCAGATCGAAGCTGACCGCCGCTTGCTGCAGGAAAAAATTCTAAAGATCAAGCGAGAGCTTGAAACAGTGGTGCGCACCCGCACGTTGCATCGCCAGAAGCGGCGCAAGGTGCCACATCCGATCGTGGCGCTCGTCGGCTATACCAACGCGGGAAAGTCGACGCTCTTCAACCGTATGACAGGCGCGGAAGTACTGGCCGAAGACATGCTCTTCGCCACGCTCGATCCGACATTGCGCCGCATTCGCCTTCCGCATGGCGAAACGGTCATCCTGTCCGATACGGTCGGGTTCATCTCGAACCTGCCGCACCATCTCGTCGCTGCATTCCGCGCCACGCTCGAAGAAGTGGTCGAAGCCGATCTGATCCTGCATGTCCGCGATATTTCCGATCCGGACAATGCCGCGCAGGCGGAAGATGTTGAAAGCATTCTTGCAGGGCTGGGCATCGAGCCGCAAGACCGCAAGCGCGTCGTCGAGATCTGGAACAAGATCGACAATCTCGACGAAAGCGGGCGTGAAGCCGCTATGCGCCTTGCCGCTGCGGGAAGCGAGGAGGGGCGTCCAATCCCGCTTTCAGCGATTACCGGTGAAGGTGTTGACAGGTTGCTTTCGCTCATCGAAACGCGAATAGCGGGTTCGCTCGGTTCGGTCGATGTGTTGCTGTCTCCTTTCGAGCTTCATCTGCTCGACTGGATTTACCAGCATGGCAGCAATGTCGAACGCGAGGATCTGGAAGACGGCTCCGTGCGCATCAAGGCCCGACTGACCGAAGTGGCCCGCAAAACGCTGGACGAGAAGCGCGGCATTCGACCTGAAAAGCCGGAGTCGGACTGGGAGTAAAGCGCGGAGTGCTGCGCCACTTGCGGAACAGGGGCGCAACGCCCTATGTATGGAACACTCACGATTCAAAACTATTCACTTCGCCATAAATATATCCAGAGGCCCATAATGAGAGATCCGATCGAAACCGTCATGAACCTCGTCCCGATGGTGGTTGAGCAGACCAACCGTGGCGAACGGGCCTATGATATTTTCTCGCGCCTTCTCAAGGAGCGCATCATCTTCGTGAACGGACCGGTTGAAGACGGAATGTCTATGCTGGTCTGCGCACAGCTTCTCTTTCTCGAAGCGGAAAACCCGAAGAAAGAGATCAACATGTACATCAATTCACCTGGCGGCGTCGTAACCTCCGGCATGGCGATCTATGACACGATGCAGTTCATCCGTCCGCCGGTTTCCACGCTTTGCATGGGCCAGGCCGCGTCGATGGGCTCGCTGCTTCTGACTGCCGGTGCGACGGGCCAGCGTTATGCGCTGCCGAATGCCCGCATCATGGTCCACCAGCCATCCGGCGGTTTCCAGGGGCAGGCGTCGGATATCGAACGTCACGCGCAGGATATCATCAAGATGAAGCGCCGCCTGAACGAGATTTACGTCAAGCACACAGGCCGCGATTACGAGACCATCGAACGCACGCTGGACCGCGACCATTTCATGACCGCGCAGGAAGCGCTCGAATTCGGCCTTATCGACAAGGTGGTTGAATCGCGCGACGTAGGCGCGGACGAATCGAAGTAAGAGCCGGAATCTCCGGCTCGCACCTGATTTTAGCGCCCTTTGCCACAAAAGGGGCCTAATTCTTGCTCCTACGTGATGGTTAACGCGCCGCGTTAAGCATCTGTTGGGGTTCGGGGCGCTAAACTTGGTCAGATTATGCCGAATCTTTGCCGGGAACTTATTTTTCATTTGTTCGGCGGTGCAGCTTCTGCAAAAGTTGCCAAATGGCTCCTTCGGTCGGGGAGCCACACGGTGACAGGAATCCTGAGACTACAGGCCCTAGATGACAGGCAGTGCGTATCTGCTGCCATCATGACCAGCGGGAGGCGCGTTTCTCCTCCAGCACTGGGTCCGAACCGGAAGAAACGATCGATATGAACGCCCAAGGTTCATTTCGGTCAATTGAAAGGAAACTGCGATGAGCAAAGTCAGCAACAGCGGCGGCGATTCCAAGAATACGCTTTATTGCTCGTTCTGCGGCAAAAGCCAGCATGAAGTGCGCAAGCTGATTGCAGGCCCGACCGTTTTCATCTGCGACGAGTGCGTCGAACTCTGCATGGACATCATCCGCGAGGAAAACAAATCCTCGATGGTGAAGTCGCGCGAGGGCGTGCCTACGCCGCAGGAAATCATGGCCGTTCTTGACGATTACGTCATCGGCCAGAAGGATGCCAAGCGCGTTCTGTCGGTTGCGGTACACAATCACTACAAGCGTCTCGCCCATCAGTCCAAGAGCAGCGATATCGAGCTTGCGAAGTCGAACATTCTTCTCGTCGGTCCGACGGGTTGCGGCAAGACCTATCTTGCCCAGACGCTCGCACGCATTATCGATGTGCCGTTCACCATGGCCGATGCGACGACGCTGACGGAAGCAGGCTATGTCGGTGAAGATGTCGAGAACATCATCCTGAAGCTGCTTCAGGCCGCCGATTACAACGTGGAACGCGCACAGCGCGGCATCGTCTATATCGACGAAGTCGACAAGATCAGCCGCAAGTCGGATAACCCGTCCATCACGCGCGACGTGTCGGGCGAGGGTGTCCAGCAGGCACTTCTGAAGATCATGGAAGGTACCGTCGCTTCCGTGCCGCCGCAGGGTGGCCGCAAGCATCCGCAGCAGGAATTCCTGCAGGTGGACACGACGAACATCCTCTTCATCTGCGGCGGCGCTTTTGCCGGTCTCGACAAGATTATCTCCGCACGTGGCGAGAAGACGTCCATCGGCTTTGGTGCCACCGTTCGTTCGGTTGATGAGCGCCGTATCGGTGATGTCTTCAAGGAACTGGAACCGGAAGATCTTTTGAAGTTCGGCCTCATTCCGGAATTCGTCGGTCGTCTGCCGGTCATCGCGACACTCGAAGACCTTGATGTCGATGCTCTGGTGCAGATCCTGACCGAGCCGAAGAACGCGCTCGTGAAGCAGTATCAGCGCCTGTTCGACATGGAGAGTGTCGAGCTGAGCTTCCACGACGATGCCCTGCGGGCGATTGCCAACAAGGCGGTCGAGCGCAAGACAGGTGCACGCGGTCTGCGTTCGATCATGGAAAAGATCCTGCTCGACACGATGTTCGAGCTTCCGACGCTGGAAGGCGTACAGGAAGTGGTCATCTCCGGCGATGTAGTGGATGGCAGCGCCCGTCCGCTCTATATCTATGCCGAGCGGCAGGACGAAAAGGGTAATGTTTCCGCTTAAGCGGTAACAATTAATCCTTAAAAAGGCCGCGTAAGCGGCCTTTTTCATGTGCAGACTTGCGCCAGGCTGTTCCTGTCACTATTGCAGGCGCAGCAATCAGGGTACAGCCTAAGCTAGATATTGTACTAAATCACTGTACAGCGCAGGATAGATGACGATTCTATGAAAGCCATCCCGCTACAGGCTATTGAATTGCCGGGTTCGGCTCTCCAAGTATGGACCGAAGCACATTCGTGACCTGCCTCATGATGAAAGGGGGCGCGGAGGTGGCAGTCAGGTTGAAAGACCTGAGAAAGGACTGAGTTATGACGGGTACTGAACAGAAGACACCATTGGGTGGTTCTGAAGCGGGCGGTGCAGACGGGCTCTATGCCGTTTTGCCGTTGCGTGACATCGTCGTTTTCCCGCATATGATCGTTCCGCTTTTTGTCGGCCGCGAAAAGTCCATTCGCGCGCTGGAGGAAGTGATGGGCGTGGACAAGCAGATTCTGCTCGCCACCCAGAAAAACGCTGCCGATGACGATCCGGCACCGGATGCGATTTTTGAAATCGGCACGATTGCCAACGTATTGCAGCTCCTGAAGCTGCCGGACGGCACAGTCAAGGTGCTGGTCGAAGGTACGGCGCGCGCCAAGGTTTCCAAGTTTACCGACCGCGAAGATTATCACGAGGCCTATGCTGCGGCTTTGCCGGAGCCCGAAGAAGATGCAGTCGAGATCGAGGCGCTTGCCCGCTCGGTGGTTTCAGACTTCGAAAATTACGTCAAGCTGAACAAGAAGATTTCGCCGGAAGTGGTTGGTGCCGCCAGCCAGATCGACGACTATTCGAAGCTTGCCGACACGGTTGCCTCGCATCTCGCGATCAAGATTCCTGAAAAGCAGGAAATGCTGTCGATCCTCTCGGTGCGCGAGCGCCTTGAGAAGGCACTTTCCTTCATGGAAGCCGAAATTTCGGTTCTCCAGGTTGAGAAGCGTATCCGCAGTCGCGTCAAGCGCCAGATGGAGAAGACGCAGCGCGAATACTATCTCAATGAGCAGATGAAGGCGATCCAGAAGGAGCTTGGCGATGGCGAGGACGGTCGCGATGAAGCGGCTGAACTGGAAGAACGCATCAACAAGACCAAGCTTTCCAAGGAAGCCCGTGAAAAGGCGCAAGGCGAGCTGAAGAAGCTGCGCAGCATGAGCCCGATGTCTGCCGAAGCAACGGTCGTCCGCAACTATCTCGACTGGCTGCTGTCCATTCCATGGGGCAAGAAGTCGAAGATCAAGCAGGACCTGAACTTTGCCGAGGAAGTGCTCGATGACGAACATTTCGGCCTCGACAAGGTCAAGGAGCGCATTGTTGAATATCTCGCGGTGCAGGCTCGCTCGACCAAAATCAAGGGCCCGATCCTCTGCCTCGTCGGACCTCCCGGCGTCGGCAAGACCTCGCTTGCCCGTTCGATTGCCAAGGCTACTGGCCGTGAATATGTCCGTATGTCGCTCGGCGGCGTGCGTGACGAGGCTGAAATCCGCGGTCACCGCCGCACCTATATCGGTTCGATGCCCGGCAAGGTCATCCAGTCGATGAAGAAGGCGAAGAAGTCCAATCCGCTTTTCCTGCTCGATGAAATCGACAAGATGGGCCAGGATTTCCGCGGCGATCCGTCATCGGCCATGCTCGAGGTGCTGGACCCCGAACAGAACTCGACCTTCATGGATCACTACCTTGAGGTCGAATATGATCTGTCGAACGTCATGTTCGTGACGACGGCCAATACGCTGAACATTCCCGGTCCGCTTCTGGATCGTATGGAGATCATCCGTATTGCCGGTTACACCGAGGATGAAAAGCTCGAGATCGCCAAGCGGCACCTGCTGCCGAAGGCAATCAAGGATCACGCCCTGCAGCCGAAGGAGTTTTCGGTCACGGACGACGCGCTGCGCAATGTTATCCGCCTTTACACGCGGGAAGCAGGTGTGCGTAGCCTCGAACGCGAATTGATGACTCTGGCTCGTAAGGCCGTGACCGAAATCCTGAAGTCGAAGAAGAAGTCGGTGAAAGTCACCGACAAGAACCTCTCCGACTATCTGGGTGTCGAGCGTTTCCGCTTCGGTCAGATCGACGGCGAAGATCAGGTTGGCGTCGTGACAGGCCTTGCCTGGACGGAAGTTGGCGGCGAATTGCTGACCATCGAAGGCGTCATGATGCCCGGCAAGGGCCGCATGACCGTCACGGGTAACCTCCGCGACGTGATGAAGGAATCGATCTCTGCAGCGGCTTCCTATGTCCGCTCGCGTGCTATCGATTTCGGCATCGAGCCTCCGCTGTTCGACAAGCGCGACATCCACGTGCACGTGCCGGAAGGTGCAACGCCGAAGGACGGTCCGTCCGCCGGTATCGCCATGGTCACGGCGATTGTATCCGTGCTGACCGGTATCCCGGTTCGCAAGGACATCGCAATGACAGGCGAGGTCACTCTGCGCGGTCGTGTCCTGCCAATCGGCGGCCTGAAGGAAAAGCTCCTCGCGGCTCTGCGCGGCGGCATCAAGAAGGTTCTGATCCCGGAAGAAAACGCCAAGGATCTGGCGGATATTCCGGACAATGTGAAGAACAGTCTTGAGATCGTTCCGGTGTCTCGCGTGGGTGAAGTCCTCAGGCACGCTCTGGTTCGTGAACCAGAGCCGATTGAATGGACCGAGCCGGCAACCCCGGCGACCGTGCCTTCGGTCGAGGAAGAAGCAGGGGTTTCGACGGCGCATTGATGCATTTCCAGCGAAATCGCGAAGCGGTTTGCTTTCCGGTAATGCAGTGAAATGAACTTCTGGCGGGCGATTCTGATTCAGTCGGATAATCCCGCTGGAAGGTGTCTATCAGGACCAACAATCGAAGTGCCGGGCAATTTGTCCGGCATTTCTGTGTTTAACCCCGGTTTTCCGGGGTTTTTTCACGTTGACAGGCTTGGTTTGTGAAACGATTTGAATAAACTCCGACCAATCCGGTCACGTTATCCGTTCCGGTAGATAAAGAAAGGAAATGCCAATGAACAAGAACGAATTGGTTGCCGCAGTTGCGGAAAAGGGCGGTTTGACGAAGGCTGATGCCGGTACCGCTGTTGATGCTGTACTCGCTGCTGTTACCGGCGCCCTGAAGGCTGGTGAAGAAGTCCGTCTGCCTGGCTTCGGCGTTTTCTCCGTTTCGCATCGCGCTGCCTCGACCGGCCGTAACCCATCGACCGGCAAGGAAGTTGCTATTCCGGCTCGCAACGTGCCGAAGTTCTCGGCTGGCAAGGGCCTGAAGGATGCCGTAAACGGCTAATCATGATCTGGAGAGTGAAAGCTCTTCGAACGGATCGTGACAATAAATTTCCAGCTATCGCGGCATGATCGCGAATGGCTGTCGAGAAGGCCCGGCTTGTCCGGGCTTTTTTCGTTGTTTGCGTGGGGCTGATGGTTACCGTGGAGAGCAACCGTGCATGAACATCTTTATCGTATGGACTTTGAGGCGGATGAACTTAAGGACATACCCAAAGTCCATGTCGCATTTCTGGTTTCTTCGTGTGTAGCAATCACTGATATCACTACGTTTTTGCGACTTTTCCTGCTGGCGATCAACGCTCCTAATTTCAAGGGGGGGAAGATCGATAAGGTTGTGTCCGATTACTCCCTAACGCAGGCATTGGTTATTCAACGAACTCTGGCCGGAAAACTAAAAGAATATATTTACATGTGTGAACAGTATCAAAGTACGTGTAAAAAACGTAATGACGATACTCTCCATCAATTCAGACAAAAATCACTACAAAAATGCACTCAGTTGAAGAACGAGCCAGAGTATGATCTCGTTGATTGGTACCGTAATGCAGTTACACATCACTATATATTGAATCATATATCAGAATTAACAAACAGCATGCAGAATGGAGAAAATTACTCCATATTTATGCATGATAGGGATGGAAATAACGGCTTTTTTCTTGGTGAGCAAATCTTGTTCCATAAACTGGGAATAGGATCAAAAGATGAGATTTTTGCGAGAGTCGATGGGTTTCAGAACTGGATAATTACTGCAGCGAAAATTGTGCAAGAGTTGCATCATGATTACTGGATCCAATTTCTTGAAACGTTTTTTCCCGACAAAGTCGCACGGGAAATTTCTATCGATGTGCCTGATGACATGGTGGGCAAGTTAGGCATAACAAAACTCCCCTGTTTCTGGGATTTTCAAGAGTTAATGAAATAGAGTCTCCGCTCAGTCTTAAAGGTGTGAATATCTATCTGCTCAATAGACTAAAAAGCCGGGCGCTAGGCCCGGCTCCAATAATTCTCAATGCCTGCTGCTTACTCCGCAGCCTCTGAACTGCGCTTGGGGCGGCGTTCCAGCAATTCCTTGAGGAAATGGCCGGTGTAGGAGCGCTTTTCCTGCACGATGTCTTCCGGACGGCCCACGGCAACGATTTCGCCGCCGCCATCGCCGCCTTCCGGTCCAAGATCGATCACCCAGTCGGCAGTCTTGATAACTTCCAGATTGTGCTCGATCACTACGACCGTGTTGCCCTGTTCAACCAGTTCGTGCAGCACTTCCAAAAGTTTTGCTACGTCATGGAAGTGCAGGCCGGTGGTGGGTTCGTCCAGAATATAGAGCGTGCGGCCCGTCGCGCGGCGTGACAGTTCCTTGGCAAGCTTCACGCGCTGCGCTTCGCCACCCGAAAGCGTCGTCGCCTGCTGGCCGACCTTGATATAGCCAAGGCCGACCTTGACGAGCGTTTCCATTTTGTCGCGCACCGCGGGAACAGCGGAGAAGAATTCCGCACCTTCCTCGACTGTCATATCCAGCACATCGGCGATGGACTTGCCCTTGAACAGGACTTCCAGCGTTTCGCGGTTGTAGCGCTTGCCGTGGCATACGTCGCAAGTCACATAGACATCAGGCAGGAAGTGCATCTCGATCTTGATGACGCCATCGCCCTGACAGGCTTCGCAGCGTCCGCCCTTCACGTTGAACGAGAAGCGGCCCGGCTGATAGCCGCGCGCCTTGGCTTCCGGCAGGCCCGCAAACCAGTCGCGGATCGGCGTGAAGGCGCCGGTATAGGTTGCCGGGTTGGAGCGCGGGGTGCGGCCAATCGGCGACTGGTCGATATCGATCACCTTGTCGAGGAATTCCAGCCCTTCGATACGGTCATGTTCCGCCGGGTGTTCGCGCGAGCCCATGATGCGACGCGAAGCAGCCTTGTACAGAGTTTCGATCAGGAAGGTGGACTTGCCTCCGCCTGAAACGCCGGTGACGGCGGTGAAGGTTCCTAGCGGGATATCCGCCGAGACATTCTTCAGGTTGTTGCCACGCGCGCCCACGACTTTGATACGCTTGGACTTTGAAATCTTGCGGCGTTCCGCCGGAACGGCAACTTCCATCGCACCGGACAGATATTTGCCGGTCAGCGAATTGGCGTTGGACATCACATCCTGTGGCGAACCTTGAGCGATGATCTTGCCGCCATGGACGCCAGCCGCCGGGCCGATATCGACCACGTAATCGGCAGTCAGGATCGCGTCTTCGTCATGCTCGACCACGATGACTGTATTGCCGAGATCGCGCAGATGGCGCAGCGTGTCGAGAAGGCGGGCATTGTCGCGCTGATGCAAACCAATAGATGGTTCGTCCAGCACGTAAAGCACGCCGGTCAGGCCGGAGCCGATCTGCGAGGCAAGACGGATACGCTGGCTTTCACCGCCCGACAGCGTGCCGGAATTGCGCGCCAGCGTCAGATAATCAAGGCCGACATCGTTGAGGAACTGCAGGCGCTCGCGAATCTCCTTGAGAATGCGGGCGGCAATTTCGCGCTGCTTGTCATTGAAGCTGCCATCGACGTCGCGGAACCAGGCGTCGGCCTTGCGGATCGACATTTCCGTGATCTCACCGATGTGCTTCATGCCGACCTTGACCGCCAGCGCTTCCGGCTTCAGGCGGTAGCCGTTACAGGCAGGGCAGGGCGTAGAGGCCATGAAGCGCTCGATATCTTCACGCGACCAGGCGGAATCGGTCTCCTTCCAGCGGCGCTCCAGATTGGGGATTACGCCTTCAAAAGGCTTCGTCGTCTGGTAGGAGCGCAGGCCGTCATCATACTGGAAGGTGATTTCCTTGCCCTTGGTGCCATAAAGAATGGCCTGCTGGGCTTCTTCCGAAAGATCGGCCCATCGTGCGCCAATCTTGAAGCCATAGGCTTTGCCAAGCGCTTCCAGCGTCTGATTGTAGTAGGGCGACGAAGACCGCGCCCATGGGGCAATCGCGCCGTCCTTCAACACTGCCGTTTCGTCGGGAACGATCAGGTTCGGATCGATGGCCTGCTGCGTGCCGAGGCCATCACAGGTCGGGCAGGCGCCGAATGGATTGTTGAACGAGAACAGGCGGGGCTCGATTTCAGGAATGGTGAAACCGGAAACCGGGCAGGCAAACTTTTCCGAAAACAGAATGCGCTCATGCGTTTCGTTGGCGGACTTGTTGGCAGCACCGCCTTCCGCCGTTTCTTCGGGTGGCAGAGGCTTGTCGGCAAACTCGGCAACGGCCAGACCTTCGGCAAGCTTGAGGCAGGTTTCAAGGCTGTCGGCGAGGCGGGTCGAAAGGTCAGCGCGCACCACGACGCGGTCGACCACGACATCGATATCGTGCTTGTACTTCTTGTCGAGCGCCGGAACGTCGGCAATTTCATAGAAGGTGCCGTCTACCTTGACGCGCTGAAAGCCCTTCTTCTGAAGCTCCGCCAGCTCCTTCTTGTACTCGCCCTTGCGGCCGCGAACGATGGGCGCGAGGATATAAAGGCGCGTGCCTTCTTCCAGCGCCATGACGCGATCAACCATCTGGCTGACCGTCTGGCTTTCGATGGGAAGGCCGGTCGCCGGCGAATAGGGCACGCCCACGCGCGCAAAGAGCAGGCGCATATAGTCGTAAATTTCGGTGACAGTGCCGACCGTCGAACGCGGATTGCGGCTCGTCGTCTTCTGCTCGATGGAAATGGCGGGCGACAGGCCGTCGATCTGGTCGACATCCGGCTTCTGCATCATTTCGAGGAACTGGCGCGCATAGGCCGAAAGGCTTTCGACGTAGCGGCGCTGGCCTTCCGCATAGATCGTATCGAAGGCAAGCGAGGATTTGCCCGAGCCGGAAAGCCCCGTCATCACGATCAGCTTGTCGCGAGGCAGATCGAGATCGACATTTTTCAGATTGTGTTCGCGCGCGCCACGTATGGAAATGAATTTCTGATCGCTCATTCCGCGTCCTGCCTGCTCATGATGCCATGGATAAACGGGCGCCGAATGGTGAAACACGTCGCGCCGGTACCTAATATGGGGTGAAACCCTCCAATAGGAAGGGGGCTCCGGTCATTCATCGGTGCACTCTTATCATTAGAACAAATATCGAACAACCAGCCTTCTGATAGGCGATACGAAATGTGAACGCAAGAGCGTTGACTGTCACTCCTGACTGGAGCAGACTACCCTAACTCGCTGATAGCGGAGAGGTGCCGCGGTGGGATGACACGGCATCGGCAAGAGGTCCGCAGGAGGCGGGGAGACCCAGTAGGGAGGTAAAGGAGCATGAGTCCACCTGACTACAGTGCCTAGCTTTCACAGAGATGAAAGCACAATCCGTTTCGGTTGCGGCAGCATCTTTTCGCAAGGAATGATGCCTCGTTGATCGAAAGTGTGATTGCCGACAATTTGAATTTGCGCGGAATGCAAATGGCCGTGCGCCTTTGTGATCCGAAAAGACCTGCCGACGAATTAATGTCGACACATGAGCATTGCTCAACCCCCAAGCCCTGCGCGCCAAAGATACAGTGAGCGGCAGGGCTTTTCCTTGGAAGCTGATGCGGTTTGCGAAGCGCGGTCATCATGGCTTCATGAGGATGACCGGGGAGGCCGTTTTGAAATTAAGGCAGATGCAGTTTCAGGCCCTGAAATGAGCCAAACCGCATTTTCAGCACAGGAAACGGTGCAAAAACCCACGGAAATTTGTGGCGAACGTGTGACTTTTAAATGTCGGAAGGTTGCATTTTGAACAAAACAAGAACATAAACTCTGTGGACATTGACAAATTCACCGCCCTGGATTGAGCGCTCATTGAGCCAGTCCTGTAAGGTGAACATATGAGTTTCTGGTGATGGCGCATCGTTGCGCCTGATCTTTCATTTGGAACGTGCCTCTTGTCTGTGCGAAGCCGTACGGAAAGAGTGTGCAGGCAAGACCCGGAGTAATTTTTCGATGGCTGGTAGCGTCAACAAAGTCATTCTGGTCGGCAATCTTGGTGCCGATCCGGAAATTCGTCGCCTGAATTCGGGCGATGTGGTTGCCAATCTGCGTATTGCAACGTCGGAAAGCTGGCGTGATCGCCAGACCGGCGAACGCAAGGACCGCACCGAATGGCACAGCGTCGTCATTTTCAACGAGAACCTTGCCAAGGTCGCGGAACAATATCTGAAGAAAGGCGCCAAGGTTTATATCGAAGGCGCACTTCAGACCCGCAAATGGCAGGATCAGAACGGCAATGACCGTTACTCGACGGAAGTCGTGCTGCAGAAGTTCCGTGGTGAACTGCAGATGCTCGACAGCCGTGGTGAAGGCGGCGGTGAGGGCCGTTCGTTCGGCGGTGGCGGCAATCGCAACCAGATGTCTGACTATTCTGGCGGTGGCGGTGACTTCGGCTCGTCCGGCCCGTCTTCGGGCGGCGGCAGCGGCGGTGGCTTCTCACGCGATCTGGACGACGAAATTCCGTTCTGAGGACCGACGTAATCCAGTTTATAAGTTAAATGTGATAAGGCGCTGTTTTACAGCGCCTTTTCTGTTGGTTTGTATTTATATGATGCCATTTGGATCGCCAGAAAGGCTTGGTTTCGCACCTGCGAATGACTTATCAATGTCAGATGGCCCGAATGTCAGATCGACTGTAGCGAAACGCGCTTTTCAAGCTGTGCTGCGGCTTCTTTCCGTTCGCTGTAGCGGTTTGTCAGGTGGCCTGAAATGCCACGCGTCATCACGGTAAACTTCATCAGTTCTTCCATGACATCCACCACACGATCATAGAAGGATGAGGGTTTCATACGGCCTGCATCATCGAATTCCTGCCAGGCCTTGGCAACCGATGACTGGTTGGGAATGGTAATCATCCGCATCCAGCGACCCAGAATACGCATCTGATTGACCGCATTGAAGCTTTGCGAACCACCGGAAACTTGCATCAGGGCCAGTGTCCGCCCTTGAGTTGGACGTACTGCACCGCCGGGCAGGGGAATCCAGTCGATCTGCGATTTCATAACAGCACTCATCGCGCCATGGCGTTCAGGGCTGGTCCAGACTTGTCCCTCCGACCAAAGCATGGCCTCACGCAGTTCCTGCACCTTGGGGTGGCTTGGTGCGCCGTCATCCGGCAAGGGTAGTCCATTGGCATGAAAGATACGTGTTTCCGCGCCCATCGCATCAAGCAATCGCTGGGCCTCCTGCGTCAGGAAACGGCTATAGGAGCGGTCGCGCAACGATCCGTAGAGCAGCAGAATACGAGGCTTGTGCTCTGGGAAAGATGCGCGAAGAGGATCATTATCCGGTAGATGAAAGGATCTCCGGTCCAGATTCGGCAAGTCTGCGTCAGTCATGTCCTCTCCCCGAATTTGACCAACTCGCCGTCTTCTTTGGTGAATGATGCGACTGGGTTTTCCAGAATATCTAGAACCAGTTCTGATGGGCGGCAAAGCCTGGTGCCGCGAGGCGTCTCGACAATGGGCCGGTTGATCAGGATCGGATGAGCCATCATGAAATCGATCAGCTCGTCATCAGTCCATTTCGTATCGGACAGGCCGAGTTCGGCATAGGGTGTGCCTTTCTCACGCAGCAGCTCGCGCGGCGTCAGATTCATTGCTGCCAGCAGGCCGACCAGACGTTCCCGCGTGGGCGGATTCTGCACATACTCAACTATGACGGGCTCTTCGCCACTGGCGCGGATCATTGCCAGCGTATTGCGTGAAGTACCGCATTTCGGATTATGGAAAATAGTGACGGTCATCGGGAGTTTCCTGTCTGTGTTGCGGGCTTTTGATCAGTGCCGCGTTCATACCAGTCTCTGGAGCGGTTCACGATCCAGACAACAGAAAGCATGACTGGTACCTCCACCAGAACGCCGACCACAGTGGCAAGGGCCGCGCCGGATGAAAATCCAAAAAGGCTGATTGCGGCAGCGACGGCCAGCTCAAAGAAATTCGACGCGCCGATCAAGGCCGATGGTCCGGTAACACTATGCTTCTCGCCAGAGAGGCGGTTGAGTAGATAGGCCAGCCCCGAATTGAAATAGACCTGAATGAGGATCGGCACTGCAAGCATCGCGATAATGAGCGGCTGTGCGATGATCTGCTCGCCCTGAAAACCGAAAAGCAGGACGAGAGTAGTCAGGAGCGCGACCAGGGAAAGCGGTTGCAAAGCTTTCAACAGCGTATCGAGCGCGCTTTGTCCGCCCGTTGCCAGAAGGCTGCGCCGAAGAACCTGCGCGAGGATAACCGGAATGACGATATAGAGAACAACGGATAGAACGAGCGTATCCCATGGAACCGTAATTGCCGAAAGCCCGAGTAAAAGCCCGACAATTGGAGCGAAGGCTACGACCATGATGGCATCATTCAATGCGACTTGGGACAGCGTGAAGTGCGGTTCTCCTTTTGTCAGGCTGGACTATATGAAGACCATGGCCGTGCAGGGTGCTGCGGCAAGGATGATGAGACCTGCAATATAAGAGTCGACCTGATCGGTGGGCAGATGCGGACGGAAAAGCCAGCCGATAAACAGCCATGCAAGAAGTGCCATCGAGAACGGCTTTACAGCCCAGTTGATAAACAGCGTAACACCAATTCCACGCCAGTGTCGTCCGACTTGCCGAAGAGCGGCGAAGTCGATTTTCAAGAGCATGGGAATAATCATCAACCAGATGAGAATGGCGACGGGAATATTGACCTTGGCAATTTCGGCAGAGCCGATGGCGTGAAATATCGTCGGGAAAAGATGCCCAAGCGTTACGCCTGCAACAATGCATAGGGCTACCCAGGCGGTCAGATATCTTTCAAAGACAGACATAGAGTCCCTCCACATGTCTTTGCATATTGCGTGTCATGGCCTTGATCTCATGTGAACGTGATTGTCCGCGCAGTCGCCTGGGCGTCTGTTGAAACCGATCCATCATTTTACGTCCATTGGAATGAGCTGGTGTCACCAGCCCGTGATTATCGGGTTGCTGCAGTTGCCGTGGGTGCGCAGCAAGGTGTCAGGCTCTGGATAAGAGGCCCGCAGAGTTCGGCGCTGCCACCGCAACAATCCTTGATCATGAATAGCGTCAGTTCGCGAAATCGATCCAGATCAGCGCGGTATATGATCGAGCGGCTCTGTCGCTCGCTCTTCACGAGGCCAGCCCGCGATAGGGTAGCCAGATGGGCCGACATTGTATTTTGCGGTATATCCAGCATACGCGCCAATTCGCCTGCAGGTATCCCGGCAGGTTCGTGTTTGACCAGCAATCGAAAAGTATCAAGCCTTGTCGATTGGGCGAGAGCGGCCAAAGCCGTGATTGCTACTTCGCTTTCCATATATCCAGAATAATGGATATTATATGTGAGTCAAGATGCGATCTGGAGTAGCCATCCAGCGCATACATCAAATGCTCAGCCGCCGCACTGGCTTAACCAGAGCTCAATGAGTCCAACTGACGGGCTTTGATATTAGGGCGAAATTATCGGCTTCCACGAAAACTTCATCCTCGATGATTAGCTGTTCTCGTCGTTCTCGATAGAAAACTCCATCCTGTCAGCCGAAAAACGTGACAGCGAATATTGGATCGGTTTTCCATCCGTATCGACGTTCACCGCACGAGCTGTCACGACGATGGCACCCGGAGACAATTTCAAGTTTCTTAGGTCTTTCGGGTCGGCATGGCGCGCCGATATGACAGTTGACTTTCGCAGGTAATCGGCGATCCCGGCAGCTTTTAATGCAGCCGTTATCGAGCCGCTTTCCGCATAATCCTGCGCAAAGGAAGGAAAGCGCACAGCATCGATCCAGTGAGTCGCTATCGAAATTGGATAACCATCGGCGTTGTGCATCGTTTCAAGCCGGATCACTTCATCGCCAGCATGCAGTTCAAGTGCGTCTGCGATCTCCCGAGTTGCGGGTTCGATGCCTGATGCCAATAGAATCCCCTGCATTTCCCGCACCTGCGAAGCGAGCGATTGCGAAATGCGGGTGCGGCGTCCAATCTGGTAGGTCAGACGCTTTGCATTGGCAACAAATGTGCCGCGACCTTGCTCGGCGCGCAGCACGCCTTCCTGCGTCAGCGCGGCAATGGCGCTGCGCACCGTATGGCGATTGACCCCAAACCTGTCGGCAAGTTCCATCTCGGCAGGCATGCGCGCACCGGACTGAAGCTTCCCCGCCATGATGTCGCCGCGTATCTCGTCGGCAATCTGCCGCCAGATCGCCACACCGCTGTTTCTCTCAATTCTTCTGGTCTTTGTCATCAACTGTCATCGTCCTGTCATTGGCAGGGTGTATTCATTCTGGTATTGTATAGTTGTCTATATAACTAGACAAATCCGAAGAGCAAGTCAACAAGATCTCAAAGGGCAGGGAAGCTCATGTACGGTACGGAGCAGAGTGCGAAGGGAGGCGGAGCCGGTTCCGCCACTGAAAGCAGAAAGGCGCCAGATCCAGTTCAAGCCGCAAGGCAGGCGAGCATGGCGGTTCTTGCGCGTGCAAGTGGCGAAGAGCTGCAGGCTTTCTGGCAGGCATGGTCGGACAAGCCTGAATTCGAGGTTCTGCGCGGACCGGAAACCGGCCTTGTAATGCTGCGTGGCCGCATTGGCGGCGGCGGCGCAGCCTTCAATGTCGGCGAGGCAACGGTGACGCGCGCTACGGTGCGGCTCTCCGATGGCTCGGTCGGTCATTCTTATGCACTTGGTCGCGATCAGGAAAAGGCACGCCTTGCCGCTCTTTTCGATGCGCTGTGGCTGGATGAAGGCCAACGCGATGCGGTGGAGACGCAGGTGCTGAATGTCTTGCGCAAGCGGCTCGACGACGCGGACGCCACGTTGCGCGGCGAAGCTGCCGCCACCAAGGTTGATTTCTTCACAATGGTCCGGGGAGACAATTAATGCTTCCTTCTTCTGTAAACAGCACTTCCTCCGCGTTTGAGGGCGGCTTTGCCGATCCGGTGACGGATGCGCAGTCGGCATTCCATGCCGTCATGCATGCCATGGCCAATCCCGGCCGCATCTATCCTCTGGCTCGCGCAGCCACCCCACCGCAGCCGCTGACGCCTGAACTGGGCGTTATTGCAGCAACTTTGCTCGATCATGATGCGACGGTTTGGTGCGATGCAGCGATAGCTGCCGATGAAAGTGCAACCGCCTGGCTTACTTTTCACACCGGTGCGCCGCATGTCGATAATACAGACGCCGCGCAATTCGCTCTGGTCAGTAATCTATCGCTGCTGCCGTCCCTGGCAGAGTTTTCGCAGGGCGACGCCGAGTTTCCCGATCGTTCGACAACTATTGTCCTCGCTGTTGCCTCACTGACAAGCGGGCAGGGCTTTGTGCTCAAAGGCCCCGGTATCGATGGTGAACGAGCGCTTCACGTCGAAGGTCTGCCGCAGGATTTCATCAATCAATGGCGCGAGAACGGCGCGCAATATCCGCTGGGCGTGGATCTTGTTCTGGTCTGCGACGGTGCTGTCGCAGCGCTTCCCCGCACAACGCGCGTAAGCAATCTGGAGGGCTGAAAATGTATGTTGCCGTAAAGGGTGGTGAAACAGCCATCCGCAATGCCCACCGTCTTCTCGATGATCGCCGTCGCGGTGACCGTTCGGTCCCGGCACTTCGTCTCGATCAGATTGTCGAGCAGCTTGCGCTGGCGGTCGATCGCGTCATGGCCGAAGGTTCGCTCTATGATCGCGAACTGGCCGCACTTGCTGTGCGTCAGTCCCGTGGCGATCTGATCGAAGCAATCTTTCTGGTGCGCGCCTACCGCACCACCTTGCCGCGCTTTGGCTATTCCCGTCCGATGGAAACAGCTCAGATGCTGATCGAGCGCCGCATTTCGGCGACCTATAAGGATCTGCCCGGTGGCCAGCTTCTGGGACCGACTTTCGATTATACACATCGACTTCTTGATCCCGATCTCGCGGGCGATGTGGCCGTGCCGGAACCGGAAACGCGGGAGGCTCAGCCGGAAGAGACACCACGTGTAACTGATATTCTCGGTGTCAACGGGATGATCGAGGATGACGGTTCCCTGCCGGAAGGTCACGAACCGGGCGACCTGACCCGCGAACCCTGGACATTTCCGATGGAACGCGACCTGCGCCTTCAGGCACTGGCGCGTGGCGACGAAGGATTCCTGCTGGCGCTCGGTTATTCCACCCAACGCGGCTATGGCAACACGCATCCTTTCGTTGGTGAAATCCGCATTGGCGAAGTGGATGTCGAGTTCGACGTGCCCGAACTTGGCTTTGCCGTTTCGCTCGGTCGTGTGCAACTGACTGAATGCCAGATGGTCAATCAATTTAAAGGTTCGGCCAAGCAGCCGCCGCAATTCACACGCGGCTATGGGCTGGTGTTCGGCCAGAGTGAGCGCAAGGCCATGTCCATGTCGCTCTGCGACCGTGCGCTGCGTGTTCGCGAGTTCGATACGGATGTGACCGCTCCCGCACAGGACGAGGAATTCGTCATCTCCCATTCCGACAATGTGCAGTCTACCGGTTTCGTCGAGCACCTGAAACTGCCCCACTACGTGGATTTTCAGGCAGAACTCGATCTCATCCGCCGTATGCGCGCGGAATATGACCAAGCGAACAATAAGACTGAAGGCCCAACACAGGAGGCCGCAGAATGAGCGATCTGGCCAATTACAACTTCGCCTATCTGGACGAACAGACCAAGCGGATGATCCGTCGCGCCATCCTGAAGGCGATTGCCGTTCCCGGCTATCAGGTGCCTTTCGCCAGCCGTGAAATGCCGATGCCTTATGGCTGGGGCACCGGCGGCGTGCAGGTAACCGCCTCGATCATCGGGCCGGACGATGTGCTGAAGGTCATCGATCAGGGTGCTGACGACACGACCAATGCCGTCTCCATCCGCGCTTTCTTCCAGAAGACAGCCGATGTCGCCGTTACTACCCATACGGGCGAGGCGACCATCATCCAGACCCGTCACCGCATTCCGGAATATCCGCTGACCGAAGGGCAGGTGATCGTCTATCAGGTGCCGATCCCCGAGCCGCTGCGTTTTCTTGAACCGCGCGAAACCGAGACCCGCAAGATGCACGCGCTGGCCGAATATGGCCTCATGCATGTGAAGCTTTACGAAGACATTGCGCGTCACGGCCATATCGCCAAGACCTATGATTATCCGGTGATGATCGAGGGGCGCTATGTGATGGCACCTTCGCCGACGCCGAAATTCGACAATCCGAAAATGCATATGTCTCCGGCATTGCAATTGTTCGGTGCCGGTCGCGAAAAGCGCATCTATGCCGTCCCGCCTTACACGCAGGTGGTGAGCCTCGATTTCGAGGACCATCCGTTTGAAGTGCAGAAATTCAAGGAACCCTGTGCGCTCTGCGGCGCGAAGGGCGTCTATCTGGACGAAGTCGTGCTGGACGACCGTGGCGGCTCGATGTTCGTCTGCTCCGACACCGATTTTTGCGAAGACCGTCAGGCCAACGGCCATTTCGGTCATCTGGCAGCGAATAAGGAGGCAGCAGAATGAACAACGAACCCCTGCTGAGAGTAAACAGCCTGTCGAAGTTTTACGGCAATCGCCGTGGCTGCGTGGACATCTCCTTCAATCTGTGGCCAGGCGAAGTGCTGGCCATCGTCGGTGAATCCGGTTCCGGCAAGACGACGCTCCTGAACAGTCTGGCAACCCGTCTGGAACCGACGTCCGGCACGGTTGAATACCGGATGCGCGACGGTGAATTCCGCGATCTCTACAAAATTGGCGAGGCGGAACGCCGCTTCCTGATGCGGACCGACTGGGGTTTTGTGCATCAGAACCCGGCGGACGGATTGCGCATGACGGTTTCGGCCGGTGCCAATGTCGGCGAACGCCTGATGGCCGTTGGTGAACGCCATTATGGCAATATCCGCTCGACGGCGACGGAATGGCTAGGACGCGTCGAAATCGCTTCCGACCGTATCGATGATCAGCCACGCGCCTTCTCTGGCGGTATGCGCCAGCGCCTGCAGATTGCCCGCAATCTGGTGACTGCTCCGCGTCTTGTCTTCATGGATGAGCCAACCGGCGGTCTCGACGTCTCGGTACAGGCGCGTCTGCTCGACCTGTTGCGCGGCCTCGTCAGCGACCTTGGCCTCTCGGTGATTATCGTTACCCACGATCTCGCCGTGGCCCGGCTTCTGTCCCATCGCATCATGGTCATGAAAGACGGCCATATTGTCGAACAGGGACTGACCGACCGCGTGCTGGACGATCCGCAGGCGCCATATACGCAGTTACTCGTGTCGTCAATTCTGCAGGTTTAGTAAACTAAAACAGATATTTGTAGCATGCTGTTCCTAAATTAGACGAACTTCATGCACGAGGTGAAAAATGTCTATGTTGCAAACATCAGCCCCGCTTACCGTCACCGATGTCACGAAAACCTTCGTGATGCATCTGCAAGGCGGCATCGAACTTCCGGTCGTTCGCGGCGTGAACTTCGAACTCCATGCCGGTGAATGCGCCGTGCTTGGCGGTCCTTCGGGTGCGGGCAAAAGCTCGATTCTTAAAATGGTCTACGGTAATTATGCGGTCAATGGCGGCTCGATCCTGATCCGTCATGCAGACCGCACTGTCGATCTTGCTACAGCCGATCCGCGTGAAGTGCTGGCCGTGCGTCGCGACACGATCGGCTATGTCAGCCAGTTTCTGCGCACGCTGCCACGCGTTGCGGCAATCGATGTGGTTGCCGAACCGCTGGTTGCGCGTGGCGTCGATCGTGAAGCGGCACTGAACCGCGCTCGCGAACTTCTGGCGCAGCTCAACCTGCCGGAAAGGCTGTGGGCCTTGCCACCTGCGACTTTCTCCGGCGGTGAGCAGCAGCGCGTGAACATCGCGCGCGGTTTCATTACGGATCATCCGGTATTGCTGCTTGATGAGCCGACCGCTTCGCTCGATGCGAAGAACCGTGCGGTCGTCGTTGATCTCATCAAGACCAAGAAAGAGCAGGGCGTCGCCATGCTCGGCATCTTCCACGATGAGGATGTGCGCACGGAGGTTGCCGACCGGATTATCGACGTGACAGCTTTTTCTCCGAGGGCGCTAGCATGACCAAACTCTCGGTGGAGCCGCTGGTGCATGGAACCGCCGTCGTTAGCGGTTGCACGCTTGGTCGCTATACGGAGATCGGCGAGCGCTCCCGCGTTTCTGAAACCGCACTGGGCGACTATTCCTATCTTGGTGTCGATTGCGAAATCTGGTGCGCGGAGATCGGCAAGTTTTCCAACATCGCCAGCCATGTGCGCATCAACGCCACCAACCATCCGACATGGCGTCCGACACTGCATCATTTCACTTACCGCGCCGGTGATTACTGGCCGGAAGAAAAGGATGAAACGGAGTTTTTCGAGTGGCGTCGCGGCAATGCCGTGAAGATCGGTCATGATACATGGCTCGGTCACGGCGCAACCATTTTGCCGGGCGTGACAGTCGGCAATGGTGCGGTTGTCGGGGCCGGTGCAGTGGTGAGCAAGGATGTGGCGCCCTATACGATTGTGGGCGGCGTACCGGCGCGTCTCATTCGCGAACGCTTCGACGCTGCGACCGGCAATCGCCTGGATCGGCTGGCATGGTGGGACTGGAGCCATAAGCGTTTGCACGAAGCTCTCGACGATTTCCGCGCGCTCGATATCGAATCTTTTCTCTCGAAATATGAAACACCCGCCAATACAAATGCGGTCATGAAAGAGCTATCCAATGGCTAATGAAATCGTTCTGAAAAACGCACAGATCGTGCTTGTTGACGAGATTGTTTCCGGTTCTATCCTGATCCGTGACGGCAAAATTGCAGCAATCGATCAGGGCAATACCAATGGCGGCGATGACATGGATGGCGATTATGTCATTCCGGGTCTGATTGAGCTGCACACGGACCAGCTCGAAAGCCATTATGCGCCGCGTCCGAAAGTTCGCTGGAATGTCGATGCAGCGGTTCAGGCACATGATGCGCAGGTTGCAGCATCCGGCATTACGACAGTTTTCGATGCGATGCGCGTTGGTTCCGACTATGACCGCGACTTCGTAGGCGAGGATATGCGGATGCTTGCTGATGCTATCGAAAGCGGTGTTCGCGAAAATCGCTTGCGTGCAGACCACTTTCTGCACCTGCGCTGCGAGGTTTCGTCGGCGGATTGCCTGGAAACATTCGAGCTTTTCGCAGGTGACGACCGCGTCAAACTCGCTTCGTTGATGGATCATGCGCCGGGACAACGTCAATTCGTTGATCTTGAGACCTATCGCACCTATTACATGCGCAAAATGAAGCTCACGGATGAGGAGTTCCGCGTGCATTGTGAGAAGCGCATGGCGGATTCGGACGCCTATTCGGCCAAGCATCGCCGTTCCATCGCCGAACTGGCTGCGACGCGCGGCATCGTTCTGGCCAGCCATGATGATGCGACCAGCGCGCATGTCGATGAATCGCTCGACCATGGCGTGCGGATCGCCGAGTTTCCGACCACGATGGAAGCCGCAAATGCTTCAAAAGGCGCAGGGCTCTCGATTCTGATGGGGGCGCCAAACATCGTTCGCGGTGGTTCGCATTCCGGCAATATCGCTGCACGCGATCTTGTTGATAATGGTAGCCTCGACATTCTGTCTTCGGATTATATCCCGTTTAGCCTCATTCAATCGGCTTTCGGTCTTGCTTCGGGCGAACGTCCGATTGCACTGCCACAGGCTGTCCGCCTCGTGACCAAGAATCCCGCCGACGCCATGGCCATGGATGATCGCGGCGAGATCGCTATCGGAAAACGTGCCGATATGGTTCGCGTGCGCCCGAAAGGCGCGATCCCGGTTGTCCGCACTGTCTGGCGCGAAGGCGAGCGGGTGCTCTGATGCAGATGCAATCCGATATGCCGAAAGGCTGTTTCGTCGCCGTTGTCGGCCCCAGCGGGGCCGGCAAGGATACGATCATGGATGCAGCGCGTGCGGCTCTTGCGGACGACACGCGGTTTCATTTTGTGCGCCGCATCATAACCCGCCCGCAAATGCCGGGAACGGAAGATCACGACAGTCTGGATGAAGCGGCATTTGCAAAGTCGGCAGATGAGGGCGCTTTTGCCCTGCACTGGCAGGCGCATGGTCTGAGCTATGGATTGCCGAAATCACTTGAGGATGAAATCGCCGACGGCATCGTTGTGGTCGCCAATGTCTCGCGACGGGTTCTGGGTGATATTCGCAGGCTCTACACGTCGCGCTCTGTGGTCGTGATAACGGCCCGACCGGACGTTCTCGCTGAACGGCTTGCATCGCGCGGTCGTGAAAGCCGGGAGGAAATCGCCTTGCGGCTGGCGCGCGAAGTGAGCTTTGATGACGGTGCCGCGGATGTTGTCACAATAGACAATTCCGGCAATGTGAATGCATCCACAGACGCCTTCCTTCGTCACTTAAATGAAATAGCTGTTAAAACAATCGCTTAGATAAAATCCCTATAGCGGCGTGTAAATTTACACAAACGTCATTCTGCTTTCATCGCAGTGTCATGGAAGCAATTCAGAGTGAGCATGAATGGAGACGAATTCATGCTTCAACTGAAAAACATAACGCGCCGCTATAATGACAAGGTGGCGGTTTCGGGCGTGGACCTCGAAATCGAGCCGGGCACGTTTGTGGGAATTATCGGGCGCTCTGGCGCGGGCAAGTCGACGCTTCTGCGTATGATCAATCGCCTTGTCGAACCTTCCGAAGGGACCATCCATTGGGACGGTCGCGACGTTACGGGCCTTAAAAGTTCGGGACTGCGCGACTGGCGTGCGCAATGCGCGATGATTTTCCAGCATTTCAATCTGGTCGATCGTCTTGATGTTCTGACCAACGTTCTGATGGGCCGTCTGAACTATGTTTCGACGCCAAAATCGCTTCTGCGCATCTGGAGCGATGAAGAGCGTTTGATTGCTCTTTCCGCCTTGCAGCAGTTCGATATTGCGCATCTTGCAGCGCATCGCGCCGATGAACTTTCGGGCGGCCAGCAGCAGCGCGTGGCGATTGCCCGTGCGCTTGTCCAGCAGCCGCGCATCATTCTCGCCGACGAACCGATTGCATCGCTCGATCCGCGCAACACCCGCAGCGTCATGGACGCCCTGCGTCGCATCAATCGCGAATATGGCATCACGGTTCTCTGCAATCTGCACTCGCTCGATATTGCGCGCAGCTATTGCGACCGTCTTGTCGGTATGTCGGCCGGCAAGATCGTATTCCGCGGCACACCGTCGATGCTGACCGAAATGGCAGCACGCGACCTTTACGGCATGGAAGCCGCTGACGTCATCGATGCCGATGAGCAGCAGGGCGAAACAATGCCAATGCCAGTTCCGCAGTCGGCTGAAGCCGTTCTGCGTCAGCTTTCCGCGTAAACGCAGGAAAATTACCTTCTAAAATCGGGGATTAACAGGAGATACCTATGCTTAACCGTAGAAACTTTCTGGCGGCTGCTGCGCTTACCGCTACGCTGACCATGCCAATGATGGCCTCCACCGCTCAGGCTGCTGACTGGAGCAAGGACTACCCAGAAATCGTTCTGGGCGTGATCCCAGCAGAAAACGCTTCGACCACTTCCGACCGTTATGCACCTCTGGCTGCCTATCTCGGCAAGGAACTCGGCACGAAGGTCACGCTGCGCGTTGCCAACGACTATGCTGCTGTAATCGAGGGCCAGCGCGCCGGTAACATCCAGATCGCATTCTATGGCCCGGCATCTTATTCCCGCGCCGTCATGACTGGTGTTGAGACCACGCCGCTTGTCAACCAGCGTCACGACACTGGCGTCAACGGCTATTATTCGGTTGTTTATGTTCGCGCTGACAGCCCGTACAAGACCATGGAAGACCTGAAGGGCAAGACCATTGCTCTCGTCGATCCAAATTCGACCTCGGGTAACAACGCTCCGCGCTTCTTCCTCAACCGTGACGGTTATAGTGTCGATACGTTCTTCGGTAAGAACTTCTTCGCTGGCAGCCATGAAAACGCCGTTCTCGCTCTCGCGCAGGGTACCGCAGACGCTGCTGCCAACTCCTGGAATTCGGAAGACGACTCCAACCTGACCCGCATGGTCAGCCGCGGCGTTCTGAAAGACGCCAACGGCAAGGCAATGACGAAGGATGATTTCCGCATCATCTTCAAGTCGGACTTCCTTCCTGAAGGTCCGTTCGCTGTTCTCAGCGCGCTGCCCGACCAGCTGAAGGCCGACATCAAGCAGGCTTTCCTCGACATGCCGAAGAAGGACAAGGCCGGCTTTGACGCTCTTTCCGACGGAAAGGACAAGGAATTCGTAGCCACCGAAGCCAAGGACTATGAACCGATCATCGAGATGCTCAAGTTCAACGACAAGGCACGCAAGTCCTAATCCGTAGAATAATTGAAGTGCCCGAAGCCGCTAAAGCTTCGGGCACTTTTATTAGGGAATCTCGCATGACGGTATCCTCACTAGACGGCAACGGAGCAAAAAGCCTGCTTGCCGATTATCGGAGAGAAGTTGGCAAACGACGTCTCTACGGTATCGCGCTCCTTCTTGCGCTTGTCGTTGTCGCCATTGCTGCCTCCGTCGTTGCCGATGTTCGGCCGGGCACGCTGGTCGAAAATCTCTTTCGCTTTACAAGCTATCTCGGTCGCATTCTGCCGGATCTGACCTTCGCCAATTTCTGGGGCGATCTGGCTGCGTGGTACTGGAACCTCGGCGGCTGGCTCAAGATGCTGTTCGAGACACTGCTGATCGCCTATCTGGCGACATTGATCGGTGCGGTCGTCGCTTTTGCCGCATCATTCGCAGCATCGTCCAATATGGCTCCCAATTCGACGGTGCGTTTTATTGTGCGTCGCGGGCTGGAACTGTTGCGCACGGTTCCGGAAATCGTCTTCGCGCTGCTTTTCGTTATCGCCTTCGGGCTTGGACCGATGGCCGGTGTGCTGGCTCTGATGCTTCACACGACAGGTGCACTGGGCAAGCTGTTTTCCGAAGTCGTCGAAAACATCGACATGCGCCCGGTGGAGGGCATTCGCGCATCGGGCGGTTCTGGCTTGCAGGTCATTCGCTTTGCCGTGCTTCCGCAAGTGGCAGCGAATTTTGCTTCCTATGGCCTGCTGCGCTTTGAAATCAACGTGCGCGGCGCTTCCGTCATGGGCTTTGTGGGGGCGGGTGGTATCGGGCAGGAACTGCTCACCTCGATCCGCCAATTCTATTACAGCGATGTCAGCGCCATCCTGGTTCTGATTATCGTGACCATTGTTGTCATCGACCTCATTACACAGCGCGTGCGACATGCACTACTTGGCCGTATAGGTTGAGGAGAGAGAATTATGACCGACATTGCACAAACTCTCTCCCGTGAGGCACATGCACACGAAAAGGAATTGAGGACCGAATACGCCGATCTGTTCGGCAATGGCCGCACATGGCGCAATCTGGCGATTTTAACCGTAGCTGTTATAGCGTCGGTCTGGTTCGCCTTCTACTGGCTTGATTTCTCGCTGCTGCGTATTCTCAACGGCCTCGGGCGCCTTGGCGATTTCGCCTTGATGATGATGCCACCATCGTCAGGCGGACGTTTCAGCCTCTATCTGTGGTCGATGATGGAAACGCTGGCAATCGCCTATCTCGGCACATTGCTGGCGGCAATCCTCGCCTTTCCGTTCGGGTTCCTGGCGGCGAAGAACATTATCCCGAATGTGTTCCTGCATTTTGGCATTCGCCGCTTCCTCGACACCATTCGCGGCGTCGATACGCTGATCTGGGCGCTGATCTGGGTTTCGGTTGTGGGGCTTGGACCGTTTGCCGGTATTCTCGCCATCGCCTGCTCGGATTTCGGGGCATTCGGCAAGCTTTTCTCCGAAGCCATTGAAGGTGCTGACAAGAAGCCGGTCGAAGGTGTGGTTTCATCGGGCGGCGGCAGACTGCACGGTTATCGCTTTGGCGTGCTGCCGCAGGTTCTGCCGCTGATCGGCAGTCAGGTGCTTTACTTCTTTGAGTCGAATACCCGTTCGGCGACAATCATCGGCATCGTCGGGGCAGGCGGGATCGGCGCGCATCTGGCCGAGCAGATCAAGGTTCTGAACCTTCAGGATGTTTCCTTCCTGATTATCATGATCCTGATCGCCGTCGCCGTGATCGACTGGTTCTCGTCCAAGCTTCGTCACGCCATGATCGGCAAGAAGGCGCAGAAATCGGCTTAACCGTTGATGAGTGTCTTGATGCCGTCGGCAACGAACTGAACGGCAAGCGCTGCCAGAATGACGCCGAGCAAGCGGGTCAGGATGGAACGACCGGTTTCGCCCAAAAACCGGTCGACGCGCTCCGCCAGCAGCAGCACGAGATAGGTAATCAGCAGGCAGACGAAGATAACGCCAAGCAGAGCGGCTCGCGGTCCAATTCCATGGAACGAGTCCGAGGTCAGCACGATAGCCGAGATCGCTCCGGGACCGGCAATCAGCGGAATGGCGAGCGGGAAGGCGGCTATATTGCGGATATGGTCTTTGGTGATGGCAACCTCGGCGCTCTTTTCCTTGCGCTCCGTCCGCTTCTCGAAAATCATTTCAAAAGCGATCCAGAACAGCAACAGGCCACCGGCAACGCGGAACGCGCCAATGGTAATGCCGAACATGCCGAGTATCTGCGCGCCCGCAATGGCAAAGAGCGCCATCACGATAAAACCGATGATAGAAGCGCGTAACGCCACCTGTCCGCGGTGGTGCCGCTCCATGCCCGGCGTCAGGGCCAGAAACAACGGCGCCAGTCCGGGCGGATCGATTGTAACAAGCAGGGTGACGAACGCGCTGAAAACCGTATCGTAGAACCCCATACTGCAAGCGCCCTTCTTGTTGGCATGTTATGCTCAATCGGATACATGGATTGTAGACGATCAGTGGCGCATGGTCGACGCAAAGCGCCGTGACGGGCAACATCGTTGCTCAATCTTTATGTGAATATCTTTTAAGTCATTGAATTGATATACGGAAATAGCTCGCCGAAACGGTCGCGAAATTGGCGTTTTTTGCTGGTTTCCGTTATAAAGTGACTTTATCGATTCTGTTGAGAAAGAAATCTGAATAGTGTCAGATCAAACGCCTCCACCCGGTTCCGACGATATGAATGGTGGCCCAAACGGCGGCCCTAGCGGTATCGAACCGATTTCCATTATCGAGGAGATGCAGCGCTCCTATCTCGATTACGCGATGAGCGTTATCGTGAGCCGTGCGTTGCCCGATGTGCGCGACGGCCTGAAGCCCGTGCATCGCCGCATTCTCCACGCCATGAACGAGATGAACCTCGCCTATAACCGCCCGTACCGCAAGTCGGCGGGTGTGGTCGGTGAGGTCATGGGTAAGTATCACCCGCATGGCGACGCATCTATTTATGACGCTCTCGTGCGTATGGCGCAGGATTTTTCCATGCGCGATCCGCTGGTCGACGGGCAGGGCAATTTCGGCTCCATCGACGGCGATCCTCCGGCGGCGATGCGTTACACCGAATGTCGTCTGGAAAAGCTTACCGAATCCATCCTGTCGGATATCGACAAGGATACGGTCGACTTCCAGGACAATTATGACGGCCGCGAGCAGGAACCTGTGGTTATGCCTGCACGCTTCCCGAACCTGCTTGTCAACGGTTCGGGCGGTATCGCTGTCGGCATGGCGACCAATATTCCGCCGCACAATCTCGGCGAAATCATCGACGGTTGCATTGCGCTGATCGACAATCCGGCCATCGAGCTTCCCGAATTGATGGAAATCATTCCAGGTCCGGATTTCCCGACTGGCGGCATCATTCTTGGACGCGCAGGCATCAATTCCGCCTACACGACCGGACGCGGTTCGGTGGTCATGCGCGGACGCGCCACCATTGAGCCGATGCGTGGTGACCGCGAAGCCATTATCATCACCGAGATTCCGTATCAGGTGAACAAGGCTTCGATGATCGAGAAGATGGCCGAACTGGTGCGTGACAAGCGCATCGAAGGCATTTCCGATCTGCGCGACGAATCCGACCGCGAAGGCTATCGCGTCGTGGTGGAACTCAAGCGCGATGCCGTTGCCGATGTCGTACTGAACCAGCTCTATCGTTACACGCCGCTGCAGACCTCGTTCGGCTGCAACATGGTGGCGCTGAACGGCGGCAAGCCGGAACAGCTCAATCTGCTCGATATGCTGCGCGCATTCGTCGTCTTCCGCGAGGAAGTGGTGACGCGCCGTACCAAGTTCCTGCTCAACAAGGCGCGCGACCGCGCGCATGTGTTGGTGGGTCTTGCAATTGCCGTTGCCAATATCGATGAGGTGATTGCACTCATTCGCCGTGCGCCCGATCCGACGACGGCGCGCGAGCAGTTGATGGAACGTCGCTGGCCGGCAGTCGATGTAGCGCCGCTGATCCGTCTGATCGACGATCCGCGACACACCATCAATGAGGACAACACCTACAATCTCTCCGAGGAACAGGCTCGTGCCATTCTCGATCTGCGTCTGCAGCGCCTGACCGCGCTCGGTCGCGACGAAGTGGCCGACGAACTGAACAAGATCGGCGAGGAAATCCGCGATTATCTCGACATCCTCTCATCGCGCCTGCGCGTGATGACGATCGTCAAGGACGAGATGATTGCGGTTCGCGATGAGTTCGCAACGCCGCGCCGCACCGAAATCGGTTTCGGTGGCGCTGAAATGGACGATGAAGACCTGATCGCCCGCGAGGATATGGTCGTCACCGTCAGCCATGCAGGCTATATCAAGCGCGTTCCGCTGACGACCTATCGTGCGCAGCGTCGTGGCGGCAAGGGTCGTTCCGGCATGGCAACGAAGGACGAGGATTTCGTCACGCGCCTGTTCGTCGCCAATACGCATACGCCGGTTCTGTTCTTCTCCTCGCGTGGCATTGTCTACAAGGAGAAGGTCTGGCGTCTGCCTGTCGGTACACCGCAGTCGCGCGGCAAGGCGCTCATCAACATGCTGCCATTGCAGCAGGGCGAGCGCATCACCACAATCATGCCGCTGCCGGAGGATGAAGAATCCTGGGCAAACCTCGACGTCATGTTCTCGACTACGCGCGGTACGGTTCGCCGTAACAAGCTGTCGGACTTCGTGCAGGTCAACCGCAACGGCAAGATTGCGATGAAGCTCGAAGACGAGGGCGATGAAATCCTCTCGGTCGATACCTGTACGGAATTCGACGACGTGCTTCTGACCTGTGCTGGCGGCCAGTGCATCCGCTTCCCGGTTACCGATGTGCGCGTCTTTGCAGGCCGCAACTCCATCGGCGTGCGTGGCATCAATCTGGCCGATGGCGACAAGGTCATCTCCATGGCTATCCTGCATCATGTCGATGCCGATGCATCGACCCGTTCCGCCTATCTCAAGCGTTCGATTGCCGAGCGCAGGGCGCAGGGTGCGGACGATGCCGATGATATTGTTGTGGTCGGTGAAGACGTTGGAACCGATGCGGAACTGACCGAAGAACTCTATCAGGAGCTGAAGGCTCGCGAAGAAACCGTGCTGACTGTCAGCGAATACGGTTACGGCAAGCGTTCCTCATCTTACGAGTTCCGCGTTTCCGGTCGTGGTGGCAAGGGCATTCGCGCCACCGATACGTCGAAGACCGACGAAATCGGCAAGCTTGTTGCCCTGTTCCCGGTCGAGGCAAGCGATCAGATTCTGCTCGTTTCCGATGGCGGACAGCTCATTCGTGTACCGGTTGACGGTATTCGCATTGCCGGACGTTCCACCAAGGGCGTCACGATCTTCAATACGGCGGACGGCGAGAAGGTCGTCTCGGTCGAACGCATATCCGAAGCGGATAGCGACGAAGAAAACGGCAATGATGGCGAGGCAGCTTCCGAAGGTGAAACACCAACGGCGGGCACCGAAGAATAGTCAGGAAGCTCCGGCTTTTTGTTCTGAACAATGAAAAAGGCCGATGGCGGGAACCATCGGCCTTTTTCAGATGCCAAGACTGGAGGAATTGGCGATCACACAAACTCTTTGCCAGCAAGCTCCAACGCTATTGCGTGAACTCGGCTGTTATTACTTAGCGCGAACGCATGTTGCGCAAGCTGTTGATGTCGAATGCCACCTGACGCACGCGCTGACGCTTGGCTTCGTTCTCGTCGAGAAGCAATATGATTGCCGACGCAGCCATCGCGACCATCATGGATAATGCCAGAAGAAAGATCATCATCGTGTTATCCTTTCGACATACATACGCTTCAGAAGCGAAAAGGTTGCACCAAACTTGCACCTATCTTGGTAAATCGGTTGTGAACTTGTCGTGAAATCGCTGTTCATTTCGCGTTCATCTGGTTTCTTGGTTTCTGTTTTCTTATCGCAGTGGTTCTTGTTGAAAATCCCGTCAGAAAAGGCTAGCTGGAAGAAATGACGATCGCGATTTATGCGGGCTCCTTCGACCCGGTGACAAACGGCCATATGGATGTCCTCAAAGGTGCCCTGCGCCTTGCCGACGAGGTTATTGTCGCAATCGGCGTTCATCCCGGCAAAAGACCTCTCTTCACCTTCGAGGAACGCGTGGCGCTCATCGGTGAAAGCTCGAAGGCTGTATTGGGCAAGGATGCAGGCCGGGTTTCCGTCATTTCCTTCGACGGGCTGGTTATCGATGCAGCACGCAAACATGCCGCACAATTGATGGTGCGCGGTTTGCGCGACGGAACCGATCTCGACTATGAAATGCAGATGGCGGGCATGAATGGCACGATGGCGCCGGAATTGCAGACCGTGTTCCTCCCGGCAGACCCGGCAGTGCGCACGATTACCGCCACATTGGTTCGCCAGATTGCCTCCATGGGCGGCGATATAAAGCCTTTCGTTCCTGCGGCTGTTGCTGCCGCCTTGAACGCCAAATTCAAATCCTGATCACAGGGAGTTTTTCGATCATGTCTTTCTTTCGTTCGGCGCTTGCCGCTGTTGCCTTTATCGCGCTGTCGCAAGGTGCGGTCCAGACGGCTTCCGCCGTCAAGGCCGAAAACACCGTGGTTCTCAAGCTGAAGGACGGCGACGTTGCCATCCAGCTTCGCCCCGATCTCGCACCGAAGCATGTTGCCCAGATTGAAAAGCTGGTCGGAGAAGGCGCATATAACGGTGTTGCCTTCCATCGCGTCATTCCGGGCTTCATGGCCCAGACCGGCGATGTGAAGTTTGGTAATGTGGACAAGGGCTTCGATGCTTCGCGCGTCGGCACCGGCGGTTCCGACTATCCGGATATTCCGGCCGAATTCTCCAAGGAACCCTTCGTGCGCGGCACGGTCGGCATGGCCCGCAGCCAGAACCCGAATTCGGCCAATTCGCAATTCTTCATCATGTTTGCGGACGGCGCGTTCCTCAACGGCCAGTATACCGTGGTCGGCAAGGTTGTCAGCGGTATGGATGTCGTCGACAAGATAAAGAAGGGTAGCGAATCCGATAATGGTGCCGTGGAAAACCCAGACAAGATCATCAAGGCCACGCTTCAGGCCGGTAAAAAGTAAATACAAGGAGAGGCCCAATGGCTTACAAAGACCCTGAAAACACGCTCGTTCTTGAAACCACCAAGGGCAATGTCGTGCTCGAACTCTACCCGGACCTCGCGCCGGATCATGTTGCGCGCGTCAAGGAACTGGCTCGCGAAGGCGCTTATGACGGCGTTGTATTCCACCGCGTGATCGACGGCTTCATGGCCCAGACCGGCGACGTGAAGTTCGGCAAGACCGGTGGTGCTCATTTCAATGGCTCGCGCGCCGGCATGGGCGGTTCGGACAAGCCGGACCTGAAGGCTGAGTTCTCCAACACGCCGCACAAGCGCGGTACTGCTTCGATGGCACGTTCGGCCAACCCGAATTCGGCCAATTCGCAGTTCTTCATCTGCTTTGCCGACGCTCCGTGGCTCGACCGCCAGTACAGCGTCTGGGGCCAGGTCATTGAAGGCATGGATAATGTCGACAAGATCAAGCGCGGTGAGCCTGTATCCGATCCGGACACGATCGTGACGGCCCGCATCGCTGCCGACATCTGATCCTGCCAATTCCATTGAGAAATTACGGCTCCGGTTCATGCCGGGGCCGTAATTTGTTTACCGCATTTCCGAACGCATCGAAGCGGGATCAGAAATCAGTCCAGTGGACTGATTTCCCCGCGTAGGCGCTTCGCACTTTTGCTGGAAATGCTTTAGAGGTTCAAAATGCGTGTTGATCTTTTCGATTTCGATTTGCCGGAAGAGAGCATTGCTCTGCGTCCAGCGGAGCCGCGTGACCACGCGAGATTGTTGCGTGTCCGTCCCGGCCAGCCATTCGAAGATCGACAGGTATTCGAATTGCCCGATCTGTTACAGCCGGGCGATGCACTCGTGTTCAACGACACAAAAGTCATTCCAGCGCAGCTTGAAGGCATGCGCGAGCGCGACGGCAATATTTCGCAGGTCAGCGCCACGCTGCATATGCGCACCGGTCCTGATCGCTGGAAAGCATTTCTACGTCCCGGCAAGCGCGTAAAGGAAGGCGACCGCATCCGTTTCGGCCATTCCGGTTCAAGCTGCTTCCTCGGAACACTTGATGCAACCGTAGCGGAAAAGGGCGATGCAGGCGAAGCGCTTCTCGTCTTCGATTTATCTGGCGCCATGCTGGACGAGGCCATCGCATCTGTCGGGCACATTCCCCTGCCACCCTATATCGCGTCGAAGCGCGCTGAAGATGAGCGCGACCGCAAGGATTACCAGACGGTTTATGCCCGCGAGGAGGGGGCCGTTGCAGCTCCCACTGCCGGATTGCATTTCACGCCCGACCTTCTGGAAAAGATCAAGGCCAAAGGCGTTGAAGAACATTTTGTAACGCTGCATGTGGGGGCGGGAACGTTCTTGCCGGTTAAGGCCGATGACACGACCGACCACAAGATGCATTCGGAAATCGGATATGTGTCGCAGCGGACTGCCAATGCACTCAATGCTGTGCATGAGCGGGGCGGCAGGATCGTCTGTGTCGGCACGACATCGTTGCGCCTGATCGAAAGTGCGGCAGGTGAAGACGGCATCATCCGTCCGTGGGCAGGCCCAACTGATATTTTCATTACACCCGGCTATCGCTTCCGGGCCGTAGATCTGCTGATGACCAACTTCCATCTGCCGCGCTCGACGCTGTTCATGCTGGTGTCGGCCTTCAGCGGTCTCGATACGATGCGCGCCGCCTATGAACACGCTATCGCCAACGGCTATCGCTTTTATTCCTATGGTGACGGCAGCTTGCTAGAGCGAGCCGACAAAGCTAAAGACACCGCATGACTCCGGAAAACCTAAAAACAACCGAAAACTTCGAATTCAAAGTGCTGGCAACCGACGGCGCGGCTCGGCAGGGCGAGATTTCCATGCCGCGCGGCGTGGTGCGTACCCCTGCCTTCATGCCGGTCGGTACGGCCGGCACGGTCAAGGCCATGTATATGGACCAGGTGAAAGAACTTGGTGCCGATATCATCCTTGGCAATACCTATCACCTGATGCTGCGCCCAGGTGCCGAGCGCGTGGCGCGTCTTGGGGGCTTGCACGAATTCGGGGGCTGGAAAGGCCCTATCCTTACCGATTCCGGTGGGTTTCAGGTCATGTCGCTGGCGCAGTTGCGCAAGCTCGATGAGAACGGCGTGACATTCCGCTCGCATATCGACGGCAAGGCGTATGAAATGACGCCGGAGCGGTCCATCGAGATTCAGGGATTGCTCGATTCCGATATCCAGATGCAGCTCGATGAATGCGTGGCGCTACCTTCACCGGAAAAGAACACCGAGCGCGCAATGGAATTGTCGCTGCGCTGGGCCGAGCGCTGCAAGGTCGCTTTCGGCAATCAGCCGGGCAAGGCGATGTTCGGCATCGTGCAGGGCGGCGACGTGGCGCGCCTGCGCGAGAAATCGGCGGAAGCGCTGAAGGCTATGGACCTCAAGGGCTATTCGGTTGGTGGGCTTGCGGTCGGCGAACCGCAGCAGGTGATGCTCGACATGCTGGAAGTGGTCTGCCCGATCCTGCCATCGGAAAAGCCGCGTTACCTGATGGGTGTCGGCACGCCGGATGATATTTTGAAGTCGGTCGCGCGCGGGATCGATATGTTCGATTGCGTGATGCCAACACGTGCAGGTCGTCACGGCCTCGCATTTACGCGCTTCGGCAAGGTGAACCTGCGCAATGCGCGCCATGCAGACGATCATCGTCCGCTTGATCCGGAATCGGATTGCCCGGCGTCACGCGACTATAGCCGCGCCTATCTGCATCATCTGGTGAAATCCGGTGAAGCGCTTGGCGCCATGCTGCTCACCTGGAACAATCTCGCCTATTATCAGTATCTGATGAAGGGCATCCGCGCATCGATTGCCGATGGGCGCTTTGGCGAATTTTCCGCCGAAACCTCGGAAGGCTGGGCGAGGGGCGATATAGCCCCGCTCTGATTCGCGAACTGCCAAAACGAAGGGCGCCCGGCGCCCTTTTTCGTTATTGCTGTCAGTTTTCTGTCAGCATGTTTTCCAAACGGACGAGAACAGCGCGCTGTTCCTCATCGTTCAGGATTTCACATTCCATCAATTTGGAGCATTCGAGACCCGCGACGGCCAGATAGACAATCAGCGCTGTGTCGGAATCGGTTGTGTCCTTGATCATGCGGTCGAGAAAAGCCCTGTGATAGTGCCGAACGGGCACCATGAAACCGGGATCTTCGGCAAGCGCAGCAAGGACACCACAGGCTGGCGGCTCATCATCGGCTTGCACCCGGTAAACATCGAGAAAAGCCCGCGCCACACGATTTTTATCGCCTTTCTGGAGTGTTTCCTGAACCTCCATGGCGTGTTCGTGCTCTTTCATATATTCTTCGACCACTGCTTCGAGCAGTTTGGCCTTTGTCGGAAAAGAATAAAGCAATCCGCCTTTTGAAAGCCCGGCACGGGCTGCTACGGCATCGAGAGAGAGGTGAGCGGGTCCGATCTCACGGGCAAGTTCGGTAGCAGCGCGCAAAATACGTTCGCGCGACGAGACTTTCTTTTTTGTTAGCAACTTACTGGTGTCTCCTGACAGTTCGTGTGTTGACAATACCGTCTGGACGGTACAGTTATTCGCCACTTTCATTCAAGTAAAATACGCGCGACCTTTGCGTGAATGCGAAAGAAGGCGCCGCGGCCAATCCCCCAACCCTGATCAATCAGGGAGCCATCTGGAGTGCATCCGCAATGATCAAGCGCCTTATTCTGGCAATAATATTCCTCGTGATCGTCGTTGGAGGCCTCGTTGGCTTTAACCTGTTCCGATCACAGGCCATCAAAGACTTTTTCGCCAATATGCAGCAGCCCGCCCAGACGGTTTCGACCGTCACGGTGGAGCCGGGCGTCTGGAAGCCGGGCGTCGAAGCGATCGGTACGGCCAATGCACTCAATGGTGTCGATCTGACCGTGCAGCTCGACGGCCTTGTGCAGAAGATCAACTTCAAGGCCAATCAGGAAGTCAAGGAAGGCGATCTGCTGCTTCAGATGGAAGACAGCATTCAGAAAGCAGACCTCGCAGCCGCTGAAGCCGAAGCCGTTCTTGCCCAGCAAAACCTGAAGCGAGCTGACACGTTACGCACTCGTGGCGTTGGTGCTGTGTCGAATGTCGATACAACAGCTTCGGTCGCCGATGCCGCAAGCGCGCGCGTCGAGAAAATGCGTGCAACGCTGGCCCAGAAGTCCGTCAAGGCTCCATTCTCCGGCGTCATCGGTATTTCCAAGGTCGATTTGGGTCAGTATCTGACACCGGGTACGGTCATTGCTACCTTACAGGACACGGGAGTGATGCGTATCGATTTCACCGTCCCGGAACAGTCGCTTTCCTCCATCAAGCTCGGACAGACCGTCAAAGTCGGTTCAACTGCAGAAGCGCTTGATTTCACTGGCACGATTGTCGGTATCGATCCGAAGATCGACCCGACGACTCGTCTGGTCTCTGTGCGCGCTGAAGTGCAGAACCCAGATCACGAACTGACACCGGGCCAGTTTGTGCAGGTTCGTGTAGAGCTGCCGGAAGAAGACAACGTCATTGCACTGCCGCAGACCACGATCATCTCCAGTCTGTATGGTGACTATGTCTACGCGGTCCGTCCGGAACAGAAGCAGGACGATGCAAAGGCTGCTGAAGGCGACAATGCCGCTGGAGCCGCCAAGGCTCCTGCAGCCGATGCTAAGCCGGAAGAAGGCCAGAAGCAGGTCGCGCAGCAGGTCTTCATCAAGCTTGGACGTCGTTATTCCGGTCTTGTCGAAGTGACGAACGGTCTCAAGGCTGGCGATATCATCATCACCGCAGGCCAGAACCGGCTCTCGCCCGGTGTTCCGGTGAAAATCGACAACACCGTCAATCCGATTCCGGCCGGCCAACCGGCTGACAAGCAATAGGCGATCCCGATGAGCTTTTCCGATATTTTCATCCGGCGCCCCGTGCTTGCCACGGTGGTCGCCCTCATGATCATTCTGTTGGGCCTTCAGGGTATCGCGCAGCTGACGGTGCGCGAATATCCGAAGGTCGACGAAACCGTCATCACAGTCACGACGAATTATGCCGGTGCGAGTGCCGATCTCATTCAGGGCTTCATCACCGCACCGATCGCAGAAGCAGTCGCAACCACCGAAAACATTGACTATGTGACGTCTTCGAGCCGTCCATCTTCGAGCACGGTCACCGTGCAGATGAAGCTCGGTGCGAACCCGGATGCGGCGCTGACGGAAGTTATCGCCAAGGTCAATCAGGTTCGCGGCGACTTGCCGGACGAATCCGACGATCCGGTCATCGTCAAGGGAACGGGCCAGAACTTCGCTACCATGTATCTGGCAGCGCAGAACCCGAATATGACGAGCGAACAGATCACCGAATATCTGGAGCGCGTTATCCAGCCGCGTATGTCCACCATTCAGGGTGTTGCGAAGGCTGAGATTCTCGGCGGTCAGGTCTATTCGATGCGCGTCTGGCTCGATCCGATCCAGCTTGCGGCCCGCCAGATCACGGCACCGGAAGTTCTGGCGGCAATCAAAGCCTCCAACTTCCTGTCGGCTCCGGGCACGACAAAGAACGAATATGTGGCGTCTTCGATCACGCTGAAGTCGACCTTGCAGACCCCGGAAGCCTTCGGCGCCATGCCGATCAAGGCTTCGGGGGACGACGTGGTTCGTCTGCGTGATGTGGCGCGGGTCGAACTGGCGGCAAAAAGCACGGACACTATCGTTTCGTTCAACGGTTCGGCGGGTACCTTTCTCGGCGTCTTCCCGACACCGGCGGCAAACCCCATCGACATGGCGGCTGCGGTTCGCAAGGAACTGCCGTCTATTCAGGCATCGCTGCCGGAAGGCATGTCACTTGTTCTCGTCTATGATGCGACCGAGCAGATCAGCTCTTCAATCAAGGAAGTTTTCACGACCATCGGCGAAGCCGTGGCTATCGTGATTTTGGTCATCATCGTCTTCCTCGGGTCGTTCCGTTCGGTGCTCATTCCAATTGTCACGATCCCGATCTCGCTGATCGGCGTGTGCTTCTTCCTTTATGCACTCGGCTTCTCGATCAATCTGTTGTCGCTGCTTGCCATGGTTCTCGCTATCGGCCTTGTGGTCGATGACGCCATCGTGGTTCTGGAGAACATACACCGGCATATCGAAGAGGGCCTCCGGCCTATGGATGCCGCGTTCAAGGGCATGAAGGAAATCACCGGCTCGATCATCGCCATGACGATCACGCTGGCGGCGGTGTTCGCGCCGCTCGGGTTCACAGGCGGCCTGACGGGCGCTCTGTTCCGTGAATTCGCCTTCACACTGGCCGGTGCCGTTATCATTTCTGGTATTGCCGCCTTGACGGTTTCGCCGATGATGTGCGCGCGCATGCTCAAGCATGGCGACCAGACACGGTTCCAGAAGTTCATCGACCGGACCTTCTCGCGCTTCGAGAAGTGGTACCACCGCCGCGTTTCCAACTCGCTCAACTATCGCGGCATCACGCTGATGATCGTTATAGCGCTGATGGGGCTGACTGGATTCCTGTTCATGAACACGTCGAGCGAACTGGCACCGGAAGAAGATTCCGGCGCGCTGTTCTCAATGTTCCAGGCTCCACAATATGCAACCTCGGCCTATACAAACCTCTACGCCGAACAGATCGATGAACTGACCAAGGATCTTCCGGAACTGAAGACCCGCTTCCAGATCGTCGGCATGGACGGCGGCACGACATCGGGTATCGCGCTGTGGGTTCTGAAGGACTGGAACGAGCGTACCCGTTCGCAGAAGCAGATTCAGGAGGACCTGACTGCACGCATATCCAAGGTCGCAGGTGTCGAAGCCTTCATCTTCGCGCCTCCATCCCTGCCGGGGACAGGCGGCGGTCTGCCGATCTCGATTGCCCTGCAGTCGACTGGCCCGGCCGATCAGGTCTTCGCACTGGCTGAAGAAATCAAGAACGAAGCGCAGGCTTCGGGCCAGTACATCATCGTGCAGAACTCGCTCTCCTTCAACGCACCGCAGATCACGATCACAATCGACCGTGACCGCGCGGCGACGCTGGGCGTGCAGATCAGCGATATCGGTTCGACACTTGGTCTTCTGACCGGTGGTGCATCGGTCGCGAAGTTCGACCGCGATTCGAACAGCTATGACATCATCACGCAGGTGCCAGATAGCTATCGTTCGAACCCGGAAAAGCTCGGCGATTTCTATGTGCGCAGCGTATCCGGCTCAATGATACCGCTGTCTTCAGTCATCACGATCAGCCAGAACGCTTCGCCTGCGGCAATCGAGCAGTTCAATCAGCTGAATTCGGCAACGATTTCAGCATTGCCGTTGCCGGGTGTCACAACAGGGCAGGGCCTGCAAACTCTGGTCGATCTGGCCAAATCCAAGATGCCGGAAGGCTTCTTCCTGGATTATTCCGGTCAGTCGCGTCTGGAAGTGGAGCAGGGCAACACGATCCTGATCGCCTTCGGCCTCGCCGTCATCGTGATCTATCTCGTGCTGGCGGCGCAGTTCGAAAGTTTCCGCGATCCGTTCATCATCATGATGTCGGTTCCACTGTCGATCTTCGGTGCCATTGTGCCGCTGAATATCGGTCTCGGTACGCTCAACATCTATACGCAAGTTGGTCTTATCACCCTTGTCGGGCTGATTACCAAGCACGGTATTCTGATGGTGGAATTCGCCAATCAGCAACGCCGTCTGCATGGTCTTTCCCGCCGGGACGCGATCATCGTCGCGGCTGAAACCCGCCTGCGCCCGATCTTGATGACCACGGCGGCAATGGCGCTTGGCGTTGTGCCGCTCATCATCGCAACGGGTGCTGGCGCAGCCGCTCGTTACTCGATGGGTCTGGTGATCTTTACCGGTATCGTGATCGGCACGATCTTCACGCTGTTCGTGGTGCCGATGTTCTACACCTTCATCGCCAAGAAGGATGTGGAAGGCGAATATGTTGCGTCGCCGGAAGAGAGCGGCAAACCGACCGGAGCGGTTTCGACCCAACATCACTGAAACTTGCGTTGAACCAATAATAAAGGGCGGCCTAGAAATAGGTCGCCCTTTATTATTTCCGACGTTGCAAACGCTGCGTTCCAACCCATATGAGCCAGTATGATACCCTTATCCGTTCTCGATCTTTCGCCCGTTCCCGAAGGTAGCGATGCAGCGCAATCGCTGCACAACACGCTGGAACTTGCGCAACATGCCGAACGGCTCGGCTTTCACCGTTACTGGCTTGCCGAACACCACAATATGCCGGGCATCGCCAGTGCTGCGACATCCGTGGTCATCGGTTACGTCGCCAACGGAACGTCCACGATCCGCGTCGGCGCGGGCGGCGTCATGCTGCCCAACCACGCCCCTCTGGTGATTGCAGAACAGTTCGGCACGCTGGCTTCCCTGTTTCCGGGGCGTATCGATCTCGGTCTTGGGCGCGCTCCAGGCACGGACCAGATCACTGCTCATGCGCTTCGTCGCAATCTCGACAGTGACGCGAATGCCTTTCCGCAGGATGTGGTCGAGTTGCTGAATTATTTCAAACCCGCCGAACCCGGCCAGCGTGTGCGCGCAGTGCCGGGCGAGGGGTTGAACGTGCCCGTCTGGATTCTCGGTTCCAGCCTGTTCGGCGCGCAGCTTGCCGCCATGCTGGGGCTGCCTTACGCATTCGCCTCGCACTTTGCGCCTGCAGAGATGGAACGCGCCATCGCTCTTTATCGCGAGCGGTTCGAGCCATCGGAATATATGCAGAAGCCTTATGTAATGCTGGGTCTCAATGTGATTGCAGCGGATACGGACGAAGAGGCGAACTATCTCTTCACGTCGCAGCTGCAGGCTTTCGTCAATCTGCGCAGCGGTCGCCCTGGCAAGCTGCCTGCGCCAGTCGAAGGCTATATGGAGCGGCTTGATCCAGCGGCACAGGCACTTGTTCGCCAGATGTTGTCATGCCGCGTGGTCGGCGGGCCGGAGACTGTGGCGAAGGGCATCAGGACATTTGCAGAGAGCACTGGCGCCGATGAACTGATGTTGACCGGCATGATCCATGATCACAAGAAGCGCCTGCATTCATACGAGATTGCAAGCCGGTCAATCGGCCAGCCCGTCACCTGACCGGTTGCTCTCGCCTTTGATTTCGGTCAGCAGCCAGTCCCGGAATGCAGATACTGCCGGAGTGCTCGAACGAGCCTTCGGCGTTACAAAATAATAGCTGCTCGGACTTTTGACCGTATGCGGACAGGCAACGACAAGCTGGCCGCTTTCTATCTCAGCACGAATGAGGAACAGCGGCATCAGCGCCACACCGAGACCGGCAATGCAGGCTTGAGATACATTCGAGAACTGCTCGAAGCGCATTCCCGGAGAAACCGGGGCCGCGATGTCGAGGCTTTTGAACCAGTGATCCCATGCGCCGGGGCGTGACGCCATGTTGAACAAAGGGAGCGGCAGAAGATCGGTCGGGGCCTGAACCGGGTTTCGCTGGAGAAAAGCGGGGCTGCAGACAGGCGCAACCGTTTCATCCATCAGAAAGACGCTATCGGCGTTGGGCCAGTCCGGCTTTCCGATATGGATCGCCGCATCCAGCCCTTCGCGATCAAAATCGAACTGTCCGATACGCGTCGCAAAATTGAGAATAATATCCGGATACTTTGTCACGAAACGCGGTATGCGCGGTATCAGCCAGCGTGTCCCGAATGTCGGCAGAAACGCGAGATTGAGTGTGGTGCCGCGCATTTGCGACATGACTTGTAGCGAAGCGGCACGAATGGAAGCAAGCGCTGGCCCCACGGACTTCAGATAGGCGCGGCCAGCATCGGACAGAACCACATGACGGCTTGAGCGGTCGAACAGCGCGGTTCCAAGCTGTTCTTCCAGCGCTGCAATCTGTCGGCTCACGGCGCCTTGAGTTAGCGACAGTTCCTCGGCAGCCGCCGAAAAGCTTTCATGCCGCGCAACCGCATCGAAGGCGGCAAGCGCACTGGTGGAGGGAAGCAGGCGTCGCGATATCGAAGTCATGATCCATTACTAAATGGAATAGATCGATGAGTAAACGTCGATTGCACCGAACTTCGGCACGGTTCATATTTCCTGCAAATTTTCATTGAGGAGAATACACTGATGTCACGTGCGGCTTTTAGCTGGGAAGACCCGTTTCTGCTGGATGACCAGCTGACCGAAGACGAGCGCATGATCCGCGACTCGGCCAAGGCTTTCGCGACGGATGTTCTGCTGCCCCGTGTTGAAAAGGCCTATCTGGATGAGACGACCGATCCGGAGCTGTTCCGTCTGATGGGGCAGTCTGGTCTTCTGGGCGTGACGCTTCCTGAAGAATATGGCGCGGCCAATGCGGGCTATGTTGCCTACGGTCTGGTGGCGCGTGAAGTCGAGCGCGTCGATTCCGGTTATCGTTCGATGATGAGCGTGCAGTCGTCGCTCGTGATGTATCCGATCTATGCCTATGGCTCGGACGTACAGCGCAAGAAATATCTTCCGGGCCTTGTTTCCGGCGAATTGATCGGCTGCTTCGGCCTGACTGAGCCCGATGCAGGCTCCGATCCGGCAGGCATGAAGACCCGCGCCGAAAAGATAGACGGCGGCTATCGTCTCAGCGGCTCGAAGATGTGGATTTCGAATTCGCCAATCGCGGATGTGTTCGTCGTCTGGGCAAAGTCAGCCGCGCATGACAACGCCATTCGCGGCTTCATCCTTGAAAAGGGTATGAAGGGCCTTTCCGCGCCGAAAATCGGCGGCAAGCTTTCGCTGCGCGCATCGATCACCGGCGAAATCGTCATGGATGGTGTCGAAGTTTCGGAAGATGCACTTCTGCCGAATGTCTCTGGTCTCAAGGGGCCGTTCGGCTGCCTCAATCGCGCCCGTTATGGCATTTCCTGGGGCGTCCTCGGCGCTGCAGAAGATTGCTGGTTCCGTGCCCGTCAGTATGGCCTCGATCGCAAGCAGTTCGACAAGCCGCTGGCCGGTACGCAGCTTTACCAGAAGAAGCTGGCTGATATGCAGACCGAAATCGCTCTTGGCCTTCAGGCAAGCTTGCGCGTCGGCCGTCTGTTCGATGACGGCAGGATGGCTCCGGAAATGATCTCCATCGTCAAGCGCAACAATTGCGGCAAGGCGCTCGATATTGCCCGTCAGGCGCGTGATATGCACGGCGGCAACGGCATCCAGATCGAATACCACGTCATGCGCCACGCACAGAATCTGGAAACGGTAAATACCTATGAAGGCACGCATGACGTTCATGCGTTGATCCTGGGCCGTGCCCAGACCGGCATTCAGGCTTTCTTCTGATCGCTGTACCGCCAAGCCTTCCATTCGGGCCCGTTCGCAGTTCGCGGGCGGGCCTCTTTATTTTTGTACGGGATTGCTGAAAATGCAGAATACACCGCTTGACGGTCTCAAGGTGGTAGAACTGGCGCGCATTCTTGCCGGGCCATGGGTAGGGCAGACGCTTTCTGATCTTGGAGCAGATGTCATCAAGGTGGAAAGCCCTGAAGGCGACGATACGCGCAAATGGGGCCCGCCATTTATCGATGTGGAAGGCGAACAATCAGCGGCCTATTTCCACGCCTGCAATCGCGGCAAGCGCTCGATTACGGCCGATTTCCGCACCGACGAGGGCAGGGAACTGGTGCGCCAGCTTGTGGCTGACGCCGATGTGGTCATCGAGAATTTCAAGCTGGGCGGTCTCGACAAATATGGCCTCGACTATGAGAGCCTGAAGGCCATCAATCCACGCCTGATCTATTGCTCGATCACCGGTTTCGGCCATACCGGGCCATATGCGGAGCGCGCAGGCTACGATTTCATGATTCAGGGCATGGGCGGCATTATGGATCTCACCGGCGAGCCTGACGGTGAGCCACAAAAGATCGGTGTGGCTTTCGCCGACATTTTTACAGGGCTTTACAGCGTGATTGCGATCCAGTCCGCACTCATCATGCGCGAGCGCACCGGCACCGGCCAGCATATCGATATGGCGCTGTTCGACTGCATGTCTGCGGTCCTTGCCAATCAGGCCATGAATTTTCTGGCCTCAGGTGTTTCGCCAAAACGCATGGGCAACGCGCATCCCAATATCGCGCCATATCAGACGCTGCCCGTTTCCGACGGCTATTTCATCATCGCCTGCGGCAATGACGGACAGTTCGGGAAACTGACCTCGTTGCTTGGCATTGGTGACATCGCCGCTAACGAGCGTTTCGTCAGCAATTCGGCGCGCGTGGCCAATCGAGCTGCCCTGACGGCACTTCTGGAAGAAAAGACACGTGCTTGGAAGCGCGACGATCTTCTGGCCGAACTCGCTAGAATCGGCGTGCCAGCCGGTCCGATCAATACGGTAGCCGATGTATTCGCAGACCCGCAATTCGAGGCGAGGGCAATGAAGATTGATCCGCAAGGCGTTCCCGGCCTGAGAACGCCCATTCGTTTCTCCGATGCAGAATTGAAGCTCGACAAGCGTTCGCCGAAGCTTGGGGAGCATAGCGACGCAATCCGTTCGGAAATCGGTAAAAACTGATCGGGAATAGTGTCATCAGCCAGACGCGCTCTTCATCGAAGGGCGCGTTTTTTGTTTGTAATGCATCGATAGGAAGTGAAGATCTCTAATCAAGAAATAGCTGTAACCCCTTGCGGGGAAAACATTTTAAATTGTTCTTGAGAGAAGATGGTGCGGTCGAGAAGACTCGAACTTCCACGGGTTGCCCCACAGCGACCTCAACGCTGCGCGTCTACCAATTCCGCCACGACCGCCCGTGGTAGGAGCCGAACTCCGTCGGCGAGTGGGCATTTAGCAAATCACTTTGGGGTGCACAAGCCCCATCTGCATCTTCCGGCAATCTTTTTGAAAAAGAATGTGAAAAAGCTGGCGCTCAATCATCGATGACATGGTCAAAACCGCGATTTTCCGGGCTTTTTCAAAGACTTCCACAAATCGAAAAAAATTCCGAAAAACGTCATCGAGCGAGAGCGTTGCGAGGGAAGAGAGCACTGCGAGGGGCAATAAAGAGCGAATCCGGCGCATCCGATTCATTCGGATTCGCTTCCAACGACAAAAAAAATCAGCCGGCGATGCCCTGCAGGCGCTTGATATCCTCAAGGCGCTTCAATGTTTCTGCGTAACCGGCATCGATTGCCTCGGATGCGCGATGGAAATCGGCAAGCCCGATCTGTCCCACAATCGGCATGAGCGTAACATCCGGCGGATCGCCAGCCATGCGGGCGCGCGAGATTCGGTCCTGGATGATGTTGAAGGCTTCCATCATCACGCCGGTAATGCCGAGGCGTGCTTCCTTCTCGCCATGAATCGCGTCCGCAAGCCCTTCCTGGCGCGTTTGCGCATGTTTGATGACCGCAGCGCGACCATACTGGTCGTAGTGCAGGTTGACCGCCAGAACCAGGCGTTGCTCATAAGCACGGCACACGGATACGGGGACGGGATTGACGAGTGCGCCATCGACCAGAACACGCTCCTGCCAGCGCACAGGCTCGAAAACGCCGGGCAGGGCATAGGAGGCGCGCATGGCATCGATAAGCGGACCGGAAGACAGCCAGATTTCATGACCGGTGCGCAATTCCGTGCAGATGGCAACGAAGGGGCGATCCAGTTCCTCGATGCGCAAGCCGTCCAGATGCTCGCGCAGACGGCCATCCAGTTTCATCCCGCCGAACAGCCCGCTGCCGCGAAAGGTGATGTCGAGAAGATTGAACATGCGTCGCCGGGTGAGGCTACGGGCGAAATCTTCCAGTTCATCGAGTTTTCCAGCCAGATAACAGCCGCCTACAAGCGCGCCGATAGATGTCCCGGCAATCATCTCGATATCGATATTGGCTTCGTCCAGCGCCCGTAAAACGCCGATATGCGCCCAGCCGCGCGCAGCTCCACCACCCAGCGCCAAGGCTATCCGGCGCGGTTCACGCTTGATTTCAGGCTTCTCGACGATTTCTTCGGCTGGCGGTGCAAGGTCGTTATTCGCAGCCTTCCGCCTCTGCCCCCATGCAAGCATCACGATGGACACCTCTTCGTCTCGATTTGGAGCATTTCCGGCAAAAGACTGAAGCGGCTTGCGTCAGGAAATGCGTAGAACAAATAGCTAAAGCGATTCCGACCGTTCCGTTTGACAGGAACCGCTTCAGATTAGCGAAACATAGTATCCAAAGAATAAATGCTGCGAATTGATGGCGCGACTCATATTCGCGCCATCACATCCTTTTGACCAAGGTTAATGCTCGTGATCGCAGGCACCTTCAATGGCCAGCGATATATCGCCGTTCTCGGCAATAATCTGCCGATAAAAACAGGAGCGGCGACCCGTATGGCAGGTTGGTCCGTCGCCCGCGACACGCACTTTCAGCCAAAGCGCATCCTGATCGCAATCCGTGCGCAACTCGACAACACTTTGCAGATTGCCCGACGTCTCGCCCTTCTTCCAGAGTGTGGACCGCGAGCGTGACCAGTAATGCGCAATTCCCGTTTCGAGGGTAAGGCGCAGCGCTTCCTCGTTCATATGGGCAACCATCAGCAATTCGCCGTCACGCGCATCGGTTACGACGGCGGTGATGAGACCCGAAGCATCAAAGCGCGGCATGAATGCCGCGCCTTCTTCAATGGCCTTCTTGTCGGAAGGCTGTGCAGGAAAGAAGCTCATTGTCTGCCGTTTATCTGCGGGTCAAGGTCATGAAACGAACCTGTTCCTCCGCATTCACCTGCATTTCGCCGGTAAAGGTGGTGGTGATGGTCGTCGAACCCTGCTTGCGAATGCCGCGCATGGCCATGCACATATGTTCTGCCTCGATCATGACGGCGACGCCACGTGGCTTCAAAATGCGCTGGATGCTGTCGGCGATTTGCGCGGTGATGCTTTCCTGCGTCTGCAGGCGGCGCGCAAAAATATCCACGACGCGCGCAATCTTGGAAAGGCCCACCACTTTGTGATCAGGCAGATAGGCAACATGCGCCTTGCCAATGATCGGCACCATATGGTGCTCGCAATGCGAATGGAACGAAATGTCTTTCACCAGGACAAGATCATTATAGCCGCCGACTTCCTCGAACACCGTGCCGAGGACTTCTTCCGGGCTTTCCGTATAGCCTGCGAACAGTTCCTTATAGGCCTTGGCAACGCGCTTCGGCGTTTCCAGAAGACCTTCACGCTCCGGGTCGTCTCCGGCCCAAAGCAAAAGCGTGCGTACGGCTGCTTCTGCATCGGCCTGCGTCGGCTTGCCATGCAAAAGAGTTACATCTGCCTGCTTGTTTGGCAGGCCGGATTCGTCATCTTCTTTGAGGATGCGAGCGTCCATCAGTATTCTCCAGTAGTCTCCTTCAAGGAGGAGACGAGTTAAACGGACAATACAACGATGCGCTTTGCGAGCGGGCGATGTATTGATTCGGCGCTTGAGGCCACCGGACAGGTTTTCGTGCGACTGCCCCCGGGGTCTGTGCTAATGTTACCCATGGCGCAGACGCTACCTGCCTATTATATAGACAATAAATTGCAACTTCAAACCGCAGCCGGACGACAAATTTATGTTTTTCTCCGGCAGAGCGGAAGGTTCGCCTCCATGATCGATGATATTTATAACAAACGTATTCTGGAATTCGCCGGAAACATGGAGCGTCTGGGACGTCTTCCTGAACCAGATGCAGTTGCCAAGGTGCATTCCAAGCTGTGCGGGTCGACCGTTACCGTCTATCTTAAAATGGCTGACGGTATCGTGACGGATTTCGCGCATGAGGTGAAAGCCTGCGCGCTTGGGCAGGCTTCTTCCTCGGTCATGGCGCGCAACATCATCGGTGCTTCAGCGGAAGAACTGAAAGCGGTTCGCGATGAGATGTACAAAATGCTGAAGGAAGATGGCCCGGCGCCGGAAGGACGTTTCGCCGACCTGAAATATTTCGAGCCCGTTCGCGAATACAAAGCCCGCCACGCCTCCACATTGCTTACTTTCGACGCGGTTGTCGATTGCATCCGGCAGATCGAGGAAAAGGCCAAAGCTGCCTGATGTGTTCTTGCGGCAAGGATCACACCGGCGAGGGCGCGCGGAAGCGCTATAGCCGGAATTTCACCGCCCCCTGGCGCAAGACGCCGGGGAGGGTGATCGGCACTTCGTTCGTGCGATTCTATCAGGTGACATTGTCGTCTCTCATCGGCAATTCCTGCCGCCATCTGCCGACCTGTTCCGAATATGCCTATGAAGCCATTGCCCGCCATGGCCTTTGGAGCGGCGGATGGATGGGATTTTTTCGCGTCATGCGTTGCGGGCCTTTCGGAACCCACGGTTTCGATCCGGTGCCGCATGCACTCTCCAGCGATCTCAAATGGTATCTGCCCTGGCGGTATTGGCGCTGCTCGGCAACTTAGGGCGCGATACGCCTATGAGAACCGTCTTCCGGTTTCCCCGAAATATCCGCAGCTGTGAATTCAGACAGTTTTTTGTTAGCTGATTATAATTCATTAAGGATATCAACGTTTCATTGAGAATTGGAATTTAAGGCAGTGCTGTGGTCTTTTTCGGGCCGCAATTTGCCTGCATGTCCCCCCCGGCGTCCTTATTCCTGTGAGCTGTTATGCTGAAATCATCGCCCCGCCTTTCGCGTTTTGTTGCATCCCTTGCGTTCGGTGCGAGTGTGCTTTGTACGTCTGCGGCGATGGCGAACACGTCCTGGGTTGTCTTCGATGCTGATAGCGGGCGAATCCTTGGACAGGACGATGCCAATGTGCAGCGCGCACCTGCTTCGCTCGCCAAGATGATGACGCTTTATCTCGCCTTTGAAGGTCTCAAGACCGGCACGTTGCATTGGGACGATGCAATGCCTGTGTCGAAAAATGCGTCTGCGAAAGTTCGCATGAAGCTCTGGCTGAAGCCGGGGGAAACGATCACAGTCCGCGATGCGATCAATGGCATGATCATCGTTTCGGCCAATGATGCGGCGACGGTCATGGGCGAATATATCGCCGGATCGGAAGCGGCTTTTGGCCGATTGATGACGCAGCGTGCGCGCCAAATCGGCATGAAGAGCACTTTCTTTGTCAATCCGTCGGGGCTGACGGCGAAGTCAACGCAGCTTACGACTGCCCGCGACATGGCTGTGCTTGGCATGTCGTTGCGCCGTGATTTTCCGGATCAATATGCACTGTTTTCGCAACGCTCCTTCACCTTCCGTGACCGGGTTCGCAACGGCCACAACAATCTGATGTACCGCTATGGCGGCGTTGACGGCATCAAGACGGGTTATACGGATGTATCCGGTTATAACCTCGTTTCATCTGCCGTCATCAACGACAAGCACCTCGTCGGCGTCGTTCTCGGCGCTGGATCGGCGCGGCAGCGCGACGACCAGATGGCGAAACTGCTCACACGGTTCGGCACGGAGGGCACTGAGGCCACGGGACAGCTCGTTGCAATGGCCAAGCCACAGCCTGTCGCAAAGCAGGTAGCTCCGGCCCAGCCAAAGGCTGATGCAGTCGCCGACCTGATCGACGATTCTCGTATCGAGCAGGGCGATGGCGGCTTCCTGATTGCTTCTGCCGCCGCCGGTGCATCGGCCTGGACGATCCAGCTTGGCGCTCCTCCGACAGTTGCCGGAGCAAAGGAGCTGCTGGCCAAGTATCGTCCGGCGGTTGACAAGGTGGCGCCGGGTTTGAAGGCTGAAATTTCTCCCGCTGAAAAGCGCCGCAAGGTCTATCGCGCGCGTTTTTCCGGTTTCAAGGATTCGGCTTCCGCCGAAAAGGCATGCGCTCAGCTGAAGCAGCAGAAGATCGACTGTCTTCCGATCCGGAAATGATTCTATCCTTTTCCCGTCAACAGGCGCGACCTGACGCTGTCAGTCTGTCGCGCTTTACTGGCTGGGCAAAAAAGACTAGAACCCAACCTTCATTTTCATACGCATGAACCCACCCGCAATCGTTGGCGGGACTGGATAAGGATTATTAGAATGTCGAATACCGTTTCCATGCAATTTCCCGATGGCTCTGTGCGTGAATACGATGCGTCGATGACCGGCGCGGGCCTCGCGGAATCGATTTCCAAATCTCTTGCTAAAAAAGCTGTTGCCTATGCCGTCGATGGCACCGTGCGCGATCTTTCTGATCCTCTCGGCGCTTCCGGCAAGATTGAGATTCTGACCCGCGAAGACCCGCGCGCGCTTGAGCTCATTCGTCACGATACGGCGCACGTACTGGCAGAAGCCGTGCAGGAGCTCTTTCCGGGCACGCAGGTTACCATTGGTCCCGTCATCGAAAACGGCTTCTACTACGACTTTGCGCGCAATGAGCCATTCACGCCCGACGATCTTCCGGTGATCGAAAAGAAGATGCGCGAGATCATTCAGCGCAACAAGCCTTTTACCAAGGAAGTCTGGTCGCGTGAAAAGGCCAAGCAGGTTTTTGCTGACAAGGGCGAGAACTACAAGGTCGAGCTGGTGGAAGCTATTCCTGCCGGGCAGGACCTCAAGATTTACTATCAGGGCGACTGGTTCGATTTGTGCCGTGGCCCGCACATGGCCTCAACGGGTCAGATCGGCAATTCCTTCAAGCTCATGAAGGTCGCCGGTGCTTACTGGCGCGGTGATTCCAACAATCCGATGTTGACCCGCATCTACGGCACTGCTTTCGCCAACGACAATGATCTTCAAGCCTATCTCCATATGCTTGAAGAAGCCGAAAAGCGCGATCACCGCCGCCTCGGTCGTGAAATGGATTTGTTCCATTTCCAGGAAGAGGGACCGGGCGTCGTGTTCTGGCACGCCAAGGGCTGGAAGATGTTCCAGAATCTGGTGAGCTATATGCGTCGCCGCCTCGATAGCCATGGCTATCAGGAAGTGAATGCGCCGCAGGTGCTGGACAAGTCGCTCTGGGAAACCTCGGGTCACTGGGGCTGGTATCGCGACAACATGTTCAAGGTGACTGTCGCCGGTGACGAAACCGACGATGATCGCGTGTTTGCGTTGAAGCCGATGAACTGCCCTGGCCATGTGATGATCTTCAAGCATGGCCTCAAGTCCTACCGCGATCTTCCGATCAAGCTTGCGGAATTTGGCAATGTTCACCGCTACGAGCCTTCGGGTGCATTGCATGGCTTGATGCGCGTGCGCGGCTTTACGCAGGACGATGCGCACATCTTCTGCACCGAAGAGCAGATGGCCGCGGAATGCCTGCGTATCAACGACCTGATCCTATCGGTCTACAAGGATTTCGGTTTCGAAGAGATCACCATCAAGCTATCGACCCGTCCTGAAAAGCGCGTCGGTTCGGATGAGCTCTGGGATCGTGCCGAAAGCGTGATGATGTCTGTGCTGGAAAAGATTCAGCAGCAGTCCAACAACATCAAGACCGGCATTTTGCCGGGCGAGGGTGCGTTCTACGGTCCGAAATTTGAATATACGCTGAGGGACGCTATCGGCCGTGAATGGCAGTGCGGCACCACGCAGGTGGACTTCAACCTGCCGGAACGCTTCGGCGCCTTCTATATCGACAAGGATTCGGAAAAGCGTCAGCCGGTGATGATCCACCGCGCAATCTGCGGCTCGATGGAGCGCTTCCTCGGTATCCTGATCGAAAACTTCGCCGGTCACATGCCGCTGTGGTTTGCTCCGGTGCAGGTCGTCGTTGCCACGATCACCTCGGATGCAGACGAATATGCAGCGGAGGCTGCAGCCAAGCTGAAAGCCGCTGGACTGCAGGTTGCGACCGATCTGCGCAACGAGAAGATCAACTACAAGGTTCGTGAGCATTCGTTGCAGAAGGTTCCGGTGATCCTCGTCTGCGGCAAGCGCGAAGCCGAAGAAAACACGGTCAATATGCGCCGTCTCGGTTCAAGGGATCAGGAATCCATGACGCTCGACGAAGCCATCGCGCGGCTGGTGGAAGAGGCGACCCCGCCCGATCTGCTCCGGCTCAAGAACGGTAACTGATAATAAAAAGGCCGCGCACCACGCGGCCTTTTGCTTTTGCAGATAGCTTGTTTCAATCCATGCTGTCTTGCACAGATTCGGATTCGCCATTGGCAACGACTTCGACTTCCTCATTCTTGCCGGATGAAACCTTGAAATCTCGCTGATAGATGCGGTCCTTGTTCTTGGCGACAGCAACATAATCGCCTTCGATAAGTACCATCGATGAATAAGCGCCAGCGCTTTCGCGCACCACATCGCCGGAAGCATTCAGGATGGACCAGGACGTATCGGCAAGTGCTTCGCCGCCGCGCTCGCGTACAAGCTTCAACGTCACTTCCGCGGCGCGATGCTGGACAGTCGCTTCCGTCAGTTTTCCCGCTTCCACACGGATATCGGCCCGAATGGTGGCGTTCGCGGTGCCATAGTTCGAAACAACATGATAGGTGCCGCTGTTGAGGCGAATGACTGTGTTTGGCTTGACGTCGGGCACGATCAGCGAACGATCATTATTGTCTTCGTCGGCATAGATAGAAAAACGCAGGAGATCGTCATTGATCTTGCCGCCGTCCGGCAGAATCGCGCTGAGTTTCATGCCACCTGCATCGAGCATCATTATTTCATGACGGGTCGCATTGCCGACGGTAATGCGCTTGGTGGCTCCGGCGCGCCCATAGGCCACATGCACCAGATAGCTACCCTCCGGCAGATTGAACACAGCGCTACCGCCCTGCGCGCTTGCGATCAACGGCAGTTGACCATCAGCTCCGACATCAGGCGAAAATACGCGCCATACGAGACCTGTCGGAATGTCACCGCCGCTTTCACTCAACCGCGCCTTGAGATCGAGTTCACGTGTCTGGACGAGCGGATTGTTCTCGGGGCTGGACGGGGAGGCGTAAGTGTTCAACGTGGGGAGATTGAGCGTCGGTTGCGGCAAGTCCGGCAGGCCGGTCGTGGTGGTCTGCAACTGTGGGATACTTGTCTGGGGATCAAGGCCCTGAGCCATTGAAGGCATTGCACTGACGGCGAGCAGAACCGCTGTCAAAAACGATCCTCCGCGTAGGGCATTTTTTCTCTTTGGATAAAACAGGTTCAAGCAATCCGACATGCTGTATTTTTGAGCCTATGCGGGTGGCGAATTCAAGGCCAAATCGCTTCCCGTGCTCGCATTTTTCCAACTTCCAGCATTTAATCCATTCCTGAATTTTGACTTTACAGTTCAGATGCAACGGGCGAGAAGAAGCAGCTCCGAATAAGTGGAGCAAGAGAAGCAGCATTTTAATAACGAGGTTAACCGTGGCCCATCCGGTGTTTGACTTTCTGGCGCAGCGCAGTTCCACCCCGATTTCGGTTATTTCCGAGCCAGCTCCCGAGGGTGAGGAACTTGCAGCCTTGCTGAAAGTTGCAGCACGCGTGCCTGACCACGGACGCCTGACGCCCTGGCGTTTCATCCTATATCGCGGCGATGCACGGCTGAAAGTCGGCGAGTATCTGGCTCAACGCGCCGAAGAAATTGAAGGCCCAATGCCGGAAGGACGGAAAGAAAAGGAGCTGACACGCTTTTCACGCGCGCCGCTCGTTGTCGGCGTGGTGTCATCGCCGGTTGCGCACGAACGCATTCCTGAATGGGAGCAGTTCCTTTCGGCAGGCGCTGTCGCGATGAACCTGTGCACTGCTGCCAGCGCGCTTGGATATGCCAGCAACTGGATTACAAACTGGTATTCAGATGACGCACCCGCCCGCGCTTTTCTGGGACTGGCGCCCAATGAACGTGTTGCGGGTTTCGTTCATATCGGAACGGCAGCAAACAAGATGCCGGAACGCCCAAGGGCCGATATGGACAAGATCGTGACTGAATATTCCGGCCCATGGACGCAAGCTTAGAGTCGACTCCAACAAGACTTGCTAATCAACGGATAAACATATGTTTTATGAACCAAGGGAAGGGCACCCGCTGCCCCATAATCCGTTCAAGGCAATTGTTGCCCCGCGCCCCATTGGCTGGATCGGGACGCAGTCGAAAGAGGGCGCGGTCAATCTCGCGCCCTACTCCTTCTTCAACGCGATCTGCGACACGCCGCCGATGGTTATGTTTTCATCGAGCGGCGCGAAGGACAGTGTTTCGTTCATCGAGGAAACCGGCGAGTTCACGGCAAATCTGGTGAGCGATCATTTGAGAACCCAGATGAATGCGTCATCCGTCAATGCGCCTCGCGGGATCAGCGAGTTTGAATATGCCGGGCTCACCAGGGCACCAAGCAGGCTTATAGCAGCGCCGCGCGTCAAGGAAGCTTATGCCGCGCTTGAATGTGTGGCGGTGGAAATCAAGCGATTGCAGGACAAAGAGGGCAGGCCGACCGACAATTACATGGTGATTGGTGAAGTCGTCGGTGTGCATATCGATGAACAGGTTCTGACTGATGGTCTCATCGATATTGCGAAAGCGAGACCGGTCAGCAGGCTCGGTTATATGGATTTCGCAACAACGGAAAGCGTCTATCAGATGTTCCGCCCAAAATGGGAAGATGAAAAATAAGGCAATTGAGCATTCCAGCAAAAGTGTGAAACGGTTTTGCGTCCGGAAATGCGTAAAAACAAATAGTTAGAGGCCTTTTTTCTTTGCTTCACCCCAGATTGCTTCCATTTCATCGAGGGTCGCGGCATCAAGATCGCTTCCGGTTTCATCGAGCGTCTTTTCGATGAAATGGAACCGCCGCTTGAATTTCTCATTGGCGGCGACGAGTGCAGTTTCTGCATCGATCTCAAGATGGCGGCCAAGATTGACCATGGCAAACAAAAGGTCGCCATATTCCTCTTCGATATCCGCACGTTCCTTCGCCGCCATGGCTTCCTTAAGCTCTGCGGTTTCCTCGGCGATCTTGTCGAGGATCGGTGCTGCCTCAGACCAGTCGAAGCCGACTTTCGCGGCTTTCTGCTGGAGCTTCAACGCACGAAGAAGGGCAGGGAAGGCCTGTGGAATATCGTCCAGAAAGCCGTTCTTTTCGATCGTTTCCAGCCCGAGTTTCGAGCGCCGTTCGGCTCTTTCGGCTTTTTCTTCGGCCTTGATGCGATTCCACGAGCCCTTGGCCATGCCTGCACTTCTGGCTTCAGCGTCGCCAAAGACATGCGGATGCCGCCTGATCATCTTATGCGTGATGGCTTCCACGACATCACCGAAAGCAAAGCTGCCCTGTTCTTCGGCCATGCGTGAATGGAACACCACTTGCAACAGCAGATCGCCAAGCTCTTCGCGCAGATCATCCATATCGTTGCGCTCTATGGCATCGAGGACTTCGTAAGTTTCCTCAAGCGTATAGGGCATGATAGATTCGAAACTCTGCTCTACATCCCACGGACAGCCAGTTTCAGGATCGCGGAGCGCTGCCATGATTTCCAGAAGGCGATCAATATTGCGGGATGGTTTCATCATCGCTCCGTCAAACTTGGCTGATCTACTGCAACCATTCAAGAGAATCGCACCGTGTGGCTTGAAGTCTGTTACTGATTTTGCATAGTCAGCCGGGGATCGCACATCGGGGCGGTATGTTCAACAAGCGGATACATAAACGATGACAATTCTTGTGACTGGCGGCGCTGGCTATATCGGCTCGCACACCTGCGTTCAGCTCATCGAGGCAGGCCACGACGTCGTTGTGGTCGATAATTTTGACAACAGCCACCCGGAAGCCCTGCATCGCATCGAAAAGATTACCGGGCGTCCGCCGCGCCGCGAAGCGGGTGACATCCGTGATCGCGCCTTTCTGGAACAGGTGATCCGGCATCATAAATGCACTGCCGTCATTCACTTTGCAGGTCTGAAAGCCGTTGGAGAATCGAGCGAAAAGCCGATGCTCTATTATGATTGCAATGTGGTGGGTACGCTCCGCCTGCTGCAAGCGATGGAAGCCACCGGCGTCAAGACACTGGTTTTCAGCTCGTCGGCCACGGTCTATGGCGATCCGCAAAAACTGCCGATTACCGAAGACCAGCCGCTAACGGCAACAAACCCCTATGGCCGTACCAAGCTGGTCATCGAAGACATGCTTCGCGATATTTATAATGGCGATAATAGCTGGAAGATTGCCATCCTGCGGTATTTCAACCCGGTTGGTGCGCATGAGAGCGGCCTGATCGGCGAAGATCCGAAAGGTATCCCGAACAATCTCATGCCGATCATCGCGCAGGTTGCCACCGGCCGTCGCGAGAAACTGAATGTCTGGGGCAATGATTATCCAACGCCTGATGGCACCGGCGTTCGCGACTATATCCATGTGGTGGATCTGGCTGCCGGTCACCTGAAAGCGCTCAAGAAGCTCGATGAGCCGCAGTGCTTCTCGGTCAATTTGGGTACGGGGCAGGGCTATAGCGTTCTCGATGTGGTCAAGGCATTCGAACATGTTTCGAATCGCGAGATCAAATACGAGATTGCACCACGCCGTCCGGGCGATGTGGCAGAATGCTACGCTGATCCGAGTTTTGCTCGCGATTTCCTGGGCTGGTCGGCAGAGAAGAACCTGCGCGAAATGTGCCAGGATATGTGGCATTGGCAATCGAAGAATCCCAACGGCTACGAGTGAACCAAATCGGGCCGAAATAACCGTATGAATGAAGCGGGCGCCGCGTTCCACGGTGCCTGCAAGATTGGACGATATGATGCGCTTCCTGCCTGATAAATTCACCAGCATGCTGATCGTGACCATTCTGATTGCGTCGGTGCTTCCCGTGCACGGTGAATTTGCAGATTGGTTCGCACTGGCGACGAAATTCGCAGTCGGGCTTTTGTTCTTCCTGCATGGCGCCCGGCTGTCTCGCGAGGCTGTAGTTGCAGGTATAACGCACTGGAGACTGCATCTGGCAGTCCTCTCGTCGACGTTCATCCTGTTTCCGATCCTCGGTCTGGTAGCAGGCTGGACCATTCCCGGCTTGTCACAGTCGGCTTTCTACACAGGAATCCTCTTTCTCTGTGTTCTGCCTTCGACGGTCCAGTCGTCCATCGCCTTCACGTCAATTGCAGGCGGCAATGTCTCAGCCGCAATCGTATCGGCGTCAGCATCGAACATTTTCGGCATGTTTCTCACACCGCTCCTGGTTGGCCTGTTGTTCGCTGTCAAAGGCGGCGGCGGAATATCGATCGACGCGCTGGAATCCATTCTGTTGCAACTGCTCGCACCGTTCGTGCTCGGGCAGATTCTGCAGCCATGGATTGGCAATTTCATGCGCCGCCATAGCAAGGCGCTCGGCTTTGTTGATCGCGGCTCGATCCTGATGGTGGTTTATCTGGCCTTCAGCGAAGCCGTGGTCGAAGGGCTTTGGCGTACCGTTTCATGGGATGATCTCGGCATGATGGTCGGCGTCAATATTATCCTGCTGGTCGCTGTCCTGCTCGCCACCTGGTACGGCAGCAAATGGCTTGGGTTCAATCGTTCGGACCGCATTACGATCATGTTTTGCGGATCAAAGAAGAGCCTAGCCAGCGGTGCGCCGATGGCAAGCGCGATTTTTGCCGGCGCAAATGTTGGCAGCATTGTTCTGCCTTTGATGCTCTTTCACCAGATTCAGCTTATGGCCTGTGCCGTGATCGCGCGAAAGCTTGCGGACCATAAGGGGCATGACGAACGCGTCACGGCCGCTGCGGAATAGGCAACGTTTTTCGATATAAGCGGAACCGCCTGCGACGTTTGCCGGATCAGCGTAGGAAACGGGGAGGGACATTCTTCCTGCTCTACGCTTTCGAATGTCGTTTGAACTAAAAATTCCGATTTTACAAATAGTTACATGCCGCACCTAACAGGTGACGGACAGAAGAAGGGCCTATCTTCATGGCTGAAAACGACAAACCGGCTTTTGATCAGGAAGCGCTTGCAGAAGCCTATAACCGGGCACTCGCGCTGGAAAAAGCTGGGGATTTCGATGCGGCTGCCAAGGCCTATGAAAACGTTTTGCGTATCGATCCCGATGATCACGGAGGCGCTGCAGTGCGGCTTGCCAGCATGGGACGTGGAGCGGTGCCACTCAAGGCGCCGGATGCCTATGTGTCGACGCTTTTCGATCAGCATGCAGAGATGTTCGATACGATCCTCGTTGATCAGCTCGGTTACGACGTTCCGTTGCAGCTGCGCGAAATGCTCCTTGAGATGAATGAAGAGTTTTTCGCAGAACGTATGCTTGATCTGGGTTGCGGCACTGGTCTGTCTGCCGACGCGCTCGATGATATGGCTGAGCATAAAACCGGCGTCGATATTTCAGAGAACATGATCGAAGTGGCTTACGAGAAAGGTGATTATCAGGCACTGTTCGTTGGCGAGGCCGTGCGCTTCCTCGAAACTACCGATGAAACGGATTGGGACCTGATCATCGCCACTGATGTTCTTCCTTATATGGGCGAGCTCGACAAGTTCTTCGCAGGTGTTGCTGCGCATCTGTCGTCGGGTGGACATTTCGGATTTTCCAGCGAGACGCTCGACGATACGCGGCTGGCCGGGCGTGCATTCATGGTTGGAGACTATCAGCGCTTTGCACATGCACAATCCTATGTGCGTGCAATGCTCGACAATCACGGAATGGATTGTGTGCGTTGCGAAGATATTGTCGTGCGCAGCGAACAAGGATCACCAGTTCCAGGCCATCTCTATATCGCTCGGCGCCGCTAGGGCCTTTGGTTGCCAACTCAGGGCTCGTATTGAGCCTTGAAGAAGCTCTGCTATTCACAAGGCCGCCAATTCAACGTCGGATTTATATTGGGTAGTTCCATAATCTATCTTATGTGATCAATACGTATCATCGAGCATCAGCCGTTTATATCCTGCCCCTCATGTCAATTGGACCGTGCGGCAGCGTGCTTTGCATCGTTGATTTCAATCATTTCGAAGAATCGTACGACGTGAGAAATACACTCCGTATCAGGGCAATCTGTCTTGGTATCTAAGACCAAAGCATGCGTGTGCTGGCGGTTCATATGCGCTATTACCCGGGCGGCGGCGTATTTCGCAAATGGTCGGTAGCAGTATCTTGCTTTCGAGACGGCGAGCGCCATTTCCGGCTCAAGCCCGAATGGGAAGGCCCGAATGGGAAGGCCCGATGGGAAGGAAGGTAGATTTAAAGATGTTGGAAGCACGTATTCGAAACACTTCGCTTCGAGACAAGATCATTACCGCGGAGCAAGCCGCAAGCCTTATCCAGGACGGCATGATCGTCGGCATGAGCGGGTTTACCCGCGCTGGCGACGCCAAGGCTGTGCCGGTTGCCATGGCCGCCCGTGCCGCAACGGACCCCTTCAAGATCACGCTGATTACCGGAGCATCGCTCGGTCACGATGTTGACAAGCTTCTCACCGAAGCCCACGTGCTCTCACGGCGTATGCCGTTTCAGGTCGACAGAACCCTGCGTGCCGCCATCAATCGCGGCGAAGTGATGTTCATAGACCAGCATCTTTCCGAAACTGTCGAGCAATTGCGCTCGAACCAGATCGGGCCCATCGATTACGCTGTCGTTGAGGCCCTTGCCATTACCGAAAGCGGAGGGATCATTCCCACGACATCGATCGGCAACTCGGCAAGTTTTGCCATTTTGGCTGAAAAGGTGATCGTTGAAGTAAATCTCAACCAGCCCATGGCCCTTGAAGGTCTGCACGACATCTATATTCCGACGAAGCGCCCTTCCCGCGATCCGATACCGGTCACGGCATGCGATAGCCGGGTCGGCCTGCCCTATATTCCGATCCCGCCGGAAAAGATCGCAGGCATCGTCATCACGCAGGAGAATGACAGCGCATCCACTGTGGAGCCGGCCGACGGCGAAACCATCGCAATTGCTGGCCATCTGATCGAATTTCTGATGCAGGAAGTGGCCGCCGGACGTCTCGACCTGACGCTGAACCCGCTTCAGGCCGGTATCGGCACCATTGCGAACGCCGTGTTGAATGGCTTTGGGGATAGCCCGTTCCATAATCTGCGCATGTATAGCGAAGTGCTGCAGGACAGCACTTTCGATCTCTTCGATGCCGGAAAGCTCGACTTTGCATCCGGATCGTCAATCACGCTCAGTCCCGCCTGTGGAGAGCGGGTCTTCAATAATATCGACCGTTACCGAGACAAGCTCATTCTGCGCCCGCAGGAAATCAGCAATCATCCAGAAGTCATCCGCCGTCTCGGCATTATCGGCATCAATACAGCGCTGGAATTCGACATTTACGGCAATGTGAACTCCACGCATGTCGATGGCACACATATGATGAACGGGATCGGTGGGTCCGGCGACTTTGCCCGTAACGCCTTCATTTCAATCTTCGTCACCAAGTCCGAAGCCAAGAACGGCGCCATATCCTCTGTCGTTCCCATGGTCACGCATGTCGACCATACGGAACATGACGTGGACATTCTGGTAACGGAACAGGGCCTTGCCGATCTACGCGGCCTCGCCCCGCGTGAACGCGCACGTGTCATCATCGACAATTGCGCACATCCGGATTATCGCCCGCACCTCAACGATTATTTCGACCGTGCATGCACGCGTGGCGGGCATACACCTCATCTGATCGAAGAAGCCTTCAGCTGGCATCAGCGCCGCCGCGAGACGGGCAGTATGCGCAGCTGATTATCTGGAATGTCTTGCGTTGTTCGGCGCCAGCTTGATTTAAGTTCTTGCTTATAAAGCGGAACATTCTTTTCCTTGGGACGTTAACCGGCACATTGTTTTTGGATTGGAAACGATGTGCCGGCAGCAAGAGCCCTGCTCTTCTTTCGGTTTGAACGGGCTCAATCAGACGGCGCGGAGGAACGGCCGTCGGTGAGCAACGCAACCCAAGTTCCGGGAAGGATCAGACCGCCTATGTCCATCCTCATCAGCCTTCTGATAACAATTCTTGTTATCTTCCTCGTGCTTTATCTCATCAACATGCTGCCTCTCGACGCCAAGGTCAAACAGATCGCTCAAGTTATCGTGATCATAATTGGTATAATTTCACTGCTGAAATATCTGGCGGTCTTCTGATTGAAGACAATAACAGTTAAGAATCCCGGAGTTTCGGGCAACTCGCCGCTCCGGGATTTTTATAGTAGCCCGTTCAAGCTATTTCCGAGTTATATTAGAGACTTGCGATTTATGTCTCATTGAGGCAATTCTTTTAAACATAGTTGTGCTTATTTAGGTTTCCTCGTAATATAAAACCGTTATGCTACCTATGATTGTGTCATTAATGGCACGCATAAACAAAAAATTGTAGGAAGTGCATGGTGGTATCTTTCCCCTCACAGGCGTTCCTTTTATAAGGCCCGCAAAATAAAGCCCGTTCATCTGGGGTTCAGGCGGGGTCGTTGATCATCCTCACTCAGGGTTGGGAGTGCGAGGGCATGAAGAAGACTGCTCTTTTGAAAGCAGCACTGATAACGCTGTCTGTCGTGTTGTTCTCGATAGGAGCGACGTCGATTGTGGCTTATTCAGCTGGCGTAAGCCCGGGCGTCGTTGCGCTTACTCTAAGCGCAGGGATTCCTGCGGCTACAGCTTTCCCTTCCCTTGCATATATTTTTCATCAGCATGGCAAGCTGAAAGATGCCTATCTCCAGCTCGAAAAGGCGCATGTCGAACTGCAGGCGCGCTCGAGGATCGATCACATGACTGGCCTTCTCAACCGCGAAGCGCTGTTTGAATCCATGAAGATCAGCCGCTCCCGTATCGAGACCGGGACATTGCTCGTCGTTGACGCAGATCACTTCAAGGCAATCAATGATACGTTCGGACACGGGGTGGGCGATCGCGCTTTGAAGCTGATTGCTTTCGCACTCCAGAATGTGACACGAAAAGGTGACCTCGTCGGTCGCATTGGCGGGGAAGAGTTTTGTGTTTTCCTGCCGGGGGCGAGCGGCGAAACCGGTATGCGTGTTGCACAACGTATTCGCGCGGAAGTGGAAAACACACCGTTTCATACGACCGAATATCAGGTCTATCCGTTGACGATCAGTATCGGCGTTGCCTCTGCACCGAAGAACGAGACGAATTCGCAGGTGCTCAGCCGCGCGGACCGCTGCCTCTACATGGCCAAGCAGCGCGGACGCAATTGTGTGGTCTTCGATGAGGAAAGCGGGCGCCTGGCCAGCGCGTCCGTCGTTTCTATAGCTAGTGCTCGTGAGGTGGCGCGCGGATAGCGCCACGGATCATTTCCAGGGTTCGATGACTTCTTCGGACCATCCCACAGGCACGAAACCCATTTTCTGGTAGAGCTGCAATGCACGCGGGCTGTCAAGCGTGTTGGTGTGGATCATCACCTTTTCCGGGCCATGCGCCCAGGCGGCGGAAATGGCTTCACCGAGGAAGAACTTGCCCAGTCCCCGTCCCTGAAAATCATTGATAAGGCCGAAATAGACAATCTCGGCGGCTTCCGGCAAGGCTGAGAGATCAAGCTCGACGAAACCTGCCGGGCAGCCATCCGCGTAAAGGACATGGATTTCAGTCGTATCGGCGTGAATTGCGGTTGCAACTTCCCCGTCTGTCTGTACACGCCGCATCATCCAGTGATGCTTGCGGCCGACCTGTTCATAGAGATAGCGGTAATAATGGACCGGCATGGTGCCCGCGCGCATGATCGCGAGGCGGATACCAGACGGCACTGGCACCTGAGTGGCCTGACGGGCAGACATTTCCAGATGGGTGATGCGGGCGGTCAGTTTTCCGGTCATATTTATTCGGCTTCACCGGTGACAACGGGCGTATCCTGCCTGCTGCCCCACTCACTCCAAGAGCCATCGTAAAGACGATTATCCGTGTGACCGACCGACGCCAGCGCCAGCATGATGACCGCCGCCGTTACGCCGGAGCCACAGCTTGTAACCACCGGCTTGGAAAGATCGACCCCGGCTTCATCGAAAATCTTGCGCACGCTCGCCAGATCCTTCAACTCACCGTTTTCAGACAAGGTGCCGACGGGAACGTTGCGCGCTCCGGGCATATGGCCGGAGCGCATGCCCGCACGTGGCTCGGCATCGCGTCCCGTGAAGCGACCGGCTGCGCGTGCATCGGCGATCTGCGAGCGTCGTTCGTCAACGATTTCTCGCATCTGTTTGAAATCAACGACTGCTGCCTCGTTGAACGATGGCGTGAACAGCGTTGGCGCAATCCTTGTCACTTCATCGGTGACCGGGTAACCGGCCTTTTTCCAGCCGTCGAAGCCGCCATCAAGCACATAGGCATTTTTCACACCCATGACACAGAACATCCACCAGACGCGCGGCGCTGAAAACATGCCAACCCCGTCATAGACCACGACAGTCTCATCAGCCGTGATTCCCATGGCTCCGACATGCTGCGCAAAAAGCTGTGGCGACGGCAGGGTGTGCGGCAGGCCGGATTCCTTGTCAGCAATCTTGTCCTGATCGAAGAATACGGCGCCCGGAATATGTCCTGCGTTGTATTCGCTCTCACCATTGCGTCCAGCAGCCGGGAGATACCAGGAGGCATCGACAATCGCGAGGCCGGGCTTGCCGAGCCGCTCTTTCAACCAGTCCCGTGAAACGACGAAGGCGCTTTTCTCTACCATGGGTCAACACTCCTCAAGCATGTTTCGCAAAACCGGAAACATGCGGAAAACAATGGGTTCAAGCCTCTGGCAGGGCGCCAAAACGAATTCGGAACCGGCGGTTTTCCTTGCCCTTTTTCTCGATCTTGCCGATGTGGATTTCACCCACTTCCTGCGTTTCGGAAACGTGCGTACCGCCGCAAGGTTGTGAATCCACCACACCGTTTTCGCCGATGAGAACAAGGCGTATCCGACCGAGCCCGACCGGCGGACGCACATTCTTCGACTTCACGATATCCGGATTTGCGAGGAATTCTTCATCGCTGATCCAGCGAATGGCAACCGCGTCATTGACGTTCACCCGCTCCATAAGCTTTTCCGTCACGAATTCCTTGGTGTAGCTTGCGTCGGGAAGGTCGAAATCAACGCGACTTTCATCCTCGCCCACCGCAGCGCCAGTAATCGGGAACGGGCATACAACGGAAAGCAGGTGACAAGCCGTATGCATCCGCATCAGCTTGTAGCGACGCGGCCAGTCGACGTGCAGGACCAGCTTCTCACCGACTGTGGGCGAAGCTTGCCCTTCTGCTGGAACATGAATGATTTCGTTCTTGTTTTCGCCGGTAACAGTCGCGGTTATCGAGATACGAGAACCATCCGCGCGTTCAAAAAAACCGATATCCCCTGGCTGGCCACCAGAGGTCGCATAGAAATTTGTCTGGTCGAGAATGATCCCGCCCGTTTCGGTAATGGCGAGAACCGTGCCCTCCGCCGTTGAAAGATAGGAATCTTCGCGGAAAAGCGCTTCGGTCTCGTATGCCATGATTATCCCTCGAACGGTATGTCTATCTCGGTATTCTTCTCCAGCCATCCCGGTACGGGCAGTTTCTTGCCGTGCAGGAAAGCAGGATTGAACAGCTTGGACTGGTAACGATTACCATAGTCGCAAAGCACCGTCACAATTGTGTGGCCCGGCCCGAGATCTTTTGCAAGCCGGATTGCGCCTGCAATATTGATACCCGAAGAACCGCCGAGGCAAAGCCCCTCATTTTCCACGAGGTCGAACACGATATCAAGCGCCTCCGCGTCCGACAGGCGATAGGAGAAATCGGGAGTGAATCCTTCAAGATTGGCAGTAATACGCCCCTGCCCTATGCCTTCTGTAATTGAGTCGCCTTCGGCTTTCAGTTCGCCTGTCGTATAGAAGGAATGAAGTGCGGCTCCATATGGATCGGCAAGTGCGATCTTGATGTCGGGATTGTGGTTTTTCAGGCCGAATGCAGTGCCGACAAGCGTTCCACCCGATCCGACAGCGGCGACAAATCCATCGACCTTACCGTCAGTGTCGCGCCAGATTTCCTGTGCTGTCGTTTCGATATGGGCTTGCCGGTTGATCGGATTGTCGAACTGGTTAGCCCATACCGCACCGTTAGGCTCCGTCTTTGCCAGTTGTTCGGCCAAGCGTCCGGACAGGCGCACATAATTGTTCGGGTTTCGATAGGGGGCGGCTGGAACTTCGATCAGTTCCGCACCAAGCAGGCGCAGGGCGTCCTTCTTTTCCTGGCTTTGCGTTTCGGGAATAACGATCACGGTGCGATAGCCAAGCGCTTTTGCAACCATCGTGAGGCCAATGCCGGTATTGCCCGCCGTACCTTCAACGATGACCCCGCCGGGCTTCAAAAGTCCGCGTTTTTCGGCATCGCGAATAATATAGAGCGCTGCGCGGTCCTTTACCGACTGGCCGGGATTGAGAAATTCGGCCTTGCCATAAATTGCACAGCCGGTCAGTTCGGAAGCCTTCTTCAAATGGATCAATGGCGTATTGCCGATAGCGTCTAGCACTGATTGGAACATGGCTTCCGTCCTTCCTGTTTCGCAGAGGACGTTATGAGGAAGCGCCCTGCCCTTCAAGCAAGCATGGAATATTTTTCCAGCCTTTTACGCAAACTGAAACCGGTCTCGCGACCACAAATAGAAAAGCCGCCCGAAATGGGCGGCTTTTTGGAAAAATGTTTGAGGTATGTGACTTACGCTGCGCGCTGTCCGCCATTGCCGTTGGCATTGCGACGCTTGCGGCGGAACGGACGCTTCGCTTTCGGTGCAGCTTCACCGCTCGCGTGAGCGCCTCCGCGATGTTCCCCAACCTTCGGAGCGGCACGGCGCGGCTTCTGTGGCGTTCCGCCTTTACGATGCCCGGTCTTCTGCGGACGCTCGCCCGGAGTGGTGGCTCGCGGAGCTGGAGCCGGCGCAAGCTCCACAGGTGCATCCTTGATCGGAAGCTTGTTGCGCGTCACACGCTCGACCGCTCTCAGCTTGGATTCTTCCGCTGCTGGATCGTAGAGCGTGATTGACGCGCCGCTGGCACCATTGCGACCCGTGCGGCCAATACGGTGGACATAGGTTTCCGGCTCATCCGGCAGATCGTAATTCACGACATGGCTGATGCCGGGCACATCGATGCCACGAGCAGCAATGTCGGTCGCGATCAATATCCGCAACGATCCATCACGGAATCCGTTCAGCGCGCGCTGACGGGCATTCTGCGATTTGTTGCCGTGGATGGCGGCGACTTCATAGCCATCGCGTTCCAGATGACGGACCACCGCATCGGCACCGTGCTTCGTACGGGTGAAGACGATGACCGAGCGCATGGCCTTATCGCCCAGCAGCGCAGAAAGAAGACGACGCTTCTCCTTGGTGTGCACGGGATGCACGACCTGCGTGATTTCGGCAGCCGTCGTTCCCTGCGGAGCGACTTCGACACGAACCGGATCGCGCAGCAGGCTCCCGGCCAGCGATGCGATTTCCTTTGGCATTGTTGCCGAAAACAGCGCGGTCTGACGGTCGGAATGGGTTGCCTTTGCGATGCGCTTCACGTCGTTGATGAAGCCCATATCCAGCATACGGTCAGCCTCGTCGAGAACGAGCCAGCGCGTCTGTGACAGGTCTACCAGACCGTCACGCATCAGGTCGGTCAGACGACCGGGCGTGGCGATCAGAACGTCGATGCCCGGCGCGATACGCTTGATCTGGGACAGCTTGGAAACGCCACCAAGAACCAGCGCTGTCGAGATATGCGCGTGTTTGGAAACATTGCGGATCGTCTGTTCAATCTGCACGGCGAGTTCCCGCGTCGGTGCGAGGATCAGTGCGCGTGCGGTCTTCGGACGGCGCTTGTCGCCGAGGCCGATGATTTTTTGCAGGATAGGCAGGCTGAAAGCCGCGGTCTTGCCGGAGCCGGTCTGGGCGATGCCCAGAATATCGCGACCTTCAAGCTGGTGCGGGATCGCCTGTAACTGGATAGGCTTCGGCTCGGTCATGCCAGCGGCTTCAACGCCCTTGAGCAAAATGCCGGTAACGCCAAGAGCGGCAAAACCGCCCGTAATTTCTTTTGTCAATTCAATCTCTTTCGGCGGCGCCATGATTGTCACGGTCCGCATCCAAATGCCGGTCAAGCGCAACTTGCCGAACTCTATCTGTTCAATGATGACGACGGGACGCCGAAGCTTGTAAACTCCTGGCGACTTGCGCTGCCGTGCCCGAACATTTTCTCGGGTCTCCCCGCTTCCAGACCATTCTGGAAGACAGAGGCGAGACGCAACAAGTCCAATGCCGGGAAAGCCGACGAAAACGTCGGCCCATGCGCCTGACGCGGCATATGGGGTGTTTTCGCCGAAAAAGCAACTGATTTCGCTTAAGCCACCGAAATCAGATGATGAAATCAGCGAGCACCTGATTGTCCGTGATGTCCTGATAGGCCCAACCGGCTTCTGCAAATTTCTTTTCCAGAAGCTTGAAGTTTGATGCGTTCTTCGTTTCGATGCCGATCAGCACGGAACCGAAATTGCGCGCCGATTTCTTCAGATATTCGAAACGCGCAATATCATCTTCCGGTCCCAGAAGATCAAGGAATGAACGAAGCGCACCCGGCCTTTGCGGAAAGCGGAAGATGAAATATTTCTTCAAGCCTTCGAAGCGCAGTGCGCGCTCACGCACATCCGGCAGGCGTTCGAAATCGAAATTGCCGCCCGATACAACAATGACGATGCGCTTGCCTTTGAGATCACTCTTCTTGAAATCCTTTAGCGCATCAATGCCGAGCGCGCCGGCAGGTTCAAGCACAACGCCTTCAATATTGAGCATTTCGATGATCGTTGCGCAAAGCCGGTTTTCCGGAACCGTTATGACAGTTTTCGGATCGAACCCTTTGAGAAGCTTAAAGTTTTCCTTGCCGATCTCAGCAACAGCCGCACCATCGACAAAATTGTCGACATGGGTGAGCTTGATACGCTTGCCTGCCTCAAGACTTCCTTTCAGGCTCGCTGCGCCCTGGGGCTCGATGAAGCGGAAATTCGTCTTCCAGCGCAGATCGGAAACATATTGCGTAACGCCACCGGATAGTCCGCCGCCGCCGACAGGCAGCAGGATGAAGTCGGGCTTCTTCCCCTCAGGCAGTTGCCGTTCGATCTCAAGCGCCACCGTAGCCTGCCCTTCGACGATACCGGGATGATCGAAAGGCGGTACCATCACGCCCTTTTGGCTTGCGGCAAATTCCTGTGAGGCAGCATAGCAAACATCGAAAATATCACCCACCAGCTTGATTTCGATGAACTCGCCACCAAAAGCGCGTGTCTTGTCAATTTTCTGCTGCGGCGTCGTAACCGGCATGAAAACCACGCCCTTGCGGCCAAAATGACGGCAGACGAATGCAAACCCTTGCGCATGATTACCTGCAGAGGCGCAAACGAACACGACATTCTTGTCTGTTGTTTCGACCGCTTTGGAAATGAAATTGAAGGCGCCGCGAATCTTGTAGGAGCGAACGGGAGTAAGGTCTTCGCGCTTGAGCCAAATCTCCGCACCGTACTTCCGGGACAAGTAATCGTTGAGCTGCAGCGGTGTTTCGGAAAACAACGCGCGCATTGCCTTTTCGGCCTCGGATACGGATTTGACGAAGGCGGTCATTATTCGACTTTCTGCATTTCCTACGGGTTTTAGCCCATCGCTACATGGGTTTGACAATGCAGACAAGGTTGAAGCTCGCCAGACCGTGAAATCAACGATTTAGAGTAAGCATATATTCGGCAATGCTAACTGTTGATGTTAGCAGGCTTTGTGGCTTGAATTCATGATACAAATCATGACATAGACAATGGCAATTGCTGCGGTCGTGGCGAAATTGGTATACGCAACGGACTTAAAATCCGTCGTCTTTTAGACTTGCGGGTTCAAGTCCCGCCGACCGCACCATTCTCCTTTTTTGCTCTCTGTTTTTCCGTTATCCGTTACGGGCAACCTCGCCTTGACGGTTTGCTGCCCTATCCTCCTGTCTTCCCCTTATCGAAACAGATGCAGACGGAACAATGGAAGAACAAGCCACACAGATTATCGCGAATACAAACGCATTCGTTCTCCAGATTTACGACCTTCTCATACGATATTCGGTCTCCACTCTCGGCGCGCTGATTATCCTTTGTGTCGGCTGGTTACTCGCCGGAATCCTTCAGAAATGGACGATACAGTCGTTATCGAAAATTCGCGGCTTCGATCAAACGCTTGTCGGCTTTTTCGGCGCTGTCGTCCGATACGGCATACTCGTCATCATTCTGGTTATGGTTCTTGGACAGTTTGGCGTCCAGACAGCTTCCATTCTCGCAGCCCTCGGTGCAATTGGTCTCGCAATTGGGCTAGCGCTTCAGGGCACGTTACAGAACATCGCTGCAGGCATCATGCTTCTGGTACTCCGACCGTTTCGCGTCGGGGAATATATCAGCGCCGGCACCATTGTCGGCACGGTACAGGACGTCGGCTTGTTCGCGACGGAGCTTAAAACCGGCGACGGGCTTTACGTACTGGCCCCCAATTCCTCGCTCTGGAATACGCCCGTCACCAATTACAGCCGCATGAAAACCCGCATGCACGATTTCAAGGTCGGGATTGGCTATGAAGACGATATCGATCAGGCATTCGCTATCATGAAAAGTGTCATTGAGGATCAGGAAGGTGTCCTATCTACACCTGTCCCAGCCTATTTCGTATCGCAGCTCGGCGACAACGCCGTCGTTCTCAGCGCCAACTACTGGGTAAACAGCGCAAAATATATACAGGTTTCCCGCCATACGATCAAAGCGGTGAAGGTCGAGTTCGACAAAGCAGGGATCAACATTCCCTACCCGCAAATGACTTATCATGTTGTTGAAAAAGACAATAAAACAGAAGGTACTAAATAAGTTTTCTAAATGATCACTTTGGGAAAAGCCGCAGACTGAATCTGCGGCCTTTCTATACCTCACATGGGCTTAGCTGTGCAGCTTGGCGGTGATTTCTGCAACACGTTTACCCTGAAACCTGGCTCCGTCCAACTCCTGTTCTGAAGGCTGGCGGGAGCCGTCACCGTCCGCGGTCGTCGTCATCCCATAGGGAGCACCGCCGCGCACAACATCGTTCCCCATCTGCCCCTGATAGGCGTAGGAAAGTGGGACAATGATCATGCCATGATGCTGCATCTGCCACTGTGTGGAAATCAACGCCAGTTCCGCACCGCCATGCTGTGTGGCAGTTGAAACCATCACCGATCCGACCTTGTTAATGAGAGCGCCTTTCGCCCAAAGTCCGCCGGTCTGGTCGAGAAAATTCTTCATCTGGGCAGCCATCATGCCGTAGCGGGTAGCGGTACCGATAATGATGGCATCGTAATCGGCAAGCTCAGCCGGTGTGGCGATTGGCGCATCCTGGTCGACCTTATAATGCGAGGCTTTCGCAACATCAGGTGGAACCAGTTCGGGCACCCGTTTGAGGGTAACCTCCGCACCGCCTTCCCGCGCCCCTTCTGCAGCTGCCTTGGCCATTTTTTCCATATGACCATAGGCCGAATAATACAGCACCAGCACTTTAACCATGTGACGTCTCCATATCCCGTTTTGTGAGGCCCCAACCTCGACAGGTTCAATTAGGGGAGCGGCCTTCTTTGGAAAGACGCAACTTCTCGCAAACGAAGGAAATGCTGAAATAAAGCAGTTGCAGCCTTGTCCTGCTGGCGCTTAACTGATGCCAGAAAATGGAGTCTGGATATGACCAACAATCCGCAGCAAGCCGTCAAGGCCGCCATGCTGGCAATTGGCGACGAGCTTCTCTCGGGCCGCACCAAGGACAAGAATATCGGACATCTTGCCGATGTCCTGACAGTGGCGGGCATTGATCTCAAGGAAGTACGGATTGTTCCGGACGAAGAAATAGCCATTGTAGCGGCTCTCAATGCGTTGCGACCGCATTTTGATTATATCTTTACGTCAGGCGGGATAGGCCCTACCCATGACGACATTACCGCTGATGCCGTTTCCGCGGCCTTTGGCGTGCCGTGTATCTATGACGAGAAAGCCATGAAGCTGCTCGGCGACAATTATGCAAAGCGCGGACTGGAATTCACCGACTCACGCAAGCGCATGGCGCGCATGCCACAAGGTTCGGAGCATATCGCCAACCCAATCTCTGCTGCGCCGGGTTTTCATATCGGCAATGTCTATGTGATGGCGGGTGTGCCGTCTGTCTTTCAGGCGATGCTCGACAATGTTCTGCCTACCTTGAAGACGGGCCGCAAACTTCTGTCCAGATCAGTACTCTGTCCCTTTGGCGAAGGCGTAATCGGCGCTCCTCTGACGGAAATCCAGAAAGAAAACCCCGACACGATTATCGGCTCCTATCCGAAATTCGAAAATGGGCGTTTCAGTACAGAGTTGGTTGTCCGTGGAAGCGATCCAGAAAAAATCGATACGGCAATCCATGCAATCGAAAAAATGATCTCATCGCTCGAGACTGAAGGGGCAGCTTAATCCTCTGCAACCTTTTGCCCGCGCAACTCGTTGCACTATATGCTAAAATAGAAAAACAGCCGGAAGGAGTTCGGTCATGTCCTACAAGACGGTGGTTGCCTATTCTCGCAGTGAATCCGAGTTGAAACGGGTGGTGTCCGCCGTTGGACTTCTAAAGCAGAAAGTGCCTGATATTCATGTCATCGGGCTCTATTCCATTCCTTCTCCTATCGTCTATGCCGACCCGAACGGCTTCATCGATCCGGGAATGTTCGAATTGCATGATAAGCAGCACAAGGAGCTGTCCGAAAGACTGAAACATGTCTTCGAAGAGGAAATGCGCCGTCAGGGCATCAATTATGAGTATCGCATCACGCGTTCGGAAACGGGCACAGCCGCAGACGGCGTGCTGACGGCATGCCTGGGAGCGGAATTGCTGGTTGCCGGACAGCCCGACCCGGACGATCCCGCCACCAACGACGAAACAGCCGATACAATTGTTTTCAATTCGAGCTGCCCTGTTTTGCTGGTTCCCTATGCGCCGGTGCTGCAGATGGTGTCGCTCGACCGCATCGTCGTCGCCTTTAACGGCAAGCGGGAAGCTGCCAGGGCCGCATTCGACGCCCTGCCCCTGATGAAACATGCAGACAGAACGGAAATCGTTTGGGTCGATCCGCCGGAAATCGAAGGCGAGGATCAGGCTTTGGCGAGCCATGATATTGCAGAAGCATTGTCGCGGCACGGCATCAACGTAACCCCTACCGCCATTGCATCCAACGGACGCTATGCGCAGGATGCGTTGCGGGAACATATCATCGCGGAACGCGCCGATCTCCTGGTGATGGGGGCTTACAGTCATTCCCGGTTGCGAGAACTGGTCTTTGGCGGCGTAACGCGCTCCATGTTGAACGAGCTTCCCATTCTTACGCTTTTTTCCCGTTAGAAAGCCTGTTTCAGCCATTTTTCTCGCCAACCGGCGTACAATGACACGACACGCTTGCAAGAACACCATTTTTGCGGTTATCAGCATCACCCGGCGCTGACTGTGCCGGGTGGAGAGCCTTTTCCTCTCCCGCCGCCCGCCTGAAATGGGCGCGGATGAAGAAAAGCTGCAGATCCTGACAGTTACAGCGCTTGGCAATCCGTCACAGCGCATTTTTGGTTTTTAAAGGTCCGGAGAACGAACTCCGGATCGTTCCACGGAGCGTTTCGATGTCCTTGCCAGATAAAGCCTTTCCCGTTTCCTGGGATCAGTTCCACCGCGATGCCCGCGCCCTCGCCTGGCGCATTTCCGGCATGAATCGCGAATGGCACGCAATTGTCGCCATCACCCGTGGCGGTCTGGTTCCTGCTGCCATCGTTTGCCGTGAGCTGGGCATTCGCCTCATCGAAACCGTCTGCATCGCGTCCTATCATGATTACACCTCGCAGGGCGAAATGCAGATTCTCAAGGGCGTAAGCGAAACGCTTCTGGAAAATGGCGGCGAAGGCGTCATCGTCGTTGATGATCTGACCGACACCGGCAAAACCGCAGCCATCGTACGCGAAATGATGCCGAAGGCCCATTTTGCAACGGTTTATGCCAAGCCTAAAGGCCGTCCGCTGATCGATACCTTTGTAACAGAGGTTTCTCAGGACACCTGGATCTACTTCCCCTGGGATATGGGCTTCACCTATCAGGAGCCGATCGCAGGCGACAAGCGCGGCTGACACGTTGCGCATCCGGTCAGAGAACCGGCGCGAACTCGATATCCGTTTTATAAAAACGCTATGAAACGAAAACAAATGAACGCGGTTGTGGTGATATTTCCGCCGCAATCGCACCTTATGGAAAGCGCTCCGAATAAAGCCGATTAAGGGCGGATAGCGTTTTCAAGGCTGCTATCCCTACCCCGAAGTTTAGTAATACCTTTAAAATAAAAGCTTTTTTCAAATATTTTCAAAGGTCTGTTGCCTAACTAACCAGTTGTTATTTTGGCGAATCGGATCATGCTATCAGCAAAAGGGGATTTTCGCGGTGAAGTCGCAAGTAAAACAACTGATTGCAACCGAAAAGCGTATTCTGACGCCTTCCGGTCGTTTGCAGCAAGTTGCGGCGCTTGTTTATCGTCGCGATATGGGCTCCCTCAAAGTTCTCGTCATCACGAGCCGCGGAACAGGCCGCTGGATCATCCCCAAGGGCTGGCCGCAAGTCGGTCGCACGCTTGCGGAAACAGCACTTCGTGAAGCCTATGAAGAATCTGGCATTCGTGGTGAGGTTTCTCCCGTACCAATTGGCAGTTTCTGCTATTGCAAGACGGATCTTCCGCCTGAACGCATAAACCAGTTCACGGCAGCGGTATTCGCGGTGCAGTTTACTGGGCAGGAGAAAGACTGGCCTGAACGGGATCAACGTATATGCGAATGGGTGTCGCCGCAGGAGGCGGCCCATCGTGTCGAAGAAACCGAATTGAAGCAGATATTGAACCAGTTTGGTGATTCGGGGATCGCTGCGGCTGCCGAGTGAGCAATTGGCGGCCTGCCTTGGCAATATTTACTCTGGATAGCGGTCTTTCTGCGGGGATTTCCGCTTGCTTTAGCGCATTCTGCCGAAATTACCCCTCAAGCTGCCACTACAAGCGGCTTTTCTGGCTCCCAAAATCTCGTAGCCGGCTTGGTTCGCAAAAGTGTCGCTTCTCCCCGTTATCCACATTTGCTCCAAGCTGTTACGCACAATATCTAGATGCTGGAGCGTTGCAGTAAACCATTGCTTGACGGTCGCAGCCGAGTCGTTTTTTATGGGGTTATCGTTGCGTAAGTAGCGTGATCGGATGTTGTAATCTGCCGGTCTTTTTTTCGGTCAAGTTGAGTATCGAACGGGCGTAGCGCTTTGAAGGTGCGATTTTCGCTCGGTGCTTTCTTGCGCCCAGAATCTGGGCGTGCCGGTCTCTGGAGAAGCAGATGCAGCGTCGAGCAGAAACAGCGTTAACACTAGATTTAGTATTTGCGCTCATGCTTCTTACAAGATAAGGTGTTTTTCGTTCCGCTGATTTTGAACTGCGATAGTGCCAGCAAGGTTGCAATTAAGCTCCCCTGAGGCGTTTTTTCGTGGCTTTAGATGAGGTGGAAGTGGATTTCCGGGAGTTTTCTCCCCAACAGCACGTTCTTCCCCGCAGAAGAGCTGTTTTGACAGAGACGCGATACAGACAGGCCGTGGCTGAAAACCGTCACTAGAGCTACTATATATAGAACGTTTGGATGGGACAGATGAAGATCGAACGCCGTTTCACGAGAGAGAATCAGTCGGCCTATGCGGACATCGCGTTCCGGACTGCGACCAGCGAGATCAAGAATCCCGATGGATCCATCGTATTCCGTCTCGAAAACATCAATGTGCCCGCGCAGTTCAGCCAGGTTGCCGCTGACATTCTCGCGCAGAAATATTTTCGCAAGGCTGGCGTCCCCGCACAGCTGAAGAAGGTCGAGGAAAACGACGTTCCTTCGTGGCTGTGGCGCTCTGTTGCCGATGAGGAAGCACTCGCCAAGCTGCCGGACAATGAACGCTATGGCTCCGAAATGGATGCCTGCCAGGTTTTTGACCGTCTCGCCGGCACTTGGACCTACTGGGGCTGGAAGGGTGGCTATTTCGCCTCCGAGGAAGATGCCCTCGCCTTCCGCGACGAGCTTGCATACATGCTCGCAACGCAGCGCGTGGCTCCAAACAGCCCGCAATGGTTCAACACTGGCCTGCATTGGGCCTATGGCATCGACGGTCCCGGTCAGGGCCATTTCTATGTTGACTGGCAAACCGGCAAGCTGACGAAGTCCAAGTCGGCCTACGAACATCCGCAGCCGCATGCCTGCTTCATCCAGTCCGTTGGCGACGACCTCGTCAATGAAGGCGGCATCATGGATCTGTGGGTCCGCGAGGCACGTCTGTTCAAGTATGGTTCCGGCACCGGTTCCAACTTTTCCTATCTGCGCGGTGAAGGTGAAAAACTGTCTGGCGGCGGCAAGTCTTCCGGCCTGATGAGCTTCCTCAAGATCGGCGATCGAGCTGCGGGCGCAATCAAGTCGGGTGGCACGACCCGCCGCGCTGCGAAGATGGTCGTGGTCGACATCGATCATCCGGATATCGAGGAGTATATTGATTGGAAGGTCAAGGAAGAGCAGAAGGTTGCTTCGCTCGTTACCGGCTCCAAGATTGTCAAGCAGCATCTAACCGCCATCATGAGGGCTTGCGTCAACTGCGAAGCCGACAATGATGATTGCTTCGATCCATCGAAGAACCCTGCCCTGAAGCGCGAAATCAAGGCTGCAAAGAAAAACCAGGTTCCGGAAAACTACGTCAAGCGCGTGATCCAGTTTGCGCGTCAGGGCTATACCGACATCCAGTTCAAGACCTATGACACGGACTGGGATTCGGAAGCTTATCTCACCGTATCAGGCCAGAACTCCAACAATTCCGTCTCGCTGAAGGACGAATTCCTGCGCGCTGTCGAAAACGACGGCGACTGGAACCTGACAGCTCGTCGCGACGGTCGCGTCATGAAGACGCTGAAGGCGCGCGATCTTTGGGAAAAGATCGGTTACGCCGCCTGGGCCTCCGCTGATCCGGGCCTGCACTACAACACGACCATGAACGACTGGCACACTTGCCCGACGGCTGGTCCGATCCGTGCTTCCAATCCTTGCTCGGAATATATGTTCCTTGACGACACGGCCTGCAATCTGGCGTCGATCAACCTGCTCACCTATCGCAACAAGGACGGTTCGTTCGATATTGCGGCTTACGAGCACACGGCACGCCTGTGGACCATCGTTCTCGAAATCTCGGTGATGATGGCGCAGTTCCCGTCGAAGGAAATTGCCCGCCTCTCCTATGAGTACCGTACGCTCGGCCTCGGCTATGCCAATATTGGTGGTCTGCTGATGACTTCCGGTATTCCTTATGACTCCGACGAAGGCCGTGCGATCTGCGGCGCGCTGACGGCGATCATGACCGGCGTGGCCTATGCCACCTCTGCTGAAATGGCAAAGGAACTCGGAACTTTCCCGAGCTATGAGCCAAATGCCGAGCACATGCTGCGCGTCATTCGCAACCACCGCCTCGCTGCCCATGGCGAGACCGAAGGTTATGAAGGCCTTGCCGTCAATCCAGTGGCGCTGATTGCCGAGGATTGCCCCGATCAGGACCTGATCACCCATGCACGCGCGGCCTGGGACAAGGCGCTGGAACTCGGCGAAAAGCACGGCTACCGCAACGCACAGTCCACTGTTATCGCGCCGACCGGCACGATCGGCCTCGTCATGGACTGCGACACGACCGGCATTGAACCGGACTTCGCATTGGTGAAGTTCAAGAAGCTGGCCGGTGGCGGTTACTTCAAGATTATCAACCGCGCCGTACCGGAAGCACTTCGCACACTCGGTTATTCGGAAAGCCAGATCGCCGAAATCGAAGCCTATGCTGTCGGTCATGGCAACATCAATCAGGCACCGGGCGTCAATCCGTCGTCGCTGAAGTCCAAGGGCTTCACCGATGAGAAGATCGAAGCCCTGAATGCCGCTCTCAAGAGCGCCTTCGACATTAAGTTCGCTTTCAACAAGTGGACGCTGGGCGAAGAATTCTGCAAGGACGTGCTGAAACTCACCGACGAACAGCTCAACGATTTTTCGTTCGAAATGCTGCCGGCGCTGGGCTTTGCTAAGAAGGACATTGAAGCCGCCAACATCCATGTTTGCGGTGCAATGACCCTCGAAGGCGCACCTTTCCTCAAGGAAGAGCATTACGCCGTGTTCGATTGCGCCAATCCATGCGGCAAGATCGGCAAGCGCTATCTGTCAGTGGATAGCCACATCCGCATGATGGCTGCCGCGCAACCGTTCATTTCGGGTGCGATTTCCAAGACGATCAACATGCCGAACGATGCCACCGTCGAGGACTGCAAGAACGCCTATATGCTGTCCTGGAAGCTGGCCCTGAAGGCCAATGCGCTTTACCGTGACGGTTCCAAGCTTTCGCAACCGCTCAACGCTGCGCTGATCTCCGACGATGAGGACGAAGACGATGCAGTCGAGGCACTGATCGAAGCGCCAGCAGCCGCTCGTGCCGTTCAGGTGACGGAACGTATCGTCGAGAAGGTTGTCGAAAAGATCGTACATGAGCGCGATAAGCTTCCGAACCGTCGTCAGGGATATACGCAGAAGGCGGTTGTTGGCGGACACAAGGTCTATCTGCGCACTGGCGAATTCGGTGATGGACGCCTTGGCGAAATCTTCATCGATATGCACAAGGAAGGCGCTGCGTTCCGTGCGATGATGAACAACTTCGCCATCGCGGTGTCGCTCGGCCTGCAATACGGTGTGCCGCTCGAAGAGTATGTGGAAGCCTTCACTTTCACGAAGTTCGAACCGGCTGGCATGGTCATCGGTAACGATGCCATCAAGACCGCGACGTCGATCATCGACTATGTCTTCCGCGAACTGGCCGTGTCCTATCTCGGTCGCAATGATCTCGCTCACGTCGACACAAGCGATTTTGGCAATACGGCGCTCGGAAAGGGCATCAAGGAAGGCAAGACCAATCTGGTTTCGACCGGCTGGACGCGCGGTTACAAGCCTACGCTGGTGACGAATTCGGGCAACGAAGCCAAGGGATCGACGAGCTCGGCACCGCAGGCTTCCAATGTCACAACCTTGAAGTCGTCGGCACCGGCGAGTAATCGCCCTGCAACTATCGGTCTGGTGACGGACGGTGCAACCGCCTTCAAGCGCGAGTTCGAGGAACAGCCTGCTCCGGCGCAACAGCAGGAAAGCTCATCGGCAACCGAACTTTTCTCGGATAAGGCTGCCGCGGATGCTGCCTCTGCCCGTGCAGAAAGTGCAAATGCTGCCAAGAAGCTGGAAGCTGATCGCCGCATCAAGTCGATGATGCAGGGCTATACAGGCGATAGCTGCACCGAGTGCCAGAATTTCACCATGGTTCGCAATGGCACCTGCCTCAAGTGCGATACTTGCGGAGCAACGAGCGGCTGCAGCTAAGATTAGATTGTATAAAAATAGTAAGAAAAGCCCGCCTTGCGCGGGCTTTTCTGTATTCTTAGCCTGTGGAAATAGAATATGCATGCCGAATGTAATCATATAGCTACATGTAACAATTCAATTAATTTGGGAACGAACTGACTATTCCAACGTTCAGTCTAAGCAACCGAACGTATAAAGGAGATAGTTATGTTCAGAACTAAACTTCTGACGACGACGTGTGCATTGCTGATTGGCGGCGCAGCTTATGCTCAGACAACCGCGCCAGCGCCCGCCCCTGCCGAGCCCCCGGCAGCAGCAGAGGAAATGCCGGTTTCCTCTAAGGACATGTTTGGCAATCCCACATCGGGTGAGACCGACAAAGTCGGCTTTCTGGAGCCGAAAGAAGGCCAGCTTCTGGTCTCCTCTTTCATCGGGCAGAACGTTTATGAAAGTGACGCAGCTGACGCCCAGACCGTTGGTAAACTGAATGACCTTATCGCTAGCCCCGAAGGTGAGATTGAGGCCGCAGTGATCGGCGTGGGCGGCTTTCTTGGTATCGGTGAAAAGGATGTTGCCGTAAGCCCGGATCAGTTGCAGCTTGCAACCCGTAGCGACGGCAAAAAATGGCTGGTCATCAAGGCAACCAAACAACAGTTGACGGATGCACCAGCATTTGACCGCTCTAAGCTTTTTGCGGATGGCGTAGCCGACCCTTCAGCGGCAAACGAGACGAATGCTCCGGCAACTGATGCGCCAGCAAGCGACACGGCTCCCGCATCGCCACCTCCGGCACAGTAATATCGTTTCAATATTCAACACAACAAGTCTACCCCGGCCTATTGGCCGGGGTTTTAATGAAAAATGGGTACTGCTCGCGGTTGAAATCTTCATACGACCGCCTTAATTCCGGGTAGAACGCACTACAGTCACCGCAGCACAGCTTTTAAATCTCACCAGGTTAATCTCAGGAAAGTCTATTGTCGGAATTTTTTATTGCTCATCCTTGGGCGGAAACGCTTAGCGCGCTCGGGGGATTGTTTCTTTCAGCTTTCATTGCAAACTTTCTGATCAAGGCAATTTTGCTCAAGCTACTTGATCGTATTGTCCAGAAAACATCGTTCGGGCAAGACGAAGAGCTCAAGAAACACGGTGTCATCAGCCGTCTTGCCAACATCGTTCCGGCCTTGATTATTTCATCTGGAATCATGGCGGTTCCGGGACTCCCCGAAGGCGTGATCACGGTCATCCGGAATGTGGCTATCGCCTTTATCATTCTGACGCTGGCTCTGGCGGTCAACGCCGTGTTCGGGCTTGTCGACACGCTCTATCATCGCCGTCCAGAGGCGAGATTCCGCCCCATGAAGGGCTATATTCAGGTCGCCAAGCTGGCGGTTTATATCATCGCGACCGTCCTCATCATCGCGACATTGCTGGACAAATCGCCGGTTATCCTTCTTTCGGGTGTCGGTGCCATGGCCGCCGTGCTTATCCTGGTCTTCCAAGATACGTTGCTTTCACTGGTCGCCAGTATGCAGATCGCCTCTTCCAATATGGTCCGTGTTGGCGACTGGATCGAAATGAAGAACCTCGATGCCAATGGCGATGTGACGGAAATCGCGCTCTACACCGTCAAGGTCCAGAACTTCGACAAGACGATCACTACCATTCCAATCCGCAAACTCATCACCGAGCCGATGAAGAACTATCGCGGCATGCAGGAATCAGGTGGGCGACGCATCAAGCGCGCGCTTTACATCGATCAGAACACTATTCGCTTTCTGTCGGATGAGGAACGAGCCAGACTTGGTACCGTTGACTGGCTGGCGGATTATCTGCCGAAAAAGGCCAAGGAAATCGCCGAATGGAACCAGAAGTTAGGCGACCGCGCCAACAATCCGGTCAACAGGCGCCAGTTCACCAACATCGGTACGTTTCGCGTCTATGTGGACAATTATCTGCGCAATCATCCCGGTGTGCATAAAGGCATGACGTTACTGGTGCGCCAGATGGACCCTACGCCTGAAGGCCTGCCGCTTGAAATCTACTGTTTTACGAACACAACCGTCTGGGCATCCTTCGAACAGATCCAGTCGGATATTTTCGATCACCTTTATGCAGTTTTGCCAGAATTTGGCCTCAGCGCCTTCCAGAATCCGAGCGGCAATGATTTTCGCAAACTGACGATCAGTGCGCCTGTCGGACAGCCTCAATAATCTTGGCGTTCAGGTGCTGAACATTGTAGCGCGCACGTGATGGTGTCAGGCCAAGACGGACTACAGCAAGATGCATCGATGGAACGATCATCACGCTTTGCCCGTCATGCCCTGACATCCAGAAAGCATCTTCCGGAATGCCGTCCTCACCTGCCCTCACACCGCTAATCTGCAGCCAGACTTGTGCCGAACCATAGCGTCCTTCGGACTCTGGCCTGGGTTTGCGCATAAATGAAATAAAGTTCGCTGGCAGGACAGGCTTTCCGTACAGATTTCCGCCATCCGCGAGAAACGCGCCGAGCCGTGCCCAATCCCGGGCCGTAGCGTACATATAGGAAGAACCGGCAAAGACGCCCGATGCATCCGTTTCCAGAATGGCACTGCTCATGCCAAGCGGACCGAAAAGTGCCAGTCGTGGATAGGCCAGAGCCTCCTCGCGACTATTGAAACTGTCCATGAACAGCTCTGACAGAATATTGGCCGTTCCACTGGAATAATTGAATTTTGTCCCTGGCACTGCCTCGAGCGGTAAAGACGCAGCAAAGCCAGCCATGTTAGGCTCCAGATAAAGCATGCGCGTGACATCGGTGACGGTGCCGTAATCTTCATCGAAGCGCAGGCCGCTATTCATCGCCATCAGGTTTGCGAGAGAAATCTTCGTCCGTTCATCGCTTTTCCATTCCGGCAAAAGCGCGTTGCTTTCCAAACTCATGCGCCCTTCGGCAATGCGCATGCCAATCAATGTCGCAATGACGGACTTGGTCATGGACCAACCAAGCAAAGGCGTATCGGCGTTAAAACCCGGACCGTAATTCTCGGCGATCAGCTTGCCATCGCGGATGACCGCAATCGCGCGCATACCTGGACCAGCAAGTGCCTGATCCTCAATCACAGCCTGCACTGCTGGGTCGGCCTCAATCCGGATCGGCTCCGCCGGTACCTGCGGGCCTGCTGGAATTTCAACGCGCAAATCGTCTTTCTGGATATTCGCGCATCCAAGTGCAGGGCGATAGGTTGCGGTACTTGGCGCAAAAAAACCGAAAATACGCACCGTCACGCTGGTGTTATTCTTGTCGAGAGAGGCATTCAGAAATCGCAGAAGCGGGTTTCCCGGTGCCTGGACATCGTCTGCAAGGACGGCATCAGCATCCCGGTCCGCAATGAAAACATTCGAGCAGATGATCTTGGCGGCATAGCCGGTTCCGACACGCAAAAGTTCAGGCGGCTTGATGGCCAGCCAGAAAGTTACTCCAAGCACAATGGCAAGCAGAAGACCACCGACAAACTTCAAAATGCGCTTCATGCTGCCCCTCGCGAATAATCATATGTCGGATCATATCAGGCCGAGATAACTTGCCAACTCCCGCGCGGCGCTGCCGCCTGCCCTGTTTGCACCGATGGTCGAGGCAGACGGGCCATAACCAACAAGATGGATGCGAGGATCAGCGGCAACCTGTGTCGCCAAACGACCGGTCATGAGGATGCCACCTTCCGTATTACGTAATTGCAACGGGGCAAGATGGTCAAGCGAGCTACGAAATCCCGTGCACCACAGAATAACATCGAAGGATTGTTCGGTTCCGTCGTCCCACTGAACACCCGTTTCCGTGATCTCGCTGAACATTGGCAACCTGTTGAGCACACCCCGAGCACGGGCAGCTTCGATTGCCGGCGTCAACGGCAGGCCTGTCACTGAAACCACCGAGCCCGGCGGCAGGCCGCGGCGTACACGTTCTTCCACCAAAGCCACGGCAGCACGGCCAAGCTCCGGCGTAAACGGGCCTTCCCGGAAAGCAGGCTCCTTCCGCGTGACCCAAACAGTTTCCGTCACACGCGATATCTCATCCAGAAGCTGCACAGCAGAGATGCCCGCGCCGACAACCAGAACACGTTTGCCCTTGAAGACATCTGCTGTTTGATAGTCACGTGTGTGAAGCTGCTGGCCTTTGAACAGTTCTGCACCGGGATAAGGTGGAATATAGGGCGTTTCCCATGTACCAGTTGCGTTGATGATCCCGCGTGCCGAATAGTTGCCCCGATCGGTCTCCACACGAATCCGTTCTCCGCGGTCACAAACCACTTTGACCATGACGGGCCGGTGCACTGGAAGATCGAACTTTTCTTCATATGCGCGATAATATTGTGGGACAGCAACTGATGCGCGCACTTCGCCATTGGTCGTTTCGACGATATCCTCAAACTTCATGCCGGGGAGATCGTGAATCGCGTTCGCGGTTCTGAGCGTCAGCGAAGGCCAGCGGAATTGCCAGGCTCCGCCCGGCCCTGCAGCCTTGTCGAGAACCACGAATTGCCGCTCTCCTGCAAGCCCAAGCTTATTTAAATGAAAGGCCGATGAGAGCCCCGCCTGTCCGGCTCCAATGACCACGATATCGACCTTGCGGGCGACTTTCACATGGCCGTTATCGGCTGGCTGATGATCGACGGACTGTGTATCTGACATGATGCGCAACAAGCTTCCAAACATTATCGGTGTCCGTAGATAGGGATCAGACGACGGCACTGAAAGCCACCTATCCCACCGCCGCAGCGCCGCGCAGTCTTTTGTTGCGCCCCTCCCATACACTCACGACCAGCATGATAACCGTCGTCAATATGCCCATTTCCAACAGATTGGCCACATAACCGACCGGGATTGCAACCATCAGGGCCAGAACGCCGAAAAAGTGCGATATGGGAATGACACCATAGACGACCTTCTTGTAGATGGCGCTGCCAATCAGATAGATCGCCGGTCCTGCCACCAGAATGAGAACATAAGACGTTTTCAACGGATCGTGTGGGTGCTCCATCACCAGATCGTTTCCGACTGCCGTTGCGATAATACCTGCAACCAAAATGGCATGGACATAATGGAAATATGCGCCAATCCGCCCGGAATCGGTGGAATGGGTGATTGTTTCTGTTGCGTCCTTGCTGGAAGTGCCAAAATACAGCCACCACATGGCAAGCGTACCGACAAAAGTTGCAAGCAGGGCCGACATGAGAGCCATGTTCCATTCTTCAGCACCGGAAAGGGACGCACCAGTAGCCAGCAACGTTTCGCCGAGCGCCACGATCACGAACAACTGGCATCGTTCTGCAAGATGTCCCCCCTCGATGGTCCAGTCGCTGGTATGGGAACGTCCGAGGCCCGGTAGCGCAAAGCCCAGCATCGGCGATAAGTATTCGCAAAGCACGGCAATCAACCACAAGGCCATACGAGCCTCATGCTCGACAAAACAACCGGCTATCCAGAAAACAGCTGAAATCACAAACCATCCGAGCATTCGCCGGTAATTGGCAGCAAGCGGATGGTTCTGTCCCAAAACAAACACGATATAGGCAGTTCGCCCAGCCTGCATTGCCACATAAGCCAGTGCGAATATCCAGCCTTTGTCTGCAAAAGCGCCGGGGATGGACGATGCCATAATCAAACCAAGCAGCATGACGCAGAACAATAGGCTGCGTATCTGCGGCGTCTCCGGGTTGAACCAGTTTGTTACCCAGCAGGTATATTGCCAGCCGAGCCATACTGCGAACCAGAGGATCAACGTTTCCACAACGCCGGTCAGCGTCAGATTGTGCAAAAGCTCATGGCTCAATTGTGTAACTGCGAAAACATACACCAGATCGAAGAACAGTTCCTCGAAGGTAACACGGGCATGATGCCCGTCTCGTTGTCTCAAAAGCGGGTGTGCAGCGACGGTAGAAGCTGTATTCATGCGAATGTACCTTCCCCTCAGACGCAAGCATTCAATGCTCCTGTCTGGCAGATTAGCCCGCAGTCGATCAGCCGTATATCCGAATGTGCTGATTTCCACTTAAAGAAGGTCGTGTCAGCTTATCTCTCGCGGAGCGTGTTGCCTGCCCTGAGCCATGCATCGATACCGTCCGCCGCCGCACGGCCCATCGCGAAACAGGCAGTCAGAAGATAACCGCCGGTTGGAGCCTCCCAGTCGATCATCTCTCCTGCAACAAAAATGCCAGGCAGCTTTGGCAGCATGTAGTTCTTGTCGATTTCGTGCCAACGAATACCGCCTGCCGACGAAATCACTTCATCCAGCGGGCGTGGACGGAGCAGCGGAATGGAAAGAGCCTTGATCGTGGCGGCCAGCGCTTTCGGGTTTCTGTCGCGGGTGAACTCAGTCACAAGAGCTGCCTTCACGCCGGTCAGACCTGCCGCCTTGCGCAGAAGATTGCCGAAGCTCAGCTTTGCATCTTGCCGGGAAATGTCAGCCACCAGCCGCTCAAGAGTTCGTCCCGGAACAAGATCAAGTGTCAGAAACGCCTTTCCGTTCTCCTGCAAGCTGTCGCGCAGAGCTGCGGAATGGGCATAAACGAGGCTACCCTCCACCCCGCCGCGCGTAATGACAAACTCGCCCTGTGTCGTGCCTGCACTGGACGTCGCGGTGACCGACTTCACCGGTTCACCGGCAAAGCGTTCGACAAAAAAATCACTCCAGGCAACATCAAAACCGCAATTTGCAGGTTGAAACGGCGCTATATCGATTAATTTGCGTTGAAACCCATCAATCCAGAGGCCATTGGAACCGAGTTTTGGCCAGCTTCCGCCACCAAAAGCAAAGAGCACAGCGTCACATGTAATCGTCTGAATACCATCCGGGTTCTCGATACGGAGACCATTGCCCTCGAAGCCAAGCCAGCGATGTCGAGTGAGAATGCGAACACCCTGATCTTCCAGACGTTTTCCCCACGCCCGCAAAAGCGGCGACGCCTTCATCGCCTTGGGAAAAACACGGCCGGATGAACCGATAAAAGTCTCCGCACCAAGTTCATCCGCCCATATGCGTAACTCGGTCGAACCAAAAGCGGTCAACGCTGGTAATATACGGTCGCGGCTTGAGCCGAACCGCTTCGCAAAAGCTGCAAATTCTTCCGAATGCGTAATATTCAGACCAGACTTGCCAGCGAGCAGAAACTTGCGACCAACCGTGGGCATCTGTTCGTAAACCGTCACGCGATAGCCTCGCGCTGACAGTCTTTCGGCGGCCATCAGACCAGATGGCCCTCCTCCAAGTATAGCGATACTGCCTTCAGGCATCACGGTGTAAGCCTAGCCGAAGCATTAATCCTGCTTCTCCAGCATTTCCTTAACAGTTGTCGCCAACTGTTTGAGTGAGAATGGCTTTGGCAGGAAACCAAACTTGGCATCGGCTGGAAGATTGCGTGCAAATGCATCCTCCGCATAACCTGATACGAAGATGAACTTGATTTCGGGATAAGTCTTGCGCAGTTCGCGCAGCAGCGTCGGGCCATCCATTTCAGGCATAACTACGTCCGATACGACGATATCCACCTCACCGCCAAGTTCGGCCATGACCTCAAGCGCTTCGACACCGGACGCTGCTTCGTGAACGGTATATCCGCGCGACTGAAGTGCACGCACGCCGCCCATACGGACCGCATCCTCGTCTTCCACCAGGAGTACCGTTGCCGAACCGGAAAGGTCGGTCGCTTTCTCGACCTTCTTTTCCTTCACAACGACTGGCGCATCATCAGCGCGTTTTTCCTCGATAAGACGCGGCAGGAATATCTTGAACGTCGTGCCTTTTCCAACTTCGGAGTCGCAGTAGATGAAGCCACCCGTCTGCTTGATAATGCCATAGACCATCGACAGACCAAGCCCGGTGCCCTTACCCACTTCCTTCGTCGTAAAGAACGGCTCGAAAATCTTTTCAAGCACGTCCGCAGGAATACCCGTTCCGGTATCCTCAACTTCGAAGACCACATAATCCGCTTCCGGCAGATCACGATAATGAAGCTTTGCGGCTTCCTGCGTCGACACGTTACGCGTACGCAACGTGATTGCACCGCCTTCCGGCATGGCGTCGCGTGCATTGACTGCCAGATTGACGGCAACCTGCTCGAACTGTCCGAGATCGGCCTTGACCGGCCAGAGATCGCGTCCATGATCGATCTTCAGCTCGATATCCTTGCCGACGAGACGTGCCAGCAGCATCCTCAGGTCTGCCAGAACGTCGGTCAGATCGAGCACTTCCGGACGAAGCGTCTGACGACGCGAGAACGCCAGCAACTGACGCACAAGCGAGGCCGCGCGATTGGCGTTCTGCTTGATGTTCATGATGTCCGGGAAGGACGGATCGGATGCGCGATGGTTCGTCAGCAGCAGATCCGACGACATGATGATCGCCGTCAGAACATTGTTGAAGTCATGCGCAATGCCGCCGGCGAGCTGGCCGACGGCCTGCATCTTCTGGCTCTGTGCCATCTGGTTTTCGAGAGCTTTCTGCTCGGTCGTCTCGACAGCCGAAATAATCGCTGCCTCTTCGGCGCGTTCGCCACCAAGATCGGTTACCGGGCTCATGTAAAAGCGGATATGTCGCTCTTCATTCCCCGGCAAAACCGTATCGACAGGCGAAATGCTCGCCTGCCCGGCGAAAGCGGCTGCAAGTGCCCTGTTGAAAGTCTCTCGGTCGCGCTCGTGCACGACGATCTCAAGCTTTGCATTGCCATCGATCGCATCACGATCGACAACCGGAGCGAAAATATCGAGGAAGCGCGCATTGGTGCGCAATATATGTCCAGCGGAATCAACCGCGGCGATGGCCATCGGAGCCGAGTTGAAGAAACGCGTGAAGCGTACTTCGGCGGAGCGCAGCGCCATCGATGAATCTTCACCCTCCGCACGATCCAGAACGATAGTACGGCTCGTACCGCGTGTTCCATCACGCGCGGCCTGAACACGGTGATAGAAGCGAACAGCGAGGCTCTGTCCGTTCCGCTTGATAAGGTCAAGATCAATGACAGTGTTACGGCTCGTGCCCGGCTCGGCTTTCACCGCCTTGATGAGCGCCATCCCGCTGCCTGCCACGATATCGTTGAGTGTCAACGATCCCGGCGTGAACTGGGTCAGATCGACGCCAAGCCATTCCGCAAGCGTCGCATTGAGATAGATGATCCGACCCGAAGGATCAGCGGAAAAGAAGCCCGCCGGTGCATGGTCAAGGTGATTGATGGCTTCCTGCAGTTCCTGAAAGAAACGCTCCTGCTCCGCGCGCTCATCGGAAATATCGGCGATCTGCCAGGCAACGAGCGGGCTTTTGAATTCCTGCCCCGCCTCGATGGGACGTGCCTTGATGCGATACCAGACCGGAGCCAGCGAACCATGAGCTTCACGAGAAAGACCGCCGGAAAGCCGTACTTCCTCCTGTGCCGACAGACCATCGCGAACGGCATTCGTCAGGCGGTAAATGGCATCGGACGCTGCCGGTTCAGCCGTCAACACATTATCAAGTGAGCGAACGCCTTCGGCATTAGCTACTCCGGTCATGGCAGCATAAGCCTGATTGGCATAAACAATCTGGCCGCGCGCATCGGAAATAACCGTTCCTTCCGGCTGGGAATCCATGAAGGAATGCGCGAGATCCTGTTCGCCGTTCTTCTGACTGAATTGAATGAGGCCAGTTGCAGCACCGAAAAGATAGAAGACGCCGACCATCGACAGAATGCCCATGAGAACGAGGGCAAATCCGTCTCCCAACCGGTCGCGAAACACAAAATAGGCAATTGCGGCGACGGTCAGCAAAATGCCAACGATCAATAGGCGAAGGGCACCACTGCGATTGCGCTTGGGCATTACGAGCGGTTTCGGGTAAGCGTTGTCCGTCTGTCGCGACATCAAGCCTGCTGCCCTTTCATGTTGCGTGGCTCGGTATCAACAGGCACCAGGATGCCATGTGCTTTTTCGATCAGCCAAGACGTCATTTCAATCATCCGCATATCCGATTTTCTCGAATGCATTTTCTGCGCAGTCTAGCCATCGCGTGGGTACGCGCAGCCAATATGTCAGGGTATATCCGATTCGCAGAATGCTTTAATCGGCGAGCAGTACAAGCATTGCTGCACTGAAACGGTGCAAATTGGACTTTTTTGCACTGTTTTGCCTGGGGATCATATATTTCCCGCATTTCCAAGAAACATTCCCAAGGCATAGAAATTCAATTACTGTACCAAACATGTGATGATGCGGAGTGTCGGGGGAAACGCAGTCTCCATTCGTCGCAGGTTTTTCGTTTATTGTATAAGAGGGTATCCGCATGAAGGAATGGCTCAGCGGCATCGTTGGAGAGAGCGCGGCTAATATTGTCGGCTTTATCCTAATATTTGCGATCATTCTTGGCGGAATTTTCGTTGTTCTCAGTATCATTCGTCGTTTCAGCGGCGGTACCTTCGTCTCCAACGGGCGTACACGGCAGCCCCGTCTTTCGGTGATGGATGCGGCGGCGGTGGACAGCCGACGCAAGCTTGTTCTTATCCGCCGTGACGATGTGGAACACCTGCTGCTCATCGGCGGACCAACCGACGTCGTGGTGGAACAGAATATAGTCATGGAATCGCGTGCCCACGCGCGCGTGCAAGCTTCACGCATAGAGCCAGAGCACATTGAACGCTTCAAACAGCACGAAGCAACACTGACCAATGAAAAGGCGGAGCGCCCTGCTCTTCCACTGCAAACACCACAGGCCGAAGAGAAGGACGAAGCGATCCAGATCACGTCCGCAATTGAAACACCGACTTATCGCAAGCCTGAGCCAGTACGAGAAGAGCCTGCTCAGCAGACTGTTGCGCCTGTACGTGTTCCGCCACAGGCTCCGACGGCACCCATCCCACCGCGTTCACCTGTTGAGCCGAAATCCGTTCAGCCGGTCCAGCCTCGACCGCAACAACCACGCCCGGCGCCCAACTATCCGCCACAACCCCGCACCGTATTGCCGCCCCGTCCCGCTCAAGCTCAACCGCAGTCAACCCGTGCCCACCCGGCCTATCCGTTGAGCCAGGTTTCACGCGGCGTTCTGAGTTCGACCTCTTCCGGAGCGACTGCCGCCGCCGGTGTTGCCACCGCATCGGTTGCTTCTGCAAATCTCGGCAGCATCGTTCCCGAGCGTGAAACAACGGTCACGGACAAAACTCCCTCGGTCGACGTGACCGAGCCCACGGTCTCCTCGACTGCTGCACCTGCGTTCAGCACTCCTTCGGAACCGAAGCGCGTGGAGCCCGAAATCACGGTTGCCGAGCTAAAACCGGTAGAATCCGAAGCGGTTACAGCCGAAACGCCAGGCGATGATCTGGCCGACCTCGGCGACGCGTTACACAGCTCGATCACTGCGGACGTCAATTCGGAAAGCGTCGCGAGCGATGAAGCCAAGGATGCTATCTCGTTTGACGCAGAGTTCTTCGAAAATGAACTTCTGAGTTCACTTGATATTTCTGCTACGGACGATGCCGTTGAAGACAAAGCCAAGGATGATATCGAAGATGAAATGGAAAAACTTCTCGGTGAATTGACCAAGGATGAAATTCGCAGAAGCTGAGCTCCCAGCCAATGTACATCTCGATAAAAAATAGGCTGCGGAAACCGCAGCCTATAATTTTTTTAAACTGTCTTGAAACTTAGTCGTCGCGATAGACTTTTTCACGACGCTCATGACGTTCCTGCGCTTCGATAGATAGCGTAGCGATCGGACGCGCATCAAGCCGCTTCAAGCTGATAGGTTCTCCCGTTTCCTCGCAGAAGCCGTAGGTTCCTTCATCAATACGGCTCAGGGCCGCGTCGATTTTGGAGATCAGTTTGCGCTGTCTGTCGCGAGCACGTAGCTCAATTGCCCGATCCGTTTCGGAGGATGCCCTGTCCGCCAGGTCCGGGTGGTTTGCATTTTCCTGCTGTAGCGCTTCAAGCGTTTCACGCGCTTCTCGCAGAATATCATTCTTCCACGCGATCAGTTTCGCGCGGAAGTAAGACTTCTGCCGCTCATTCATGAACGGCTCGTCTTCAGTGGGCCTATAGTCAAGGTCAATCAATTCACTCATTCTGAATTACCCCACATCTAGGAGACGCGAGCGGTTATATAGTTCCATAGCAACAAGGACACAACATCAAACAACCGTATCCCACTACTTTTTAGTGCATCAATTTTGTATGATTTTGCATCAAAATTATGCAGTTTAAAAATGCATGGGAATAGTTGCTCTTTGAACTTTCACAATAACTTCAATCTATTGCTAATAAAGTGGGTACATTTTTCACTTACAGATACCATCAGCCTGCGGCAGCATAACGAGCCTATTAATTAGGCAGGTGCCCGCTGTAAATAATGCTGACAGACATCAAAAAATCGGGAGAATGGGCTTCTGGACTGCTCAATTGCGCTCCAATTATGGCCGGAAATGCTCTCTAAACACAGCTTGGAACGTTACAGATGAGTCGTTTACTTCTCCTAAGACATGCCAAAGCCGCATGGGCAAAACCCGGAATGAAGGATTTCGACCGCCCTCTAGATCAGGAAGGGAAAGCTTCGCTTGACCGGCTTGCAAGGACAATGAAGTCAATCAACCTATATCCTGATCGGGTGGTTCTTTCCGGTTCGTGTAGAACGAGAGAAACCGCGTTCGGTATTATTGAACGTTTGGGTGTGGAGGTCGAAACCATAATCGATGATACCATCTATAGCGGAGGGGCAGCTGACTATATGCGAGCCATACGTGAACATGGCGATGTGCCGACGCTGATGCTCGTGGGACACAATCCCAGCATAGAAGATCTGGCGCTGGCCTTATGTGGCGATGGTAACAGGGATGGTCTCTTGAAGCTCCGTGCAGGTTTTCCCACTGCCGCACTGGCAAATATTACGTTTCCTGCTTCACTGGGCGAACTCGAACGTGGAGCAAGCTATCTCGAAAGCTTTATGCTGCCTCAGTAGATTTTCCGTAAGTGCACCAACATTCCTTGCCAAGACCGCAGACGCGCCCCTATCTATACCGCTGACAGATCAATGATTTCGACGAGGGTTAATTGGCTAAGCTGACAAGTATTGGCGACGAAGCGAAGATCGCACTCGATACACTGGCAGATCGTGCGACCGGGCTTTTGTCTCCATCATTGCGGCTCGGCGTGACTGGTTTGTCACGTGCCGGCAAGACGGTCTTCATCACAGCCCTCGTTCACAACATGTTGCATGGTGGCAGGCTTCCGATGTTTGAAGCCTATACATCGGGCCGCATTTCACGCGCGCTGCTTGAGCCGCAGCCCGATGATGCAGTCCCCCGCTTTCAGTATGAAGAGCACCTGTCGGCGTTGATCGATGAGCGTATCTGGCCGGACTCCACTCGCGCCATCTCGCAATTGCGCCTGACAATCGAATATGAATCCGCTTCTGCCTGGGGACGTTGGCTGTCGCCCGGCAAGCTGTCGGTTGATATCGTCGACTATCCCGGAGAATGGCTGCTGGATCTGCCTTTGCTTGGCAAATCCTATGCCGAATTCAGTGCGGATTCTTTTGCTCTGGCCCATGAACCGACGCATAGGGATTTGGCTCAGGAGTGGATCGCCGAAACTTCTCTCGTCACACCTTCCGAGAAAGCAGACGAACTGACCGCACAGCGACTGGCAAAGAGCTTCACGGCTTATTTGCGTGCAGGAAAAGCCGATGAACGCGCTTTATCGACCTTGCCGCCAGGACGCTTTCTAATGCCGGGCGACCTCGAAGGGTCACCGGCACTGACATTCGCCCCGCTTCCCGACCTGAAACCGGACGATCTGAAGGCTGGCTCTCTGGGCGCAATGATGGAACGGCGCTACGAAGCCTATAAAACCTATGTCATCAAGCCATTCTTTCGCGAACATATTGCGCGGCTCGACCGGCAAATCGTGCTTATCGATGCCATGCAGGCAATGAATGCAGGTGGCGCAGTCGTCACTGATCTGGAACGGGCACTCACCGATATCCTGTCCTGCTTCCGGCCGGGACGCTCAAACCTGCTGACTGGCCTGATCCAGCGCCGGATCGGGCGTATCCTTGTTGCGGCAACGAAAGCCGACCATCTGCATCATGAAAGTCATGACCGTCTGCAAGCCATCGTGCGCCGTCTCGTGGAACGGGCTATAGAGCGCGCCGATTTTTCCGGTGCCGATATTGATGTTCTCGCAATGGCTGCAGTTCGGGCCACCCGTGAGGCAACCGTGACACAAGGCAAGGAAACCCTGCCCGTCATCGTCGGTACACCGCTGAAAGGCGAAAGGATCGACGGTGAAGTGTTCGATGGCGAAACCGAAACAGCTATATTTCCCGGTGATTTACCGAAGAATCCCAATGCGATCTTTGAAAAGTCTTTTGCGCAGGGTGATCCGGCCATCCGTTTTGTCCGTTTTCGTCCGCCCCGGCTAGAGCGTACCACTGAAGGCATAACGCTTTCCCTGCCCCATATAAGGCTGGATCGCGCCCTGCAGTTTTTGATTGGGGATCGTCTCGCATGATAGAGAAGGCACCACGCAAACCAGCATCATTTACGGTGAACCAGCCCTCAGTCCGTCCTGAAACAGTGGACGAGCCGCCGCGCCGCCCTCGTGCAGTGCGGGACCTCGACGCCGTTATCTCCCAACCGGATGTCTTCGCATTGAGCGAAGACGAGGCGGCAGAACTAGAAATCCTTGATCCGTCGTTTGAAGCGCCTGAACGCAAGGGCTGGTCGCTTAGCAGAATACTTTTCGGTGCACTCGGCATACTTGTTTCTTTCGCCGTTGGCATCTGGACCGAAGACCTTATCCGGGCGCTATTTTCCCGTGCGGATTGGCTAGGCTGGACCGCATTGGGTGTTGCTATAATTGCGCTTACCGCCTTTATCGCCATCATCGTTCGCGAACTTGTCGCATTGCGTCGCCTCGCGTCCGTGCAGCACCTTCGCAAAGACGCCGCAGATGCAGCAGAACGCGATGATATGGCGGCAGCCAGAAAAGCAGTGGACGCGTTGCGCTCAATTGCGGCGGGCTTGCCCGAGACAGCGCGCGGGCGGCAGCTTCTGGACGGTTTGACAAATGATATTATTGACGGGCGGAATCTGATCCAGCTTGCCGAAACGGAAATCCTTCGTCCTCTTGACCGTGAAGCGCGCGTACTCATTTTGAATGCTTCAAAACGCGTTTCGATTGTCACAGCAATCAGCCCGCGCGCGCTCGTCGATATCGGCTATGTCATTTTTGAATCAGCGCGGCTGATCCGTCGGCTTTCACAACTTTACGGCGGCCGCCCCGGAACACTTGGCTTTCTGAAGCTCGCACGCCGGGTTATTGCTCATCTGGCCGTAACCGGAACACTAGCCATGGGGGACAGCGTGATCCAGCAGTTGGTAGGACACGGTCTTGCCTCCCGGCTGTCGGCCAAGCTCGGTGAAGGTGTGGTCAACGGGCTCATGACGGCACGCATCGGGATTGCGGCCATGGATGTGGTGCGTCCATTTCCATTCAATGCGGAAAAGCGCCCCGGAATCGGAGACTTTATCGGCGACCTTGCGAGGATAAGTGGTGAACGAACCGATAAAAAGCGTCCTGGAAAATAGCGGTTTATTTCCGAAGCATTAACCATTCGCGACGATTATGTGCAGATAGAAATCCGCGCCAGAATCGAGCGATCCGGTGTATCGGCACACTCCCCCTGAACCCGTGCCCTTCTCCATCGATCGGCTTATGGCAATGTCGGAAAATCCGACAGTTTGCGAGGCGCGACCAGCTTTTGGTCGTGACATGCTTAAAAACAACGATTAGGAATGACGTCCGATCAAGGTCGTGAATCCGGGACAGAGCTGAATATGAAGAATTGCATCGCCGCCTGCCTGACGCTGCTGCCCGTGTCATTTTCCGCCGCGCCGGTTCTGGCCGCTGACAAGGACAAGCAGTTCTTTCAAACGATCGAAGGCCAATGGTCTGGCCCGGGCGAAATCGTCGCCGGAAAATACAAAGGCACGAAATTCGTCTGTAATCTCGCCGGATCAACACCGGAAGAAGATGTCGGCATGACGCTTGACGGTACCTGCCGCGTTGGCGTCTTTTCGCAGCCTATGAAGGCCACCGTAACGCGTGTCGGCTCCGCTTATTCAGGCAAGTTCAACGACGGCGCAGCGGGCAAAGGCCTTGACGTGACGTCAGGTTCCGTCAGTGGCAACAAGGTTGTTTTCGGCCTGAACCGCAAACAGTTGAACGGTGCCATGCTGGCCCGCGTTTCCGATCAGAACACGATGAATGTGACGGTTTCCGTTCGCGTCGACAAGGAACTGGTTCCGGTCATAGGCATGAGCCTGAAGCGTGTGGATAATATCGCAGTCGGCAGCATCGCGAAGAACTGACAAAAGCTCTGGAGCAGTTCTCGTTAGACTGCGTCTTCGGAACTGCTCTAACTATTTGTTTAGTCGCATTTTTGCTGGAACTGCTCTACTCTCGCCACCAGCCCGCGTCCGTGCGGGCTTTTTCTATTCCGACTTGTTCTATCCCAGTATTCCAATCCGCGATCGTTTTGCCTGCAATTTTGAGAGATGGCGCAATATCGTTCAAGGGCACGAGAACGAAAGCCCGCTCATGCATGCGTGGATGCGGAAGTTGGAGAGCTGTATCATTCATGACGACGGCTTTTCCCACCTCGTCCTGCATCGCCAGTAAATCGATATCGATGATACGCGGACCCCATCGCTCGATCCTAACGCGCTTCAACGAGTGCTCCACATCGAGACAGGTCGCAATCAGCTCTAATGGCTGCAACGTGGTTTCGATTTCTGCACATGCGTTGTGAAACGACGCCTGATCTGTCTTGCCCCATGGGGGCGTGCGATAGACAGCCGAGACAGCCCCGATATTTGTGTCGGCCCTTTCGTCCAATAAGCGTAAGGCTTTGCCCATAGACGCAACGGGATCATCGATATTTCCGCCAAGCCCCAGCCAGGCGCGATAAAGGCCGCCTGCTTTCACTGTGGATAAACCACGGTCACTTCAACATGGTCCAGCACTCCTGGAACAGGTGCATTCGGCTTGCGAACCGTAATTTCTGCGCGCTTTACCTGCGGAAACCGGGCGGTCAGTGCCTTCGCCACGTCGAGAGCCAGCGTTTCGATCAGATAGCGCTGACGACCGGTGATGATGTCTTCAATGACAGCAAAGGCGATACCGTAATGCACAGTACCATCGATATCATCATTCTCCAGCGCATTGCCCGGATCGACATCAAGAATAGCATCGACGTAGAAACGCTGACCGAGCTTGTGCTCTTCATCGAAAACGCCGTGGTGCGCGAAGAATGCGCAATTCATCATTCGGATCGTGTACACGGCTTTACTTTCTATTTTCACTGCGTCTGGATTGCAGGATATCATCTGCAACGGCAAGTGCATCTCTATTAAAAGCGACATTGTGAACACGGAAGATGTCGGCACCTGCCAAACGCAGTGCGACAGACGTTGCCGCAGTTCCTATGTCGCGGTCGAGCGGATTGTCCCTGCCCGTCATGCCGCCGATAAAACGTTTCCGCGACGTGCCGACGAGTAACGGGAATCCAAACTTCTGCAATTCATCTGCTCTGGCCAACAGTGCAACATCCTCATCCTTATTCTTGCCGAAGCCAAAACCGGGATCGAGCACGATGCGGGATTCTTCAATGCCAGCCTTTTTCGCTATATCCAGCGAAACATTCAGGAACGAGAACTGATCTTCGATGACATCGGCGAGAACGGGTCGATCCCTGCTGGTATGCATGATGACCAGTCCTGCGCCGGCTGTTTTGGCAATATCGGCGATTTCAGGCTCTCGTTGCAGCCCCCAGACATCATTGACGATATGAGCTCCGGCTTTGACCGCAGCCTGCGCAGTTACAGCACGGTAAGTGTCTATGGAGATGATGCAATCGTATTTCTTCACCAATGTTTCGATAACAGGAACAACGCGTTTGATTTCCGTTTCGGAGTCGATCGCAGCAGCTCCGGGGCGGGTCGATTCTCCGCCAACATCGATGATCGTCGCTCCATCGGCGAGCATTTGACCGGCTACTTCTATGGCCTTTTCCAGCTCATTGTGGTGGCCGCCGTCGGAAAAAGAGTCTGGCGTGATATTCAATATGCCCATGATCACGGACTTTTCCCCCAGGCGAAGGCTTCTTCCATGAGCAACGTGCCATTCTTTCGTCATAGCGAAATGTTCCTGTGCCATTTCCTGGGGGCATTTCCCTAGGCCATTTCATTGTGGCGAGGTTGCAACCAACCTCGCCTGAAGTCATTTTGTGAAGGGCGTTATAGTTCTCTTGACGATTGCATGCCATGCTCGCGGCAATAAAAAGCGAATTTCTTACTGGTTTTAGAAAGAGGTGCCAGGACATGAATTTGAGGAAGAAGGTTCTGGCTCTCAGTGCAGTTCTTGCCATCGTAGCTCCGCAAGCGGAAGCCGCCGCGATCTTTCGCGAATTCAACTATTATACCGTAAGTGGCAAAACGGCAGCAGACCTCGACAGGGCTCTTTCCCGTAATGGGCCCTTCCTCAAGAAGACTGGCCAGCACCACCCCGGCGCCGCCGAAATCCGTTTCGATGCCAAGGTACGTTATGGCCGCGCGCCTGGAAAAGCCTGCAAAGTGCAGGACGTTTACGTGAACGTTCACGCAAAGGTTTCCCTGCCTCGCTGGAAACAGCGCCGCAAGGCAACGCCGGAACTGGCGTTGATCTGGGATACGTTGTTGCAGGACATTCGCCGTCACGAAGAAAGCCACATCGTGATTGCGCGCAGCTTTGCAAGCCAGATGGAACGGGAAATACGTGGACTGCGCACCCGCACAGATTGTTCTGTGCTTCGCACTGACATCGACAAAGTCACTGCACGCCTTATGGAAGCGCATGACAAGGAACAGCAAAGGTTTGATCGGGTTGAGACGATCAATTTCGAAAACCGCTTTGCGCGCTTGCTGACCTATCGCATGGAACGCGCCCAGCAGGCTTCCAAATGAAGCAACGAGACTAGTGGTCTGATTCCGACATTTGCTCGGCGCTCATATCCGAGGGATGCAAATGTCGGAATCAGACCACTAGTGCAATTCTCGGCGTATAGCCTGCGTCATCAATGCGGCTTCATGAAACCCTGACAGAATGAGTTTCAGCTTGCCCGGATAGTGGCAGGCATCGCCGATAGCATAGACCTTCGGACTTGAAGTTCTGAAGGTCTCGGGGCTCACAGCCAGCATGTTACCCGTCTTAATGAAAGAAAGCTCGGCCAGCGGGTCTGGACGGATGACCTGTCCGTCTCCGTTGAACGCACCAAGACCGGATGCAATCACCACTGCGCGCGCTTTAAGCTTGTCACCATTACCAATGCCAACGGTCACGCCGTCGTCATCGACTGCGATGCTGGCCGCTATCTTGTTGAAATGAAAAACGGGATTATACGGCTCGATCTGCCTGAGAAGCCGTTCTACGAGTTCCCCGCCCATGATTTCGGGAAAACCAGGCACGTCGTAAATCGGCTTGTCGGCATAGAGCGCCGTACATTGACCACCAGGCCGATCACTGGCATCGATGAGATGGCACCTGAACCCGAACAGCCCAAGCTGAAAAACGGAGAAAAGTGCGACAGGCCCGCAGCCGATAATGACAATATCATTATGCGGTTCTACGCCCATCGCATCACCATTTCTTCAACAATTTAGTTCTGGCGCTCAGGCACCTGCACGACGAGGCCTTCAAGGTCATCCGACACGCGGATTTGGCATGAAAGGCGCGAGGTAGGGCGAACTTCATAGGCGAAGTCCAGCATATCCTCTTCCATCGCGTCGGGGCCACCGACAGTGTCGCTCCAGTCTTCATCAACATAGACATGGCAGGTTGCGCAAGCGCAGGCACCGCCGCATTCCGCATCGATGCCCGGAATGCCATTGCGAATGGCTGCTTCCATCACACTTGACCCGTTATCGGCTTCGACCTCGGTCCGTGTCGCGCCATCAGCTGATACGAATACGATCTTCGTCATTTTCATTCCTTGAAACACGCAAATTCCGCGCGATCTTCATCTTTGGCGTTCGTCGCCGTCCCGGCTGAAAAACGCAAATAAACTCGGAATGGCAGATACGGCGTTCTGCAAATAGTTTCAACCTTGACCGCACCCAAGCAGGCAACTGCGCCAATATGCCGTGCATCAGTTGAGAGTTTGGGCCCCTGCCAAACCTGACAGTTGCGCCCGAAATCGGAAAACCCTTCCTTGTCGTCTGCGGAAAGTGCATCATATGATGTGATTGAGGGAGAATGAGGAATGACGGAAAGAATCCCGCGCCCAGCTCATACAACTAGTAAATGATAATTATGACTCCGGACACTCTATGCGAGCGTTTTTGTTAATAAACTCGTAGAGTATTGTCGGATGATGGAAACAGCCTCGACCGATTTCCACAACTTGCTGGTAAATGTGGAAAGCCCGGAAATGTCGAATTTTCATGAATTGAGCCGCTTTCCGTTAACCTTGTATTTAAAGTTTTAGGTATCGGCAGAAGTCGCCTATTTCCTTAACAAGCCCGAGCCGATACGATGCAAAATGGCGGAGAAAGTTTTGTAACGGCCTTTTTATGGTCCGGCCGTCGCAGTAATGAGTACGAGGTAGGCAAACAATGGCTTCCAAATCCAAGGCACAGAAGCTCGACCTTGAGGTTGAAAAGGCACTGGAACAGGCACTCGATATCGATTTCGGTGACGATCTTGATATCGATATGGACTTGAGTGCATTCGATGGTGGCTTCTCAGTCGACGATCTGGAAGAGCAGATTTCGCGTGCTGCTGAAGAGCTGGTTGCCGAACAGAAGACCAAAACAGTCGAACCGGCTGCCGTCTCCCCTGTTGAAACTGCTGCGAAAGTAGCCACCATCACCACTGCTTCAGTGATTGCAACGCCTGCAGCGCCTCCGGTCCCGCCGGTCGTGAAAGCTGCCGGGCCAGTTTCGCAAGCTACAGTCAGCGTTCAGCACAAGCCTGCCAACACGTCGAAGGTCGCAACGCCTGCACCCGAACCAGTTGTTAGCAAGCCTGTTGCCGCTGCAACTGTTGCGACCGCCGCCAACGCTGCATCCCCTACCTTCACGCCGGCAAATGATGATTCCCGCAGTGAAAAAGCGATCATCGCCGCTCCGCGCCGCGCGACTGAAAACTCCTCGAAGCTTTTCTGGACCACAACTGCAATCAGCGTGCTGTGGGCCGCTGGCGGCGTTGCACTGAGCAAGGCCATCAATCCCGATGTCTTCTCGACCTTGCAGGCCACCAAGGACTTCTTCACTTCACCTGCCGGTCTCGGCGTCGTCGCAGGCATTGCACTGCCAGTCGCAATGTTCTGGGGTTTCGCGCAGCTCGTGAAGCGTGCGCAGGAAATGCATACGGCAGCGCGCAGCATGTCGGAAGCTGCCATGCGGCTGCTCCAGCCGGAAGCTGTATCCGGTGATCGCGTTTCAACCCTTGGACAGGCTGTGCGCCGCGAAGTCGCCGCCATGAACGAAGGCATCGAACGCACTTTGGCGCGGGCCGTCGAGCTGGAAACGCTCGTTCAGTCGGAAGTCAATCAGCTTGAACGCGCCTATAGCGACAATGAAGTTCGTATCCGTTCGCTCGTCAGCGATCTCGGCAACGAACGCGAAGCTGTTGTCAGCCATGCCGAGCGTGTGCGTTCATCGATCTCTGGAGCGCATGAACAGCTTAAGGAAGAACTTTCGAGTGCTTCCAACATCATCCGCGACAACGTTCTCTCTGCATCTCAGCAGTTGAGCACCCTGCTCAGCGAATCTGGTGAGCGCCTGATCGGCAGCATTAATGATAGCGGCGGCGCTATTGCCGAAGCCATTGAAACCCGTACGGGCGACATCGGTTCACGCATCACGACTTCGGGCGAAGCCTTCGCAAACCTGCTCGATACGCGCATTGCGACGCTCGATGAACAGTCGCGCACTGTATCGGATCGCCTGTCGGAAGCTCTCGACGAACGCACTACCGGCATTGCCAATCTGCTGGGCGGTGCAACGCAGTCCATGGTCAGCGAATTCGATACTCGTCTTGCCAACCTCGAAAGCACCCTCTCCGAGCGTGGCCGGTCGCTTCTGTCTGAGTTCGAGGCCCGTGCGCATGCTCTCGACAGCAGCACCGAAAAACTCAATGCAGCTCTCGAAACCCGCTCGCGCCAGATCAACGAAAACCTCATCGCTCGTACTCGCGAAATCGCAGAAACCTTCTCCAGCGGTCGTACGTCTCTGAGCACGATGATTGATGAAACCAAGACGAAGATCGGCGAAGATCTGACCTCTATCGGTGAGAGCGTAGGCAACATTCTTGGCGAGAAGGCCGATGCCTTTGCAGGCAAGCTTGCTGAAAGCCGCGATGTACTCGCTGCGTCGCTGGAAGGCGAAACGGAACGCGTTTCCTCCGTCATCCGCGGCCATGCCGATACGCTTGCTGCACGCACGAGCGACATCGAAAATGCGGTCAATGCCAGTGCATCTGCCCTCAACTCGGTTGCCGACAATCATGCGGCAATTCTGGAAGAGCGGACCAACGCACTGCGCCAGACGATGGAAAGCCACTCAGCATTGCTCGATACGAGCTTTGCAGACCACGCCCGCTCTCTGGAAGAACGTGCAACCACGCTTCACGGCGTCATCGCTGGCAATCAGGCCATGCTTGCTCAACTGATGGATGAGCGCACTGCTGCAATGCGCGATAACTTCAATGAAAACCGTGAAGTTCTTGCCCGTACGTTCGATGAACGCGTGAATTCGCTGCAGGCGCTTATCGCTGATAACCAGGACACGCTCGCACGTATTCTCGACGAACGCGCAAGCAGTATGAATGAATCCATCGGCGCTGGTCGCGATGCATTCGTCGCCGCCCTTGGCGAACACGTCCGTCAGGTCGAAGAGCGTACAAGTGGCCTCCACGCTGTCCTGAACGATCACAACAATGCCCTCTCCGGCATTCTGGACGGACACGAACGCACTATTGAAACCCGTGCTGCCGAAATTCGTTCGACGTTGAGCGACAGCACAGCATCACTGAGCCAGACGTTGCAGGATCACAGCGACATTCTGGAACAGCGCACAACCAACCTGCATAATGCAATCACCGACAGCAGCTCGACCATCAGCCGCGCGTTCGAAGGCCAGACCGGCATTATCGAAGAACGCACGCAGACGATGGAAAAGGCCCTCACCATCGGCGTCGACAATGTTCGTCGTGCACTTGAACAGAGCGCTGGCATCGTCGCTGGAACGCTGCGCGAGAAGATTGGCGAAGCCGCCAGCACGCTTTCGGCTGAAGCAGCCAAGGCTGGTGAAGCTCTGGACGGTTTCGGCGAAGCATTCAGTGCCCGCCTGATCGACAACCTGTCTGGTACCGAAGCTCGTCTCGGCGACCGCGCCGATGCGATTGCCGGTCGTCTTGGCGAGATCGAAAGCCGTCTCACCGGCGAGCTTGGCTCGATTGAAGCCCGAATCGCGAACACGGCAAGCAGAACGAGTGAAACGCTTGCTGGCCATAGCGAAGCCTTTGCTGCGAGCGTTGCCGACAATCTGGCTGGTACCGAAACCCGCCTCAATGAGCGCGCCAGCGCCATCGCCAGCGGTCTTGAAGCAATCGAAAACCGCCTCACCGGCGAACTTAGCTCAATTGAAGCCCGGATCGCAGATACGGCATCCAAGACGAGCGAAACGCTTGCAGGTCATAGCGAGTCGTTCTCGGCCAGCGTTGCCGACAATCTCGCTGGTACCGAAACGCGTCTTGCAGAACGCGCTGATGCGATTGCAACGCGTCTGGGTGATATCGGTTCACGCATCACGATGGAACTCGGTTCTGTCGAGGCACGTATTGCACAGGTAACCGACACCACAGCCGTTACGCTGGAAGAGCGCACTCGCGAACTCAATGCCGTTCTCGCCGCCCGCTCGCAGGAAATCACCAAGATTCTCAACGATACGGCAGAACCGCTTGTACAGCGGCTGGCTGATAGCGGTCGTGGACTGGCACAGCAGCTTGAAGAAGCAACCCACGCTGCTACTGACAGACTTCGTTCGGAAAATGCCGCTCTGGTCAATGCACTTGCAAGCCGCACGGCAGAAACAATTGCCGCTGTTCAGCAGGCCAAGACCGGTCTCTCCGACAATGTTAGCGAGCTGATCGACCGCCTTGCTGCGTCGAACGGCGAACTGGGCAAGCTGATCGATGCCGCAACGCGCAATCTCACGGATATCGATGGTCGTCTCGTAGACACGACTTCCAGCTTCGTTGAGAACACCAATCGTGCGGCGCAGATGTTCCAGGCTTCCACCGGTCTGATCGACAACAATATCGGTACTTTGCGCGCACTCTCCGACAGTACGCTGTCGCAGATCGCAGACATTGCCGACCGCTTCGAAGAGCACGGAAAGGTTCTCTCCTCGGCTTCCGACATGATCAATACTGCCCAGAACGGCCTCGTCAGCACGCTTGAAGATCGCCATCAGGCGCTCGACAAACTGGCATCGGGCCTGGTCGAGAAGTCGGAAGGCGTCGAAAAGCTGATGCAGTCCTTCGAGGAGCTGGTGACTTCTGCTTTCCAGCGCGCCGAAGGTCAGACCCGTTCGTCTGCCGAGAAGATGCGCGAAAGCGTTTCGGAAATCGTCGAGCAGGCTGCACAGAAGTTTTCCGCGGCAACAGACGATATCCGCCGTACCGCAAGCGAAATCCGCAACGAGCTCAACACGACCCGTGGCGAGTTGAAGCGCGGTGTTCTCGACATGCCTGCAGAAGCCAAAGAAACCACGTCTGCAATGCGCAAGGCCGTGAGCGAACAGATCAACGCGCTCAAGGAACTGGCTGAGATCGTCAACAAGTCCGGTCGTCTGGTGGATGTTGGCGAAAGCCGTGCAGATCGTCCGGTTTCGCGTCCGGCGCCGGTTGCACCTCGCCCGGCTCCAGTTCACGCACCGGTGGCCCAGACAGATGTTGTAATCCGTCAGCGCGCCGCCTACGATGCGCCAAAGGCTCAACCTGCTCCGGCAGCCACGCAGCCGGAAAAACCGCGCGGATGGGTGTCCGATCTCCTTGCCCGCGCCTCCCGCGAGGAGGAAGAAGCAGCCCAGCCAAAGGCTCAGCCGACCGCGACGCCTCGTTCACCGAGCCACGTTGTTGAATCACTGAATTCGCTTTCGGTGGATATTGCTCGCGCTATCGACCACGAAGCTTCGGTGGAGCTTTGGGACCGTTACCGTCGCGGTGAACGGAATGTCTTTACCCGTCGTCTCTACACGCTGAAGGGTCAGCAGACCTTTGACGATATCAAGCGCAAGTATCAGACGGATGGTGAATTCCGCCGCGCTGTCGACCGCTATATGGACGACTTCCAGCGTCTGCTTGAAGATGTAGCCCGCAATGACCGTGATAACATGGTAACGCGGACTTATCTGACGTCAGATACGGGCAAGGTCTACACCATGCTTGCTCACGCAAGCGGTCGCCTTCGCTAAGACTATAATTCACAAAAACGCGGCCTGAGGGCCGCGTTTTTGTTTGTTCAGTCGTAAATGAATAGCAATAGCTCCAGAGCGGTTCCGGTTAATACGAAGCCAAAAAAGCGCTCTATCTGTTCGTTTATAGGCGTTATCCAACGCAAAACCGCTTCGCACTTCTGCTGGAAATGCTCTAATCAATAAAAAAGGCCGGCGAACATCGCCGACCCTCCGAGGCTTTAATATTGTGCGGTTTATAGCGCCGTTACTGTCCAGCTGACAATTTCGCTAGCTGTCCGCTCAAAAGCTGCATCGAGCGCTTTCACGTAGGCTGCATTCGTTGTCCCGTTTACCTGGATAGCCGTACGGAACACACGAGTTGCACGGACTTCACCATTCTTGTCGTTCATCAGCTTTACGGCCAGTTCAACCACGGCGAGCTTAGGCGACGCGTAAGCCTGAATTCCGAACATACGCAAATCGGTCAGTATCTGATAATTGATCGCCAGCCCATCTCCCGGACGACCAATTCCGCCAAACACGCCAGTATTTTCATAAGCCTGAACCAGACGTGACTGCACGATGTTCGTCAGCCTGTCGCCCCATTGGGCGCCCTTTAGATATTCAATGGAGCCAGGTGCGGAGCTGACGACAATATTCTCGCTATCGAGCGCCTTGAGAGCCGTTGGCGTCGGAACCAGCAACTGTGTGCTCTTACGGCTTGGCGAAGATATGCCAGGTTGCGGTGCCGACAGATTGAATGTGTCAAGCGGTGTTGTCGTCCCGCAGCCAGCAAGGAGCAGGCCAATAAGAACCGGAACTGTGCGACGAGCGGCGCGAGGTGATCTCATCTCAATATGACTGACTCTGGAAATCAATGGCGTGTCCTCCCGTCATATTTCGGTACATTCCCCTGACCGCCGAAGATCAGGCGCTGGGGATTGCGCTCAAGATCAGTAATTGCCTGTTCTATGCGCTGTATGGAACGACGGCTGTCCACGACGACGGATTGCACATCACGCAGCCCCTGTCCTGAAAAACGCTGGAGATTATCCGCAATCGGCCCCAACCGCTTGTCGAGATTGTCTGACGTTTGACGGATAGATTCCAGTGTTGCCTTCGCTTGTGCAACAACGCCATCCTTGTCGTCACTCGACAGAAGCTTGTCAGTCTTCGCCAGAATGTCATCCACACGCACGGAAGCAGCGTTCAAACGCGCCATCATATCCTTGGCGTCAGTGACGATCTGGTTGATGTTTCCGGTGTTCTCGCCGAGTTCTTCTATAATGTTGGCGTTCTTCGCCAGCGCGTCCGTGAAGGTCTTCGTATTGTTGATTGTATCCGTCAGTGGTCCACGAGCATCCTTCACAAAGCCTTCCAGCTGACCGAGCACTGAATTTGCACGTGCGGCGATATCCTGCGCAGTAGCAAGGAGATTGTTGACGGCAGATGGATCGGCATCGATACGGGCAACCGTATCCTCCTTTGCGGCCTCGGTTAGAAGATTGGGTTCATCGAGGCGCCCCCCCTTCAGTTCAATATAAGCCTGCCCCGTCAGCCCCTGAAAACCGAGAGTTGCTGCGGTTGAGCGGGTAATAGGCGTCGTCGCGTTGACGCGCGTTTTGACGATCACCATTTCCGGATTGGTCTCATCAAGATGCAGCGCCCGAACATCGCCAACCTTGATACCGTTAAACAGGACCTGACTTCCGATCGAGAGGCCGGTAACAGAACCCGGGATACGAACATCGAGCTCCAGAGAATCGCGTGCTTCCCCGAAACGGGCGATCCAGAACACGAATGCGAAAGCCAACAGGCTGACGATCAGCGTAAACACACCCACCAGTACGTAATTGGCTTTAGTTTCCATATCTTATCCAGTCTGCAAGCGGCTGCCGGGCCGCCGTCTCGTTGGCGCTGATGGATCGATCTGGCGCGCACGCTTGCCCCGAAAATAGGATTTAACCCACGGATCGTCCACCGTCAGCATGTCTTCAATGGTGCCGCTGACGAGTACTTTCTTGTTTCCAAGAACGGCAATCCGGTCGCAAATTGCAAAAAGACTATCGAGATCATGGGTGACCATATAGACGGTCAGACCCATCGTATCCCGCAGATTGGCAATCAGGTCGTCAAACTCTGCAGCACCGATGGGATCGAGACCCGATGTCGGCTCATCAAGAAACAGAATATCCGGATCCAGGGCCAGCGCACGCGCAAGCGCGGCACGCTTGATCATGCCGCCGGACAATTCAGACGGAAATTTTTCTGCCGTGTCAGGCTTCAAACCGACAAGATCGATTTTAAGTCGCGCCAGCTCGTCCATCAGCTTCGGGGACAGATCGAGATATTCACGCATCGGAACCTGAATGTTTTCGAGAACATTCAGTGCCGAGAATAATGCGCCGTGCTGGAACAGGACGCCCATACGCATGTCGATGGACATTTTTTCCAGTTCATTCAGCTGATCGATGTTGCGGCCGAGAATCTCGATCTCACCCGACTGTTTCTTGTTGAGACCGAGAATGGTCCGCATCAAAACGGATTTGCCCGATCCGGAGGGACCGATGAAGCCAAGAACCTCGCCCTGGTAAATCTCAAGCGACAGCTTGTCGAGCACTGTCTGTCGCCCGAACGAAACCGTCACGTCGCGCACCGAGATCATCGGCACGGCCGTCTGGCGATTGTCTTCGTCCTGCGGTTGCGACCGGTGGTCGATGCCGTTCTCCATAACCATTCTTTAACCGAGCTTGGCTTCGGACTGAACCGTTGAACATGATTGAAGGGTCAATTTTCTGTGCAACTGTGTCTCAAAGAACCCATTAAAAACAAAGAACATAAGTCGTTTCTAAAAATTGATTGCCGCATAGAACATCGCGAACATACCATCCACGACAATAACGACAAAAATGGCTTTAACAACAGAAGCCGTGACGCGGCGACCAAGCGATTCTGCACTGCCACCGACCTTCATGCCTTCTACTGAAGCGAGGATACCAATAATCATTGCCATGAACGGAGCTTTGATAAGGCCCGCAAAATAAGTGTTCAAAGCGACTGCATCGTGCAAACGGCTGATGAAAGCATCAGGTGAAATATTGGAATAGAACCATGCGACGCCGCCTGCCCCGATCAGCGCAGCCAGGTCGGAAATGATGGTGAGCAATGGCAGGACTATGACTAGTGCTACAAGACGGGGAAAAACCAGAACACCTACCGGATTGAGGCCGATAACCGTTAGAGCATCCGTTTCCTCACGCATTTTCATGGAGCCGATTTCGGCTGTGATCGCGCTACCTGAACGGCCGGCAATCATGATCGCTGTCAGTAGCACTCCGAGTTCGCGCAACACCAAAATACCGACCAGATCGACAACAAAGATTTCCGCACCGAAATAGCGCAACTGAAATGCACCCTGTTGGGCGATGATCGCGCCAACGATCGTCGACATCAGAATGATGATGGGAATCGCGCCGACGCCCATACGGTCCATCTGTGTAACGATGGCGGCAATGGGGATCCCGCTTCCGCGTCCGTATTTCAGCTGAGCTCCGCGGATGGTGGCACCCAGGATATGCATAGCCATCTTGAAGTCGTTACCCATCGAGATAACGCCACCGCCAAGCGCGGCCAAAAACGAAATGAAAAAGAAAGGCTTTTTCTGACGTGGAATATCCAGAGTGCGCTCTACAGCCTGCCCCACTTCCTCCATTAGAGGAAGCCAGGATTGACGCACCCCCTCAAGCTGGGCTTCCGTGTTCTTTGCAACAAGACGCTGCCGCAAGCGTTCAATTAGCCAAGCACCTGCTGTATCTAGACCGGATATGGCAGAAACATCGATGATTGTTGCTTTGTGCTCGTCCGTTCTCTCAAGGTCGCGCATTTTGTCGTCAACAAGATTGACGCTCTGCGACACCCAACGACCGCTTAACCGGATATGGCGCGCACCGTCTTGCTCCGCCCAATCAATCTTTGGCGCAGGATTGTCGGTAACTCTTGCTTTGTCGGCAGTGTCGGTCAACATGGCCTACCTCATATACGAGTCGTTGAACGACCGAAATACTGCGTCCCAGAGGGCATCTCTATGCACAATACCTTGAATATCATCGTCGAACGCTATCCCATCGCCGGAAAATTCACAATCTCCAGAGGCTCCAAGACGGAAGCCGCTGTTGTTGTGTGCGTGATTGGCAACGGTCTCCATCAAGGGCGCGGCGAATGCGTTCCATATGCACGCTACGGCGAAAGCATTGAAAGCGTGAGTACCCAGATTGAAGCTGCTCGCTCTGCCATCGAAGCTGGTGCCACGCGGCAGGATATCCAGACTTTGATGCCAGCTGGCGCTGCTCGCAACGCGATTGATTGTGCTTTTTGGGATCTGGAAGCAAAGACGTCGGGCAGAAGCGTTGCTGAAATGCTCGGTATACCAACCCGTCCGCTTGAAACCGCTATCACCGTTTCGCTCGGCACGGCTACCGAAATGGCGGAATCGGCAGCGAAGGTCGCTCACTATCCACTCATCAAGGTCAAGATGGGCGGTGAAAACGATATTGAAAAAATCCACGCAGTCACCAGGGCAGCTCCGAATAGCCGCATCATCATCGATGCAAACGAAGGCTGGACGGCAGACAATATAGCAGAGAACATGCGTGCGGCAGCTGACGCAGGCGTGGTACTTATCGAACAACCGCTGCCGTCAGACAACGATCATATTCTCAGAAAAATTGAGCGTCCCGTCACCATTTGCGCCGACGAAAGCGTTCATACGGCGGTTGGCCTGGAGGAACTTGCCAGGCGTTATGACGCCATCAATGTAAAGCTTGATAAGGCTGGCGGGCTGACCGAGGGACTTGTCATGCGAGACAAAGCAATTAATCTCGGTCTTCAAATCATGGTCGGCTGTATGGTCGGCACGTCGCTCGGCATGGCACCTGCAGTTCTGCTTGCCCAGAAAGCTAATGTGGTTGACCTTGATGGCCCTTTGCTGCTCGCCCATGATCGCGAGCCAGGACTGCGCTATGACGGCGCAATGGTTTATCCACCGGAAGCCGCAGTCTGGGGCTGACCTGTACGCCGAAAGCCCTCGCTCGCAGTTTCGTGGATTGGAGCGAGAGCATCCTCAAAAATATCAGCACAAGCATCCCAGGTGAATTGTTTGAGAACTTGCCCGGGTTCAAATGGCTCCATTTGCAGAGCGGCAAGACATGCCTCCCCGAGATTTTCGGAGAGAACACCCGCACCGGTTGCGCCAACAACATCCCGCGATCCTGGGACCGGGTACGCCGCAACCGGTAAACCGGAGGCTATCGCTTCAAGCAAAACGAGACCAAAGGTGTCAGTACGGCTCGGGAAAACAAACACATCAGCCGCAGCATACGTTTTGGCCAACGCCTCGCCTTCACGTTTCCCAACAAACACTGCCTCTGGAAACCGCATCTGCAAGTCTTTGAGGGAAGGACCATCTCCGACGATCAGCTTTGTGCCGGGAAGATCAAGTTCCAAAAACGCCGGTAGGTTCTTTTCTGCGGCAACACGTCCGACGCAGATGAATACTGGTCGGGGCATATCCTTGGTTACCTCGGGTCGAGGATAAAATAATGTACGATCAACACCTCTTGTCCAGAGGTCCAGCCGTATAAAGCCTCGCGCTTTGAGATCATCGAGAATAGATTGGGTTGGTACCAGCGTGTGCTGAGCAGCATTATGAAAACGCTGCAAAAATGCATAGGTCCAGTGTGGCGGGATGGGAAAACGTTCTTCCAGATACTCTGGAAACCGCGTGTGAAAGCTTGTCGTGAAAGACCAATCCATTTTCAGGCAGGCACGTCGTGCCATGAACCCCAGCGGCCCCTCAGTTGCGATGTGCACAAAATCCGGGCTCAAAGTTGTCAAGCGCCGTCTTAAGGCACCTGGCGTCGTCAACGCGAGGCGGATCTCTGGATAAGTGGGACATGGAACCGATCTATAATCGAGCGGCGATATGACTGTGACGTCGTATCCGCGCTCAATCATCAGATCACGACATTTGGTCAGCGTGCGTACGACGCCGTTGACTTGAGGATGCCAGGCGTCGGTGACGATGACGATTTTCTTCATTAGCGGAAGGCCGCCAGTTCACGAGCTGGGCGGGGAAGCTGGATCACCCTGCCCTCGTCAGGCTCTTCGCCATCGGAGTTGACACTCCCTGTTGTCGAGCGGCGATCACGGCGTTCGGTCCACTTGATAAGTTCCATCCGACCATCGAAATGTTCGATCACGGCCGTACAGCTTTCCACCCAGTCGCCAGTATTGATGTACTCGACGCCATTCATACTTTCGATTGTAGCGTGATGGATATGGCCGCAGATTACACCATTGACCCCGATACGTTGAGCTTCTTCCGAAACCACATTTTCAAACTGACCGATGAAATTAACTGCTTTTTTGACGCGGAATTTTGCCCAAGCCGAAAATGACCAGTAGCGTAGACCGAACAGCGAGCGCACACGGCTCATAACCGTATTTATCCAGATCGCCGTATCGTAGGCCCAATCGCCCAGATAAGCGATAAAGCGTGCATTGCGCACCACCACGTCAAACTGATCGCCATGAATAACGAGAAACTTGCGGCCATCTGCTGTTTCGTGGATAGCCCGGTTCATGACTTCGATGCCGCCGAAGTGCGTTCCTTGGAAATTTCGCAGGAACTCGTCGTGATTACCCGCGATGTAGATGATATTGGCGCCCTTCCGGCTTTTGCGGAGCAGTTTCTGGACTACGTCATTGTGTTCTTGAGGCCAATGCCAGTTGCGCCGCAGACGCCAGCCATCGACAATATCCCCTACGAGATAAATCGTCTCAGCTTCATGATAACGGAGAAAATCCAAAAGTAATTCGGCCTGTGCGGCCTTGGAACCAAGATGGACATCCGAGATAAACAGGGTTCGGAGTTTTCTGGGTTGTGGAGCGTCCGTGCTCATTGGGTTGTCCCCTTCAATGGCAACCTGATCTGAGCGCAGAAAACCCGATTCATGTCACAGGGTTATGACGGTCTGTTTTGAGGCGCAGAGAGCAATGTCCGCGCCTCTCCGTGTTGTAAGCGCTAGGCAACGAGCCCTATAAGTGGACCAACATAACGTGACTGCGGGCGAATGAGCTTGTTGGCTGCCACCTGTTCACGACAATGAGCCACCCAGCCCATGGTTCTTCCCATGGCGAAAACACAGGTGAAAGCTTCGCGTGGGAAACCTAGCCGTTCAAGCAACAGAGCGGTATAAAACTCGACATTGGTTTCGAGAGAACGATCTGGCTTATGGCGTTTGAGAACCGCAATGGCGGCCTTTTCCACAGCTTCGGCCAGTTCTACGCGATGTTTTCCGCGCTCGTGTCCAACAATTTCCATGCGTTTCAACGCCCCCTTCAAAGCATCGGCGCGAGGATCGCGTACACGATAAACCCGGTGACCGAACCCCATCAATCGTTCTCCATTCGTGACAGCGGTTTCGAGCCATCGTTCGGCGTTGTCGGGACTCCCGATCGCGTCCAGCATATCGAGTACAGGTCCCGGAGCACCGCCGTGCAGCGGCCCTTTTAAGGCGCTGAGCGCAGCAAGCAGCGAAGATGTCAAACCGGCACGCGTCGATGCTACGACGCGTGCGGCAAAAGTCGATGCGTTCAATCCGTGGTCGGAAACCGTCATGAGATAAGTGTCTAGCGCGGCAACTTCTGCTTCATGGGGCATTCCAGCATTCATCATGCGGAGGATGTCTGCGCTATGCGGAAGTGTCGGATCAGGACGAACAGGACGTCGTCCCTTGTGTGCACGCAGAATAGCAGTCGTGAAAACTGCCGGCGCAGCCATCAGATATAAGGCCGCAGTCAGATCGTCCACATCAGGAATGCGAGCCATCAATGCGCGGAGCGTTTCAACAGGTGATAGTTCCATCAACGTATCATCAAGCGCGTCCGTATGATTAAACATCTGCAAGCGCGCCTCACCGAGAGCTTTCTGTAATTCTGCACCTTGGGGTAGATTTTCGAAAAAACCATCCCACAAAAGCTCGATTCCGTCTTCAACGCTGCTTTGCGGAACCAGATCGTCCAGCGACCGACCGCGAATAACCAGCCGGCCTGCAAGCCCATCAACATCAGACAGCACGGTTTCAGCAGCAATCACATCTTCAAGTCCGCTATTCATGATCGTTCTCCTTGTTTGCCTTTCGACATTGAATCCAAGTATAGTTGACGTCAATCTTGATGAAATAGATCAATGTAGGGGGCAATATTGGACTGGCTAACAGCGGAAGAGGCCCTTGCCGTTCTTCAGACGAAGCCTCAGACCCTTTACGCGAATGTGAGCCGCGGCCGCATTCTGTCGAAGCCATTGCCTGATGATCCTAGACGCAGTCTCTATCGATCAGAGGATGTTCATCGTCTGGCTGGCAGACGTCCTGGTCGCAAGAGAGATAGTGTCGTTGCAGCCGACACTATTCGTTGGGGACTGCCAATCATGCGCTCGGGCATTTCAACCATCACGGATGGTCGGCTTCTCTATCGTGGGTTTGACGCTGCCGAACTATCTGAAACCGCTACATTGGAAGAAGTGGCGGCATTACTATGGCAGATGGATTTCGACAACATAACTAGCGGTGACAATGAAACGAATTTGGATGGCCACCAAATCGGCAGTACACCACTAGAACGGTTGTTTGCTGTTTTTGGCCTTCGCGCTGCAAATGATCTGCCGAGTTCAGGACGTTCAGCAGCAATTCTGCAGCACGAAGCTTTCGATTTGCTGCGGCTGTTCCACAATACCGTTCTTGGTGTTTCTGCATCCAGTATGCCAATGCATGAGCGCATTGCGCTGGCCTGGAAAAAGCCGCAGGCAAGCGATGTTATCCGACGCATTCTGGTGCTTCTGGCGGATCATGAACTCAATGCGTCGGCATTCGCCACCCGCGTTGCCGCTTCAACAGGTGCGCCGCTTTCGGCGACAGTTCTCGCAGGATTATCAACATTGATCGGCCCTCGGCATGGCCGTGCCGCAGCCGCGGCGGCTGCGATAGTTATAAAGACCCGACAGATCGGAGCGGAAGCGGCAATCAAAGACAAACTCAGACAAGGCACGCAATTACACTTCTTCGGTCATCCGCTCTATCGCGAAATGGGGGATGCTCGCGCCTCCGCATTGCTTGAACATCTGGAGCTACCTGCACCCTACCGCGATCTGGAACAAAGCGCAGCGAACATTCTTGGTGAGAAGCCGAATGTCGACTTCGCGCTTGCAGCCGCAACAGAAGTCTACGATCTGCCACCGGACGCGCCACTGCTTCTGTTTGCGCTTGGGCGTATCGTCGGCTGGCTGGCCCATGCATTGGAACAGGTGGATAGCGGATCGCTGATACGACCAAGAGCGGAATTCACTCCGCCTCTTGAATAGAGAAGTTCACTAAATCTTGTTCGCAAGGCCAGTATTTTCCGCCTGTAAAAAGTGGACATATGCACCCATGAACCAGAATCCGGTTGATCGGACCGCTTGCTTGGTGGCATGTCTCTAAAACTTGAACAAAATGCGAGGATCGAGCTGTGGACTTGGGCCTGAAGGGTCGAAAAGCAATTGTGTGCGCTTCGAGCAAGGGGCTTGGACGGGCCTGTGCGGAGGCGCTCGCCGAAGCCGGATGTGATCTCGTTCTTAACGGACGAAATAAAGAAACCCTCACTGCAACAGCGGAGAGAATGCGCCATATGTTTGGCGTGAAGGTTGAGGCGGTTGCTGCGGACGTATCTACTGCTGAAGGACAGGCTGAACTGCTTTCCGCCTGCCCTGCACCAGACATTCTCGTCAACAACAATGGTGGTCCGGCTTTCAAGGATTTCCGTCTTCTTGATCGCGACGCCATCCTTCAAGGTGTGACGCAAAATATGGTTACGCCCATAGAGCTGATCAAAGCGGTTATCGATGGGATGGTCGAGCGTCGTTTTGGCCGCATCGTCAACATCACATCGACATCCGTATACGCTCCTATTCCCGGACTGGATCTCTCATCGGGAGCCCGTGCTGGCTTGACGGCATTTCTTGCTGGTGTTGCCCGCACGGTCGCTGCCTCGAATGTGACGATCAACAATATCCTTCCTGGCGCCTTCGATACGGATCGTCTGCGCGGTGGTTTTGCATTCTCGGCCCAGAAAAATGGTACGACACCGGAGGCAGAGGCTGCGAAGCGGGCATCGGCGATTCCCGCAGGAAGAATCGGTCAGCCAAAAGAATTCGGTCAGGCCTGCGCTTTCCTTTGCTCGGAACATTCCGGGTTCATTACCGGGCAGAATCTCGTTATCGATGGCGGCGCGTATCAAAGTGCGTTTTAACAGCATCAAACGATAGATCTGCAAATTTGGAAAAACTCATTCTCGAAAACGGGCCTACTGAGATTTGAGCTAATGGACTAATAACAATAATGGCCCAGTGTGCGGAAGTCGTGTGCGGAACTTGTAAGCAAATACCACACCCGCCGAGTGCAAACGAGCTTTTGCCCTGCACAAAAGATTTTGGAAAGCGATGCGACCATGACCAAGAAAACACCTTCCACTTCCCGTTCGGATTTTGATGAAGCAGCTCTGTTCTTCCATCGTTATCCGAAGCCCGGGAAGCTGGAAATTCAGGCGACGAAGCCGCTTGGCAACCAGCGCGATCTGGCGCTGGCTTATTCGCCCGGCGTAGCCGCTCCCTGCCTCGCAATCCACGAAGATCCGGCAACTGCTGCTGAATACACTGCCCGCGGCAATCTCGTTGCTGTCGTATCAAACGGCACCGCGGTTCTTGGCCTTGGCAACATTGGCGCTCTCGCTTCCAAACCGGTGATGGAAGGCAAAGCCGTTCTCTTCAAGAAATTTGCTGACATCGACGTATTTGACATCGAAATCGATGCTCACGAAATTGATCGCATTGTTGACGTTGTGGCTGCTTTGGAGCCAACTTTCGGTGGGATCAATCTGGAGGATATCAAAGCGCCTGAGTGCTTCGAGGTTGAAGAACAGCTTCGCGCAAAGATGAACATTCCAGTCTTTCATGATGACCAGCACGGCACGGCGATCATCGTCGCATCGGCGGTCTTGAATGGTCTCGAACTTGCCGGCAAGAAAATCAGCGACGCCAAGATTGTTACGTCAGGCGCCGGCGCTGCGGCCCTTGCGTGTCTCAACCTTCTCGTCAATCTCGGCGCGAAGCGCGAAAATATCTGGGTCTGCGATCTTGAAGGCGTTGTCTACGAAGGCCGCAATACGCTGATGGATCGCTGGAAGGAAGTCTACGCACAGAAGACCGACGCGCGCGTTCTGGCCGATGTCATTGGCGGCGCTGACGTTTTCCTCGGTCTTTCGGCTGCCGGTGTGTTGAAGCCTGAACTTCTGAAGCAGATGGCTGAGAATCCGCTTATCATGGCGCTCGCCAATCCGAAGCCGGAAATCATGCCGGAAGAGGCTCGTGCGGCGCGCGCCGATGCCATGATTTGCACCGGACGTTCGGATTATCCGAACCAGGTCAACAACGTTCTCTGCTTCCCGTATATCTTCCGCGGCGCACTCGATGTTGGTGCGACTGCAATTAACGAAGAGATGAAGCTGGCGGCTGTTCGCGCAATTGCCGCGCTTGCCCGCGAGGAGCCTTCAGATGTTGCTGCACGCGCTTATTCCGGCGACACGCCAACTTTCGGGCCAGACTATATCATTCCGTCGCCGTTTGATCAGCGCCTGATTCTCCGTATAGCCCCGGCAGTGGCCAGGGCGGCCATGGATACTGGCGTGGCCACACGTCCGATCGAAGACATGGAAGCCTATCTTGATCGTCTGAACCGCTTCGTTTTTCGCTCCGGCCTCATCATGAAGCCGGTTTTTGCCGCAGCCCGTGCGCAGGAAAAGCCGAAGCGTATTATTTATGCTGACGGTGAGGATGAACGCGTGCTCCGTGCTGCGCAGGTCGTGATCGAAGAGCGCATTGCGGCTCCGATTCTCGTTGGACGCCCGCAGGTCATTGAAACCCGTCTGCGTCGCTACGGCCTCAAGATTCGTCCGGGAACGGATTTTGAACTCATCAATCCTGAAGACGACCCGCGCTATCGCGATTATGTCGACCTGTACCTCTCATATACTGGCAGACAGGGCGTAACGCCGGAGGCGGCACGCACTATCGTCCGCACGAATTCCACTGCGATTGCAGCTCTTGCCGTTATGCGCGACGAGGCGGACGCCATGATCTGTGGTCTTGAAGGTCGCTTCGAACGCCATCTGCGTGTCGTGCGCCAGATTATCGGCAAGGTTCCCGGTATCCGTGACTATTCCGCTTTGAGCCTGCTCATTTCGCAACGTGGCGCCCTCTTCCTCACAGACACTTATGTAAACGTCGAACCGAGCGCAAACGAAGTGGCTGAAATGGCAATTCTCGCTGCAAAGGAAATCAGCCGCTTCGGCATCGAGCCAAAGGCAGCTTTGGTATCGCATTCGAATTTTGGGTCGAAAGAATCTGCCAGCGCAGAAAAGATGCGTGAAGCTGCGGCAATTCTCGCAGAAAAAGCGCCGGAACTCGAATCCGATGGTGAAATGCATGGTGATTCCGCTCTCTCGCAGGCGCTGCGTGATCGCGTGTTCCCGAATTCGCGATTGAAGGGCGAAGCCAATCTTCTTGTTTTCCCGAACCTTGATGCGGCAAACATCACGCTGAACGTGGTCAAGATGGTTACGGACGCCCTGCATGTGGGCCCAATTTTGCTTGGCGCGGCACGCCCCGCACACATTCTGACCCCTTCGGTCACTTCGCGTGGCGTCGTCAATATGACTGCGCTGGCGGTGGTAGAGGCCTTGCAGAAATCAGGCGAAACACTTCGGAAGAAAAGGTAACCTCAAATAAATTAAGTTAGTAATACCTAATATAAAATTCCTTCGGCGAGTATAGTTGAATATACTCGCCGTTAGCATTTAATTTACTATATTTTTCAAACATGATATCGCCAGCATCGATTTCGAGGTTATCATGTTTTTTATTTCAATTAATTCTAATAGAACGCTGTTTTATTCAACACTCTTGATATTATCTGGAGCATTGGCTGGCTGTACGACTATACCGCCCGCAGAATTGTGCACGCCTGCAGAACAAAAACAGCTTAAGAAGCAACACCTCATCACCCAGTCAGCTCTTGATCGCAAAGAAGCGGAACTTTCTCGCTTGAAAAAGACCTCCGCACAGAATCGTTGCGTGGGCAGCTTGTTTACCCCTGCGGTCAAATCAGCGCAGTGCAAGGAATTGCTGACCAGAACAGATCGTGTGGTAACTGAATCCCAGACTTTGCGCGAGCGCCTCAATGAACTGAACATGGCGCTTGCTGGACGTCCATCCCTATCCAAATATGTTAAATCGTGCAAAGCTTCCTGGGTCGCATCCCCTAAGAAACCTCAATCGAAAACTGTCCTCGTACCACGGCAGAAATTCAAAGCGACAGCCAGGCCGCACGATGAGATGGCCAGCACCATTGCAATGCCTGCCTATGAAACTCCTGCTTCTGCCGAAGTAGAGAAAGTGGATTACACGTCGTCTGCGACGGTGCAGACCTCGAATACTACACCGGCCTATGTTGCGCCTGTCAAATTAGCTCCACCTGTGGAACGCCCCTATACGGCGAACGCAAAAGTCAGGGTTGTCGGGTCAGAGTTCTTTCCGGACCAATCAGTACCAGCAAGTCAGCCAGTTCCGGACCATGCGCCTGCCCCGTAAGCGCCAGTCGCAAGGGCATGAAAAGGTTCTTGCCCTTGCGTCCCGTTGCAGCTTTCACTGTATCCGTCCAGAGCCTCCAGGTTTGATGGTCCCAGGGAGCAGGCGGCAGCAAGGCAAAAGCCTCTTTCAGGAAAGCACGATCCTCTTCCGGAAAATCCGGTATTTCTGGCAGGTCGTCATCAACGATAGACCACCAATGAGCCGCATCCTTGAAACGATCAAGATTTCCCCGTACCGCCAGCCAGAAGGGCTCAGCCTTGTCGCCAGAAATGCCCAATGTTGCCAAGCGTGGCTGAGCTTCTGAAAACGGCATCTCGTGCAGAAGAGCGCGATTGAGCGTATCCAGTTCGGCAGGATCGAATTTTGCCGATGATTTCGATATGGATGCCAGATCGAAGCGCTCTGCCAAGCTTTCCATATTGGATGCCGCCGATACACTTTCCGATGTGCCAATCAGGATCGCCAGTGATGCCACTGCCATGGGCTCGAAGCCAGCTTCGCGCAATGATCCGACGGACAGAGCGCCGGTTCGTTTTGAAAGCCCCTCGCCCGAAATTGTCGTCAGCAGATTGTGGTGTCCGAAAATAGGAGCCTTGGCCCCCAGCGCCTCGAAAATCGCAATCTGTACGCCGGTATTGGTCACATGGTCGTCACCGCGGATGATGTGTGTAACACCAAGATCGATATCATCGACGACCGATGGCAGCGTATAGAGATAAGTGCCGTCTTCGCGCACGAGTACAGGGTCGGACATTGAGGCCAGATCGACAGTCTGCGGACCGCGAACCAGATCGTCCCAATGGACCTCCGTGCGTTTGGTATCGAATGGATCGGTTTCGAAATTGGGTAACAGGAAACGCCAGTGTGGCTTGCGTCCCTCAGCTTCGAAAGCGGCCCTCTCATCTTCGGTCAGCTTCAGTCCCTCGCGGCCATATACCGGTGGCAAACGACGCGCGAGACGTAGCTTGCGACGGCGCTCCAACTCATCCGCCGTTTCATAACAGGCATAGAGCAACCCGGCCTGTTTGAGCTTCTCCACTGCCTTACTGTAAACATCGAAACGCTTCGACTGATATTCGATGCGATCAGGTTTTACACCGAGCCAGTCGAGATCGACTGCAATTGCCTGCGCATATTCTTCCCGGGAGCGTTCAACATCGGTGTCGTCATAGCGCAGAATGAACTTGCCACCATTCTTCTGAGCGAACAGCCAGTTTGAAAGTGCTGTGCGCGTATTGCCAATATGAATATAGCCCGTCGGCGACGGAGCAAAACGAACGGTTACGGTCATTTTATTGTCTTTCAGCGGTCGCGGAAGCGGTTCGTTATAGGGTAGCGGCGATCGCGTCCGAAATTCTTCTTGGTAATTTTGACACCCGGCGCCGATTGTCGGCGCTTGTATTCAGCCAGATAGAGCAGATGCTCGATCCGCTGAACGGTCTCCAGCGGATGCCCGCGTTTGGCAATCTCTGTATTGCTCATTTCATTTTCGACGAGGCATTCAAGAATATCGTCGAGAACCGGATAAGGCGGCAAGCTATCCTGATCCGTCTGATTTTCACGCAGTTCAGCGGATGGCGCCTTGGAAATGATATTGTGTGGAATCACCTCAGCCGACGGGCCAAGCGCGCCGTTCGGTACATGGCTGTTACGCCACGCCGACATCGCGTAGACCTGCATCTTGTAGACATCCTTGATCGGATTGAACCCGCCATTCATGTCGCCATAAAGCGTCGCATAGCCGACCGACATTTCAGACTTGTTGCCGGTGGTGACAACCATCGAACCAAACTTGTTCGAAACGGCCATCAAAATCGTGCCGCGTGCACGGCTCTGCAAGTTTTCTTCCGTAACACCGCTCTCGGTTCCTTTGAAAAGCGGATGCAGTGCTTCAAGAAAGCCTTCAACTGGCGCAGAAATAGGAACAATATCGTAACGAACGCCGAGCGCCTTCGCACAATCAGCCGCGTCTTTCAGAGATTCATCGGATGTATAGCGGTAAGGCAGCATGATGCAGCGCACGCGATCCTTGCCCAATGCATCGACACCCAGAGCCGCACAGATTGCCGAGTCGATGCCGCCCGAAAGGCCGAGCACAACATCCTTGAAGCCGTTCTTGTTCACGTAATCCCGCAAGCCCAGCATGCAAGCGGAATAATCAGCTTCAAGCCCTTCTGGAAGAATGGCCTTCTCACCTTCTTCACAGCGCCAACCGCCATTCTCTCTGTGCCAGACGGTCAGCGTGATCTGCTCCGCGAATTGCGGCATTTGCAGGCAAAGCGACCGGTCAGCGTTGAATGCGAACGATCCACCATCGAAAACCAGCTCATCCTGGCCGCCAACCTGATTGGCATAAACCATTGGCAATTCGGTTTCGATCACCTGCTTCAGGACAACCTGATGGCGCCGGTCCATCTTCGCACGGTGATAGGGAGATCCGTTCGGTACAAGTAAAATCTCCGCGCCACTCTCGGCCAGCGTTTCCGCCACACCGAGTTCACCCCAAATGTCTTCACAGATTGGAATCCCGATGCGAACGCCACGGAAATTGATTGGTCCTGGCATTGGGCCTGCCTGAAATACGCGCTTCTCGTCGAACTCGCCATAATTCGGCAAGTCGACCTTGAACCGTTCGGCAATAATCTCGCCGCCATCCAGCACTGCAATGGAGTTATGCAGTCCACTTTCACGGCTGAGCGGTGCTCCTATGATGACACCGGGACCGCCATCGGCGGTATCGCTTGCAAGTTCGCGCACGGCCTGTTCGCATGCCGCAAGGAAGGAAGGTTTCAGAACCAGATCTTCCGGCGGATAACCGGAGATGAACAACTCTGTAAACAGAATGAGATCGGCCTTCATCCTGGCGGCCTCAGCGCGTGCCGCGCGTGCCTTGGTCAGGTTTCCGGCGATATCGCCCATGACGGGATTAAGCTGCGCAACGGCAATACGGAGCATGGCAAGATTCTCGTGAGAGGCTAACATGCCCAAGCTTTAGCGCGCTTGGGTAAGCAAATGCAACGGATGCAATCAATCGACCGCTTTGTTTGTCAGACCAGATATGTCTTGATGAGGATATAGCCCCATACCGCGGCGACGAACACGATGGAAATCAGAACAGCGAGCGACCCGCAATCCTTTGCAATCTGAATTTCCTTATGAAAATCCCGCGAGACGGCATCACAAGTCGCCTCGATGCCGGTGTTCAACACTTCCACGAGGATAAGAAACAGGATCGATCCGGTCATAAAAAGGAAAGCAAGCCCGGTCGGCGCAAGGAAAAAAGCCACTGGCAGAGACAGAAGAAAAAGCACCAGCTCCTGTTGAACTGCCTTTTCATGTCCTGCGAGGTACTTCAGTGCTCGCATGGAATTAAGAAAAGCCAGGAAAATCCGCTGCATCATTACCCTCAATCAAAATGGTTACAGCTTGGCCCGAAAATCAAAGCCGATTTTCAGAAAGCATAAAGCGTTCCTCGTGCATCCATTCGGACACATGCCGCTCCAAGGCAATCAATAGGTGAGTTTCCCCGAAATGCAACAGGGCGGAGATCGAAACCTCCGCCCTGCAAGTTCTGGAATGTTGGAAACCGTCAGGCGCTCGCGACCTGCTTGTCCGTACCGGCATCGCGCTCCTTCTTGAGGAGTTCGGCCAGCAGAAACGCCAATTCCAGCGCCTGATCGGCATTGAGACGTGGATCGCAATGCGTATGGTAGCGATCGTGCAGATCTTCTGCTGAAATCGCGCGCGCGCCGCCCGTGCATTCCGTCACGTTCTTGCCGGTCATTTCAACATGGATGCCACCTGGATGCGAGCCTTCGGCGCGATGAATCGCGAAGAAGGACTCCACTTCCTTGAGGATACGATCAAACGGACGCGTCTTGTAGCCACCGGCAGTGATCGTGTTGCCATGCATCGGATCACATGACCATACGACCTTGCGACCTTCCTTTTCGACAGCACGAATGAGCTGCGGCAGGTGATCGCCAACCTTGTCGTAGCCAAAGCGTGCAATCAGCGTCAGACGTCCTGCTTCGTTTTCCGGATTCAGAAGATCAATCAGGCGAATGAGATCATCCGGCTGCAGCGACGGCCCACACTTGAGACCGAGCGGATTCTTGATGCCGCGGCAGTACTCGATATGCGCATGGTCAGCTTGACGTGTGCGGTCACCGATCCAGATCATGTGGCCGGAGGTGCCGTACCAGTCGCCGGATGTCGAGTCCACACGGGTCAGCGCTTCTTCATATCCAAGAAGCAACGCTTCATGGCTGGTGTAGAAATCGGTTTCACGCAGCGAATGATTGCTATCAGCTGTGATTCCGATTGCCCGCATGAAATTCATGGTTTCGGAAATACGCTGCGCCAAAGCTGCATATCGTTCTGCCTGCGGGCTCTTGCCGACAAAGCCGAGCATCCACTGGTGAACGTTCTCCAGATTAGCGTAGCCGCCCTGGGCGAATGCACGCAGCAGGTTAAGCGTCGCCGCCGACTGACGGTATGCCATGTCCTGGCGCTGCGGATCAGGAATGCGCGAGGCCGCGTCAAATTCGATCCCGTTGATGATGTCACCACGGTAGGATGGCAGTTCCACGCCATTTAACGTTTCCATGTCCGATGAGCGCGGCTTGGCGAACTGACCGGCGATACGGCCAACTTTCACCACCGGCTTCGAAGCGCCAAATGTCAGCACGACGGCCATCTGAAGAAATACGCGGAAAAAGTCGCGGATGTTGTCCGCGCCATGTTCAGCGAAGCTCTCGGCACAATCACCGCCCTGAAGCAGAAATGCCTTGCCTTCCGCCACTTCGGCCAGTTGCTGCTTGAGCTTGCGCGCCTCACCTGCAAAAACCAGCGGCGGATAGGTGCGAAGACGGGCCTCAACGTCGTTCAGAGCCTGTGCGTCCGGATAAAACGGCACTTGCTTGATCGGTTTGTTTCTCCAGGAATGCGGGGTCCAGTTCTTCGTCATTTGTGCACCTGTTTGCTTCTATCCGCTCGATTTCTCTCGGATTATATCCTCCTTACACGAAAGCCGGAATCCCTTAACGGACAGCCCACATCTGACAATGATGGCAGCCTGCCCCGGAAAACCGGCGTGCGTGGTCGCGCTGATATAATGCAGGCTGAGACTTTATGCCAGCAATATTCGTTAACCGAAGAAACCGGTTGCGAAAGATTTAGCCGTCGACTTTCTCACCGTTCACGACACGATAGGTCGGCTTGTACATGGTGACCAGTTCTTCGGCCGCGGTCGGGTGGACCGCCATGGTGCGATCGAAGTCATCCTTGGTCGCACCAGCTTGAAGGGAAATACCCAGAAGTTGAGCCATTTCACCGGCATCCGGCCCCATGATGTGAGCGCCGACGACCCGACGGCTTGCTGCATCAACGATGAGCTTCATCAACATTTTCTCATTGCGGCCGGAAAGCGTGTTCTTCATCGGACGGAACAGCGCTCTGTAAACCTCGATTTCCGGATACTTCTTTGCAGCCTCATTCTCCGGCAAACCAACCGTGCCGATCTCCGGCTGCGAAAATACGGCGGTTGCAATCAGTTCGTGGTCAGGTTTCGTCGGATTGTCCTTGAAAGCCGTTTCGAGGAAACACATGGCTTCATGAATTGCCACCGGCGTAAGTTGAACGCGGTTCGTAACATCGCCCACGGCCCAGATATTCGCAATATTGGTACGCGAATAATCATCGACCGGTATAGCGCCGAGTTCGTCCGTCCTTACACCAGCTCTTTCCAGACCGAGACCAGTCGTGTTGGCCTTGCGCCCAATAGCCATCATTGCCTGGCCGACTTCCAATGTTTCGCCGTTGTTCAGCGAAATTTTCAGATTACTGTCGGACTGCTTCTCTATTTTCTCGAAAACCGCTTCACAAATGATGCGGATACCTTTTGCTTCCATCGTTTCATGCAAAAGATGTCGCAAATCCGGGTCGAAACGGGAGAGGATTTCCTTGCCTCGATAGACAAGTGTCGTTTCTACGCCAAGGCCATGGAATATGTTTGCGAATTCAACAGCAATATATCCGCCACCCGCAATGGCAATCGCTTTAGGCAGTTCAGCAAGATGGAACGCTTCATTAGAGCTGATGCAAAATTCATGTCCGGCCATAGTTTCAGGCATGCTCGGATGACCGCCGGTGGCGATCAGTATTTGATCTGCAGTGACGCGACGACCATCGGCCTTCAGTTCGATAGTATGCTCGTCAATCAATTCGGCACGGCTCGAAAAAATTTCAACTTTGGAATTCTGGAGACCCTTGGTGTAGAGCCCCTCAAGCCGGGTTATTTCCTTGTCCTTGGCATCGATCAGCTTTTTCCAGTCGAATGTTGATGCGCCAACATCCCAGCCATAACCGGCCGCATCTTCGAAATGCTCAGGAAACTGCGAAGCATAGACGAAAAGTTTCTTTGGCACACAACCGCGAATAACGCAGGTCCCGCCCATGCGATATTCTTCCGCAAGACCGACCTTCTTACCCATCGCTCCGGCGAGACGAGCTGCCCGCACGCCGCCGGAACCGCCGCCGATAACAAATAGATCATAGTCGAAGCCGGTCATGGGATTCTCCAATAAAACATTACGTTGGCCGATATGTAGGCAAAAGAAAAAGCCCGGCCAAGAGACCGGGCTTTCAAATTCAGCGTTACCGCAACAAATTACTGCTGTGCAGGCTGTGCTGGAGCTGCTGTTGCCCCCGCCTGAGCGGCCAGAACTTCAGCCACGCTGGTTGCCAGGTCTCGAGCGATGCCGTTCTGCCAGATATTTGCGGCTTTTACGACTTCACGCGTTACAATCGGGCCTTCCGACAGAAGCTTCTTGCCTGCAGCCGACGTATAGAATGCTGCAATGGCCTTTAGTTCGTCTTCTGAAAAAGCCTTCGCATAGGCGCGCGCGGATTCGGTTTCGAGGTCCGCGCGGCGAGAAGCGAGAGCCAAAGCCTTGTCATCGACAGTCTTGGTGATCAAAGCCTCCAGATTCGGGTCCTTCTGGATCAGCTCACCCTTCAGGGAGCGCGCTGCATTCGGCAGAATTTCGTCGAATTGCTCGGTAGCGTTAATTGCAGAAATAGCAGCACGAGCAGCTTCCAGGTGAGCTTCAGTGATTTCCTGTGCCGATGCTGCATGAATGCCCGACATCAGTACGAGCGCGGAAAACGGTGCAATCAGACGGCGAAAGCCAGTTGCCGGGATCATAAGGACAGTACTCCGTTCAATCAGTTCAAGACCGGTTCATGGTGCGGATGCCGTCGTTGCCGGCAATCACTGCCGCACGCGCCAGTCCGATGAAAAGTCCGTGCTCGACAACGCCTGGTATTGCGAAGAGAGCGTCAGATAGTGTCTTTGGATCGGGAATGCGGCCAAAAGATGCATCCACGATATAATGCCCACCATCTGTTACGAAGGGTGAGCCATCTTTTAAACGCAGTGCCAGCGGGCCCGCAAGACCACACTTTGCAGCTGCCTCTTCAATTGCGCGTATGGTTGCGCCGAGACCGAAACGGTTGACCTCCACGGGCAGTGGAAAACGTCCTAGCGTCTCGACCACCTTTGAACCGTCGGCAATAACGATCATCGCATCCGACGCGGCAGCAACGATCTTTTCGCGAAGAAGAGCACCACCGCCGCCTTTAATGAGCGAAAGATCGGTGTCGACTTCATCGGCACCATCCACAGTAAGATCAAGATGAGGCGTTTCATCAAGCGTTGTAAGCGGGACCCCGAGTTCCTCGCAAAGTTTCGCGGTGCGTTCGGAGGTAGGCACTCCAATGATCTTGAAGCCATTGCTTACCTTGTCGGCAAGCAGACGTACGAATTCCTCGGCCGTTGAACCTGTACCAATCCCCAGATGCATTCCGTCCTTGACGTGTGTGAGAGCTTCTGCGGCGGCAGCGATTTTCAGCTTGCGAGCTTCGTCCATACTTGAATTCCCGATATTCCCCTGCGGATTCTAATTGTAGTCTGGTTCGCCTCTAGCACGCGGATGCGGTACAACAAAGCGCCTATTCGAACTAGGGCGCAGAATTTCGGTTTTTGGAGCGTTTACTGATCGCAAGGTTGAGCGGGAGGCGACAATCAGATAGGAATTTCATATTCCCCATTTCACACACGAGAAACTAATGTCTGCTGCCAATCCCAAACCCATCATCGTTTTTGATCTCGACGGAACTCTTGTTGATACAGCACCAGACCTTCTCGATAGCCTTAATCACTGCCTCGCAATATCGGGCCTGAAGACAGCCGACCGTGAATCGTTGCGGAGATTCGTGGGGCAAGGTGGTCGCGTCATGATCGAACGTGCTTTTGCCGCACAGCAAAAACAGGCCAACGAAACGCAGCTCGACAATCTGGTCGAAGAGTTCCGTGAGCATTATGCCGATAATATGCCGGGGCATTCATCCTTCTTCCCGGGTGTTCTGGAGGCAATGGACCGCTTTTCGGCAAGTGGTTACGAGTTGGCGGTTTGCACGAACAAATTCGAGGCCTTGTCCGTAAAGCTCTTGACTGCCATGGGCGAAGCTGGACGATTTGCTGCAATCTGCGGAGCCGATACATTTGCTTATCGCAAGCCTGACCCGCGCCATCTCACCGAAACCATCGCACGGGCTGGCGGAAACCGCGAACGGGCCATTATGGTCGGAGACAGCCGAACCGACATCGACACCGCAAAAGCGGCTGGCATTCCCGTTGTTGCCGTAGACTTCGGTTATACCGATCTTCCAGTGCAGCACTACGATCCAAGCCGCGTGATTTCGCATTTTGATGAGTTTACTCTCGAAATGGCTGGAGAACTCATCGATGCGGTCATCGATCCCGTGTAATGGGAGAATGGCATTTGATTATGCAGCGTTTTCTTATAGTTGGCTTAGCGTATTCAGCCATCGTATCAATAGCGTCTGCAAACGACGGATCGCCGGGCTTGCCCGGCGTACAGCCACAGAAACCTATCGTGTCCGACCCACCCCCTGCTCCCGAACCGGATCAGAAGCCCAGTGGCAACTGGAAGAATTTTCGCGTCGGCAATACTGACGTGACTATCTCAGGCAGCGTCACCGTTGATGTCGGCACCAAGAACAGCAGGACGTCGGGTCGCTAATTCCGATAGGACCGTGCCAGCGCCGACAAAACCGCGGGCAGTTGAGCAGGCAGATCTTCGGCGACAAGTCCGTGACCGAAGCGACGCGCGGCATCGGCATGTATCCATACGGAAGCACAAGCCGCAGCGAACACGGGCATTCCCTGCGCAAGCAAGCCGCACATAATTCCCGTCAAGACGTCGCCTGATCCCGCTGTGGCGAGCAACGGCGTTCCATTGGAATTGACGATGGCCACGCCACCCGGTTCTGCGACCACGGTATCCGGGCCTTTATATATAATGACGGCATTGGCACGCTTTGCAGCCTCACGAGCCTTTCCGATCTTCGATACGGAACTCCGTGCAATGTCCGGAAACAGCCGTCGAAACTCTCCTTCATGCGGCGTCAGCATAAGCGCAGTCTTGGCGTTCTGCCGCCTATCGAACAGCTCATTTGGTTTCTGTTCAAAAGCCGTAATCCCGTCGGCATCCAGAACCAGACCGTGAAATCCTTCCAGTTCGCTGCTTGCGAGAAACAAGGCGTGGTCACGCGCGAATACCCGATTTCCATATCCCGGCCCAAGTACTGCGGCTGCGACCTTGCGTTCGGCAAAGAACTGCCCAACATCCTTCAAACCGCGAGTTTCACGGAGCATGATACTGGTCAGATGTGCAGCATTGACTGCCATTGCATCGGGTGGAGACAGAAGTGTTACCGCACCCGCTCCGCTGCGGGCCGCAGCGAGCGCTGACAGGCGAGCGGCACCGGTCGAATGAGCATTGCCGGAAAACACAGCAACATGACCGCGGCTATATTTATAAGCGTCAACGCCAAGTACCGGCAGGCTGCTTTCCCACAGGTCTGGAGCATTCTCGAAAACATGCGGTTCGATCGCGGCAAGTATGTGATCAGGAATACCGATATCTGCGACATGAAGAACACCGCAATGCGCCCTTCCCGGCTGTAGCAGATGACCGAGCTTCTTGCGAAAGAACGTAACTGTTGCGCGTGCTCGGATCGCCGTTCCGAGGATATCGCCGCTTTCGCCTGATATACCGCTTGGAAGATCAACTGCCACAACCGGCACATCAGAATTGTTGAGGGCGTCGATCGCGATGGCTTCTGCTCCACGAATGTCACGAGCCAGCCCTGCGCCGAATAAAGCATCTATTACACCGCCGAAACTTGCGACAGAGAATTCGCTGAAATTGGTAACGGACCCCTTGTAGAAAAGCGAGGCGCGCATGGCATCTGAACCTTTTTGCGGGGGAGCCGATGCGAAACATACGACTTCTAAGCCCGCTTCCAGTAGAAACTGCGCCGCGATGTAGCCATCACCACCATTGTTGCCGGGTCCGCATAGAACAGCGACGGGTGTATTGCGCGGAAACATCCGTTGCGCGACCTCTGCGACGGCACGCCCTGCCGCAAGCATCAGCGAGAAACCGTCCCTAACTCCTGTCTCAATTGTCTGGCGATCTGCTTCTGCCATTTCCTGCGGATTCAGCAACTCGTACATCGCATACCTTTTTCAACGTCGGTTCCCGGTGTGATTAAATACGCGGCACCGAACTTTATGCAAGTATGCTCTATTTTAAGGCGTAGTGACTAATTTTTAATCAGTGAAACTGGGGCTTTAAATCCTATTTCATGGTTCGCATGCAGAGACCTGCTTGCACAAGCATCGCTATTAGTGCCACTCTGCCTGCGGACGAATGAAATCGAAGAAAATTCATACACCACTTCAAACTGGCACACTTCATGCTTCTCTATTGGTGAAGCGGGCACAATGTCCATTTCCGAAGAAAAGCGGAGACCATTCTCTGATGAAAAAGATCGAAGCCATCATTAAGCCTTTCAAGCTAGATGAAGTGAAGGAAGCCCTTCAAGAAGTCGGCTTGCAGGGGATCACTGTCATCGAAGCCAAGGGCTTTGGACGACAGAAAGGTCACACCGAGCTTTACCGCGGCGCCGAATATGTCGTCGACTTTCTTCCCAAGGTGAAAGTTGAAGTCATCGTCGCAGACGAAACCGTGGACAGCGCCATCGAAGCCATCCGCAAGGCTGCCCAGACGGGACGCATCGGCGACGGCAAGATTTTCGTCTCTAACATCGAAGAAGTTATCCGTATCCGCACCGGTGAATCCGGCGTGGATGCCATCTGATAAGACCTGCGTACAATCCATCGTCGTGCAAACAGGGAATTAAAATGACGACTGCCAACGATATTCTCAAACAAATCAAAGACAACGACATCAAGTTCGTAGACCTTCGATTCACCGATCCGAAGGGCAAGCTGCAGCACGTTACGATGGATATCGGCCTCGTTGACGAAGACATGTTTGTTGACGGCGTGATGTTCGACGGCTCCTCTATCGCCGGCTGGAAGGCCATCAACGAATCCGACATGGTTCTGATGCCTGATCCGACGACAGCCCATATAGATCCATTCTTCGCTCAGTCGACACTGGTCGTTCTTTGCGATATTCTGGACCCGATCTCCGGTGAAGCTTACAGCCGTGATCCGCGCACGACCGCGAAGAAGGCCGAAGCCTACATGAAGTCGCTCGGCATCGGCGACACGGTCTATGTCGGTCCGGAAGCCGAATTCTTCGTCTTTGACGACGTGAAGTACAAGGCCGATCCGTACAATACCGGCTTCAAGCTCGACTCGACCGAACTGCCGTCGAATGATGATACTGATTATGAAACCGGCAATCTCGGCCACCGCCCGCGCGTCAAGGGCGGCTATTTCCCTGTTCCGCCGATCGACAGCGCACAGGACATGCGTTCCGAAATGCTCACTGTTCTGACGGAAATGGGCGTAACGGTTGAAAAGCACCACCATGAAGTGGCGGCGGCACAGCATGAACTCGGCGTCAAGTTCGACTCACTCGTTCGCAACGCCGACAAGATGCAGATATTCAAGTATGTCGTGCATCAGGTTGCCAACGCCTATGGCAAAACGGCAACCTTCATGCCAAAGCCGATTTTCGGCGACAATGGCTCGGGCATGCATGTTCACTTCTCGATCTGGAAAGACGGTAAGCCGACGTTTGCCGGCAATGAATATGCTGGCCTTTCTGAAAACTGCCTGTTCTTTATCGGCGGCGTCATCAAGCACGCCAAGGCTGTAAATGCATTCACCAACCCATCGACAAATTCGTACAAGCGTCTGGTGCCGGGCTATGAAGCTCCGGTTCTGCTTGCCTATTCGGCTCGCAACCGTTCGGCCTCCTGCCGTATTCCGTTCGGCAATTCGCCGAAGTCCAAGCGCCTGGAAGTTCGCTTCCCTGATCCGGCTGCGAACCCGTATCTGTGCTTTGCTGCCCTGCTGATGGCTGGTCTTGACGGCATCAAGAACAAGATTCATCCGGGCCAAGCCATGGATAAGGACCTTTACGATCTGCCTGCCAAGGAACTGAAGAAGATTCCGACCGTCTGTGGTTCGCTGCGTGAAGCCCTACAGTCGCTCGACAAGGATCGCGAGTTCCTGAAGGCTGGCGGCGTGTTCGACGACGATCAGATCGATAGCTTCATCGAACTCAAGATGGCCGAAGTTATGCGTTATGAAACGACGCCACATCCAGTCGAGTACGATATGTACTACTCGGTCTAAGAAAACTGCGCGGACGCCAATCCGTTCGCGCGATTTCTTTTGCTTTTACCGAGGGGAACGACGCGCAACATTTGATGATTGCGCGCGCAAAGAAACCCCGGAATTTCCGGGGTTTCTTCATCAGATAAAAGCGATAGTTTTGATATTTAAAGTGCTTGGAGCACGCGAGCGGCCATCATCATTTCGATTGCCCGCTTCTCCCGTCGTTCCACGGCTTCCGCGTCCGCCCCCCAATGCTCGATAGTCCAATCTTCATCGAGATGGGCCAGATTCCAGCCTTGTTCTGCGGTGACTTCGCCTTTCGCAATAGCAAGTGCAATAATCGCTGACCCGGTCAGCGTCGTCATCGTATGCAGTGACGCCAGCGCGATTGGATCTTTGTAGCCAGCCAGATGAACGCCGAATGCGGCTATGGCTTCCCGTGGTTGTTCGATATGCATCACACCTTCTGCAAGCGAAAACCTGGCGCCGAGGCCTTCCATCCAATCGATGAGGGGATCCCATAGCTTGGTCTGCCGAGAAACGAGTTCCTGCGGACTATCCGCACGATAGCAAAGCATATCCGTACCTGCGAAACGTAGAATATCCTCGAAAACCGCTTGTGGGTCCTGCGCAATTCCGTCGATCGCTGTGTTCACCAGGCGGGTCGCAGGCATCTTTCCCGGATCGATGACCTTTTCCTGAGCCGCGAATTCGTCCGCCACGATCAGGGCAGCTGCTTCGGTCGGCAATAGCAGAAGGTTGCGCGCCGGTGTCTTGACGGGGCGACCATCCAGATGGACGGCAAAGCCGCCTTCAACTTCTGCAACGTCTGCTTTTTCGTAGAAACGTTTTGGCAGCGGTGCCAGCATCTGCTTTTGGGCTCGCACAATCGGATTTTCATCCGAAAGCTGCTTTCCGGCTTCGAGATCGCTCAATATATCACGCATAGATTTATCCAGTTCTATATCGCTGGCTTGGTGGAGGCTCAACAATTAGAGAACCTGTTCATCCATAGCTTGCAGCAATGCATGGAGTTCGGATGGCGCTTCCAGAATGTGATGCGCGCCAGCATCTATCAATCCCTGCCTGTTATGATACCCCCAGGAGACGCCCGCCGCCATAGCGCCCGCCGAGCGAGCCATCTGCATATCATAAACGGCATCGCCGATAACAATCGTTCGGCTGGGTTCTATCCCCATTTCCAAACAGGATTCAAGCACCATTGCCGGATGTGGTTTTGACGGGCAATCGTCGGCGGTACGTGTCACCACAAAATGATGTCCGATACCATGACGCTCGAAAACAGACCGCACACCGCGCTGGGATTTTCCGGTCACAATGCCAAGCAGGAGGTCATCCCTCGCCCCAAGCTCGGTCAGAAGCGGTAGAATGCCATCGTAGAGCGGCTCTGCGAAATCGGGAGCCTGTCGCAACATCACAAAGTTTTCCTTGTAGCGTTGCGTCAGCCAATGCACCTGCTCGTCCGGTTCGCGCTTCAAAAGCTTCGCAATTGCCAGATGTAGCGACAGGCCGATAATCGAATGGGTCTCCTCGATTGCAGGAGGTTCCAGACCGGCATCGGCAAAACTCGTTGTCATGCATCTGTGAATGAAGTCACCGCTGTCGACCAGCGTACCGTCGCAATCAAAAAGGACCAGTTTCATCGGGCGTTGGAAACCTTTGCCGGTTTGTTGATAATTATCAGTCCGCAACCGATCAGTGCAAGAGCTGCGAATATTTTCCAGCTCAGAGGCTCGTTCAAGATGAGACCGCTCAATAACACGCCGAACGCAGGTGTGAGGAAAGCGAAATTCGAAAGTTTCGACGCGGGATACCGGCGCACCATCCAGAACCAGAGTGGATAGGTGAAAGCCACTACGAATATAGCCTGAAAAAGGAAAGCGGATATAGACAGTACATCCGGATTGCGAAGCAACGGACCGCTCAACGTGATGAACGGTAGAGGCACGAGGGTCGCGACCACCAGCTGATAGAGAAGCGTTTTTTCCGGAGCCGTATAGGCTAGCCGGGTTCGCTTGATGACCAGCGTGGTAAGTCCCCACAGCACGCCAGACACCAGTGCAAGCATATCGCCATAGATCGCATGCGGTCCTGGTCGGCTGACATGATCGGAGAAGACGAGAAACACACCCAAAAACGCGATGCACATGCCAATGAAAGCACGCACAGACATCTTCTCGCCGAGAAGGAAATGACTGCCAATAGCGACCCAGAATGGCATGACATTCATCATAAGCGTAACACGCCCCACGCTCGTCAGCTCCATCGCCAGAAAAATCAGAACGAATTCGCTTCCGAACAGCAGCCCGGCGGCAATTCCGGCCCAGAGCGTACCATCACGTTTGAAAAGAGGGATGTGACGCCAATAGCACCAGAGAAAAACGCATATACCGCCGAGCGCAGCCCGCCCCGCCGCCATCAACATGGGATTGAATCCTCGGTTGCCTATCTTGATGGCAACCTGATTGAGCCCCCAGCTGAACATGATGAACATGACCAGCATGATGGCCAGCCCATCGAACGAAACTCGTCCTTCGGACGATCCCCCCGCTTCGCCTGACATTTTTAATCTTCCGCACTTTCCTCATCGAAGCCAAGCAGGTTCCATGACTGCACCATATGTGGCGGCAATGGCGCCGTCACATCGATAATGCCGCCCGACGGGTTTGGGATGCGAATACGCCGCGCATGAAGATGCAGTCGTTTTTGTATCCCGCCCGGAAACTCCCAATTCTGGTCAGCTTCAAAATATTTTGGATCACCGATGATGGGATGACCGATATAGGCGGCATGAACGCGCAGCTGGTGCGTCCTGCCGGTATAAGGTTCCATCTCGAGCCAGGTCAGGTTGTTCCCGGCCTTCTCGATGATGCGATAATACGAAACAGCATGATCGGAATCCGGTTCGCCGTGCTGGCAGACCCGCATCTTGTCTCCGTCCGGCGTCTGTTCCCTAACCAGCCAAGTGGAAATCTTGTCCTCGCGCTTACGTGGAACGCCTTTAACCAAAGCCCAATATGTCTTCTTGGTATCACGTTCACGGAAGGCGGCAGTCAGGGCCTGTGCTGCGCCACGCGTGCGCGCTACAACCAGTACCCCTGAAGTGTCACGGTCGATACGATGCACAAGACGCGGCTTTTCGCCCTTCTTGTTGCGCCATGCCTCCAGCATTCCATCAACATGTCGCGTTACGCCTGAACCGCCCTGCACGGCGAGACCTGCGGGCTTGTTGAAAACGTACACTTTCGGGTCTTCATAGAGAAGCATCTGCGAAAGCACGTCGCCGTCCTGCTGGCTGCGGATTGTCCGCGCCGTAACCGGTCCGGTGGCTTTTTCATCAACGCCAAGAGGTGGAATACGAACCGTCTGCCCGGCTTGCACGCGCGTATCTGCCTTGGCCCTTGAGCCGTCGATACGAACCTGCCCCGACCGCAGAAGCTTCTGCAGATGGCCGAAACCCAGCCCCGGATAATGGACCTTGAACCAGCGATCGAGCCGCATTCCCGCCTCGCCTGTATCCACAATCTTCTGTTCAACGCCTGCCATGGAGAAACCCGATCAACTCTTGCAATTGCGGTGCGTACGCGCGCGCCGGTCATTTAGTCCTGTCAATAGACGCGAGTTCCGACGATTGCTAGGCAGAATTCCCGAAAACTGCAATTTGGCTACATTCGCGGAAAACAGCTCAGCTTTCACCAAAGAGTTCGATTCCAGCTGCTGAATCTTCACACTCGGTTACATGCGTTTTTAATTTATGGTCGATCTTGACACCCAATCGCCACTTCTTCCCGCCATCAGATATTGATAGAACAACGGGCCTATACCATTTAGTCCCGTGAAATAGAACGAGCGGGAGTGCGAAAGTGTCATTGCTCAAAATCTACTGGCGAGCCATGGAATACCTTGCTGTCGAGAAGACTGCAACGATTACCATGTGTGTTGCCAGCGTGCTGGTTGCCCTGGTTACCCTTGCTGAACCAATTCTGTTCGGCCGGGTCATTCAGGCTATCTCTGACAAGGGCGATATTTTCTCGCCTCTTGCGATGTGGGCTGCACTCGGCGGCTTCAACATCGTTGCCGCAGTCTTTGTGGCACGGGGAGCGGACCGTCTCGCACACCGTCGCCGTCTGGGCGTGATGATCGATTCCTATGAGCGTCTCATCACGATGCCGCTTTCGTGGCACCAGAAGCGCGGTACGTCCAACGCACTCCATACACTGATCCGTGCAACGGACTCACTTTTCACACTCTGGCTCGAATTCATGCGCCAGCATCTGACGACAATCGTTGCTCTGGCGACGCTTATCCCGGTTGCCATGAACATGGATATGCGCATGTCGCTGGTGCTTATCGTGCTCGGCGTCATTTATGTGATGATCGGCCAGCTCGTCATGCGCAAGACCAAGGACGGCCAGATGGCTGTCGAGAAGCATCACCATAAGCTGTTCGAACATGTCAGCGATACGATCAGCAATGTCTCGGTCGTGCAGAGCTACAACCGTATCGCTTCGGAAACCCAGTCCCTGCGCGATTATGCCAAGAATCTTGAGAAGGCGCAGTTCCCTGTCCTTAACTGGTGGGCGCTGGCCAGCGGCCTGAACCGCATGGCATCGACCTTCTCAATGGTGGTGGTTCTCGTTCTCGGTGCCTATTTCGTAACCAAGGGCCAGATGCGCGTCGGTGACGTGATTGCCTTTATCGGCTTTGCGCAGTTGATGATCGGTCGTCTCGACCAGATCAGCGCTTTCATCAACCAGACGGTTACGGCACGTGCCAAGCTTGAAGAATTCTTCCAGATGGAAGACGCCACGGCTGATCGTCAGGAACCACAGAACGTTTCGGACCTTACCGACGTCAAGGGCGACATCGTTTTCGACAATGTTACCTTCGAGTTTCCGAATTCCGGTCAGGGCGTCTACGACGTGTCCTTCGAGATCAAGCCGGGACAAACGGTAGCTATCGTCGGCCCAACCGGTGCGGGCAAGACCACGTTGATCAATCTACTGCAGCGTGTTTTCGATCCCGCAGCTGGCCGCATCACGATTGATGGAACGGATACGCGTACCGTCAGCCGTCGCTCGTTGCGTCATGCTATTGCAACCGTCTTCCAGGATGCGGGCCTGTTCAATCGTTCGGTTGAAGAGAATATTCGTGTCGGTCGCGAAAGCGCTACGCATGAGGAAGTGCATGCCGCAGCGCACGCGGCTGCAGCCCATGACTTCATTCTGGCCAAGAGCGCCGGCTACGATACCGTCGTCGGTGAACGCGGCTCGCAGCTTTCGGGTGGGGAACGCCAGCGTCTGGCAATCGCTCGAGCAATCCTGAAAGATTCACCGATCCTCGTTCTTGACGAAGCCACGAGTGCGCTCGATGTCGAAACCGAAGAAAAAGTGAAGCAGGCGGTTGATGATCTCAGCCACAACCGCACGACTTTCATCATTGCGCATCGTCTTTCAACGGTTCGCTCTGCTGACCTGGTTCTGTTCATGGATAAGGGACATTTGGTCGAGAGTGGCAGCTTCGATGAACTTGCCACACGCGGTGGGCGCTTTACCGACCTTCTCCGTGCAGGTGGTCTCAAGCTGGAAGACACCGCACCCAAGGCAGCTGAGGGTAGTAATGTGATGCCCTTCCCGTCTAAAGGTGCAGTTGGTTAAACTGTAAAACTATTAAAAACCCGCGATGATTTCATCGCGGGTTTTTCGTGTTCAGTATGAGGGCGGAAACTAGAAGTATGCTCTAATATATTGTTTTATTTATATATTGTGCGTTGACGTATCGAAAAGACTATAACAATTACGGCCTTTACCCTTCGCTTCATAGAGCGCAACGTCCGCATTGCGGGCCAGCGCTTCTGGCGTCGAACCGTCGCGGGGTGCGAGTACTGCGCCAACGCTTGCCGAAATACCCAGATTGACGCCGTGAATGACAAAGGGTTCACGGAAAGCTTTAACGACCCTTCCTGCCACCACCTCAATGATTTCGACGCAATCTTCATCAGGAAGAATGACAGCAAATTCGTCACCGCCCACACGTACAGGGATGTCGCTTTCTCGCAAGGCAGAACGCAAACGTTGCGCTGCTTCAATCAGAAGCGCGTCGCCCATCAGGTGGCCATAAGTGTCGTTGACTGCCTTGAACCGATCGAGATCGATCAGCAGCGCACCAATCGGCTTTCCCTCTCCTAAGGCTTTTTCGATCAGTGGAACGGCAAGCTCGGTAAGAGCCCCGCGATTATAAAGCTTGGTCAACCGATCGGTCAGCGCAAGGCGCTTGAGAGCGGTGGAATCATCGCTTAAAAATTTGTTGGCCCTTTGCAGGCGTAGCAGCCCGCTGGCAACGCGGGCGAAGTCCTCGAGCTTGGCTCGCTCTGCATCCGAGATTTTTCGTGGCTTGCTATCGACAATACATAGCGAGCCGACCGTCAATCCGGCATCGATAGACACCGGTGCTCCGCCATAGAAACGGAAACGAGGTTCCCCGGTCACATAGGGCATCGAACAGAAGAAATCGTTCTCAACCATATCTTCGATCACGAAGAACTTGCCGCTTTCCACGACGAAGGTGCATGCGGTCAGTTCGCGCGGACAACTGCTGACCTTTTCGCCAGCGTTGGCCGCGATGCGCTGCCAGTCCTCATCGATAATGTTGAGAGCAGACGTGCTGACGCCAAAGACCTCTTTCACAAGCGATACGAGCGTATCCAGTTCTGGCAGTCCGAGGCTGGAGACGGAAATGAGGCTGCGGACGCTTTCAAGTCGCTCGACTTCATTTGCAGGAACAGAAAAAGGCTTCTTGTCTGTCATCGAACTATAGGTATCCGCATTCATCATTTTCACCGTCATCCGCGCTCCCTTCCCAAGCTATAGATAGTGATGAGCATCTCGACAGCAAGCCAAGCTTGCCCGGACAGGCAGAGTTCGAACAGGTTTTCGTCAGGCGGAAGCATGAACGTGAAACAGGTGTTTCACTATAAAACACATAAAGGCGGCGACCGGATGGGTCGCCGCCTCTGTCGCTAGAAACATGGACTGGAGGTCATCATAGTTCTACGACAATGCGTGTGCCAAAACCGGCACTATCCGCCAGAATATTAGAACGAGCGCTGGAAGCGGATCTTGCCCTGCCAGGCGTCTTTGCCGTCCATGCTCGTGTTCTTGTCCTGCCACTTGGTGTAGGAAACTTCAGGCGTGATGGTGAAGCCGGGAACCAGCTGATAGGCAACGTTTGCCGTTGCAGCGAAGGTTTCGCTGTCGTCATAAGCGGCCTGTACGTTGAAGGTCGCCTTGCTGGTTGCCTTATAGGCTGCACCGCCCCAGACTGCCCAGTCACCGCCCCAGGTGCCATAGAACGAGTCAATGATACGAACGCGATAACCGCCCGACGTGCCGTAATGATCGTCGTTGGACTTGTAAGCGCCCTGCAGCCAGACCGAGAACTGATCGGTGATGTTGACATCGCCGCGAACCTTACCGGCCCATTCTTCGTTACGGGCGTCATAGGCGACGACACCGGCGAGCTTGCCCCAGCTCTGCTCGTATTTCAGGCCACCGACCACGTGCGGCATGTAATCCTTGATGGTGACATCTACGTTGGAGTCGGAATTGCCACCTTCTTCGAACGAGACAATGGCTGAGAAGCCGTTTCCGCCCTTGAAGGTATAGCTGATGAGGTTGGTGCGGTAACCGCCAGCGAGGATCACGTCATCGCTGATGACGTTGCCGAGATAGCCAGTGAAGGTGACGAAGGCCGATTCATCAAGACCAACGCGCAGGCCGCCGAGCTGGATATAGGCATAACGCAGCGAAGTGCTGGTAGAGCCGCCATTATAGTTGTCAGCCTTGCCATTGCCGTCACCCGTCTAGTCGTAACGCAGTTCGCTATAGGTCTTCAGCGTTCCGAGATCCGTTTCGGAAGCGGTCGAGAAACGCAGGCTGACGCGGGCCAGCTTGTTCCAGGTGTCGCGCTCCAGCTGGGCCGGGGTGCGAGCGTAGTTGTTGTCGCCGCCGCTTGCGTCATAGCGAACATAGCCATGAATACGCAGGCAGGTTTCCGTTCCCGGAATGTAGAAATAGCCAGCACCATATGCGTCGCATACGCGGACATATTCAACGGCTTCTGGCTCGGGCGCCACGATAGCATCGGCTGCTTGCGCGCCAGAAATCGCTACGAGCGATGCTGCCGAACCGAGAAGAATTTTTCTGATAATCATTCATGCGTCTCCAGTAGATGAGTTAGACGCTATCGTCTATATTTCTTCACGATAATTTGATCAATGTTTATTCTATGTATATTTTGTGAATTATTTATATATGATGTATGAGTTACTTCATATATATTTTATATTTACTTCATTAATCAGAAATTTGGCAAATAAAATCCCCTGATCGTCACAACATGCAACGAATCCACAACATCGGATATTTTCCTATTCTGCCCCTTATGCCCGTCCAGCCCGCACAAAAAGCGGACGCCCTCACCTATCCAGCAACGGTGAAGGTTTTATAACAGCAACAATAAATATACGTCGCAGCGCCGATGATTGCCGATATTTTCCAGTCGGACAGCGAACGCCGCAAAGCGCGACTCGTCAATTCAAATGCATGGAATGTTGATTCGTCATTGTGGACCTGACGAAGTGGTTTTCCTCGGTCATTCTCCCGCACAATAAAGAAAACGAAGGCAGCAGGGGTAATACAATGGTTCTATTCTCTATTGTCATAGGCGTGCTGACGTCTGCGGTGGTAATCGCCGCGTGCATCATGCTTTGGAGATATGAACGTCCCTGAATTTGCCACGAAGAAAGTGCGCAACGACCGGCCAACTTCAACGGTCAAATCCATAACAGCGCGGCCTGTTTCGCTACGCTGAAACATCTTTTATCAATTCGCTTCAAAATATTTTCATTTGCCTTCAGGCGTATTGCATTGCCAAGATTAGGCTCAAATCCAGTTCGCTGATATGTTCCGTCTGTTGCCAGACCTTCAGCCACTCCCTTTGCGAACATTTGTAGCTTTGCATTTTTCAATATTGGCTTATGCCCATCACCATAAGGATACTCTATGATGAGATCAGAAGACGCTCTGTTGCTGAATGCTATTAGCGCCCAGGCCGACCGGGCTGAATTGATTATGCCCAAGCCCCTCTCGCTGAATCCGATTGCCGAACGTCTACACGACGAATTCCCGCACCGATCCACTGCCGGAATAGAAACTCAGTGCCGGGTTGTCTGGCAGGATCGTTACCTGTTCTGGAATTGATATCGCCTTTACAACAGCTTTTGGTGCAGGCGCATCGCAATCGTTACCCCGCTTCGGCGGGGTTTTTGTTAAGACAATAAGGCAATGGCTGCGCGATAACGCGGATGCCTACGCCCCGCTTACTTCGTTCTTCTTTTTCTTTTTATCTTCGTCGTAATGCCACTTGATGGCGAAGAACATGGCGGCGCCCAACACAACGACCTTGAACGCTACGAAGAATACAGGAATCCATTCCATTTTTTGAATATTTCCATACCGCTATCTATCGAGTAGAGCATTACCCTAGAACGGCTGTTTCAGCATCTTCTTTTTACTTCAATGGTGCCAGGAAAATCAGGCCGTGCGGATTTGCCGCTGGACTGACTTGGCATCTGTGGCCGGATACAAGAACGACAACACCCGCGTAGCCAAAGCAGCAAAATAGGCGCCTATTTTCGCTCGCGTTGGCGTTCAACACAGGTTTTCGAATCTTTTCCAGGCGCGCATTCATCCTCCTCTGTTTTCTTTATGCGGTCCTGCTTCTGTGACTCAGGATTTAAAGGAACATGAACCGCATCTGGGTCAGAGGGCGGCTGATTGGGAGCCGGAGGTGGATTACCTGGCACCTCTGGCTCTTGCGTGCCGGACTGGGTTGGCATGCCCGACTCCTGAGCAACAGTAAAATTCGGGGCCATAAACAGTAGCGCAAAAACGATAATGCGTTTCATTTCTCTACTCCGAATTGAAATAGTGGAATTGTCTTGAATCCTCTCTCCAAAAAGAATGAAACGAACTTCGGCCCATCATGTTCCTTCACCTTGCCTGACTGGCAGCGCTTGCAGGGTGTCGAGAGCCGATGCGTTGCACCGACCGGTCATGCGTGGAAACGGTGTGGGAACAGGCGCTTGGACAGAGATAACATAGGCTAACCGTTATGGACACGTGGTCGCAATTGACGAGGCAAAACGTTCCCATCATTGCCAGGTTCAATGATGTGATAAATACGGAATAATGCTGAATTTAGATTGTTGAATGGTGGGCGTGACAGGGATTGAACCTGTGACCCTTCGCGTGTGAAGCGAATGCTCTCCCGCTGAGCTACACGCCCGATGAGCAAAGCTCGATCAAGGTGGTGCGGATATACTGGCCAGCGGCTGCATAAGTCAAGCGTCTCGCAAGCCTGTTTCCAAAGAGATTTCTATCTTTCCCTTGATAGCTCTCGCCCCAAAAAGAAAAACGGCAACCACCCATCGATGATTGCCGTTCTGTTTCGATGTGGAAAAGACTTCAGAGCGCTGCGAGACGCGAACCTGCCGTCTTGTCGAATGCTTTCTGCAGTCCCGAATCTCGGTCGTAGACATCGCCGTAGTAATGGACTTTCCCGTCCGCTTCCGGCCATGCAGTGAAATAGGAAATAAAGACAGGCACGGGTTCCTTGACCTTGATGCCGCGCTCATTCTTTCCGAAATATTTTTCGAGATCCGTCACCGATGTTCCAAGAACAGCCGCCGCCATGTCACGTGGACGCTCCAGACGGATGCAGCCATGGCTGAGGGCGCGCATGTCGCGGCTAAAATAGGATTTGGCCGGCGTGTCATGCATGTAGATATCATGCGTGTTCGGGAACAGAATCTTGAGTTCGCCCAGTGCGTTGTCGAGGCTCGGCTTCTGGCGGATACCGACATGGGCCTTGCCTGCGGCAACCGCGCTCCAGTTGACGGTGCTTGCCGAAACCTTCTTGCCGTCTGCGTAGACTTCATAGCCATTGCGGTCGAGATAACTCGTATCGCGCATGACCTTGGGCAGCATCTCGTTCAGGATGATCGAACGTGGCACGCCCCAGGACGGATTGAAAACGACTGTCTGGACCTTGTTGTAGAAGAAGTAGGTCTGATGGGTCGGCGAGCCGATAACCACATTCATGGCCAGCTTTTCTTTTCCGTCCTCGAAATATTCGGCACGGTAAGCCGGCTGATTGACCATCACGTAGCGCGTGCCAAAATCATGCGGCAGCCAGCGCAGACGTTCCATGGAATAAAGGATGCGGTCGCGCTTGATGGATGACTGCTCGCCCTGAAGGGCTGAAACCGTATTGCGGCCAATGATACCATCGGGTGTGCCACCGGAAAGCTTCTGGTAGTCCTTGATGGCTGCAACCAGTTCCGGATCGTAGACGTCGCCGCTCGCATGGGCATCCAGCACTTGCTTGTGCTGTGCCAGATAGCTGGCGGGCGCGTGTCTCGAAATCAGCGCAACCACCTTGCTGAGCTGGTCATTGATATCGCCCGGCTTGATGATGCCATTCAGCGAGATGCGGACTGGTTCGGCAGACGGCGGCTCGGTATTCGCCAACTCGCGCTTCAATGCTGCATATTGCTCATTGCTCGGCTGGAAACCATGCAGATAGGCAGCCGGATCGTTTTCCGATGCCAGCTTCTCGAGAACAGCATTCGGATCGACGCGGTTGCGTGGCAGATCGTGGAAGCCGCTGAGGCGGTCGGCGATGACACGTCCTTCGCCTGCATCAATGGCATAGCGCAGCGCGCGGGCAGACATGCGAATTTCAAACTCGGCAAGCTTCTGCTGGCGTTCAGCTTCCGCAGTAGTGTCGAAGCTGTCAGCCGGAATCGTGACTGCATATTCATCGGGATTGAGCCCGTCCTCATCGGCGCGAGCAAAGAAGGCCGCGACATTCTTGGCGCGGTCGAGCACCTTGTCATCGGCCGACCACATGAAGGAACGCTGACTTGAGTAATAATCGACGATTGCCTGAGCGATCTCTTTCTCGGCTTTGACATTGACGGATTTTAGATAATTCGCCGCCGCATCGAATGCCCGCTCGCCCGGTGTTTCTTCCCGAAGCTGCGGGCGGATCGGCGACATACCCGATGTCAGCGGGTCGACGGTGGTGGGTTCGGTGGCTGCAGTTACCTGCATATCGAGCGCGCTGAAATCGATATTGACCAGAGAATCCGGCTTATAGTCGTAAATCTGCGGTCCCTTCACGGTCACGCGCTGGACTGGCGGGAGGCTGCGCACAGCAGCACGAGGGGCAGAGACAGCATTCGGCGCTGCAGGAGCGCGGGGAGCGACTTGCGGCTGAACCGGCTGGGCTGGTTGCACCTGCTGTTGGCGACGTTGCTGGAAAAATTCCATCAGCGAATTTGCGGCCTGAGCCTGCGCCATCGGGAGAAACACCGAAGCCGCCAGAGCTATCGCGGCTGCGCGGCGGATATTTTGTCCGCGCGCGGCGTTGCTCATCTGATCCATCTGCGAGTGTCTGGAAAACTGCATTTCAAACCGCCAAAGTTGATGCGTTCGCTCAAAAGCGAATCCGTCCGAATCTCACCCGTAGAATTTACCAATCTCGTATAGAAACTTTTAACGCTATTGTTTCCTGAAGCAATTTTCTGATTTGCGTTTATCACAATTGTTTGAGGCATCTTCTCGGGAGGCAAATCCGGAATGCCTTAATGAACAATGTGACGCAGTGGCATCCACCCCGCATCGCGCTAAAAGCCCCACAGACTATGGTTCCTAAGCTCTTCTTCGGAACTTCGATCAACATATCGCGCGAGCCGGAAACAATGACGACCTCCGGCTGGCGTAGCTGGCAAGCAAGCGAGGTACCGCGATGGCAGAAGCAAGCGCCGCCGATCTTTTCCCTCTTGGTGAAGACGACACCCCTTACCGCAAGCTGACTTCCGATCATGTCTCTGTCGATACGTTCAAGGGACAGGAAGTCCTGACCGTCGATCCGGAAGGGCTTCGCCTGCTTTCGGAAGCGGCCTTTGCCGATATCAATCATCTGCTGCGCCCCGGACACCTGCAGCAGCTCGCCCATATTCTCGAAGACCCCGAAGCAACGGACAATGACCGTTTCGTCGCCTACGATCTTCTGAAGAACGCCAATATTGCCGCTGGCGGTGTTCTGCCGATGTGTCAGGATACCGGAACGGCCATCATCATGGGCAAGAAGGGCCGTCGCGTCTGGACCGAAGGTGGTGACGCCGATGCGCTGGGCGCCGGTGTGCTGGACGCCTACAACAAGAAGAACCTGCGTTATTCGCAGCTGGCGCCGCTTTCTATGTTCGAGGAAAAAAACACCAAGAACAATCTGCCTGCGCAGATCGACATCTATGAAGAAGGCGAAGACGCCTACAAGTTCCTTTTCGTTGCCAAGGGCGGCGGTTCGGCGAACAAGACATTCCTCTATCAAGGAACACCTTCTCTTCTGACGCACGACCGCATGATCGACTTCCTCAAGGACAAGATCCTGAGCCTCGGCACAGCCGCCTGCCCGCCTTACCATCTGGCAATCGTCATCGGCGGCACTTCAGCTGAAATGAACCTGAAGACGGTCAAGCTCGCCTCGACGCGTTATCTGGACAGCCTGCCGACCGAGGGTTCCGAAACCGGACACGCTTTCCGTGACCTCGAAATGGAAGCTGAAATCCATAGACTGACGCAGTCTCTCGGCGTCGGCGCCCAGTTCGGCGGCAAATATTTCTGTCATGACGTCCGAGTCATTCGCTTGCCGCGCCATGGCGCTTCGCTGCCAATCGGCATCGGTGTTTCCTGTTCGGCGGATCGTCAGGCCAAGGGCAAGATCACCAAAGACGGCATTTTTCTGGAAAAGCTGGAAACCAACCCAGCCAAGTACATGCCGGATATCGACGAGGAAAAACTGTCGTCGCATGTGGTCAAGATCGACCTCAACCAGCCGATGCAGGACATTCTCAAGGAATTGTCGAAACATCCGGTCAAGACGCGCCTGTCGCTCTCCGGTCCAATCATCGTGGCGCGCGATCTGGCCCATGCCAAAATTCGCGAGAGGCTTGAAAACGGCGAAGCCATGCCGGATTATTTCAAGAACCACCCGATCTATTATGCAGGCCCGGCCAAGACGCCTGCCGGTTACGCCTCCGGCTCATTCGGACCTACTACGGCAGGCCGCATGGATTCCTATGTGGACCAATTCCAATCCTTCGGTGGCTCCATGGTGATGCTCGCCAAGGGCAACCGTTCGCGTCAGGTGCGCGAAGCCTGCGGTCAGCATGGCGGGTTCTATCTGGGTTCCATCGGCGGTCCGGCTGCCCGTCTGGCACAGGATTGCATCAAGAAGGTCGAGGTCGTCGAATATCCGGAACTCGGCATGGAAGCGATCTGGCGTATCGAAGTGGAAGATTTCCCGGCCTTCATCGTCATCGATGACAAGGGCAATGACTTCTTCAAGGAACTCAATCTGGGTTAAAGCATTTCCAGCAAAAGTGCGAAGCGGTTTTGCGTAGGATAATGCGACGAAACAAACACTTAGAGCGCAGATCTGATTGAATCAGATCTGCGCTCTAAGCAAATAAAAGGGCGGCGCAAGCCGCCCTTTCTGTTTCAGGCATTTGTGCCGCCATCAATGGTGAGCTTAGCTCCAGATACGAAACGCCCCTCGGGGCTGGCAAGCCAGGCCACCAGACTTGCAATATCATCAGGCGAACCGAAACTGCCGGTTGCGATAAGCTCGCGTTGCTGTTCGGCATGTTCCCCAGCCGCCGGATTCATATCCGTATCGGTGGAGCCGGGTTGAACGACATTGACCGTGACGCCCTTTGGGCCGAGGTCACGCGCCAGACCTTTCGTCAAACCGATCAGCGCCGCCTTGCTTGCCGCATAAAGGCTGATGCCCGGCCACGGCACGCTTTCGGCGAGGTTTGAGCCGATGGTGATGACGCGTCCGCCGGCGCCGAGGTGTGGTGTGGCCGCTGAAACGGCGGCAAAGACAGCCCGGAAGTTGACAGCCATAACCTCGTCGAAGTCGGCAAGCGTGACCTCTTCCAGCGGTGCTGCATGCCAGATACCAGCACTGTTGACCAATATATCCAGACGACCGAAATCCTTGACCGTTTTCTCGATTGCCGCCGTAATCTGGCTCGCGTCGCGATTGTCAGCCCTCAGCGCGAGAGCCTTGCCACCATTGGCTACGATTTCGGAAACCACGGCTTCGGCTTTTTCCTTGCCGTTCACATAAGTGATGACAACTGCCGCACCATTTTTCGCGAGACGGTGTGCAATCGCAGCACCGATGCCGCGACTGCCGCCGGTGACGAAGGCAACCTTTCCGTTCAAAGCTTCCGCTGACATACCATTTCCTTTCTGTATCGATTGATACATAATTGCTGACAGGCTTGCGCATAACCGTCAAGAGATTTATTTAGTGATCGATACAGAAAGGTTCAGACGTGGCGGAAAAAGGACGACCCCGCAGCTTCAACCGTGAAACAGCGCTTCGTGCTGCCATGCTTATATTCTGGGAAAAAGGCTTCGACGGATCGTCGTTGGCCGATCTGACGACGGCTATGCGCATCAATGCGCCAAGCCTTTATGCGGCATTCGGAAGCAAGGAAGAGCTCTATCTTCAAGCCCTCACTCTCTATGCTGGTGAAATCGGCGTTGAAATCTGGTCGGCATTGGATGAAACGCCGGATGTTCACGCGGCTTTCGAGCGCTTTCTGCTTGCCACGATAGATGCCTATTGTGAGGAATCCGTGCCCCGAGGCTGCATGATTGCGCTGGATGCGCTGCATCGGACGCAGTCAAGCGACAAGGTTTGCGGCGTGCTGCGCAATCACCGCCAAACTAATATCGAAACCCTGAAAAAGCGGCTCGAGCGCGGCATTCGTGATGGAGATATTCCCGCATCCGTCAATTGTGAAGCGGTCGCAACCTTTTACGCGACTGTCCAGAACGGCATGTCCATTCTCGCGCGTGATGGCGGAACGCGCGAAGATCTCACAGCAACGGCATTGGGCGCCATGGCTGCCTGGGAGAAACTGGTTTTCCCAAACGCATAATCACGCAACTAGCCTTAACCTCGGGGTATCATCAAGATAGTCCGCCACGAGCGATACCACTTCGGCGCTCGCGATGATGCGGCGATGCCCAAGGCCATCCGCCCAGTGCACCTTGACATGTGAGCCTGCCTTACCGGCCATTTCCGCGCAGATGGCGGGCACTTCCTTGTCATCATGGGCATGGATAACCAGCGTTGGAATGGTCATGCGCCGCAAATGAACATCGGTGTCGAAATCCGTGATCGGGCGCGCCGCCATATAACGGACTTGTTCCTTCATTGCGTTGCGCACATTACGACCGAGCCCAAGCACTTTGCCGAAACCGTCAAAGACGCCTGCCATGGAGTGCGGGGAAGCAATAGTCACCAGCTTTGCCGGGCGATGTGACTGGTAGCACCCGAGAGAACCCGCTGCGGCATTGACGATGACCGCACCGCCGAATGAGTGACCGATCATCGCATCGAACGGACCATACTGGCGCCACGCAACATCAACGGCGGCGATTGCCTGTAACATGTTGAGGGTGCGGCCTGCCGATGCGCCATGCCCCGGCAGGTCGATGGAAACAACTCGTTCGCCACGCGCAACAAGCTCGCGAATGATCGTCATCATATCCGCAGTGCGTGATCCCCAGCCATGGACGACGAGCGACGTTCTTCCCACGTAGGTGTCCGGTTCGAACAGATAGGTGGCGATAAGTCCGCGATCTATAATCAGATCGAGCCGCTTTGCCTGGTTGAGTTCATTGCTCGCCTGCTCAAGCCGCGCGGCATAGGCCTTGGTCTTCGGCTTGCGGCTTGGCGTTCGACAGAAAATCCTGAATGCTGCACGACCTGCCTTATCGGCATCAATGCGCCCGAGCACACCCAGGCCGAATCGCGTAACCTGCAAAGAAAACGACGTCATGACAGGGCCTCAATTATGTTCAATCCTGAACAAATAATTGTACAAGAATGAACAAAATGCAAGACAAGACTCAAAAATTGCCATGGGACAATCCGCGTTTCAAGAACTGGATTGCCGTTGCACGTGCCGGCAAGGCGGTGGAACGCGCCCTCGCCCAGGGGCTGTCGGCCTTCGACCTCAAGATCGCCGATCTCGATGTGCTGATGAATATTTACCGCCATCCCGGTGAATCCCAGCACGATCTTGCGCGGCGCATTCTCGTCGGGCGTTCGAACATTACCATGTTGCTGCCGAAGCTCGAAAAGCGCGGCTTGCTGGTGCGCGAGGGCGACCCGGCAGACAAGCGCGTGATGCGACTAACGCTAACCGCCAAGGGCGAAAAGCTTCTGGGACATGCGCTGACGATCTATACCGACCTGATCGACCGCGTCATGGCGCAATCGACGAACGCACAGTGCAACGCGATGGGCGATGTGATGCGACGCATATCGGAAATGCTGGAGAAAGAATGACCGGCAGGTGGGATCAACGATCCCGCTTCAGACCTTTTTCGGCAAGCTCATCGAGATAGGTTTGCCATAAGGTGTCCTTCTCCGTGCCGAGCTTGTGAAGATAGGTCCACGAAAACAGGCCGGTATCGTGCATATCGTCAAACGTTATGCGGACTGCGTAATTGCCGACTGGCTCCATCTTCATGATTTCGACATTTCGCTTGCCACCGACCGTTATGCGCTGTTCCGGCGAATGCCCCTGCACTTCTGCCGAAGGCGACAGAACACGCAACAGCTCGGCGGTCAGCTCGAATTTCTGGCCATCATCGAACACCACAGTCAGCAGTTTGCGATCGTACGAAACACGCAACTCAGTCGGCCAGACCTCACTCATCACCATTCTCCAGCTTGGTTCTTTGCCAGCTTTTGATAGGCCCCGCGTTAAAATATCGCAATAGTCGCGGGTATTATTGAAAGAGCTTCGCGCGCGTGAAACTGGACATTGAGGCTCGCAGATCCTATTTCTAGTCAGACGACGCGGATATTCCTCCGCATCCTGTGGAAACAACGGCTTAATGATGTACACAAACGAAGCCCGGCCACTTGTTTCCCCGACTGGACCCATGATTGATCCTTTCGGGCGTGCCATTACCTATCTTCGCGTTTCAGTGACGGATCGCTGTGATTTCCGCTGCACCTATTGCATGGCGGAACATATGACGTTCCTGCCCAAGAAGGACCTGCTGACGCTTGAGGAACTGGACCGGCTCTGCACCGCCTTTATCGAAAAGGGTGTCAGGAAACTGCGCCTGACCGGTGGCGAACCATTGGTGCGCAAGAATATCATGCACCTGATACGGCAGCTTTCGCGTCATCTGAAATCAGGTGCGCTGGATGAATTGACTCTCACCACGAACGGATCGCAGCTTTCGCGCTTTGCCGAAGAACTCGCGGGATGCGGGATACGGCGTATCAACGTCTCGTTGGATACGCTTGATCCTGAAAAATTTCATCAGATTACCCGCTGGGGCGACCTCGCTCGCGTTCTTGAGGGCATTGAAGCTGCGCAGCGCGCCGGTATCCACGTCAAGATCAATGCGGTCGCGTTGAAGGATTTCAATGACCGCGAAATTCCCGAGCTGATTCGCTGGGCCCATGGTCGCGGCATGGACATGACCCTCATCGAGACAATGCCGATGGGTGAAATCGAGTTTGACCGCACCGATCAGTATCTGCCACTCTCGCAGGTGCGCGAGGACCTCTCGCAGCAATTCACGCTATCCGACATTCCTTACCGCACCGGTGGCCCTGCCCGCTATGTGACGATCGCCGAAACGGGTGGTCGGCTCGGTTTCATCACACCGATGACGCATAATTTCTGCGAAAGCTGCAACCGCGTCCGGCTTACCTGCACCGGCATGCTCTATATGTGCCTCGGCCAGAACGACGATGCAGATCTTCGCAAGGCCCTGCGGGAAAGCGAAAGCGATCTGCTGCTCACCCAGGCCATTGATGAAGCTATTTCGCGCAAGCCGAAAGGCCACGATTTCATCATTGACCGCGATCACAATCGCCCGGCAGTCGCTCGCCACATGAGTCTTACCGGCGGCTGAGCCGTTTATACTTAAAAAATCTAATGGACTGAAATAATTGTCGCGAGATCGACTTTAAAACGGTATGCAGTTGCAAGGCTTAGTGCCTAAACTGGATTCTGTATCGTGCCGCAGTCAGCAAATTTTCGCGCAAGTATTTTCATGCTTCTCGCCATGGGAACTTTTACCATCGGCGATACGATCACAAAATACCTCCTGACCGAGATGAACAGCGGACAGTACATGCTGATCCGAGGTATATTCGCAACGGTTCTGATCGGTTTGCTGGCCTGGCGCCATGGCGCATTGCGCAGTCTTTCGCTTGAAAAGATGACCGTCTTGCGCGTTGCTGGGGAAGTTGTGGCCACCGTCACCTATATTTATTCATTGGGCCATCTCTCACAGGCATTCTGTTCGGCTGTCTTTCAGGCAACACCGCTCGTCGTAACGCTGGGAGCTGCACTCTTCCTCAAGGAGAAAGTGGGCTGGCGCCGCTGGTCCTGTATTCTTGTCGGCCTTGTCGGGGTTCTCATCATCATCCGACCGGGAACAGATGGCGCTGCAAGCCTTGTTGCCATTGCAGTCCTTCTTGCCAGCGTAGGTTTTGCCGCCACGCGGGACATTGCCACCCGCCGGGTGCCCAAACATGTGCCTACGCTCTTTCTCTCCTCTGTGACGTCGATTGCCATAACGCTGACCGGCGGTGTACTGACGGCTCCTTTAGGCGGGTGGCAGCCTGTTGGAATAACCGTAATTGGTGCTGCAGCCGTAGCGGCAGTTCTCCTTCTCGTCGGATATCACTTCATCATTCTTGCCATGCGCGAGGGTGAGGTGTCGTTCGTGTCGCCGTTCCGCTATTCCAGCCTGCTATGGGCAATCGGCCTCAGCACGCTGGTTTTTGGCGAAGCGCCTGACATGTATACGATAGCAGGATCGATTCTGGTGGTCGGGAGCGGCGTCTATATGGTTTATCGCGAGAATGTGCTGAAGAAGCGGGAGCGCAACAAGAGTACGCTTGCGACGATCCCGACCGGCGTGGAACCATCATGATTGCAGGCACCATCATTGCTGGCGGACTTTCAAGCCGAATGCAGGAAGGCGGCGTTGCGGGTGACAAATTCCTTCAGCCGCTAGGCAGCACTGGCACCATCATTTCCCATGTCGTCAGAAGGATCAAACCGCAGGTCGACGCTCTAGTCATCAATGCGAATAGCGATGATCCCCGCTTGACTGATCTCTGCGTGCCGGTGATCAAGGACCTGCCAACGAAGCACGGCGGTCCGCTGGTCGGTATTCTGACTGCGCTGACGCAGGCGCAAGGAGCCCCGGTGCTGCTGACGACAGCTGCGGATACGCCATTCCTGCCCCATGATCTTGCTCGCCGCCTTCTTTCACGTCGGAACGAAACCGGAGCGCGCGTCGTTCTCGCCAGTTCCCGTAACCGGGTCCATCCAATTTTTGGCCTGTGGGAGACAGGGCTGGCCGACGAACTTGCAGCCTGGCTCGCTAGCACCAGCAGAGCCAGCGTCTTCGCATTTGCCGAGCAGATCGGGTTTGAGACGGTCGATTTTCCGCTTGCGTTCGTTGGCGATAGCCCGGAAACATATGATCCGTTCTTCAATATCAACCGGCCCGACGACCTCGTCGCCGCCCGAATACTGGCTGAGGTAATGGAATGAACCAGAAACTGTTCGGCATCACCGGCTGGAAAAACTCCGGCAAGACGACGATGACCGAACGTCTGGTCGCATGTCTTACGGCACGCGGATACCGCATCGCCACCATCAAGCACGCTCATCATAATTTCGATATCGACCATGAAGGCACCGATTCCTGGCGTCATAGAAAGGCCGGAGCAGCAGAGGTGGCTATCGTCTCGTCGCAACGCTACGCAATCATGCACGAAGGCTTGGGCGAGGAAGAGCCTTCCCTATGGGAGATTGCGGCCAAGCTGGCACCTTGCGATCTGATTCTTGTCGAAGGCTACAAGCGCGAGACGCACAAGAAAATCGAACTGCGTCGCGAGGGTGGCCATGCCGGACCACCTCTCTCGACCGACGATCCTGCTATTGTCGCCATTGCCAGCGACCAGCCGCAACCCGGCGAAAACGTGCCGGTGTTCGGCATTGACGATATCGAGCAAATAGTCGATTTCATCGAAGGTGAGATGGGCCTTTGAGAGACTCCCTATAATTACCCTATTTTACGACACAATTCCCCATACTCTGGCAAGTATCTGCTGAAAACGCCGAGAAATCCACCTTTGGGACACACAATTTAATTACGCAGACCATCTTGCCAATCGTCTCAAAATGGTGGGAATATCGTTGTCAGATTTGATGGTGGGGATGGAAGCGCGAAAAAATATTGCGCATGATCGGCTCAACCATCTATTGGTAGTGGCCGGGGGAAATCACTACCAAACGTGCAATTTAAAGTTTCACGGTCGTGACTACCCCTTAAGCGGCTGAACCAGAAGAAATAATCAGGGAACCAGCCAGAACAAAACGAGAGGACTAAAAATGCGCGTATTCAAGCGTATCGCCGCTGCGGCATCTGTTGCTGCGCTGGCAATCACAATCGGCAGCATGACTGCCGGTGTTGCAAATGCAGAAGAGCAACTCAAGCTCAAGATCGGCACCGAAGGCGCCTATCCTCCCTTCAACTTCATCAAGCCGGACGGCACCCTCTCGGGCTTCGACGTCGATATTGCCAAGGCGCTTTGCGATGAAATGAAGGCGCAGTGCGAATTCGTCACCCAGGAATGGGACGGCGCTATTCCCGCCCTTCAGGCCGGCAAGTTCGATGCCTTCATCGCCTCCATGTCCATCACGGACGAGCGCAAGAAGCAGGTCGACTTCTCCAACAAATATTACAACACGCCTCCCGGCATTGCCGCTCCGAAGGACACCGACATCAAGGGTGTGACCAAGGAAGACCTCGCTGGCAAGACCATTGGCGTTCAGGTTTCCACGACGCACGCCAACTACTCGGAAAAGACCTTTACCGACAGCACGATCAAGGCTTATCCGACCGCTGAGGAATACCGTCTCGATCTCGCCAATGGCCGTCTCGACGCCGTCAACGACGATAGCGTGACACTGGCCGAGTGGCTCAAGACGCCGGATGGCGCATGCTGCAAGATGGTCGGCACCTTCCCGCCAGTTATCGAAATCCATGGTCCGGGCGCTGGCGTTGCCTTCAAGAAGGGCCGCCCGGAGCTGGTTGAAAAGTTCAATGCAGCCATCAAGGCGATCCGCGCGAACGGCAAGTACAAGGAAGTCAACGACAAGTACTTTGACTTCGATGCCTACGGCGCCGAAAATTAATCAAAACTGACACCTATGCGCCGGTTTGCTTTCCCGCAAGTCGGCGCAAAACATTTGTACGGGCATGCCGCACAAAGCCTTGCCGGGCCGATCCTCGCAGGCGATAAAAACATAGGCAAATGCCTTTAGGAAAAAGAATAGGCGCATGGAACATTACGCCACTTTGTTGAGTTTCGGTCCCGACGGTTGGGGCGCAAGTATTGCGTGGGGCCTTTTGGTTACCGTCTCACTGGCTCTCGCAACACTTCCCGTCGGCCTTGCCTTGGGGTTTCTGGTCGCCATCGGCAAACAATCTAGCGAACCGTCGATACGGCTGGCCGCGAACATCTACACCACGATCTTCCGTGGCCTGCCTGAGCTTCTCACGCTCTTTCTTGTTTATTTCGGTGCTTCCCTTGGGTTGCAGCGGCTTTTGAGCCTGTTTGGCATCGAGGCCAACGTCGAAATCAATGCGTTCGGCGCAGGTATGGTTGCGCTGGGTTTCGTCTTCTCATCCTATTCGAGTGAAGTCTTCCTTTCGGCATTCCGCGCGATCCCGCGCGGGCAATATGAAGGCGGATATGCGGTTGGCCTGTCGCACTGGCAGACCATGCGCAAGGTCATCCTGCCCCAGCTGATCCGCATCGCCCTGCCCGGCCTTGCCAATCTGTGGCTGGTGCTGCTCAAGGATACGTCGCTGGTCTCGGTCATTACGTTGTCCGATATTCTGCGGCAGACCTCCATCGCGGCACGCGTAACCAAGGAGCCATTCCTATTTTTCGGCGTAGCCTGCCTGCTCTATCTGGTTCTCGCAATCATCTCCTCCTACTTCATCGATCGCATTGCCCGCTGGGCTGATGCCGGTGGCAACCGCTCGCGAGGTGCATGATATGAATCAGACGGTTTCCAATACTACAAATGACGTGATGGCTCCGCCGCCTGTGATAAAGCAATGGACGCGTATGCGCATCGCTGGCCATATCATCGTCGCTCTCTGGTTCCTTCTATTCGCTGGTCTTGCGATCTATCTCTACAATGCATGGCGTATCGATCTGTTTGAGACCTATGGGCCACGCTACTGGTCGGGGCTTCTGATAACACTGAAACTGGTTGCCGTATCGATTGTCATAGGCGCCCTGCTCTCGCTGCCGATCACGGCAGCGCGCATGTCCAACAATCGGTGGCTGCGCGGAATAGCTTTCGGCTATGTCTATTTCTTCCGCGGCACGCCGCTGCTGGCGCAGACATTCCTTATCTATTACGGCTTTGGTACTTTCCGTCCGTTTCTTGAAAGCATCGGGCTCTGGGTGTTTTTCCGCGATGCGTGGAATTGTGCCATTCTGGCGTTTTCACTCAACACGGCGGCTTATCAGGCTGAAATCCTGCGCGGCGCTATCCAAAGCGTGGCTCAGGGCCAATGGGAGGGCGCTGCGGCACTTGGTATTTCCAAGCGCGTAACCTTCTGGAAGGTTATTCTTCCGCAGGCACTTATCGTGGCATTGCGTCCTTACGGCAATGAAATCATCCTGATGATCAAGGGGTCAGCTATCGTGGCTATCATCACCGTGCTCGATCTTATGGGTGAAACACGCCGTGCTTATTCGCGGACATTCGACTTCCAGACTTATCTCTGGGCTGCGGTCATCTATTTGCTGATTGTTGAATGCCTGCGGCACATCTGGGACTTCCTTGAGCGACGCCTCACCCGGCATCTCGTTCGCTAGAAACCCCTGAACCGCAAAAACTCAAAATATCGCCCTCGGCAGCCTTGCGGCTTCCGGGGGCGATCTGTTTAGAATGCAGCTTCTAACAGTAATGTAACAGGTTGAGTCATGTTGAAAATCTGGGGTCGTATCAATTCCACAAATGTGAAAAAGGCGCTCTGGACAGCGCGCGAACTTAATCTCGACTATGAACAGATCAATCTCGGCGGCCAGTTTGGTGGATTGAAAGACCCGGCCTATCTCGCCCGCAATCCGAATGGGCTGATCCCCTTGCTGGAAGACGGCGACACGGTGCTGTGGGAATCCAACACCATCACGCGTTATCTTGCAGCGGCTTACGGTAAGGGGACGCTGTGGATCGAAAACCCGGCCAAGCGTGCGCAGGCCGAAAAGTGGATGGATTGGGCGTCCTCATCCTTCTACACCAATTTCAGCAACGTGATGAAACACTTGATCCGGTTGCCAGAAGCCGAACGCGATCCAGTCCTTCTGGAACAAAGTCTCCAGGGCCTTGCGCAATCGATGCAGATTGCCAATGAGGGCTTGAAGGAAGCGTCGTGGTTTTCGGGCGAGAACTTCGGTATCGGTGATATTCCCACCGGATGCTACGCCTATGCCTGGTTTGCGTTTCCGATTGAGCGCCCTTCTCTTCCGCACCTTGAAGACTGGTATGGCCGTCTCAAGCAACGCCCGGCCTATCAGGCGGCCGTTATGACGCCTCTCACCTGATTTTAGAATTATCCAGAGGAATGAACGAATGACGACACCCGCTAAAGTCGCCTTTCTGGGCTTAGGTGTCATGGGTTATCCCATGGCAGCTCACCTCAAGAACAAGGGCGGTCACGATGTCACGGTTTATAACCGCACAACGGCAAAGGCCGAAAAATGGGCCAAGGAATTCGGTGGCAGCTTTGCCGCAACGCCTGCCGAAGCCGTGCGCGATGCAGACTTTGTTTTTGCCTGCGTTGGCAATGACGACGATCTCCGTTCCGTGACTATCGGCCCGGATGGCGCCTTCTCCACCATGAAGAAGGACGCAATTTTCATCGACAACACGACCGCATCTGCGGAAGTTGCTCGCGAACTGGATGCCGAAGCGCAAAAACTCGGTTTCCATTTCATCGACGCTCCCGTCTCCGGCGGGCAGGCTGGCGCTGAGAACGGTGTGCTGACCGTCATGGTCGGTGCGCCGGAGGCAGTTTTTGAGCGTGCCCGGCCAGTTATCGATGCTTATGCGCGCATGGTTGGCCTCATGGGGCCAGTCGGCTCAGGCCAGCTTTCCAAGATGGTCAACCAGATTTGCATTGCCGGTCTCGTTCAGGGTCTGGCCGAAGGTATCCACTTCGGCAAGAAGGCCGGTCTCGATATTGAAAAACTGATCTCGGTGATTTCGAAAGGCGCGGCTGGCTCGTGGCAGATGGAAAACCGGTCCGGCACCATGAATCAGGGCAAATATGATTTCGGCTTTGCCGTTGACTGGATGCGTAAGGACCTTGGTATCTGTCTTGAGGAAGCCGACCGGAATGGCGCGCTTTTGCCGGTTACGGCACTCGTGGACCAGTTCTACAAGGAAGTGCAGAAAATCGGCGGCAATCGCTGGGACACGTCTTCATTGCTTGCGCGGCTGGAACAGTCCTGAGACAGGCAGTTTCCAACAAAAAAGCCCGGCAGCGATTCCGGGCTTTTTTATTAGTATCCTGAGCTTAGAACTTCACTTTGGCAGTCAGTGAAAGCGCACCGACGAAATCGTTGCCGAATTCGCCCTTGGAACCGGTCGGGCTCGATTTACCAGCGACGACGGTGTCGTCGAGCTCACCCGAAGAAAGCCAGCCAGCAGCGCCAGCCAGACGTACCTCAAATTGATCGTTGGGCTTATAATTCGTGCCCAGACCAAAGAGCCAGATATCGGTCTGAGAAGTCAGGCCCGTGCTGGTGCCGCGATCCCAGGTAACAGTTGCAGCAGTCGACCATTGGTCATTGAACTTGTGCCCAACACCACCGCTAACTGTCCAACCATCTTGATAGTACAGGTTCAAGCTGGTGATTTTCGTCCCCTGCGGAGCGACTTTACTATCCGCGGAGACGAAGTCCACCGATTCAATGCTGGACCAATCAGTCCACTTTACCGAACCAAATGCGAGCCAGTCAGGAGCAATGCCGGTTTGAAACTTGAATTCCACCGATTGAGGTGTAGCGACGTCGCTTTCGACATTAATTGGTATTCCGCGACCCGTGAGCGGGTTGAGTGCGAGATTATCAATCGTGCCTTCGAGATCGTATTTGACCTTTGACTGATAGACGAGTGTGGCACGCATTGCATATTCAGGAATTTCATAGGCCGCACCAAGGCGCCAACCTACAGCCTCGTCTTCAACATCCAGCGACGCAATGCGAAACGAGCCGCCGAAAGCGGAGCCCGGAGGAACCATCTTGGTCTGCTCACCTTTGAGCTCCTGATAGCTCACACCGCCGAGGATGCGGAAGTAGCTCTTTTCACCGGCGGCAAAACGATACGAGCAATTCACACCGTAATCATTCGAAGAAATCTTCTGCTCGATAGCGGTGAACATACGAACGGTGCTAGTGCCAACGTCGGTTTCGATACCCCAAGGCTGACGATATTGCGCCGCGCAGGCAAGATCGTCGGTCAGGTCGAACTTTGCAGAAGCTTTAGGAACCCAGTAGCTTTTGGCCTCATCGACTTCTGTTTCATACGGCTGTCGGGTAACTGGATTAATCCCACCTGTGCCTCTGGGCGGAGGAGCATCTCCAATCGCTGAACCGTGGATGTTCTTCAGCTTGCGCTGTGGCGCTACGAAGGTACCGCCAGCTTCCACTGCATTGCCCTTTTCGAAAAGAATATCGAAGTCCTGCGAGCTACGCTCGAAGCCACCTGCATTGGCAGCAACCGCGCTTCCAAGGAGAGCTGCAACCATTCCTGCTATTTTCACGCGCTGTACACTCATTAATGTCCTCCCACACAGCAACGATATTAACGTTGACGAAAACGTAAATCAGGAAGGATTCAGGCCGCAAGTCGCATTAATTTGGATTAGCCCCATCGAATTTTCGATGCATCTGTCGAAATTGGCTAAAACATCAGTTACTTCATCGTTTCATAAGCTAAAATGGGTTGAGCACACGGCAAAATATGCGTAAATCGGCCAATTTTCGGCCGCTTTTTCGCCTTGTTGCGAAAGCGCAACATTGCTCAAAAACAATCGACACAGCAGTTCGATCAACTGTTCCGACGGTTGAAACGCTCCGAAATTCACCTATCGCGTAGAAAAACACCCGGCAGCGAAATGCACTGCCGGGTGTCTGATTCGAACGAGAATCGTTTTCTTACGTTAGGTCAATTCAGCCTGCATCACGGATGCGTGACTCTGCTGTCGCCACTCGCTGCGCGGCTTCCTTCAGCTCAACCAGCCGCTCGCGCTCTGCTTCAACGACTTCTTCGCGCGCATTCGCAACAAATTTCTCGTTGGAGAGCTTCTTCTCGATACGGTCCATTTCGGCGGCAATCTTGCCAGCTTCCTTGGCGAGGCGTGCAGCTTCAGCCTTGAGGTCGATCAGATTGCCGAGCGGAATGCAGATCGTCGCCTCGCCGAGCAGCATCTGTGCCGAACCCTTGGGCGCCTGTGCTTCAAACGAAACACTCTCGACGCGTGCAAGACGCTTGATCGCTGCGTCGTGACGAGCAAAACGATCAACGCTTGCCGCATTGGCATCCAGAACAACGACCGGGGCAATAGCGCCTGCTGGAACGTTCATTTCTGCACGAACCGAACGAATTCCGGTGACGAGATCAACCAGCCAATTGATATCCGCCGCTGCTTCCTCGTCCTCGAATGATAGTTCCGGCCAGGCTGCAAGCGCCAGCACCGTATCGCGCTTCAGCCCCTCGCCCGCGGTCAAGGTCCAGAGCTCTTCCGTCATGAAAGGCATGAAGGGATGCAGGAGCTTGTAGATCTGATCGAGGCAATAGGCTGCCGTAGCTTGAGCTTCAGCCTTCGCAGCTTCATCGTCGCCCATGAAAATCGGCTTCAAAAGTTCCAGATACCAGTCGCAGAACTGGTTCCAGACAAAGCGATAGGCAGCGCCTGCAGCTTCGTTGAAGCGATAGGCGTCGATGCCTTCCGTAACAGTGTGCGTTGCCTTGGTCAGCTCCGTCAGAATCCAGCGATTGACGGCAAGCTTGGCATTTTCCGGCTTGAAACCGGCGTCGAGCTTCACGCCGTTCATCTGGGCAAAGCGCGTCGCGTTCCAGAGCTTGGTGCCAAAATTGCGATAGCCCGCAATACGCGCCGGATCGAGCTTAACGTCACGGCCCTGAGCAGCCATGATTGCAAGGGTGAACCGTAGCGCGTCGGCACCATATTCATCCATCAGCTCCAGCGGATCGATGACATTGCCTTTCGACTTCGACATTTTCGCGCCGTGCTTGTCGCGAACCAGAGCATGCAGGTAGACCGTGTGGAACGGGATCTCCTTCATGAAATGGAGGCCCATCATCATCATGCGGGCAACCCAGAAGAACAGAATGTCGAACCCCGTAACCAGAACGCTGGTTGGATAATAGGTTGCGAGTTCCGGCGTCTTGTCCGGCCAGCCGAGCGTCGAAAACGGCCATAGTGCCGATGAGAACCATGTGTCCAGAACGTCGGTATCACGCTCCAGTACAACATCTTCGCCATAGTGAGCGCGTGCGGAAGCCTTTGCTTCCTCTTCGCTCTTCTCGACGAAGCATTTGCCGTCTGGGCCGTACCAGGCCGGAATCTGGTGTCCCCACCAGAGCTGACGCGAGACGCACCACGGCTGAATGTTTTCCATCCAGTCGAAATATGTCTTTTCCCAATTCTTCGGGACGATCTGCGTGGTGCCGTCGCGAACAGCCGCCATCGCAGGCTTGGCAAGTTCGGCAGCGTTTACGTACCACTGGTCGGTCAGATAAGGTTCGATCGGAACGCCGCCGCGATCACCATGCGGAACGGCATGCGTATGATCCTCGATCTTTTCCAAGTAGCCTCGTTCGTCCATCAATTCGACGATGCGCTTGCGAACAGCAAAGCGATCCTGACCGTCCAGCTCGGCGATAAGCGCCTTGAGCTCCGGCGTCAGCTGGAGACCTTCGAGGAAATCATTATTGTCCTTGAGGATAACTGCCGCCGCAGGCGTCAGAATATTGATGGCGCGCAGATCATTGCGCTTGCCGACCTCGAAATCGTTGAAGTCATGCGCAGGCGTGATCTTGACGGCGCCGGAACCGGCTTCCGGATCAGCATAATCGTCGGCAACAATTGGAATATGACGACCGACAAGCGGCAGCACGACGTCATTTCCAACCAGAGCGTGGTAGCGTTCATCCTTGGGATTGACCGCAACACCCGTATCGCCCAGCATGGTTTCCGGACGGGTCGTCGCAACGACGATATAGGTATGCGGGTTTTCCGGATCGAACGGCACATTCTCAAGCGGATAACGGAAATGCCAGAGATGGCCTTTCGTTTCACGCGACTCGACCTCGATGTCGGAAATCGCCGTCAGCAACTTCGGGTCCCAGTTGACCAAGCGCTTGTCGCGATAGATGAGATTCTGCTTGTAGAGCGAAACGAAAACTTCCAGAACCGCGCGCGACAGCCCTTCGTCCATGGTAAAGCGCTCGCGCGACCAGTCGCACGAGGCACCAAGACGGCGGAGCTGGTTGGAAATCATGCCGCCGGATTCGGCCTTCCACTGCCAGATCCGTTCGATGAACTTCTCGCGGCCCATGGCATGACGGTTTGGTTCCTGCCGTTCAGCCAGCTGGCGCTCGACAACCATCTGCGTTGCAATGCCCGCATGGTCCATGCCCGGCTGCCACAGCACGTTCTTGCCGCGCATGCGCTCGAAGCGAACCATGATGTCCTGAATCGTGTTGTTAAGCGCGTGGCCCATATGCAGCGATCCGGTAACGTTCGGCGGCGGAATGACCACAGCGAACGGATCAGCTCCCGGCTTCGCGCCCGCACCTGCCTTGAATGCACCCGCTTCTTCCCAGCGTTCAGCAATTTTCGGCTCTATCGCCGCGGCGTCATAGGTCTTCTCAAGCATGGAATTATCCGGTCTTTATGCGCGATGAATGGATTGAAGGCTCAATAGCAACTAACAGCTGACAAATCACTTTAAAAGTGATTGTGCCCCCTGCGGCCACTTTAAAAGTGAAAACCCGCCTGTTGCACAGACGGGTAACATTTCAACAGATCGGTTTATGCCGCTTATCGTTCGCCGCGAACCACGCGCTCGATTTCTTCCCGAACTAATCGCTCAACAAGCGTCGGCAGATTATTGTCGAGCCAGTCCTGCAACATCGGGCGCAAAAGTTCCGCTGCGATATCGTCAAACGAACGGCGCGGTTCGGCCCGAACTGCATGATTCAAGTCCTGAAATGCCGCTGCGACCTGACGTTCGGCGATCTGGGACAACATATGGGCAGCAGGCTGCATGTTTGCAACGGGCTCCGCAATCGGCGCTGCAGCCTCGGACTGAACCGAAGCCTCCGACTCGGCGGCAGCAGGTTCCAGTTCCATGTCTGCATCAAGTTCAGGTTCAAGCAGTTCGTCAACTGCTTCAGCAATCCCGGCTTCGACCGAAAGGTCGACTTCATCCAGCGATACATCCGCCTCATCTGACTGCTCCAGGAGTGAAGTAGCCTTGGCATGGGAATGATCGTCGTTCCCGGCATCCAGGATGACTTCGTCCTCGTCATCGGCTTCGATTTCCGGTTCAGGCGCTACCTGTGACGGCTCGCTGATGGGGCCGCGCAATATCGGCTCTTCCTGGAACACATTGCGCATCATTGCTGGCTTTTCAGGCTGGGCAACGGGCTGCTCGGTGACTGGGCGACGGAATTCCGCAACCTCTCCACGAACTGGAGATGCCGCCGCGACCGGTGCTGGCTGGCGGGTGACATCGCTATCTTCAATGATCCTGCGAATGGAAGCGAGAATCTCTTCCATCGACGGTTCACGTGCTGCGCTGGATGTCTGTGCCATGGCTACTATCCGCTTTCCTGTATTGCGACATTGTCTGCAAAAGACAGAGAATCAATGGATTAAGGGTAGCGGACGATCCCCCGTTTGAGAATCCCCGGCCAAGGTGCAACGGTTCAAACTCACAGCTTTATGGATTTGTTAAGAATTGGCAGTGCCAACAAGTGTCGAATCGACGGCAAAATAAAAGGCACCCGAAGGTGCCTTTTCAAGTCTCATACAACGGCGAACAATCAACGACCGTCCGGCGTGCGCAGGCCGAACCACTTGTCCTTGACGGCCTTGTAATGCTCTTCCGGCTTGTACTCGGCAACCTGCAAGCCCATCTGGCTGGCGGTCATGCGACCGGTGGCATTCAGAAGAGCGTAGCTGGCAACAACGACGTTACGTTCGGATTCGACCAGAGCGATCTGCGCCGTGATGAGATCGTTCTGTGCATTCAAGACGTCGAGTGTCGTGCGCTGTCCAACCTTGCGCTCTTCGATGACGCCATCGAGAGCAAGCTGTGCAGCGGAAATACCGTCGCGATTTGCCTTGACCGACGCGCGGGCAGCTTCGAGCTGCGACCAAGCCGATCCGATTGCCTGACGAACCTGATCGCGGACGACGTCGACTTCGATGCGGGCCTGACCGAGTTGTTCCTTGGACTGACGAACCTGAGCCGACGTGCGACCGCCAGTATAGATCGGAATGCTGACGCCAACGCCGATCGAAGCCGAGTTGCCGTCTGTCTGCGAACCGCCTTCACCGGAATAAGTATCGAGGCGGCTAGCGCTTGCTGTGAGACCGACGGACGGAAGCAATGCGCCTTCCTTGGCCTTCACGTTATATCCAGCGGCATTGACGGCGTACTGCGTGGCGAGAATGCCTGGATGCCCGGCCGTCGCAATAGAGAAGGCCTGATTAGGTGAGCTCGGCAGGTTCTTTGCTGCCGCTGCAGTTGCAAGCTTGTCCGGCTGAACGCCGATCACCTGCACATAGGTTGCTTCTGCCGATTTGACGTCAGCGCGAGCAGAATTCAGCGCAGCAACTGCGGTGGAACGGCTGGCATCTGCTTGTGCAACATCCGTACGGGTACCCTCACCCACATCGAGGCGAGCGCGAGCAGCACGAACCTGTTCATTCAGGGCTGCGAGGTTACGCTCACGCAGAACCGCGATCTGGCGAGACTGGTAGACATCCATATAAGCGGTTACCGCCTCGTAGAGTCGGTTCTGCTCTTCGTTGCGGAGGTTTTCACGCTGGGCGAAGACCTGCGTTTCTGCGGCGGCAACATTGTTCTTGGTTTGAAACCCATCGAACAACATCTGGTTCAGCTCGATGCCGAACGTGCCCGTCGTACGATACCCCCGACTTGAAGGTGTCTTGCCATGCCCTACGTTGTAAGAACCGGTAATCTGCGGACGATAACCCGACTTGGCGATGGCCACGCCTTCATCCGTAACGCGGACGCCAGCGCGGGAGTAGTTCAGGTTAGCATTGTTCTTGTAGGCCTTCACGAGAGCGCCGGTTAACGTCTCCGAGAACGCCGCCTGCCCCGTTAAAATGGTGCCAGACAACAATGCTGCGGCCGCTACCAGTCCTTTGCACGTTTTGAACACCGGGTACCTCATATTAAGAACAAACGAATCCAACTATCGAACCGATCGGTTCGGGCAAATCCTAATAACCTCTAAATTCGGTTATTTCTATTGCCCCCGCCAGAGCTTGCACAAACAAATTCCGCAGCGTTGCAGAATTGTATCATCCGCTAAAATTAAAATTCGAACTGCGCAACGCGCTCGAATCCCGGCAGCGGACGAACCGCAGTGTTGAACACACCGCGTCCCGATGCAACACCATTTTCTTTAACATAAATCCGCGCAACGCCAGCATTCCCGCGGCCCTCGACGGCGACCAAGCGTCCGCCATCCTTCAACTGGCCGAGAAGCGCGTCCGGAACGAAATCGACGGCGCCCTCAATGACGATCACATCATAGGGTGCTTCGGACGGATAGCCTGCCTGCAGTTCACCTGAAACGATCACAACATTGTCATAGCCCAATTCAGCGAGACGGGCCGTCGCAGCAGCCGACAATACGGAATCACTTTCCAGACCGATCACCGAACCAGAGAGCCTGGAAAGGATGGCTGCCGAATATCCGGTACCGCAGCCGACATCGAGAACCACGTCGGTATTCTTGATGCGCGCAAGCTGCACGAGCTTGGCGAAAGGCGAAGGTTCCATGATGTAGCGCTGCTGCTTGCCTTCGCTTTCAAGAAGCTGGTCTTCGTCGATATAGGCCAGAACCTGACGGGCGGCGGGAACGAAAGCCTCGCGCGGGACGGTCAGGAAAGCATCGATAACCGCCAGATCGGTTACGTCCGTCGTGCGGATCTGGTTGTCGACCATCTTTGTGCGAAGATCCTGGAAATCGGCTGCCATAGCCCTAAACCCTTCCTTGTCGCGGAATGCGATGTTTCATGCCATTGGAGCCCGCGCGTCTTTCTTGACGTACAAGGAGCACCATAAACGAGATTTGCCGTTGATGTGGCAAAAATCGCGGGTCCAGTCAATGAAACACAGCATTTGCGGCATTTATGCTCACTGATACCCGCTTCTTGTTACCAGCATCTGGATATGGAAATGCCGGAAAGCTTCCGCTTCCCGGCATCTCGGTGTCTGTTTTGACACAAGGCCTGCCCGAAACCGTTTTACGCTTTTCGGGATGGGCTCTATCGTTCGCAGCACTTTGAAACAAGCGCCCTTGAAATCACATTATTGAGCGTTCGATGCCGGATAACCGGCTGCAGCCAGTGCGGAAAGAACGGCGTCCTGCGAAACATTGCCGCCGAATTCGACCTCTTTCCTGTCGAGATCGATTTCGATTGGTGCCGTTGCATCAAGCTTGCGCAGCGCGACGGTGATGTTATCGGCACAACCGCCGCACTTCATCTTGGGAATGGAAAACTTCATCAACTCAGTCACTCCTTGTAGGACTGACCATAAGATGGGGCTTCCCATCGTGGTAAGGTCAAGAGCCAACCCGCCAATTCTTTTTATGGCGCTTCGCAAGTCTCCGGAACGCTCTTTTCCAGCTCCAGCGGCGACTTGGTCAACGATCCCGTCATAATCTGCATCGGCTTGAAAGGCGGTTCTTCCTGCATGCCGGGATTTGTGAGATGAATCGTGTAGCAGCCTGTAAAGACTTCCTTTTTGCCATCCGTCGTTTCAGATTCGATGGCCAGCGGCTGGCTCCAGTAGATCTGGCCAGCGCCGGGGTCCGGATCAGTCTTGCGCAGCGCGACCTTTACACTCTTGGTGTTCTCATAGCCCTTTACAAAGGTGTTGAAGTCGGGCTCCCGCCCCTCCTCGGAATAATAGCCATAGGCTCGGGTATATTCCTTGCGATTGATTGCATTGTAATAGGATTCGATCAGCGCCTGCGGTGTGGAGCGATCATCACGATAGTCCGGGACCGTCACACCTCCGGCTGCATCCTGCGTCTGCTCGGAAGGTTTCGTTTCCTCAACCGGCTTGGCAGCTTTATCGTGCTTCTCTTCAACGTTTCTGGGTGTTTCTTCGGGCGCGGCCTTCGGCGGATTTTGCGCCAGAGCAATTCCGGCCGAAAAGCCTGCCAGCCCCGTGCCCAGAATGCCGATCACAGCAGCCAGCATCAGAGGTTTCATCCGGTCATTCGACATTCGCTTCTCCTCTTCCTAGCAAACTTATTGTGGAACGCTTCAGTGGCGCTCCCGATTTGGTGTATTGCAGTAATGATGTTACAACACTAACTATAGTGAAAACGTGGCAGACGCAGAGGAAACTCAGCCTGTTGCGACATGATTGGACGATTCTTCGTCCATATTCCAGCACGATACCGGAAGAGAGAAAATGGGCCGTTTCGCAGTCATGACGCTAACTGACAAGGCAGCTGATCGCGTTCGCGAGATCATCGCATCACGGGACGGCGCTCTTGGTATCCGGGTGGGTGTAAAAAAAGGCGGTTGCGCAGGGATGGAATATACTATCGATCTCGTCACCGAAGCTAAAGCAGGCGACGATGTGATCGAAAAAGATGACGCGAAAGTCTTTATCGCGCCTGAAGCCGTTCTGTTCCTGCTCGGCACCCAGATGGATTTCGAAGTGACGACCTTACGCACGGGTTTTGTCTTCAACAATCCAAACCAGACGTCCGCATGCGGTTGCGGCGAATCCGTCGAGATCAAAGCCGCTTCGCCGGAAAGCCTTCGCCAGATGCAAGGTGCAGCCTGATCCAGGACAAGGTGTTCGCCGATGGATGACGAAGCTCTTCGCGATTTGTTGCAGGACTTCGGACCCATCAGCATCCGCCGCATGTTTGGCGGCAAGGGCATTTATCACCAGGGCCAGATCTTTGCACTCGTCGTCCGCGACGAGTTGCTCTTGAAAGCTGACGAAGTAACAATCCCGGATTTCATCGAAGCAGGCGCCACCCAATGGACCTATGAAGGTCGTAAGGGTGGCGATCCAATTGCCATGCCTTACTGGAGTGTGCCAAGCGAAGCTTTCGACGATCCGGAAGTAATGACGCACTGGGCGCGCCTTGCCTATGATGCAGCCCTGCGGAGCGAGAAAACAAAGCCAAAAAAGAAATCGGCTGCGAAGCGCTAGCCTGCAGCCGATTGATCCGTTTCCCTACTGCTTCCGTCAGATTCCCGTTGGAATCAACATGAAAGCAGGAATATCGTTGCCGAAACCTACAGGCGTCGGGCCGTCATCGTCACGATCACGGCGACGCTTCTGCTCATGCTGCGGCTTGCCGCGGCGCTCATCATTGGAAGCGCGGATCGCATCGCGGCGCTCGCTGGATTCGATGACTGGCTGCGGCTGTTCGGCAGGATCGAGAACTTCGACAGGCTTTGCCTTCGGCTTGTCTTTTGGCTTGTCCTTGCCCTTGGCATCCTTGCCTTTGCCGCGAGCATTCTTGCCCTTGCGCTGATCGTCTGCCTCGTCAACGGCAGGCAGCGTCGACAGATCACCGTCGAGCCATTCGATCTTTTCCCCGATCATATTCTCGATAGCTGCGAGATACTTCGTATCGGAGGGCGTCACGATCGTGAATGCCTTGCCGGAACGTCCAGCGCGACCGGTACGGCCAATGCGGTGAACATAATCTTCCGAATGAATCGGAATGTCGAAATTGAAAACGTGGCTCACATCGGGAATGTCGAGACCGCGTGCAGCAACATCGGACGCTACCAGCAACTGCAGCTTGCCTTCCTTGAAGTTTGCCAGCATGGTCATGCGCGCGCGCTGATCCATATCGCCATGCAAAGCACCGGCATTGAACTCGTGTCGCGTCAGCGAGCGGAACAGTTCGGATACGTCTTTCTTACGATTACAAAAAATAATCGCGTTCTTGAGCGTGTCGCCTTCCGCACGGATGAGATCGCGCAGAACCGCGCGCTTGTCCCAATCCTTCTTGCTGGATTTCACCAGACGCTGGGTCACGGTTTTGGCCGTGGAGGAAGCTTTTGCGACTTCGATGCGCGTTGGCGAATGCAGGAACTGTTCGGTCAGTTTCGTGATTTCCGGCGGCATGGTGGCCGAGAAGAAAAGCGTCTGACGCGTAAACGGAATGAGCTTGCAGATGCGCTCAATGTCGGGGATGAATCCCATGTCGAGCATACGGTCTGCCTCGTCGATGACGAGAATTTCAACACCAGTCAGGAGCAGCTTGCCGCGTTCGAAATGATCGAGCAGGCGACCGGGCGTTGCGATGAGAACATCGGCACCACGTTCCAGCTTGCGTTCCTGTTCATCGAACGACACGCCGCCAATCAAAAGGGCCACGTTCAACCGATGGTTCACACCGTACTTGACGAAATTTTCCTCGACCTGCGCTGCGAGTTCGCGGGTTGGCTCCAGAATGAGGGTACGCGGCATGCGCGCCCGCGCCCGGCCCTTTTCCAGAAGCGTGAGCATCGGAAGCACGAAAGACGCAGTCTTTCCGGTTCCCGTCTGCGCGATACCGAGAACGTCCTTGCGTTCAAGGGCTGGAGGAATGGCTCCTGCCTGAATAGGTGTGGGCGCAGAATATCCCGCCGCTTCTACAGCAGCGAGCACTTTCGGGGAAAGACCGAGTTCGGCAAATGTCGTCAATGGAGGCGCAGCTCTCTGGTTTGGAAATGATTTCCACCCATCCTGTCATTGCAGCCGCGTCATCGGGCGCAGGAACCAAGGCAGAATAAGGCGTCTGCAACGCATTATGCGTTTTCTTGCAGCATCGCGTACGTCCACAGCGTGCAAAAGTCAACTAAAATACCATCGAAAGATATCAAATTGCTTCGATTGTGCTGCAACAATCGAAATCAATGCGGAACTTGAACAAATTTATTCAAATTATCAAAAGCTAAAGAGCATTTGCGTAGCTGAACCGGTGCGCCACTTATCTGCCAAAACTAATGCCTGAACTGTTCTGTCAGGATGCGCTCGTCCCAGGAATGATTTCGGTCAAAAAGGATGGCGACCTGACTGTTCGGCGCCTCCCGCACGGTTACAGACTTCACCGACTTGACCTCGTTATTGTCAGCGACCGCATTGACCGGGCGTTTTTCGGTTTCCAGCAAATCCATGCGAACGGTCACGTGCTTTGGCAGAAGCGCACCGCCCCAGCGGCGCGGACGGAAGGGGCTTACCGGGGTCAACGCCAGAAGCGGCGCTTCAAGCGGCAGAATGGGGCCTTGCGCCGAAAGATTATAGGCAGTGGAACCCGCAGGCGTCGCGACCATAACGCCGTCGCAAACGAGTTCGTTCAACCGCACCTTGCCGTCAATCGTTATCCGGATCTTGGCGGCCTGATAGGACTGGCGGAAAAGGGAAACTTCGTTGATGGCCAAAGCCTCGAAAGATTGTCCTGATTCAGTTTCTGCGACCATGACAAGCGGGCGAATAGTTTCCATTTGGGCGGCAAGAATGCGCTTCGGCAGATCATCGACGCTGAACTCGTTCATAAGGAAGCCGACAGAGCCGCGATTCATGCCATAGATCGGAGTACCGCTGTTCATGAAGTCGCGAAGCGCCTGCAGCATGGTTCCATCGCCGCCAAGCGCGACGATGATATCGGCATCTTCGGCAGCCACATGGCCATATCGAGCGACAAGCTCTTTCTGGGCGACAAGTGATTCTTCGGTTCCCGATGACAGAAAATGAAGCGCGAGCGATTTATCTTCCATATTTACAGTCCCGAATCTGGCCCAACTCTGACAAGTTTGCCACTGTTTCCCCAACCAGCTATTGGCTATCACATGAAAAACCCGGTTGCCATGACCTGCATGCGATGAATTTTCGTTTTACACGCGCCGCATTTGTGCTAATCGGGCGCAAGTGCCCTTATAGCTCAGTTGGTAGAGCACCTGATTTGTAATCAGGGGGTCGGGAGTTCGAGTCTCTCTGGGGGCACCAAATATTCTCACTTTTTGAGACTATTTAGCGATTTAAAACAATCGCTTATTGCTTGAATGCGCTTCAACAATCCCCTCACCTAAAGACCCAAAACGCGGCATTGATTCTGTTTAACAATCCCGTTTCTGTTCCCTCACCTTTTCAGACCGATCCAACGCATCTCACCGTGATCGAATCAATATGGTTTCGAATCTCTGTTGACTCCCATTTCAGATGAGAACATTTTAGGAACATCGGAATGCGGCCCGATAACCTAACAGGCATGCTTGGTGGCGTGTGTGTCTGCTTCGCTGGAGCAGAACAATGAATGCAGTTGCGCAGGGAAATGAATATGACGACGAAATTGAATTGGTTCTCGCCTACCACAAGGGCGATGTGCGGGCTGCGATAGAATCACTGCTTAAGGACCGGGATTTTCTCGTCAAAGAGATCGAGTACGCCAGTCTGGCTATGTCGATGGGCTTTGCGCGAGGCTGGAAACCAACGGTGTTCGTGAAATGAGCGGAAGATCGCGTGGTGAACCGCCGAAGACGCTCATTAATAAGGAATACCCGTTTCAGGTCGTGCTGTTCCTGACTGATGAACTGCGCATAAGGCTTTTGGAAGTGATTGCGGACGAACACCGGCTCGGCGCTTATCCCTTGCATGGCTGCGTAAATCATAAAGGCCGTTACTTCTCGATTGTGAAATTCCCAACCAAGGAAGGCCAGCAAGAGTTCATCCA
>NZ_CADEAR010000005.1 GCF_902825325.1 Brucella tritici | reverse complement strand
CTGACAGCTTTTCCGACCGTTTTCCATGCAAGGCGTGGTTCAGTTCGGCGATCAGATGCTCTTGCCGCCGGGTGATGTCCTTCAGCGCCGCGACCTCTTCCATCAATGCCAGAACCGCCGCACGTTGCGCGGTAGGAATGGCGGAAAGATCAAGGGCGGGAGTAGCCTGCATGTGCTGAAGCTATCACCAGACGCCAGCAAAAACACGCGAATCCAGATACTTGATTCATTCTGCCGCAGCTGGCGTCCGGGCTTCCAGCGCCTTGACCTTGCGCCAGTCGAGCCCGGAAAAAAGCGCCTCAAACTGTGCATGGTTCAGCGCCATCACTCCGTCGCTGACGGCAGGCCAGGTGAAGCTCGTATCCTCCAGCCGCTTGTAAGCCATCACCAGTCCGGTACCGTCCCAGTATAGCAGCTTCAATCGATCCGCCCGGCGTGAACGGAACACAAATACGGTACCTGTAAACGGATCCTTGCGCAAAACCGATGCGACCTGTGCAGCCAACCCGTCATGCCCCTTGCGGAAGTCTATGGGCTTCGTCGCAACCATGATCCGCACCCGGTTGGAAGGAAACATCATGGGCAAGTAGCCAAAGCGTGTACGACCGACGCGATCCGATCCGCCGAAGCGCCCACTTCCAGACGAACGGTCACCGCGCCTGCGATGATTTCTGGTCGCATCGGAGTATCAACCTTCACCTCTCCCGGCTTCTCAGCTTCGCCAACCATCAGCGTTGCAAACTCCACCGGATCGTTCGGCGCAGGCAATACCAGTCGTCCCTTTCTCGCCAGCGTTCGCCACGACGACACATGGTTCGCGGAAACGCCGTGCCGTTGCGCAACGCCATTCACGCTAGCACCAGGCAGCAGCGTTTCAGCCACAATCCGCGCCTTCACATCATCCGGCCACTTCCGGTTCCCGCGGCTTCCGCCACCAACCGGTAGAACCTCCAATGTAGAATCCATGGAGAAACTCCGTCCTGATTATAACGACACTCAAATGAGACAATCAGGACTAAGAGAGAAAGGTGGGACGCAGAACACGCTTACCATTATCGACAATAACCCGGCGACCATTCGCGCAGATAACCTCAAACTGCCCACGGCAAGCACCCTGTGGAGCCGGCTGGCATTGAGGCGCGGTCGCCTCTATTCGCACCGGGATAAAACCCGTCGCTGAATTTTCTCCATGCCAAACCCCAAAAGCACCTTCACGCGCCAGTTTGCGCCATGAAAATAATTGCGCTGGAAATAAACCGTGGCGACGAGCCACAGTCGTAACGCTGTCCCCGCAGCTATAGCTCTCTTCAACAATCTGCCGTTTCGCGGTCGCGCTGAAACGGCGGCGTCGACCTGTGCCTACAATCTCAAGTACGTTCAATTCATTATAAGTCGTATCGCTGCTCATACGACCTATAATCAGGACAACAATGAGGCATCACAAGGCGGTCTTCAGCGGATGCATACTATGCATACAGCGTAACTGCCGATAATTATAACACAACACCACAAACATATGGCACAGGCACCATGCTTCGCCGCACACCCCACAGCGTCAAGCTAAGAAATTTATTTCCGATTAGCTTGATTTGAAAAAATATTCCTTATAAATATTAGTACAGCGTACATCATATACAGTATAGCATTTATTATACCCGATCTTCTAGATATTACATTTGATAAAATTTTCATTTTAATTATTTCAAACCTAGGAATATTGATTTTACTGCACATCAATTCCGTAAATTCATTCATGATATCAATCAGTTCATCAGAATGAGACGTTAACATTGTTGATTGATGAGATTTATTTTTAAACGTAGATCGAAATGCTTCTGCAAATACAATATTTTTAAATCTTGGGAAGATAATATTACTTGTATAAAGTCTATCTCTAACTATGTTATCTGGAAATGTGTCGCATAACTTTTTTATATATTTAATCCTGCTTCTACTCATCTTTATACTATACGATGTACTATCTGTATTTATACACCACACCGTAACAGATGTGTTTAGAAAGACATTACTATACCCTTTTCTATAAATTCGTAGAAACAAATCATCATCTTCGTAGCCCGTGAATTGAGTATCAAAACCACCGACAGCCTCATAGGCATCCCTGCTAATCAGAGATGCAGAAGGAAGGACAAACATATCCATTCCGATTAGGTCGTTGATATAGCGTTTAGGATGAACACTGTGGTGCACTACAGTGTCAGACCGAATAATGTTTCCATCTTCATCTGCTTCCATTAGATCTGCGTAGACCCAACCAAAATGAGGGTCACCTCCATCTACGCCACTGAGAAGCGTCTCAATATGAGTTCTCAAATAAAAGTCGTCCTGATCTAAGAAAGATATAAAATGTGATATAGAATGTTGAACACCGAAATTTCTAGCAGAGCCTTGCCCACCGTTCTCCTTATGGAGAACTTGAAAACCCATTTCCCTAGAAATTTCGATTAATTTTTCAGTTTCCTCGGGTGTTGACCCATCATTAACGACAATAAATTCCGCAGGCAGGACCGTTTGATTCAGAACGCTTGCCGCAGATCGCTTAATGTACTTCGACCCGTTGTAGTAAGGGATAATGACTGCAACACTATCTTTTTGGTTGCTTTGTGTTGAACAAGTGCCGCTTAGTTTAGCCACGTACGCACTCCTGTAGATATGGAGTTTCCCTATTGTAGATAATTCCGACCAATGCAAATCATATTTAACCATATGATCCAAACTATAAGCTTGTCACCATCTGGCAGGTTGATCTCTATATGCCTGTCACAAATATTTTTCTCCAGTTGGTGGCTCCAAACCCCTTAAGAGGCAATGTTCTTACCCAAAATAAATGGGAAGAACCTTTTGGGGAGAGGCATCCATTTTAACTTTCCCATGTTCGAGCCAGATTATTCTATTACAATTCTTTTCGAGAAGAGCTCTAGAATGGCTAGCTAATACCAATATATTTGTTGTCTCAACTAACTCTTTCATACGCTGGTTGGCCCGTTCTTTAAAATCTTCGTCACCTGTTGAGAGCCATTCATCCATTATAAGGATTTCCGGGCGTATGGCAGTGGATGTGGCGAAGGCTAATCTCATCTGCATGCCAGACGAGTAGGTGCGAAAGGGAACATCCAAAAATTCACCTAGACCGGAGAACTCTTCAATTTTTTCAACGTTGTATGCGAGGTCTTTGGGGTGAATGCCCATCATGGCAGAGCGCAGTCGAATATTTTCACGACCTGTAGCTTCAGGGTCAATCCCAAGGCTGATATTGATGAGCGAAACACATTGGCCTTGAATTGTTGCGCGCCCTTGGGTCGGAACATAAATTCCTGAAAGCACGCGAAGCAAGGTCGTTTTGCCGGATCCGTTATGTCCAATGAGCCCAATCCTGTCGTGGTCGCGTAAAGTCAGAGATACATTTTCTAAGCCTCGAACGATGACTAGACCGTCCCGCCGACGTTCAACACTTCCTCCGGTCGCGATATTCAAGACCCTATTTTTCAAGGAACGGTTCGACGCGTTATATATAGGAAACTCAACGCTGACATTTTCAAGTTTTATCAAGCTCATTTTACAACCAATAGGGGATGCGCCAACGATATTTGCCGAAGAATACAAGGGCAAAAAACCAGCCCATAATTGCTATGCTTATTGTAAGTAGCCAAGTATAAATTGCTGGTGCCTCTCCAAACAAAGGTGCACGAATAAGCTGCAAGAGGTGATAAAAAGGGTTTAACTCAAAAATCAATTTTGAAGATGTGTCGGGTAAAATTTTAACATCCCAGATGATAGGCGTTAAGTAGAAGGAAATCTGAAGTACATTTGTGACTATCTGCGTCATATCACGAAAACGACAGCAAACAGTAGCCAAAACAAGCATAATCCAAGAAAGATTAATAATTAAAATCAGAAGTCCAGGTAAAATTAGAAGCGTATGTAAATTAAAATTTTGGCCAAGAATAAGTAAAAGCACAGGAAAAATTAGGACATTATGGCAAAATATAATTATATTCTTCCATAGACTGCGCAAAATATGCGTAAAAAGAGGTAGTCGTACTTGTAGTATAATACCTGACGCGCCACTGAATGTGGTACAGCTTTCCGATAGTGATGAAGAAATTAGGCCCCAAGCTATGATGCCTGAGCAGATATGGGGGAGATACTCGGGCATGTCGGAACGAAAAAGTGTGCCAAAAATCATTCCCAAGGCGCCAATGTAGACCGCCATATTGATGGTGAGCCAGAAAGCTCCGAGCCGAGAGCGCCGATAACGTTGGGCGACATCTTGCCATCCGAAAATCAGCGCAATACGATATGCGATCAATGAATCTGAAATATCGCTAATTGCAGCATGAACTCTAGCCAGTGGCCCAGAAGTCACGGTATTTTCCTTGACGCCACTGTTCTCTTTAAGAACCCGACTTGTCATTTATCACCTTTGCGGAAACCGGATGCTGCTCTGCCGAAAGCGTTTTCGTGCCGCTTTCCTAGCTACGCTTATGAGCGTAATGACGAATGCGTTTCGCAAAGTCAATGCTCTATTAATTAGATAAATATATTGAAATTAAGGCACTTATGTTATGTCTGGGCTTCGTGACGTAATCAATCAGTGTCTGACGAGGCATGGTTCTACGAGTGAGCCCCGGCCCGTTGCGTCGACACCCACGACGCTACAAGAGGTCTTGCCCAGATCAATTCCGAGGATCATTATGCTCATAGGTCCGTTCTTTTTTCGCACGACAGCATCCTAACAAACGCTGGGGAAAAGGACGGGCCAGCTGACCTTGCCCCGTTGAAATAATCCATTTTGAAGTAAGCTCTGGCCCATTGAGAGGACCAGAGAATGAAGCGCAACCGTTTTACAGACGAACAGATCATCGGCATTCTGAAGGAGCACGAGGCGGGCACGCCTGTCGCGGAGCTTTGTCGCAAGCACGGCGTCAGCGATGCCAGTATCTATAAATGGAAAGCCAAGTTCGGCGGCATGGACGTGTCCGAGGCCAAGCGGTTGAAGACGCTGGAAGACGAAAACACGAAGCTGAAACGGCTCCTGGCAGATTCGATGCTCGACAACGCCGCTTTGAAAGACCTTTTGGGAAAGAAGTGGTGACGCCCGCAGCAAGGCGGAAAGCTGTCGCTCATCTGATGGATCACCACCAGATGAGCGAACGGCGGGCGTGTAAAGCCATGGGCTTTTGCCGTATGACGATCCGTTACGAAACCAGGCGCAGCGATGACCATGACCTTCGCGAGCGGATGAAGGAGCTGGCGCATGAACGTCGCCGCTTTGGATATAGACGTCTTCATGTGCTGCTCAGGCGTGAGGGTCACCTTGTGAACCACAAGCGGCTCTTCCGGCTCTATCGGGAGGAGAAGCTGACGGTACGCAAGCGTGGCGGGCGTAAGCGGGCGATAGGCACCCGAGCGCCGATGTTGATCCCGGCGGCTGCCAATGTTCGCTGGTCGCTGGACTTCGTGTCAGATCAGCTCACCGATGGCCGCAGGTTCCGGGTGCTTACGGTCGTCGATGATTGCACAAGAGAATGCCTGACTCTTGTCGCCGATACGTCCCTTTCCGGCTTGCGGGTTGCTCGTGAGTTGGACCGGATCATCGAAAGACGTGGCAAACCGAAGATGATCGTCAGTGACAACGGCAGTGAGTTCACCAGTAACGCAATCCTGCATTGGGCGGATCGGACCAAAGTGGAATGGCACTATATAGCGCCTGGCAAACCGATCCAGAACGCCTTCATCGAAAGCTTCAATGGACGGCTACGAGACGAGCTCCTGAATGAAACGCTCTTCTCGTCACTGACCCATGCACGATCAGCGCTTTTAAACTGGCGCAGCGATTACAACGATCATCGACCACACTCTGGACTCGGCTGGATGACGCCTGCCGAGTTCGCTCAGACAATCAACCCGCGACGTGATGCGGTGCTGCGCAGCCGGAACGGCTCCGCACCGCAACCCGCCGCTACCGCCCCGAATACAGCAACCCAAAACCGCTGGAGCGAACTCAAAACTGGATAAAACTTGGGGGCAACGTCACATTCCATCAAGCGCGTTTATCACTCCACGCAGGTTCGTCTTTCGAAGGCAACCAAGACGTTTGGACGCTGGCATTAGGGCTCAACAATCAATCGTTTCGTATCCGTTAAAACGCTCGATAACACGAATTGCGGCGGTCAAACTGTTAGCGATGGTGTCAGTGTAGTGGATTGACCGGAACGAAAGAATCCGATCAACCCACCAGGCCATCGTGATCTCCATCGTATATTAGACATCCGGATTAATCATAACATACTAAAATCACTAGTTTTTTGAAATAGCTCTCCCCCCTGGGAACATAAAAGCCTAACGTAGACACTGTTGTTAACGATTGGCAACATCACCCAATACCCAATTCCACCGAAAACCGTTTCTGCCCTGCTCCCATCGGTAACCGTAAGGATTGCAGACGATCCGACTTTGGCCGATCTGAATGTCAAAGGCATAATGTGTATGGCCGCAGATCCATATATCCGGGGCCTGTTCGGAATGCAGGATGTCATTGAAGGCCTCAGCGCCAGAGGCAAACAGGTAATTTGCGTCTTGACCCGCATAGGCTGGTGGCGTGCAATCAGGATGCGGCATGTGATGGGTCAGCACTACGGTGGGGCCGTCAAACGGTTCTGCCAGTTTCTGACGAATGTAGGCCGCATCTGCGCGATGCAGATCCAGCATGTTTTCAGGCGTGAACCGTTTGCCGTCCTGCATGTAGATTGCATGAAAATCGTTGAGCATATGACGCGCCATCAACATTCGCTGTGGCAGATCAGACTTCTCGGGGAGATTCATCAGAAAATCCACCCATAGGCTTGCGCCAATGAAGCGCGTATTGTCGATAATCACCGTATCTGTATCGAGACAATAAAACCGCTGCGGCCAGTCCATTGAGAGGCTCTCAATCGCCTTGATTGTCCGCCTGTCGCCCTCAAGCGAACGGTCCCGATCACCTATAAGCCACTTGTTCTGATAGAACTCGTGATTTCCGGGCACGTACAGGATCGGCTTCTCGTAGCGCCTGATCAGGAATTCCAGTGTTACTTGAAGATCTGGCGCCGCATTGAGATCGCCGGCAATCATGATCACATCACAGTCCGGTACTTCTTCCCGTGCTGGATAAGAAACATCCTGCAATTCATTATGCACGTCAGACCAGATCCAGAGTTTCATGCCATTCTCCCCTTATTCCTATCCGTATTATCGAAGCCGTTTTCGTGTCAGGTTTTCCAAGACTGGCCTCCACGTCTCTGACAGACGTGCGGAGACTTCCAAACCAGCTGCCATGTCGGTTGGTATGTGCTGTCTGATCAGTTTCATTCTTTCTCAGTGGCCGATGTCTTTTTGGCCAAGCCGATAAAAGCGACTGAAGGTGCGGGCATAATTTCTGTCGAGATCGAGTAACCAAAGCTCAGACGTGATGCCATTCGGCACGATGAAACCGAGCCGGGGATGCTCAAACAATACGCCTTCCAGACACGTTGCCCGTCGCGCGCTCAGCTTCCAGCTGGTGATCGCTGGCGAATTTGTCAGTATCCGCTCATCCGGATAATCACCCTCAAATATCCGCTGCAGATCATCGACCAGAGATTTCAACATCCTGATTTCAAGTTCGAGCTGTTCGCGATTGTATTTTCCATTTTTGATTATGACCGCCATGACGTGTTCCTGATGAATGAAGAAAATGAGGGATCGTTCGGGCGCGCAACAACGCGTCCGGGGGTTTCCGGAAGTTCAGCGCCTCTGATCCTTGTCAAAAGAAAAAGCTGGATGGTTCAGAGGGAAGTAGATCCCAGCTGACTATTCGCCGTGCAACAGATCCTCTGTTGTCGATACCCGATTATTTTCGCTGTAGCCTTCGCTCTCGCCGATTTGCCATTGGCCGATAATTGAAAAGGCTGACGCCCCTGTTCGTCCGCGTCGCAGCAATTGTCCTGTGACGCTAGCGAATAACGGAGAAGTCCGTGATGGCTGTTTCCTTCAGCTTTGTACGATCTAGCGCCAGGGTTGCCCCAGCGGCTCAGCGCAACATGCCACCGGGCATCAGGACTTGAACTTGCGGTGCTGACCTGCTGTCGAGAGCCTTGAGGGCAATCTCTATGATTTCCTGCTCCATCAACCGCACCTGTTCGCCTTGTGTATCTGCAAAAGTGTCACCAATCCGGATGAGAAGGTCTCCCCAGAGATCCTCCTGCAACTCCACGACCTTGTCTGCAATCCCAGCTTTGCCGAGCAATTGATCAAGATCAAATATCGACCAGACCCCGGTTTCTTCATCACTGTCATCGAGCAACGGATCAATCAGCGCGAATTCGCAATGCTCAATGTCGATGTCATAATAATATTGCTGTGCCAGACGGGCCCATGCCGACGGCAGGGTTGCGATTTCATTGCGCCATTGATTTAACGCGTCTTTATGCATACCGATGCCATAGACCATACTGATTAACCGCAACGCTTTCTTTTCAGCATCGTAATGCACCAGATCAAAAGCATAAGGAATGCTGGGCAATGTCGAAGTTGCAGTCGCAAGGATGGCTTCACCCGGTGCAGATTTCCGGTCAACCGAACTGACGATGCGATTAAGAATATCGCGTGTTATCGGCATCGCACGTGTCGGTGCTGTATCACCTGAAACCTTTACCCGTGCTGATGTTTCTTCAATGAGCGCGAAAAATTTCTCACCCTCATTCCAGATCGCCCATCGCAGCAATGCATCACGAACGGCAAGTTTCTGGCTGGCCCGATCTTCAGCATGGACAATACTGTTAAACAGCCATGCCAGATTTTGCGACGCATGCAATTCTCGTCCGACATTGCGAACCGGTATTTTGTGTTCGATTAAATCGATGTAACCAACGACAGTTTCTGCAGACATGAGTCCTCCTTGTCCGAAGCGGTGTAATCGCCGGAGCCAAATGAGTATGAACGGTCGGTCGCGCCTTGCCCTTGCAAGCGGCACCAGTTTTTCTGAAGACAGCAAAGCGTGTGACGTTGCGCGCGAACGCACACGACCAGAGTGCCAAAGTGAGGAATTGGGAGTTCGGGCTTTTAAAAAGCGCCGAACGCGTCAGAAGCGGAAATTATTTCCGCTACGGAGCCGCAAGGCCGATAAGATTATCAGGCCACAGATCTTTTAATCCAGGATAAATGTCGATAATAACCAGCATAGCTTGGCTCCTGTGTTGGCAGGCTAAGTTAGTCTCCATTCTGGTGTTCCCGCACCGGGATGGAGGCGTCTGATCAATCAGACAATGAGACTATTGCAGGATCTCAAACGCGCTGCAAGGATCTGAAACGAAAAAATATCCCAATTGAGTATTTTTATCTAAGTCCCGGATATCACCGGCTTTTTTGGATTAGCTTCAATCGCTTCAAAACTCAGTAGCCGTAAGGCTTCTGCTTTGGTCTGCGACTGATCCGGGCGGCTGAAAGCAAGATAAAAGTTATCCACAGGTCGGGTCTTGGGCCCCATTTTAGCAGTAGGCCAGAGTGCTCATCGAACGAAGCGCCCCTGCCCGATATCTCACCAGGAACAAAGATGCCGAATATGTTTCGGCCTTACTTTCAAACGGCGTTTGCCGCTGAATCGGGAAATTTACCTCGGGTAACGCTCTTCTCGAGTTTTGAATCGGATTACTGCAAATTATTTCGATTTGAAACGGGTTGCCGACAAATCGAAATGACGTGCCTGCACATTGCGCGCGCCGACCGCCCCGCCATTTCAAACTCGAGATTTCCGATTCATCTGCAAACGGCGTTTTATGAAGTAATGGGGGGAGAACAGACAAAAGAGACAAACGCCGTTTGTGAAACGAACCAGTTGAAATCAGGTAGCCACAGTTTTGGAAGCCATCTTCATTGTTCGGGGTCGTCGGCATCTCCATGAGGCATCAGATGCACTTTGCGTCGGAAATCCCACCCCCTTTTGGTGTATCTGTCAATCAGATCATCGATGACATCCAATGAAGCATCTTTATCGAAGCCCTGATCTGCCAGTCCATCAAGCAGCATATCAATCAGTTTCTCCATCCCGTCTTTGTTGCCAGACTTCATCGCTTTGGCAATCATGAAATGCAGGAACACCCGAGCAACGTCGTCGCGCGTCGGTTTGCGCTCTGCTCTCAAACGATCCCGATATTCTTTCTGCCGCTCTCGCTGTTTGCGCAAGCGTTCTGCCTGCTGCTTGCTCGCTGCCATTTCACCCCCAGTTGCCCGCTAACAATTAAATTATGAGCCCGAAACCTGTCGGCGCAAAGCGCTTTTCGTCAACCCTGCCTGCCCGCAAACGGCGTTTGCCCCTGAAACGGAAATCTCGAATTCAGCAACGTTCGCCTGGAACTCTGCAACGCTCTTCCCAAGTTTTGAATCGGATTACTGCAAATCATTGCAATTTGAAATGCGTTGCTGGCAAATCGAAACGACATGCCAACACGTTGCGGTACCCTACCCGCAACTTCAAATGAAGTACCGGGAAGTTATTGCAATCCATATTGCCTACTGGCCCCCCCCATGCAAACGTCGTTTGCATTATGCAATGTATTTCCCGAACCTATGTCCGAAACACGGGTTTGCTATACTTTCCGTTCCGCTCGATTGATACCTCCCACGTTCATAATAGGTACAGCGCGACACCTAACGATGGCACGCTGTTTTCTTGATTACGGATTACGATGCCGGGACGGCTTCTCTTTTTCTTTTTTAAACCACGGCGCTGGTTCTTTCGCCTCGACGTACGGCAGCAAACATAAGGGCTGTGGTTGCAGATGGCCCGTAATGATCGGATAAACGTCAATCGCTTTTTTCATCACCGTCAAGCTGGCAATATCCGTATAACGTGTCTCTCCCTCCGTTCGGCCCAGATGCCCGGTAATGTCTTCCATGATCGACATTTCTATCCCCTTCTGTTTCAGCGTGTTGCTGAAACCATGGCGCAGGGCATGGATTGCGCGACTCCAAAGCTGATCACCAAGCCCCGTTTCCGCTTTGAGCAAAGGGACAAAGCTCTTATAGAAACGATCACCGGTATCGTTTTTGTATCTTGGAGCGACCAATTCTGGAAATAAACATCTGTGTCCGAGTTCCTTCAAACGCTTTGCGTAGTCAATAAAACCCAGTCGGATAAGCTCATCTGGTAAAGGGAGATCGCGGACTGACTGGAGGTTCTTCAATCCTCGGAGCTCATTTTTCCGGATCTTGATGGACCAGATACCTTCATCCCGTGCGTAAACCACATCATCGACCATGAGGCCCGTAAATTCGGCGCGCCTTGCGCCCAGATATGCAAGAAGCATTGGCACGTAGTAAAGGGACGAATGATATACGGCCTGCCCGAACTCCTGCATTTCCTGCGGCATCGGCCCGGCACAACCAGTGAACACCGGAAGCTGGAAGATCGGTTCAACCTGCTCAGGGCCGGGTTTAGCAGTCAGCGCCCGAACGGATGCAAGGCTGCGTTTCTTCGGCTTGATCCCTTTGAACGTAAATGCCCGCAACATGAAACCTGACGCGATAAGATGGTTCAGGAACTGTTCGAGATTACCAAGGTGACGCCTGATTGTTCCACTCGACAAGCCGACCTTGGGTGCTGGCAAATTAAGCTTTTGTGCGCGGATTACTTCCCGTTCTGTCGCCTCACGTAATTGCACGGTCGTCATTGCCACGTAACGCGAACTACTTCCCCATCTGGCAAGGATATTATTGAAATGCTGGCGCAACGCCGCCAAGTGGGTCTGGTTAATGCCACTGCTCGTGAGAACATTGTGCTCGTCCAGAATACCGCAGAAAATGCGAACAACTGTCTTGACGTCCTTTGCCGTGTCTTCGTTCCAGTTCTCACGATTGTTGGCTATCAGAAGGTCGCACTGCTTCATGAATTGCTTCACTGGCAAATCCTGCCCAGTAAGCCCCAGCATGTCAAATGCTGATACAGGAACAGGATTTTCCACAACTGGCTGTGGCTGTGGCTGTGGCTGTGGCTGTGGCTGTGGCTGTGGCTGTGGCTGTGGAATGGTGTTCGGCACAGGTTCCACGTTTACAACCGAAACAATTGGTGCTGGCCGGACAGGGACTGGTTCAGCCTGCTCGTCAGGATAATCGATGAGATAGCGATCTTCAGTACTAAGCAGTACATCCGCACGCGCTTTGAAATACTCCGCCTTGGCCTTTTCGAGATTAAGAATTGAATAAGGCAGGCGGTGCTCTTGCATGAGAGCACGCATTTCGTCGACGAACCGCGAACTTTCTGCGTCTTCGCGTTCACCACGATAAGATGCCGCGATGCCTTGCTGGAGGCTCTCTGGCACCTTCGCCTGCTCAAGAAAGCGCCACCCCTGGCAACCTTCCTCTTCGAACAGGATACGGCGGGTGCCGAATTTTTCCAGAAGCCTATAAGCCCACCCGACTTCCAGATCGGCAGTCAGATTATCGATCTGATGGAACCCCGTCGGCGTGCGCTGGCCTGCAAAGTGCAGGTTCTCCATATGATCATTCATCCGCGCGATTTCGGACTGGAATAATCCTTCAAGGGCTTCTTTCGACATCAATGCACTTCGCGGGTTTTCAGCAATTTCATAAAGCAGAAGATTGAGCTTGCGGGCCATGCGGCCTGCTTGCCGATGATCAGATTGTTTGAGACTGAAAGCAAGATGACGCGAACCAATAGCGCGCCCCAGATGCATCGGAAGACGGGGACGCCAATAAAAAATATTTCCGCGCCGCTGAAGATTCTGAACCTGATGTCTGACTGCCATAATAAGCTCGCCGTTTGGAGCTGATGAGACAAACCGACCAAGGCGAATCGGCATGTGTCATAGCTCTGTGTCACAGTTTTGTGCACAGTCGGCGAAATGGAAAAAAGTTTGAGGATTCCCAGCCGGGAAAACATTAAGTAAAATCAATAAGATATTGATTTTACGCATGATTCATGGCTGGGGCGCCTGGATTCGAACCAGGGAATGGCGGTACCAAAAACCGCTGCCTTACCGCTTGGCTACGCCCCAACAAATCAAACCGAAGCAATCGGTTGCGCGGCCTTATAGCCGCTTCGAAACCCGAGCGCAATCGCCTAATAACGAAATCCCGCCCGAGCTGACAGGTCTCGTGACGAAGCTTTTCAACCACATATCGCCACCGTCCGCTCAACAAAATGAAAGCGCCGATTTGCGTCCTGCACCAAAGCTGCTACTCCCTATAGACGAGTGTGTTTTCGGTATTCGCTATGCTGTTTCTGTTGATTTCCTTTCTCGTCAGTGCCGCCTTATGCGGCATTGGTCTCTATCTGCTGAACCGGCTGTTACCCGCGCAGTTTCTCGCGGCTCGAATGAGTTCGCGCTCCAACCACACAACCGTAGCGCGGCAGATCGGCGGCCTCGCGCTTATCCCCGCCATCATCGCAACGCTGCTGATCTTTGCGCCGGACCTGGAAGTGAACGTGCATCTGGCGCTTTGCCTTTCCGGAGCTTCGCTGTTGCTCTGGATCGTCGGTGGAATGGATGACCGTTACGAGCTTTCCGAAATCATCAGACTGGGGTCGCAGTTCCTTGCCGCCGGGATGGTTGTCTATGGGCTGGGCCCTGATTTCCGATTGCTTCCGGAACTGCTGCCCTCCTGGCTTGAAACAGCACTGATTGTCTTTGCACTGGTGGTGGCGATCAATGTCACCAATTTCATGGATGGTCTCGATCTCATGACGGCGGCCGGGGTTGGGCTGCCCCTGGCCGGCATCGGACTTCTGGCCGCTCTCGGTCTTGCCGGGCTCGAAAGTGGCGGCATCGGCACCATCGCGGCAGGCGGGATTCTGGGTTTTGCGCTCTTCAATCGTCCCCCGGCAACAATTTTTCTGGGCGATTCAGGGAGCTTGCCGCTCGGCCTGATCACAGGCACGGCGCTCATCCTGCTCGCACGGGAAACGCATATCGCCGTCGCGCTGATCCTGCCGCTTTATTATATTCTTGATGCAGGCACGACCATCGTGATGCGCTTGAGCCAGGGCGAGAACATCCTCAAAGCGCATTCCAAACACGCTTATCAGACGGCCAAGCGCTCCGGCCGGAGCGTGTGGAAGGTCGTCGGCCATGTGGCCCTGCTCAACCTTATCCTGATTGCCTGTGCCGTCGCGCTGCTGGCGCTTGACCATATGATCACGCGCGTAGCCTTCCTGCTTGTTGCAGTCGTGGCCACGCTTGTGCTGCTTCTGCATTTTCGCGGACGCTTCAGGAAGCTATGACGCTGAATAGTATCTTGCGAACAGCGTCCACATCACCGCTCTCCATGGCCGCCTGAAGGCGCTGAAGGCTTTCAGGCACGTTAACGGCGGCCTTGTTGCCCTTTGGCGCGCGCATGATTTTCGGATGGCGCGTCGGCTGTGCCAGTGACGGATCGTAGAAGAGCTCCTCATACATCTTCTCGCCTTCGCGGATCCCGGTCACTTCAATGGCGATATCGCCCGCAGGATTTTCCGCATTGCGCACAGTCAGACCGGCGAGCAGGATCATATTTTCCGCCAGGTCGCGAATCTTCACCGGCTCGCCCATTTCAAGCAGGACGGTGTCGCCGGATTCGGCGATGCCGCCCGATTGCACGATAAGCTCGGCGGCTTCCTTGATGGACATGAAATAGCGGGTCATATCGTCATGGGTCAGCGTAATCGGACCGCCATTGGCGATCTGTTCGCGAAAAAGCGGAACAACGGATCCGTTTGATCCCAGCACATTGCCGAAGCGGACGGAATAGAATGCCTTTTTCTTCCCGGATTTTTCGGCCAGTGTCCCGCAATAGTAAACCACCAGTTCCGCCCAGCGTTTGGTTGCTCCCATCACATTCGTCGGTCGCACGGCCTTGTCGGAGGAGATAAGCACCATGCGCTCGACATCGGTGTCGAGAGCGGCCTGGGCCACTTCAAGTGTGCCGAATACATTGTTAAAAATGCCAATCAGCGGGTTTTTCTCAACGAGAGGCACATGTTTGTAGGCTGCGCAATGATAGAGCGTGTCGACATTATAGTCGCGAATGGCTTTTTCCACGCAGGCCCGATCTCGCACTGAACCCAGAACTGGCACGATCTCGCAATTGGTGATCTGTCTCAACTGCCTGTCGATATTGTAAAGCGCAAACTCGCTCGACTCGAACAGAACGATACAGGCCGGATTCCATTGCGAAATGGTACGGCAGAGCTGACTGCCGATGGAGCCGCCTGCGCCCGTCACCATGATATGGCGGCCTTCGACCACTTCTCGCAACAGGGCCGCATCCGGCGGGACAGGCGAACGCCCGAGAAGATCGTCGATCTCGATATTGCGTAGTGAACTGACCAGATATTTACCGGCCGTCAGATCTGCGATCGGCGGCAGAATACGCGTGTTGACCGGAAGGCGTCCCAGTAGTCGGGCGAACTCCTGACGCTTTTTCTGGTCAAGCGCCGGCTCGGATACGACGACCTGCTTGATCCCGTAATTATCGATCAGGGCGGCAACATCCTCCACCCCATAAACACGCAATCCGCTGATATCCATGCCATTAAGCTGGCCATCAGGATCGACGAAGCCGACAACCAATGTGTCACTATGGCTGCGAAGCGCCGTTGCCAGCTGGCGGGCGGGCTCGCCCACGCCAATAATCAAGGCTGAACTCGTATAGCGTTTGTCCGACTCGGAACTGCGCAAAAGCCATTTCGCACCGAAACGGCTGGCAGAGATGAACACGGTGCTCAAAAGCCAGTAGAGCAAAGGAACCGAGCGGGGCAGACCGGTGCTGCCATAGAGTTCCATCAGGAAGACGAGCGCGACCCAGAAAAGTGCCGCAATGGCGGTGGCCTGAAAAATCGGCCAGATCGCGCGTTCGGCGAGATAACGGATAATGGCACGGTAAAGTCCAAACCGGACAAAAACCGGGATTGCCAGCACCGGCGCGATGAAAATCAGAAACGTTTGTCCCTGGTTCGGCACAAAAACGAAACCGAGACGTATGACAAAGGCCAGATAGGCGCTCAGCAACAGCAGAATACAGTCGCTCAGCATCAGAATGATCTGTTTGCTGGCGCGGGGCAAAAGCGCCAATCTCTGCCATGGATATTTCAAACTCATACGCGCGTTTTCCCGCTCTCACCAGGAGAGAAATACCGGAACGATTCCAGCGCCATAAGGCTATTTATACTACTATTAGGGACTAAAATTTAGTCAATCCCTCCGCGGCTTGCTGCACTGCGTAGCTGCGAAGCATTCTAATTTCTCGCCACCGTTAACATGAGTCATCCGCAACGACCATATCAATTGCCGTTGCAAGCGCTTAACAAACATCTTTTGGCAAAATTACGGCCCATAAGCAGTGTCCGGGCAGTCGTGCGGACCAGTCCGCCGCACCTTCTGTCAGCCAATGACAATACCGCTGCGGAGGCTGCGCCAGTTCGTTCCGTCCGAATAGATTCCGTACCGAATGGCGCATCGGCGACGAAAGCCATTGCGCCTGACCCATGGCTTGCCGCAGGGGGTAATGACGCCACCGTATAGGATGCGGGGCGGATAGGGCCATCGACATCAAGCCTGGTTTGCGGCCAGATCGAGCCTACAGCGACATTGCCGGTCGCGTGGTCGATCCTGATCGCCTCGCGCCATTGTCCGCTATCGTTGCTCACCTTCACGCTGAAATCGTTGCTGCCGTTCAGTCCCATTTCAGCAAAACCTGTCCAGTTCGTCTGGTATAAAAGGCTTGCCGTATCGGTAACCGCCTGCTTGTTCACCTTCACCTGATGCCCTGCACCGGCATTGTTGAACAGGCTGGCTTCCGACGAGATTGCAAGACGGTTGACCGCATCGGCCGTCGCTTGCACACCCAGCATGGTCAAGGACAGGCTTTCTGGCACCGATGAAACACCCTTCCAGAGAGCGCCATCATAAACAGTGAGTTGTGCTTCATCTTCGACATAAGCCTGCCAGCCGATGGCGGGCGCAACAAACAGCCATCCGCCATCAATGAAAGATGCAATCATACCTTCTTTTCCCGCCCATGGTCCGGCAGCTGGTTCAGCCACGAGATAGCGTTCTCCGCTGGCGGGAGTTTCCGGCGCTTCGGTTCGGGTCCGTGATTTGATACTCAGATGCAAAACAGCATCGAGCAGCCGCAATGCCTCATTGTGGGTGATATGCTTCTGTGCCTGGCTGGGCAGGATATAGGGCAGTTTCAGATTTGGGGTTTGGTCCATGAACAACTCCTCGCAATGGATAATGCGAGGAGAATAATTTGCCTGGCTATGAAGAGGATAAGTCGGGTTCAACTGCCCCGATAGGTCGAATAGGACCACGGGCTGACAAGCAACGGCACATGGTAATGACCATCGGCATCGGCGATGGCGAAACGGATCGGAATAAGATCGAGGAATGGCGGATTGGCCTGTTCCGCGCCGCGCCCGTCGAAATATTCGGCAACGTGAAACTGCAATTCATAAGTGCCGGTCCGCAATTCGTCGCCGGAGAGCAGGGGCGCGTCTGTGCGTCCGTCAAGATTGGTCACGGTGCGCTTGACGAGTTCGGACGTACCGTTTGCGCCAATGCGATAAAGCTCGATGCGCATCGCCGCGGCGGGGCTGCCATGGGCAGTGTCGAGCACATGTGTGGAGAGTTTTCCCATAAATATCCCTCGAATGAAACTCAGACGGGTTTCGTTGTTTCAATGCAGTAAACGGTATCGGAGAAGAAGAATTCCTCCAGATTGTCTTCCTTGCCTGCTCTGTCCACAACCAGAAAATCGGATTTCTGTTCCAGCGCCAATAGTGGGTGGTGCCACATATTGCGCAGATAATTGACGCCCTGGTCACCGCGCGCAAGAAAAACCCGCGGACAGGCAGGCTTGCCACCGTCATCCTCGGCGACCACCACGAGAAACGGCCTGCCGTTCAACGGAATGAATGCCTGCGAGCCGAAAGGGTGGCGCTCCATCATGACGATGTCGATTGGCGCTTCGAACGATTGTCCCCGGAAAATATTGATCAGAACCCTTGCCTCGGTGCCGGCGGCTTCGACACGCGCGAGATCGTGGTATCGCTCGGTCGTGCCGTTATTGATCAGGCGGAGTTCGGCTCCTTCTGTCTCGATGACATCGCCAAATGGCGCAAAAGCCTCTTTTGTCAGCGGTTCGACCAGCAGAATTTCGACGTGCAAATCATCCTCCCCGTAAAAACTGATTTCTTATAGCGACAAAGCTTTATGATTTGGCTTCTGTCAATTGCGAAGCAGTTTCAACCGAAACAAGAAAAAGCCGGGCAGACGGCCCGGCTTTCAACGTGAAAAACCGTCAAAAATTCAGCGTTTCAGAAGCGACATCACCGCCGGCACGCCACATGCCGCGAGCGCGAGCTTCACCAGATCGCCGACGATAAAAGCGCCGAAACCGAAGGCAATGGCTTTTTCCAGACCGAAGAGATAGGCCATCCAGCCAGCGCCCATCACGAGAATGACGGCTTCTGCCAGCAGCATTGCACCACCGAGAGCGAAAGGATTGCGCGCCAGTCCCTTGTCAGCAGCGCGTCCGACGATCCAGGCCGCAGCAAGGTAGGAAAGAAGGTAGCCGCCTGTCGGGCCGACCATATAGGCAAGGCCGATGCCCTTCTCCGGCGTTCCGGTGAAGACCGGCAGCCCAAGCATGCCTTCCAGCAGATAAAGAGCGACTGTCGCAACGGCGAGCCGCGAACCGTAGAGCGCTGCAATCGCAAAGAGAGCGAAGGTCTGCATCGTCACATTGACGTAGACCAGATCAACCTTGATCTTTGCAGAAATGGTAAGAGCAGCCGTTCCGATCAGCGCAAGCCCGACAAACCAGAAAGCGCGGGCCAGTTGACTGGTCGGCAGATATTGTGCTGCGAGAGAGGCGGTGGCAATGCGAGACTTTGCTCTGTGAGGCATATCCAACTCCACTTTTGAAACGGCGGCAGATACCGGAATACCAAAATCTCCAGAACCTGACCCCTGACGCGATTGTCAGCGCGCGTGACTGTTCACGTTTGCAACCCGACTATATAAGGCCTATGCCGTTTCTTCAATCAAACCAAAGAAGAATGGAAGCCGCTTCAATGGCGCTTGATTTCGACAGCAGTTTCACGCCCCAGTATGGTAAGCCGGTTGAACTGAGTAAAGGCATTTTGCGCCTCACCGCCAACAATCCGAGCGCTTTCACCTTTCATGGAACCAACAGCTATATTATCGGCACGGATACATTGGCGATCATCGACCCCGGTCCGGAAGATGACGCGCATTACGACGCCCTGATCGCCGCTATTGCCGGTCGCCCGGTCAGCCATATTTTCGTCAGCCACACCCATCGCGACCATTCGCCTCTGGCACAGCGCCTGAAGGAAAATCTCGGCGCCCGCACCGTCGCCGAGGGACCGCATCGCCCTGCCCGCCCCTATTATGCGGGCGAAGTGAACATGCTTGAGGCGAGCGCCGATACGGACTTCATTCCGGATATCGCGTTGGCCGACGGAAGCACGATCCAGGGCGACGGCTGGGCGCTGGAAGGAATTCATACCCCCGGACATGCCGCCAATCACATGGCGTTCGGCCTGAAGAACACAGGCATCCTTTTTTCCGCCGATCATGTCATGGCATGGGCGACATCCATCGTCGCTCCGCCCGACGGCTCGATGAATGACTATATGGTCTCACTGGAAAAGTTGCTGGCGCGTGAAGACAAGGTCTATCTGCCGGGCCATGGCGGTGCGGTGACCAGGCCTGGTGCCTTCGTTCGCGGCCTGCGTGCGCATCGCAAGATGCGCGAACGCGCCATTCTGGAACGCGTTCTGCAGGGTGACCGAACAATCGGCGATATGGTGAAAGTGATCTATCGCGATACCGATCCGCGACTGTATGGTGCCGCAGCCCTGTCGGTGCTGGCGCATCTGGAGGATCTGGTCGGGCGTGGTGAGGTCAGGGCCGATGGGCATCCATCGCTCGACAGTATCTATCTTCCCGGCTGATTATTCCACATCAGCCGGAGCCTTGTTGACCTCGCCTTCCAGCGCCCCCAGAAAATCGGTTATGAAACCGGCATTCTGCCCCATATCGCGCTTGCCATAGCGGGACAGCGAACGCACGTCGACATAGGTGGTTTCGCCTTCATCCAGCAGGCGGATAACGATATCGCTTTTGAGCCCCAGAATAAAACTATGTGCCGTCACCGCAAATCGCGTGGCGTTCTGTTCCGGCGAAGACGTATTGCGCGCGATCTCCTGCCACCCGAAAGTCCTGAGAACCGTGTCAACCCCTTGCGCGACGCGGTCCGGTGCGGCTTCATAGCGGCGTCCGACCACATCGGGATAGGCTGTCAGCTGCGTCAGCGCATCGCCGCTCACCGCCACCGTCAAGGGGTTCATCCATTGCAGGCGCGGCGGCATGCTGGACGGAAATTGCGGTGGTGTCTCAAAATCCGTGGAGAGGTCGTAAAGCGGCGGAGAGAGATACCATAACGCACCCACCAGCCCGACCGGAAGCAAGACGGCAAAAGCGAATATGCCGCCCCAGAAAGAACGTGCGCCGCCCTTGTCGCCATTGATCCAGAGATTGCGAAAACCTTTAGCCGAGCAAAGAAGGGCCAGAGCGGCAAGACCAGTGCTCAATCCGGCAAGCAGCACCAGATCCGGTGTCTCCAGTGTCCAGAAGCGATGCAGAAGAAACGCCATCGCAAGCAGCACGAGCGCAAAAACACCAAGCCGAAGCGCCCACACTGCAGAGCGCGATTGACGCCGCTGGTAGCGAAGTTTTCTCATGCAGTCTCCGGGAGCATTTCCAGTTTTTACTGGAGCCTTGATAATGCTGTTTCTCTCCGTTTTCACCCAATATGAATAGCAGAGAGATTTTCACTCGGCAAAACCCCAACATAGAAATCAATCACCAGCCTGTCCTGTGGATGGGCGCCTGATCGGTCTCATGTAGCCCCAAAAGCCAATTACCGCGTGATGAACAAAGGGGCGAAGATCAACGAGGAAAGGGTGTCGCCGATTAAAACCTATCGGGATCAATGTTTAGCGATCCACGAAAGCAATAGCTGATACACGTTTAGCGTGCTTGATAGATGATGCAAATCGCATTAGGGGCAGCACCCTCTTAGCCTGCAAAGATCACCAGCTTTAAGAATAAGTGAAAAAAAGCTAGGTAAATCAAATAAAAAGGCATTGCAGCAATCACTAACAGAAGGCATGATCGCACATATGGGGGCTTATATTGCAATCGTCGGAGAGGACGGAATGGATCGCGCCCTTCAAAATGGCAACCAGTCATCGGACGGCACAACCGCAGACGACACGATGACGCTTGAGGCTGTTGAACTGGAGTTCGCGCTTGGGGCCATTGACGTGCTGATCGAAGGTTTCGACTCTGCGCTTGCCAAGGCAGCCGAACGGGTCGGCGGCGAGGTACTTTTCAACATGCCTGCCCTCGACACCAGTGAAGCCCAGCGCATCGGTGCAATTGCCATCGCCGGACAGCCGCAAGATCAGGTCATATTCGTCACATTGCGCAATGACGGCACGACCCTGTCCGTCGAGCCGCCAACGGGTGAGAATGCCGTTTTCGAAAGTCTTGGCCGCAACTATGCTGCCGTCATGAGGAGCCTTTCTCCGAACGAGAAAGTCAACGGCGCCTGAACTGTCAAACTGGATTACTTCGGTGCTGCCGGCTTTGGAACGCCTGCGTGAAGATTGTGTTGTGCGACCGGGTTGAGGGTCATCGTGGTCTCGACATCCTTGAGACGCACGAATTTCATTCCCTTCGCCTTCAGGGCCAGAACGCCTTTGGCCACGCCTTCGCCCGCCGATCGCGTTGGCTGGTTGATATGCGAGATGATGACATCGCCATCGCGTGCAGCGGCGATGCGCCGCTCGACCGTTGGAGCCAACAGCGATGCTCCCTGATCGCCATTCAGTGAATAGCCGCCGATCTTGTAGCCCATGCTCGTTGTCGGTTTGATGGCATCGGTCGAATAACGGGCCGTGGCATCGCGATACCAGATCGGTCTGGATACTCCGGAATCGGTGATCGCGGTTGCGCCACCGTCGATTTCCCGATGCACGGCCTCAAGCGAGCCTGCCGTCTTGATTCCATACATTTTCGGCTCGTTGGTGATGGCCGGAACATGCATGGCGCCATGATTCTCAATATCGAACAGATCGGCATTGGCCTTCAGAACCGCCATGGCGTCCGGGTTCTGTTTTATCCATCGCCCTGTCACGAAGATCGTCGCCGGGATACGATTCTGCACCAACGTGTCGAGTATCCGGTGATCGGTCTTGCCCATGCAAGCATCGAGCGTCAGCGCCACCTGCGTGGATGCAGCACCGCCGCTTGCGATATGTAACTGCGGCTCAACGATCCTGATCGTTTCATGTAGGGCCTTTTTCTCCGCGCGCTCCTGCGGTGAAATATCGTAGGCGCCCGCAATACCGGTCATTACGAGAAAGGCGGCTCCTGCCGCAGCGATGCAACGAAACATGACAAATCTTCTGAAAATGGCTTGACCAGCGACGGATTATACCGCTGGTCAAGCCAAATTAAGGCGCGCGGTCAAAACTTGCGTATGGCCGATTGCGCAGCCGCGAGACGGGCAATCGGGACTCGGAACGGCGAACAGGACACATAGTCGAGACCTGTCTTTTCGCAGAATGCGATCGAAGCCGGATCACCACCATGCTCGCCGCAGATGCCGAGCTTCAGTGTTTCGCGAGTCTTTCGTCCACGCTCGACGGCGATTTCCACCAGTTCACCGACGCCTTCGAGATCGAGCGACACGAACGGGTCCTGTTCGATCACACCCCGCTGCTGATAAGAGGTCAGGAACGACGATGCATCATCGCGTGAAATGCCGAATGTCGTTTGCGTCAAATCGTTGGTGCCAAACGAGAAGAACTCAGCCGTTTCGGCGATTTCGGCGGCGCGCAAGGCTGCACGCGGCAGTTCGATCATCGTGCCGACCATATAGTCGATCTTGACACCCGCTTCGCCCATAACTTCCTTGGCTACGGCATCGATGCGTGTTTTGACGAAATCGAGTTCGGCTTTCAGACCGACCAGCGGCACCATCACTTCCGGTACCACATGTTCGCCGGTTTTCCGGCCTGCCTCGACGGCAGCTTCAAAAATGGCCCGCGCCTGCATTTCCGCGATTTCCGGGTAGGACACCGCCAGACGGCAGCCACGATGACCCAGCATCGGGTTGAACTCATGCAAGGCGTCGGCGCGTTCGCGCAGCTTTGCCGGATCGACGCCCATCGACCGGGCCACCTCTGCGACCTCCTCGTCCGTATGCGGCAGGAACTCGTGCAATGGCGGGTCGAGCAGGCGGATCGTGACCGGGAGCCCCTTCATGATCTCGAACAGTTCGATGAAATCCGAACGCTGCATCGGCAGAAGCTTCGCCAGAGCCGTGCGTCGGCCTTCCTCATTGTCGGAAAGGATCATCTCGCGCATGGCGACGATGCGGCTACCGTCGAAGAACATGTGTTCGGTACGGCAAAGGCCGATGCCTTCAGCACCGAACGAGCGCGCGGTGCGTGCATCAGCCGGCGTTTCCGCATTGGCACGAACCTTCATCCGGCGGGTTCGGTCGGCCCATTCCATCAGCTTGCCGAAGTCGCCGGAAAGCTCCGGCTGCAGCATGGCGACCGCGCCTTTCAGGACCTGTCCCGTGCCGCCATCGACGGTAACGACATCACCCTTCCTGAAGGTCTGGCCTGCCGCAAGCATGACACCATTGCGATAGTCAACGCGAAGCGATCCCGCGCCGGAAACACATGGCTTGCCCATGCCGCGCGCGACGACCGCCGCATGGCTCGTCATGCCGCCGCGTGTCGTCAGAATGCCTTCCGCCGCATGCATGCCGTGAATATCTTCCGGGCTGGTTTCTATACGAACGAGAATGACTTTGCGGCCTTCCGACTTTGCCTGTTCGGCATCTTCGGAAGAGAAGACGATTTCACCCGTCGCAGCACCCGGCGATGCGGGCAGTCCCTGACCGATGACCTGACGCTCCGCACGCGGGTCGATGGTCGGATGCAGAAGCTGGTCGAGCGCTGCCGGATCGACGCGCAGAACCGCTTCTTCTTGCGTGATCAGGCTTTCGCCTGCCATTTCCACAGCCATCTTCAATGCGGCCTTTGCAGTGCGCTTGCCCGAGCGGGTCTGGAGCATCCACAATTTGCCGCGCTCGATGGTGAATTCGAGGTCCTGCATGTCGCGATAGTGCTGTTCCAGCCGGTCCGCGACCTTGAGGAACTCGGCGAAGGCTTCCGGCATCACCTTTTCGAGAGACGGCTTGTCGGAACCGGCTGCGATACGCGCTTCCTCGGTGATGTTCTGCGGCGTGCGAATGCCGGCGACGACGTCTTCACCCTGCGCATTGACGAGGAATTCACCGTAAAGCTTCTTCTCGCCCGTCGATGGATTGCGTGTGAAGGCAACGCCGGTCGCAGAGGTTTCGCCCATATTGCCGAACACCATGGCCTGGACATTGACCGCCGTGCCCCAGGCCGCGGGGATATTGTGCAGGCGACGATAGGTGATGGCGCGCGCATTCATCCAGCTTGAGAAGACGGCGCCGATGGCGCCCCAGAGCTGTTCGCGCGGGTCCTGCGGGAAAGGCTGACCGAGTTCTTCCTCGACCTTTGCCTTGTAAGACCCGATGACATCCTTCCAGTCTTCCGCCGTCAGCGCCGTATCGACATCGACCCCGAGATCGGCCTTCTTGTCTTCAAGAATTTCTTCGAAGAAGCCATGATCGACGCCCAGAACGACATCCGAATACATCTGGATGAAGCGGCGATAGCTGTCATAGGCAAAGCGCTCATCCCCAGCTTCACGACCAATGGCCTGTACAGTCTGGTCATTGAGACCAAGGTTCAGCACCGTATCCATCATGCCCGGCATGGACGCACGCGCCCCCGAACGCACGGACACCAGAAGCGGCTTTTCGGCATCGCCGAAATTGCGCCCCGTCACTTTCGCGATATGGTCCAGAGCCGCCCGAACCTGTTCGTTCAATTCGGATGGATAGGTGCGGTCATGATCGTAATAATAGGTGCAGACTTCGGTCGTGATGGTAAAGCCTGGAGGTACCGGAAGGCCAAGGCTGCTCATTTCAGCCAGGTTCGCTCCCTTGCCGCCGAGAAGATTGCGGTCACTCGCCGCGCCTTCTGCCTTGCCGTCGCCGAACGTGTACACCCACTTCGCCATCATGGCCTCCTTACTGCAGGATAGGTTCATGAAAGGCTTGCAACAATTACAAGCACTCCCGGAACCAGCTCCTCGTTGCTTATGCGATCGGAAAGGTTGCTGCCAACCAAAAAAACCCAACCGCGACAATAGAATCGATTAAACGCGATATCAGCACGGTAAAGGTTCAAATTGGGGCGACGAGAAAGCAGAATTAATCATTATTACGCCTCCAATTGTGCTCAATCGTTCGCACAGCCAGAGAAGTAAATTTCAGCAGCGCGGAACGTTCCATCGGTGCGTTTACATTGCACAACAACGTCAACCGAAATCTCCAGCATACGTCGGATGTCAGCGCGTTCGAGTGCACTTCCCCCTTCCGATTCCTTGACTAGTAAAGTCAGTTGCTCGAAAGCAAGTCTGGCAGAATCTGCATGAACTGTTGTGATGGATCCTGGATGGCCCGAGTTGATATTGCGAATATAATAAAACGCGCTTCCATCCCTGAGTTCCTGCAGCAATATACGATCGGGACGCATTCGCAGACACGATTCGAGTAATTCCTTCGGACCTGCATTCGATAACCCCTGCGAGCCCTTTGAATAAAACAGACGCACCTGATTTGGTTGGGAAATTACAAGTTCCGGGCTGTCTTCAATCGAAATAACACGCTCGTGTTGTGGAATATGCTTGATAAGAGCCTTTGAAAGAGTGGTTTTTGCGGACCCTGTCGCACCAGAAATAATGATATTTTTCCGCGCGATAACAGCTTGACGAAGAAACTCCTTGAATTGCCCTTTTTTGTAGAGTTCTTGTAAACGTTCTTGCTCTTTTGAAAGGGCACGAAAGCTTGTTTGCGGATGAGAGAAAAAGCCATTGGCGTCCAGATCATCAAGCGTAAAATCGAGCGATGATGGTTTGCGGATCGTGATGCTGACCGTTCCCTTCGTGGTGGCAGGTGGAATGACAATTTGAATTCGCTCGCCAGCTGGAAGAGTTGCCGAAAGTATCGGTCGCATTTCATTGATGGTTTGATGGGAAAAGCTCGCCACCGCCCGGGAAAGGCGCATGAGTTTTTCAAAGGATAGCCCAGGAAGATCGTGTATCTGCCAACCACCCGGCCCTTCCGTCAGCACCTGACCCGGATGATTGACAATGATCTCATATAACGAGCAATCATCCAGAAAGACCGCGAGAGGCTTTAGAAGTTCACGAACGACGGTACTGTCCTGGGCTTCAGCCATTTGTCCACCTATTTTGTCACAAGCGTCGATGGCGGGTGGAAATCACCCAAAGTTGCCCGATCGAGAATGCGATTTCTAGGTTCGGTTACACGAAGCTGGTAAACGCCTGCAAAATCGAGATCGCGAGCGACAAAGATGGAGACCAATTCCCCCTGATGCTTGTTGAGTGTCGGGGCAATATTAATTGATTGCTCCACTGCAATGGCAGCAGCCTGTTTGCCGGCATCTGCGGTATTCTGTGCATGAAAATTGCCGTCTTGCAGACGACTGCTCGCGTAACTTGTCGCATCGCCGACGACGGAAAGGAGAAGCGCACTGCCAAAGCGCTCCCACCAATGCGTATCGACCTGACCACCAACGCCAGCGCGGCCAAACGCATCGGTTGCTGGCGAGGCAAGCATGACGATCACACCTTGAGGCGTTTTCGCCCTGTTCCAAAGCACAAACAGTCGTTTTTGACCCCGTTGGAGACCGCCACGATATTCCCCGACAAGCTGGGTTCCCTTTTCCATCAGCACCACGCGGCCATTATCGGATAAAACATCGCGGTTGATCACGCAGCTTGCAAACCCCGGCTGATCAGAGGCAAGTGCAGTTTCGAGCACACAAGGGATCGAACTACCCATGGCGATGATGAAATCGCGATTTCCGAGCATACCGGCGCGCGATCCCTCAAGTCGGGTCGGTCGCAGCAGATTTTCGAACCGTTGTTCGTCAGCATTTTGCTGGTTCTGGCCAATAAAATTGCCATCGATTGGCACAAAATTCCCATCTGGTACCGCATTACTGCCGTTCCCGCCTTCGCCTCGTGAGGCCGAATTTTTCTGTCCCCCGCTATAAGCCATAACGGGCGCACGACGGGCGGCATCAAGCAATTCGTCCACTTGGGGCATGGGGTCTTCAAGGACCGGTGTTGGCAGTTTTACCACCGGCTTTTCTTCAACCGGCTCTGTCTTTTCTCTTGCCGCCTCAAAGGGTGTCGTTTGGCGGATCACGACGCGCTCGGTCTGGATATTGTTGTCCTTTGTTTTGTTTCCAGATGTCGACCACAGAGCAAAGCCAATAAACAACACAATGGCGAGTGCAACCGCACCGCGCTTGAGAACTGGATTATTGTCGATGCGTGTAGCTGTAGCCGTTTCGGCGCGTTCGCCTGGGATCTGATGTTCCTCAATCTCGGCCATCTTAATCACTTCTTCCTCTGCCCCACCAGATCCGGTCTCACGATGCGCTCAACTGAAGGAGACGTCGTGTTTGTGGCAGGGTTGATGCCAATCCGGTCATAGGCTTCGTTGAATACGCACAGCACATCTTTGCCTCGTCGCAGAATGAATTTACGGCTTAACGCATGGACCATGACCAGATTGCCATCGACAGTTTTGGGCACGAGGCTCTCCGACCCGTCGGAGTTTTCCATATAGATCGCAGGCATTTCCTGATTGCCCGCAAAGGAGAATGTTGTGATTTTACCGTTGTCGTAGACGCTTTGTGGCTCCAGTGCCTCTGCCCCTTGTGCAGAGTACCGCCAATTGCGCGGACCATATGCCTCGTGAAGCGACAGCACATCGTCAGCATCTTTGGCTTTGGCTTTGCGCGCCTGGGCCGCAGCTTGCTGGCGACGCTGTTCGGCTTCCTCCTGCGGATATCTGAATTTCACATAAAAGTAAGTATTCTCTCCGACTTCTACCGAACCCTCCCGCACCTTAAGTTCCATCTGGTAACTGCGCGTAGACCCGTCCCGACGTGTCGTTACAACAGAGATATTGGTAACCGGTTGGTTTTCTCGTGGTTTTAAAAACAAGATATTACCGGCTGGTGCGACTTCCCAGGCAACGCTGTTGCCAAGGGCCACATGTGCAATTTCCTCATCCCGAGCAAACTCGACTTGAACCGAGGAGCGCAAGGACCCGATGATCCTTGTGATATTGTAAGGCTGATAACTGACAAAACGGACCCGACTGTCCTGCGATGCTGTTGTCGGTATCTCCAGCGCGAGGACATTGGGCACAGATGATGCCAGAAAAAATGTGACAATGATTGGAAAACGCATCAATCGATTGCCTCCGGATCTGCCCGATATTCGCTAACAGCGAAACCAAGCGGGTTCACCAGTCGGTCTGTCGATGACATCGGAGCGTTGGCGTAGGAATAGGTGAGGGTCGCAACAAAATGTGTTGTCCGGACTTCTTCACCGCGGGTTACGCTACGCATGTAGCGTACCGATGCAACGTTCTGATTAATGAGCGCGATGGAGACGATGTTAATCCGCACCGTGGCAGAACGGCCATAGACATTTTGTGGTGATTGCGGATTGCTGCCACGATAAGTAGCTGCGAACCGCGCCTGTTCGGCTTGCGTAGAGAGAAGCGCAATTGTTCGAAAATTCTCCTGGGCTTCGCTCCAGACATAGCCTTCGCGTCCACGAACATATTTTGCCGCAAAATATTTGGTCACGGCTTCGTCGTAAGTGCCAGCGGTCGCCGATAGCGCTGAAACGACATCAACGATCCCGGTAGAATTGTCGACACGAACCACGAAAGGTTCGACAGTTTTCAGCGGCGCAAGGCTCGCAACGGCGATGATTGATATGCCGGCAACAATAGCGGACGCAATTGCGATCGACCACGCCAAGCGATTTGATCGCTCGACCTGAATCATGCGGTCTTGATCAAAGCGACGCGCTTTCTCGAAATAGCTTTTGAGATTGTCTGTCGTAACCATCAATCCTCGCAATCGCCAAAAGAAGCTTCAATATCGAAATGATCAAAAGCCCTGGATGGTTTGCGTTCATCAACAAAGCGCGTGATGGATTCCGCTTTGGACTTCGGCAGTGCACTCGATTTTTCCCATTGCCACATTGCGCGATTCAGTGGTCTTCGCGCATTTCCATCACATTTTGGCAAGGAATTTGTCAGCGACGAACAACTGGCAAGTGCGACCGCGAACCCGAGAACCAAGGTCGGCTTGATCACTGATAAATACCTGTTTTTTATCGCCGCAGACGAGGTCATACGCAGATCTCCTTCGCTCAGAATGCTCTTCTCATCATGCGGGTGCCGCGAGCCATGAACCCCACGCTCCGCGATGTTGCCTTGGCAAGCAATCCTTCATGCGCATCGCGTGAAGCTGTATAGCCGTAAGCCAGAGACGCTCCGCCGGACGCTAGGGCCGAAGCGATGCCTGGAAGCTGATAAAAGACATAAAGAGCGGCAATGCCGACGGCACAAAGCGCGATGGGGCGCATCAAGACATCGGAATAGCCCTCGATTGCTGTAAAAGTTGTGTCGAGACATGCAATCAGCAGCGCTCCAACAGCGACGACAAGAACCTGAAGAATGACAAAATTTGCCACTTGTCCGATCCATGCCTCTGTGAAGCGTCGCGTCGACTGGAACATGGCAAATGCGATGAAGATTGGGCCGATCGCCAGCACGATGGCTAGTGCCAATCGCGCATAAAGTGAAACGACATAGCCTATTCCCGCGACAAGAAAGCTGACGCCAATCACCAATAATCCGCCAACACCAGTTACAATATCGATGGGCCAGGAGGATCGTGACCAGATGTCGGTTGCTGAGTTCTGTCCTTTATCCAGCAGACTATCGAAGGTCGATGCGCTCGGCGCGGCACCGGAATTAAGTGCTTGCGAAATCTCGCGCGGCAGCTGTTCGAAAAAAATATTGGTGACATAGGTCTGGTATTCGCTGGCGTTCTTGACCAGCGTCACGATGATCGCAAGCTTGATTGCGCGAAAAGCAAAATCCAGGATGGGTTCATGCACCGAACCGCGCAAGATAAGATAACCAAACAGGATAACGTAAAGGGTCACGGCAACGGTAAGCGGGCCTGAAAGCCATTCGGCAATATTCGACGTCCCATCGGATATGAACATCTCCAACGGCCGCTTGAATTGTCCATCAATAAACTCGAAAACGTGATACACGGTGCTAGCCTCCAAGCGCCTTGCGTATATTCTGGAAACGCAACTTGCTATTGGCCGCTTCGGCATTCATGCAATTGACCGTATTGCGCAACTTACCTGGATTGTTGCGACACTTGTCGAGAATGCGCGACAGCATTCTGTGATCGGCCAGCAAGTCTTCGACCGTGTAGGTCGCTTCTGCTTTCTCTGTGCATGCGGACAGGAGGACGAACGCTGTCAGGATCAGGAAATTTTTCATTTCAGCGCCCCCTTCATTGCATCCATGCGACGGCGCCAATCTTCTGCCTTGCGCTGATCATCAACCTGCGTTTGCGCCTGCTGAACCATGCGCAAGCCTTCCATACGCAGCACATCGGTTTGCACAAAGGCTTGCTCGGCTAGGAGCCTTGCTTGCAAATCGGCAATTTCCTTGGCTTCACTTGCCGTGGAAACTTTCTGACGGAGTTCATCAATTCCTTCGATGCGTTTTGTTGCGGCGTCGTAAATTTTCTGACCGATCCCCATCTGGCCGGCATTTTTGTTCTGCACACGGGACAGTTCATTTGCGTAAAAATCGTCAGCAGAGGTTTTGTAGGTCGTATTTTTGTCGAGGAATTTTGTTGCAGCATCGTTCAACGCTCCGCTGCCATTGCCTTCGAATAATCCTTCTACGGCAGCAAATTCCGGCGGAAGGGCTTTTCGGATCGCTGGATCATTGAGAACCTGTGCGACATCCGCCATGTCTGTCAGCTTGTTGAAAGAGGTATAAAGCTCTTCGGCCTTCTCAATTTGCTGATGAAGAACATCGAGCTGCGATTTCAACTGCGCGATGCTTTCCAGATGTTTGGCTATCGCTGTTTGATCAATGACAGGAATGCCCTGCCCCATCGCAGCTCCTGTCGACAAGGTCAGCACTGTAGCCATCATTGCGCAAAAGCGTCTGTAGGAAGCCATCAACTTGCACTCCTTCTTTTCTGAAAAACTGGAAGCCAGTCCGCAGGATCGTTTCCGATTTCAGCGCGGATCGTATCGACAAGCTCGACATTTCCGGTACGACCGGAAAGAACAGCCAGTTCATCATCAAGGCCGTTCAGGTCGAGCTCTGCAACGACGCTGTTGTGCCCCTGTTTCAACAAGAATTGCCGGCTTTCGACTGATAGTTCGCGCGCAATCAGTTCGTATTCACGTTCGGTAAGCTTGAACCCATCGACATAGTCAGCGTGATTACCGCGCGAATTCGGGAGGAAAATCTGCGTCGGACATTGCTCGATTATCGTATGTGCAATTGGAGAGATAATCGCATCGCGCGGGCTTTGTGTTGCAAACAGCATCAGACCATTTTGCTTGCGGATGGTTTTGAGCTTGTTTTGCGCCAGATCGCGAAAGCCATCGTCCTGCAGCGCTTTCCAGAACTCATCGATAACGATGAGTATGCGCCTTCCATCAATCAGCTGTTCGACACGATGAAACAGATAAGCCATAAGGGGCGTACGGATTTCTTCATGGTCGAGAAACTCCGTCATGTCGTAACCGACGAACTTCCCGCCCCTTCCTGCCCTCATCGGGGCAAATTCGTTGAGGCCAATATCGTCGTCGTCATTGTCGAAGACCCAGCCAAGCGGCCCTTCGCGTTCCCAACGGCAAAGCCTAGCAGCGATCCCTTCAGGATCGGTATTGTTCAAGAATGTGCGTAGTGCACCAATCGTTCGGCGCTCTCTAGGCAGATCTGATAGGCCATCGATCGCAACAGCGATGTCACGCAGTTCGGTTACGGTCAAATCTCGAACATTGGAGCGAACAAGTTTGCCAACCCACACAGCAAGGAACACTTTATTTTCAGGTGTGAGCTTGAGCGCCTTTAAAGGAGCACATCCGGTCGGACTACCATTTTTGAGCGGAAGATATGTTCCGCCGGCGGCCCGCACATAAAGGTCGGCTCCACGATCCTTGTCGAAGAACACAACATGAGGATCGTGTTTTTCGAGTTGAGAAAGCATGAAGTTGATGATGACCGTCTTACCGGTCCCCGATGGTCCGCACATGAAGGTGTTGCCGAGATCGCCGTAATGAAAATTGAAATAAAACGGCGACCCGGAAGCCGTCTTCAATAGCGCGACAGCTGGCCCCCATTCGTTATTGTCCTTCTGACCGGTCGGATACGAATGATAGGGTGAAAGCGCTGCAAAATTACGCGATGTAATCGCCCCGGACCGTGCACGGTAGCGGAAATTCCCAGGAAGCTGTGCCCACCAGGCGGCCTCTAATCCAAGATCTTCGCGTGCAACGACGGCCCCACCACTCGTAAGACTTGCCCGCGCCTTGGCGAGGTTGTCGGCGAGATCTTTGACGGAGGAAGCAAAGACGGCAAGCGAAAGATGATGCCCGCCCAGAACAAATCGGTTTGATTCAAGGTCGTCCATCGCTTGCTCGAGATCACCAATCTGGGATGCTGCTTTGTCACCACTGCTAAGCATCTGATTTTGCTTACGGCCCAGGATCGATCGAGCGTCTGATTTTGAGGTGAATGCAAAGGATTGCGTCAGGATAAATTCAAATGGACTCGAGAGCACCCCATCGAGCATGCCTGTTCTGGTGCGAGCTGGATATTCTTTGAAACTTAGTATACCGGCATAGCGGCTTTCAGCCTCGTGCCGGATCTCGACAGTTTCTCGCCCAATGATAACGCGGTCAGAGTAAATAGCGGAAGAAACTGGTCCTTCCGTCAACGGAACGGGCTCGCGCCTACCACCAACCAGTTGGTGCAAAACTTCGCTCAGTTGTGAATACACAAGCCCGCCTCGCTCATAAAGCGAAAGCACGCGCGGGTGAAACCGCTCCAGGCCTGCAGTTACATCAATTACCTTGTCCTGGAGATCTTTAAATGCCTCCTCATCAAGTTCGACATTTTGCGCTCGTCTTAGCTTTGAAAAAAATCGTGTCGTTTTATCTGCACCGTAACGGGCCGGAGACCAGAGCAGCGTGAGATAAAGGTCGTTACAAAAGAGGCTTTCGCCAGCCATCTTGAGGCGATATTTTTCGTTAAGGGCGTTCGAAAACGCTGCCGAAAATTCTCCGTCCGGATAACTGTCGTTCCGCCGCCTGATAACATGCGTCCATAAGGCAAGCCGCTCATCGGCGATGTTGCGATAAAGGGTGTTGAGGTCACGGTGTAATCCATTCAAATCGAGCACATCTGCCGTTTCGAATGACACTCCTTCCAGTGCGATCATCACCATCAGCGTTCCGGCGTTAAGAGCAATCGTCGTCTCATCGACATGACGGACGTAAGGAATGTAGATTTCCGGTCGAAGTTCCCGGACCTTTAGCTTCATGATGTCAGGCAAGGTTGAGATCCCTTTCATCATATCGACGTATCAGGCAAAGCGGAGATAGCGTTGCCCCACCCCAATATCCGCTATTGCGAGATCGACCACGCGTATCCACCCATGCGAGCACAATGCGAAACATGTTATGGTCGTGTTTGATGAGAGCTCGAAAAACGAAATGGAAAACGATGCCGACAAGAGCATAGGAAATCGAGCCAGCAACGAGATAGAATATCGTCGTTGTCATGACGTTGATGCCCATGGCCTCCATCGTCACGCCAGCAACCATAGCGGGTCGGGTGCAGGCAAGAAACAACGTGTCTTCCTCGAAGATTGGCTCAACACTTATCATCGCTCAGCTTCCGACGATGGTACCAACAAGCTCAGATGAACCAGCAATGACGCCGATCCCGATGATCCAGTACCCTGCCCGACGCAAATCCATGTAACCAAACATCCATGCGATGGCGATCACGATCACCGCAATGGTCGCAAGCAGTCTGAATATGTTGCCGGTGAGAAGATCAACGATGTTTTGGAGAATGGTTTCGATACCAGCTGCTTGTGCAAATGCAGGCTGGCTCACTATCGGCACAATGGCCGCGGCCATAATGCAAGAGGCGAAAATTGGACGGAGTCGGCAATAGAAATTCATTCGCTTTGCTCCTTTTGATTGTTCTGAAACACGAGAACCGATAAATTGCGTGAGTTCCTGAAGACATCCCACGAGGACACAGGTGGGACGAAAGCTGCTTCCCCCGGGGCATTATTGGCCGCGCTCGGCCTGCTTCTGCTCGTCACAGGGGCAACAGATGGATCATGTACAGCGCCCCTTTTCTCCACGGCATTTTCGATGACGAGCTTGGCCATGGTTGGCCGCAGTTGTTTGATTTTCTGGAAGACCTGTTCGTCGTATCGGACCATTTCACCGATCGAGGCGTCACCACGCCCATACCAGGATCTCAGCATGCGTTTTTCAGCCCTTACCGGGTCGAAATTTTCTTCGACTGCATGGCGATAATAGCCATCGAGAAGATGAGCAGTTGTTTTGAGATTCAAACAGGGATCGAATGCGTCAGCGATCGATAGATTTGATTTTCTCAAGTCCTCAAGGCTGATACCGCCCAGACCAAGCTGAATGTCCTGCTGCTCGGCGACAAGTGAAGTTGCAACCTCGATCGCTTCGGCTTTTGTCGCTGGTTGCTGCTTGAGCGGCAAACCGCTGTTGATGCGAATATTAAAAGGGGCAAAACCACTTTCCAGGCTGACGACACCGGCGAGCGTTTCGGGCGAAACAAAAGCTGCGCAAGTTTGAGCGAGAACGAGAAACGAAACAGGCATGGCTTAGTACCACACTCTGTGCTTACCCAAGTGATCGATAGTCACATCGATATAACTCGGTTTTTCGCGAACGAATGGCCGGGTGGTTACATATGCCAAGCATTGATTGCGGCTATTGTTTCGCTGCATTCGCGGCGAGATGACCGTCTTTTCAGTGGAAGCGATGCTTCTTTCGTTCCGGCAAAAGGCGCCATCCACAGCCTGAAGAGATGTTGAGATACATGTTGCCGCACGTCCGCCTGCACTTTGTCCGGCAAATAGACGATATCTGGATTGACAATAATACGGCTCATAGCGCGGCCGCGAACTTTTAAAACCAATACCATTGCATGTGGGAAATGCATGGCCTCTTGCCAGCCAACTCCAGAGTTTCTGGATAGGCGGTCGACATTCGGAATATTGCATTGGGCCGCCGGGATTGGATAAACACAGGATAACTTGGCATCCCCAGCTTTCGGCCCGAGCGTCGGGGGCTTGAATGAGGTATAGTGAACCGCAACCCATAACCCCTATCGCAAGTTTTAAGAGAAGGCTTCTCATGCTCATAACTCCGTTATCGACCGTCTTTCGACGTTATGATGAAGTAATGTCATCAGCACTCATACTGATTAAATAATGCATAGTTAAAAAAATGGCAAGCTTTTTAAGTGATCGATGGCAAAGTCAGGCACTGGCGGTTTTCGCGGTTCGTGAAATTCTCGAAAAACCGCTCGCGGATGAATCACCTCAATCCCGCATCAAACAGATTGGAATGGTAAACATCCTCTATATGATGCATCAGGCTCATGAGCCTTTAACCCTTGCAAATGTTATGGTTTTTACAGGAATGACCCGCGGTGGCGTCATTGAAACGATGGACACTCTTGTACAACGTGGCATTCTGACCGAAACAATGGGCAAGAATTCCATGGGCAGAGGCACAGCGCGACAGTTCGATTTTGCGCCTGAGGTTTTTGCGCAAATTCGGTCAATAAATTAATGGATACTGGCGCCTATACTATAAAAATTATTTCAACTGGATCGACATTCATAAGCTTTGCAGACTCAGCAAACCGAAACAATCATAAAAAGGACATGCTTCCGACTGAATTTTTCTGCGCCATCTATCGCGCATCGTTCATTTCTTCCAGATAATCGGAACAGATTTTCTCAATCTGAGCGATAAGCAGGTTCGTTTGCTTCAGGAGCCATCGTAGTGCTTCCTCGGTGATATCAAAATGCGGAGAATACCGCGCCTTCACGTAAGCTTCATTGACGATATTGAACCACGCCTTGTAGCGCTGTTGATCTTGCGGCCATGCCTTGGCCAGTTCATTGCGTTGCCCTTCAGAGATCCGACGCAAGAATTTCAGGTTGTGTGATGACGGAGAGTAGTTTGTTGTTACCAACAGGAACGTGGAATACGCCTGTTCTATCGCTTGATGGAGCAGGAAGGCAGCCTCTTTGAAATCTCCCTCCTGACAATAAAACGCGGCTCCCTTTGCAAATTTACTAGCATGCGGCAGCCGGTCGCCGAAATATTCCTTAGCGATACGATAGGCGTCTTCCGGATTAAGAATACCGGGTTGGGCGAGCGGCTCGGGATCGAGTTCGTAAAGTACAATGCCTTCTTTGCGGATGTCAGTGAAGAAATATCGCCCTTCCTTAATTCGCGTGTTTACCTCACGCAAAGAATGGACGATGAAGTTTACCGGAGTCTGCACATCACGCAGGCGCATAAGCCGGTCTTCGGTTTTTCGCCAGAACTCAAAGTCCGCCAGCTTACGATTGTTGACGATAATCAGCAGGTCAAAATCGGAACGGTAGCCTTTGCCGGTATACGGTTCATCCACTTGTGTGCCGCGCGCATACGATCCGAACAAAATGGTCTTGACGATACGACCGCGCTTCTTGAACTCGGCCGCCCCCTCCTTGAGCGCATCCTCGAATTCCTCGAAGATAACTTCCAGCACGCGCTGCAACTCACGCTGCTTTACGTGAGGCAAGTGATCAATACGGTCTTTCATCAGCACGGGCGCACCTGTTGGTCAAAAGTAAGGGCGAACTATTTTGAATGTGGGCTTAAATTGCAAAATTGAACGACGTCGATCAAGAAAGCCTTTGCAAAGTTTGTGCGATTTTATTCCTATGTGGCTCTGCCGACGAGATAGGAGTTTTCTCCACCGATCCTACAGCGCTTATTTTCCTTTGTTGTTGCGCTCCTCGAAATATCTCGAATTTCATCTAAACCTTATTTCCGATTGTTGCCACAACTATTTGATTCTGTTACAAGAGGGTGCATTCTCAAACAACACATGCCAGGGACGACGATACAGCGATTGCTGTTAAAAAAGCCGTCATGCGGTCTCCACAACGTCCGGCTCTATTCATTGAACCCTCCGCCGGGCGCAGGAGGAATGCTTGTGTTGCAAATTTCGAATGTGAGAGCCGCCCGGGAACTTTTGCAGCAGGATGCTATCCGTTATGGCGCTGAAGACAGTCTGATTGTGGATGCCACGAGGCGAATCTATGCAGACACAGCCCCCACAGCTGCCGCGCTTTTTGCACTCGACGCCTGGTTCGAAGACGATCAGCGAAATTTTCAGTTCTGGACGCGGATTTTTCAGCGCCTCATGAATTGAAACGTAAGCGCCGTCTACGCCCCATTGATTTTACAATTTCGGCTACGGGGCAAAGCTACCAGCGGGCCGGATGTGAGCTCACCGGATAGTATCTGACGAGCTCATTGTGAGGCTTTGATGCGGACGGCATAGGCCCATGGCATCAGGGCATCGATATCTTTGGCGAGGTGGCCGTTTGCGAGGCGGGTGAAGAGGTCGCACAGGTATGCGTAGGGCTCAACGCCGTTCATTTTGCACGTGCCGATCAGGCTGGCAAACCGGGCCCATTACGGCCCCCTTCATCATGCCCCGCAAAGAGCGCATTGCGGCGGTTCATAGCCGGTCGGCGGATCGCGTTTTCCACGAGGTTGGAGTCGATATCGACGTGGCCGTCGTCCAGGAACAGCCGGAAGCCGTCCTGCCGCGTCAGCATATAGGCCAGGGCTTTTCCGAGGTCAGACTTGCGTGAGACACGCGAAGCCTGGGCTGCGATCCAGGTAAAGAACGCGTCCACCAACGGGAGGGACAGGTCCTGTCGGACTACACGACGATGTTCGGGATCTGAGCCCCGGATACTGTCTTCGATCTTGTAGAGCGCGGCAATCCGCAACAGCGCCTCATCGACGATGGGAGATCCACTCTTTGGCGTGGCCTTGATCAGCTTTCTGCGCCCGTGCGCCCAACAGAAAGCCAGCTTCAACGGGTCGCCACCCACCCGGTCCGACGTGGCGAGGTGAAAGTAACCACCGTAGGCATCGACCTGGATCGTGCCGTTGAACCCGCTGAGGATTTCAGCGGCATATTCGCCTTTACGTCCAGGCCGATAATGGAACACCACGCCCGGCGGCGCAGAGCCATTCCATCCACGATCGTCGCGCAGCACGGCCCATAGATAACCGGTCTTCGTCTTGCCTCGTCCCGGATCCAGAACCGGGGCGCTGGTCTCGTCGACATAGAGCCGCGTACTTTCCCACAGCAGCCGTTTTGCCATGTGGTCGACCACCGGTGCGATTTCGCTGCCCGTGCGCCCCATCCAATCGGAAAGGACCGTGCGGTTTATCGGCACCCCATGTCGCGCCATGACTTCGGCCTGCCGGTTGAGCGGCATATGTTCGGAATGCTTGGAGACGGCAATCTCAGCCAGAAGGGCTTCCGTCGGCCAGCTCCCTTCCAAAAGATGCGCCGGCGCTCTGGCTTGGATGACGCCCGTTCGACCCTTGGGGCATGCGTATTTCGGGCGGAGCGTGACGATCACCTCGTAGCGCGCCGGGACCCGGTCGAGCCGTTCCGTCCGATCCTCGCCGATCCGCACCATGTTGCCGCAACCGCAGGGACAAACGATGCTCTCGGGCTCGATCACCCGCTCGACCCGCGGCAGGTGTTCGGGCAGTGCACGGGCCTTGCGCTCCTTGCGAGGAGCGACTTTTTCCGGATCGGATGCGCTGGCTTCGATCTTCTTCTCGACGGCGGCGATCCGTGCCTGTGTTTCGGCGATCGCCGTTTCAAGGTCTTCCAGCGCCAGTTCCAACTGCGCCGGATCGAGCTTTTCCGATTTCGGCCCGAACTTCGTGCGCCGATAGTCGTGAACCTGCCCCTCAAGCTTCTCGATCAGTTCTTTCAGCTCGGCGATGAAGGCGTCCTTTTCGGCAACCACAGCCTGCTCATGCTGACGTGCGGCACGCTCCACCTTAAGCTCGAACTGCATCGCCGCAAAGGCTTTGACAACCTCTGGCGGAAGGTCTGGAAACAGGCTGAGATCAAGCGGCGGCGACATGCGGCCTTATAGCAAAGCAGCACAAAAAAGCCAAATAAAACAATGCAAAGACCGCCGGATATTCACCCTGCCGCCGACAGCGCGCTCACCCGTTGCGCCATGACCCGTCGCCAGTCAAGACCTTCGAACAAAGCCTCATATTGACCCCTGGAAAGACGCATCGTCCCATCCTGAACCTTGGGCCAGGCAAAGTTTCCATGCTCAAGAATTTTGCAGATGAGCACCAGCCCTGTACCATCCCACACCAGGATCTTCAGGCGATCCCCGCGCTTCGACCGGAAGATCACCGTCACCCCGGAATGCGGGTCGAGCTTCAACTCGGTCTGCACCATCAGAGCCAGCCCCTGATGCCCACAGCGGAAGTCAACCGGCCGCGTCGCGATCAGGATCGGCAAGCGTTGGCCAGCGACGATCATGACGCTCCTCGCACAGCAGCGACCCGTTCCACCGGCACATCGCCAGGAATCCGCATCACGACGTCTGAGCCAATTTCCAACGTCAACACCGCTGATCCCGCCTGCGGCCTGTCGCAGGCCAGCTTTGGCAGCGACAAAGGATTGCCAGGCTCAGGCGGCTCCGCAGCGATTGCCAGAGGCACGAATGCGGGCTCGGCACCATCGTGCGACGACGGCGTCGTTGCCGCCGCAAACGGCAGGGCCAGAATGCCGTCGCGCACCTGACGTCGCCAGTCGGAAAGTTGGTTTGCTACAACACCGTGACGACGCGCGACATCCACAACGCGCGCACCAGGCTCAAGGCTTTCCGCGACAATGCGAGCCTTCACGTCATCCGGCCATCGCCGGTTACCGCGGCGCGGCTCAACGACCTCATAGCGACCAACAAATCCATTATCCATCATTCAACTTCCAGATAAACCTGGAAGCCTTCTCGCATGAGCAACCATGCTCAAAAAGCAGCGGACCCAATGGGACGGAGACGGCGCTTACATTGAAACTTACTGAAACGGGTCTGCAGGCCGATCGAGCGCGTAGCCCCGGCCCTGCACCGTTCTGATCAGATTTGGACCATGCCGCACCAATGCACGCCGGATATGTCCGATATGAATGTCGACCGTACGTGGCTCGACGATAGCTCCTCGACCCCATACAGCATCGATAAGGTCCTGCCTGCTCCAGACAATTTCAGGCTTTTGCATGAGCGCTTCAAGTAGATTGAATTCTAACGGTGTGAGATCGATGTGATGACCGTTTCGATACACCCTGAATTGCGAACGGTTCAGCAATAGGTCGCAGTAGGTCAAAACAACTCGTGTGGCGCTAGTAGTCGTGAAATCGCCTCGGTACCTTTGGAGAAACTGTAGCAAAATAAATGGATCGAACGGGCGTTTCAGAACAAGATCCAATCGTTCATTGATCCCGAGCCTACTATCGATACCGCTCTTTGCCAGTAAAATCAGTGCGAGACCGGGAAGCTGCCCCTTGAGGTGAGAAAACTCGAAAAGGTCAGCCTCGCCGCTGTCCAGTATCAAGACGCTCGCATTCAGTTCGCCGCCTATCTCGGCACTGGTCAGGTCTCTGATCTCTGATACGAGTTCCGCATCGAATCCTTCAACCGAGAGCAGATGACGAAGCATCAAAAACAATTGCGCGTCAGATGTCTTTATAAGAATCTTCGACATAACATTCATCGTCCTGCTGAAGCACTATTAAGGGGAAACGTATTCTCCCCCGTTTACATCGATCGTGGCGCCATTGATGAAGCCAGCGTTTTCCGACGCCAGGAATGCGATCACTGTTGCTACGTCGTCAGGGCTTCCCAACCGACCGACCGGAATACGTGAAAGGGCATCACGATTTGAATCGGAATCAATCGGGCCAGTCATTTCGGTTACGATATGTCCCGGCGCAACAATATTGGCCGTAACTCCGGTCCCGCCAAGCGTAGACACGAGAGAACGAAGACAACCCGATAGCGCAGTTTTTGATGCGGTATAAGCGCTGCCAGCGAGCCTGGGTAACGTCCTGCCAGCAATAGAGCCAACCAAAACAATTCTCCCGAAGCGCCATTTAATCAGATCCGGTAGAACGTGTTGGCAACAAAGGACAGGTCCGATCAAATTGGTTGAAAGGACTACGTTCCATTCCTCGATCGACGTATCGACAAACGCTGCAGCTTTGCCATCCTTGGCTTTAGGCGATACGCCAGCATTACAGATCAGAGTGTCTGGCGAACCCCAATAGCTTCGCACCTCATCGAAAAAGCCAACAATTGCTGTCGGCTTATTTATGTCTACACTTCGATAAAAGATGGCATCATCCCCGAATTGCGAAATGAGCATTTCGCCAGCCGCCGAGACTCGCTGAGGTGTCTGCCCGAAAAACGCTACTTTGTAGCCTTCGCTAACCAATCGTCTAACCGTTGACAGCCCAATGCCTGAGCTGCCCCCGGTTACGACTGCTATACGCTCCCGCGCTCCAACCGTCATGCTGCCTGATCCATTGCCGCAAAAAGAGAAAGCGGAGGATGAGCGTCGTGATCGGTAATAACTTCGATGAGCGAGGGTTTACAGCTTTCAATACTCAGACGTAGCTGCTCCGATAAGTCAGTAGCATTATCGACGGTGGCAGATCGACATCCGCACGCTGAAGCGACCGCCGCGTGATCGACCGGTGCAAAATGGCACGCCGTTGTATAGCGGCCGAATTTTACGGTTTCCGCATCTTTCTGGAAGCCTAGCACGCCATTATTCAAGAGGACGACGGTGACGGGTAACTGCATACGCATCATCGTTTCCAGTTCCGCCCAGCTATGCGCAAATCCACCGTCTCCCACAATGGCAACCACTGGCTTGTCAGGACGAGCGGCCTTTGCCCCCATCGCAAGTGGTAGACCCCATCCAAGGCCAGCGAGCCCGCGCGGCGTAATGAATCTCGTGCCCACCTTGCGACAGCGCAACTGACCGACAACCCACATGGACGAATAGCTCGCATCCGCCACAACTGTCACGTCGTGGTCGAGCCAGGGCTGCAATTCCTGCATAACGCGCTCAGGCCGCATGGCCCCTGATCGGTCATCAAGAACTGGTCGGCGAGCTTCATCATATTCCGCCCAGAAACCGGCAATTCTTTCTTCATAATTGAGGCGAGGCATACTGCGCCGAAGGAAGTCTCGTTTAGACAATGTTTTGCACAAGGCCGTGAGCGTTTCGCGTGCATCGCCGTGCAAACGCAATGCCTCGTAATTGCGCCCGATCTCTCCGGGATCGATGTCAATGTGAATGATTTTAGCCGAAGAAGGAATCTGCTGCCAATTGTCAGTTCCGTTCTGATTGGTGCGTGTTCCGGCAAGAATAACCAGATCTGCTTCATTCATGAGGTGACGACTGTAGAAGCCTAGCGAACGAGGGCCAGTCAGAGACCCTAGAACGCCAGCAGATAGAGGATGGAATTCGTCAACCACCCCTTTGCCCATATTCGTCGTGAATACAGGAAGGGAGGCTATCTCCTGAAGACGAGCCAATGCTGCCGCTGCACCACCGGCATGAATACCGCCGCCAGCCAGCACAACCGGGGCTCGGGCTTCAGCAATAGTATCCGCTGCGGTCTGAATGAGGTCGTCGGATGGACGAAACCTGTCAAGCGGCCAGTAGCCCAGACAAGCAGTTCTCGGCTTATCGATTTTCGGAGCCGGGCTACGCAGCAGATCTGCCGGTAACAAAAGCGCAACCGGTCCGGCCCGCCCACTTGCCGCGGCGGTAAAAGCCGCATCAATGTAGTCATCGACGCGCTCGGCTACATTAAGTCGACGGACCCATTTAGTACAGGATTGGAAGAGGGCGATTTGGTCGATATCCTGAAAGGCGTTCTTGTCAGTTTGGTTTCGCTCGACATCCTGTACAAGCGCGACCACTGGAATACTCGCCTTCATAGCTTCGGCTAGTGGCGGAACAAGCAGCGTCGCTGCGGGACCGTTCTGCGCCGCGACGACACTCACCTTGCCGGAAACCCGGGCATAGCCATCCGCCATCGCTCCGCCCATATTCTCCTGACGATAGGCGATCTGGCGAATGCCGTGAGCTTCGGCTGCAAGAATAACAGCGGAAGGCAAACTCTGTGCGAAGATCACCTCCACGCCATGGCGGACAAGTGCTTGTGCGATACGTTCGGCAACGCTGTCTGTAATTGCGACATGTTTCATGGATGGTCCTCCCGTACGGGGTTTTGTGCAAGGAAATCATCAAAAAGCGAGGCAATGAGGTCGACCTCTTTTTCGCCCATCGGGGTCGATAGGCTGGCCGCGGCTCCAAAGGGCAACAGAACACCATTCCGGACGAAGTACCGTGTGAGCTCTCGCATGCGCATAGCCCGATCAGGCGACATGATTGAAGCGCGATAATCAGTCGGAGCTTCACGGTTGGGATGAATGCGGAAGAGGGAAGCGGCTCCAGTGATCGAATAGGGAGCCTGCCGCGACTGAGCGATCTGCGAGAGACGCGAACGCAAGGCATCTCCTAGTTCTTCAAGCCGTGCGAAGGCATCGGGCGGCAATGCATTCATAGCAGCAAGACCTGCAGCCATGGAGACCGGGTTAGCGGAGAATGTCCCACCTTGCGGAACTGGTAGCTTACCGTCCCGTTTTTCGAAAACCGACATGACTTCCGCGCGCCCGCCGATGGCTCCAATTGGAAAGCCGCCACCAATGATCTTGCCGGTTGCTATCAGATCGGGACGAAGACCGTAACGGTCCGAAGCCCCCCCATAACCTTGCCGGATATTCAACACCTCGTCGGCGATCAGCAGAATGCCATGCTCTTGCGCGAAGGTTGTCAGTGCCTCGATAAATCCCTGGCTTGGCGCAAATAGCCCGGCGCGGCTCGGCATCGGATCAATCAAAATACCGGCGATCCGATGCGCGTGGCCTTCGAGTTTCGAAACAATCCCCTCTTTGTCATTGAACTGGAGCACGATCACATCGTCGCCAAGGCTGGATGGCGCACCATGATATCCTGGCCGTGCAACGTTTCGACCGGACCCGTTGGTGGGATAGGTGCCGGTTTGCCCCGTTTCAGCCCAATCGTAACTCCCGTGATAAGCTCCCTCAAAGCGAACGATCGCAGAACGACCTGTGAACGCTCGAGCGGCCTTGATCGCGAACATGACCGCTTCGGTCCCGCTGTTGACGAAGCGAACCTTTTCCATTGCCGGGATCCGCGAGATCAGCAATTCAGCCAGTGCGACCTCGTGTTCCGTCGGATTGGAAAAACAGGTCCCGTTACGCAAAAGCCTCGCAACCACTTCCGCAACCGGTTCGAATCCGTGTCCGTGTATAAGCGTGGTGAAGTTGTTGTTGAGGTCCAGAAGACGGTTATCGTCCACATCAACCAGATAGGCGCCCTCACCACGTTGAATGTAAATCGGTGTTGGATCGATATCGATCGTGACGCGTGACACACCCTGCGGCAAAACCTGCAGGCAGCGGGCGTAAAGACGTGACGATTCCGTTCTCTCCACCGGATCGCCACGGTTTATTCTCGGACTAGGTATCATTGATTGGGCCTTTAAAACGCACATCAGCTAATGCTTTTGCGTTAGCTTCACAATTTTGTTGCAACAAAAATGCGAAAGGTCAAGCCCATACAACAAAAAACTATCTCGCCGAGGAGCGCGCTCGTGCCGCCTGGCGCAAGCGCCGATAGCCATCCCGAATGTCGTTCTCGAATGCGGCGCGCAGGGATGCGCCATCCTTGTCCTCTAGCGATTCAATGGCTAGCTGGTGGTTTCGAACGCCGTATTTTTCTTCAGCAAACTCTGGATAGAGATCGTAAAGTGATGGGCCAACCCTAAGCCAGGCTCCTTCGATCATGGATAGAAGCCGGGGCATTCCGGCCATTCCGTACACATGAAAATGGAAATCCTTGTTATGCCGCAAAACCGTCTCGTAAGCACGACGATCCAGTGCATCGTTTATATAATTCTGAATATCTTTAAGTTTTTCAATATCTTCATCGGTAACCGAGTTAACTGCCAGCTGTGCCGCCAGCCCCTCCAGGGCGAGCCGAATTAGTGTGATCTCGCGCAAACTGTCTTCATTTAAAACCGGTACGATTACAGTTTTTGGTCCCGAATAGACCAGTGCGCCTTCGCCGGTGAGCCGGTTGATAGCGTCCCGCGCAGGGGTGGAGCTAAATCCGAGATCTTCCGCTACGGCTCGGACCGTAAGTTTCTTGCCGGGCTTATATTCGCCTCGTATCAGGCGCTCCTTCATCTCGCGGTATGCGACGTCGCCAAGGCCAGGTGCCTGCCCTTCATTGGCCTGGTCCGACAATTTTATCGCGCTCATCTAAGCCTCAATCCCTGTTGACACATCAGAATTATGATGCAACAAAATGACCATGTAAAGTTTTTGCAAAGTTTTTGTCGCGTCATTTTAGGTTTTAGCAGCGCGTACTCATAGAGTCACGCGGTAGCTGGATGAGCACGTCTATGCGTCTGGAACGTCAATGATGCATTTTGCATCGAGGACCGAATGCAAAGGCACAGATACCAACGTGGTTTCAGGAGGAAGAAAGATTGATCGGTCAGAAATTAATGCTTGCTGGCGTTCAGAAAAGATTTGGCGAAACGTGGGCTGTCCATGAAACCACGCTTGACATCCGTGCAGGCGAATTCGTTTCAATAATCGGACCGTCCGGATCAGGCAAAACGACTTTGCTCACCATGGTCGCCGGCTTCGAACAACCGACGAACGGAAGGATAATTGTAGGAGACGTAGATATAACCACCCTGCCGCCCAACCGGCGTAACGTCGGCATGGTGTTCCAGAAATATGCGCTGTTTCCCCATCTGACGGTTCGGCAGAATATTGCGTTCCCGTTGAAAATGCGACGACTGGGCTCGAAGACAGATATCCGGTCTCGCGTCGATGAGATGCTTGAGCTGATCAGACTCAATGACTTCGCTGACCGCTATCCAAACCAGTTGTCAGGTGGACAACAGCAGCGTGTGGCCGTCGCCCGCGCGCTGGTTTTTTCTCCGCCCGTCATCTTGATGGACGAACCGCTCGGTGCCCTCGACAAGAAATTGCGAGAGGCAATGCAGTTTGAGATCAAACGCATTCAGGAGAATCTCGGAGCAACAGTAATCTACGTCACCCACGACCAGGAAGAGGCGTTGACCATGTCCGACCGCATTGTGGTAATGCACGATGGCTGCGTCCAGCAGGTTGGTACCCCCTCCGAGCTCTATAACGAACCCAATGGAACCTTTGTTGCCGACTTCATCGGCTCTATCAATTTTATTCCGGCGACTTATCGCGGCAACAAAAACGGCAAGTGCATTCTTGATATCTCCGAACGTGTTGCTGTGGAACTTGATGCGCTGCTTCATCCCAAACTGGCTCACAAATCTATCGGTTCCGAAATCAGGCTAGCCGTGAGACCGGAACATGTCGGCATCTTTTCCGACCCGAAAAAGGGGCAACTGTCCGGAACTGTTGAGGCTTCCGTCTTCATCGGTTCGAGCACAGTTGTCCTGGTAAGGCTAGACGCTTTTCCAGATATCGACCTGCGTGTCCAATTGCCTGCAACAACATCGTCACCGGTGTTGCGAAAGAATAGCCGCGTCGGTGTAAACTTGGACACCCTCTCGCTCCTGACTTTCGACCTTGAAACGAGGTTGGCCGCATGAGTTCGTTGTTTTCCGGTTTCGACACATTCCTTAGAGGAAGATCCGCACGCCAATACCCGCCGGTAATATCATGGTTTCTGGTACTACCTTTATTAATTCTACTGGTCGTCGGCTTTATGTATCCGATCGGCCGACTCATCGCTCTTAGTTTTTCGGACGATGCGATAAGCTATGGACGCATCGTTGAGGGAAGTCTTTATCTTGATGTCCTGGCTTCCACGGTTGGCGTTGCGGTCGCTGTGACTGCCATTGGATGCGTGCTGGGCTTTCCTGTCGCTCTGACCATGGCAAGAGCAGGAAAACTTGCAGGGATTATAGCGGCGATTTGCGTCTTCATTCCGCTCTGGACTTCGGTTCTTGTTCGCTCCTATGCCTGGATTGTCCTGTTGCAGCGGAATGGGATCGTGAACGGGTTTCTGAGCGCCGTAGGTTTAACTGAGCAACCCTTTAAGCTTCTTTACACGCAAGGAGCGGTGACATTGGCGATGGCACATGTTCTCATGCCTTTCGTTGTACTGCCCATCTATGCTGCGCTCAAAGCTATACCCAAGGACCTTGATCGAGCTGCTCTGAACCTAGGCGCAAATCCCTGGAAGGCTTTCTTCTTCGTCACATTTCCTTTGTGTCTTCCCGGGATCTTTGCCGGAGCCACCCTATGCTTTGTTTTGGCGCTCGGCTTTTACATAACGCCCGCTCTGGTTGGAGGGCCGGATTCCATGTTGATGGCAACGCTGATCGGTCAGGAAACTACTGTGACGCTGGATTGGCCCTTCGCTGCTGCTCTTTCAACTGTGTTGCTTGGCATGACAATTATCTTTGTCGCGTGCTTCCGACGAGTACTAGCGCTCAATAAGGGGTTCGGAAGTGTCCATTAATCAGCTCTCTACAATCGGTTCGAGACCGGAGACCGGGACTTCAAGAATGTCACTGAAAGAATGGCGCATGGGTAATCTTGCCTGGAAACTGTTCGCGGCCTTCTTCGTGAGTATCATCTTGTTGTTTCTCATCCTACCCACACTGATCATCGTTCCAATGTCGTTCAGCCAGACGGATTACCTGCAATTCCCACCGCAAGGTCTGTCGTTAAGATGGTATGCTGCATATTTCGGCGACCCTGACTGGATGGCTTCAACATGGTTCAGTCTGAAAATCGCCTTGGCGACAGCCCTGACTTCTACCGTTGTGGGAACCATGGCGTCTCTCGCTTTTGTTAGAGGCGAGCTCCCCTTCAAAGGGGTGTTCCAGGTACTGACGATCGGCCCGATGATTGTTCCGCATATCGTTCTTGGCGTTGCCCTCTATCTGGTTTTTGCACCGCATCAATTGACCGGAACCTTTTCGGGATTTCTGGTCAGTCACACAGTCCTGTCGGTTCCATTCGTGATGATTACCGTAGTAGCGGCTCTACAGCGCTTCGACCCAGCACTGGAGCTTGCGGCCCTGAATTGCGGAGCAGGACGTGGCAGAGCGTTCTTCCACGTCACTTTGCCAATGATCGCCCCAAGTATAGGGGCCGGATTTGTCTTCGCCTTTCTGGCCTCTTTCGATGAAGCCACCGTCGCGTTCTTCATTTCGGACATCAACGGCAAGACAATCGGTAGAAAAATGTTTGAAGACATTGACTTTAATCTGACACCAACCATCGCAGCCGCCTCGACGGTCATCGTTTTGGTGTCAATGTGCCTGATTGCACTTTCCTTCGTGCTTTCACGATCCAAGCAACATTGAGAAGTGGGGAAATCGTCATGAAATCTCAAAGCGTTAAAGATATTGCTCGCAATTCGTTGGTTTTGGCGGTGACCCTGGGGGCGGCCTTATATGCCGACATCGCTCACGCAAGCGATGTCATCATCGCATCAACAGGAGGCGCTTATGATCGCGCTTTGAAGGAAGCCTGGTTCGATCCGTTTACCAAACAGACGGGGATTCGCGTAAAAATTGTCTCCGCCACCAATTCAGAAATGCGCGCTAAGGCCTCAGCAATGGTCAAGGCCGGAAACGTTTCCTGGGATCTTTATCTTGATGGAGAAATCCAGTCGGAATCCGAGGCTCATCGACTTGTAACCGAAGATCTGAGCGAGTTTTGTAAAGCATTCGCTGACCGGCCTGATTTGCCCGAGAATGCGTGTGCGCCGGGCGGTGCTTTGCTCCAGTCGACCGCAACGTTGCTCGTCTACCGGAAAGAAAAGAAAGGCCAACGGGAACCGCAGACATGGGCGGATATGTGGAATACTGCCGAGTTTCCCGGGGGCCGGGCGTTCCCGAATTTTGACGATCCCTGGCGTGTATTGGCTGCCGCGCTGCTTGCTGACGGTGTAAAACGGGACGAACTTTTTCCCCTTGACGTCGAGCGGGCATTCAAAAAACTAGATGAAATTCGTCCCTCAGTTTCGTTGTGGTGGAAAAGCGGCGACCAAAGTGTTCAAGGTTTCCGCAATAATGAATATGCATTGGGACAGATTTGGCTTACCCGTGCGAGAGCTATGCAAATTGAAGGTCTTCCTATCGGCTGGTCTTATGACGCATCTTTTCTTGTAGGCGATCGCATTGCCCTCATTAAAGGAGCCCCCAATCGTGAAAATGCACTCAAACTGATAGCTTTTTGGCTCGACAATCCGATCGCCCAGGCAAAAGCTTGCGATGTCTTGGCCTGTACACCACCAAGTACAGAAGCGATCGCTATGATGTCCGCCGAAACAAAGCGCTTCATGCCGACGGCCGAACAGGTGCAAGACAGCGTCGTCATTCCTGATGCTAAATGGATAAACGAGAATGCCAGAATGTTACTGCAAAAATGGAATCTGTGGGTTCGGGGGTGAAATTCACAATAATAAGCACCCAAAAAATCGCACGCCCTCGTTGGTTCTTGTCTCGATGACAAAGCCAATAGGACGAAAAGAAAATAGGCACTGGTTTGGGTGCTTAAAATGTTATCACAGTTTCCATTTCCAGGCGCAAGGTGGGCCGCTCAGGATAAACAATTGATGAACGAACCGATCGGGGCGTTTCAATTTACAAGCCATAAAAAAATTGGTCCACCAGCCTGTATCAGCCCACCTGCTCGCTGTCGTCGGATGGTATCCAAACTCGATCAACAAAGTTGCCGCCGATGTTCCCCGCACAAATGCAATGCATCGGATGAACTCAGCAGAGCCCGATTTTCCGTTTACTTTGCGCATCTCGAGCTTCATCCACGGATACCCAGAAGCAAGCTTCCTCGAGATATTCGGGCTACAATGTTAGCTACCCACACCCAATATTTTTTTGATATCACATATTTTGCTTTCCTACCAAGTCATCATACTCTAAAAATGATATTTATTGAAGCTTCTGATTTTTTTATTAAAATTACTCCATTGAATGTATCTTTTTGACGCAACATTCATTCCGACGGAGACCCCTGCCTTGAATATTAACGTATCAATCTGCACACAGGATCCCCAAACATACCTTATATTGGGGCATATTCTCAGCGTCGCGGGGTACAACCCAAACCTGTTGCAACTCCCCTTCTCCACAGATTTCTCCCTTGAGACGATTCCATACGCTATATTATTTGACACAAGTGAAAACACAGATCCGATTTTTGAACTTTGCGCCTCAATTAAACGTAATTCCATGACCGAATCGATAATTCTTGTCGCCCTGCTTCATCCATGCAACGAGCTGACTTTCCTAGATTTTTTGAAGTCTGGATTTGACGAGTGCTTTCCGCATCCATTCACTCCCGAACGAGTTTTATCCTTCTTGCAAGATCGGCGGCCTGTCTCGACAAACACAACCTCGTCAACATTACCTCCTCGTAAAAATACCTTTGGTAACCTGGACATGAGCCCTGAGGAAAGAACTCTGAGACACGGAGAAGTTGAAGTACAGCTACCCCCGATCGAATTCCGCATTCTGCAAGGATTTGTCGATGCGCCCGGTCAGGTGATGAAGCGAGAACAGATTATAAAAATGGGCTGGCCACCGCATCGTTATGTCCAACCCCGCACCGTAGACGTTCACGTCGGCAATCTGCGGCGTCGACTGCGGAAATTGACCGGTAAAAATATGATACGTACAGTACATACGACAGGCTACGCATTTGATTATTCCCAATAACTTTGCACTTTATAAAAATAAAGATTTTTTTAATACTTCATAAAAAAGTCTTCATAAATACTTTGTTGCATTGCACCTAAACAAAAACTCAAATGTTGGCACCACGATGGAGGATGTGATGCCAAAGAGTTCGAATGAATCGCTTCCGCACTATTCAAAGGCCGAAGCGCGCAATACAACCAAAGTCATCGATACCGCTGTCTCCCATTTCGACGCAGCCCACCTTCAGGGGGTTATGGCGCTGTATGCAACCCCATACCCGGGACGACAGGTCTTGTTGAAAGGCCAAGAAGACCCGATCGTCGATTTCGTCAGATGTTCTTACCTCGGATTGGATAATCATCCTCGTATCATTGCTGGAGCTATTGATGGAATCCGCCAAAACGGCAGCTTGCACTGGTCATGCGCGCGGACAAGGTTGAACTTCGCTGACCTTTACCGACTGGAAGAGAGCCTCTCTGATCTATTCAAGGCCCGTGCCATAACTTACACGACGGTTCTAGCTGCCAATATGAGCGCACTTCCACTTGTCGCATCAGGGCATCTGACTGGAGGTGTAAAGCCAGTCATGGTCTTTGACCGTTTTGCACATGCAACACTTGCTTATCACAAAGCCGTCATCGCAAACGAAACTTCCGTACGAACAATTCCCCACAATGATTACGGAGCACTTGAAGACATATGCAAGGAAAACGGGAAGGTAGTCTACGTCTGTGACGGCGTTTATTCGATGGGAGGACACGCACGAATAAATGAACTGAAGCGATTACAGGAGAAATTTGGCCTATTTCTGTACATCGATGATGCGCATGGGGTTTCAATATTCGGAGAGAATGGCGAAGGCTATGCGAGATCCCAATTTGGGGATCTCGGAAATCGAACGATTATCGCTACTTCATTGGGTAAGGGCTTTGGAGCATCTGGTGGCTTGTTGATGCTTGGAACCGGAATACAGGAAAGCTTGTTTCGCCGCTTTGCAATTGCACACGCATTTTCGGCATCCATGAACACTGCAGCAATTGGCGCCGCCCTGGCATCCGCCGAGATCCACCGATCGCCGGAACTAAAACAACGACAGATCGCACTTTGCGAAAATATAGCGCTTTTCGACAGACTTTTGGAAACAGCGCAAACCGGTTCATCGATGCCTATCCGCACTATTCCAATAGGCGACGAAATGACGTCCATCGCATGCGCCCAGGAACTATTGAAGCACGGCTTCTACGCTTCGGCTATATTTTTTCCGACGGTAGCGAGAGGCGCGGCGGGACTGCGCGTATCGATAACAGCCAGCCATCAATCTAATCACATCGAATGTTTCTGTAACACCGTTCGCAACATCATAAGCAATATCATGCAGGACGGCTTGCCCTAGCGCGCCGCTCCAGCTTTCGCATTGTCCCGTAGCGCTGCGTAAACTCCAATTGGGTTCATACCATCTGGGCATTGATCGCAAGATATTGATCGCTGACAAATGCTCGGCTGCACAGAACTTTTAAGTTGGCACACATTTTTATCTTTGGACGCATTGGAGACTTACACCGATTGGAATGAAACGAACCAAAAGGCCTCAAAAATGAGAGATCGAATATATAAACATATCGATGAAATGTTCATTCCTCATCCGCATGCTAAAGAGGTTGAAGAACAATTCAGCGAGGAAACTGGTACCTACATCCAGCATACTTCGACAAGAAAAAATATACGAACCCTGGATTTTGGGAATGCTTTCCTGGTTGTGAGAACAACTGACGCTGGCGTTCACTTCCGGATTGAAGCTGAGGATATCCTCACCTACCACGGCATCTGGATCCTGCTACACGGAGGCAGCGTTCACCACATTTGGAACACCCAATAATGGCTCCCTAGCTGCCCTGTAAGATCCAGGAAATATAAATAAATGATAAACTGGGAAATGAACATTTCCCCCAATCCGACAAATGTTTCACACCGGATATGCGTCGCAATCGGTTAAAATTTTTAGGTTTTGCATCCCGACAGTTTCTGCAATGTCCCTTTGGATTCCGAAATTCAATGAACTATCTGCAAACTCAAACTTTTCAAACGATTGCAACAAAGAGTGCTGCGTTATTGTTTATCCCCGTTTCCCTCGCCGCTGATACCCCACCGAAAGCCAACGGCCACGGATATTTGGCTACGAATGGGGCTGAAGAATACGCCGCAAATCCTGAATATCGGTTTGAATACGATGGCAAAAGCCGATGTTTACCGCGTAAAAAGCTGGCGAAACAGTTATTCTGAACGACGCAGACCTTCATCGTAACCGGTGTTCTCCCCCCACATTGTCCTTCGCCGCCTAGTCTGTGATCGAGATTTTCATGGATGAAGAACGGGAGTTTCTCCATGGAGACCTCATAGTTTCTCACAACCAGGAAGCCTGGGCGTGAGGCTCACCGACATTGGCCTGACGAGATCAAGGCGAAGATCGTTTCGGAAAGCTTGAGGCCAGGCACGACGGTCAATGAAGTTGCGCAGCGCTATGGATTGCGAGCCAACAGCCTTTCCACCTGGCGGACGATGGCGCGGCAGGGCAAGCTGATCCTGCCAGCACCGGAGGATGCGATAGAGTTCGCGGCGGTGATCGTCGATCCGCCTAATTCGGAACTGCCGCCTAAAATGCTCAGTCGTCCCGAGATCGTCCTCGGTCCCGTCGCCATCCGTCTTGAGGAAGGTGCGTCTGCTGCCCGGATCGCCGCAATCGCGGCTGGGAAGCACGGGATCGGATGAAAAAGGATCTGGCGATCTGTGCTTTGAAGAAGGCTATTGCAATCCGGCAACCAAGGCCGGGACTGATCCAACACTCGGACAGGGGAAGCCAATATGCCAGTTATGAGTATCGCAGAATTCTCGAAGCTCACAAAATGCTTCCATCAATGAGCGGAAGAGGAAATTGTTATGATAATTCGATGGTAGAAACCGTCTTCAAGTCGATCAAGGCGGAACTGATCTGGCGCACTGTATTCCAGATCAGAAATGACGCAATCAAGGCCATTGGCGAATACATTGACGGGTTCTATAATCCCGTGCGCAGACATTCTGCCCTCGGGTATAAATTACCGATCCAGTTCGAGATGATAAACCATAAATTAGTGACAGAACCTCTCCACTAAGTCGGCCGTGAATTATCTTTAAGCCATTGAATTAACGTTCTGAATGATCGTTTATGGCTGTGGTTTATTGCAAGGAAATAGTAATTTGGTGCGCGTTTCCTTGCAATTTAAGAATTCGCTTTCGCTGATATCCAAAGTCTGATTCACTTCGGTTGTTGCGATCTGCCGGAGGCTGCCAATGTCCAGACCACGTGAACGCAGAGAAACGGGAAATCAGGAACTGTTCCGCTCCCGTCTTGATCAGATCATCGACCCCAAACATGAACTGGTTTTGCTGGCGCAGATGATCGACTGGTCATTTCTTGAGAAGCACTTTGGCGAGGTTTATGGTGACAAAGCTGGCAAGCCGCCTTTACCAACCCGCCTGATGACTGGACTTGCCATCATCAAGCACACCTACAATCTGTCAGATGAAGCCGTCTGCGCGCGTTATCTCGACAGTCCGTATGTCCAGTATTTCTGCGGTGAAGAGTTTTTTCAGCATTCCTTGCCGTTTGATCGCTCATCAATGACGCGCTGGCGGCAGCGGATGGGAGAAGAGCGCATCAGGACGCTTTTGCAGGAAAGCTTGTCGGTAGCGATTAAGACGGGAGCTATGAAGCCATCGGACACGCGTGAAGTGATCGTTGACACCACCGTGCAGCCGAAGAATGTGATGTTTCCTACCGATGCAAAACTCTTGCATCGCGCTCTTATAAGACTGCTGTGCCTGACCAGAAAGGCTGGTTTGAAGCTTCGTCAGACCTATGTGCGCGTAGCCAAATTCGCTTTGATCGCTCAACAGCGTTACGCCCATGCGAAACAGTTCAAGCGTGCAGGAAAGGCGCTGCGTCAGCTCAGAACTTATCTTGGCCGCGTCATGCGTGACATTGAGCGCAAGATCTCTGGCAATGAAGAGCTCAGCCAGATGTTCAGCGTGGCGCTCCATCAGGCCCGAACCGTTCTGGCTCAGCAGCAACGCCAGAAGGGCGGCAAGATTTATAGTCTCCATGCGCCTGAAGTGGAGTGCATTGGCAAAGGAAAGGCGCATAAGCCATATGAGTTTGGTGTAAAGGTCTCTGTCGCCACGACATTGAAGCGTTCGAAGGGCGGTCAGTTTGCGCTGCATGCAAAGGCTTTGCCAGGTAAGCCCTATGATGGCCACACGCTTGCAACCGTGATACCCGACATTGAGACAACGGTTGGCAATGAGTTGTCGCTCATTCTGGCTGATAAGGGGTATCGCGGTCACAATGCTCCGGACAGCCATAAATTCAGGGTCTTCATTAGTGGTCAGAGGCGGCGTGTCACGCCGGCAATCAAGCGGCAGATGAAGCGACGTTCAGCCATTGAACCGGTAATCGGCCATTGCAAGAATGAACACAGGATGGATCGAAGTTATCTGGCCGGCAAACAAGGCGATGCCATCAATGCGATCCTTGCCGCCGTCGGCTACAATTTCTCGCTGCTGCTCAAGTGGATCAGCCAGTTTTTGTGTCTTATGCTGGCTGCTCTTATGCCAAACGAGTGCCACCCACAGTAGTGGTGATCACACAGCAATCCATAAATGTCGAAATCGAAAAGCCCACCCGCATACTCAGAACACCAATTTCAACGAAAATTACAATAATTCACGTTCGACCACTAAATAAGGGCAAGTCCACTGAAGCTCTTCCTGACCGATGGACGCATTGAGATCGACAACAACAGTATCGAGCGGACCATCCGGCCGATTGCCCTCAATCGGAAGAACGCACTCTTTGCTGGTCATGATGCCGGAGCAGAGAACTTGGGCCACCATCGCCTCGCTCATCGAGACGTGCAAGCTCAATTCGGTTGATCCTCTGGCCTATCTGACCGCTACACTCACCACCATCGTGAACGGACACCGGCAGAGCCGTATCGCCGAGCTTTTGCCTTGGAATCATTCGATCTTGGAGCAGACCAAGAGGCAACAGTAGCGGGGCAGACGGCTGCGCGCGAATGTACGCAGCCACGTTGTTCAGTGCAGTGAGGCGCTTGCCGCAAGCCGCTCATCCTTGTCGTGCAGCGCGAAGCGGTCAATCATATCAGCACTGGCTTCGTTGAAGCCGAGGACTTCAACCTCGTCGCCTGCCTGACGAAACTTCAATACGATCTTGTCCAACGCGCCAATTGCGGTGATATCCCAGAGATGGGCCTTCGTGAGATCTATGATGATCCGCTTACCCTTATCCGTGAAGTCGAACGCATGGATAAAGGCTTCCGCCGACGCAAAGAAGACCTGCCCCACCACTGCATAGGTGATACTGTTTTGTTCGGCATCCTCCACGCGCGTGACCCTGAACAGACGGGCTACCTTACCAGCAAAAAAGATGCCGGACAGCAGGACGCCAACGATCACGCCTTTCGCCAAATCATGCGTTGCGACGACAGTGATGACCGTCGCCAGCATGACGACGGATGACGGAAGCGGATGGCGTATCAGGTCGCGGATCGACCGCCAGGAGAAAGTGCCAATGGAAACCATAATCATAACCGCAACAAGCGCAGCCATGGGGATGATCTGGACGAGGTCGTTAAGGACGACGATCAGGAACAACAGGAAAGCACCCGCGACGAACGTTGAAAGCCGTCCTCGACCGCCAGATGTTACGTTGATGACCGACTGTCCGATCATGGCGCATCCGCCCATGCCGCCGACCAGTGCCGAGGCGATGTTCCCCGCGCCCTGTCCAACGCATTCCTGGCTCTTGTTGCTCGGCGTGTCCGTCATGTCGTCGACGATCTGCGCGGTAAGCAGCGATTCGAGCAGGCCGACAGCAGCAAGCGTCACCGAGTATGGGAAGATGATCTGCAGCGTCTCCCAGGTCAACGGAACCTGCGGAAGCATCAGTAACGGGATAGAAGACGGTAGCTCACCGAGGTCGCCGACGGTGCGCAGGTCCATGCCAAACCACCACGCCATGGCCGTGAGGACCGCGATGGCCACGAGCGGCGATGGAATAGCCTTGGTCACGTATGGAAAGAGATAGATGATGGCGAGGCCGCCTGCGATCATCACGTAGGTAAGCGTCGGGACCCCTATGAGTTCGGGCAACTGGGCCATGAAGATCAGGATCGCAAGGGCGTTGACGAAGCCCGTGATGACAGAGCGGGAGACGAAGCGCATCACGCGGCCGAGCCTCAGCCATCCCGCGACGATCTGGATGACGCCCATCAAGATGGTGGCGGCGAACAGATACTGAAGACCGTGCTCTTTGACCAACGAGATCATGACGACAGCGGTCGCAGCCGTGGCGGCAGAGATCATGCCCGGCCGACCGCCCACAAAGGCCGCCACGCAGGCGATTGCGAAGGAGGCGTACAGGCCGACCTTGGGATCGACACCCGCAATCACCGAGAAGCCTATCGCTTCCGGGATAAGCGCGAGAGCGACGACGATACCCGAAAGCACGTCGCCACGGATGTTGGAGAACCACTCCTGACGGTAGTTTGAAAGAGTTCGCATGAGAGATTTTTCACAGTTGAGGCAACGGGCCGAGCGAAACTCGGTCCTCGAAAATGGAATAGGTTGCGTTGCTGTGTTGTCTGGCGGATCGGCGGCCAGAAGAGCCACCCGGAGTTTCACCGGGTCCTTGTGGATGACGCTAAGTAACTCACGCAGTCCAATTTTGCAATTACGTCTCAGTCTGAACCCGCTCGCCACAAAAAATTAGGCTGCGGCGTCAAGGTGAGGGTGTGACACCGGTTACCCTTCATCCGTCAAGATCAATGACTTCGACTTGTTCACCGGATCACAGATCAGGCCTTTGTCATGCAACCGATCCGTCGTTGACCAGTCAAAACCCATCCAGGCGCAACGCTCGTTGTGGAACGTCAGCCACAACAAGGCCAGAACCACGTCATCGATTTTGCCCTCGTCTATCTCCATTCGTCAACAATACCAGGTAAAAGCGACATAGTCCTCCAGTTTTGAGCACATGCGTCCATTATAAACATATGACTGAAGGAACTATCGCGGTTTATAAGCATTCTTGTTCCATCTCATTCAAGTCGAGTTTATCGGTCGATGCTCTGTACCTGATTGACGCTGCGCTGTCGGCGCTGAACAATTACCTTATCGCGCGCCTGCTTGCGAACGGTTTGCTGGAGAATTTTTAACCTGAACCGCATTGCCTCAAAATCTGGACGCTGTGCTAACGAGACATGGTTGATGACCGTTTTCTCCCCACGCAAAATCGCATCACGTCCAAATCTAAGGTCAAGCGCCCGGCTAACCCGTTCAAACTCTTGACAGATGACGGCATCAAGCGAGTTGGCGGCAACATTGGGTTTGGCACCCTTCGTCTTCGTGACATCTGTAAGCTTACGCAATGCATTTTCGGCGGCTGGCGACATGCCCGGGATGACGATAGCCATACGTCGACGTTCCTCGGTGATTGATTTGACCTGGTTTTCAAGCGCTGTCCTATAGGACGAACCAAGTGACCGGATCTGACTTTGCGCATCACTCAAGGCCTTATGGGCGTTTCGTCGCTCGCGACCGATTGCCAACAGTCTATCCATGATACGATCAGATCCACGAATTGCACCATAGGCTGAGGGTTCATTCGCGATGGCTCTAGCAATCCGCTCGCCAGGAAACCCCTTCAAGATAAGAGCCTCGATCTGGTCGACAGCGCCAGCCGGGTCACGCCAGATGCGTTTGGCTATTTCCACCAAGGCTGCTCGATCATGACGATAGTGGGCAACATCGCGCGCCCTCGCCCGAGCCTCATCTTCGACTGGTATCCGGAACTCCGTCACAGCAGCAAGCATGGGCAACAAGGCTCTCGTTTTCTTCCCCGGCTCCACGCTAGCGGCGGCAACCACCTGCGAACGGTCTTGCCGTTCAGCAAGTTTCTGTTCGTCGCAAAATCGGCGTATGGCTCCAAACAGATCGATCAGTTTATCGCGTCTATCGGAATCAAGATCCTCCGGCATGCGTTCAATCATGTTGCGTTCGCCGACGGCATCGACGTTTTTAGTAAAAGCAGTCCGGCCGAAGCGAGCCGTCAGCGCCTCATTGACTGCCTTTACCTCCTGAACCAGCAAACGATCCTCGACGGCATAAGCAAAAGCAATCTTGTAGGCATCCGGTCCACCGTGTTCTCGCACGCTTTCAATCTCGGTGAGGCGGGCCATTGCCGGCTTCGAGAGTGCCGGGATTGATAAGGCCATATATAAACGACGTTTTTCTTCGCGATTTTTGAAGCGCTCGGCCTGACGTCGGAATTCTGTCGCATGGGCTCGCACCAAGGGAGCGAGTTGCGACAGTGCGTTGAGTGCAGCCTTGCGGTCATTTCGGGTAATATGATCGTCGATTAGGCGACCCGATCCACGCAGATGGCCAAGATGCTGCAGATTATCGGCAACCCGACGCGGCTCGACGCTGGCATCCGATGCAAGTCCATTCAATGTGGCCAAAGCGCTATCGGGATCACGATAGACCTTTTCCAAAAACGACCGGAGGACTACCTCCCGCTTCTTCCAGCGATCCGAACTGAGTTGAGCAAGCCTGGCATCTTCCTCTATGCTACGGACAAATCGGGTTGTCGGTGGAATAAGATAGACCCACTCGATGGGATTGTCGGCCGCACGCTTTTCAGATCGCTCTTCATTATAGGAGACATTTTTCTCATGCTCGATCGTAAAGCCAAGCGCGACATTTGCTCGCTCCCAAAGTTTTGTCACCTGCTCGCGCTTTTCCACAATCCATGACCATTGGCGCGTCACCTTATCTTCTATGTCTGCAGCCATCCCGGAAATTGTGTTGATACCGCGCCTGCGGGCAAAGTCGCGAACATGCGCCTGATAGTCGGCCTCGTTCTCGAAATCGAGTGTTGTGGTTTTTGCGCCTGAACGGCCAAGACGTTCAACCAACTGTCCAAAGAGTTCCGGGCGATGGCTTTCGCGCTCAATGCGCTCAAGACGCATGGCTGCCGTTTCGATCTGCTTTGCCGTCCAGACGTTTCGCTCCACCTGCCTTTCCTCGTAAGTTTTCTTTCCCGTTTCCGTGTTGAGGACAGGAATTGTGACCTTGACGATTTCGACACCGTCTTTTTTCAAAAGAACCGTATCGCCTTCCGATACGCCTGCGTCGGACAACGCCTTGGGCAAGCTGACGCCCCACAGCCGATGCACAGTCCCGTCATCAGTCTTCACGTCGGCATAAGGGCTTTCGTCAACATCATCGTCCTGCGGTCGGAACTTTGCCATGCCGGCCTCAACCAGTTCCCCAGTAACGCCCACTGCATGGTCAATACGCGATTTCCCACCCCATTGCGCTTTCGGCTCAAAATCCTCACGTGCTGCATAAAGATCTGTCCGATCCCGATGTCGCGTCATCGCCACATAGGTCAGATGCTGATCCATCATGCCGGTGGCAAGCACGAAGGTCCGCTCGACAGTCGTTCCTTGCGCTTTATGGATGGTGGCAGCATAGCCATAATCAATATTTCGATAGCTATCCTCGCTTATAATAACGTCGCGACCGTTATCGAGACGGACGGAAAGCAGCGGAACATCATGTCTGTCGCCGGTGGAAACGACGGTACCAAGCAGACCATTCTTGACATATTGTGGGCCGAACCCGGTTGCTCGCGTTTCAATAAACCTGGAATTTTCGAGGAAAATGATGCGATCACCAACAGCAAATTCCCGCATACCACGTTCAGTTCGGAATTCCCGCGGCACCGTCAACGCGCATTCCTTCTTCATTTCTTCACGAAGAGATTCGTTGAGGAGCCTTACATCCTTGTTGGTATGGGCAAGCACGAGTAATTTGTCGCAATATGAAAATGCACTTTCCTCTCCCTTTGATTGCTGGAGAAACGAGCGGCGTGCATCTGCCCAATCCGAAACCAGACGGCCGATAATCTCGTCGTGGGTTCGCGCCTCGATAAGGTGCCCATGCTTTAAATATGCATCAAGACCTTTTTCGACTTCACCACGCGCAAACAGATGTGAGGCGTCGCGTGCCCATCCTTCGCGCTGGCGACGAACACCAGCAAGTTCTGCAGAACCTATCCGCTCAGCAATAGCGCGAAACGCTGCCCCGGCCTGAATTGGTTGAAGCTGCATCGCGTCACCGACAAGGACGACTTTTGCTCCGGCATCCTTTGCTGCCTCCAACACACGTGCCATCTGCTGCGACGGCACCATTCCTGCCTCTTCTATGACAAAAACATCGCCGCGTTTCAGCAGATCGCGTTCGTTCGCCCAGGCAAGTTCCCATGCGGCAAGAGTTCGCGATTTGATACCCGAGCTTTCCTCCAATCCCTCGGCTGCCTTGCCAGCAAGTGCTGCACCCAAAACGCGATGATGTCCGCTTTCCCACGCAATACGTGCAACTGAAAGAAGCGTCGATTTGCCCGCTCCGGCAAGACCAACAATGGCGGCAATAGCGCTGTCACTGGTGACATGATGGACAGCGTCAATCTGCTCCTGCTCAAGTCTGAAAGGCTTTTCAGGATCAGCCGTTTCGATGGCCCCCAACGCCGACGCCCTTTGTTTGTCAGTGATCCTGAAGCCAGTTCGCTTGGACAAAACCTCCGCCGAGCCAACCATGTCAAACTCTGTGCGCAAGATCTCTTGCGACGTAAAGACAGCCGGTTCCGCCACCTTACCAGTTTGCCGGTCAACTTGCTGAGGCCTTAACAACACCAGATTATTGGACGCCATCACCCGTGTGCGGATACTGGCAAAATCGGCTGGATCATCAACATAACGATGTAACGTTCTGGCAATGTCGCGTTCGTTGAAAGTGGAACGTTCGCGCTCAAGCTGCTTTAAAAGAAGTTCAGGCTTTACAAGAAGCCGATCTGCCATTTCCTGGCGGCGAACAAGATCGGCCGGCGCGAAATACATCTCCATATTCTTGCGCGCCAAAGCAGCCTTCTCCGGTCCAAGATGCTTTTGCGCGATCCCATCGAGCCCCTGCTCGGCATAAGAGCGCCCGTCAAGACGAATGTCATGGCCAGCAAGCGCCAAATGCCGATTGGTCGTTTCTGCCCAGGCAATCTTCCACTCCTTCATCGTCTCCTTGTCACCGGCCCAGCGCGAGTAAACGATAGCACCATTCGGACGATCGGGCTTGATCACCCGCAACGGCTTGCCGTCGGGCCCAGATACCGCCACCATCTTGCTGCCAAACCCTTGTTCCGTCAGCGGTCTCAACGTCATCATCAGATGGATATGCGGATTGCTGTCCCTGTCGTGATAGACCCAGTCGGCAACCATGCCCTTTGCGGTCAGATTTTCCCTGATAAATTCGCGGACGAGCGCAATGTTTTCTGCACGTGTCAGTTCCTCCGGCAGCGCAATAACGAGTTCACGGGCAAGCTGTGCATCCACCCGCTTCTCAAAGGCGTCGACCGCATTCCATAAAACTTCGCTTGCCGCGGCGACCGTCTTTCCTTCAATGGCTGTCGTTAGCCAGTTAGGAATCTCATCGGGAAGCGCCAGTTCCTCATGCTTGAGTTCATCAGCCCCGCTACGATAGCTAAATGAAGTTCCCGCCTGCTCGTCCACCATCCGTGCACGATGGCGATAGGCAGCAGCCGAGACAATACTGCGCCCCGCCCCCCTGCTGATCACCTGCGCTCTGACGAACATGATCGCCATGACACTCCTCCCGACCTTCAAAGAACGTCGTATCTCGGCACACGAGCTTTGATTGACGTCGATTTTTTAGACAGTTAAACAAGCTTTTTCCGCACAATATGTTATAGACTTGCGCTTTATAACATATTTAACTATCTTTTTATATATAGTTAAATAAACGAGGGGCAAAGCGCGAAATGGGAAGGAACGCGATAGATGGCAGGCAAAAATTCTATTCTTGATATCGACATACAAATCGAGAAGCTGCACGAACGCAGAAAAGAACTGCTGATAAAGTCCGCCGAGCGCTTTGCGCGTGCAGCCACGAAATCCGGTTTGGCGGAAATGGACATCGCCGATACGGAGATCGATCAAATCATTAGTGAAATTACGACACGATTTCGCGAAAGGAAAAAAAGGAACATCGGTGACGCATCCGCTGCGTCGCATCGAAAGACAAATGGTGGGACTGGCGCGTCGACGGAGGTTGCTCGTGTCAGTTAAACGTAAGAAAGACCTTCGCAAAAAATACCTACTCGGCGAAATTGTCGTTCGTGCCGGTCTGTCGACGGCAGACCGGGCATTCCTGCTCGGTGGCTTGCTGGAACTGGCGCGACTTTTACCGGATACGGCTGAGTTTCAGCGCTTGCGCAATCTCGGTGAAATGGCTTTCCGCGTAAAAGTATCGGATCCTCATTGGCAAGAAAAGCCGGATGCTGCGCAATGACGACTGGCGCAAAACCGCATCCAAGCCAATTGCTCGCCCTGGTGCCAATCGCTGTTTCCAGTTTGGCATTCTATATTGCCAACTGGCGTTGGCCGGAATTGGCCGCTGGCTTATCAGGGAAACCGCAATACTGGATTTTACGGGCGTCTCCTGTACCAGCCCTTATATTCGGCCCGCTTGCCGGGCTCCTGACTGTCTGGATGTTGCCATTGCATCGGCGGAAAACGATCGCGCTGGCAAGCCTTGCCTGCTTCCTGCTCATAACTGGTTTCTACGCATTGCGCGAAATTACCCGTCTTTCCCCCTTCGTGGAAAGCCGGGCATTGAGTTGGGACCAGACGCTGTCATACCTGGATATGATCGCGGTCGTCAGCGCTGTCATCGGCTTTATTGCCATTGCTGTATCAGCACGCATTTCCAGTGTCGTGCCTGAACAGGTAATGCGCGCCCGGCGCGCAACCTTCGGCGATGCAGACTGGCTGCCAATGCGTGCTGCAGCACGACTATTCCCGGAAGATGGCGAAATCGTCGTTGGCGAACGTTATCGCGTCGACAAGGAGCTCGTTCATAAACTACCATTCGATCCAAACGACCCAGCCACATGGGGACGCGGCGGCAAGGCACCGCTTCTTACCTACAAGCAGGATTTCGATTCCACCCACATGCTCTTCTTTGCCGGATCAGGCGGCTACAAGACGACGAGTAATGTCGTGCCGACAGCGCTGCGCTACACCGGTCCGATCATCTGTCTTGATCCCTCGACCGAAGTGGCACCAATGGTCATCGAACATCGCCGGAAGAAACTGCGGCGAGAAGCCATGATCCTTGACCCGGCAAACCCTGTCACAGGTTTCAATGTGCTTGACGCAATTGAGACATCAACCAGCAAAGAAGAGGATATTGTCGGTATCGCTCATATGTTGCTGTCGGAAAGTGTGCGCTTCGAAAGCTCGACCGGCTCTTACTTTCAAGATCAGGCCCATAATCTTCTCACTGGGCTTCTCGCACATGTCACGCTGTCGCCGGAGTTTTCCGGCCGACGCAATTTGCGCAGCCTGCGACAGATCGTTTCCGAACCCGAGACATCCGTGCTCGCCATGCTGCGAGAGGTTCAGGAGCATTCAGAATCTGCCTTCATTCGTGAAACACTTGGCGTCTTCGTCAATATGACCGAGCAGACGTTTTCAGGTGTCTATTCGACTGCATCGAAGGATACACAATGGCTATCTCTCGACAATTACGCTGGCCTCGTCTGTGGCGATAGCTTCAAATCCGCAGAGATCGCGACAGGCAAAAAGGATGTGTTTCTAAATATCCCTGCATCGATCCTGCGTTCCTATCCGGGGATCGGGCGTGTAATCATCGGCTCGCTGATCAATGCAATGATTGAGGCGGATGGTGCATTCCAGCGCCGTGCCTTGTTCATGCTCGATGAGGTTGACCTGCTTGGCTATATGCGCGTTCTTGAAGAAGCGCGTGATCGCGGTCGCAAATACGGGATCAGCATGATGCTGATGTACCAATCCGTCGGCCAGTTGGAACGCCATTTTGGCAAAGACGGTGCATTGTCATGGCTCGATGGATGCGCCTTTACAAGCTATGCGGCGATCAAGGCACTCGATACCGCGCGAAACGTCTCGGCCCAATGCGGGGAAATGACGGTGGAGGTAAAAAGCAGTTCACGAAATACCGGCTGGGATACGAAAAACACCGCCTCGCGAAAATCCGAAAACCTCAATTTCCAACGTCGCCCGCTGATCATGCCACACGAAATCACTCAAAGCATGCGCAAGGATGAGCAGATCATCATTGTACAGGGACACAGTCCAATCCGCTGCGGGCGCGCCATCTATTTCCGGCGAAAGGAAATGGACGAGGCTGCAGAAGTCAACCGGTTCGTTAAACGATAAAGACCGCAAAACTGCGCTTCATTTAAAGTTTCCTCCCGTCCGGTTAAAGCGACGAATCGCAATGACACAAAGCGTGATCTTCATCTTTGATCGGGGCCACGCTCCCCTGTCATGACCCTTCGTGGCAAACTAAGCGATAGGTGCCATGGCTGCTCATCTGGCAAACTGACCGGCAAATCTCAAACAAACCTGAACGATACTGGCTTTTTGCTCCGCCTCTTCTTCAGGCTGGATCGCGGTGCTCAATGGTCGGAGCAACCCTTCAACAATCGCCCCAACGATACACATTGAGACGATGCGAGAATCTTGTGAAACAAATGTAACCCGATGACCAACTTTTCTTCCATGTTGGTGTGGACGGCTCCCAACGGCATCGCGATGTGCCAGAATGAGTTCGTTGAAAGTTCAATCGAGGGAAACCCGTCCGTAGAAGAGATTAATCATGCTGGTGAAAACCTGTTCAGTCCGCTATTCAGATTTCAGCTATGCATTAATCGAATGGCTTATTTCATGGCATCCAAAACGACGCTCAATGCAAAAAATCTCGAAGCGCTCGGCGTAGAGAAACTGGCTGAACTGCTGATCGAAATCAGTACCGGAAATGCCAACCACAAACGACGTCTTCGAATGGAACTTGCTGGTAACTCTAGCGGGGAAGAATTGGCCAGGGAGGTTCGCAAACGTCTCAGCAGTATCGCTCGTGCCAAGAGTTGGATCGACTGGCAGAAAGTCAAGACGGTCAAATCCGATCTGGAAACCCAGCGTAAAACAATCGTCGAAAAAATAGCACCGACGAATCCCGATGAGGCTTTCGAACTCATATGGCAGTTTTTGTTGTTAGGAGATTCTATTTACGAACGCACACATGACGGTAGCGGAACGCTCACCGAAAGCTTTCATCAGGCAATTGATGACGCAGGACGGATAGCTGGACAGGTCAAGATCTCCACGGAGAGCCTTGTCGGGCGAATTTATGCAGCACTCCAGAATAACAATGGCTACAGTCAATTCGACAGATTGATCCCATCCATGGTACCAGCCCTTGGCGAAGAAGGGCTGCGGCAATTGCAGCAGCTATTCGAAGGCGGAACGAAGACACGCGACACGAAACGAACCAACGAAAGCAGACAACTGATAGGTTTGAGCTCAAACGAGCCTGTTTATCGGGACGATGTCTATGCGAGTAGCGCATTCTTCACAGCAAAAGTGTCCTTGCAGCAAATCGCTGACGCGTTAGGTGACGTGGACCTGTATATCGCTCAGCATGCCGAGCACACGCATATTATCCCCACAGTAGCGACAGAGATCGGCAGGAGGATGGTTTCGGCAGGGCGAGCCGAGGAAGCTTTGAGAACCCTTGACAACGCACAAATCGGTGAGCGGTATCAAGTTCCCTACGATTGGCAGGCGACACGAGCCGACGCTCTTGAAATGCTCGGTCGTGGTGAAGAAGCACAACAGTTTCGCTGGCAGTGCTTTGAACAGTCTCTCAATGACGGCATGCTGAAGGAATTTGTGCGCCGATTACCGGATTTTGACGATGTGGAGGCTGAGGAAAAGGCATTTGCATACGCTCAGACCCATCCCGATGTCCAGCAGGCATTGATACTCTTTTTGAACTATCCTTCTCCTGCCGAAGCAGCCAAATTGGTAACGCACCGAGCCGCCGGACTAGATGGCGATCGTTACGAACTGCTTTCTCCTGCAGCAGAAGTGCTAAGCGCGAAATATCCACTGGCAGCGACCCTCCTTCTGCGTGCCATGATCGATTTTACGCTCAATTATGCTCGCTCCAGTCGTTACAAGCACGCCGCGCGACATCTCATGGAATGTGCGTCTCTGGCACATCAGATAGAAGAGTTTGCAGAGTTCAAAACGCATGATGACTACGTTGCGAATTTGAAAAAGGTGCATGGCCGAAAACATGGCTTTTGGAGCCTGATGCGATAGTTATTTTTCCCCTTGATGTCCAAAAATCGCTCGCGTTTGGCAATTTCCAAGCTGGATTGAAAATTTCCGCTGATTGGAGAAAAGCGGCCAGCATTAAGGAGAGCTATTTATCGCTAAAGATGATAGCGTCCAACGGTGCAGTTTGGAACGTAGATGATCTGGCTACTCGCCTGAAACACCTAATGCATCAAGCGCAATCTGGCGAGCACGGCGCGCGGTTTCCTCGTCGCAAATGAGTACATTGCCGGTGCCGGAGAGCAGCGCGGCAGCAAGCGCTTCTGCCTTGTTAAGCCCGCCCGACGCGAACACCACAGTCGGCACGCTTTTTAGGGTCTCGAATGACGGCGCTATGGCGCGCCGGTTGATCGGATGGTCGATGGGCTTACCATTCCGGTCAATAAACTGCGCGACGATATCGCCGCAGGCACCAGCTGCAATCAGTTCATCCAACGAAACGTCACTCGGCAATCCGTAGCGGATTAGCAGCGAACGCATCGTCAAGTCGCCGATACTGACAAGGATGATGTCGTTCTTCCTGATCCGCTCAAAAGCGCTTTCGAACACGTCCTGACTGACGATGGCGTCGCGAGATTGGGGGCTGCCAGCGTAAATCGGCGCGGCGAGGTAAGCGCATTGCGCATTGAGCTGGCGCGCCAGATCACTCGCAATATCGAATGTATTGATCTCGATGCCATGCGTGAGACCGCCGAGGACGGAACTGACGGAAACATCGGGCCGTTTCAGCTTAGGCATGTGACGCACCATCTCACGCAATGTCGCGCCCCACCCCACACCGATCCCCGATATGTCGGTGGTGTTCAGCTGGTCTAAGAGATAATGGGCGGTCGCCTGTCCCACCAGCACAGGCACCAGCTCAGGATTGTCGGGCGTCGGCACGATACTGGCGTGCCGCAACGAAAAATCGGCGACGAGCTGTCGCTCCAATTCTACGCATGACACCAGTCGAGAGTTCAACGTGATCGTCACCAGCGCCGACCGGCGCGCCTCGGCGATAATCTTATTGATGCGCAGGCGATTGGTGGAGAAGGCCTGCGCGATTTCTCCTTGTGTCCGACCTTCCATGAAATATTGCCAGACGACGCGCATCTGCATCTGTTCTTCGGCGAGCGCAGCTGGACCGTTCAACAACGGTTTTCCGTTCATCATCAGAACCTCATTTGCCAACCGGGCCCGCCCGGCGGACCCTCTGCCTGTCTGCCTTGGTGTAGCAGCGCTTCTCCCGCACGGAAAGATACCGGCACTCCGAATTTACGGCACAAATCGCTGATTCTACTGTTTCAATATCTAATGTATTTACATCTGTAATTATCTATTGACAACTGTTTCGACCTACCTAGACTGAATGTCGTCAAAGTTGAAGCATTACCGGGAGGAAAGAGCGATGCCGCCGGAAATCAAAAGGGCAAAACGACACCGACCTATCCCGTACGATATGCGGGCTGGCTTTCCTGCCGTCCATCCAATGCCCTGCGTGCAGGGATGATTGCCATGACCGACATAACATCAGCAGGCTTGGATGCTCTTGAAAATATTGCTCTCATCATTTTTGACTGTGACGGGGTGCTGATTGACAGCGAGCCTATCGCCAGCCGGACACTTGCCGAAATGCTGCGCAATGCCGGCATGTCCATCACGGACGAGGAGGCGCATGTCAGGTTCACCGGCCATTCAGAACCGTCTATCCGCAGGATCTGTGCGGAAGAACTGGGCATGATCGACATCGATGCCCATTTCTCCGCCTGGCACACGCGTCTTTATGAGGAATTTGGGTGTTCGCTCACATCGATGCCGGGCATTGATGCGGTGGTCAAAAGCGTGAGGCGGCCCAAATGCGTTGCCTCAAACAGTTCCATCGAGCGCCTCAAAAGCAGTTTGGGCAAGCTTGATTTGTGGGAGCATTTCCATCCCGCAGTGTTCAGCGCCCAGATGGTGGCGAGACCCAAGCCTGCCCCAGACCTTCTTTTGCATTGCGCTGAACAATTCCACGTCAAGCCGGAGCATTGCGTGATGATCGACGACAGTTCGCACGGCGTCCTCGCCGCCAATGCAGCAGGCATGACTGCAATCGGATTTGTCGATCCAGCAGATCCGCGTCCCGACCGGGCTTCGCTTCTCAAGGCCAGCGGCGCTGCTTTCGTTGTCAACGGAGCAGCAGAATTACCGGCTGCGATAACCGCTGCCAATATCCTCATCGGTGAACATGACTGACCGACTGACCGGAACGTTACATTTGCAAGTCCACACCAACAGTTGTAAACCTTTTTCGATGCGGCGAATTGATCTGATCAGTTTGCAATCAGGGGAATGAAGGAATGGTCCGCGTCATACAGATTTCAGACACGCATCTTGGACGCCACAAGGCGCATTTCGTGGAAAATTGGCAGCCTTTGAAAAACTGGCTCGCCAGTGAAAATCCCAATCTCATCATTCATTCCGGCGATATCAGCGTGGACGGCGCGGATGTCGAGGACGATTTTACCTTCTGCCGCGAAGTGATGGTCGGCCTGCCCGCCCCGATGCTGGTTGTTCCTGGAAACCACGATGTCGGCGAACCGCAAAGCGCACATCAGCCGACCAATGAACATCGTTTGGAACGCTGGAACCGACAGTATGGCGCAGATTTCTGGGCAAAGGATGTGGGAAAGTGGCGCCTTCTCGGGTTCGATTCCATGATCATGAGTTCCGGTCTTGCGGCGGAAGAAGCGCAGTTTCACTGGCTGGAACGACAAATGCAGAGCGCGGACGGCCGCCGCATCGCATGGTTTACCCACCAACCTCTGTTTATCAATGGCTGGGACGATATCGACAACGGTTATTGGTCAGTAAGGCCGGAACCACGCACCCGGCTGCAGCGCCTCACGCAGCGCTTCGGTGTCGATCTTATCGCCAGTGGTCATCTTCATCTGTCACACGATTTCGTTCTCGACGGCATCCAGTTCGTCTGGTGTCCGTCAGCCGCCTTCGCGGTTGGTCCAGACATGCAGCCGCCTTTGGGCGGCGAAAAGCAGCTTGGCGCCGTACGATACGATTTCTCGGATTCAGGTTTCAGCTTTAAGCGTGTACATCTGCCGGAACTGAAGATGATGTGGATCGATGACGTTGTGCATGAGGTTTACCCCCCGCGATAGTTGGAGCGGGCGACGAATGCTGGAGGAGAGTTTTTGTCCCAGGTCGATATCCAAAACATCACTAAATCGTTCGGAAGCCTCAAGGTACTGGACGACATTAATATTTCGATCCGCGACGGGGAATTTCTTACCCTCGTTGGACCTTCGGGCTGCGGCAAGTCGACACTCGTGCGCATCATCGCCGGCCTGGAAAGCCAGTCGGCAGGTACGATCAGCGTGGACGGCGCATCGGTGAACCACCTGCGCCCGCATGAGCGCAAGCTGTCGATGGTGTTTCAAAGTTACGCGCTTTATCCGCATATGACGGCTTTCGACAACATCGCTGTTCCCCTCACAGTAGAAAAACTCAGCCTGTTGGAGCGCATCCCGCTGATCAAACATCTCTCGCCACGCCGCAAAAGGCTAACACAAGAGATTGCACAACAGGTCGAAGCCGTGGCCGGCCAATTGAAGATTGAGGCGCTGCTTGGCCGCAAACCTGCGCAGCTTTCTGGCGGGCAGCGCCAGCGCGTGGCGCTCGGCCGGGCGATGGTCCGCCAGCCGCGCGCCTTCTTGATGGACGAACCGCTATCCAATCTGGACGCGAAACTGCGCGTCCACATGCGCACAGAACTGACCGAACTGCACAAGCGCATGGGCGCGACCTTCATCTATGTCACGCACGACCAGATCGAAGCCATGACCATGTCGGACCGTGTCGCAATGATGGACGGCGGCAAGGTGCAGCAGCTCGGGACGCCGACGGAACTTTATGAGCATCCGACCAATCTGGAAGTGGCCCGCTTCATCGGTAGCCCAACAATCAATACTATGCCCGCATCGATTGGACCGGCCGGTCGGGTGGAAATACAAGGCAGGCCACTTGGCATCGCCGTCAACCTGCCGCAGGGCGAGAGTGTGACCATCGGCATCAGGCCGGAGGCGCTCGACCTTCTTTCGCTTAAGCAGACGGCCACAGGTCAACCAATCATCGACGCACGCCTGCGCCGCACGGAAAATCTCGGCGCCGAATTTCTCCATCACCTCGACCTGACCGGCACGGAAGCGACCAGTTTCATCATGCGCACGACTTCGCCGCATGAAGACATCCACGAAGGCGATGCTGTGCGACTGACCTTCGACCCCACGCTTTGCCATATTTTCGGCCCCGACGGACGGCGGGCGGAAAAAACGCATGTGCTCTTGTCAGGCGACGATTCCGGGAGGGCAAAACATGGCTCAACCCGTTGAACCGGCTCTTGGACAAAGGCTCGGGCGGCGAGAATTCGTTGAGAAGCTGACAGGGCTTGGCCTGGCGGCACCCGCATTCATACTGCTCCTGTTGCTCCATATCGTGCCGCTGATTGTCTTAGTGGTGCTCAGTCTCACCGATTATCAGCTTGGCGACCTGACGCTGTCATTTGCCGGCCTCAAGAATTTTTCCAATGCCTTGCACGACGAAACCTTCCGTCGATCGCTCTTCAACACGTTCATCTACGTGGCCTTCGTGGTTCCCGGATCAGTGGGGCTCGGACTCCTGTTCGCCCTTCTCATCCATGGCCGAACGCGTAGCCGCGCAATCTATGAGGTCATCTTCTTCCTGCCGGTCACGGCAACGCTTATTGCCATGGCGTCGGTATGGAAATTCCTGCTTCATCCAAGCCTTGGACCAATCAACGCGATTATTGTTGCCCTGGGCTTCCAGCCGGTCAATTTCCTCAGCGACCCTGCCTATGCGCTGCCGACGTTGGCGGTCATTGGAATCTGGCAACTTGTCGGGTTCAACATGGTGCTGTTTTTGGCCGGTCTCTCGGCGATCCCCAAAGACCTCTATGAAGCCGCTGATATTGATGGTGCAGCTGGCGTGATCGACCGCTTCCTGACCGTGACCTGGCCGATGCTTGGGCCGACGACCATGTTCGTCCTCATCACTACATCCATCACCGCCTTCAAGGTCTTTGACACGGTAGTCGCGATCACGCGGGGCGGCCCACAAGATTCCACCAATGTGATTCTCTATGCGATCTATCTGGAAGGCTTCCAGTATTTTTCGACCGCCTATGCCGCAGCGCTGACGCTGGTGTTTTTGGCATTCATCCTGATCTTTTCGGGCATCCAGACCTTTTTCATCGACAGGAGGGTGCACTATTGACACCGCTATCGGACGAACAGCCACAAATCGCCAGCCCGCCTGCACGCAGCTTCTCGGAGCTGAAACGGGGACTTGGCTTCATCGCGGTCCACGCCATCTTGATCTTAGGTGCAATCTTCATCGTCATGCCCTTCGTCTGGATGCTCGTCACATCAATCAAACCGCCAAATGAGATATTCAGCGCTCAGCTGCGGCTATGGCCAACGCAGTTTTATGGCGTGGAAAATTACAGCTTCGCGCTTGAAAGCGCACCTTTGCTGCGCTTTGCGCTGAACGGCGTCATTGTGTGCAGCGGTATCCTTCTGGTCCAGTTGATCGTCGCGATCCCGTGTGCCTACGCACTGGCCAAGCTGAAATTTACCGGCCGCAACCTTTTCTTCGTTCTGATCCTGCTGGCACTGGCGATCCCCATCCAGGTGCCAGCGCTTCCCCTCTATATCGCTCTGGCCTGGGCTGGTCAGCTCAATAGCTATTTTTCGATGATGCTGCCGTTTTTCCTGTCAGCCTTCGCAATATTCCTGTTCCGGCAGTTTTTTAGGAGTTTCCCCGACGATATCATCAATGCCGCACGACTTGACGGCATGGGCGAGCTTGAAATCATCTGGCGCATCGTCACGCCGAGTGCCATGCCGGCAATCGCCGCTTTCGCGGTGTTCTCGATTGTCGCGCACTGGAACGACCTTTATTGGCCGCTCATCGTCATTTCCGACAACCAGCTCGCACCGCCGCCGCTTGGCATGCTGCTCTTCGCTGACGCGGAAACTGGCTCGAATTATGGAGCGCTGACGGCGGCCGCCACCATGCTCACCGCCCCGCTCGTGATCTGCTTCCTGATTGCGCGCAAGCGCTTCATTCAGGGCATCACCATGACCGGTGTCAAATAAGAAGCCTCAATATATAAACGTCTGAATCCAGGGAGGAACATATGAAACACATAGCAAAATTCATCGCAGCCGGAACCTTTACGCTTTTGATGGCGGGAACGGCACCCGCCGCCGAGGTGACACTGGACGTGCTCTACGCACAATCCGGCTTCGCGAAGTTCCATGATCCAATTTCTCAAGCCTTCATGAAGGAGCACCCGGATATCAAGATAAAATTCCGGGCTCCTGCCAAGGACTACGACGAAGGCCATCTCCTAATGCAGCGGCTGGCCGTCACCAATCAGCTTCCAGACCTCTACTTTCCCGGCTACCATCTTATGCCCGAGCTTGCGCGCACTTTGTCCAAGCGCAACCAGATCGTAGACCTCAAGCCGTTTCTGGATGCCGAACCACAAAACTGGATAACGGAGAATTATTCGCAGTCCATGCTCGATATTGGCGTTGTAGATGGTGTCAAATACGGTATGGCCTTCAACGCGTCGCTTCCAATTCTTTACGTCAATGAAAGCGCCGTCGAGAAAGCAGGTTTGGACCCCAAGGAGGTACCTGCGACTTGGGACGATCTTCTGGCGCGCGCCAAGAAAATCCATGACGCAGACCCGAAGATGACGGGCATCGGTTATACAATCTACGATTGGCCCGACGATTGGCTCTGGCAGACCATTTTGCGGCAGGAAGGAACGCAGCTCGTCGAGCCTGAAACAGGAAAGGCTGGCTTCAACAATGAAAAGGGTCTGGCAGCCCTCAAAATTCTCCGTCGTATCGTGACTGAGGGCGGCGAGAATTTGCTGGAATTTGAACAGGCGCGCCAGCAATTCGCAGCTGGACAAACCGCCTATTTCATCGATACTCCCGCCCGCCTTGCACAGATTATCGGCCTTGTAGGAGACCGCTTCAAACTGAACACGATAAGAGTACCGATTGACGATAAGGAGAATGGCGGCCTCCCAACGGGCGGCGCAGCAGGCATCATTCTTTCACAAGATGAGGCCGTGCAGAAAGCGGCCTGGGAATATCTGAAATTTGCCACCGGTCCGAAAGGACAGAGTATCGTGGTAGAAACGACAGGGTATCTACCGACGAACAAACTGGCTGACGGCGCTGATTATCTTGCTCCTTTTTACCAAAAGGAACCGCGCTTCAAAACAGTGGCATCCCAAATCGAGCTGGCGCGCCCGTGGGAGGGGTATCCGACCGGATCGTCGGTGCGCATCTGGCGTGCGGAACGCGACATCATTGCCAAGGTTATGCGGGGCGACCTTACCCCTGAAGATGCCCTTCCCATGCTCGTGAAGACGGTCGATGAAATGACTAAGTAAGTTCTCATCATTAACAGCTAACTTTGCCCTGTAGCCCTTAGCAGCGCATAGATTGTATCGCCAGCCTGTCATCGGTCTTCATATGACCGTTGGCAGGCAAATTCCAAAACGGCACAGCAACCCCCATAACAAACGACCGTTGGTCCTTGGTTGGCACGCTTTTGCGTTGAAATGCGGTGAATGATGCAATGAGCTCGCCGTATAGTGCCGGATGAGCTCATTGAGAGGCATTGATGTGGACGGCATATGCCCATGGCATCAGGGCGTCGATGTCTTTGGCCAGATGACCGTTGGCGAGGCTGATGAAGAGATCGCGCAGATAGGCGGGAGGATTGCAAGTCCTGCCATCAGCCGCGTCGGCAAGAGTGGTAGGCCACCGCCATCCTTGTAACCTTCCCCGAAGCGCTGTTCCAGAAACGCCAAGCAACGACGCCGTTCTGCGCCGCACCGACATCGCCCTCGCGCGCGCGCCATTTCCCAACATTCAGGCTCAGATTGCCGAGCTGATGATGCCTCCGGCCCGTGCCGTCGCGACGGATAAACGTTTTCGTCAGCAATGGCAGGCATCCCGGTGGATATAAGTGGCGCTAGGACGTTACACGATCCAGTGATTTACGCGACCGAAATTGTCGCCCCTGCTGTTAGCTCTGAAGATTTATGATCGTCATCCCGTTTCGCGCAGCCGTTCAGCCGTCTGCAAGTCCACAGAAACGAGCTGACTCACGCCCTGTTCACCCATCGTCACGCCGAAGAGACGGTTCATGCGTGCCATAGTGATCGGATTATGCGTGATGACCACGAAGCGCGTTTCGGTCGAAGCCGCCATTTCATCCATCAGATTGCAGTAGCGCTCGACGTTATGATCGTCGAGCGGTGCATCCACTTCGTCCAGCACGCAAATCGGTGCCGGATTGGTGAGGAACACTGCAAAAATGAGCGCCATGGCCGTCAGCGCCTGCTCGCCGCCGGAAAGCAGCGTCATGGTCTGCGGCTTCTTGCCGGGCGGACGGGCTAGGATTTCCAGACCGGCTTCCAGCGGATCGTCGCTTTCGATCAGTTGCAGTTCAGCCGTGCCGCCGCCAAAGAGATGCGTGAACAGGCGCTGGAACTGCACATTCACCACGTCGAACGCAGCCAGCAGGCGTTCGCGTCCCTCGCGGTTGAGGCTCTGGATCGCCTGACGCAATTTCTTGATCGCCTCGATCACGTCTTCGCGCTCGGAGACGATGGTATCGAGGCGGCCAGACAGTTCTTCCTGTTCCTCATCGGCGCGCAGATTGACTGCACCGAGCCGCTCCCGCTCAATCTTCAACCGCTCCAACTGGCGTTCAAGCTGATCGGGATCGGGCAAAGCCTCATCCGGCCTTAAACCCGTCTGGCGAATAGCCTCGTGCGGTGGGCAGTTCAGTGCTTCGGCGATCCGGGCTTCAGCATCCTTGCGTCGTTCTTCTGCCGCTGCAAGACGTTCTTCGGCACGCGCACGCTGTTCGCGACTTGCAGCCAGTTGCTGGATGGCAAGGGTCGCCGTCTTATCGAGTTCCGCCTGCGCAGCCTCAGCCTCGGCCAGAATATCGCCAGCCTGTTTCCGAAGGGCATCGGCCTGCGAAAGCTCGTTCAACAGTGCCCGGCGGCGGTTCTCGATTTCGTCAGGCGCTTCCGCAAGGGCCTCGGCCTCATCCGCCGTTTCCGCACGGCGATCATTCAAAGCAGCAATATGTCGGTCAGCATTTTCGGCGCGGGATTTCCAGTTGCGACGCTCCAGCGCAATCATTTCCAGCCGCCGTTTGCGAGCATCAGCCTCGCGCCGCAGCCCCTCATAGGCGGCGCGCGCTTCTGCCAAAGCCGTGCGGTCCGACATGACTTCGCTGCTCAATGCGGCAAGGCGTTCGCCAATCGCATCGATATCCGGCATTTCGCCAAGCCGCTCTTCGGCTTCCGTGACACGGATCTGCGCTTCTTCGAGATTTTCTTCCAGATGCGCCTTGCTGTCTTCCAGACCGGCACGGCGTGTTGCCAATTGGCCTGCTGCACGCTCCGCAGCCGCGAGAGCCTCACGCGCTTCATCAAGCTTGCGCTGGTTGGCACGCCATTGATCGCGCGCGACACGTTCCTGTTCGACGGCCTTGCGGACGCCTGCTTCGGTTCGCTGCACATCCTGCTCAGCCTGCTCGGCACGTTTGCGCGCGGCAATCGCTTCCTGTTCGAGTTCCACCAACCGGTTTTTTTGTGCCAGTCGCTGAGCTGTCGGGGTCGGCGCATCAGCGCTTGCCGTATAGCCATCCCAGCGCCAGAGCGCTCCGGTCTTGCTGACGAGCCGCTGGCCGGGCCGCAACATGGCCTGCAGGCGCTTGCCTTCACTTTCCGAGACAACGCCGACCTGTGCCAGCCTACGGCGTAATTGCTGCGGCCCTTCTACCAGCCGATCCAAGGGTGTCACGCCGTCGGGCAGAGCGGGATCGGCATTGGCTGCGGGATTGTAAGCCCAGTAGACCGGTGCATGTTCATCGCTGGCCGCGTCAAGATCTTCACCGAGTGCCGCACCAAGTGCTACTTCATAGCCTTTCTCAACACGCAGTTCTTCCACCACTGGCGGGAATTGCCCTGTTTCACCAGCATTCAGAATGCGGGCCAACGTCTGCGCTTCCGTTTCGATGCGATTCAGTTCGGTACGCGCCTCGCTCAAAGGTTGGCGGCTGGCGGCTTCCGCTTCGCGCGCGCTTGCAACGAGCTCTTCCGCGCTTGCGACCAGTTCCTCAGCGGATGCCAGTTCTTCCGCACAGCGATCGACTACGATGCGCTTTTCCGCCGGATCGAACAGGCCACCGATCTGTTCCGCGACAGCAGCGATGTCGCGCTCGATCGCTTCCATCTGGACAGAAAGACGGTCACGACGATCACGTGTTTCCTTCAATACACGTTCGATCTGCACACGCTCTGCGGCAGCTTCGGCACGTTCGGCCGTCACGCGGGACAAAGCGCTCTCGCTGTCCTGCAATTGAACTTCCGCTTCCTCAAACAGTGCATGCAGTTCCTGATCGCGCTCGCCGGATTCTTCAGCGGAAGCGATCAGTTCCTGTTCTTCGTCATCGAGACGCGCCAGAATGTCGGCGTTCTCACGCATCATTTCTTCTTCGCGCGCGATGTCGGCGGAAAGCTGCTCAAGACGCTTTATCAACTCTGCCCGACGGGCACGAAGACGTTCGCCTTCCTCATCAAGCTGCGTTCTGGCAATGGAAAGGCGCTGCAATGCAGCCGCGGCTTTCGCTTCAGCCTCACGCAGTTCGGGCAGTTTGTGTGCGCCGACCGCCTGTACTTTCGCCGCGTTCATCTGGGCTTGCGCCATGTCACCGACAGCCGAGGTTGCCTGCGCCAGGGCGCTTTGCGCCTCGCCTTCCTGCATCTTTGCCTGCGACCAGCGCAAATGCAGAAGTGCGGCTTCCGCCCGGCGAATATCTGCGGAAAGTGCCTTGAAGCGGTTTGCCTGACGCGCCTGACGTTTCAGACTTTCGATCTGGCTTCCAAGCTCGCCAACCACATCGTCCAAACGCTCGAGATTGGTTTCAGCAGCACGCAAGCGCAGCTCGGCCTCATGACGGCGCGTATGCAGGCCGGAGATGCCAGCCGCTTCTTCCAGAAGCGCACGACGGGCTTGCGGCTTTGCCTGAATAAGCTCGCCAATGCGCCCCTGCCCGACCATGGAGGGCGAACGTGCGCCGGTGGACTGGTCCGCAAAGAGAAGCTGCACATCCTTGGCACGCGCTTCCTTGCCATTGATGCGATAGACCGACCCGGATTCCCGTTCGATACGGCGAGAGACCTGCAATTCGTCCGCATCATTGTAAGCGGCAGGCGCAGTGCGGTCGGAATTGTCGAGAAAAAGCGTGACTTCCGCAGTATTGCGCGCGGGCCGCGTGGCCGAGCCGGAAAAGATCACATCGTCCATGCCGGAGGCGCGCATGTTCTTGTATGAGTTTTCACCCATCACCCAGCGCAACGCTTCGACCAGATTGGATTTGCCGCAGCCATTTGGGCCGACAACGCCGGTCAGCCCGCCTTCGATGACGAACTCCATGGGCTCGACGAAGGATTTGAAACCAACAAGGCGCAGCTTGGAGAAGCGCATCAGAATGCCCCTCCTGCAGCGAGAGCGGTGCCTGTTAAAACTGGGTACTGGAACCGCTCCTGCTCATTGTTTGTACGCATTATCCCACGCAAAACCGCTTCGCAATTTTGCTGGAAATGCCCTATCTCAAAAACGCAAAAAGCGGGCGCAGAGAAGCGCCCGCTTTTCGATCTGAAAAACGGATCAGAGAAGCTTGTCGATGATTGCCGACATTTCGTCAACCGAAAGCGCTCCAGCGTATTTTTGTCCGTTAATGAAGAAAGTCGGCGTTGCATTCACACCGAAATCCTTCGACCCACGCTCCATCGTTGCTCTCACATCATCGAGAACTTGCTGGTTCGTCAAGCAAGCCTTGAAGGACTCCTGTGTAAAACCGGCAAGTTTTGCAATTTGCAGGAGAGCTGCCTCACCGTCTTCGGCGGTTGCCCACTGCTGCTGCTGCTTGAAGAAAACGTCGACCATCGGGAAATAACGGTCTTCCGGTGCGCAGCGCGCCAGCATGAAAGCGGCAGTCGCGCGCGGATCGAACGGGAACTCACGGAAGATGAGCCGTGCTTTGCCCGTATCGATATATTTTTCCTTGATTTTCGGGAATGTGTTGATCGTAAAATCTGCGCAATGTGGGCAGGTCAGCGATGCATATTCAACGATGGTGACCGGCGCGTCAGCCTTGCCATAGACCATATCCTTGAGCTTGCCGGGTTCGGCAATCTTGGCCGCATCAACGGTGCCTTCAGGATCGCGCTGCTGCGCATTCGCGCCACCGGCAAACGCCAGCCCGGCAGCCGCTGCTCCGGCAAGAGAAATAACGTGTCTGCGATTAAACGCTGCAGGCATCCGAATCATCCAGTCCTGTTTCAATAGTTGACTTCGACATACAATCTAAAGCGGCAGATCGCACTTCGCTAGACCCGCAGCGTTCACATGAAAGTCAGCGCCTTGCGTTTTTTGTCTTCATATTTGCGACAATCAATTGGGGTGCCAAGTTCAAACTGCTGAAAGCTTGCATCAATTTTATGGCAGCAGGCCGAATTCAGCTGTCCTTACCGTCTTTTCGACCGATTGTCCGCTTCTCTGCGAGAATGTTCTTGCCAAGACGTGCCAGTGCTGCGCGAAGCGCGTCATCTTCGATACCGTCCGTGGCCTTGTCGATGCGGCGTTCTTCGGCAGGCCCAAGCGGCGCCAGCCTCTTTATCCGACGCTTGGCTGGAATGACTGGTGGCTTCTGTTCGATGCGAATGCGCCCGACTGCGGAGAAGCCGAGAAAGCCATTAATACGACTGATAATTTCCCCTGTTTCATGCTGGACTTGCAAGGCAGCGAAGCCTTCGCAGGCGATAATCAGCGTTGCTGGTGAAAACGGATCGTCCTCATGCAGACGGCGCGGCCAGATAATGCGCAGCGGACGTGACGTTGCACCGATGGCAGGCCCGACAATATCTTCCCACGACTGAAGCAAGGCGAGATTGATACCGGCACGCTTTTGCAGCATCGGGTCCACCAGACCCGAAGCCATGTCTGCCAGCGGCCTGAAGCCGCGTCTGGATGTTGGTTCGCTCATCGCGCTCCATTATAGCCGCGAAACCACTCGACAAACAAAGGAATCCCCTGATCGAGTGTCGTTTTCGGGCTAAAGCCAAGATCGCCAGCAGCAAGAGTGATGTCAGCATAGGTGCGCGGCACGTCGGCAGCTGGCATAGGTTCCAGCTTACGGATCGCTTCCTTGCCCGTCGCTTTCTCGATTGCAGCAATGAAATCGTTCAGCATTACGGGCCGGTTGTTGCCAAGATTATAAACAGGTGCGGTATCTTCCGGTTTGTCGAGTATGCGCCGTACCGCACCGACTACACCGCTGACGATATCGTCCACGAAGGTGAAGTCCCGCTGCATCTCACCATTATTGAACACCCGAATCGGCTCACCCTTGAGGATCGCGGACGTGAACAGCCATGGCGCCATGTCAGGACGCCCGTAAGGACCGTAGACGGTAAAGAAGCGCAAGCCCGCAGAGTGGAGCTGGTGCACGTGACGGTAGGAGTAGGCCAATAATTCGCCCGAACGCTTTGTCGCGGCATAGATCGAGACGGGATGATCGACAGGATCGCTTTCGGAGAAAGGCACCTTTTCATTCGCGCCATAAACCGACGATGAGCTGGCATAGACAACAGGCGGTCGCTTATCCAGTCTCAGCGCGGTTTCGAAGACTGTCACCTGTCCCTGCACATTAGCGGAGATATAGACGGTGGGGTTCTCAATGGAGTATCGCACACCCGCCTGTGCTGCCAGATGCACGATGATATCTGCATCCCGATCAGCGCCGATCGCCGCATTGAACGCTTCTGCATCGGAAATATCCGCCTTCGAAAACCTGAAACCATCCCTCATATGAAGTTTGGAGAGCCGGGTTTCTTTCAAGGCAACCGGATAATAGTCGTTCACATTGTCTATGCCGATGACCTGCCAGCCTTCATCCAGCAGTCGTTGCGCCGTGTGGAACCCGATAAATCCGGCTGCGCCCGTTACAATGGCTTTCATGCGGCTGATTTCTTTCCAAAAATATACGAGATGAGACCTGCGCGGCGCACGGCCATCATTCGCCGCGATGCAGCCGCATTCAGTGCTGCGAGGAAGAACATAGTCGAGGCGATGGTCACCTCGTGCAAAAGCGGATTGTGCAGCATTCCGTAGCTGCCGCACACTGCCGCGAAGTAAATCAATGCTCGTCGCATCGCCCAGCTATCGGCTGTACGCCACAGATAGACAAAGATCGAGATAAATGCACACGCCATAAAGATAAGGCCGACAATCCCGTCGTTCAGCAACTCATCAAGAATCGTGTTATGGACATGACGGAAGCCTTCCAACATTGGAGCCTTGTCACCAGCCTCAGCCTTCACGAAATCCATCTTCGAATAGGAGCCGACTCCTGTGAAAGGGTGAGTTTTGATGACATGGGACGCGCTCGTCCACATGACCTCACGGATATCGGCAGACACTTTATCGTTCCAGTTGGAACTGTTGCCGCTGTGATAATATTCCACCATACCCGCGAACCGTTTGGAGATAATATCGCCAACCGGTCCGACAACGACGAGAGCCGCTATTGCTGCGAACAGTATCGCATAAGCCGCTCCCTGTTGCCGGATGCTGAAACGCCTTAGGAAAATAAGAATTTCTATGGCCGCAAATATCGGCAAGACCACAATGACTGCTCGTGTTTCAGAAGTTAAAACCGCAGTGAACCCCAAAACCAGCCAATGTGGGCCGTTCGGCAAATATCGGGAGGCATTGCGCAGGGGGACTGCAGCCGAGATCGCCGCCACTGCTGCAACGAATGCAAAGACTGCCTGATTGCCGCCGACACCAATACGGCCGCCATTGGTCACAGCGAGATAAAGCGCGATGACCACGGCAAGCAACGTTCCAACCCGCGCGCCGAGAACATAAGCTCGCAACGGATCGCGAACGAGCACCATCCCCGAACCAGCAAAAGCGAAAATGGCAATTAGCAGAGTATAGCCGATCTGCCGGTTATCGTGGAAGGGTTCGCCTCGAAACAGGATCAAGCCCAACGACCATACAGCATATAAGACGATGAAAAGATAGAATTTTTTAGCGAACATACGTGTCGTCGCGTGACGTCCGCAGGCAAGATAAATGCCGATGCATGAAAAGACGAAAAGTATCAGCGGTCCAAAACCGATGCGAATGGGCATCGCGGCCGACGCTATCCCGAGCACCCAGGAATCTATCCGGCGCCGCAGGAGAAAAGACTTTTTAAAATAACTCAATCTCTGCCCTCTCTTAAGCCCTTCTTATCAAGAGCGTAGGCGATTCGTCGGACATAGTCAGTTGCTCGAAACAGAAGGGTAGTTATCCTTTTGTATACGGGTAAACGCTTCCTGGCGTAGGCAGAACGCCCCTGAGCGATCGTAGAAATCGCAATATCCGAAAACTCGACGACCGGCTTGTCGGTCGTAAAAACCTGATATGCACCAGCCCACCCACGTTCCAATGCAACATCATAAGGCAGTCGCATGGGCCGGAGCGCCTTCAGCATTTTCGACGCGCCTTCCCTGGTTACGACATATGCTGCTGAACTGCCCAGCGGGCCATGCAGACAGCGACCTATGGAAAACTGATCGTCGGCTTTTTGAAACGGGCGAAAGGCAGCCGTCCTGTGATTCACGAGCTTAACCGCATCCCAACCCGTCACCTTTGTCAAATACGTCAGGAACGGTTGAAAAGCAGGAGTGAAAACTACGTCATCTTCCACAATGACCGCAAAAGATTCAGGTGCTGCGGCTATCATTTCCAGCACTTGGATATGGCTGAAATAACAACCGATTTCCGCGGGCAGTACAGTTTTACCGTGCCAACGGCGAAAGCCTGCATCATCGAAATCCGTCAGTTCTTCCGGAGACAGCAGTTTTCCCTCAACGGCTTCCACGCGCCTCAGATCGATCGAAAGCGCATCCGCATTGGACTTCAGCCTGTCCCAGCGATCCCGTGACCGCGCAAGATTGATGACATAGACAGGTATAGAATGGTCCACTTATTCTCTTTCCAACCGAGCACATCAAAAGGCCCACAATGAGACTTCTATGCGCTAGGATTTATTATGCACAGCGTTGTTTCTATCAATTGTAAAAATAAGGCATTAATCAGAATGCTGCCCAACTGTTAACCGATGTCCTTCTCATGCTGAATTCTACCAATTCCGATCAATCCACAAAGCTCTTGCGCTGGTATGACCGGCACCATCGCATTCTGCCGTGGCGCGTGAGCCCGTCCGAACAGACCTCCGGCGTCAAGCCCGATCCCTATCGCGTCTGGCTCTCCGAGATTATGCTTCAGCAGACGACGGTGGAAGCGGTCAAGTCCTACTTCATGAAATTCGTAAAACGCTGGCCCACCGTCCAGGCCATGGCAAAGGCGAGTGAAGACGATATTCTGCGTGCATGGGCCGGGCTCGGTTATTATTCGCGTGCACGTAACTTGAAAAAATGTGCCGACGCCGTGGCCTTACGGCACAACGGCAAGTTTCCGGACAATGCCATTGCACTGAAGGAACTGCCGGGCATCGGCGATTACACTTCGGCGGCAATCGCCGCAATCGCGTTTGGCGAGGCGACTGCCGTGGTCGACGGCAATGTGGAGCGTGTAATTTCGCGGCTCTACACAATCGACACGCCCCTGCCCGCTGCAAAAGCTGAAATCCGCGCACTCATGGGTCAAATGACGCCCATCGACAGACCGGGAGACTTTGCTCAGGCCATGATGGATCTGGGCGCAACCATATGCACGCCACGACGGCCAGCCTGTGCGATCTGCCCGCTCAACGATGATTGCTTGGCTCTCAAATCACGCGATCCGGAGGAGTTTCCGGTAAAGGCCCCCAAAGCAGAAAAGCCAATTCGCACCGGGGCGGCATTCATCGCCATTGCGGAGGATGGTTCAATTCTCCTGCGCAAGCGGAAAGGTGAAGGCCTGCTTGCCGGAATGACCGAAGTTCCGGGCAGCCACTGGACGGCGCGTATCGACGGAGATGCAACAATCGCTGCAGCACCGTTCCCGGCACAATGGAACGCTTCCGGTTCAATCACGCATGTTTTTACACATTTCGAACTGAGATTGTCGGTCTATCGCTCCGAGAATGTCAGCAAGAGTGCGTCTACGGATGGATGGTGGTCACAGCCAGACGACCTTTCCGATGAGGCGCTGCCCACCGTCATGAAAAAGGCGATCATCGCCGCCATACCAGAAGCATTCAAACGAGGGAGGAGAAACCATTGAACAGTCCCGTCAAGCATGTCGTCTTCGATATTGGCCGAGTTCTGATCCACTATGATCCTGAACTTGCTTATCTCGATGTCATTCCCGATGCTTCGGAACGGCGGTGGTTTCTGGAAAACATCTGCACCAGCGCATGGAATATCGAACAGGATCGCGGCAGAAGCTGGCAGGAAGCAGAATCACTTCTGATCGATACATATCCCGAGAAACGCGATCATATTCGTGCGTTCCGGCAAAACTGGAACCGCATGGTTCCCCATGCGTACGAGGACAGCGTCGAAATTCTGCGCGGTCTGATCAGCCATGGCAATGACGTCACCATGCTGACGAATTTTGCTTTAGACACTTTCCGAGAAGCACAGATTCGCTTTCCCTTTCTGGCCGAAAGTCGGGGCGTCACCGTATCGGGCGACATTCATATGCTGAAACCTGACCGCGAAATCTACGATCATCACGTTGCATCGTTCGACCTTGATCCCGCGGCAACGCTTTTCATCGATGACACAATGCACAATGTGGATGGCGCCAGACAGGCTGGCTGGCAGGCTGTGCATTTTACGGATGCGGGCAAGTTGGGCGCTGATTTGAAAGCCCTGGGTCTCGCCTTCTAAAGCGTGTCGCATTTATTCAGCCTCATATCCTGCTGCCTTGAAGAAGTTTAGGCATTCGGTGACGGAGAAGAGGCTGATGATGTCACCGAGAGCATAGGAGATGGCATCGAAGCTTCGTGCGGCTCGCTTTCGCAGGAGTGCCTTAAGTTTTGAGAAGGCCATTTCGATGGGATTCAGGTCTGGCGAATAGGACGGCAGGAATAGAAGCCATGCGCCTTCCGCCTTGACCAACGTCACGCCCTTTCGCTATGGCGGCGGTAGAGCGGATCACGGCCTTTTATGCCTAATCATAGACTGGCCTGTCGTCGTCTTTCGTTTCTCGCGAAATCTGTCGATCACCTTTTTAGTAAGCCTTCGACAAAATCGGACCCGAGTGCCTCTCTTAACGCTTCAACTCCGTTTTTGGGTAGTCTAGATAGGCCGCTGACAATACCCTCTTTCCATGCATCACCGCGCTCCCATGCTTCCTCCCAAGCATCGCTTAGTTCAATGCCGTGGCGCGTTTGCACGAGGGCTTCGAAGAGCAAAGCGGCTTGCGTTAGATCTTTGTCAGCTTTCAAACGCCCCAACGTGTCAGTGAGTCTTCGCGACGACACAATCAGCTTGTGTACGGCATACCTCTCGGGAGCAGGAACGAGAACGTTTATGCCTTCGCGGAAAAGTAGCACTGTGCGGATAGGCTCGTAGATCAGGTAATCAAGGAACCGCAGATTCTCCGCCGACGCGCCGCCGAGGGCGGGCATGGGCGACGGCTTGCCAGTGTATTCTTCTGATCCCCGATTTCCGGTCAAGAACTCCACCCGATAGCCCTTGGCGTTCACGAAGGCGACCACCTTAGCCTTATCGGCCTGGTGCGGAATCGCGCGGAATTCAGGGTCGACTGACTGGAGGATTTCGAGGATTGGCGGGAGACTATCTTGGACACCAGCCGATATTGCGAAGTCCTGAGCGAAGTCTGCGTCGCCTGTCTGCAGCGCGGCAGAGGGCAGCCGGACACCGAGCATTCCAGCATAGGTGCTGAATGCCACCGACCCAATCAAGATGGCGCGCAGCCGGAACAACCCAGCATCGGCCAAGGCTTTCGTGACGTCACCAGCGAAGGGATCAGGACCGGGAAGGCCGGCGCGTCGCAGCGTGCTAACCATGCGTCTACGCTCTCGGATGTTGTCCTTGATCTCTTTGTGGGCTCTTACCCGCTTAGCGATGGCTTCGTCGCTCGCGGGGCCGACGTAGCTTCGTTTGTCTTTGCCCTCGGGGGTGGGGAGATCGAAATACCAATAATCGCGATCTTTGACAGTTACGGTCACAAACCATCCTTCTAAAGGAAAGTCTGCTACGAATTGTGCATCCATTGTCCGCTGCGCCAACTCCGCGAACATCGTTCTATAGCTGATGTCGATCTCTTTCATCCTTGGCCTTTTCGAATGAGTTGGTCGTACCGGCGGCGAGTTGAACTATGTCGTTATAAGTTCCTGCCAAAAACCTTATAGCCAATCTTACCGTTAGCAGCGTTATAAGTTTCCGCCAAAACCTTATAACAAGTTGACCGCGAATAAAAGCACAGGAAACGGGCGCAAGATATGGTGCTTGCCTGTATCAGGGCTGTCACAGGCAAAACAGGCTAAAGCGTGTCGCATTTATTCAGCCTCATATCCTGCTGCCTTGAAGAAGTTTAGGCATTCGGTGACGGAGAAGAGGCTGATGATGCCACCGAGAGCATTGGAGATGGCATCGAAGCTTCGCGCGGCGCGCTTTCGCAGGAGTGCCTTGAGTTTTGAGAAGGCCATTTCGATGGGATTCAGGTCTGGCGAATAGGACGGCAGGAATAGAAGCCATGCGCCTTCCGCCTTGACCAACTGTTCCGCCCTTTCGCTTTTGTGGAAGCCGACATTATCGAGGATCACGACGTCACCGGGCGACAGTGTCGGCACAAGCGGTGTCTCACAATCCATTTTTCGAAGATGCGGCTGTTCATCGGAGCGTCGACGATCCATGGCGCGGTCAGGCCATGGCAGCACAGTCCGGCAATGAAGGTCTGCGTCTTCCAGTTCCCGAACGGAGCATAGTCGGCAAAGCGACTTCCTTTGGCCGACCATCCGGTGCGTTTTGTCAGGCGCGTATTCGTGGAGGTCTCGTCGATAAAGATGAGCCGCGCCAAGGCTTTGTTGAAGAACCGCTTTCGACGGTTGATCCGCAGGTCACGCGCCTTGGCGATCTCAAGCCTGCGCTGCTCGCTTGCCTTGGGGCATTTTTATTGCTCAGCCCGAGCCGGTGCAGAAATCGCCCTACCGTGGCACGTTGGACTTCAATGCCGCGCTCCGCGAACGCAACCCACAGTTCGTCCAAAGTCGTTACTCTACTGACAGACATCCGCTCGCGGACCCAATCCCCATGAGCCAAGAGATTCGCACCACCAGGCGGGTGGTCCTGCTTGGCGGCGATCAGAGAACCGGATTACTGATGCAGGATCACCATGTTGTTGACGAACCGAGGCGAACCCCGGAAATGCCGAACGGCTTCACGGTTGCCATGCCCCTCATTCACAAGCGCAACAACACGCTCACGCAACTCTATCGGATGCGGCTAGCCCATGGTGCATCTCCTTCCATGGGCAAAGTGAAGCATACTTCAAGCCAAACTGGAATCATGAATCCGGTTAACGGCGACACGCTTTAGAGCATCCCTGAAATCGGGAACCGGCTTCGGGGTAAAGACATGCGTAAAAACAAACGAATAGAGCATCTCCTACGATTCAATCAAAACAGGAAATGCTCCGTGCCTAAAATAGCGAAGGCGCCCGAAGCCGATGCTTCGAGCGCCTCACTATCAGACTATGCTGGAGGCCGTCCGATATCTAATCGTTTGCGCATCTTATCCAAAAACCGCTTCGCACTTTTCGGGACGCGCTTTAAGCGCCTGCAACTGCCATCTGGTCGCGAATGACCTTACGCAAGGCGTCAATTGGCTTCAGCGCGCCGTTTTCCTCGTAGTGCCAGAAAGTCCATCCATTGCAGGCATCAAAGCCCTGAACCTTTGCACCGATACGATGGATCGAACCCGCTTCACCGTTGGCAGCCAGCGTACCATCCGCGCGAACAATGGCAGCAAAACGGCGACGTTCATCACAAAGCACCGTGCCGGGACGAAGAAGCCCCGCTTCGAGGACGCTAGTGAACGCGACACGCGGTTCGGCCCGTTTGCCCGTCATCACCGTCAGTTCGGCTTTGCCGAGCGGTTCAACAGCGTCAATACGGGCCATCGCTGCATCGATATAGCTCTGTTCGCGCTCGATACCGACGAAGTGGCGTCCGAGGCGCTTGGCAACCGCACCCGTCGTTCCAGAACCGAAGAACGGATCAAGAATGACGTCGCCAGGCTTGCTGGATGCCATCATGATGCGGGCAAGCAATGCTTCCGGCTTCTGGGTTGGATGAACCTTGTCGCCATTTTCGTCTTTCAGGCGTTCAGAACCGGTGCAGATCGGGAACAGCCAGTCCGAGCGCATCTGTACGTCGTCATTGGCGGCCTTCATCGCTTCATAATTGAAAGTGTAACCTTTGCCCTTCTGATCGCGCGAAGCCCAGATTAGCGTTTCATGAGCGTTCTGGAAACGACGGCCGCGGAAATTCGGCATCGGGTTCGTCTTGCGCCAGATGACATCGTTCAGGAGCCAGAAGCCGAGATCCTGCAACTGCGAGCCAACCCGGAAGATATTGTGGTAGGAGCCGATGACCCAGATGGTGCCATTCGGCTTCAGGACACGACGGCAGGCCATAAGCCATGCACGCGTGAAGGCATCATAGGCCTGAAAGCTCTCGAACTGATCCCAGTGATCGTCAACTGCGCTGACCATCGAATGGTCGGGGCGATGCAAATCGCCGCCAAGCTGGAGATTATAGGGAGGATCGGCAAAAATAACGTCCACGGAATGATCCGGCAGGCGTTCCAGAGCCGCGACGCAATCACCTTTGATGATGGAATCAAGCCAGGCGGTACGCGGAGCCTCAATGGGCAACTCATGTGCAAGACGTACAAGAGACATGGGATACTCGATTACCTGTGGACGCAAAAAACTTGTCCTTATGGTTACCGGGTAGGGTAAATATGCAGTTAACGCCAAGTGATTGAAATCGTAAATCTTTTCTTAAGCGAGGTGGAAAGTCCGCAGTTCCGGGCTTTTCATGGTCAATTGACCCTCGACATTTTGCCGCCTGTCATCTTAACGCCGCGATCGCTATGCAATTGTAACTTTAACTTCTTGCCCTTGATAAGGCTTGGTTATCCCTTTTTGCCTATAATCGGCAGTCAACTTCTGAATTTGCGTGGCGGGCATGCGCGCCGCCACGCTTGTCCGGTGTATTTTATGATGAATATCGCTGAACTGCGGCATAACCGGTATTTGCGGGTTCTCTTTGTACCCTTTCGCATGCGTGCACTGGTTCGCGGCAGCGAAATAGGCCTCGTTATCGCCGGCACCGTCATCGGCATCATTTCAGGGCTGATGGTTGCCGCGATTGGCAGCATTTCCCAATGGATGCATCAGGCAATCTTCGCTCTTGAACCCGGTGAGAAACTGAGCTCGGCGGCATCATTGCAACCCAGCGCTTATATCGCGCCGCTCGCGGGCGGCATCTTGATGGGGATCGTGATCTGGGTTCTCGCGCGCTGGCGCAAGCGGCCCATCGTCGACCCTATCGAAGCAAATGCACTTCATGGTGGACGCCTATCGCTGACGGACAGTTTCATTCTCGTCGGACAGAACCTGATTTCGAACGGTTTCGGCGCATCGGTCGGGCTTGAAGCCGCTTATACGCAGCTTGCGAGCGGTTTTGCATCCCGTATCGGTCGGGCACTCAAGCTTCGTCGCGCCGATTTGCGAACGCTGGTCGGCTGCGGCGCTGCGGCAGCTATTGCCAGCGCCTTCAATGCTCCGCTGACTGGCGCATTCTATGCATTCGAACTCATCATCGGTGTCTATTCGATTGCCACGCTGGCGCCTGTCGTCGTGGCGGCGATCGTTGGCGCGCTGGTGACGCAGGCAATTGGCGGAGCGCCCTTTGTCATCGATATCGGTCAGATCAACGACATCACGCCGCGCGACTACGTGCCAGCGCTCGTTCTCGGCTTCTTTTCGGCAGGTATTGCCATCCTCATCATGCGTGGAGTCACTTTTGTTGAAACGACCGCCCGACGCAGCATAGTGCCCAATGTTTTGGCGCCAGCAATCGGTGGTGCCGTTGTCGGTATGATCGCGTTCTTTTCTCCGCAAGTTCTGGCATCGGGCCACGGAGCGTTACACCTCGATCTGAATGCAAACATTACAATACCGGCATTGTTGCTGCTGATCTTCACCAAGTCTCTCGCTTCCGCTGTCTCCATCGGTGCGGGCTTTCGTGGGGGCTTGTTCTTCGCATCGCTGTTTCTGGGTGCACTGACGGGCAAGCTGTTTGCAGCCGTGGCCGGAGCCGTTCTACCTGCCGGTCTGGCACTTGCACCTGAAGTATATGCAGTTATCGGCATGAGCTCACTTGCCGTCGCCGTCGTTGGCGGTCCGATGACCATGACCTTCCTTGCACTGGAACTTACCGGCGATTTTCCAATCGCAATGCTGGTCCTCGGCGCTGTCGTCTCGTCCTCGCTGATGGTGCGGAAGACCTTCGGTTACTCCTTCGCAACATGGCGCTTTCACCTGCGTGGCGAGGCCATCCGGTCCGCACACGACATTGGCTGGATACGCAATCTGACCGTAAACCGGATGATGCGTCACGATGTGCGAACCGTGCTGATCGATACCGATATAGAAACCTTCCGGCACGATTTCCCTCTCGGCTCGACCCAGCGCGTCATCGCGGTCGATGCCGATGGACGCTATGTCGGCATGATCCCGGTTCCGGAGGTCTATGCCGACAGCTTCGACACATCCGACGGCGAACACAGCATCAGCGAGCTTCTCAAATATCAGGACGAGTTCCTGTTGCCCCAGATGAATGCCAAGGAAGCCGTCGCCCGTTTCGACCGGGCAGAAAGCGAAGCGCTGGCCGTGGTAAACAATGCGCAGGAGCGCAAGGTACTTGGCCTTCTCAGTGAAGCACACACGCTACGTCGCTACAGCGAAGAACTGGACCGGCGGCGGCGCGAAGTTTCCGGGGAGGTCTGAATTCGCACCAACCCCGATTTGACGGCTTCGCCATAAAGGTGTAGCTCAATCGCGGTGTTTCCGGCTGCTGCCGGTGCCCACTCCTCCCAATAAAAAGGCTATGATCATGGCGGCACCGTCCCTCATCATTTTCGATTGCGATGGCGTTTTGGTGGATTCCGAAATCATCGCGGCAGAAGTCGAATCCGCCCTCCTCACCGAAGCCGGTTATCAGATCGCGGCTGATGAAATGGCCGAGCGTTTTGCCGGTCTGACGTGGCAGGATATTCTTCTGACGGTAGAGCGCGAAGCCGGAATTCCGCTTTCAGCATCACTTCTCGACAAATCCGAAAAAATTCTGGACGAGAAGCTTGAGAACGAAGTTCAGGCGGTTGAGGATATCGTGGAAGTGGTCTCGGCACTTAAACTGCCGAAGTGCATCTGCTCCAATTCGACCAGCCATCGGTTGGAAAGCATGCTGAAACGTGTCGGCCTTTACGAACTGTTTGCGCCGAACATCTTTTCGGCCAAGGAAGTCGGCGCCAAAAAGACCAAGCCTGCGCCGGACGTGTTCCTTTATGCGGCCGAGCAATTCGGAGTCGATCCGAAAGATGTAATCGTGATTGAAGATTCCGCGCATGGCATTCAGGGCGCTCGCGCCGCTGGCATGCGTGTGATCGGCTTTACGGGCGGCGCTCACACCTATCCCGGCCATGCCGACAAGCTGACCGATGCCGGTGCGGAGACCGTTATCCATCGCCACAGGGATTTGCCGAGCGTTATCGAGGCCCTGTCCGTCTGGACCGACGCCTGAGTGAATTGATCCGACGCCTGGCTATTGTCAGGCGGCGGATTGCTTGTTGCGCCCCTTGGGCGGGGCATTGAGAATTGCCAGCAGCTCTTCGGCTTCACTCTCAGAGAGGCCGATCAACATACGGGTTCCCATGATGACGGGCTCGCCAGTGGACGTATCGAAGATCGCCCAGGTGTCCGTCGGTTCAAGAATGCGTTCATATTTCTGTTTCATGAGAACACACTAGCGTAAATCTGTTGCCATTCATTTCACGCAGGCAGTCGCATTTAATTCGAATTTTATCGATCTGCATTTATTCACAAGCATTGGCGCAATCAAACTTTTCAACGACGGCTTTGCTGCGCTTCTGCCTTGTTCTCCGCAAACGGATCGTTACCGGCGCCATACATCTTCGTGCGCGCGGCTGAACCACTCAGTTCATCTGACGGCATACAGTCGTTTAATCTAAAAAAGAACATTAATTTCAATATGATCAACACATAACAATATTATCAATCGAAACTGTTGCAACGTTGATTAAATTTGCATAATCTGCGCCTGCAACAGTTTGTTGTAAATTATGTCGGTTATGTTGATATGATTGATTTTATAGAACTAAATAATGATCAGAGGCGTGAAAAGGTTAATTCCGATCAACGCTATGAAGCCTTTCAGCAAGCATCTGCAACGGTCAAAAGCTTCCGTGGTTCATTAGTTTGGCATACTGTTGGCGGAACCGAGCATTTGATGCGCAGCTATTATAATTCTGCCGGAGTCAGACGCCAAAAGGTGGAAGGTCGCCGCTCACCAGAAACTGAGGCGATAAAAGTCAAATGGGATGCAGCTCGTCAAGCCGCTCAAGAGGTCTTGAGCGCGCGCAAATCCCAAATGGAACGCCAGACAGCTGTTAATCGCGCACTACGGCTTGGCCGCGTACCTCATCTTACGGCACGGATTATTCGAGCCGTCGACAATGCTGGCTTGCTTGGTGCCGGGATTCGGATCGTTGGTACTAACGCGATATTTGCTTACGAAGCAATCGCCGGTGTGTTTGTAGATCCAGGCATCACCGCCACTGAAGATATTGATCTGCTCATGGATGCGCGCCGTTCTCTCAAAATGGTCGTAGATGACGACATAAAGAATAACTCACTTCTCGGCCTTCTGAAGAAAGTCGATAAATCTTTTGAACGTACTCGTTCCAGCTATCGCGCCGCGAACCGAGAGGGATATTTGGTTGACTTAATCAAACCTCCGGCCAAACCCATTTGGAGGGAAAACCGTGAAAGCATTGGCAACGGTGAAGATGAACTTGTTGCCGCTGCGATCGAAGGGCTTGATTGGCTCGAAAATTCGCCACCCTTCGAGGCAATTGCGATTGATGAAAAGGGCGAGCCTTTGCGTATAGTCGCTCCGGACCCACGTATTTTTGCCGCTCATAAATTCTGGATCTCCCAAAGGGGAGATCGTGAACCAGTTAAGCGTCAACGTGATCGTGCGCAGGCAGAAACCGTCGCCCAATTGACGACCACGTACTTTAAACATCTTCCATATGAGGCGTCCGAGCTACGTGCGCTGCCACGAACCGTTTTCGAGAATGCAGCATCCTTGTTCATCGATGCATAACCGCAAATTTATTCGACAACCAGGATCAAGAAAATCATGTCTGTTATATTGATACCGTAAAAGGTTTCGTTTCCCACAGTCTCTAATGACCATGGCAGTCAACGTGCCAAGCATGCACTCCGTAAGTTTTTGTCGGGCCACTGAGCAAAACGTCAAGTCGACTGTTATTAAATGGGAAGGCCAAAATTAAATAATGCGCGGAAATATCTTTCCGCGCATTATAACTAAAAGAACGATTTCATGATCAAGCGCCTGACGGCAAATCATTATTTCGTGTCGTAAGGACCTTCGTCGAAGCCTACGAAAATCTGGATATTGTTCTTTTCCGTCATCGGCACGGTGATTGCCTTGTCATTGAAGACGAACTGTGTAGCGGTATCTCCATTGGCTATCGTAACCGCCTGCTTGTGCAGCTTGGAATAGATAACCTGATCGCCCTGGCGGACGGCAACGCGGATTGGCATGGTGATGGTGCCGCTCTTGTATTTTGGTCCGGGTACGACCTTGCCGGCAGCGGCAACGTCAATCGTCATAGTCCCGGCGCCATACTGGCAGGCACGGGTCGTATCGGTCAGAGCGGCCTGATAGATCACACGTGCGGGATCCTTATCACCACCTTTTTCATATGTACTGAAGAAGGCCGTACCGTCACGCAGCGAAACCGAGGGACAGAAAGCGCGCAACTCGGATTCCTTGATGCGCTGGTCGCTGGTAGAGGCGGGCGTGGTCAACGAAGAACCTGAGCCTCCGTCGGCGGCCTTATCAGTGCCACTGGTTGTGCAGCCTGCGAGGGCTGCGAGCAAAACCGTTGCAAAGACTGGAAACAACGATGAACGATTCTGTGGTGCTGTTTGCATAAACCGGGCTTCCCTGCACTGATCGACCTGTCTTCTACATCACGCATGTGTGTAGCGCGATGACGTTTTCCCGTTTTTTGCTCCGGAGAGCAACCCCATACACGTCAACATGCTTTAAAACCTTGCGGCTTTTTTAGGGAGGCTCTATTGCATTACCCGGCTCAAAACCGCGCCGATCTGAAATGAAGGCCCAAGAAATGAAATATGTAAGCACGCGTGGGGAAGCGCCGGTCCTGGGGTTCAGCGATGCATTGCTCGCCGGTCTCGCCCGGGATGGCGGTCTCTATCTGCCGCAGGATTATCCCCAGTTTTCGCCAGAACAGATCCGCGATCTGCGCGGAAAATCCTATGTGGATATTGCGCTGGCGGTGCTCACTCCATTTGTCGACGGCGAAATTCCGCATTCGGATTTCCGTCGCATGGTACATGAAGCCTACGGCACTTTCCGCCACGATGCGGTCTGCCCGCTGGTGCAGACGGGCGCAAACGAATTCGTGCTTGAACTCTTCCATGGTCCGACGCTCGCCTTCAAGGACGTCGCCATGCAGCTTCTCGCCCGCATGATGGATTATGTGCTGGCACAGCGCGGCGAACGTGCAACTATCGTCGGCGCCACATCGGGCGATACGGGCGGCGCAGCCATTGAAGCCTTTGGTGGTCGCGACAATACCGATATCTTTATTCTGTTCCCGAACGGTCGCGTATCGCCGGTGCAGCAGCGCCAGATGACATCATCCGGTTTTTCCAACGTCCATGCCCTTTCCATCGAAGGCAATTTCGACGATTGCCAAAACCTTGTGAAAGGTATGTTCAACGACCTTCAGTTCCGTGATGCGCTGTCGCTTTCGGGTGTGAACTCGATCAACTGGGCGCGCATCATGCCGCAGGTTGTCTATTATTTTACGGCCGCACTGAGCCTCGGCGCGCCGGATCGCGCTGTATCTTTCACCGTGCCGACTGGTAATTTCGGCGATATTTTCGCAGGCTATGTGGCCAAGCGCATGGGATTGCCCATCAACCAGCTGATTATCGCCACCAACGACAACGACATTCTCTCGCGCACGCTGGAAACCGGCGCGTATGAAATGCGCGGTGTTGCACAGACGACATCGCCGTCGATGGATATCCAGATCTCCTCGAACTTCGAACGTCTCCTGTTCGAAGCGCATGGACGCGATGCGGCAGCATTGCGCGGCCTGATGGACAGCCTGAAGCAGTCGGGAGGCTTTTCGATCTCCGAAAAGCCTCTTTCGGCGATCCGTAGCGAATTCTCGGCCAGCCGTTCGACTGTCGACGAGACCGCAGCAACGATCAAATCCGTGCTTGAGGCGGACGGCTATCTGCTTGATCCGCATTCGGCAATCGGCGTGAAGGTCGCTCGCGAAAATGTGTCCGATGCTGCACCGATGGTTGTTCTTGCAACCGCGCATCCGGCCAAATTCCCCGATGCCGTAAAGGCTGCCAGTGGTGTCGAGCCGCAGCTTCCAGCATGGCTTTCGGACTTGATGCAACGAAAAGAAAGCTTCACAGTTCTTCACAACGACCTGAAAATCGTGGAAGAATACGTTCGCCGCCATTCGAGAGCTTAAAAAGACCGGCTCCGAGACGAGAACCAGAGCGGGAATGCAGGGAGCAGTTTGCTTATGGGTGTTGAAGTAACGCGTCTTTCCAATGGATTGACGATAGCCACCGATACAATGTCCCACGTGGAAAGCGTGGCGCTTGGAATCTGGGTCAAGGCCGGTGCGCGAAACGAAGCTGCCGACAGGCATGGCATTGCTCATCTTCTCGAGCATATGGCATTCAAGGGAACCGAAAACCGCACTGCCTGGCAAATAGCATCAGATATTGAAAATGTCGGCGGCGAGATAAATGCTGCCACCAGCGTCGAGACCACATCCTATTATGCGCGTGTTCTGCGCAATGACGTGCCGCTGGCTATCGACATTCTCTCTGATATCCTGACCGCATCCAAATTCGATGAAGCTGAACTGGAACGCGAGAAACAGGTCATCATGCAGGAAATCGGCGCGGCGCACGACACGCCCGACGATATCGTTTTCGACCGTTTCACGGAAACAGCCTATCGCCACCAGCCGATCGGGCGCGCCATTCTCGGCGAACCTGAGACGGTGATGTCTTTCACCTCCGCCGATCTGCGCCAGTATATGGATGAACAATACAGCGCCGACCGCATGGTCGTGACGGCTGCGGGCGGTGTCGATCACGATGCGTTCGTGAAGGAAGTCGAAAAACGCCTCGGCGGTTTCCGCGCCCACAATACAGCGCCGACCCTTGATCTTGCTCACTATGTTGGCGGTGATTTCCGTGAAAATCGCGAACTCATGGATGCACAGGTTCTGATCGGCTTCGAAGGCCGTGCCTACCATGTCCGCGATTTCTATGCCTCGCAGCTCCTGTCGATGGTGCTCGGCGGCGGCATGTCTTCGCGTCTTTTCCAGGAGGTGCGCGAGAAGCGCGGTCTCTGCTATTCGGTTTATGCCTTCCATTGGGGCTTTTCAGATACTGGCTTGTTCGGCATTCATGCCGCAACGGGTCGCGATGAGCTGGTCGAACTGGTTCCCGTCCTGATCGATGAACTGCATAAGGCGGCCGACTCCATAAGCCTGGAAGAAGTGGACCGCGCACGCGCTCAGTATCGTGCAAGCCTTCTCATGTCACAGGAAAGCGCTGCAAGTCGCGCAGGACAGATGGCACGCCAGTTCCTTCTCTATGGTCGTCCTGTCGAGAACAGCGAGTTGATGGACCGCCTCTCTCTGATTACGCCTGAACGGCTGACCGATCTGGCCGGGCGCCTGTTCCTTGACAGCAAGCCCACTATCGCCGGTGTCGGCCCTATTGGACGCCTGATGAGCTTCGACGGGCTATCGGACGCCCTGTCGACCAGCGCACATGCGAGGAAAATCGCTGTATAATTAAGGCAATAGGGCATTAGGGGAGTAGGGCAGTATGTTTAGCTCGGCGAATACGTCCACCCTTCCCTACTGCCTTACTGACTTACTGCCATATTGCCTTATCCCGTCATGATCGGCCTGCCCTTCCGTAGAAGCAATCCGACCGTTCTGCGTGGGCAGCGCATTTATCTGCGCGAGCCGATGATGAGTGATTTTGCGAGTTGGGCCAGCCTGCGGGAACAAAGCCGTGCCTTTCTTGCGCCTTGGGAGCCGACCTGGCCCGACGACGACCTCACCAAGAGCGCCTTTCGTCATCGAATGCGACGTTTTCAGGATGAAATCTCCGCTGGGACTGGCTACCCGTTTTTCGTGTTCCGCAATAGCGACAACAAGCTCGTCGGCGGCATTACGCTCGGCAATATCCGGCGTGGCGTCGGCCAGAACGGCATGATCGGTTACTGGAGTGGTGCCCCATATGCCGGCAAAGGCTATATGACCGAAGCCCTATCGCTGGTTATCCCCTTCGCATTCGACCAACTCCGGTTGCACCGGATTGAAGCAGCCTGTATCCCTCATAACGAGCGTTCGATACGGCTTCTCGAAAAAGCCGGATTTGAGAGAGAAGGACTGCTGCGTTCCTATCTCAAGATAAACGGCTTCTGGCAGGATCACCTGCTTTTTGCCCTTATAGAAAGCGACAAACGTATGACGGATAGCCGCATGATCAATGGCAAGGTTGGACGCTCGTGACGGGTTTTGCGGATAAATGGTTTGTTGCTGGTGCGCAGTTTCTTGCGCTCATGATTTTTCTGACCGTTTCGGTCATTCAGGCATCGGCCATTGAACCGATCAAGATTTCCAAGGAAGATACTGCCCTCGACCTGTCTCGCGCAGTCGAACTTCTGCGCAACAAGGGCGAGAGCGTGCAGGTGTCGACCGCACCAGGGCCCGATGGCATTGTCCGCCGCATCGAAGTGCAGGCCGATCAGAACAGCAAGGCATCCGGCGACTGGGCCGCTTTCTCGATTGCAAATCCCACCGACGAGCAGATCGACCGTCTGATTGTCGCTCCACATTTCCGTCTTGTCGGCTCCGGCGTCATCTGGCCTGATCTTGGTTCGCCGCGCATTGCATCGATCACGCCGAGCGAGGGCTTCGCGCTCGACCGCCAGCCAAGTGCCGATGCAGACGTTTTCCGCATTACGCTCAACCCGGGCAGCGTTGTCACCTTCGTGGCCGAACTGTCTTCGCACAACCTGCCCCAGCTTTATCTGTGGGAGCCGGAAGCCTATAAGGATGCTGTTAATTCCTACACGCTCTATCGCGGCATTCTGCTGGGTATTTCCGGCCTGCTGGCGTTGTTTCTGACTATCCTTTTCGTCGTCAAGGGCACTTCGCTGTTTCCTGCTACTGCCGCACTTGCGTGGGCGGTTCTGGCCTATATCTGCGTCGATTTCGGCTTCTGGAACAAGCTGATGGAGATTACGCCGGGCAATGAGCAAATCTGGCGCGCGGGCACCGAAGTGGCACTTGCCGCCTCGCTTGTGATTTTCCTGTTCACCTATCTCAATCTCAACCGCTGGCACGATCATTTCAGCTATGGCGCGGTGACATGGGTGCTGGGTCTACTGGCACTTGCAGGGGTTGCCGTCTTCGATCCGCCCGTAGCTTCCGGTATTGCGCGTATTTCGCTGGCGCTTACCGTTGTGTCCGGTGTCGCCATTATCGGCTATCTGGCGGTCAAAGGGTATGATCGCGCCGTCATGCTGATACCAGCCTGGCTCCTTACCCTCATATGGTTGCTGGGTGCCTGGATGACGGTTTCAGGCAGGCTCGATAATGATATCGTGCAGCCTGCCCTTGGCGGCGGTCTTGTCCTGATCGTTCTTCTGATCGGCTTTACCGTCATGCAGCACGCCTTTGCTGGCGGAGCGCTGCAACAGGGCCTTCTGTCCGACATGGAGCGACAAGCTCTCGCCGTCATCGGTGCAGGGGACATTGTTTGGGATTGGGACGTACCGCGTGATCGTGTTGTGACCACACCGGACATCGCCAATTATCTTGGCAATACGGCCAACAGCCTGCAAGGCCCGGTGCGCAACTGGCTTCCCGCCATGCATGCCGATGACCGCGACCGCTTCCGCTCGACACTTGATGCCATTCTGGAAAACCGGCGCGGGCGCATCGGCCAGATTTTCCGGCTCCGTGCCAATGACGGCCACTATCACTGGTATGCGCTGCGGGCGCGCCCCGTCATCGGTTCGGATGGCGAAGTGGTGCGTTGCGTTGGTACGCTGGTCAATGTGACGGAACAGAAAAAGGCCGAAGAACGCTTGTTGCACGATGCAGTGCACGACAATCTGACCGGCCTTCCGAACCGTGAATTGTTCCTCGACCGTCTCAGCAATGTCATGAATATGGCCCGCGGGGAAAGCAACCTGCACCCGACGGTATTCATCATCGACATAGACCGCTTCAAACAGGTCAATGACAGCCTTGGCATGTCGGCAGGCGATACGATCCTCCTTACGATTTCACGCCGTCTGGCGCGCCTCATGAAGCCGCAGGATACACTCTCACGTCTGTCTTCCGACCAGTTCGGGCTGCTGCTCGCGTCTGAAAGCGATCCGGGACGCATCGCATCATTCGCCGAAGCTCTGCGTCAGGCCGTGCGCGCACCGATTGCCTATGCAAAGCGCGAAATCGTTCTGACGTCATCCGTCGGCCTGATTACCTGGACGAAAACGGCGACAACCGCTGAAGATTTCGTGAAGGACGCCGAGCTTGCCATGTATCAGGCCAAGCGTTTTGGCGGCGATCGCATTGAACCATTCCGTCCGGCATTCAGAGCCATTGGTAGCGACAAGCTCCAGCTTGAGTCCGATCTGCGTCGTGCGCTTGAACGGGACGAAATCAGCCTCGTCTACCAACCCATCGTCAAGCTTGATGAAGGTACGATTGCCGGTTTCGAAGCGCTCATGCGCTGGGAACATCCGCGGCGCGGCGCAATTTCGCCTTCGGAGTTTATTCCAATTGCGGAAAATTCCGGTCTTATCATTCAACTTGGTCTGTTTGCGATGCAAAGGGCTGCGGAAGACCTGTTCGCGTGGCAGGAACTGTTCCCAAAACTTGAGCTTTTCGTTTCAGTCAATCTTTCATCCACGCAACTCATCCGTCAGGACCTCATCAATGATGTCCGTTCAGTGCTCTCCCGTATTCATCTCAATCCGGGCAGCCTCAAGCTTGAACTGACGGAATCCGTTCTCATGGAAAATCCGGAACAATCCACGCATGTCCTGGCCCGGCTTAAAGCGATGGGCATAGGCTTGTCGCTTGACGATTTCGGGACGGGCTATTCCTCACTGGCATATCTCACGCGCTTCCCGTTCGACATCATCAAGATCGACCGGTCGTTCGTGAAGGGCGACCAGCCGCAGAAAGCCACCTTGCTGCGCTCGATTGTGAGCATGGCGCATGATCTGGGCCTTGCTGTCGTGACCGAAGGTGTGGAGAGCGAAAGCGATGCGCTTCAGCTTCGCCAGATGGGTTGTGAATATGTGCAGAGCTTTATGTTCGGCCAGCCGACGAGCCGGGACGAAGCAACCCGCATGATCCGCGAACAATTGGATGCTGCGGCGGCTTGATTAGGGCAGTAGGGCAGTAGGGCAGTAGGGCAGTAGGGCAGTAGGGCAGTAGGGCAGTGAAGTATGTTCGGAGCGGACATTCGCAATCAAAACATATTCCCCTATTTCCCCTACATCAAGCATGCCCCGCATCAGAGACAAGCCTGGACATATCGATGCCCATATGGAGCATCAGGCGCGAATATTTGCCCTCGATATCGCTATCGAACAGCATATCGAGTGGTGCGTCGCAGGTCAGCCAGCCATTCTCTGCAAGTTCCGCTTCGATCTGGCCCGGCGCCCAACCGGAATAACCAAGGGCCATCAAGGCTCGTGACGGTCCCCTGCCCCCATAAATGGCACGCAGAATATCGACCGTTGCGGTGAGGCAGACATCCTCTGAAACCGGCATGGTGGAATCGACCATATAATCGTCGGTATGCAGCACAAACCCGCGGGTACGGTCGACGGGGCCGCCATTGCGCACCATCATATGTTGCGCACGGTCCGGCAGAATAATCAGTTCATCCTCATCAATAACCCCGATCTGACGCAGGAGGTCAGGAAATTCGACCGGCTGAAGCTGATTGATGATGAAACCCATCGCGCCTTCATCAGAGTGTGCGCAGATATAAACCACCGACCGGGCAAAACGCTCGTCGCTCATTCCGGGCATGGCAAGCAGGAATTGCCCGTTTAGAAACCCCTGCTCTTTATTCGGCGTCTTGAGAATGGTCATGAATATGAAGGTAGCAAGACTGCGTAAAATAACAATGGTCATTTATTTCGAGCCTCGCATTCGAAGCGAAACCCAGCTCGCACAACCGGACGGAACACCGCCATACAAGCAACGAGTTTGTGCCCAACGATCCCGATAATATTGGACTTGAAGCGACCATCTTTTCGTTCCATCTTTTGCCCATGGACATCCGAACTTTAGCCATCGCCCCGCTTTTGTTGGCCTCACTGGCACTACCAGCATTGGCCTCGACCTCCGAGTGGACCGAGACGCCCGGCGGGCGTGTGCGTGTCATTATTGAAGACAACGGCCCGAACGATGCGGCCAGTGGCGAACGGCGCGGTGCCTTGCAGATCGAGTTGCAGCCCGGCTGGAAAACCTATTGGCGTAATCCCGGCGATGCAGGCGTTCCACCGCAGATCAATATCGAGGGAAATGCAAAAGCACAGATCGATTTCCCGGCACCCGTCCGGTTTGGCGGCGATGATGAAGGCGGCATCGGATATAAACATCCCGTTTCGCTGCCAATCGTGTTTCACTTGGCGTCCGCCGACACACGGCTAAAGGGCCATGTTTTTCTCGGGGTCTGCGAGAAAATCTGCGTTCCGGTGCAGGCAAATTTTGACTTCCCCCTCAACGAAGACGGACAACAGGCTTCGCCACAAGCGATAGCTGCGCGAACGATCATTGAGACCGCTTTCGACCGGCTCCCGACACCGGCAACTTCGACATTCGGCATAAGCAATGTGAAACGGGAAGGAGACAAGGCCGTCTTCGACCTCACTGTTCCCGATTCTGTGACCCCTGCGGAACTGTTCGTTGCCAGCGACAAGATCAGGCTTTCCGACGTCGTTGCAGTTGAAAGCGGCCAGACCGGGCATCGTTTTTCCGTCCAGATGCATGGAAAGGCCGACAAACCGGTTATCGACTATACCATCGTGCAAAATGGAAAAGCCGTATCCGGTCAGGTGACCCTGGATTAGCCCCTTCCTGCTTTTATCCGTGTTTTGAAATTGTCCGACGACCTGTTATCGGTTTAACTGTGTCGCCCGCGCTTCGCGGTGCGATTAGCGTTTGACAATAGGCAGCGGAGCAGACGGCCCCCTGCCCCGAGGAGAAATTAGATGACGATCAAAGTTGGCGACAAGCTGCCTGCAGCGACTTTCAAGGTGAAGACCGCAGACGGCGTCAAGGAAATGACGACCGACGAAGTCTTCAAGGGCAAGAAGGTCGTTCTCTTTGCCGTTCCAGGCGCCTTTACGCCGACCTGCAGCCTCAATCACCTGCCGGGCTATCTCGATAATCGCGACGCGATCCTCGCCAAGGGTGTCGACCAGATTGCTGTGGTTGCGGTAAACGACGCCTTCGTCATGGGCGCATGGGCGCAGAGCACGGGCGGCGAAGGCAAGATCCTCTATCTGGCTGATGGTTCAGCAGCTTTCACCAAGGCTGCAGGCCTTGAGCTCGACGCCACTGCTGGCGGCCTCGGCATTCGTTCCAAGCGTTATTCGGCAATTGTGGACGACGGTGTCGTCAAGACTCTCAACATCGAAGAACAGGCCGGACAGGCGGTTACATCGGCTGCGTCGGGTATTCTCGAACAGCTTTGATCTAGAGCATTTCCAGCAAAAGTGCGAAGCGCCTTCGCGGGGAAACTAGCCCACTGGACTGATTTCTTACCCCGCTTCGATGCGTAGGATATGCGTAGAAACAAATGGTTAGAGCGTTTCCAACAATTTCATTGAAACGGGAAGCGCTCTAACAAAAAGGGCGGCAATGCCGCCCTTTTCCATGCGAGCTTATTGCACTTTCAATGATTTATGGCCGCCATATTTGAACGGTTCCATGCCCTCCCGGGCAAGTTCATCGGCGCGTTCATTTTCCGGGTGTCCGGCGTGGCCCTTGACCCAATGCCAGTTGACCTTGTGCGGTTTGCGCGCTTCATCGAGCGCCTGCCACAGTTCGGCATTCTTGACCGGCTTCTTGGCAGCGGTCTTCCAACCGTTGCGCTTCCAGCCATCGATCCACCCGGAAATGCCATCACGCACATAGACTGAGTCCGTATAGAGATCGACTTCGCACGGTTCTTTGAGTGCCGAAAGCGCAGAGATAGCCGCCATCAACTCCATGCGGTTGTTGGTCGTGTCGGCTTCGCCGCCCTTCAGTTCCTTGACATTGCCGTTCCAGCGCAGAATTGCGCCCCAGCCACCGGGACCAGGATTGCCGGAGCAGGCACCATCCGTAAAAGCCTCAATCCGCTTCACGCAGCCGCTCCCTGCTGCTCCAGCCCATATTCGGCAGCAGTTTCAATCTGGCGATGGAAACGCATCTTGCGCACATATTCCATTGGGTCTTTCTTGACCACGAAACTGCCTTCCGGGACGTTGAGCCAGTCGTAAAGCCGGGTAAGCATGAAACGGATGGCAGCCCCACGCGCCAGAACCGGCAGCGCATCGGCCTCAGCCGCAGACAGCGGACGAACCGAGGTGTAGCCGCGCAGAAGCGCCGCTCCCTTGGTGCGATTGTAGGAGAAATCCTTCTCAAAGCACCATGCGTTCAGGCAGACGGCGACATCGTAGGCAAGAATGTCCGTGCAGGCGAAATAGAAATCGATAAAGCCCGAAAGCCTGTAGCCGAGGAAGAAGACATTATCCGGAAAGAGATCGGCATGGATCACGCCCTGCGGCAGATCGGCGGGCCAGTTCTTTTCAAGAAAGGCAAGGTCGGCTTCCGCCTCGCGGACGAGACCCGGCTCCACCGTATCCGCGCGTGCACGCGACAGGTTCCACAGCGGGCGCCAGTCAGAAAGCGTCAGGCCATTGCGGCGGCGCAGCGAAAAATCAGCGCCCGCCAGATGCATATGTGCCAGCCCCTCACCGACAGCTTCGCAATGCTCCGCCGTCGGGCGGCGCATCCACATGCCCTCAAGGAAAGTGACGATTGCGGCGGGCCGTCCGGCAAGTTCACCGATTGTCGTACCGTCGCGACGAACCACCGGCTGCGGGCATTCAAGGCCACGGCTGGCCAGATGCTGCATCAGGCCGAGAAAAAACGGCAGGTCTTCGCGATTGGTGCGCTTCTCATAAAGCGTCAGGATGAAGGAACCTGAAGAGGTGTGCAGAAGATAGTTGGAGTTCTCCACTCCTTCCGCGATGCCTTTGTAAGATGTCAGTGTGCCGATATCGTACTGCTGCAGGAAAACGCCAAGTTCGATTTCATTGATATCCGTATAGACGGCCATGCCGCTTATTTCCCTTGTATGATCTTGGGCATCAATTTCGGAATACCGACCACCCGGTGTTCCCCGTTGACGAATGCCATATCCTGCACCGTCAGTTCCACATCGCGAATCTCGCGATTCACAAGGAAGTTCTCGGTTTCGACCGTCGTTTCGGCCAGCTCGATCTTCACGTTGAAGCGTGCCTTGAAGGCATCGATGATTTCATCAACGATGATTTCAGGTGCCGACGCCCCAGCCGACAGGCCTACTACCGATATATCCTCTATGCGATCCCATTCGATATCAGCCGCGCGCTGAACCAGCATCGACATTCGCGCGCCAGCCTTCTCCGCCACTTCGACCAGACGCTTGGAATTGGAAGAATTCGGTGCACCGACGATCAGGAACAGATCACATCCTGGAGCGGCAGATCGCACCGCATCTTGCCGATTGGTCGTGGCATAGCAGATCGATTCCGCAGCCGGAGCCGAAAGGTTCGGAAAGCGCGCCTGCAATTCCTCAATGATACCGGCCGTGTCATCCACCGAAAGCGTCGTCTGCGTCACGAAGCCGAGGTTGTTCTCATCATCGAAATGGCAGTTACGCGCATCCTCAACGGTTTCGATCAGCGTCACCGCGCCATCCGGTAATTGCCCCATGGTGCCGATCACTTCAGGATGGCCGGAATGACCTATCAGAATAACATGGCGACCGAGGCGCTGATGACGCATGGCCTGCTTGTGCACCTTGGAAACAAGGGGGCAGGTTGCATCGAGATAAAACAGATTCTTGGCTTCCGCATCCGCAGGCACGGACTTCGGCACACCGTGCGCAGAAAACACGACTGGCTGATCGCGGTGCGCTGCGGGGATCTCGTCCAGTTCTTCGACAAAAATCGCGCCACGGGACTGCAAACCCTCGACCACATAGCGGTTGTGCACGATCTCATGGCGAACATAGACCGGCGCGCCGTATTTCTTCAGCGCCAGCACGACAATCTGGATCGCCCGGTCCACTCCGGCACAAAAGCCGCGCGGGCCGCAAAGGCGGATTTCCAGTGTTGGTCGCTGATCGGTCATGAAGCGTGCTCGCAAGGTTTGGCGTGGCTTTAAACTCAAGCGCTTTGCGCTTTCAGTTTTTGTTCTCACGCATGTCTTTTTTCCCAAAACCGAGGCCCAGTTTTGGAAGACATGCTTTAATCTCGGAGTTGGGCTGCAACGAGACCGTTGTCAAGCCCTCACCCCTTTCGATAGCGCCACAACCACGTCCCGACAACCCCTATCAGGGCCAGAGCGAGGCCATACCATGTCGCCGCGTATTGCAGATGGTTGTTGGGAAAATCGATAATCGTCACACCACCGATAGGTAAACCGCCCGGATTGGGCTTGTTGTCGGAATCAATGAAGAACGGCACGAGCTCATCCAGATTTGGCAGATCGGCGCTTTCCGCCATCGCCGTCCAGTCCTTCCAGTAGAAGATGTTCTTGGCAACATCATTCTCGGGAAGGAAGAAACCCGGCTTCGCCGACAAGGGATCGCGCGCCAGCCCAGTCACGCTCACCGGACCGTCTATCTGCCCTTCGGCGCGCGTTGACGGGTCCTTCTTCTCGTAAGGAACGAAGCCGCGATTAACCAGCACGAAACGCCCGTCCTCAAGCATCAATGGGGTATAGACATTATATCCGGCTGCTCCCTCATAGGTGGCCAGAAAATGCCGTTCGCCCTGATGCATAAAAGTGCCCGACACTGTCACCGGACGATATTCGACCGACCCCTCCTCCTTGTAGATTTTCTCCATTTCGGAAAGCGGCAGCGGCGGCTCGTGAATGCGCTGTTCGGTCGATGCGATCAGCGCTTCCTTCCATTGCAGGCGTTCCACCTGCCAGGTGCCGAGCGCCAGCAGAATGACGAGCGCTATGGCAGAAGCGATCAACACACCCCAGGGAAAACGACGCGACTGCTGTGCTGCCGTCATTGGCCGTCATCCTGTCGATTGTCCAGACGCCCCTGCGCGGCCTTATGACGATATTGCATGTTGATAAGGATACCCTTGGCCCATCGCATGGCCACAAGACTGAGAATGATCGCTAGCGGCACCCAAAGAATGAAATGCACCCAGAGCGGGGGCCCGAAATTCACTTCCATCCAGAGCGCAAGACCGACAACAATGAAACCGATAATCAAAATGACGAACGCCGCGGGACCATCGCCGGAATCGGCAAAAGAATAATCCAGTCCGCAGGCTTTGCAGCGCGGAGCGACTTTCAGGAAACCGTCGAACAGCTTACCCTCACCGCAACGCGGGCAATGTCCAGCAATACCGCTCTTTATTGGATCGACGGGAGGGTAAATATTATGATCCGGCATTGCACGTCCCTTTTCATCATCTCTTCACAAACAAAAGGCGGCCATGTTGCCAGGGCCGCCTCGAAACTTGTGACTGCTAGCTATCAGCCACCGTGCATCGGTGCGCCCCAACCACCCCATACATAGATGGCGAAGAAGAGGAACAGCCAAACCACGTCAACGAAGTGCCAATACCAGGCAGCGGCTTCGAAACCGAAATGCTGCTTTGGCGTGAAGTCACCGCCGATGGCGCGGATAAGGCAGACCAGCAGGAAGATCGTGCCGATGATGACGTGGAAACCGTGGAAACCAGTCGCCATGAAGAAGGTTGCGCCGTAGATCGAGTCCTTGAAGGCAAACGGTGCGTGAATGTACTCATAGGCCTGCACGAAGGAGAACAGGACGCCGAGAGCGACGGTGATCGCCAGACCGGTGATCATGCCCTTGCGATCATTGTGCAACAGCGCATGGTGCGCCCAGGTCAGCGTCGTGCCCGACAGAAGCAGGATCACGGTATTGTAGAGCGGCAGGTGCAGAGGATCGAGCACCTCAATGCCCTTTGGAGGCCAGACACCGCCCGTGAATGTGGCGCGCGCTACCTGATGCACTTCATTCGGGAAAAGGCTTGCGTCAAAAAACGCCCAGAACCAAGCCACGAAGAACATGACTTCCGAGGCGATGAACATGATCATGCCGTAGCGCAGATGCAGCGACACGACGCGGGTATGGTGACCCTCATGCCCTTCCTTGATCGTATCTGACCACCAGCCATACATGCAGTAGAGCACGATCGCGAGGCCGATGAAGAAAATCCAGGGCGTCACAACGTTGAGACCGAAGAACGGCAGCTCACCGGCATTGATGTAACGCATCCAGGCAATACCACCAACGGCAAGCACGAATGCACCCACCGAGCTCAGAAACGGCCAAGGACTGGGCGCGATGATATGATAGTCGTGATTTTTCTGATGAACGTCGGCCATGTCTCTCCCCGTAAATCCCCTTAGGGGCTCCTCTCTCGTACCTTCCTGCTTAAACCGCTAATACGGTTTCTAGCAAGTCTGTCTGTAACAAGCGGTATTTCTTATCAGAATAAAACCGCCTCATTGTTTTGTCTTTGCGGCATTATGCGCCGTTAGGCATCAGCTTCCGTTTGTCGATGTCTCCGCCTTGGCATTTGCAACAGGCTTCGGCTTCTCAATCGGAAAGAACGTGTAGGACAGCGTGATCGTCTTGACGTCCTTCAGATCTGGATCGTTGACGATCTCCGGATCGACAAAGAACACCACCGGCATTTCCATGTCCTCGCCTGGTTTCAAGGTCGTATCGGTGAAGCAGAAGCATTCAACCTTGTTAAAATAAGCCCCAGCCCGGCCCGGCGCGACGTTGAAGCTTGCGCGGCCATAGGTCGGCTGATCGAATAGGTTGCGTGCTTCATATTTAATCATCGTCGTTTCGCCGATACGAACCGTGACCTCACGCTGCACGGGCTTGAAATCCCATGGTAGCCCGTTGGCCGTATTCGCGTCGAAACGCACCTTGATCGTCTTGTCGAGAATCGTATCGGAATATTGTTCGACACGCTGTGTCGTGCCGCCATAGCCTGTTACCTGACAGAAAATACGGTATAGCGGCACAGAGGCATAGGCCGCACCGATCATGCAGACGAAGAAAGACAAGCAAGCGAAAGCAATCGTTGCGTTGGAACGTTGTTGCTTTTTCAGCTTTTGAGTCTTTTCCTGCTGATCCGCCATTCTTTCCTCCCAGATAAAATTTAGAGCGGCCGTACCAGAATGTTAGCGCCCAGCTTGGCAATCGTGCCGACGTAGACGAGCAGCACGAACAGAGCCAGCGCTATCGCCAGTCCCCAGGAACGATTGCGCTGCGCCCGCTTTTGCCGTTCCGTCGGAACGATCAGTTCCAGCTCGCTTTCCACTGGCTTCTGTACGGTTTTATCCATTAGAACACTCCAAAGGCGGCAAACGCCTTCATTACCAGTGCCTCGACAAGCAGTACTGCAAACAGACCCGACAGGTAGAGCAGCGAGAAGCGAAACAGCTTGCGGGCAGCAGCCAGCATTGCAGGCTGCGATCCGGCAGCCCACATTCGCCATGCGTAATAAACGAAAGTCAGTCCGAGCAGCGTCGAAACCGCGCCATAGACAGGGCCCGCGAAGCCGAGCACCCAAGGCAGAACACCGACCGGTGCCATGAGGATCGCATAGAACAACGCCTGACGCCGGGTCGAAAGTTCACCCTTGACGTTCGGCATCATCGGAATGCGCGCCGCTTCATAATCATTGGCTGAAAAGAGCGACAATGCCCAGAAATGCGGCGGCGTCCACAGGAAGATAATCATGAACAGGACGACGCTATCCCATGTGATTTCGCCGGTCGCTGCTGCCCAACCGATCATCGGAGGGAATGCACCAGCCGCGCCGCCGATAACGATATTCTGCGGCGTCGAACGCTTCAGCCACATCGTATAGACGACAGCGTAGAAGAAAATCGTAAAGGCAAGTAGCGCTGCCGCCAGCCAGTTAACCATCAGACCAAGTGTAACAACCGAGAAGGCCGACAGTGTCAAACCGAAAGCCAGAACCTGATTGGGTGCAATGACGCCAGCCGGGATAGGCCGGTTTCGCGTGCGCTTCATAACGGCATCAATATCGGCGTCGTACCACATGTTCAGCGCGCCGGACGCACCCGCACCTACCGCGATGCACAGGATGCTGATAGCAGCGAGTACAGGATTCATATGTCCCGGCGCGACCACGAGACCGACCAGCCCGGTGAAGACCACAAGGGACATCACGCGGGGTTTCAAAAGAACAAGGTAATCCCGCGCGGTCGCTTCAGAGAGAACGAGCGCATCATCGGTACCTGCGTTTTTTTCCACCAGAGACATTTTAACTTCAAAAACCTCAAGTTCATCGGTCCGAACACCACGCCCCTACAGCGCGGATCGGCACAATCACAACAACGTCCTCCCGGAAACCGTTCTGTTCCCGCCGGAAATGCCGCGCTTGATGGCCGACTTTTCGTCTACCGGCGACGGGCGGAACAGAATGCCGCCCGCCATAGCACATTTTGTAAAGAAGGGCGAAGTCTTTTCCGGACTCCGCCCATCGCACAATTACTTGATGCGTGGCAGCTGTTCCCACTGGTGGAACGGCGGCGGCGATGAGAGCTGCCATTCCAGCGTGGTTGCGCCTTCACCCCACGGGTTTGCACCGGCTTCACGCTTCTTCGCGAATGCCTCGAAGACATTGTAGAGGAAGATCAAGACAGCAAAGCCCGAAATGTAGGAGCCGTAGGACGACACCATGTTCCAGCCTGCATAGGCATCCGGATAGTCGATGTAACGGCGCGGCATGCCAGCAAGACCAAGGAAGTGCTGCGGGAAGAAAACCAGGTTCACGCCAACGAAGGTTACCCAGAAGTGCAGCTTCGCCGTGAACTCATTGTACATGTAGCCGCTCATCTTCGGGAACCAATAGTACCAGCCCGCGAAGATCGCAAACACCGCCCCCAGCGACAGAACGTAATGGAAGTGCGCCACAACGTAGTAGGTGTCGTGCAGTGCACGGTCGAGACCGGCATTGGCAAGCTGCACGCCCGTCACGCCACCAACCGTAAACAGGAAGATGAAGCCGATTGCCCACAACATCGGTGCGCGGAAGGTGATCGAACCACCCCACATCGTCGCGATCCACGAGAAGATCTTGATCCCTGTGGGAACCGCGATGACCATCGTCGCGAACACGAAGTAACGCTGCGTATCGAGCGACAGGCCGACCGTATACATGTGGTGAGCCCAGACGACGAAGCCGACGACACCAATCGCGACCATAGCGTAAGCCATGCCGAGGTAACCAAAGATCGGCTTGCGCGAGAAGGTCGATACGATGTGGCTGACAATGCCGAAGCCCGGCAGGATCAGAATGTACACTTCCGGGTGCCCGAAGAACCAGAAAAGATGCTGGTAAAGGATCGGATCACCACCGCCATCCGGGGTGAAGAAAGTCGTTCCGAAGTTACGATCGGTCAGCAGCATGGTGATGCCGCCTGCCAGAACCGGCAGCGAAAGCAGAAGCAAGAACGCTGTCACCAGCACAGCCCAGGCAAAGAGCGGCATCTTGTGCAGCGTCATGCCCGGCGCGCGCATGTTCAGGATCGTCGTAATGAAATTGATCGCGCCGAGGATCGACGACGCACCCGAAATGTGGATTGCCAGAATGGCAAAGTCCACAGCTGGTCCGGGCTGACCTGAGGTCGACAGAGGCGGATACAGCGTCCAACCGCCGCCAGGCCCCCAGCCACCGGGCGCCGAAGGCATGAACAGCGAGATCATCAGCAGCAACAGTGCAGGCGGCAGAAGCCAGAACGAAATATTGTTCATGCGCGGGAAAGCCATGTCCGGCGCGCCGATCATCAGCGGCACCATCCAGTTGGCAAAGCCACCGATCAGCGCCGGCATGACCATGAAAAAGATCATGACCAGAGCGTGCGCGGAGGTGAACACATTGAACATCTGCTTGCCGGCATCAAGCGCAGCATCGCCCTCAACACCGTAGACCATGGACGCCAGCCCATGGAAAATCTGAATGCCCGGCTCCTGGAGTTCGGCGCGCATCGCGATGGACAGTGCGCCGCCGATGATACCGGCGATGATTGCAAAAATCAGGTACAGGGTACCGATGTCTTTATGATTGGTCGAGTATACCCAACGAACCCAGCCGTGCGGCTTGTGGTCGTCGTGGGCACCATGCTCGTGAGCTGCTGTGCCAGCCATGGAATTCGCTCCCGTTTTTCAACAGTCTTGGCGTTTGGGATCAGAGACCCGCCGCAGCCACCTTATCGTTTGCGCCACTTTCAACAGCGGCCTGAAGTGCTTTGTTCGCGCCGTTCAGATCCGATCCCGCAGCGGCGATCCAGGTCTGATACTGCTCCTTCGAGACAACGCGCACGGCGATCGGCATGAAGCCATGATCCTTGCCGCAAAGCTCAGAGCACTGACCGTAATAAAGGCCTTCCTTGTCCGCCTTGAACCAGGCTTCGTTGATGCGACCCGGAACGGCATCCATCTTCACGCCGAAAGCCGGGATCGTCCACGAATGGATCACATCGGCAGCGGTGACGAGGAGGCGGACCGTTTCACCAACCGGAACCACGACTTCATTGTCGACGGCGAGAAGACGCGGATAACGCGCACGGTCCTCTTTTCCGGCAGCAGCGCGATCACTGTCCTTCAGCAGAAGGGCATCAAAGCTGACCGGATTATCGATCTGATATTCGTAACCCCAGTACCACTGGTAGCCCGTTGCCTTGACCGTCAGCGTCGGATCCTCAGGCGAATATTGCGCCGTCAGAAGCTGGAAAGACGGCACCGCCAGGAACAGAAGAATGATCACAGGCCCGATGGTCCAGATCACTTCAATAGCGGTATTATGGCTGGTTTTGGATGGTTCCGGGTTTGCACTCGCGCGAAAGCGAAACACGACCCAGAGCAACAAAAACAGAACCAGCAAGGTAATTGGAATGATGAACCAGAGCGTATAACGCTCAAACCAATGAATCTGCTCGGCAATTCCAGTCGCTGCGTCCTGAAATCTCCATTCCCAGGGACGGGGCTGATCCGCAAAAGCGGCACCAGTCGTCCACAGCACTGCAAGAGCACCGCCGAAGGCGCCCTTCGTTGTGGCAACAATCTTATCCACCAGAACTCTCTCCCTTTTCGCCCTTTCGAGCTGGACGCCGGACGCTAAAGACGGCCGCATCCCCCGTCGGCGTTCAAACCACACCTTAGCGCACACCGCAAGGAAGGCGAATATGTTCCTGTGCGGCATTTTTGCGCGCAGCCCGCATAGTGGAGGATAGACGTCTGCGTTGATTCAATGTGCGAGGGCCGCTGGTTCTCACCGTGAAAACTTGGGAAAACCGCACGAAACCCATAATGAAGCCATGATTTGACAAGACGTTTCTTTTAACGTGCCGCGTGACAATCGATGCAACAGACGGTATCACCGTTGCTATGATGGCCAAGACCGTTAAACGCCAATCACGGCGCTTTTCATGGCCAATGCAGCGCGTTAACGTCCCGGTGATTCGATCTGGAGATTTCATGACTTTTCGCATGCTTGCCCGCCGCACGATCAGCCAGCGCCTCGCAACTCTAGCAACAGGCGTCAGCTTGACGCTTGCCGTTGCAACGCTTCCTTCGGTTGCTCAGGACACACCGGCACAGTTACAAACCCCGCAAGAAGCTCCCGCGGCCCAGTCGCAGGCAGCTCCGCCCAGCCCTCAGCAGAGCGGCAAACTCAAGTCGCAGCACGGTGCGTGGTCAGTTCTCTGTGATACGCCCGCTGGCGCCAAAACGGAACAGTGTGCGCTGATCCAGAACGTGGTCGCAGCAAAGCGCCCTGAACTGGGCCTTTCAGTTGTCGTTCTCAAAACGGCAGACAACAAAGCCCGCATTCTCCGCGTGTTGGCCCCGCTCGGCGTTTTGCTGCCTAACGGACTTGGCCTCAATGTCGACGGCAAGGATATCGGTCGCGCCTATTTCGTCCGCTGCTTCGAAGACGGCTGCTACGCCGAGGTGATCCTTGAGGATGATCTCCTCAAGACATTGCGTTCCGGCAAGGCAGCTACCTTCATCGTCTTCCAGACACCGGAAGAAGGCGTAGGCATCCCGGTTGATCTGAAGGGGTTTGGTGAAGGCTTCGACGCCCTCCCCTAAGAACTATCGATATTCCGGCGCTGGCGGGCTGCAAACCGCATCCCGCTGCGCTTCCAGTGCTCATGTATCCTTAAAGTACACTCCGCTTCGATTCTCGCGGCCCACAGTTTTCGCCGTGCCATCACCAGAATCTCAACAGTTCTTCATCGCGTGGTTGTTCTTAACCGGTTTAAGGCTTACATCCTGCAGCAAACACATGCTGCAGGATGTATTTTTATGAAAAGCCTGATCGACAGTTTCGACGCTAGCCGCGACGATATCGAACGCCTTGTCGCCCAAAGCCTGAAAGGCAGCGACGATGGCGAGCTCTTCGTGGAATATCGCGAAGCGGAAGCGCTTGTTTTCGACAACGGCCGCCTCAAGACCGGCTCATTCAATCAGGACCAAGGCTTTGGCCTGCGCTCGGTCGCAGGCGAAGCCATCGGTTATGCTCATGCTGGCGATCTTTCGCTTGCTGCGTTGAAACGCGCATCTGACGCTGTTTCCGCAACCTTAAAGGGCTATGGTGGAAACTACGCGGCGGTGCCTGCCGGCACCAACCGACACCTTTACACGGATGAGAACCCCATCGGTTCACCGTCATTCGACGCGAAAGTGCAGCTTTTGCAGCAGGTTGATGCCTATCTGCGCGCCAAGAACCCGAAAGTACGTCAGGTTTCCGTTTCACTCGCAGGCTCGTGGCAGCAGGTCGAAATTCTGCGTGCCGACGGTAATTTCGTGCGCGATATACGGCCCATGGTACGCCTGAGCGTTTCTGTCGTGGCTGGCGATGGCGACCGCCAGGAATCGGGTTCGCATACTGTTGGCGGACGCAAGGGGTTCGGCGAATTCATCACCGCCGAAAGCTGGCAGCACGCAGCAGATGAGGCATTGCGTCAGGCGCTCGTCAATCTTGAAGCTATCCCTGCCCCGGCAGGTACATTCGATATCGTTCTCGCCAATGGCTGGCCGGGCGTCATGCTACATGAAGCTGTAGGGCACGGGCTGGAAGGCGACTTCAATCGCAAAAAAACATCGGCCTTTGCGGGTCTGCTTGGGCAGAAAGTTGCTTCCAAGGGTGTGACAGTCGTCGATGACGGCACTATCGCGGAGCGACGCGGTTCTCTCACAATTGACGATGAAGGCACGCCGACCAATCGCACCGTGCTGATCGAAGACGGCAAACTCGTCAATTATATGCAGGATCGCCAGAATGCGCGCCTGATGGGCATGGAAGCGACCGGCAATGGACGCCGAGAATCCTATGCTCACGCGCCCATGCCGCGCATGACGAACACCTACATGCTTTCCGGCGACAAGACGCCGGAGGAAATCATCGCCTCCATGAAGAAGGGTATCTATGCCGTTTCATTTGGCGGTGGTCAGGTGGATATCACATCCGGCAAGTTCGTGTTCGGCTGTACGGAAGCCTACATGATCGAGGACGGTAAGGTCGGCGCGCCCATTAAAGGCGCAATGCTGATCGGCAACGGTCCGGATGCCATGCAGCGGATTTCGATGATCGGCAACGACATGAAGCTTGATACCGGCAGCGGCAATTGCGGCAAGGGTGGCCAGTGGGTTCCCGTCGGCGTCGGCCAGCCACATCTGCGCATGGATCAGGTAACGGTAGGCGGCACGGCTGTATAAGAGCTATTCCGCTTATCAGCGTCATCTAACTTGCAGACACAGGGAGTAAAGTGCAGGTTACGGACTATGGCCTGCACAGCGATATTCGATGCCAGGCCGATCTGGAGAGAGGAATGCCTGAATCGCCTTACGACTGGACGGGCAAGCAAACGGAGAAGCGCGACCGGCAGAAGCGTATGCTGGTCGTGACAGCCATTACGATGGGCGCACTCATTCTTGTCCTCGGCATGGTGGACGGCCTGCTGATCCTGTTAGGCTGACATGCTGCCCACCTACGAAATCGACTGTGCTGGTGTTGAAAATCCCGATGAGCTCTGGCAGCGCTATCTTTCGGCCGTTCCCGCCCAAGACCCGGAGTCCTTCGGCTATACACTCGACTCATTCTGGGACGCTGTGCAATGGCAAGGTCCGGGCTGGCCTGGTGAATGCGAACTGGTGTTCAGGAATACCGAATCTCTAGGCAAGCTGACAACACGTGGCGGGAAGCCGTTTCTCGATGCCTTTCGGCAATTGGTTGCCGACACGGATCGTGTGGCAATCAAGCTGGAGTGAACGGATTTACTCTGCCGTTCCGGTGTTCTTATCGTAATCAGCGGAAGCTTTCACAAGCGCATCGATATCATCCGCGCAAAGATACGCTGTCATCGCATCAAATTTCTTGTCTTCCCACTTGTAAATTCCGAGCCTCAAAAGCGTATCGACCGTAGCTGCCGGAAAACGGGAGCGAATTGGGGCTGCAGGATTGCCAGCCACGATAGTGTAAGCTGCAACGTCTTTGGTGACGATGGCACCTGACGCAATAATTGCGCCTTCCCCAATAGTGACCCCGGGCATAATCATGGAGCGCATTCCAAGCCATGCCCCATCCCCGATAATGGTGTCACCCTTTCCCTTGTAGGCATCGAGAATGACATCTGGAAAAGGATAGAGGCTGAACCAGTCCGTGCGATGCGTGTGGTTCCCACCCATCAGAATGACCGCCTCTGCGCCTATACAAACGTAGTCGCCAATATAGAGCTGATCGACAGACCATTGGGATTCCCAGGCCTTCAGACTGTATTCGTCGCCATAAAGATAACGAACCACGCTCTCTTCAAACGAACCCGTCCAGGCATTGCTGTAATAGCTATGCTTGCCACGCACATGAATATTCGGGTTCTTTACCGTCTCGTGAAGCAGTTCCACGATCGACCAATGCTTGCTTTTTGCACTTGCAAACGACACGGTTAAGGCAACTTTCCAGAATTTATATTGCCGGATCTTCTTCCAGCAAACCTGTTACAAAATCGAACAGGCCCGGGCGACGATCACGGCGAAGACGTTCAGCCTCGATGATCGATTTGATCGCGGCAAAGGAGCGATCAAGATCTTCATTGATGACAATATAATCGTACTTCACCCATTTCTGGATTTCAAAGCGGGCATTCTGCAGGCGGGTCTCAATGACGTCTGCTGTATCTTCCGCACGACGGTTCAGGCGCAGTTGCAGTTCGCGCATCGTTGGTGGCAGGATAAAAATCGAAACCACATCAGCTGGCATCTTCGCTTGCAATTGGTCTGCGCCCTGCCAGTCTATGTCAAAGAGCATGTCCTGACCGTCAGCCAGCGCGATTTCAGCCGTTTCGCGCAGTGTGCCATAAAAATTGCCGTGGACCTCAGCCCATTCAATCAGCTCGTCATTGTCACGCAGGCGTTCAAATTCACGGATCGTCTTGAAATGATAATGGACGCCTTCGATCTCGCTCGGGCGGCGCTGACGCGTCGTCACACTGATCGACAGCGAGAGGTTCATCTTCTTGTCTTCCAGCAACAGCCGGGCAATAGTGGACTTACCGGCGCCGGATGGCGACGAGATCACTACCATTAAGCCTCTACGTGCGACGCCATTTTCAACCGAAGAGATGGCCATGATACCTGTTACTCCAGATTTTGTACTTGTTCGCGAAACTGATCCACGACTGCCTTCAGTTCCAAACCGATGGCTGTGATCGACGCTGCATTCGATTTAGAACACAGTGTATTAGCTTCACGATTAAATTCCTGTGAAAGAAAATCGAGCTTGCGCCCGACGGAACCACCGCCCTCCAGAAGCTTGCGGGCGGAAGTCACATGGGTCTCCAGCCGGTCAAGCTCTTCCTGAATGTCGGCCTTGGTCGCAAGAAACGCCGCCTCCTGATAGAGTCGCGCTTCATCAAGTTCGCGGGCGGCATCCATCAGCAGCGCCACCTGTCCGGCGAGGCGGGTTTTGATCGCGTCCGTGCCACGTGATGGGTCGCGACGTGCATTCGCGGTCAGGCACTCTATACTGTCAACATGAGCGGAAAGAATGGTGAAGAGAGCTTTTCCCTCCTGCATGCGCGCATCGGCAATTGCCTTGAGTGTCCCCTCAAAGCCGGAAACGATGGCAGCTTCCAGTTCACCGCGTTCGTCTTCGTCATCAGCCATCTGCGCCGGATCGATGATACCACGCAATGAAAGAATGCCGTCTACGCTGGCGGGGGCCAGTCCGTGCTTCGCCTGCAAATCCGCACCAAGCCTCAGAACCTCCGCGAGCATAGCCTGATTGATACTGAAACCGGCCTGCACCTCGCTCCGCTCGACGCTGAGGCTGGCTTGAAAATTACCGCGCGAGAAATGACGCGCCAGCATGGAGCGTACGGGATGTTCGGCAGCTTCCAGTCCTTGCGGCAGACGCAGCCGTAGGTCGAGCCCCTTGCCATTGACGGAACGCACTTCCCAGACGATGCGCGCTTCTCCGCCTTCCATGGCATGTTGCACGGCATGGCGTGCAAATCCGGTCATGCTTTGGAGTGCCATGCGTTCCGTCCCCTCAACTCACGCCCGCGACAGTGCGGACTTACTCTAAAAATCAAGCCGAAGCCGGTGGTAAACACCGGCTTCGGTTACACATCCTCACATTCACTCAAGGTCATAGCGAAGCGCTATTGGCCTGCACTCTGACCCGAACTCTGGTCTGTATTGCTGCCACTGTTGTTCTGCTGTTCGATATTCTTCTGCTGTTCCACAGAGCGCCACTTGCGGACATTGGCGTTGTGCTCCTGCAGCGTCTTCGAGAACACGTGACCGCCCGTGCCATCGGCTACGAAGTAAAGGTCTTCCGTATCCAGAGGATTAGCGACGGCTTCCAGCGCAGCCTTGCCCGGATTGGCAATCGGCGTCGGCGGAAGGCCATTGATCACATAGGTATTGTAAGGGGTCGGCTTTTCGATATCCGACTTGAAGATCGGTCGGTCAGAAGGTTTGCCAGCCCCGCCGAACAGGCCATAAATAATGGTCGGATCAGACTGGATGCGCATGCCCTTCTTCAAACGATTGACGAAGACCGAGGCAACATGAGGACGTTCCGATGCGATGCCGGTTTCCTTTTCCACGATCGAAGCCAGCGTCACGAATTCGTTCTTGTCCTTGACCGGCAGGTCGGAGTTACGCTTTGCCCAGGCCTCATCCACGAGCTTTTTCTGGGACGCAACCATACGATCGATGATTTCCGAACGGGTCGTGCCACGCGTGAAATTCAGCGTATCAGTGAAGAGCGAGCCTTCGGGCGGCATGTCCTTCGGCATGTCGCCAACCAGCGTCGGATCGGCCGAGATACGGTCGAAAATCTGCTTGACCGTCAGACCTTCCGGAATGGTCAGCGGATACATGATGGATTTGCCACTGATGAGGATATTCATCACATCACGCATCGAAGCGCCCGCCGGAATGGCGTATTCGCCAGCCTTCAGATCATTTTCATGACCGAGCGTCCGCATACCGTAGCGGAAAATACGCGCATCACTGACGATCTCACGGTTTTCCAGACTATTGGAAACTTCGGCAATACCAGCGCCGCGCTTGACGAGAAACGTTGTTTCAGCCGTGAGCGGACCTTGCCCGTCAAACTGCATCTTGCCGAAATAAAACAGGGCGGACGCGCCGAGCAGAACAAGCACGACCAGCGACAGCATGAAATTCATGAAGACGACAATCTGGCTGCGCGCATGGCGCGAACGTTTGCGCGGTGGCGGCGTTCCCGGCTCAGGACGCAAAGCTTCAGACGCGGATTTCGGCACGAACGGCTTCGACGTCGCGTTCGTTTCCTGCGTCGCGCCCTTGGGCTGCTCGTCTGCAGGGGATGTTCCGGATGGCGCCTCTGAATTCACTCAATCACCTCGGTCCAGAGTATTTCGCTGATTCAAACCAAACCACGAGAAAGGCTCTGTCTATCTATTTTGGCGAACCTCTCGACACATTGTGCCGAATGCCCGCCCAGAACGGCTTTTTGCACTTATTTTTCGTCAGAGTGGATGAAACTCTTCGGAGTCGTGACCACACTAACCGCAGTTCGCGATTTTAAACATCGCATGGGGTTATATTTTGGCAAAAACGCGGAGAAATCCCCGCGTTTTTTAATTCGATATTCTATTTTCAGCGACACCGATCAGGAGTATCGGCGCAGGACCAGCGAAGCGTTGGTTCCGCCAAATCCGAAGGAGTTCGACAGAGCCACATCGATCTTGCGTTCACGTGCCTTGTGCGGAACCAGATCAATCTTCGTCGAGACAGCCGGATTGTCAAGATTGAGCGTTGCCGGCGCTATATTGTCTCGGATGGCAAGCGTCGAGAAAATCGCCTCAGCTGCACCAGCCGCACCCAGCAGATGGCCGATAGCCGACTTGGTCGAGGACATCGAAATCTTCGACGCAGCATCGCCGACCACGCGCTCGACAGCGCCGAGTTCGATAGTGTCAGCCATGGTAGACGTGCCATGGGCGTTGATGTAGTCGATCTGGTCCGGCGTGATTTCAGCGCGCTTCAGGGCAGCGACCATACAACGCTCGGCGCCCTCGCCGCTCTCAGTCGGAGCAGTGATGTGATAGGCATCGCCCGATAGACCATAGCCGATGACTTCCGCATAGATTTTCGCGCCGCGCGCCAGTGCATGCTCCAGCTCTTCGAGAACCACAACGCCCGCACCTTCACCCATCACGAAGCCGTCACGGTCTTCGTCATAAGGACGGGAAGCTGCGGTCGGGTCGTCGTTACGCTTGGTGGACAATGCCTTGCAGGCCGCAAAGCCTGCAAGCGAAATGCGGCTGACCGGCGATTCCGTTCCACCGGCAACCATGACATCCGCATCGCCGAAAGCGATCAGACGGGCAGCGTCGCCGATAGCGTGCGTGCCGGTCGCGCAAGCGGTCACGACCGAATGGTTTGGACCGCGAAGCCCGTGCTTGATGGAAACGTGGCCGGAAGCCAGATTGATCAGGCGGCCAGGAATGAAGAACGGCGAGATACGGCGTGGGCCCTTGTCGCGCAACGTGTAGCCTGCCTCGACAATGCCTTCGATACCGCCAATGCCGGAACCGATGAGAACACCGGTACGGATCTGATCTTCGTCGCTTTCAGGATGCCAGTCGGCATCCTCCAGCGCTTGATCGGCAGCGCCGACAGCATAAACGATGAAGGGGTCAACCTTGCGTTGTTCCTTGGGCTCCATATGGAGGTCGGCGTTGAAGGTGCCATTGGTGCCGTCGCCAACCGGAATGCGGCAGGCAATCTGGCAGGCCAGATCATCAACTTCAAATTCCGTGATGCGGCGAGCACCGCTTTCACCGGCAATAAGACGCTTCCAGGTCTCTTCGACACCGCTGGCAAGCGGCGACACCAGACCAAGACCGGTGATGACGACACGCCTCATATCCACCCCTTAAAACTTTGTTATGTCACGAACACCGCCCCGCAGGCTTTAACCGGCAGAACATATGTCCGGGCCTGACTGAAAGGGATGGTGCTCCAATTGTTAAAACCGGAGCCTGCCACGTCAAACATGATCTCCGATCAGTGTTCTGGCAGATTCACAAACAGGCCGTTGAACGACCGTTGTACAAATTCGTCCCAATCGCGGATGCGAAAGAGACGATTAAAGACAAGCAGGGCCGGGATTCGCGAGAACCCCAGCCCAATGCCAAGTTCAGATTAGGCGGAAGCCTTGTCGATGAACTTCACAGCGTCGCCGACCGTAAGGATCGTTTCGGCAGCGTCGTCAGGAATTTCAACGCCGAATTCTTCTTCGAAAGCCATGACCAGCTCGACCGTGTCGAGGCTGTCTGCGCCGAGGTCATCGATGAAGCTTGCGCCTTCCGTGACCTTGTCGGCATCTACGCCCAGATGTTCAACAACGATTTTCTTGACGCGCTCTGCGGTATCGCTCATGTCGGAACCTCGACCTGTGTGTTTGTTGCTCTGCCTTGGTTAGCGGCATGCAGGATTGTAATCAAGTTATAAGATGTCTGCCAAGTTTCGAGCGAAGCCGCCCGGACAGTCATCCTGTGGATATTCCTTTCGGAACAGGATCGCGGCACTTCTACTCAGAATGCCGCAATTCTCGATGGGCGCATTACCATGCTTCTTGAGCAAGGCAAAGCGCCTTTTCCTTCTCCATCCCCCGTATTAAGGCATTTTATACCATAATAGAGGGAAGAAGGAGACTTAGATCATGGCCATGCCGCCATTGATGTGCAGGGTCTGACCCGTCACATAGGCTGCCTCGTCGCTTGCCAGATAGACAACTGCCGCAGCAATATCGCCACCAACGCCCATGCGCTTCATGGGGATATTGCTCATGATCGCTTCCTTCTGCTTTTCGTTCAGCTTGTCGGTCATGGCCGATTCGATGAAGCCCGGAGCGATGCAGTTAACCGTTACATTGCGGCTGGCGATTTCCTGCGCCAATGACTTGGAAAAGCCGATGAGGCCAGCTTTCGAAGCGCAATAGTTCGCCTGACCCGGATTGCCGGTCACGCCAACAATCGACGTAATATTGATGATACGGCCATTGCGGCGGCGCATCATCGGATGGGTCAACTCACGCGTCAGATTGAAAACGGACGTAAGATTAACATTGAGAACCGCATCCCAGTCTTCGTCGCTCATGCGCACAAACAGGCCATCGCGCGTGATGCCAGCATTGTTGACCAGAATGTCAACGCCGCCCATTTCCTCTTCCGCCTTCTGACCCAGGGCCTTGACGGCTTCGCGGTCAGAAAGATTGGCCGGAAAGATGAAGGTGCGGTCGCCAAGTTCAGCGGCAAGCTCTTTCAGCTTTTCTTCGCGTGTGCCGTGCAGGCCGACGATTGCACCCTGCGCATGAAGGGCGCGGGCAATCGCTTCGCCAAGACCGCCGGTTGCGCCGGTTACCAGAGCCTTGCGGCCAGTCAGATCAAACATGTCGGATCCTTTTAGCTTCTCGATTTCCATCGCATGATCTTATCCGAAAAGTCTGCAACTTTTCGGGATCAGGCGCTGAGAGCAGCAAGCGCTGCTTCAATTTCTTCGGCAGAACCAACCACAGCACCGGATACATCCTTCGAGATGCGGCGTGCCAGACCAGTCAGAACCTTGCCAGAACCTACTTCATAAAGCGTGGTGACGCCATTGGCTGCAAACCATTCGACCGTTTCACGCCAGCGCACCTGACCTGTAACCTGCTCGACGAGAAGATCAGCAATCTCGTTGGCATCGGTGACCGGCGCTGCGCGCACATTGGCGATAAGCGGCACGATCGGATTGTGCTTTTCAACCGACGCAAGCGCTTCGCGCATCGCGTCAGCGGCAGGGCCCATCAGAGTTGAATGGAAGGGAGCGGATACGGGCAGCATGATGGCACGCTTGGCGCCCTTTTCGGAAGCAAGCGAAGCTGCCAGTTCGACCGCAGCCTTGGAACCGGAAATGACGAGCTGTCCACCGCCATTGTCATTGGCGATCTGGACCGAACCGGATGCTTCGGCTTCAGCACAGACTGCTTCTACATCGCCATGCTGCAGGCCGATGATCGCTGCCATTGCTCCTTCACCGACAGGGACAGCCTTCTGCATCGCATTACCGCGAATGCGCAGGAGGCGCGCCGTATCGGCAAGCGAGAAAGTTCCGGCTGCGCAAAGCGCCGAATATTCACCAAGCGAATGCCCGGCAACATAAGAAACCTTGTCTTTCAGCGAAAAGCCGCGCGCTTCCATGACGCGCAGCACAGCCATCGAAACGGCCATCAGCGCAGGCTGGGCATTGGCGGTCAGCGTCAATACGTCTTCCGGTCCTTCAAACATGGTAGCGGAAAGCTTTTCGCCTAATGCCGCGTCCACTTCATCGAAAACGGCGCGCGCTTCAGCGAACTGCTCGGCCAGAGCCTTGCCCATGCCCACCGCCTGGCTGCCTTGTCCGGGGAAAGTAAATGCTACCGCCATTGATGCCTCATTCTGGTTTTAAGCATATGATAATGTCGAAACCGATGTCCGTTTTCGCCGACATGCCCGCAATTAAATGCACAATTTGGCGGGATGTGCCTCAGTGAGGGCAGCAAAGTCAAGTATTTCCCGGTTTTTGTGCGGTTTGCGCCTTGCAAAGCCGGGGAAAAACACGTAATAGCCGCCCGTTCATTGCTCGGCACCAGCTGGGGGCTGAACGGAGGGCCGGTTGTTTGTGCAGTTAAATTCACGAACATCCGTAGAAGTCATAAGCGCTTCTGCCTCCCGTGTCTCCGCTCTCGATCGTCTCAGTGAGCGTCCTTTCTTCACCGGTTTTCCGGCAAAAGAGAAGTCGCAGAGGCTTAGCCGTTGGTGTCGGCATGTTGTAACAGAAGAAAGGCAAAGCCAATGGCTCTTTATGAACATGTGCTTCTTGCCCGCCAGGACATTTCCCAGCAGCAGGTCGACGCTCTCGTCGAACAGTACAAGGGTGTCCTCGAAGCTAATGGCGGCAAGGTCGGTAAGGTCGAAAGCTGGGGTCTGCGTCCCCTCACCTACCGTATCAAGAAGAATCGCAAGGCGTATTACACGCTCGTAAACATTGACGCTCCGGCTGCAGCCGTTGCCGAAATGGAACGCCAGATGCGCATCAACGAAGACGTTCTTCGTTTCCTCACCGTTCGCGTTGAAGAACACGAAGAAGGCCAGTCGGCCATGCTCACCCGCCGTGACGACCGTCGCGAACGCGATGGTGATGATCGTCCGCGTCGTCGTGAAGGCGGTTTCGACCGTGGTGATCGCGGTGACCGTGGTGATCGCGGCCCACGTCGCCCGCGCGACAACGAAGCTGGTGAAGGAGCATAATCATGGTTGATATCAATCAGATCCCGACCCGTCGTCCTTTCCATCGCCGTCGCAAGACGTGCCCGTTCTCCGGCGCAAACGCACCGAAGATCGACTACAAGGACATCAAGCTTCTGCAGCGTTACATTTCCGAACGCGGCAAGATCGTTCCTTCCCGTATTACGGCTGTCAGCCAGAAGAAGCAGCGTGAACTCGCCAAGGCGATCAAGCGCGCTCGTTTCCTCGGCCTGCTGCCTTACGTTGTGAAGTAAGAACTAGATTCGGGAGGCGCGTTCTCAGAGATCGCCTCCCGCGTCCCTTTCCTCCATTGCGATGGGCGCAACGGAGCGTAATAAAAACCCAAGTTGGGGCAACTGCCTCTAACTGCACGAACCGGCAAGACCGGAGCAGGACAGCGAAACTGATGAAATTCAATGGAACCATTATCGGTATCGGCATATTGGCGGGGCTTGCCTCGGCCTTGATGTCGTCCGGCGTCATCGCCCAGGGCGGCGCGGTGGCGGCTATGGCCATGGTTCTCTACTTCCTGACACCACTGCCCATCTTCGTTGTTGCCCTTGGCTGGGGTTCGAGCGCCGGTATCGTTGCCGCCGCCACAGCCACGGTTGCCGTCGGCGTTGTCGCCGTCCCGCTTGCAGCACTCCTGATGGCATTGACGAGCTTCATTCCTGCAGCAACCGGCGCTTATCTGTCCGGCCTCGCGCGGCCGGCCGAGGAAGTGGGCGGACCGAAAGATATTCTCGTCTGGTATCCGCTGTCGGACATCGTGTTCCGGCTTGCCATGATGGTGGCGCTCAGCTTCATCGTCATCGGTGCGATTCTGGGCTTTGGCCCGGACATGGCGCGCGAACTTGCAAATACGCTTATCGACCGGGTTGCTGAAGCCGATCCGCAGTTCACCGCCAGCGACGACATTCGCAACAATGTAACGTCGCTGCTGATGGTCGTCCTGCCCGCGATCCAGCCAGCAACCTGCCTCGCAATTCTCGTCGGCAATCTTTATCTGGCACAGCGCCTGATCTCCATGTCTGGTCGTCTGCGCCGTCCGCGTGACGACTGGCCCGCAACGCTGCGCATGCCGCGCCCGGCCCTGCTCGTCTTCGCGGTCGCTCTTGCGGTTGCATTTCTTCCCGGCGGCGCCGGATTGATCGCAACCGTTGTTGCCGGTGCGCTCAGCGCTGGTTTCATGATGTCAGGTCTTGCCATCATGCATTTTCGCACACGTGGCAAAGTGTGGCGCCCGGTGGCGCTGTGGCTTGCCTACTTTGCGATCATACTCTTCGCATTCCTGCTTTTCATCTTCATGGTTCTCGGACTTTTCGACACTTCGCGCGGTGCGCCAGTCTCGAAAATGCCGGGCACTGACAGTCAGTAACCGAATCAGAAACTCGAAAGGAAACTCCAATGGACGTTATTCTTCTGGAACGTATCGGCCGCCTCGGCCAGATGGGCGAAACCGTCAAGGTCAAGGACGGCTATGCCCGTAACTTCCTACTCCCGCAGGGCAAGGCTCTTCGTGCCAACGAAGCCAACAAGAAGAAGTTCGAAGGCCAGCGCGCTCAGCTCGAAGCCCAGAACCTGGAACGCAAGAACGAAGCCGAAGCAGTTGCAACCAAGCTCAACGGCGAATCGTTCATCGTTGTGCGTTCGGCTGGTGAAACCGGCCAGCTCTACGGTTCCGTTTCGACCCGTGACATCGCCGACATCATCTCGGCTAACGGCTTCAGCCTGCACCGCAACCAGGTTGAACTGAACCATCCGATCAAGACAATCGGCCTGCACGAAGTTTCGATTTTGCTGCATCCGGAAGTTCAGGTTCAGGTTACGGTCAATATCGCACGTTCGACTGAAGAAGCCGAACGTCAGGCAAAGGGTGAAGACCTGACCTCGATCGAAGCTATTTACGGCATCGAAGAACAGCCTCTGTCGGAAGAAGTTTTCGACGAAGAAGACGAAGCTGAAGATCAGGCTTAATTTAGCCCCCTATTATCCATGGGAATGGCCAGTCAGATGGCATGCATTCCCATCGTGGTAAACTTTATATGATCGTGCCCGGCGGCCTTCGCCGGGCATTTTCTCTTTTCAGATCGGTAAAACTCCCTATTCTGCATATTAGTATTGGATTGGAGAGGGTGCTGACGGAAACGTCTGCGTTGCTTGGGCATTACTCCCGAGGCCGATTGACCGAGGGGATATTGCCTGAAAATCTGATGACAGTGCGGCTCTGATACTTATGCACCGCCGCCTGCCATGCAAACGCATGGACGTGCGCCTGCTTCGATCCCCAAGAGGAGATGGGGCCGATGTATGGAATGATGCGTACTGTTCTTTCGCATATGATTAAAACCGGTGACCTGACGGTTACCGATTCTAGTGGTGGGCGTTCGCAGTATGGCGACAAGACGGGCGTGCCGGTTCATATACATTTCAAGACAAAACATGCAGAGCGCGCCGTAGCACTCGACCCGGAACTGAAACTCGCAGAGTGCTTCATGGACGGCGAGATCGACTTTCTGGAAGGCGATATTTACGCGCTGCTGCGGATCGTGTTTGAAAATACCGGGCCGACAGCTGCCACAGAACCATGGATGAAGGCTCTGGCCAAACTGCGTATTCTGTTTCGCCGTTTCCAGCAGATGAACACGATTTCGCGTTCTTCCAACAACATCAAAAGTCACTATGATCTTTCGGGCGAGCTTTATGACCTGTTTCTCGATCCCGACAAGCAATATTCCTGTGCCTATTTCGATCCACCGAATGCCACGCTGGCCGAGGCACAGCTTGCCAAAAAACGCCATATCGCCGCGAAGATGCTGGTGAAGGAAGGCGACAAGGTGCTCGATATCGGCTGTGGCTGGGGCGGCATGGGGCTATATCTCGCCCGCCATCTCAAGGCCAATGTCACCGGCGTAACCTTGTCCGAAGAACAGCACGCCATTGCCAATCAGCGCGCTCAGGATGAAGGACTGGCCGACCGTGCGAAGTTCGAACTGACCGACTATCGCAACATCGACGACAAGTTTGACCGGCTGGTGTCGGTTGGCATGTTCGAACATGTTGGTGTTGGCCATTTCGCTGAATATTTCCAGCACGTCGCTCGCCTGATGAAGCCGGATGGCGTTTTCCTTCTACATGCCATCGGACGAGCAGATGGTCCGGGAGCGACCAATCCGTTCATTCGCAAATACATCTTCCCAGGTGGTTATATTCCCGCACTTTCAGAGGTTCTACCGCATATTGAAAAGGCCGGGCTCTATGTCACCGACGTAGAAATTCTCAGGCTGCACTATGCGGAAACGCTGAAGGCGTGGCGAGAGGCCTTCATGGCCAATCGCGACAAGGCCAAAGCGCTTTATGACGAGCGTTTCTGCCGCATGTGGGAGTTTTATCTGGCGGCATCGGAAAGCGCGTTCCGCTGGCAGAACATGATGGTGTTCCACATTCAGATCGCCCACAGGCAGGAATCCGTTCCGCTGACCCGCAACTATATCGAGGCTGAAGAAAAACGCCTCAAGCGCCTCGACAGCGCGCCGAAAGGTGCCAATAGCGAGGTTCGAGCCGTCAAGAAAAGCATGAACGCCTGACAGCAACCTTGTCGATTCGAGATGTCAGTCCGCGTCAACAGCGGACTGACAAAACCATGATCCGAACTGTGGATCAGTGTGAATCATGGTATAGCTTGTCTCTTCCAGCAGGAATCACTCGAAGTCGCGTTGCGTTTGGCATCGCTTGAGGGCTAGCTGGTTGCATCAGGGACAGGATTGAGAATCATGGCGGAAGCGGCGGTACGCAAACTCGACGATGTGCGGGACCAAAAAGACGCGCTTTATCGGGAAGCACCCCATAATATTGAAGCGGAACAGGCGCTGCTGGGCGCGATCCTGATCAACAACGATGCCTTTTACCGGGTATCGGACTTCCTCAAGGCAACCCATTTCTTCGAGCCTCTGCACCGTCGCATCTATGAGATCACGACCGATCTCATTCGCGTGGGCAAGATGGCAAATCCTGTGACGATGAAAACCTTCCTGCCGACCGAAGGCAAGGTGGGCGATCTCACGATCTTCCAGTATGTAACCCGTCTCGCAACCGAAGCCGTCACCATCATCAATGCCGAGGATTATGGCCGCGCGATTTACGATCTGGCGACACGCCGCGCGCTAATCGGCATCGGCGAAGACATGGTGAACGTCGCCTATGACGCGCCTGTCGACATGGCACCACAGGAACAGATCGAAGACGCTGAACGCCGCCTGTTCGAACTAGCGGAAACAGGTCGCTATGACGGCGGTTTCCTGCCCTTCAAGGACGCCGTCACCACGGCTGTGGACATGGCCAACGCCGCCTTTATGCGTGACGGCCACCTTTCCGGTGTCTCTACCGGCATCCATACGCTCGATGGCAAGATGGGTGGCTTGCAGCCTTCCGATTTGATTATCCTTGCGGGTCGTCCGGGTATGGGTAAGACCTCGCTTGCAACCAATATTGCGTTCAACATCGCCAATTCTTATGAAGGCGAACAACAGGCCGATGGCTCGATGAAGGCCGTCAATGGCGGCGTTGTCGGCTTCTTCTCGCTCGAAATGTCGGCGGAACAGCTCGCAACCCGTATCATTTCCGAGCAGACGGAAGTGTCGTCCTCGAAAATCCGCCGTGGTGATATCACCGAGACCGATTTCGAGAAGCTCGTCGCCTGCTCGCAGGTGATGCAGAAAATCCCGCTCTATATCGACCAGACCGGTGGCATCTCGATTGCGCAGCTCGCCGCCCGCGCTCGTCGCCTCAAGCGCCAGCGCGGCCTCGACGTTCTGGTGATCGACTACGTACAGCTGATGACCGGCTCGTCGAAGGCCTCGGCACAGAACCGCGTGCAGGAAATCACCGAGATCACCACCGGCCTCAAGGCCCTTGGCAAGGAACTGAATGTTCCAATCATTGCGCTTTCACAGCTCTCCCGTCAGGTGGAAAGCCGCGACGACAAGCGCCCACAGCTCTCCGACCTTCGTGAATCGGGCTCCATCGAGCAGGACGCCGACGTGGTGCTCTTCGTGTTCCGCGAGGAATATTACGTCAAGAACCTCGAACCGCGGGATGAATTCGACCCGAAATATGAAGAATGGAAGCAGCACTTTGAAAAAGTGCGCGGCACTGCTGACGTCATCATCGCCAAGCAGCGCCACGGGCCGACCGGAACGGTCAAGCTCGCCTTCCAGTCCGAATTCACGCGATTTGCAGATCTGGCCGAGGGTTCCTATCTTCCCGAACAGTATGAATAATATCTCTTCGAAAAGGGCGCGTCTCTGATGGCCAAGGCGCGCATTCAGTTCATCTGCCAGAATTGCGGCACAGTGCATACGCGCTGGGCGGGCAAGTGCGATTCCTGCGGCGAGTGGAACACGCTCGTCGAGGAAGGCACCAATAGCGGCATCGGCTCCGGCCCCGGCGCCATGTTGTCCAAGCGCAAAGGTCGCGCTGTAGCCCTCACCTCCCTGTCCGGCGACATTGAAGATGCGCCGCGGATCATTTCCGGTATCAGCGAACTTGATCGTGTGACCGGCGGCGGCTTTGTGCGCGGTTCAGCCCTTCTGATCGGCGGCGATCCCGGCATCGGAAAATCTACACTTTTGACACAGGCTGCAGCTGCCCTTTCCAATCGCGGCCATCGCATTGTTTATGTTTCGGGCGAAGAAGCGGTTGCCCAGATTCGCCTGCGCGCGCAGCGTCTGGGCGTGGCATCGTCGGCGGTGGAACTTGCCGCCGAAACCAACGTCGAAGACATCATCGCTACCATTTCCGATAACAAGCGACCCGACCTCGTCATCATCGATTCGATCCAGACGCTCTGGACCGATATGGCAGATTCTGCTCCTGGCACGGTCACGCAGGTGCGTTCGTCGGCGCAAGCCATGATCCGCTATGCCAAGCAGACTGGTTCCGCAGTCGTGCTGGTGGGACATGTCACCAAAGATGGCCAGATTGCCGGTCCGCGCGTGGTCGAACATATGGTCGATGGCGTTCTCTATTTCGAAGGCGAAGGCGGGCATCACTACCGCATCCTGCGCACGGTGAAGAACCGTTTCGGCCCCACCGACGAGATCGGTGTTTTCGAGATGTCCGATGGTGGCCTGCGCGAGGTTTCCAACCCGTCAGAGCTTTTCCTTGGTGAACGCAACGCCAAGGCTCCAGGTGCCGCTGTCTTTGCTGGCATGGAAGGCACACGTCCCGTGCTGGTGGAGATACAGGCGCTTGTCGCCCCCTCCTCGCTTGGCACCCCGCGTCGTGCGGTCGTCGGCTGGGACGGCGGACGACTTGCCATGATTCTCGCCGTTCTCGAATCACATTGCGGCGTTCGTTTCGGGCAGCACGACGTCTATCTGAATGTTGCGGGCGGTTATCGTATCAGCGAGCCTGCCGCCGATATAGCTGTGGCTGCTGCACTGGTTTCATCCATGGCCGGTATTGCCCTTCCGCCAGATTGTGTTTATTTCGGCGAAATCAGCCTTTCCGGTGCTGTTCGCGCGGTAACGCATGCAGTACAGAGGCTCAAGGAAGCCGAGAAGCTCGGTTTCCGGCAGGCAGAGGTGCCCGGCGGCAGCGGCGAACTTTGGAAAGATCGCAACTTCCCCCTCATGGAAACCTCGGCTCTGCCCGACCTTGTTGCCCGTATTGCGGCTTCAGGCTCCGGAAAGAAGCAATAAATCTGGAGTTTTATGACTGGAAGAATCTGTCAACCTTCCGGTGATAAGCTCCAGCATCTTTGACTGCCCTGCGTATTAAAGTGATTGCGCATAATAACTGAGGACAGGCAGAATGCCGATAACCATGCTTGATGGAATTCTACTCGGGATAACGCTGGTTTCAGCCGTTCTGGCGATGGTGCGCGGTTTTTCCCGCGAGGTGCTGTCGCTGGTATCTTGGGCGGCGGCAGCCGCTGCAGCCTATCTCTTCTACCAGCCGGTTCTGCCTTTTGTGCAGCCCTATATCAACAACGAAACCATCGCGAAGATTGCCGCCGCTGGCGCAGTTTTCCTCGTTGTGCTGATCGTCGTTTCTCTGATCACCATGAAGATCGCCGATTTCATCATCGATAGCCGTATCGGTGCGCTCGACCGCACGCTCGGCTTTCTGTTTGGCGGCGTGCGCGGCGTGCTTCTCGTTGTCGTTGCCATGCTGTTCTTCAACTGGCTCGTCCCGACAAACCAGCCAGCCTGGGTGACGAATGCGAAATCAAAGCCAATGCTCGATTCTTTCGGCCAGCAACTGATCGATCTTCTGCCGGCCAACCCCGACCAGATGATCGATAAGTTCAAGCCGCAGCAGAATGCTCCGGCTTCTGGTGAGCAGGAAGAAGCGCCGGTTCCGGACGATACGCCTGCACAGCAATAAGTTGCTCCGATATATCGAGAAGCCGTCAGCCCCGCTGGCGGCTTTTTCAATTCTGGAGGCAAAAGCCGACTGATATGAAATGGCCCAAATAACGCTCACACATTGTCATTTCGGTTCCGCGATCATATTTCAGGCGGGAATTTGCGAGATTATTCGCGGCCATCGTGCGATACTAATATTCATGAGACTATATCGACGCAGCGGTGAACTCTTCGCTTTTAACAAAAAGCCATCTTGTGATAGAGAGGCGCTTTAGTTGCCTCTGCAATCGAAAGGCCTTGCGGCAATGACCAGCCATTCTTCTGAAAATGCCTCCTTTATGCTGGATGAAGACACCCTGCATGAAGAATGCGGCGTATTTGGCATACTTGGCCACGAAGACGCAGCCGCGCTGACCGCATTGGGGCTGCATGCCCTCCAGCATCGCGGGCAGGAAGCCGCCGGTATCGTTTCCTATCACAATCGCCGCTTTCATTCCGAACGCCATATGGGTCTCGTCGGCGATCATTTCACCGATGCAGCGACGCTGAATCGTTTGCCCGGCGACCGTGCCATCGGCCATGTGCGCTACTCCACCACCGGCGAGACGATCCTGCGCAACGTGCAGCCACTGTTCGCGGAACTGGAAGTAGGCGGCATTGCCATTGCCCATAACGGCAACTTCACCAACGGCATTACGCTGCGCAAGCAGCTGATTGCTTCCGGCGCGATCTTTCAGGCGACCTCCGATACGGAAGTCGTGCTGCATATGATTGCCCGTTCGCGCCACTCATCTTCCTCAGACCGTTTCGTCGATGCCATCCGGCAGGTCGAGGGCGGCTACGCCATGCTGGCGCTGACCCGTACCAAGCTGATTGCCGCGCGTGATCCTATCGGCATCCGCCCGCTCGTCATGGGCGAGCTCGACGGCAAGCCTATCTTCTGCTCGGAGACCTGTGCCCTCGACATTATCGGCGCGAAATATGTTCGCGACGTCGAAAATGGCGAAGTGGTCATCTGCGAGATTCAGAAGGACGGCTCCATCACCATCGAATCCATCAAGGCTGAAAATCCGCAGCCGGAACGGCTCTGCTTGTTTGAGTATGTCTATTTTGCCCGTCCTGACTCCGTGGTCGGCGGTCGCAGCGTCTATGTCGCGCGCAAAAATATGGGCGTGGAGCTTGCCAAGGAAGCCGGTATTGAAGCCGATGTTGTCGTGCCGGTGCCAGATGGCGGCACGCCTGCTGCCCTCGGCTTCGCGCAGGCAAGCGGCATTCCATTTGAATACGGCATCATCCGCAATCACTATGTAGGCCGCACCTTCATCGAGCCGACGCAGCAAATTCGCGCGCTTGGCGTCAAGCTGAAACATTCGGCCAATCGCGCCATGATCGAAGGCAAGCGGGTCGTGCTGGTGGATGATTCCATTGTACGGGGCACCACATCCGTCAAGATCGTCCAGATGATCCGCGATGCGGGCGCAAAGGAAGTGCATATCCGCGTGGCAAGTCCAATGATCTACCACCCGGATTTCTACGGTATCGACACCCCCCATGCCGATAAGCTGCTGGCTAACCAGCACAAGGACCTGGAATCCATGTGCCGTTACATCGGCGCGGATTCCCTGGCATTTCTTTCCATCGACGGGCTCTACAAGGCTGTCGGCGGAAAGCCTCGTGATCCGAAGGCGCCAGCTTTCACCGATCACTACTTCACGGGCGAATATCCGACCCGCCTCCTCGATCAGGAAGGCGAGAGCAACGTGCATACGCTGTCGCTGCTCGCAAGCAACGGCTGATCGCCCAATTCTTCACGCAGGCGGCCCAAAAGGCCGCCTGTTTCATGTTCTTGCATCATATGGGGACTAGATGAGCATCGACCTTACGGGCCGCATCGCACTGGTAACAGGCGCATCGCGCGGTATTGGGTATTTTCTTTCGCTTGAACTGGCAAAACGCGGCGCGCATGTGATTGCGGTTGCCCGCACCGTCGGCGGGCTTGAAGAGCTGGACGACGACATCCGCAAATTGGGAGGTAGCGCAACGCTGGTGCCTCTCGATATTACCGACATGGAAGCGATTGATCGCCTTGGCGGCTCCATTCATGAGCGCTGGGGCAAGCTCGATATCATGGTTGCCAATGCGGGTGTCCTCGGCACGATCTCGCCGATCGGCCATGTCGAGGCCAAGACGTTCGAGAAGCTCATGAACGTCAATGTCACCAGCGTATGGCGTCTTATTCGGTCCACCGATCCGCTGCTACGGGCTTCCGACGCCGGACGTGCCATTCTGCTCTCTTCCGGTGTGGCACATACCTGCCGCGCCTTCTGGGGGCCGTATGCTGCCTCGAAAGCTGCTGTCGAAGTCATGGCGCGCAGCTGGGCCGAAGAAACGAAGCAGATGAAGCTCAAGATCAACTCCGTCAATCCGGGTGCCACCCGTACGGCAATGCGTGCGCAGGCGATGCCCGGTGAAGACCCTGAAACGCTGCCAACACCGCAGTCGGTCGCTGAAAAGATCGTCAAGCTCGCCGATCCGAATCTTGAAGTTAGCGGCAAGCTTTTCGACGTGCGACAGGATCGGTTCCTCGACTATCACCTGCCGAGCTGATTTCTTTCTTCCGGCCTTGCCTATATGCAAGGCCGGTTCTATTTGCTTGTTTATTGATGTTCCCGCCTAGCCGCCTGATGGCTCCTTTTTCAGCGGGTTCCCCCACTTTCAGATCCCTTCGTCGTGCACCGACCGTTTTGGCGCGCGTTCCCTTTGCTATTGGAGGACCTATGATCAAAGATCACCAGTGTTTCATCATCATCAGCGGCGGGCCTGGATCAGGCAAAAGCACACTGATTGATGCACTCGAAAGGCAGGGCTTTTCCCGCACTGTGGAAGCCGGACGCGCTATTATTCAGGACCAGGTCGCTATTGGCGGCAAGGCCCTGCCCTGGAGTGATCGCGCGCTTTTTGCAGAGTTAATGCTGTGCTGGGAAATGCGCTCGCATGCAATGGCGAAACAACAGAGCGGGACGGTCTTCTTCGACCGCGGCGTGCCCGACGTAATCGGCTATCTGATGCTGTGTAACCTGCCCATTCCAAAGCATATGGAAGAGGCCGCACGGCAGTTTCCGTACAACAGAACAGTTTTTCTGGCTCCGCCATGGGCAGAAATCTTCGGTCAGGATACTGAGCGGAAGCAGGATTTCGAAGAGGCCACACGTACTTTCCACGCGATGGATAAAACCTACAGACGGCTTGGATATGAAATCGCGCTCCTGCCGAAATCATCGGTCGAAGAGCGCGTCAGTTTCATCAAGCAGGCATTGCCATCAGTTTTCCTCTGACGGCCTATCCTCTTCGGTGGCGGCCTCTTCCTCGGCCTTTCGATCAGCAGCCTCGCGCTTGTTCCAGGCAGCCAGGCTGAACGGAAGGAATGCCAGATAAGCGAGCGCCGTGAGGCTCAGGGTCTGCCAGGTGAAGCTCATCAGGAAAGCGACGTAAACCACCACGAACAGGATGAGCGGCATGACGATATCGCGCCGGACAAGGCTTCCAGCGGATTTGCCATTATAGACTGGCAGACGGCTTACCAACAGGAACGCGATTGCCACGGTATAGACCGCCACGCCAAAAGCGAGCCCTCGTGTTGGCGTCAATCCGAGAAAACCAAGATAGACCGGCAACAGGACAAGCATGGCACCTGCCGGTGCCGGCACGCCGATGAAGTAGTTGCTTTGCCATGCCGGGCGGTTCGGATCTTCCAGCATGACATTGAAACGTGCAAGTCGCAGGCAGCAGGCAATGGCATAAAGGAGTGCGGCGATCCAGCCGAATGAGCGCGCCTGATCGAGCATGAAGGCATAAAGCACCAAGGCCGGCGCCACACCGAAATTGACGATATCGGCAAGCGAATCCATCTGGGCGCCGAATTTCGACGATCCCTTCATCATGCGGGCCACGCGCCCATCAATACCGTCCAGAAAGGCAGCCACGAGCACCATTACGACGGCAAGCTCGAAGCGGTTCTCGAAGGCAAGACGAATGCCGGTAAGACCGGCACAAATGGCAAGAACCGTTATGACGTTGGGAACGACAATACGCAGAGGTATCTGCGACAGCTTCGGGCCGCGCGATGAATCCACGCGGCCATTGGGCTCAAAAGGCGGAAAAGGTGTTTCCATCGGCTCAGCCGATCCGCACCACAGGCTCGCCGCGCACGCTGCCATAATCGGCCAGCACGGTTTCACCGGCGATTGCCGTCTGGCCAACAGCAACACGAACGGTCGCATCGGCCGGAAGATAGACATCGACGCGCGATCCGAAGCGAATCAGGCCAAACCGTTCGCCCACAGACAGATCATCATCCTCGTTTGACCAGCAGACGATACGACGGGCAACCAGACCAGCAATCTGAACAACGCCGATCTTGCCGTGCGGGCTTTCAATCAGGACGCTGTTGCGTTCGTTTTCCGTGCTGGCCTTGTCGAGTTCTGCATTAAGGAACTTCCCCGGACGATGCACGACCTTTTCGATCTTGCCACGCACCGGAGAGCGGTTGATGTGAACCGAGAACACATTCATGAAAACCGAAACGCGCATGAGCGGTTCGGCACCCAGGTCCAGTTCGGCCGGCGGCACAGCCGGGCCGACGAAGGAAACCTTGCCGTCAGCAGGGCTAATGACCAGATCGTCGTCCATCGGCGTCACACGCTCCGGATCGCGATAGAAATAGATGCACCAGACGGTCAGCACCATCCCGATCCAGAACAGCGGGTTCCACAGCCAGCCCAGAATGAGCGAAACCACGAAAAAGCCCGCGATAAACGGATAGCCTTCCCGATGGATCGGCACGAAAGTATTGCGGATGGTGTCAGTAAGGCTCATCGCTCTTCCTTTGAGTTTGGCCGTTATTTACCTCATCCTGTTCAGAATCGAAATCCATTTCGCAAATTATTCACGGCTGTTAGGGCACGTGATCGTGCCCTAATATAAGTAACTGCCGACAAACGAGCTATTCCGCCGCCGGAACGCCGCGTTTGACGACACCCAGCTCGTCGCTTTCCCGAACCTGGCGCAGACGCTCTTCTGCCTCGTCGGCCTCGCGCTGGCGAGCCCACATGGACGCATAAAGCCCCTTATGCTTGAGAAGCATGCGATGCGTGCCACGTTCGGCAATCAGGCCGTCTTTCAGAACGATGATCTCATCGGCACCGATCACGGTCGACAGACGGTGCGCGATGACGAGCGTGGTGCGGCCTCGGCTGACAATGTCGAGCGCAGACTGGATTTCCTGCTCCGTTGCCGTATCGAGCGCGGAAGTCGCTTCATCGAGTATCAGGATTGGGGGGGCCTTCAGGATCGTACGCGCAATGGCTACACGCTGCTTCTCACCGCCCGAAAGCTTGAGGCCGCGTTCGCCAACCATAGATTGATAGCCTTCCGGCAGGTGCTTGATGAAGCCGGAAATCTGCGCCAGTTCTGCCGCCTTTTCCACCTCTTCAGCCGTGGCATCAGGACGGCCATAGCGAATGTTGTAAGCAATCGTATCGTTGAACAGTACGGTGTCCTGCGGCACCATGCCGATGACCTTGCGCAGGCTTTCCTGCGTAACGTCGCGGACGTCCTGCCCGTCGACGGAAACCGATCCGGACTGCACATCATAGAAGCGAAACAGCAGTCGCGAGATCGTGGATTTACCCGCGCCCGAAGGTCCGACAATCGCTACTGTCTTTCCTGCCGGAACTTCAAAACTGATGCCCTTGAGGATCGGGCGGTTCGCATCATAAGCGAAATGCACATCATCAAAACGGATCGCACCGTGATCGATTTTCAATGCTGGTGCATTGGGCTTATCGACGACTTCCTGCTGCACATCGAGGAGATCGAACATCTGCTCGATATCGGTCAAACCCTGACGGATTTCGCGATAGATGAAACCGATGAAATTGAGCGGAATGGAAAGCTGCATCAGCATGGCATTGATGAAAACGAAATCGCCGATGGATTGCGTCCCGGCCCGAACTTCCAGCGCCGACATGACCATGACCACCGCCATGCCAACGCCAAAGATGACGGCCTGACCGAAGTTCAGCCAGCCGAGCGACGTCCAGGTCTGGGTTGCGGCCTTTTCATAGCGCGCCATCGAGGCGTCGAAGCGCTTTGCTTCCATGTTCTCGTTGCCGAAATACTTGACCGTTTCGAAGTTGAGCAGCGAGTCGATCGCCTTGGTGTTGGCATCCGTATCGGAGTCGTTCATTTCGCGGCGGATATTGATGCGCCAGTCGCTCGCCTTGATCGTAAACCAAGTGTAGAGCCAGACCGTCGCAGCGACCACGAGCAGATAGGAAATGCCGTAAGCGACGGCAAAAATCACCGCCGTCAGTGCAAATTCAAGAATGGTAGGCAGCGTATTGAGGATCGTGAAACGGACAATCGTTTCGATGCCCTTTGTGCCGCGCTCAATGACCCGCGAAAGCCCACCCGTACGCCGTTCAAGATGGAACCTGAGCGAAAGCTGGTGCATGTGCACGAAGGTTCTGTAGGCCAACTGACGCACCGCGTATTGGCCGACGCTCGCAAACAATGCATCGCGGAGCTGGTTGAGACCGGCCTGTACGATCTTGGCACCGTTATAAGCCAGCACCAGCATCACCGCGCCGACCAGAAACAACGGGATATAATCCGGCGGATTCAACTGACCGGTCAAAGCATTCGTCACCCATTTGAAGAAATAGGGTACGAGGATGAGTACGATCTTGGAAATCACCAGATAGAACGTGGCCCAGACGACACGCATGCGCAGATCGGGCCTGTCGGAAGGCCACATATAGGGCCAGAGATTTCGCAGTGTCTTGAACGTCTCGCCGGAGTCGGCGGAAACCGTTTTGGGGGAACTCATGGTGCGTTCTTTCAAGTCGGTGGGCTGAAGCGATTTCGTACGAGATGAAACTCCGTCATCGCTTTATCTGTTTGTATCGACGCATCACTTCGAAAAGCCACTTCGGGCTTTTCGGGATGCTCCATCTTTTGTTTTACGCGCATCTGGTTCCGAAAACCGGTTCTCACTTTTCGGGATGCGCTCTAGCCGCAGCATCTGCTCTTGAAGGAAGCAAAATGCGTGCGGACAGCGCTTAGTTGCTGCCAGTTGACGCTGTAACGCGAAGACTGACGCTCAGGCCGATAATCGATAAGACCGGCCTGTACGAGGACCTTGAGATGTTGGGAAACTGTCGATTGTGCAAGGTCGAGCTTGCCGACAATATCCTTACAGCAGCAGGCGTCCTCCATCATCAACTGGCGGATAATTCGAATGCGGACAGGATGGCCCAGCGCGGCGCAAATGCGCGCTGCCGCTTCATCGTCAATACCGAGCTGCGCCAGATCGGCGACGGCTTCGGTCGAGCTTTTGTCCAGAACTATCTTCATCGTATATCGACGATATACGATTATACTCTGAAGTTCAAGATTTGGAGACGTTCATTCCAGAAAAGACCGCCAAACGGAAACACACTGTCGTGACTGGCGCATATTACTGAAACGCGCCTCCCTATGTTGAGAGCCACGTTTCAGTGCCGGCAACTCCCCGTCAGTTAGCGCTATCTTCCAACTGGCGCTTGACCTCGCCCTCACCCAGAGGTTCCTTCGGCATGTTGAATACCTGACCTGGCCAGATGAGATCCGGATTGCGAATCTGATCACGATTGGCGAGATAGATCGTCGTATATCGTGTGCCCTTGCCATAGGCGCGCTTGGATATCGTCCAGAGATTATCTCCGCGACGAATGATGACCGAACCTTCGACTTTCTGCAGCGGTGCTGCCGACGAAGCGGCTTCACCGCCATTCGTGCCCGATGGAGCTGCCGTCTGACCGTCAGTATCCGAAGCAACAGCCGAGATATTCTCGCCCGCTTCGCGACGGAACGGGACGCGGGCTGTCGCCAGAACCTGATTGGCATTATCGAGCAGATCGGCGCGAATGATATAGTCTCCGACGCTGAGCGGCTGCTTGCTCTGCACGAGGAAACGGCCATCAGGTGAAATGAGGCTAGCACCAAGTAACGTATCATTGGCGTGGACGATCACACGATTGCCACCCTTGGCTTTACCCGCCACAAAAACCGACTGGCCCTCAATTTCCACCGCTTCGATTGCAATCGGCAAGTCCTGCGCAGGCTTGGCTTCCGGCTTGTCGGCCTTGGCTGCCGCTTCGGGGGCAGCGTCTGTATTCTCCTGTGGTGCAGGAGCTGTCTCCGGCTTGGTGATCAGGCGGCTCGCCTGCCCCGGCTCCTCAACCAGCGCCAGCACCTGCCCCGACTTGGTTTCAGGCACCGACACGATGGCCGTCTGCGCGGAGGTAGCTACATTGTTGTCCGCACCAGTAGCACGCAAGACGAGCTGATGATCACCCGCCTTTAAAGGCTCATCCAGAACAATGGCGAAATCGCCATTGGGTCCCGCCTTGGCCTTGCCCACAACGGTTGCGCCTGCAACAATCTCCACATCGGCATTGGGCAGCGCCTTGCCTGCGACCACGACCGAACCGTCAGGCTCGACGCGAAGAAGATCGAAAACCGGCGTCTTGCTGGCCTGCTCTGCGGGAGCGGCATCAGCCTGCTTGGTATGCTCTTCCGATTGCGCGCCTTGCGGCTTCGCATCGTTTGCTGAAACGTCACCTGCAGGTTTGGTAGTCTCGGATGGCGTTGTTTGTGGCTGCGCTGGCGCATTGCTCGACGCCGGGGTCGACGCTGGCGCAGTTGCATTGGGTTGCGGCGCCTCAACGCGGGATCGCGTCGCATTCCAATAAAGGCCGAGCCCGGCGACAATTGCGACGAGCCCGATACCGAGCAACCCTAAACTGTTTTTTTGCATTTCGCTTCGAAACCCACGCCAGAGACTTTAATGACGGGTTTATAGCTTTTGGCTTCCCCCCACAAGAAATCTGCACCGAAACAGCAAAAGGTACGAGGCTTTTTATTAGCTAGATTACTGTTCTACACAGTTTGTCGGCTTTGATTGGTCTGGATCGTCCATAAGGTTATAGAGATCGGCCGTTTCGCCCTTGGTCCACCAGATATAGACGCCACCGGCATATTTGGCTCCAGACCCTGAAATGACGTTGGAAGCGACGATAGTCTCGTCTTCGAGCTCCAGCTCAGCAAGTGAAATATCACCGGCATTGTAGTAGGTTACCGAGACATTCTTCTCGCCACATTTATACAGAACGGAGTTGGTCGTTACTTCGGTATCGTCCGGCAGTTTGATGTTGATCTCGCCAGCCGATGCGGATGATGCGGCAAAGGTGAGCCCGAGAAACACAACCCAGTTCTTCATATCCAATCCACTTCTCAATCTGGAGTACATACGGATTGAGATATAACAATCGCTGTGAATGTCCACCCGGAACCTGACGTAAACGTCTCACTGACGGCAATCTTCACTGCAAAATGAAATCGCAGACGCTTGACGCTGAAAGGTCAAAAGCGCACAAGAAAATCATGTCTGAGATTCGATCCATCTGTGTTTATTGCGGCTCGTCTACGGGCCTGAATCCCATCTATCGTGAAGCCGGCGTTACGCTTGGCCGGTCCATCGCCGAACACGGTTTGCGCCTCGTCTATGGCGGCGGCACGCGCGGCATCATGGGCGCCGTGGCACAGGGCGTGATGGAAGCTGGCGGCGAAGTCACCGGCATCATCCCGACCTTCCTGCTCGACAAGGAAGCAAGCCTTGAAAAAGCCGAACAGCTGACCGAGCTCATCGTCGTCGGCGACATGCACGAGCGAAAGCATCTCATGTTCCAGAAGTCGGATGCGTTCGTCACGCTCCCTGGCGGCATTGGCACGGTTGAGGAAATCGTGGAAATGATGACCTGGGCGCAGCTCGGCAAGCATCGCAAGCCGATGGTGTTCGCTAACATCAATAATTTCTGGCAGCCGATGCTCTCGCTTCTGGAGCACATGACGGCGGAAGGTTTCCTACACACCGCGCACCAAGTGAAGCCGCTCGTCATCGACAAGGCGGATGACATCGTCCCCGCCATCATCGCCGCCAACGGAAAGGCGCATGAAGGCGACCAGAAGATCATCGAAAAGATGTGAGTTTAGGGCAGTAGGGCAGTAGGGCAGTAGGGCAGTAGGGCAGTAGGGCAGTAGGAAGTTACAGCCGTCGCGGCCATCTACAACCCAAACATACTGCCTTATTCACTTACTGCCCTATTGCCTCACCTCTTCACCAGTGTCGCCACGGCCTCAACATGTGGCGACCAGAGGAACTGGTCAATCGGCGTGACACGTGTAACGCGATAGCCGCCCTTCACCAGAATGGCGAGGTCGCGGGCGAGCGTCACCGGATTGCACGAAACCGCGACAACCTTCTCCACCTTGGATTTTGCAAGTTCAAGCGCCTGTTCTTCCGCACCTGCACGCGGAGGATCGAAAACCACGGCGTTATAGGGCAGCAATTCCTTCGGCATCAGCGGACGGCGGAAAAGGTCGCGACGTTCAACTGAAACAGGCTTCAATCCCTGAACATGGCGCACGCCACGGTCGAGAGCCGCAAGGGCCAGCGCGTCGTTTTCAACGGCATGAACCGCGCTCTTTTCTGCAATCCGCAGCGCGAATGTGCCGACACCGCAGAACAGGTCCGCGACACGCTTGGCTTTGCCCACATGGTCCAGCACGAGCTGCACCATTGCTTCCTCGGCATCCACCGTCGCCTGCAAGAAACAACCGGGCGGAACAGGAACCGGCACCTTGCCGAAATGAATGAGCGGCTTCTTCGGCTCGACAATGATCTCGCCTTCATGCGAAAGGCGCGCAAAGCCCTTCTTCATGACAAGCGCCGTCAGTGCGCGCCGTTGCTCGTCGCTCAGCTGGCCGCAACCGCTTGCAGCAAGATCGAGACCGGATTCCGTTTGTGTTGCTGCCAGCTTGAACGGCTTTGAGCCGGGCGCAATCAAGGCCCCGACTTCACGCAGATCATCAAGCCGCGCAATGATCTCCGGAACGGTTACCGCACATTCGACGATATCAATGATTTCATGGCTGAGGTGACGGTTGAAGCCGAGCAACACGCCCTTCTCCGTCTTGCGTGCCGCAAAAACAGCACGGCGGCGCGTGCGCGGCTGGCAAGCAACCAGAGGCGCAACCTCCGCCTCAATTCCCCTGCCCTTGAGCGCGGAGACGACCAGTTCGCGCTTCCACAGACGGTAGGGTTCATCCTGCCAATGCTGAAGCGCGCAGCCACCGCAATCCTCGAAATGCTGGCAGGCCGGGGCCTGACGCTCGGGCGATGTTTCGAGAAGCGCCATAACCGTCGCGCGGTTCCTGTCGCGCGCAACATTGACCACTTCGCCCGGCAGCGTGAAAGGCACATAAATCTGGCCATCAGGAAGGTTGGCGACGCCATCGCCGCCCGCACCGATCGAGCGGATTGTAATCTGGGTCGTCATCGATCTTTCTTTCCTGCCAGGAGATATTCACGATTACCATCGCCGCCTTCGATAGGCGACGGGCAAAGACCGAGCGCGCGCCAGCCAGCTTGCGTCTCCAGCCATGATTTCAGTTCTTCCGCAATGCGTTCGCCATCTCTCGGATCACGCAGAATGCCGCCCTTGCCAATGGCCTCGCGGCCCGCTTCAAATTGCGGTTTTACAAGAAGCGCGCAGATAGCACCTTTTTGCGCAAAGGCCAATGCCAGAGGCAATGCGAGTTTCAGCGAAATGAAACTCACATCCGAAACCACACAATCGACATTGCGTCCATCGAGATGGGAAAGCTCCAGAGCGCGGGCGTTGAGCCCTTCCTTGTTGGTGACGCGATGATCGGCGCGCAGGGTCTCATGCAGTTGGTCGTGGCCGACATCAATGGCAAGAACATGGTTCGCGCCGCGCTCCAGCAGAACTTGCGTAAAACCGCCAGTCGAAGCGCCGATGTCGAGCGCCGTACGCCCTTTCACATCAAGGTCGAAATGGTCGAGCGCCGCGATAAGCTTCAAGGCAGCGCGGGAAACATAGGCGCTTGCGGGATCATCCACGGCGATCTTTGCGGTGCGCAGAACCGTCTGGCCCGGCTTGGTGACAGGCTTGCCGTCAACCTTGACCGTGCCGCGCTGGATCGCATCGCGCGCCCGCGAACGCGTTGCAAACAACCCAAGCTCCACCATTAGCTGATCGAGCCGCAGGTTCTTGTCGCTCGTTTCCCCACCCATCGGTCAGGCGCTAAATGGCGCTGCAACAGCCTCGCGGCCAAGAGCGGCAAACACCGCATGCACGATGCCTGTCCGGTCAAGACCGGCCTCGGCATACATCGCATCCGGCTTGCCGTGGTCCTGATAGCTATCCGGCAATGTCAAAGCCCGCACCTTGAGGCCACGATCAAGAAGGCCGTCGGTGGCAAGGAATTGCAGCACATGGGAAGCGAAGCCGCCGACAGCGCCCTCTTCCACCATAACCAGCACTTCATGCTCACGCGCCAGGCGGCGGATCAGATCGTGATCGAGCGGCTTGGCGAAGCGTGCATCGGCAACCGTGGTCGAAAGACCGGCGGCCCCCAGCTCATCGGCTGCGGCAAGGCAATCCTGCAAACGCGTTCCGAAGGATAGGAGCGCAACCTTCGTACCTTCGCGCACGATGCGGCCCTTGCCAATTTCGAGCGCTTGACCACGCTCCGGCAGGTCAACACCCACACCGTCACCACGCGGATAGCGGAAAGAAATCGGGCCTTCGTCATATTCGGCAGCCGTGTGTACCATATGGCGCAGTTCGGCTTCATCCGACGCAGCCATCACCACAAAACCGGGAAGAGCTGCGAGAAAGCCTGTATCGAAGGAGCCTGCATGGGTCGGGCCATCGGCACCAACCAGACCGGCGCGATCAATGGGGAAGCGCACGGGCAGGTTCTGGATCGACACGTCATGCACAACCTGATCGTAACCACGCTGCAGGAAGGTGGAATAGATCGCGCAAAACGGCTTGAAACCTTCGCTGGCGAGGCCGGCGGCGAAGGTTACCGCATGTTGCTCGGCAATACCGACATCGAATGTGCGTTGCGGAAACACTTCGCCAAAAAGATCAAGCCCCGTTCCCGATGGCATGGCGGCGGTGATCGCCACGATCTTGTCGTCATGGCGTGCTTCCTCGATCAGGCTGGTGCCGAAAATCTTGGTGTAGCTCGGTGCGTTTGCAGGCGGCTTCGACTGCTTGCCCGTAATAACGTCGAATTTGTTGACGCCGTGATATTTATCGGCAGCAGCTTCGGCAGGCGCATAACCCTTGCCCTTCTGCGTCACCACATGAATGAGCACCGGGCCTTCCTGCGTATCACGTACGTTTTTCAGGATGGGCAGCAGATGATCCAGATTATGCCCGTCGATGGGACCGACATAATAGAAGCCCAGTTCCTCGAACAATGTGCCGCCCGTGAAGAAGGCACGCGCATATTCTTCCGATTTGCGGGCCTTGTCTTGCAGGAACTTCGGCAGTTTCTTGGCGACCTGCTTGGCGGCTTCGCGAACGCTGCGATAGGTCTTGCCGGAGACGAGACGCGCCAGATAGGCACTCATGGCACCGGTTGGCGGTGCAATCGACATGTCGTTATCGTTGAGGATAACGATCAGGCGCGCGTCGAGCGCCCCGGCATTGTTCATCGCCTCATAGGCCATGCCAGCAGACATCGAACCATCGCCGATGACTGCAATCACATTGCGCTTTTCGCCGGAAAGATCGGATGCGACCGCCATGCCGAGGCCGGCCGAAATCGATGTCGACGAATGCGCCGCTCCGAAAGGATCGTATTCGCTCTCTGTGCGCTTGGTGAAGCCCGAAAGACCGCCGGTCTGGCGCAATGTGCGGATACGGTCGCGGCGCCCCGTCAGAATCTTGTGCGGATAGGCCTGATGGCCGACGTCCCAGATGATACGGTCATGCGGCGTGTCGAAGACGTGGTGCAATGCTACTGTCAGCTCCACTACCCCCAGTCCCGCGCCCAGATGCCCGCCAGTGGTAGAAACCACATCAATCAACTCTGCGCGCAATTCCTGCGCGAGTTGTGGCAAGTCGGATTCCGGCAATGCACGCAGGGCTTCCGGGGTCGGCGCCTTGTCAAGCAATGGGGTCATAGGTCGGGACATTAAAACAACCTGTTTCTGGTTAGGCTTTGTTGTCGGTATAGCAGCAACGCGACGGGATCAAGCAGGGCGGGACATCGTGTCCTATAGCCGGGCTCAAATACCCTCATTCAGGCAAAGGTATGAAATCCTTCTCGTCACCGGGCACGATGTCAAAACGCCCACTGCGCCATTCTTCCTTGGCCTGCTCGATCCTCTCCCGTGAAGAGGATACGAAGTTCCACCATACATAGCGCTTCGAACCAAGAGTTGCACCGCCAAAAAGCATAATATGTGCGCCTTCCGGTCCGGCCTGCACGACAATGTCGTCGCCGGGGCGAAAAGCCAGCAAGCGATCCGGTGGAAACACTTCACCGCCAATGCCGACATTGCCCTGCAGCGTATAGATGGCGCGCTCTTCGGCCACAGGCGGGATTGGAAATTGCCCGTTCGGCTCTATTCGAATATCCGCATAAAGCGTATCGGCGTGCTGGATCACCGGAGACTTCAGTCCCAGCATGGAACCCATGATCAGCCGGCCGGAGAAACCACGATCCTCCATCACCGGCAGGTCGGGCGCATTGGTGTGAAAAAACTCAGGATTGATCTCTTCCAGCGCATCGGGCAGCGCCAGCCAGGTCTGGATACCGGAAATCGATAATGGTCCGTTACGCTCTTCTTCAGGAGATCGTTCGGAATGCACAATGCCGCGGCCCGCAGTCATCAGGTTCACGTCACCGGGACGGATAACCATTTCAGTGCCAAGGCTGTCTCTGTGACGAATATGCCCGTCAAACAGATAGGTCACCGTGGATAGGCCGATATGCGGATGCGGGCGCACATCCAGCGCATCGCCGTCCCGCAAAACAGCCGGTCCCATGCGATCGAAGAAAATGAACGGGCCCACCAGACGGCGACGTACCGTCGGCAAGGCTCGCCGCACTTCCAGCCCGCCAATGTCACTCGTGCGGGGAATGACCAGCGTTTCGATGCTGTCAACCGAGGTCTTGTCGCCAAGAACCGGATCAGGACACGGAAAGAAACTCATGAAACGCAACTCCAGCCGTTGATCTACGGTGCTTATATAAGCGGTGGTTTCACTTTATCGAAACTATCCCCAAAACAAAACCGCACCGACGAGCGGTGCGGTTCGATCATGATATAAATACAGTCAGCGTCTCTGCAGCAGCTTCGAAAGCGAGCTCGCGTCTGGCACCTGTCCGTTGGTCGTCAGCTTATCCACCAATCCTGGCAGCACCTGAGACAGCTGATCCAGAAGCTCCTGCTGGTCGATACCGGCATGCTGTGCGATTTCACTCAAGGTTTTCTGACCGATTGCGTCGCCAAGCTGGCCCGGCTCGATTGGGTGGTTGGAACCCTGGCCGACCCAGGAATCCACCTTTTCACCCAAACCAGCCTGTTTCAGCTGATCGAGGAGACCGCCAAGACCGCCACCGAGAGAACCCGGAGCCGAGGGAGCAGCAGAAGCATTACCTGCAGCCGCACCACCGAGCAGTCCGCCAAGACCGCCAAGGATGCCGCCAAGCAGTCCGCCGCCTGCCTGCGATTGATCCGGCACTGGCGCGGGCTGCGCCTGAGTGGTCTCCGCCTCGTCGCTATTCCCCTTCAGCATCTTGCCGATCAGCAGGGCGCCGAGCGCAATCAGAACCGGTTTCGCGAGGCTTCCGCCGGGAATGGGCGAATTGCCTGAGTTGTCGTCATAACTTCCCATCACACGATACTCCCTGTTATCCGATGCCAACTGTGCATTCGGTAAGTTAAAGTTAAATGGGTTTCCCAATTTGACAAGCATTATACCTTGCAAATTTTGTAGCAGTGTGAAAATTTCCTAAGTGCGTGATGCAAAAGTGTATTTACGCATCGGGAGATATTAGATGTCTGTTATAAGCTGGATAATACTAGGCTTGATTGCCGGCTTCATCGGCAGCAAGATTGTCAATAAAAGTGGCCAGGGCATGTTCCTGGATATTGCTCTCGGCATTGTCGGCGCCATCATCGGCGGCGTCATCTTCACCTTTTTCGGCGCACAGGGCGTCACCGGCCTCAACATTTACAGCCTGATCGTTTCCATCATCGGCGCGGTCGTAGTGCTATGGATCTACCATGCCATTTCGGGCAAACGTTCCATTGGCTGATGTGCTAGCATGAAATTCAGGCTCCGGCTCGTCCGGAGCCTTTTTAATTCCGCTTGCCGAAAGACCTGTCAATTAATGAGCTTTCTGGAACCCTATATCGCCGCTTATGGTGCGCTGGCGCTTTTCTTCGTCGTATATTTTGAATCTTTCGGCGCACCCTTGCCGGGCGAAAGCGCCCTCGTAGCAAGCTCGCTGCTTGCCCTTCATGGAGCGCTGAACATTGAGGCTGTGCTGCTCGCGGTCTTTGTTGGCGCGGTGCTAGGCGATTGTACGGGCTATCTGATCGGGCGGTTTGGTGGACGCCGACTGATCCTGCGATATGGACATCTCGTCAAGCTGACGCCGGAACGGCTGGAGCAGTTCGAGAAACTTTTCGATAGCAAGGGAATTTATGTGGTTGCAACGGCACGCTTCGTCGTGTTGCTGCGGCAGCTTAACGGTATCGTTGCAGGTTCAATGAAAATGAACCCGCTACACTTTCTGGCAGCCAACATTGTCGGCGCTGCAGGATGGACGCTTGCCTGGGGACTTGGCCCCTACATGCTGAGCGGCGTTCTGGCGCCTTACGTCGCCCAGCTCAAAACATTATTCTGACCGGATGTACCCGGTTGGTTTATTCGGGATCCAGCGGCTCGGTTCCGACCGGCTGACCGTCGCGGCCAATGCGAATCTTCTCCACCTTGTCCTCGGCAGACTTCAGAAGCGTATCGCAATGCTTCTTGAGGGCTTCGCCGCGCTCATAGATGCGAATGGATTCTTCCAGCGGCACATCGCCCCGCTCCAGATCGTCGACGATCTTCTCAAGCTGCTTCAACGCATCCTCGAAGCTCATTACCGCAATGTCGGCGTTGGACGGTTCGGTTACCATGATTCATCCTTTCAACAGCCGCGTAATATGCGTAGACGCGGACTGCGACAAGCCCTCTAGATCATATCCACCTTCAAGCACACTCACTAGCCGGTGATCGCAGAACCTTTCTGCCCGTTCCATGAGTTTGCCTGTCGCCCAGTCAAAATCCGCTTCGTCGAGATTGAGCTCGGCCAGCGGGTCACGAAAGTGAGCGTCGAAGCCCGCCGAAATAAGGATCAAATCTGGCCGGAAATTGTCCAAAGCGGGCAATACACGACTATTAAATGCCTCGCGGAACTCGCGACTTCCCGTATCAGGCGAAAGCGGCGCATTGAAAATGTTGCCGACGCCGGTTTCATCCTTCGCACCTGTGCCTGGATACAAGGGAAATTGATGCGTCGAACAGAACAGGACGCTTGGATCGTCCTTGAAAATATCCTGCGTCCCGTTGCCGTGATGGACATCCCAATCGACGATAGCGACACGCTCCGCGCCGTGACGCTGTTGCGCATGGCGGGCAGCAATTGCAATATTGTTGAAAAGGCAAAAGCCCATCGCGTTGGAACGCTCGGCATGATGTCCCGGCGGCCGGGCAGCAACGAACACATTGTTCGCAGCGCCGGAAAATACATCGTCAACCGCCGCCGTCGCAGCACCGATGGCCGTCAGTGCGGCATCCATGCTTTTCGGGCTGACATAGGTGTCGCCGTCGAGCTTCACGACAGGCGCTGGTACTTCCTCGTCCGAACCTGGCTCCGGTATGCCGGCACGTATGGCTTCCAGATGTTTTTCCGGATGCGCGAGCAACACTGATGCCTCATCGCCGCGCGGGGCCTCTACCCGGTCGAGCCTATAGAAATCCGGCCCCTCCAGTTCGCTCATCAACGCCCGGATGCGATCCGGCCGCTCGGGATGGCCGGGCGGAGTCAGGTGTTCAAGATAGATCGGATGCCAGTAAAGCCGTGTGGTCATAGATTCACTATAGCATCTCACCGGCACATGGCCATGACGACCATGCGCCAGCTCCGTCTGAATTGAGATTAGATGATTTCCGTTCGCGCGATGTGGATGCCGAAACCTTCAAGGCCGACATAGTGACGCTCACGCGATGCCAGAAGCACGATCGACGTGATGCCGAGATCCTTCAATATCTGCGCTCCGAGGCCGATCTGGCGCCATTCTTCCTCGCGGGCAACCGCTTCGGCATGGCTTTCATGGTCGCTCTGGATCACATCGCGCGCGCGTGTGTCGTGATGATCCGCGCGTACGCCGACAGAGCCTTCGCGCAGATAAACCAGCACGCCCCGACCTTCCTTGCCCATCTTTTCCATGATGGCATCAAGATTGCTGCCACCCTTACCAAAGACGTCGTTCAGCACATCTTCGCGATGCAGGCGGACCGGCACTTCCTCGCCGTCACGAATATCGCCGAATACGACAGCCACGTGCTGCATGGGCTCCCATGGCAGTTCGTAAGTATAGGCATGGGCCGCACCTGCACAGGTCTTGACCGGCGCGTCGCCAACGCGCTTGACCAAAGTTTCCTTGCGCTGGCGATAGGCTATGAGGTCAGCGACCGTGACCCGATGCAGCGTGTGCTTTTCGGCAAAGGCCTTCACGTCCGGGCCACGCATGACGGAACCGTCATCATTGACCAGCTCGCAGATAACGCCGATAGGCGGCAGGTTTGCGAGCTTGCAGAGATCGACAGCAGCTTCCGTATGGCCGGAACGCATCAAGACGCCGCCTTCGCGGGCAACCAGCGGGAAAATATGGCCGGGACGCACAAAGTCCGAAGCGCCAGCATTGGGGTTCGCCAGATTGCGCACGGTCAATGTGCGATCTTCCGCCGAAATGCCGGTCGTCGTGCCATGGCGATAATCAACCGTTACAGTGAATGCCGTCGTGTGAGCGGATTCGTTTTCGGCAACCATCGGTGCGAGGTTGAGGCGCTTGGCTTCGTCGCGGGTCATCGGGGTACAGACGATACCGGATGTGTGGCGTACGATGAAGGCCATCTTTTCCGGCGTGCAATGCACGGCGGCAACGATCAGGTCGCCTTCGTTCTCGCGTCCGTCATCATCCATGACCACGACAATCTCGCCGCGTTCGAAAGCGCGAAGCGCATCAACGACCTGTTTTTGATTATAGCTCATTTCGACCTCTATATGTCAGGCAACCAACGGCCCTATCGTCGGTCAGATATGGCCAATCCGGCCCAATTCAATCAAACGCGGCCAGTTTGGCCCCAAGTTAGTCAGACGCGACCGGTCTGGCCGCGGTGTCGCAGATAATGATCGGCAATCGCGCAAGCTACCATCGCCTCACCGATCGGAACGGCGCGAATACCCACACATGGATCGTGACGGCCCTTGGTCATCACATCCACTTCCTTGCCGTCCTTGTCGATGGAGCGACGCGGTGTCAGGATCGATGAGGTCGGCTTGACGGCAAAGCGCGCCACAACCGGCGCACCGGTTGCAATACCGCCCAGGATGCCGCCGGCATGATTGGACAGGAACAGGGGCTTGCCGTCATTGCCCATGCGCATTTCGTCCGCGTTCTCTTCGCCGGTGAGACGGGCAGCTTCGAAACCGTTGCCGATTTCCACGCCCTTTACAGCATTGATCGACATCAGCAGGCTTGCAATATCCTGATCGAGCTTGCCGTAGATCGGCGCTCCGATACCAGCAGGCACACCTTCAGCAACGATCTCGATGACCGCGCCAACCGACGACCCGCTCTTACGAATCCCATCAAGATAGTCTGCAAACAGCTCGACCGAACCCGCATCCGGCGAAAAGAACGGATTGTTGTCCACTTCCGACCAGTTCCAGCGGCGGCGGTCAATACCGTGCACGCCCATGGCGACCAGCGCGCCCTTGACCTCAAGCCCCGGCACGATCTTGCGTGCAATGGCACCGGCGGCAACACGGGCCGCTGTTTCGCGCGCCGACGAACGTCCGCCGCCGCGATAGTCACGAATCCCATATTTGACATCATAGGTATAATCGGCATGCCCCGGACGATATTGGCGGGCAATCTCGCCATAATCCTTCGAGCGCTGATCGGTGTTCTCGATCATCATCGAAATCGGCGTACCGGTCGTCGTCATGGTTACGCCGTCGTCGTCCAGAAGAAAACCGGAAAGCACACGCACCTGATCCGGCTCACGGCGCTGCGTCGTATATTTGGACTGGCCGGGTTTGCGCTTGTCGAGATAGGCCTGAATTTCGGCTTCAGTGAACGTGATGCCGGGCGGGCAGCCGTCAACAACGCAACCGAGCGCCAGACCGTGGCTTTCGCCCCAGGTGGTTACGCGGAACAGATGACCGAAACTATTGTGAGACATGCGCGACGCCTGAATAAATTGTCCTTGTCCGGAGCAGGTCAAGGAGAGAGCAGCTACTTTACGGCCCGGTTTTATTTAGCTTTTTGACGCTGGTCAAATCAAGCTCCCCCGTGACGTAAAATTTCCTTCTGAAGATCGATATCCGGCATTTTTTTTGACACATTCCGCACGCTAAACTGTGGGTATACGGCGCAAGGCGCTGATAATCGCAATCACGACAATCGTGTCGAATCGGTCAGGCGACAACCCAACCCGAGGCACAACCAAAGGAACGGAAAGTCATGCATTATCTGGTCGGATTAATTCTCATAGTGGCGTCGCTCTTCTCAACGGTAGCCATGGCAGACGATGCCGAAGGCAAGATCACCGGTATCAACAAGGATAGCGAAACCATAACGCTGGATGACGGCCAGACATACAAGCTGCCCGGCGAGTTCGATTACAGCGCGATCAACAAGGGCATGAAAGTCCTCATCATCTATGACATGGTCGACAGCACGCGCTTCATCACCGACATTCAGGAAGCGCCGTAAGCCCGGAACCGCCCCTACAGAAGAATGAGCGGCTCATAAGCCGCTCTTTTCATTTGGACTGGAACCAGCCGCTTCTGACAACACGCGCCCACTCGGCACGACCGTTGTTCTCTGCCATCTGGATCATCCGTGCAGTATCGTAGGGAACATTGCGCAGGGTTATCTGCCAGCCGGCCCCGGTCTGTTCGACGACAGCATAGGACGCATTGGGATTGCCGGTCTGGACAATATGCGGAACCGGGTGATCGTCGTCGTAACCGGGACAACCCACGCTTCCCGGATTGACCAGCACTCGCCCGTCCCCAAGACGAACGACCCGCGGCGTATGCGTATGGCCGCAAATGATAAGAGACGCCGCTATATCTTCGGCCTCCGCCTCGATCTCGACCCGAGACCGCAGAACAACATCACCATTCGCGATAACTTTCTCCATCCAGTAGGTGGTATCGCTCGATGGGGTTCCGTGGCAGATGAATATACGTCCATCGGCCAGAGAGCGCGATGCAGGCATTGCGCGCAGCCATTCGATGTGCCGGTCATCAAGCTGTTCGCGCGCGACCCGATCCGACGGTCCCATCTCCGCGAGCGACTTTTCCACAAGCCAGCGATCATGATTGCCGCGAATGCAGATCATTTCCCGCGCCATCAGCATATCTGCGGTCTCACGCGCGGCTAAGGGGCCACTCAGATGATCGCCGAGATTGATGATCGTCTCGATTTGCAATGCATCGATATCGGCCAGCACCGCAGCCAGCGCATCACTGTTACCGTGAATATCCGATATGACCGCGAAACGTTCGAAGGGCATGTAACGCCTCCATAGCTGGCAAAGTTCTGTTCGCAATCACTATAGACTGATTTGCAGGATCAAACCCACTCCAGCTTGCCGTTTGCGAACTTCAGGATCTTGTCCTGTGGGATGGAAAGATTGGCAGCGGCATGGCCGTCCATATCGCCATAAAGATAAAACAGCGTGCGGATGCAGCCGCCATGCGTCACGCAGACTGTCGGCCATTCCACGGCTTCTACCCAACGCCCGATACGGCGCGACAGGCCCATATAGCTTTCGGCAGTCGTGCCCGGCGGCACGAAATTCCACTTGTCGCGGGCGCGCGCTTCCAGAAGATCCTCGCGCTCTTTGGCGATGTCTTCCATCATGAAGCCCTGCCAGTCGCCGAAATTGACTTCCATCAGCTGCGGATCGGTGCGGTATTCGTACGGGTCGAGCCCCATGCGCAGGCGGATGCGCTCCATCGTTTCACGCGTGCGACGAAGCGGACTTGCCACGAAATCAAAGCCCGCGCCGTTGCCGATCAGCGATTTCAGCATGTCACCATTGCGGTCGGCCTGGCTGCGCCCATTATCGTTGATGTCGATATCAAGCTGCCCCTGAATACGCTGCGAGACATTCCAGTCCGTCTCGCCGTGACGCGAAAAGTAGATGATTTCCCGAGCCACAGCCCTACCTCTATCTGCCGTCAATGAATAATCTGGATAGCTTCCCCGCATCGGAAAAGACAAAGAAAAATCCCGAAAAGCCGGTCAACTTTTCGGGATTTTGTTTTCGATGCTTCAGTCTTTCACGACCGAAATGTCTGGAGCGTCAACCGCTTTCATGCCGATGACATGATAGCCGCTATCCGCGTGGTGGACTTCGCCGGTCACCGAACGGGACAAGTCGGAAAGGAAATAGAGGCCGACATCGCCCACTTCCTCGATGGTGACGGTACGACGCAGCGGCGCATTGTATTCGTTCCACTTGAGGATGTAGCGGAAGTCGCCAATGCCTGAAGCGGCAAGCGTCTTGATCGGGCCAGCCGAGATTGCGTTGACACGAATGTTCTGGGGCCCGAGATCGACAGCCAGATATTTCACGCTTGCTTCGAGAGCGGCCTTAGCCACGCCCATGACGTTATAATTCGGCATGACCTTTTCGGCGCCGTAATAGGTCAGCGTCAGGATCGATCCGCCATCCGCCATCAGCTTTTCCGCCCGGCGCGCAACCGCCGTCAGCGAATAGACTGAGATCAGCATCGTGTTGGTGAAATTGGCTTCCGACGTATCGAGATAGCGGCCCGTCAATTCGTCCTTGTCGGAAAAACCGATAGCATGCACTAGGAAGTCGAGCTTGCCCCACTTCTTTTCAAGCGTCTCGAAAACAGCATCGATACTGGCGGCGTCCGCTACATCGCAATGTCCGGCAACAAACGCGCCAAGCTCTTCTGCCAGCGGTTCGACACGCTTCTTCAATGCATCGCCCTGATAGGTAAATGCGAGCTCCGCGCCTGCATCGCGAGCGGCCTTTGCAATACCCCATGCGATGGAGCGGTTGTTGGCGACGCCCAGAATCAATCCACGCTTGCCCTGCAACAAACCTGACTGTGCGGTCATTAGGGGTCCTCATTGAAAACAATTAACTTGTTGCCCTATCGCACAGGCTCGGCTCTCCTTCAAGCAATTGCAGTGAAAAAGCCGGGCATTGTCACTTTACTGCCGCAGAGAGACAACACCCGGCTTCAAACGATTGAAGTGGAACTTAAGCGACTTTGCGCTTTTGCAGGAATTCTTCCAGTTCCTTGTCACCGCCTTCCGGCAGCATGATCCGCACATGCACGTAGAGATCGCCACGTCCGCCGGCTTTCAACGGAAGGCCTTTTTCTTTCAGGCGCAGCACGCGGTCGGAGCTTGACCAGGCCGGTATTTTAACCGCGATCCGTCCGTCGAGCGTTTCGACTTCCTGCTTGCCGCCAAGCACGGCGTCGGCAAGTTCGATCGGCAGGTCTACATGGACATCACGCCCTTCCAGACGAAATCGCGGATGTGCCTTGAAGTGGATCGTGACGAGAGCATCACCGGCGGTTCCACCCATCAACGGCTCGCCCTGCCCTTTCAGGCGAATGGTCTGCCCATCTTCCACGAATTTCGGCAATTTGATCTTCAGATGCTTGCCATTCGGAAAGATCGCCTCGACCTTCTCCGCACCGGCCGCTTGTTCCAGCGTGATATTAATGGACGCGGACAGGTCGGCTCCCTTCGCCGGGCCGCGCTGACGCGCGCCACCCGCACGCGCACCGCCGCCGAATGCACCTCCGAAAAGATCATTCAGAATGTCTTCCGCGCCGCCATAGCCGCCGCCTTGCTGAAAACCGCCTGGACCGGATCGAAACTCGAAATGACTGTTGCCGTCGCCGCCCTGCCGGAACCCGGCGAACGGGTCGCCATGAGCGCCGCCGAAGCCTTGTCCGCCGGTAAAACCTTGAAAGGTAGGCTTGCCTTCGGCATCGATCTCGCCGCGGTCGAATTGTCCGCGCTTGTCCTTGTCGCCCAGAACTTCATAGGCCTGGTTCAGTTCTGCAAAGTGCTCCTGCGCCTTCGGATCGTCCTTGTTCTGATCCGGATGGTGCTTTTTGGCCAGTTTGCGGAAAGCCGATTTTATTTCCTCGGGCTTCGCCGTTTTGGCGACGCCCAACACGCTATAGGGATCGCGCATATAGTTCCTCTTTCAGGAAAATGACTGTGAGATAAGTAAGACTCGTTGCCCATAATATGCGCATGTGACCGGAAAAGTTCCAGTCAAACCAGAGTTTTCTTTTCAGCGCATTTTGGATCAGGCACTCAGATTGGAGCGAAAGAAGTCACCGTCCATTGGCCGCCACGCTGCATGCAGGTTTCGCCGCGGTAGATGGAAACACCGTCAAAAGCTTCCCGCGAGGTTTCGAACTCGCGGCAAAGCTGATTGTTCTTGCTGTTCTCGGCAATCGTCGTGATCGTGCCCTGGCTGCCTGTCTCAGGGTTGGCCCATGGTACAGGCTTTTTGCCCCATTCCATGAAATTGAGAGCGGAAACAACGTTCTTTATAGCGGATTGATCGGAAAGCTTGCCGGTATCGGTTTCCACCGGCTGAGGCTGCATTACTGATCCGGTGATCGTGGAAGAATCGGGAGCAGCTTTTTCGATGCTCACACCACCCATGGCGCAACCGGCAAGCGAGAAGACGCAGATGCCAATCGCCACCTTGTGCAGCGCATTTGCGCCACAGCTCAGGCTCCAGAGATTGTCTTTATGGCGAAGCGTCTCGACAGCCAACGCTATTCCCTTATTTCTACACGCTAAAGATGCAGGGATTATGGGTGAACTTGAGTTAACAAGCGGTGTGCCGGAAAGGTAAACAAATCGGAATCAGAGCACAACGCCCAACTCCGTACTTTATTCAGCCGTCAAACGATGTTTCCGGTTTTCTGCATCCTGATCGACAGAGCCCACTCAATCGGTGACCAGCTGCCGTTCAAGGAGAGGTGAACGCGACGCATTCACCGTTTTGGTGCGGGTCGCATAGCCGTTCCGGCCTGCCTGTTTCACCTTGTAGAGCGCAAGATCGGCGCGGGCAAAAACGTCGAGGTCACTCGTTTCATTATCGCGCTCCTCGCTGGCGATACCTATGCTCACCGTTATGACGAGTTTCTGTCCATTGAACACAAGTGGCGCATCATTAATCGCCCTGACGACATCGCGAGCGATTTCCGTCGCTTCCTGCTCGTCCATCTTTGTCAGCAGAATGGAAAACTCATCCCCGCCAAGGCGCGCCAGCACACCGCGCCGGTTGAGGACATCGACCGCCACATCGGAAAAATGCACGAGCGCCTGATCGCCCAGCGCATGGCCATAGGTGTCGTTCCATTGCTTGAAATTGTCTATGTCGATCAGCATGACGCTATAGGCTGTACCGTCTTCACTGAATGCAAGTTCCGCCCGCGTCAGCCTTTTCATGAAATGGCGACGGTTTGGAAGCCCGGTCAGTTCGTCGGTTTCCGCCACCTTGGCCATATCGCCATGCAGGCGGTTCATTGCCATGACAATGAAGCCGAAATTCCAGATCATGCCGCTATAGATCACACAGACCAGCGCATAACTTTCGATGGAAAAATAAAGCGACTGGTCGAATTCTCCCGCCCATGCGGCAATGTTCAGCGACGTCTCGATAGCATGTCCGACTATACCCAGCAGAAATGCCATGATGGCAATCTGGCCGCCAAGGCCGATATTCTTCTGCCGGGCCAGATAAACAACAGTCATGACCATAGGCACTGACTGCCCCACCGCATAGGCTATGTTGCGTCCCTGCCAACTCGAATGAAAAGCCGCCATGACGGCGAAGCTTGCAAGCGATATGCCCAAGGCCAGCCGCCAGCCGCCTTTCTGGCCATGGAAATAACGTGCACCGACATATGCCAGGCAGAATCCGTAAATGATGATGGTGTTGCCGGTGACCGCAGGCCAGAATGCGCCCTCATTACCTTGCAGCGAAAGAACGAAGCCTCCGACCAGCAGAAGCGTCGTCGAAAGAAGCCAGATTCTGGCGGGCCGGAACTTGCGATAGGAGAAGGCGATAGCGGTCCAGATGATGCAGACCGTCAGCGAATTTAAGAGAATCACAATATAAAGCGTCAGAAAATCGAGTTTTGGCATAGCCCCTACCTTGACCGGCGCCCTACAAGAAGTTGCCCGTCAAGTAAAGCTATGTCGAGCCCTGCGACGACACATCCCGGCAAGACCATGGACAAAATGCCGGTTATCGAAGAAGCTCCCTCCCGACCCGCCCCATTTGGGGTTTCTTTGGCGGGGACTCCCCTGCAGGACGATCCGCAAAATTGCGACAGGCTGTTGAATTATCCAAAATGACAAACGCAAGCGACGACTTCACCGAATCCTCCCAACCATTCAAACTCTTTGCCGATTGGCTGGTCGACGCCAAAGAAAGCGAACCGAACGATCCCAACGCGGTCGCACTGGCAACCGTCGATCCCGATGGCTTGCCCAATGTGCGCATGGTGCTGCTGAAGGATTTCGACGAACAGGGGTTCGTTTTCTACACCAATTATGAAAGCACCAAGGGCAAGGAAATCCTGTCAGCGGAAAAGGCCGCGATGTGCTTCCATTGGAAGACGCTGCGCCGTCAGGTGCGCGTGCGCGGCGTGGTGGAGAAAGTAAGCAATGCCGAGGCCGATGCCTATTACGCCTCGCGCCCGCGCGGCAGCCGCATCGGCGCATGGGCATCCAAGCAGTCACGTCCGCTGGAAAGCCGCTTCGCGCTGGAAAAGGCCGTTGCGGAATATACCGCAAAATATGCCATCGGCGACATTCCACGCCCGTCCTACTGGTCGGGTTTCCGTATTCGCCCAGTCTCGATCGAATTCTGGCATGACAGGGCCTTCCGCCTGCATGACCGCGTGCTGTTCACACGTCCCTCGCCGGAAGGCGACTGGAACAAGGAACGGCTCTATCCGTAATCCGATAAAAAGAAGGCCACCGTTTCTGGTGGCCTTCTTATTTATACCAGCGGCTTGACCGCTACCCACAGGCTCCCGACAACAAGCCCAAGGAAAATCAGCCAGCCTACGATATTGTTGGATTTGAACAGTTTCAGGCACTGGTCGGGATTGTCGATATCCAAGACGATGATCTGGCGGTAGAGGTGCACGCCCGCTGCGAGCAATCCGGCCAGTGCTGGCATTGGCACCTCAGCCACGGCGAAGGCCGCCGCAAAAAAGCCGATAGCGCCACCATAGAGGATCATCAACGCCGTCTTGGTATGCTTGCCGAACAGACGCGCCGTCGAGCGCACACCCACCAGCGCATCGTCTTCCTTGTCCTGATGCGCATAGATCGTGTCATAGCCGATCGTCCAGAGGATCGCACCGATATAGAGCAGTACCGGTGCAAGGCTGAGCGAGCCTTCCACCGCAGCCCAGCCCATGAGTGCGCCCCATGAGAAAGCAAGACCAAGCACGAATTGCGGCCAGTTGGTAATGCGCTTCATGAAAGGATAGGCAGCAACAATCAGAAGCGAGAAAATGCCCAGCCCGATGGAAAACCAGTTGAACTGCAGCACCACAACGAGACCGACCAGCGCCTGCAAAACCAGAAAAATCTTGGCTTGACCACGTGTCACCTGCCCCGACGGCAGTGGCCTTGAACGCGTGCGATCCACCTTGTCGTCAATATCCTGATCGACAAGATCGTTATAGGTGCAGCCGGAGCCACGCATGGCAATGGCGCCGACCAGAAACAGAACGAGATGCCAGATCGAAGGCATGACGGCCCAGGCGCCATCGCCCGGCTTGGCGCCCGCACCCGCCACCAGAGCTGCCGACCACCAGCACGGCCAGAGCAGAAGCTGCCAGCCAATCGGACGATCCCACCGGGCGAGCTGTGCATAGGGCCAGAGCCAATGCGGCAGCAGCTTATAGACCCAATGGCCCGATGGAGCATCCTTTACACGCCCTTGCGCATTGCGTGACTGAATCGATCCGTGTAGTTCGGGCTGTGACATGGCGAAATCCTTGATATATGCAGCCACCACTATAACCCCGACGAAGACGGAGCAAGCAATGAGAGTTCTTTTAATCGGTTCTGGCGGTCGTGAACATGCTCTGGCCTGGAAACTGTCCGCTTCTCCGTCACTGACAAAACTCTATTGCGCGCCTGGCAATCCGGGCATCGCGGAAGCCGCCGAGCTGGTCGATATCGATGTCAGCGACCACAAGGCCGTCATTGCCTTCGCCAAGGATAAGGCCATCGATCTGGTCATAGTCGGACCGGAAGCGCCGCTGGTTGCAGGACTTGCCGACGATCTGCGCGCCGAAAACATCCGCGTCTTTGGCCCCTCCAAGGCGGCAGCCCAGCTGGAAGGCTCCAAGGGTTTCACCAAGGATCTCTGCGCCCGCTTCGATATTCCGACCGGGGCCTATGGCCGTTTCAACAATGCGCCGAAAGCCAAGGCCTATATCCGCCAGCAGGGCGCGCCCATCGTGGTGAAGGCTGACGGTCTGGCCGCAGGCAAGGGCGTGGTTGTTGCGATGACGCTCGATGAAGCGCTCGACGCCGTAGACGCCTGTTTCGAGGGCGCTTTCGGTTCCGCGGGGGCCGAAGTGGTGGTCGAAGAATTTCTGGACGGCGAAGAAGCAAGCTTCTTCTGCATCTGCGATGGCAAGACCGCCTTGCCGCTCGGCTCGGCGCAGGACCACAAGCGCGTCGGCGACGGCGACACCGGCCCGAATACGGGCGGCATGGGCGCCTATGCCCCTGCTCCGGTCATGACGCCGGAAATTGTCGAACGAACGATGCGCGAAGTGATCGAACCGACCATGCGCGGCATGGCGGAAATCGGCGCACCATTTTCCGGCATTCTGTTTCTCGGCCTGATGATCGGCAAGGACGGCCCGAAGCTCATCGAATACAATACCCGTTTCGGTGATCCGGAATGCCAGGTGCTGATGATGCGCCTCAACAGCGACCTGCTCGCGCTCATCAATGCCGCCGTGGACGGCAAGCTCGATGAAGTCTCGCTCGATTGGAAAGACCAGCCCGCGCTGACGGTGGTGATGGCTGCGGAAGGCTATCCGTCCAATGTGAAGAAGGGCAGCGTCATCCGCGATCTCGACAAGCTCGAAGGCATCGATGGCGTCAAGCTCTTCCATGCGGGAACGGCGGAGAAGGACGGCAGCATCGTTGCCAGCGGAGGCCGCGTGCTCAACATCACCGCCATTGCCGATACGGTCGCCGAGGCACAGGCCCGCGCTTATGAAGCCGTGAAGCTCATCGACTGGCCGGAAGGTTTCTACCGCTCCGATATCGGTTGGCGTGCCGTGGAACGGGAAAACCAAGCCGACAAGAAATAGCCTCGACAGCAATCTGCCGCGGCCAAGTTTCGGTCCTTACAGGCGGATGATGCCTAATGGATTGAATTTGACGATTGATACCCGTTCGATATTAATCCCGTTTCAAACGTCAAATTCGAAAAATCCACTAGATTCATAAAGTTACTAGTAGTCTTTTTGCTTCCGACATTTGCTCAGCGCTCATATCCGAGGATGCAAATGTCGGAATCAGACCACTAGTTTGTTTACCTCCATACAAATGGCTGTGAAGCCGCTGCATAATATTGACGTTTACGTAATAAGCCGATAGCTCTTGTATTGAACAGCCAAAATGGCTCCTGCCGGATTGCATGAAGCACCGGCGCAGGGCGGGCTTCCGAGGAGAAGTCCGCGAAACATACTCGGAGGAAAGATGTATCGCGCGCCGGTTTCTGAAATTTCCCATACGCTGATGAAAGTTGCAGGGCTGGAGAAAGCCCTCGACGACAACCGTTTCCCTGAATTTTCCGCCGATCTTGCCGCCGCCATTCTGGAAGAAGCCGGCAAGTTTGCCTCCGAGCGCGTCGAACCTTTGCGCATCACCGGCGACAAGCACGGCGCGACCGTCAAGGACGGCGTCGTCACGACCGCGCCGGGTTGGAAAGAGCTATATCGCGACTGGATCGAAGGCGGCTGGAACTCGCTGACCGGTACGCCGGACTATGGCGGTCAGGGCCTGCCCACGATGATGTCGGTTGCGGTAAGCGAAATGTGGAATTCCGGCACGCTTGCTTTCGCCATCGCCCCGACGCTGACGATGGGTGCCGTCGAAGCGGTCGAAAAACACGCCTCCAAGGAATTGAAGGACATCTATCTCGAAAAGCTCATCAGCGGCGAGTGGATGGGCACGATGAACCTGACCGAACCGCACGCGGGTTCCGATCTTGGCGTACTTCGCACTCGTGCGGAACGCGCCGATGACGGCAGCTACCGCATCTTCGGCCAGAAGATTTTCATCACCTATGGCGAGCATGACCTGACCGACAATATCGTGCATCTGGTACTGGCCCGCCTGCCCGATGCCCCTGCCGGGACAAAGGGTATTTCGCTTTTCCTTGTACCGAAGTTCCTCGTGAACGATGACGGCTCGCTCGGTCGCAGGAACGATCTGTTCTGCTCGGGCCTTGAACACAAGATGGGCATCCACGCCTCGCCTACCTGCACCATGATCTATGGCGATGGTTTCGTGAAAGGTGAGGAACAGGGGGCAGTCGGCTACCTGATCGGCGAGGAAAATCGTGGGTTAGCCTGCATGTTCACCATGATGAACAACGCCCGCCTGCTCGTCGGCATTCAGGGCGTCGGCGTTGCCGAAGCCGCCTATCAGCAGGCTCTCGCCTATGCGAAGGAACGCAAGCAGGGCCGCGCCATCGGTGCTGCCCCGAAAGACGGCATGAGTCCGATCATCGAACACCCGGACGTGCAGCGCATGTTGCTGACGATGAAGGCGCTGACGCAGGTTGCCCGTTCGATCACCTATTCCTGCGCTCATGCCATCGACATGAGTCATGCGACGAACGGTGCGGACCAGCAGTTTTGGTCGGATCGTGCCGGTTTGCTGACACCGCTTGCCAAAAGCTTCGCGACCGATGCAGGTGTGGACGTCGCTTCGCTCGGCATCCAGATTCACGGCGGCATGGGCTTCATCGAAGAGACAGGTGCAGCGCAATTGCTGCGCGATGCCCGCATCACCCCGATCTACGAAGGCACCAACGGCATTCAGGCCATCGACCTTGTGGCGCGCAAGCTGCCCCTCGGGAACGGTGAACATATCAAGGGTTTCCTTGCAGAATTACAGGAAGACGCCGACAAGGCCACCGCATCCAATCGCCCGGAACTCGGCGAAACCGGCGCGCGCCTTTCCAAGGCTATTACGGAGGCTCGCGAAGCCACGGACTGGCTGCAAAAGGCGGTTACAGAAGGGCAGCTTGAAGCGGCACTTGCCGGAGCCACGCCTTATCAGCGGCTTTTGTCGCTGGTTTCCGGCGGCGCTTATCTCGCGCGCGCAGCGCTTGCCGACGACGATAGCGGACGCGCGGTGCTGAGCCGCTTCTTCGCGGAAAACATGCTCGCCGAAGTATCCTCTCTGAAGGACACCGTCATCACCGGCGCCGCCAGTCTTGCCGCCGCCAAATCTGCGCTGGAGGCGTGAGCATGAGCGAACATATCCTGATCGAACGCAAAGGCGCGATCCAGATCATCCGCTTCAACCGGGCCGACAAGAAGAACGCCATCACCCGCGCCATGTATTCCACCATGGCAAAGGCGCTCGCGGACGGCGATGCCGATGACGCGGTGCGTGTGCATGTGTTTCTTGGGAGTCCGGGTGCATTCTCATCCGGCAATGACATGCAGGATTTCATGGCTGCTGCGTCGGGTGGCGATCTCGGCAACGACATTCTGGATTTTCTTGAGGCTCTTTCCAGCGCAAAGAAGCCAATCGTTTCCGGCGTCGACGGCCTTGCCATCGGCATCGGCACGACCATCCACCTGCATTGCGATCTGACATTTGCAACCTCGCGCGCATTGTTCCGCACACCGTTCGTCGATCTCGGCCTTGTGCCGGAAGCAGCTTCCAGCCTGCTGGCCCCACCGTTGATGGGGCATCAGAAAGCATTTGCCCTACTGGCGCTCGGTCATGGATTTACCGCGGAAGCCGCGCAGGAAGCCGGTATCGTCTATCAGATCGTTGCCGAGGATGCGCTTGAGACAGAAGTGATGAAGGCAGCGGAGGAAATCGCTGCCAAGCCGCCGCAGGCCATGCAGATCGCTCGCGCCCTGATGCGCATGCCGGCTGAAAAAGTTTCCGAACGTATTGCACGTGAGGCCAGACATTTTGCTGAACGGCTTACCTCGGATGAAGCTCGCGAGGCCGTCATGGCATTTCTCAGCCGAAAAAAATAAACCCGAACGTCTTCCTTTCCGGGCGCATCTTTTCCGAAAACCGGTTTCCACTTTTCGGGATGCGCCCCAAGACGTTCGGGGCTTTTTGGAGGTCAGCCAAGTTTTTTTGAAGGGATCGCCTTTTATCGGGCGAGCCTTTCTGATTCAATTACGAGCAATAATTTCCTTGCCGGAGATCACCAGACGGACGCCAAGCGTACCTGTCTTGCGGCGAGCGAGAAAACGCGGACGACGACGACGCGGCTCTTGTCCCTGACGACGAGCCTGCGGCTGGCTGGTGCGGACCGCACCTGTACTTTCGTAAAGCGGGCGGGCGACACCGTCTTCCTCAACCAGCATCATCGGCAGGTTGAAGCTCGCGGCCCAGGCGCGCCAGTCGGCGGCAACATCGGTCAGATCATGTGCGACAAGCAGGGGAACGGAAAGCTGCGGATCTTCATGCATCAGCTCCAGCGTCACCGTTATTTCGCCGAACTCATCTTCCACCGCGCGGGCGGCAACGCCGACAAATGCGTTGGCCGGAAGCGCTATGGACATCGGCAGGCCGCTTGAAGGCAGAACCTGCCGGATCACCGCGCCGCGCTCGTTGATGGTGAAGGTGACGTCGCTGCTTCCGTCGTGGCTCGCATAGCTCACAACCTGCGGAAAATGAAACGGATCGAGCCGCAATTCCCGTCCTGCCCAATCGGGCTTCAGTCCCTTGCTCATCATTTTCGACGCCTCTGTCTCTCTGTCTTTTATTTTTAGGAGCCGGTTATTCCGACTTCCCTTTGTCGAGCTTTTTGCTCTTCGTTGAGATGGAGAATAGGCGCGGTTTATTACCGATGAGCTTAATGAGTTAAGTTAACTTTTTCCTGCCTTTTCCTTTGGTTAGCAGATTGCAACCAGGTGTAAGAATTCGGAAATTCTTCTGAAGAAGTGTTTACTAAAACAAACGGGCGGTTAATACCGCCCGCCTTACTCGATTAAATAGTGATACTTTATAGAACCTTGCCGGGGTTCATGATGCCTGCCGGATCGAAAGCTGACTTGATGCGGCGCATCAGGTCAAGCGCGACATCCTGCTTGAAGAAAGCCAGTTCTTCGCGCTTGAGCTGACCAATGCCGTGTTCTGCCGAAATCGAACCCGTATAGCTCGCGACGATCGTGTGGATACGGTGGTTCAGCTCGTGCCATCGCGCAAGAAAGGCTTCCTTGTCAGCGCCTACCGGCTGCGAAACGTTGTAATGCAGGTTGCCGTCCCCGATATGGCCGAAGCAGACGATGCGCGCACCGGGGATCATTTCCAGCGTCGCGGCATTTGCTTCGTGGATGAAAGCGGGGATGGAAGCAACCGGCACGGAAATATCGTGCTTGATCGAGCCGCCCTCCGGCTTCTGTGCCCAGGACATTTCCTCACGCATTTTCCAGAAGGACTGCGCCTGCGCAACGCTTTCGCCGATGGCCGCATCCTGAATAATATCGCTCTCGAAGGCTTCGGTCAGGATCGTTTCCAGCGTCGTGCGCGCATCTTCTTCTGAGCGGGTAGAAGAAATATCGATCAGCACGTACCAGTCATGCGGGCTTTCGAGCGGATCGCGCACGCCATCGACATGGCGCACCGTAAACTCCACGCCCACGCGCGGCATCAATTCGAAGCCGGTCAGCGACGGGCCTGCATGTTCCGTTGCAAGCTGGAACAGGCGCAGCACGTCGTCTGGATTGCGCAGACCTGCATAGGCTACACCCTTGCCCTTCGGCTGCGGGAAGATTTTCAATACTGCAGCCGTGATGACACCGAGCGTGCCTTCCGAACCGACGAAAAGGTCTTTCAGGTCGTAACCGGTATTGTCCTTCTTCACATAGCGTAGATCGTTGAGAATCTCGCCCGTTGGCAGCACGACTTCGAGGCCAAGGCAAAGCTCGCGCATATTGCCATAGGCAAGCACTGCCGTACCACCAGCGTTGGAACCGAGATTACCGCCGATCTGGCACGAGCCTTCTGCACCCAGTGACAGCGGAAAAAGGCGGCCGGCTTTTTCAGCAGCTTCCTGAAGGTTCTTCAGAATGACACCCGCTTCAAGCGTTACCAGATTACCGACCGTATCGAGATTACGGATGCGGTTCATGCGACCCAGCGACAAAATGATGGCCGCGCCGCTTTCGTCGGGCTGCTGCCCGCCGACGAGGCCCGTATTGCCACCCTGCGGCACCACCGGCGTTTTCGTCTCGCTGGCAAGTTTCATGATGGCCGCGACTTCTTCTGTCGAACCCGGACGAAGAACAAGCGGCGTGCGACCATGATAGAGATCGCGCTGCTCGATGAGATAAGCGGCGAGATCTTCCGGCGCGGTGAGCGCATTCTTTTCGCCCACGATGGCGGAGAAACGTTCGATCAGAGCGGTGTCCAGCATAGTCTGTCTCTTACATAGGAGGATGTTAGCGCGGGGCCGCCGCGCGTTTCAAACGGTCGTTGATGGCCTCGCCGAGGCCCTCGAAAGGAATAGGTTCGACAGCAATGGTAGCGGTGCCTGTTGCATCGAGCCTGCGCATGAAGTCGAACAGATTGGCCGCTGCTTCGCGCAAATTACCATCAGCGCTCAGGTTCATGATCACCTTTGCCGCATCCGAACCGGCCACGCGCTGTGGGCCAAAGGCAAGCAGGGCTTCGCCCGGCTGCACCGAGCCGACATCAAGCCGCATCGCAGCATCAGGCGCATAATGCGACGCCATCATGCCCGGCGCCTGAATTGCCGACGTGTGGTCGGCGCGCACGAGCTTCTCGCCGATGACGGCCTCGATTTCTTCCGCAGCCAGTCCGCCCGGACGGAGCAGATGCACTTTATCGCCGTCAACCTTGACGATGGTGGATTCAACTCCGACGCCGCAAGGTCCGGCATCGAGGATCAGATCAAGCTTGTCGCCAAGATCATCTGCAACGGCACGAGCGCTCGTTGGGCTGATGCGGCCTGACGTGTTGGCGCTTGGCGCTGCTACCGGACTATCAAGCTCCTCGATGATATCGCGCACACGGCCAAGCGGCATGCGGATGGCAAGGGTCGAAAGCCCAGCGGTTACAAGCGGATGGATGCGACGATCTGTATCCTGCTGCGCCTTGAGTGGCAGCACGATGGTCAGCGGGCCGGGCCAGAATATTTCCGCCAGCTTGCGCGACAAAGCATCGAAAGTGACATAGCGCTCCGCCATGGCGATGCCGCTCACATGCGCAATCAGTGGATTGAACTGAGGCCGCCCCTTGGCCGCGAAAATACCCGCCACGCCCTCGCCGTTGGAAGCGTCGGCAGCAAGCCCATAAACGGTTTCGGTCGGAATGGCGACAAGACCGCCGCGCCGCAGCACTTCCACTGCGCGCTGGACTGCCTCATCATCGAATTTGACACTATCGGACACTGGTTTTCCGCCTCTCGGGCGTCCCAAGTTAAGCCCGTTCTGCCTACACAAGCTCAAGCGCCTGTGCAAGCAAGCTTGGACCATATCCGGGCACAATCGCGGCAAGCCGATCATGATTGCGCATGAAAAATTGCGTTTTGTTAGGTTTTTCAGGGCATGATGATATTATTCATGCGTGAGGTGAATAATGTTATCGCGATTTATCGCTATTTCGCTGACGGCCATCGGACTGCCCGCAATTGCTTCCGCAAACGGGGGTGAGCGCGCGCCATCGACCTATCAGGTCGGTTCCATCGATTATATCGGCTATGACAAGATCGGCGCCAACGGCCTGCCGGTCTGCGGTCCCTGCGCGCAAAAGCAGGCAGCCGAACTAGACGTCCAGCAGGCAATTGAGGCCCGCCGCAAGCGCGCCCGTGCCTATATGGCGCGTATGCAGGGTCAGCCAGTCCCGGACGATCTGCTTGAGCCAGCCGCTGCGCCAGCAGAAGACTTTGACCCCACAAAGCCGGTGCGCGTCGTTGGCGATGCCTGGGCCGGAGCATCGGACGAAATCGACCTCAGTTCGCTCGAACTCAGACCCAGTTTGAAATAAACAAAAATGGCGCCAGCTCTTCGTCCCTCATCATGAGGAGGCCCGCAGGGCCGTCTCGAAGGATCGAGAAGCCAAAATTGAAAGGCGCGACAAGCGCTGTGCGTTTTCCCTCAGCCCTTCGAGACGCCTCCCCTCGACAAGCTCGGGGAGCCTCCTCAGGATGAGGGAAAAAGGAACCGCATGCGGCTGATTATCAGCCAGCGATCTTGGAGAAATCCGCCACCTTGCCAGTTGCCGCACGAATCTGGTCGAGCAATGCCAGACGATTGGCACGGACATTCTCGTCCTCGTCGTTCACCAGCACCTTTTCGAAGAACGTATCGACCGGACCGCGCAGCTTGGCGAGCGCCAGCATCGCACCGTTGAAATCTTCACGGGCAATTGCAGCCTCGGCATCTTGCGAAGCCAGAGTTACGGCTTCAAACAATGCCTTCTCTTCCGCTTCGCGGAGAAGAGACGCGCTCACGCTTTCCGCAACCTTCGTACCCTTCTTCTCTTCAGCAGCGAGAATATTGGCGGCACGCTTGGTGCCAGCCAGAAGGTTTTTGCCGTCTTCCTCATTGATGAAGACGATCAGCGCTTCCAGACGACGCGCGACCAAAACCAGATTGTCGGCTTCCGGTGAAAGCACGGCGTCGATAGCGTCGTAGCGTGCGCCTTCTTCCTTCAAATGCACCTTGAAACGGTCATGAAGGAAGGACAGGAGATCGGCCAATACTGGCTCGGACGATGCTTCCGCCTCAGCGCGAACCTGCTTTTCATAGCTGGCCAATGCATTGTCGACATCCTGCTCGCCGTCAACATCACCGGAGTTTTCCCCGGCAAGCTTGGCTTCAAACTCGCGCAGCTTGCGCTGGACCTGACCTTCTTTCAGCGCGGCAAAGGCCGAACGGAAGAGCGGAAGCAGCGGGAACTTCCATTCCTGCGACAGCAGGAGACGGATCACGCCCAACGCTGCACGGCGCAGCGCAAACGGGTCCTTCGAGCCGGTTGGCTTTTCGTCGATCGCCCAGAAGCCGACCAGCGTGTCGAGCTTGTCGGCAAGCGCAACGGCAACCGAAACGGGGTTCTTCGGCACCACATCGGACGGACCTTGCGGCTTGTAATGTTCTTCAATTGCAGCAGCGACGGCTTCGTCTTCTCCCTGAAGCAACGCATATTTGCGGCCCATCGCACCCTGAAGCTCGGGGAACTCGCCCACAACTTCCGTGGTGAGATCAGCCTTTGCCAGAACTGCCGCGCGCGCAGCAAGCTTCGGATCGGCACCCACCAGCGGCGCAATCTGCGCAGCCAGTTCGCGAATGCGCTCAACGCGCGCACCTTGCGTGCCAAGCTTCGCATGGAAGGTCACATTCAGTGCATCCAGACGCGCCATGCGCTGATCGAGCGGCTTCTTCAGATCAAGACCGAACTTTTCCGCCGAAGCGGCCAGCTTGTCGAGGTCGGGCAGATCGTGCTGGTCGGTGTGCCAGAAATAGAGCGCATCCGACAGGCGTGCGCGCACGACCTTGCCGTTGCCATAGGCGATTTCCGTGCCGCCATCGCGGGCCGCAATGTTCGACACCAGAATAAACTTGTTGGAAAGCGCTTGCGCTTCACCCTGCTTGCGGGTGACGAAGCACTTCTGGTTGGCGCGGATGGTGAGGCGGATGACTTCCGGCGGAATGGCCAGGAATTCTTCCTCGAACTCGCCCATCAGCACAACCGGCCATTCGACCAGACCGGACACCTCTTCCAGAAGCCCATCGTCTTCGACCAGCTCAAGGCCGGAAGCGAAGGCGAGATTGTGCGCGTCTTGCGAAATGATTTCCTTGCGGCGTTCGGCGTCGAGAACCACGAAAGCCTTTTCGAGCTTTTCGACATAATCCTCGAAGCGGCGTACCTTGATTGCCTGACCGTCGCTCAGGAAACGATGGCCATAGGTGAGATTGCCCGACTTGATGCCATCGACATCGAAATCGATAACCACGGTTTCCTCGGTTTCGGGACCGAAGGTGCAGAGGATCGACTGTAGCGGACGTACCCAACGAAGCGAACCCGGCTTGGCAGAAGCCGCACCCCAGCGCATGGATTTCGGCCATGGGAAATTGCGGATCGTCTGCGGCACCAGTTCGGCGACGATCTCTTCCGCTGCGCGGCCCGGCTTCGTCAGATGGGCGACGTAGAAATCGCCCTTCTTCGGATCGGAATGCACATGGGCTTGAGCAACATCCGTCAGACCGGCCTTGCGCAGAAAGCCATGAATGGCCTGTTCCGGTGCTGTAACCGACGGACCCTTAATGTCTTCGTGCACGTCCTTGGAACGCACGGTGAGGCCGCGAATATCGAGCGTCAGACGACGCGGCGTCCAGTAGGCGGTCGCAGCTTCATAAGTAAGGCCAGCTTCCACCAGACCATCGGTAATCATCTTCTTCAGATCACCGGCAGCCTTGCGCTGCATGCGAGCTGGAATTTCCTCGGAAAAGAGTTCGAGCAACAAATCAGGCATGTTCTTTACTCGCCCTCACGCTTGAAATTGAAACCACCGGCATCCGTCAAAAGGAATGCCTCGCCGCACTGACGCGCAAGATTGCGCACGCGCAGAATATAGCTCTGACGCTCGGTAACCGAGATCACGCCGCGCGCATCCATCAGATTGAACACGTGGGATGCCTTGATGCACTGGTCATAGGCCGGGAAAACGCTCTTATGCATTTGATGATTGGCGTCAGGAGCAGGCGCGCCAGCCTTCAGAATAGCCTCGCACTCGCGCTCGGCATCGATGAAATGCTGATGCAAAGCCTCGGTATTGGCCATTTCAAAGTTGTAGCGGGAATACTCCTGCTCAGCCTGCAGGAACACCTCGCCATAGGTGACCTTCTCGTCGCCTTCGAGGCCGTTGAAGTTAAGGTCGTAGACATTGTCCACACCCTGCACATACATGGCGAGGCGTTCGAGACCATAGGTCAGTTCGCCGGAAACCGGTGAGCATTCGATGCCGCAGACCTGCTGGAAATAGGTGAACTGCGACACTTCCATGCCGTCGCACCAGCATTCCCAGCCGAGGCCCCATGCGCCGAGCGTCGGGCTTTCCCAGTCATCTTCCACAAAGCGCACGTCATGCAGGGTCGGATCGAGACCGATGGCGCGCAGCGAACCAAGATAGAGATCCTGAAGGTTCGGCGGCGATGGCTTGATGATCACCTGATACTGGTAATAGTGCTGGAGACGGTTCGGGTTTTCACCGTAACGCCCATCCTTCGGACGGCGCGAAGGCTGCACGTAAGCCGCTTTCCACGGCTTCGGCCCCAGCGAGCGCAGCGTCGTTGCCGGGTGGAACGTACCGGCACCCACTTCCATGTCATAGGGCTGCAAAATGGCGCAACCGTGCTCCGCCCAATAGTTATGGAGCGTCAGGATCAGACCCTGAAAGGAACGGGTGGGATGCATATGTGCTGGCAACGTACTGGACACGGGGTCGGGCCTTGTAATTGAAATGATGGCCCGGTCTAATTTGTCCGTAACGCAGGGTCAAGCACGGGCTGCCAGTTTCGGTGTCACACCACCTTGAAACCCGCAGCCTGAAGCTCTTATACCAAGGCGCCAAGATGCTGACGCATCACGCCTTGAAAAGTTCAACCGCCACTCAGGCTCAATCAAAAACCCATGACTATACTCATGGGTTTTTGATATTAGTCAGTTGTCGGCTTTTCTGGGGTCTTGTCGGACGGTGCATCAGGCGCATTCGACGGCGCCGGAGCTTCCGGCTTTGCCTCAGCGGGCTTTTTCTCATCAGGCTTTGCTGCATCGGCAGAAGACTGGCCCGGAATATCCGGCAAGCCCTTCTTCAGCTTTTCCTCGATCTTGACCAGATCTTCCGGCTCAGGCTTGCCAGCGATGGCATGGTTCCACTGGAAGGTGGCTTCCAGAAGGCGCCCGACACGCCAATAGGCATCGCCCATATGGTCGTTGATGGTCGGGTCTTCCGGACGAAGCTTGACCGCCTTTTCCAGTTCAACCACCGCCTCGTCATACCGGCCCAGCATGTAATAGGCCCAGCCCAGCGAGTCGACGATATAGCCGTCCTGCGGACGCAACTCGACCGCCTTCTTGATCATGCCCAGTGCTTCATCGAGATTTTCACCCCGGTCAACCCAGGAATAGCCAAGATAGTTCAGCACCTGCGGCTGGTCGGGATAAAGCTCCAGCGCCTTGCGGAAATTGGGCTCGGCCTTGTCCCATTGCTTCAGGCGTTCGTAGGCAATGCCGCGCTGGTAGAAAACCGGCCAGTCCTTGCGTTCCGGCGTCTTGATCTGCTCCACCGCAGCATCATAAATCTTCGCCGCATCGGCGAAATTCTTGTCCTGCGCATAGACACCACCGAGCGCCAGATAAGTGCGCATGTCGGTCCTGTCACGATCGAGCAGAATTTTTAGCTGCTTGACGGCTTCGGCAGACTGGCTGTTTTCCGCCAGATTGAGCGCACGCTGCATTTCAGCATCGCGGCGGTAAGGCGATTTCTCCGGCACACGGCCATAATAGTCGATGGCCTTTTCCGGCTGGCGCAATTTGGCGGAAATATCGCCCAACTGATAAAGCGTTGCGTCATTGTCCGGACGCAGCGGCAGTGACATCTGCAGGTAAAGCTTGGCAAAGGCTTCTGCGCCGCTGCGATTGATCGCCGTGCCAAGCGTATAGAGCGCTTCGGCAGTGCCTTCCTGAGCGGTTTTGATGAGGCGGCCATATTTCTCGCCCGCCTCGATCTTTTCGCGCATTTCGGTGATCGTCATGCGACCGTTCAGAAGTTCGGCTGCATCGTTCAACGTCTTGATCGCACCTTCCTTGTCTCCCTGACGAAGCTTGAAGGAGGCGTAGGCCATCACGATGCGTTCATAGGTGTCGGGGGCAGCGCTTCCGCCCGGCCGGTCATCGATAGCCTGCTGGTAGAAATCACGCGCTTCCTGCTTCTGGCCGGCAAGATCGGCTATCAGTGCGGAATTATAGGTGCGGAACAGGCCGTACCATTCCGGTCCCTGCATTTTCTGGATGTCGGCAAGCGCCTGTTTGGGATTGCCCTGCCCGACCTTTACCCATGCGCTCATGAAGCCGGTCGCGAGGCGATCCATATCGGATTGCAGCGACAGCATCAGAAGCGGCCCGACCTTGCGATATTGCTTGCGGTCGATGGCGTCGATGGCCAACGCCACACGCGAAAAACGCTCGATATCAGGGACGTTCTTCAGTTCTTCCGCCAGAGGCAGCGCATCCTTGAAGCGGCCTTCCGTCAGCAGAACCAACAGCAGATCCTGCTTGATCTGCGCATTGCCCGGATCGAACGCCATGGCCTGACGATAGAAATCGACGGCGGTAGCGAGATTATTGTCGGATTCGGCAGTACGTCCGGCAAGATAGGCTCCGGCAAACGAACCGGCGCGGACAGGAGGCGGTGTGGGATCGGTTGTCGCCTTGGCCAAAGCACCACTTGTCGGGATCGCGATCCCCGCCAGAAGCGAGAGCAGCAAACCATAAAGCGGGCGGTATTTCGATCCTTGCCGCATAAAGCCCTATCCTCTTCTCAAATCCCTGTGACAGATACCGGCAAGCAAACCCCAACTGGCTCAAAAGCCGGGCACGCTGTCTCTTTGCCGGAAAAGGCACCCCAAGCATGGCCTTTTTGGGATGGCGGGGCAAGAAAAGCATCCGTGATGGGATGCTTTTCCCGTGTATCGCTGGCCCGCAAGAAATGCTGGCCGGAGTTTGCAACTGTTGCCGGTTAGTTCACGCGGCTGATGCAGAAATCGATGACTTCGATCAGCGCGTCCTTCTGAGGCGTTGCTTTCAAAGGTGCCAGAGCATCGCGGGCAATCTCGCCAAAATGCCGCGCGCGCTGCACCGTGTCGGCAATCGCGCCGTGCTTCGTCATCAGGCCGATGGCTTTTTGAAGTGAGGCGTCATCGCTCGCACCGTCCTCGATCGCGTGCTTCCAGAAAGCGCGTTCATCGTCAGTGCCGCGACGATAGCTCAGAATCACCGGAAGCGTAATCTTGCCTTCGCGGAAATCGTCACCGGTATTCTTGCCGAGATCTGCTGCCGAGCCGCCATAATCAAGTGCGTCATCGACAAGCTGGAAGGCAAGGCCGAGATTGAGGCCGTAATCGCGCAGCGCAGCGCGGTCCGAACGCTGTGCGCCGGCAATGATCGGGCCGACTTCGCCGGCAGCCGAGAACAGCGCCGCAGTCTTGGCCTTGATGACCGCCAGATATTCATCTTCGGTGGTTTCCATGTTCTTGGCAGCGGCAAGCTGCATCACTTCGCCTTCGGCGATCACCGACGCCGAGGTGGCGAGAACATCGAGCGCGTCGAGCGAACCGACATCCACCATCATCTTGAAGGCTTGCCCCAGAAGGAAGTCGCCGACGAGAACGCTGGCCTGATTGCCCCAGATCATGCGCGCCGTGCTTTTTCCACGACGCAGATCGCTTTCATCGACCACATCGTCATGCAGCAATGTGGCCGTATGCATGAATTCCACAGCGGTCGCGAGGCGCACATGGCCGTCGCCTTCGTAGCCGAACATGCGGGCTGCCGCGAGCGTCATCATGGGACGCAGGCGCTTGCCGCCGGACGAAATCAGATGATTGGCGACTTCCGGTATCATTTCCACATCGGACCCGGCCCGGGAAAGGATCATCTCGTTCACCCGCGCCATGTCGGCCTTTGTCAGATCGACAAGCGGTTGAACCGATCCTTCCTGTTTCTTTTTACCGTCCAGATTCAGAACCACACCCAATGCCATTTCTCCTAGCTGCCCGGCCACATTATTGAAACGGGCCGGATTGCTCAAGACGCAACTGCCCCCAAAGCGCCCTCAAAGCGTTACTATTCCAACGCCTGTTCACCATTGAAGGAAGCTGTTGTCAATGCGGTGCATTCGCTACAAACTGTTCAAATGATCGAACTTATCCGTACGAATGATTCCGTTCTGCTGTCCTTTGCCGAGGCCTTGATGAAAGAGGCCGGGATCGCTTATTTCATTGCCGACACGAATATGAGCATCATCGAAGGCTCTTTGGGCGTGTTGCCGCGCCGCCTTCTGGTCAGCGAAGAACAAGTCGAAGAAGCACGGCAGATTCTGATCGATGCCGAGATTGAACACGAACTGCGCGATCAATGAATTCGGAAACAAGTTCGGAAAGCGAAGATGAAGCCGGAGAAACACTCGATGTGTTTCATCGTGGGGCATTTCATCTCGTCCAGCCCGCATTGAAAGGCCATCGTTCCGGTGTGGATGCGATGATTCTGGCAAGTGCCGTTCCAAACGGCTTTGCCGGACGCGTTGTTGATCTTGGCAGCGGCGCAGGAGCTGCCGGACTTGCAGTCGCCTCCCGATGCCCGGACACCAATATCACCCTTGTCGAGCGTTCAGCCTTCATGGCTGGCTTTGCCCGTAAAAGCATTGCGCATCCGCTGAATGCCACTCTGGCAAGCCGTATCAGCGTGATCGAAGCCGACGTCGTCCTGAGAGGCAAGGCACGCCTCGCCGCTGGCCTTGTCGATAACAGTTTCGACTTCGCTATCATGAATCCCCCCTTCAACGAAGCGCGTGATCGCAGCACACCTGATCCGTTGAAGGCGGAAGCGCATGTCATGCCCGAAGGCATGTTCGAACAATGGGTGCGCACTGCGGCCGCCATTGTGAAGCCCGGCGGCGGCATTGCCATCATTGCCCGGCCCGGCTCCATTTCTCCCATCCTCGAGGCTCTGTCGGGGCGGTTTGGCGGCCTGAAGATCATACCTGTCCAGCCGCGCCCCGATGCGGCGGCGATCCGCATCGTCGTGACAGGCACACGCGCAAGCCGCGCCGGTCTTTCGCTCATGCCAGCGCTCGTTCTCCATGGCAGTGAGGGGCATGGTTTCACCCCGCGCGCCGACGGCATCAATAACGGGCTCGACGCCCTTATTTAATATTTAGGCTGTGTCAGCACGACCAGATTGCGGTCCGGATCGCGCAATCTCAGGATCGTCGTATAGTCGGCGTTCTCGACACTTCCGGGGCGAATCCCGTCGAAGGAAAGGCGCGCATGTTCGGCCCGCACGTTGCGGACGATGAGCGTCAGCGTGCCGTGCCCGGCTTCCGTCGGGTTCTGGTAGAGCTGGAACCCCGCACTCGAACCGTGATGCCATTCAGCCAGCCCTTGCATCGGTCGCGCATCGGGGCCGCGATCAAAGATTGTGGCGAACCATTCCGTGCTGCGTTCGAGGTCGGAACAATTGAGCTGGGCAAAAATAGCTGTGAGCACCATCGCGGGTCTCCTCCCGGATCGGATAACACGGCAGCATTTCAGAAGTTCCGATGGTCCAGACCTGCTGATTTCATCATCATGCCGATTTTCGGCTTCGCCAATGCCGGTGGAAACCAAGAGCGGCGCACTGGCTAGTTCGGGCCTGTCGGCCTTGCAGCTATATTTTGCTGCGGCTGGTCACAAAGCCGAAAAACGACTGACAGAACCGACACGCCACCCGGAGAACAAAATTTCCGGGTGGTTTTCTTTGTGTTTCCCATATTGCTTCCTACATTTGCTGAAATTATTTCAGTCAGCAGGAGTTCGCCTTGCCCGGTTTATTGACGCGCCTTGTTCCGCGCCGCTTCCGCCCGGTTTCCATCGAGATACCTGTCGTGCGACTGCATGGCGCCATCATGTCCGGCGGATCTGCATTCCGTCCGATGCTTTCACTGGCGTCGGCAGCAGCAGTGCTTGAAAAAGCGTTCACCGACAAGGAAGCGCCGGCCGTTGCCATTTCGCTCAATTCGCCCGGCGGTTCGCCGGTTCAGTCCCGTCTGATCTACCGGCGTATCCGCGATCTCGCCGCCGAACATCAGAAGAAGGTCTTCATCTTCGTCGAAGATGTCGCCGCCTCGGGCGGCTATATGATTGCGCTGGCCGGTGACGAAATCATCGCCGATCCGTCATCCATCGTGGGCTCTATCGGCGTTGTGTCGGCCTCGTTCGGCTTCCCCGAACTTCTGAAGAAGATCGGCGTGGAGCGCCGCGTCTATACGGCGGGTTCCAACAAGGTGACGCTTGACCCGTTCCAGCCGGAGAAGAAGGCCGACATCGAGCGGCTGAAATCTCTGCAGCTTGAAATCCACGAAACCTTCATCGACATGGTGAAGGAGCGACGCGGAACGAAGCTTGCAGAGGACAAGGACCTGTTTACGGGGCTGTTCTGGACCGGCATCAAGGGACAACAGCTTGGCCTGATCGACGGGCTTGGCGACATGCGCAGCTTCCTGCGCAAAACCTATGGCGACAAGGTCAAGCTCAAGCTCGTGGAACAAAAGCGCGGCCTTCTGGGACGCAAGATGCCCGGCGTCGATATGGCGTTCGGTAATCTTGAACCGGCTTCCATTGCCGCGCATCTCGGCGACGGCCTGCTTTCGGTAGCCGAAGAAAAGGCGCTTTGGGGCCGTTACGGTCTTTGAAAAGACAATGCCAGCGAAAATCGGCGTCGATTTTCGCACCAATGCTTTGAATTTCTTCGTTTCACCATGATATGGTGTCAGAAAGTGGGGCGGGCCGCTTCCCGCCCCTTCATGAACATCCGGCATTTCGGCCGTTGCGATCCGGCAATCCGAACTGCAACCCTTAAGGACTTGAGGCCATGCCCCAGCTCATTTTTCTGCTGCTGATCATCGCCGCCGCCTGGTACGGCTACCGCTCGTTCAAGCGTGAAGCCTCGCGCGTGTCCCAGCGTGTGCGTCAGGCAGAGAAGGAAGCGCAGAACCGGGCGCATGGCACGTTGGTGCAGGACCCCAAAACCGGCGAATATTACGTCAAGAAGGACTGACCTTTCCATCAGAAGCAGTTGCCGAAGAAGCGGCGCGGTGGCTTGCCGCAGCCGAACCGCCATGGTTTCTTTAGAGCGGTTCCTATTTTAACAGAATCGTCGGAACCGCTCTAACTATTTGTTTCATCGCATTTTCCTGTGCAAAACCGTTTCACACTTTTGCTGGAAATGCTCTATTCCCGGTCCATAACCAGAAATGACCATTTCCCCGAAAACCGAAAAAACCGCCAATGCCGGATTTCCCGGTGCCGTGACGCGACTGGCCCCGGCCAAGATCAATCTCGCGCTGCATGTGACGGGGCGTCGTGACGATGGCTACCATCTGCTCGATATGCTGGTCGTCTTTGCACGTTTTGGCGACATCGTTCGTGTTGAACTTGCTGAAAAGGACAGCTTTACCGTCAGCGGGCCTTTTGCAAAGGGCATACCGCTCGATGGCGGCAATCTGGTTCTCAAGGCTCGCGATACCTTGCGCGAGTATGCGCAAAGGGCAGTGCCGCCCGTCGCCATTCATCTGGAGAAGAACCTTCCGATTGCGTCGGGCATTGGCGGCGGATCGAGCGATGCCGCAGCAACGCTGCTCGCACTTGATGCGTTGTGGGGCCTTGATCTCGGTTCCGAACAGCTCGCCACGATGGGGCTTGCTCTTGGTGCCGACCTGCCCATGTGCCTGCATGGCGCATCAAAGGGTACACCATTGGCTGCACGCGGCATCGGTGAGGACTTGACTCCTATTGCCGGATTTCCGGCCTTGCCCATGCTGCTCGTCAATGACGGAACGGCCGTTGCAACGCCCGATGTTTTTCGCGCACTCGACAAACGCGATCATCCGGCGCTGAACCTTGCTTCCCATGCCGATATCGCACCCCTTTGCGCCTATCTGCAAACAACCCGCAACGATCTTCTCGCCCCGGCGTTGAAACTTGCCCCCCGGATCGCTGACAAGCTTGAGATGCTTCGCGCAAGCGGAGCGCTCTACGCACAGATGTCAGGTTCCGGTGCCACTTGCTATGCAGTCTTTGAAAACATGGCAGCCGCCGAACAGGCAGAGGCGCGTCTTTCAGCAGAAAGACCGGATTGGTTCGTAATCGCGACCCAAAGCGTCCCTTCTCGAAAATAGTTTCTGAACGGATACCCCTCCGAAAGCCCGCAAATCGCCCTATTGTTCACTCACATTGGACAATATATTGGGACAGACTGTTCGCGCTTTTTGAACAAAAGGCCTCATACAACAGTTTCGTGAAGACTGATATACAACACAACTTATTGATTATATTTATTTATTTCTGATAGATTATCTACATTCTAAAAAATTGGCTGCACGAATGTGTGATTAAGAAAACATTTTCGTGACTGGAACTTTTACCCACTGTCACCCATTTGAGGTGCATCGGAACGACGAACAAAACGCCGCTCCACTTTCCAAGGAGATAGGAAAATGAAAAAGATTGTTCTTGCTGCTGCCGCCCTCGCTCTTAGCGCCGGCGCTGCCTTTGCTGAAAACCCACGCGTTGGCGAACCTGCCGATCTTTATGCAAACGACCGCACCCCGGTTGCTTCCCAGAAGGTCGACTACACTGCTCCCGCTTCGATCAGCCAGTCCTCGTTCCAGGACGGTTCGGCTCATCGCTTCGGTGACGCATCGCCTTCGAGCTACCAGAACTAAGCTTTCTTTAAAGACTTAGAATACAGGGCGTCGTCAAAAGCCTCCCAGCCGATGACGCCCCGATGAATTTCCAAGCTGGATATTCCTCCCAATCATTCAGCTTCCCCCAGTTATCTCCCCGATGGATGGCATGGTGCCACCCGGGAGCCCCGGAAAGGCTTCTATGCCATCCGAAGGAGCGATCATAAGGATTAAAAAAATGAAGAAGTTTGCTCTTGCTGCCGTTGCCGTTGCTCTTAGCGCCGGTGCTGCTTTCGCCGAAAACCCACATGTCGGCGAACCTGCCGATCTTTATGCAAACGATCGTACGCCAGTTGCAACGCAGAGCCAGAAGCTTGATTATACTGCTCCTGCCTCGATCAAGGCTCCGGTCTATCAGGATGGTTCGGCTCACCGCTTCGGCGATGCTTCGCCTTCCTCTTATCAGAACTAATCCAGTCGGCATGTCTGACGAAAAAGGCGAAGCTTTCAGCTTCGCCTTTTTGTTTTGTTCAGTCGTCTTCGGGCGGCAAAATAAGATGCTTGAGACGAGTTGGTCGCAAGCGCTGTGGAAGCTGATCCAATGCCACGCCGTCGAGCAGCAGCGGCCTTAGAATGTCCAACCGAACCAGAAGCCCGGCATCCAGTGTCGCCTTGTGTCCGAAGATTTTACGCACGGCACCAAAGCCGCCGTCTTCCGGCAGTGAAAAGCGCGCGGCACTGCCATCATTCTCGATGTGGCGGCGGAGAATTTCCTCCCAGCCGTCCTGCGGTATAGCTCCAGGATTCAAAAGTAGGACCCACGGCGTGCGGATTTCATCCAGCGCTGTCTCAATATCCATTTCGGCGTAAAAGGAGCAGCCCGCGCCCAGCGCAACGAGAGCGGTTTCATCCGACGATCCTCTGTCGATAACCGTGACACGGCGCAGCAAACCCTCCACGACAGCCGGTACCAATGCCGAAAGCGTGTGGGCCAGCGCTCGTTCTGAATTCAGAGTTTCGATGACGACGGACAACATGCGCGCTTCATATATCAAGAACGCATGAACGGAAAGCTGTCACGCATATGTTCTTGATTTGTTCTTATTCTTGCGATAGGAATAGATTCATCAGAACAGAGTCGCATGGCAGCACGGCACACGCAACAGAACGGTTTTTAGAGCGCATCCCGAAAAGTGTGAAACGGTTTTCGGAAAAGATGCGCGTAAAAACAAATGATTAGAGCGCCGATCTGATTCAATCAGATCGAAACGCGCTCTAAGCTGTTCTCCGGTTTGTTTTCGTCGTGATTGCACAACGCCCGATGTTTCCATTCAGGGAGACGAAGATGGAAGTGATCCAGCAGGCAGATATCATCAAGCAGGCCGACAGGGCTGCCTTCGGTAGCGGACGCGCGGATCACGCCAATGCGATGATCGGCGAGGCTGGCCTGCGCATCGATCACGCTCGCAGGCGCGGGCGCGGCGCAGGCATCAATCCGACCGGACGCTTTGAGCCGACGACGCGGCATGATTTCGATGACGGCTGGACCACGCTTGAGGAACTGCCGCCGTTCAAGACAGACGTGCAGATCGAAAAGCCGCGCACGATCATCACACGCAATGATTCACCCGACATCAATTTCGATCGCTCGATCAATCCCTATCGCGGTTGCGAGCATGGCTGCATCTATTGCTTTGCCCGTCCGACCCATAGTTACATGGGACTTTCTGCCGGCCTCGATTTCGAATCCCGTCTGTTCGCGAAGCCGGATGCCGCGCGCCTTCTGGAGCGCGAACTGGCCAAGGCCAATTATCAGCCGAAAACCATCGCCATTGGCACCAACACTGATCCCTATCAGCCGGTCGAGAAGAAATGGCGCATCATGCGCGAAATTCTCGAAGTGCTGGAGGCCGCCAATCATCCGGTCGGCATCGTGACGAAGTCTGCCCTGGTCGTGCGCGACATTGATATTCTGAGCCGCATGGCCGAGAAAGGACTGGCCAAGGTTGCCTTGTCGGTCACGACGCTCGATGCTCACCTGTCCCGCACGATGGAACCGCGCGCTTCTACGCCGACACTGCGGCTTCAGGCCATCCGCAAGCTGGCCGATGCGGGCATCCCTGCTTCCGTCATGATGGGACCGGTCATTCCGGGGATCAACGATCACGAGATCGAGCGCATTCTGGATGCCGCCTATGCACAAGGCGCGCGCGAAGCGGGTTATGTTTTGCTGCGCCTGCCGCTCGAAGTAGCGCCTTTGTTCAAGGACTGGCTGCTGCGCAATTATCCGGATCGTTATCGTCATGTCATGTCGCTGGTGCGCTCCATGCGTGACGGCAAGGATTATGATGCTGAATGGGGCAAGCGCATGCGCGGCACAGGCCCCTATGCATGGCAGATCGGTCGCCGTTTCGAGATTACCGCACGCAAGCTCGGCTTCAATGCGCGACGGTTGCAGTTGCGCACCGACCTGTTCGAACCGGTCGAAAAGGGAGGCAAGCAGCTTTCGCTGTTTTAGGAAAGACGCGCAGCGAAAGGTAAGCCTAACCTTGGGCTGGGGCCGGTTTTCAAACTGCATACCCTATCAGTCGTCAATTCAATTTCCGTCTGACTTGTCCTTCAGACGGAGGGGCTGCCTGCTTTCACGCCACCGTCCTCGAGCAGGGCCCTTGCGGAGAATCGGAAGCAATGCGAGCATTGCCGCCAAATGAAACGCTCGGCTTCTGATTCTCCGCTCCTCTTTGATATCCCACTTGCGCCTGACTTTTCCGAAGAGAAAAGGCTGCTTTCGCGTGGACTGAAACACATCGTCGGCATCGATGAGGCCGGACGCGGACCTTTGGCCGGTCCGGTGGTTGCCGCTGCGGTTATTCTTGATATCGATGACCTTCCGGATGGTCTGGACGATTCCAAGCGTCTCACGGCTGCAAAGCGTGAAGCGCTTTACGAAACCATCCTGGCGAAGGCCGTCACCGTTTCGGTGGCAAGCCTCAGCGCGCGCAGTATCGATGCAAGCGATATCAGGAAGGCCGCGCTTGAAGCCATGCGTCGCGCTTCTGTTGGCCTGACCTTGCAGCCATGCCACGCGCTGATCGACGGACGTGATGTTCCGCCGAGGCTTCCCTGCCCAGGTTCGGCGCTGGTCAAGGGCGATCAGCGCTCCGTCTCCATCGCCGCCGCCTCCATCGTCGCCAAGGTAACACGCGACCGGATGATGATCCGTGCCGGTGCCGTTCATCCGCCCTACGGGTTGGAGATTCACGCAGGTTATGCAACCGTGAAGCATCGCACCGCCATCGAAACGGCTGGTCCCGTTCCCGGCATCCACCGCTACACTTTCGCGCCCATCAAAGGCCGCTATAGCGCTTAAACAGTGGCCAACTTGGCCGCGAAGCCGAAAAGCAGGGCTGCAAAACCCCAGCGCTGGACCGTTTGTATAGCAGGATAACGTTTGAACAGGTTGCCAAGCGACGAGCCTGTAAAGGCATAGATCGTGTCGAACGACAGCCCCACCATAGTCATGACAGCCCCCAGAAGTGCAAACTGGAGCGTAATACTGCCATTTTCAGGATGAACGAACTGCGGCAGCAGAACCGAACAGAAAAGCAGCGCTTTCGGGTTGAGCAAATTGGTGAGAAGACCTTTCCGGGCCGACGCCATATAGGATCGTCGCTCCCGCGCACCGCCGACCGTATCCACTGTCGGCAACGGATGGCGCAGGATGCCAATGGCAAGCCAGACCAGATAAAAGGCACTTATGATCCGAACGAACTGAAACGCGACTGGAAATGCATGTAAAAGCGCAGCGAGACCAAGTGCGGCAAGTGCCACATGGCAGGCACGCGCGATTGCAAGCCCTGCTGCCGCTGCAAGCGCATGTGTCCTGCCCTGTGCTGCACCTGTCTGGAGGAGCAGAAGCATATCCGGTCCCGGAATAAGAAATGCAGCAGCCAATGCGCCTGCATATAACCACATCTCGCCCATCGATATCGTCCACCAGAGCATTTCCAGCAAAAGTGCGCAGCAGTTTTGCGTAGGATAATGCGAACAAAGAAAGTAACAGCCTGTCCGTTATCCGAAGCAGCGGCGTGTCGAAACTATGCGGAGATCCATGCGCATGTCCTTGCGATTTGTGGCGCAATGTTTCTGGCTTGTGGTATATTCCACCAATATAGTAACTCTGATTGTCGGATCATGCCAAAATTGAAACTGGACGCTATCGACCGCAAGATACTGACCGCACTTCAGGAAGATGCGCGGCTCTCCAATGTACAACTGGCAGAGAAAGTCGGCCTGTCGCCCTCTCCATGCCTGCGGCGCGTCAAGATGCTCGAAAAGGCAGGCGCTATTCAAGGTTACCATGCAGCACTGGATCGCAATGAGGTCGGGCTTGGATTGACCGTTTTCGTCGGCATCCGGGTGGAGCGCCATCACGAAGAAACTGCGACTGCGTTTCGCACCTCCGTGCAGAATCTGCCGGAGGTCTTTTCATGCCATCTCGTGTCGGGAGAATCCGATTTTCTGTTGCAGGTGGTGGTCGCTGATCTCGCGGCCTATGAACGCTTTCTATCCGGCACGCTGTTGCGGCTTCCCGGCGTGATCGACATTCGGAGCAATTTCGCCATCCAGACGGTCAAATCGCAAGGAGAGCTGCCGCTTGCGCATCTGGCAGACCTCAAGGACTGACCTCACTTTGCACCGTCTGAGGGCCATCATGCCGGATATTGTCAATGCAGTTCTCATCGGCCCCAGGGGCATTCTTCTTGGGCGCCGCAGCCCGGATCGTCGCGCCTATCCAAACCGGTGGAGTTTTCCGGGTGGTCATGTTGAAGCGGGCGAGAGCTTTGAAAGCGCGCTCCAACGGGAAATCCACGAGGAGCTCGGATTAACGCTTCGCGCATTTTCGTTTCTCGCCACCATAAAAGCGGTAGATCCGGTCGCGTCATTCCACCTCTTTACCGTTAACGGCTGGGACGGCCATCCCACCATTCGCGACCGGGAGCACACGGAACTGCGATGGTTTACGCCAGCGGAAGCCTGTGCACTGGATGACCTTGCTTTGGAGGAATACCGACCATTGTTTGACAAACTGGATGGCATTGCAGCCATCCTCTGATCGGACTGTACTGAAATCGATTTCTCGATCCAAGCCAACAAAAAACGCCGCCCTTTTGAGGCGGCGTTTCTCTGAAACTATGTGAGGCGGGATTAGTTCAGGTTCGACTTGACCTGCGACAGAGCATCCTTGAACAGGTTGCCTGCGACCTTCGTGTCTACCTTGTCCGCAACGATCTTGCCGGCTGCGGCGACTGCGAGGTCAACTGCCGAAGCACGAACTGCGTTGATGGCATCGACTTCAGCCGTTGCGATCTTCTGTTCGGCCAGCTTGTTGCGGCGTGCAACATATTCTTCCGTCGCGCGCTTGGCATCTTCGAGAAGTGCCTTGGCTTCACGTTCGGCAGAAGCAACGATGTCGCTTGCTTCCTTTTCGGCTTCCTTGCGCTTGCGATGATACTCGGCCAGCAGTTGCTGGGCTTCTTCGCGAAGCGTGCGTGCTTCTTCCAGTTCGTTCTTGATACGATCAGCACGCTCGTCGAGCGAACGACCGACCATGCCCGGAACCTTCAGGTAAGCCAGGATTGCCAGGAAGATAATGAGGCCAATCAGTGCCCAGAATGTAGCGTCCATTGTCCTCTCCTCAGGCGTTCGAAGCCTTGACGGCTGCTGTTACCGAAGCTTTGTCGGCCTTGGTGCCCAGAAGCTGTTCGACGATCTCTGCCGTGGTTTCCTCGGCAATGTTGCCGACGTCGCTCATGGCCTTGGTCTTGATCGCGGCGATACGTTCTTCGGCTTCCTTGAGCTTGCCTTCAAGTGCTGCTTCAGCTGCAGCGCGTTCTGCGTCAGCTTCGCCCTTGCCCTTTTCACGAGCGGCTTCGGCGATCGAAGCAGCCTTGGTGCGGGCCTGGGTCAGTTCCTGCTCATAGGCAGCAATAGCGTTGTCGGCGTCCTGCTTGAGGCGGGCTGCCTGCTCGAGATCCTGAGCGATACGATCGCGACGGGTTTCGATCACGCCACCGATGCGCGGCAGAACCACGCGCGACATGAACAGATAGAAAAGCCCGAAGGTGATCGCGAGCCACAGGAGCTGCGAAGCATAATGGGTGGAATCAAACGGCGGGAATACGCCGCTGCCGTGTCCGGCATCGTTGGCGACCCCGGTCTCGGTGTGCACAGCATCGGCTGCGCCGTGCTCGCCAGCAGCAGGTGCCGGCTGCGATTCGGTGGCGGTTTGGGCAAACGCCGTGGACACGAACATCCAGATTTCCCCTTTAATCCAGCACGATCTGATCCAGATGGAGAAGGATCATGCCTTACTCAGACGTCATATGCAAAGGCCAGCCGCGCTGCATTTCAAGATACAGATCGCGGCAGGCCAGTTCCTTGCGACCGTTGATTAGACGGCGAAGAGGAGCAGAAGCGCGATGAGCAGCGAGAAGATGCCCAGAGCTTCCGTAACGGCGAAACCGAACACCAGACGGCCGAACTGGCTGTCAGCAGCGGACGGGTTGCGCAGAGCGCCGGAGAGGTATTGGCCAAAGATATTGCCGAGGCCGAGAGCCGTACCGGCCATACCGAAACAGGCGAGACCGGCGCCGATGTACTTTGCTGCTTCCGCTTCCATGTTAAGCTCCTTCTGGATTGAATATAAGCGCGGATTTCAGTTCTGGCGGTCGCCCGCCGGCTTGAACTCAGTGTCCCGGATGTACTGCGTCGTTGATGTACATGCAGGTGAGAACGGTAAACACGTAGGCCTGCAGGAAGGCTACGAGGAATTCGAGTGCGGTGATCGCAACCGTCATGATGAGCGGCAGAACCGCGCCGCCGATGCCGATGGGCCCAAGTGCGGCCAGCGAAACGACGAAGCCTGCGAAGACTTTCAGCGTGATGTGGCCAGCAAGCATGTTCGCAAAGAGACGAACCGAGAGGCTGATCGGACGCGACAGGAACGAGATGATTTCAATGGCGACAACCAGCGGCACGATAATGCCCGGAACGCCGCTCGGCACGAACAGCTTGAGGAAGCCGAAACCGTGCTTGAAGAAACCGTAGATAATGACCGTGGCGATAACCAGCACGGCGAGCGCGAAGGTTACGATGATCTGGCTGGTAACCGTATAGAAATACGGAAAAAGACCGAGGAAGTTGGCAACCAGCACGAACATGAACAGCGAGAAGACGAAGGGGAAGAACTTCATGCCCTTCGACCCTGCTGAATCTCTCAGACTGGTGGCCACGAACTCGTAAGCCATTTCCGAAACTGACTGCAGACGGGTCGGGATGAGACCACGGCCCGAAGAAGTCAGATAGAGGAAACCCGAAGCGAGCACGACGGTTGCGACCATGAAGGCCGAAACATTCGTGAACGAAAGGTCCACACCGCCTACGTCGATGGGAATCCACCGGGAAACCTGGAACTGATGGATCGGATCGTTCGCCACCTTAACCTCGTCTGTCTTCCCTGCCCGAAGGCAATTTGGCCTGCCCGAAGGCGATTTGGTCTGCCCGAAGGCGTTTCAGTCTCGGGCGCAAGGCCCGTTTGATCACTTACACTTGAACGAACTTTACCGTGAAGCCCTTCAAGTCCTATTTCTTGTCGCTCTTTTCCACGCTAGATTTAATGTTGCCCTGTTCGGCAACATATCCAGCGGAACGAAGCACGTTGAGGACGCCCGCACCGAAGCCCAGAAGGAGAAATACGATCAATCCCCAGGGCGACGTACCGGCGACACGATCAATGAACCAGCCAATCAGCGCTCCGACCACAACCCCTGCGATGAACTCGCTGGAAATCTTCATGGCCTGCGCGACCGAACTTGCAGTCGCCGATCGTTCCTCCTCGGAAGCCGGTTGCTTGAGTACACCCTTCTTGGCCAGTTCGGCCTCCAGGCGATTCAAACGCTGATCCAGCTCCCCGGAACCGGGTTCGTTCTTCGCATCCTTGATGCCACCGGATGGCTTTCCGGGTTCGGTCCCGCGCGCCATTGGCAGCTCCTTTTTTCAAGAAATACGAGGATTTCAATCCCATTTCCAAGTTGCGCGCAACATATTGACACGCCGTCCGCTAGTCAAGGCGGTGCAGGCATTGGTCCAGAAGGTTTTTTATCCAACAAACTCAAATAGTTAGATATTAGTGCGACTCATTTTCCGACCAAAGGATCAGATTGGTCACATTATTGGCTAAAAAAACGGAATCGATTTTGAACGGTCACACCCTGTTCGGGTGAGGATGAAAGCCGGCCTTATGCGCCTGCTTGGCCTTTTAGTCCGCTAACAAAAACGTGAGTTGAAACCGGTCGACCCTGCTATTGCGTGAGAACACAGCAATCAGCTCCACCCGCCGCCATAGGTGCGGTAGAAAACGTGGAGACCGATCTTCGTGACCTTCTTCATGGTCGGAGCCCAGAACGGGCGAACATAGGTCGCATGGTAATGCGTGGCGGAACCGACTTCCGGCAGCCAAATCTGACCAGCGGAAACCGTCTTCGCGACCTGCTGCGCCATGCGCCATTGCGGCATTTCGGTCACGCGGTGCTTCTGGCCATCGCAGGCAAAGGAAAACTGGCAGGCATTGAGCCAGTCACGATTCTGGTAGACCACGCCGCAGATCGAACCCGGATAGGCGGGGTTGCGCACGCGGTTGAGGACAACCTGAGCGACAGCAACCTGCCCCTTTACCGTTTCGCCGCGCGCTTCATAATAGACGGCCTCCGCAAGACACTTCTGCTCGCTCTGGCTGAAAGCGGAAGGCGGCAACGGTGTTGCTGCCCATTCATGGTCCTTCTCGCCGATCGGCGGCACGAAGCGGCCTTCGTCCGGCTGGGGCTTCAAAATGCTCTCGAAAGGCGATGTCTTGCCATAGTCCGGCGTCGCAGGCGCATAACCAAGGGCCAGCGCATCCGGCTGGTCATTGGTAATGAGCTTGGCAAGCTGGGTCGGCATTTCGGAGCGTGGCTTTGGCGGCTTGACCGCGTGGAATGCCATTGTGATGGCGACTTCCTTGCCTTCGAGCTTGCTGGAGAAGGCCATTTTCGCGTCCGTCTTTTCCGGCGGACGCGTGATCATGCTGATCTTCTCGAACATGCTGCCGGCAGTGAAGGCCTTGGCGGGTGCCTTGGGCTTGACTGAGACGAGACGGCCTGTCTTGTCGGCACGATTGATGCGGTTTTCATCCGGGTTCGGATCATCCGGACCGAGCTTGGCCGTCTTTTTGCCTCCGGACAGCGCGACACGACCGATGCCCGGCACTTCAATACCGTTTGTCGCTATGCTGCCCGTTACGGTCGTCGCATCCACGAACGGCATTTCAGCCTGATGCACAGAGCCGACCGGCGCCTTGGCAACGAAGGCGGTCCAGCGATGCGACCCCAGATCCGCCGACGGCACCAGGCTTGCCATATCCTGAAAGGCGATCGCATTGGAGTTGAAGAGATATGTCATGGCTGCCAGAACCAGCGGCACCAGGCGATGCGGCTTATGAACTGTCTGGCGTGGCTTTGCCCTTACCGCGTAATAGCGGCCCTCTTCCGGGCAATAGCCCGTGACAGGGTAATGCCACACCGGCTCGGCAACGGCCTTCCTTCGACCAAACAGCGCTCGTAAAGATACAAGACGCACCGCACACTCCACTCACACTGACTAAACTGATGCGGCGATAACGGAGTATTAACCTTGTCCATCGGGTGGAGGACGCGCTTGCAGCTCTGGCTAATACAGTCATTATCAGCAGCGCGTTAACCATGAACGAATATGGTTAATGCAGGGTTTAAGCTCATTCGGCTTCACGAATGCCGGATAGCTATGGAGAGGGAGTTGCGTCATGGATAAGGTCACAGGTGGATGCCTGTGCGGCAGTGTCCGCTTTGAAGCGTCGGGGCGGCCATATCGGGTCGGCATCTGCCATTGCCTCGATTGTCGCAAGCATCATGGAGCCCTGTTTCACGCTTCGGCGATATTCCCTGAAACTGCGGTTACGGTTGAGGGGGAAACCCGCGACTATGCGGGACGTCATTTTTGTCCTCGTTGTGGCTCTCCTGTTTTCGGACGCAGCGCGGATGAAATCGAGGTCAATCTCGGCTCGCTCGATACGCCGGATCAGTTCAAACCGACATATGAACTCTGGATGATCCGTCGCGAATCCTGGTTGCCGCCCTTCCCCGGCATGAAAGGCTACGGGCGTGACCGCGATGGGTCGAACCGTTTTGAGGATTAGAGCGCATCCCGAAAAGGGTGAAACGGTTTTCGGAAAAGATGCGCGGTTCAAAACAAAGGATTAGAGCGCCTTTTCTTTCGTGACAGCCGTTCTATTTGCGATAATGATATTGGTCTTCAAAGCTTCTGGGAGGGAACTTATGCGGGGATTGAAGCTCGGGATTATCGGAGTGGTTTTCAGTTCTTTTGCGGCTATTGCCACGGCGCAGGCCGATGACTGCCAGAACGCCAGTTCGCAGGCCGCACTCAATGAATGTTTTGGCAATGCCTACAAGAAATCTGATGCCGAGTTGAACAAGCTCTTCAAGACCTTGCAGCGCCGCGCCGACGATGCCGACCTGAAGAAAAAGCTGGTGCAGTCGCAACGGGCGTGGATCGCCTTCCGCGATGCCGAATGCGACATGCAGACTTTCGGCGGCGGCAGTATAGTGGGCACATCCTATCCTATCTGCCTGTCCGGCCTAACAACACAGCGCATCAATGATCTCAAGGGTTATCTCAAATGCGACGAAGGGGACAGCAACTGCCCCTTCCCTGCTGCGAGTAACTAGACCTGCTCTATAATTATCAGGCTCGGCTCTCATAGGCGGCATCGAAGAATGCCTTCTCCAGTTCGACCGCTCGCCGGAAGAACTGCTGGCATTGTTCCGTCGTTGCCGGGCCGACCCTGTCGAGTTCCGAGCGCAGGAAACCAACGAACTCCACAAAATATGGATTGTCGTGCAGCACGATCCATTCCGCGAAAATGAAATCGTCGGGCAGAGGCTTTGGCGCTTTTTCAGCCCAGTCAAGATAAAGCCATTCGGCAACCGTCAGCACCGACAGGCAGGCCGCATAGGAGCCGGATCGCGCAGCCTCCAACATCAGCTCCTTGAATGCGGCGGTTGGCGCTGCATCGGGCGTATCGAAACGCTCGGCGTCGGAAACTGCGAGTTTTGCAAAAGCCCGTTCGAAATAGGAATTCTCGTCGCTGCTGATCATGCCTATGAAACGGCCCAATGTCAGCTTGGCTTCCATCCGGTCGCAATTGACGAGCGTTCCGCCCAGCAGTGACAGAAAGCAGTCGATAAAGCGATGATCCTGCACCAGATAGCGCGTCATGACATCGGGCGCGACCGTACCCGCATGGATTTCACTGACAAGGCGATGGCCGACGGCTTGCGACCAGAATGGTTCGGCGCTCTGACGAAGATTATCAGTAAAACGTCCGGCTTTGGCATCACTTGGCATGGAAAGACCGACTCCTTGCTATTTTCACGGCCGGACCTTATCGGGGCTATCCAGCATCGGCAATGCGCATGTCAAAATCCCCTTATGCATCGGCGGCAGATTGGTTATGCTGCTGAAATGAGGTGACATTTTTCTGAGGGGAACGATGAACACACACTTTTCGCCAGCCCGCGCCGCTCTGCTGCTTTCTGTTGCGATGGCTCTTCCTGCAGGGAGCGCCTTTGCCAAACCTGCCTGTGACGGCGTGACGACGACACTGACCAAGCAACAGAAATCCGACTACAGGTCTCTCATCGCGCAAAGCCTCGGCAAGAAAGTCAAACCGGCTTCCGTCAACATTGAGAGCTTCATGCAATATGGCAACTGGTCCGTCGTCTATGCGGATGTCCCGGTGGCCGATCCCGGCTATTTCTTTTTCGACCTTTCCGGCAAATCACCCAAACTGAAGGACGTCTGGGGCGGGATGGCTGAAAGAAGCGAGATACCCGATCTGGTCAAATGGGCGGAAAAGCTCGGCGCCAACAAGCAAATTGCCGCCTGTTTTGCCGATACGGCAACCGCTTCTTAAGTTCGAGAAACCTACACTCGACTTTCACTGACTTAATTGACGCCAGTGTCCGTAAGATGATTGACGGAGCAACGCACATTTGCCACCGACTCATCACGCAATTTTTGAATCCAAGGTATAATTATAATGCAGTTTACCAAGGCATTTATAGTTGGCCTTGCAGGCGCCATCAGCGGCCTCCTTGCATGCAATACCGCCACAGCAGAACTCATGAACCTGCGCGTGAGTAGCACATCCATGATGCCCGTCTTTGGGCCAGGCGATGTCGTCGCGGCAACCAGCTATAGACCACAGGAAAAGATCGAGCGCGGCGATCTCGTCGTCTATACTGTTGACTACCTTTCGAAGGAATTGTTCGGCGATGTACCGGTCAAAGCTGAATTCCTCGGGCGAGTGATCGGACTGCCCGGTGAAACGGTCAAAATCGAGAACGGAATACCGCTCATCAACGGAAAAGCGCTCGAAACAACGGAGATCACATCAACAATTGATGATGGTTGCCCGGAAGAAACCGTGTCGAGTTCTTATTATAAGTGCCGTTTCGTGCGCGAGACGACACCGGAAGGCAAGAGCTATGTTCTTCTGGATACCGTCGATCATGGCGTTATTGACAACGTCGAGGAGAAGGCACTTGCTCGCGACCAATATTATATCATGGGAGACAATCGCGATAATGCGAACGATAGCCGAGGAAAGTATGTCGGCCTCGTATCGAAAGACCGGATCAAGGGCAAGATTCGTATGGTGTCTGCGTCAGTCCGCAAGCCGGACCGGCAGTGGCGATTGGAAGGTTTTCCAGGCTTGGAGTGAACCATTCTCCAACCACACTTAATCCTGCTTCACAGACCAGCGGTCGATATCAGCGCTCTGTCCGATCAATGCGAGACCGTTGGCGATGGAATCGAACTGGTTCGAGCTTGTTACGACGGCATCGGGGAAGCGGTTTTCAAACACGGTGCGGATAACCGGCACGAAAGATGTGCCGCCGGTGAGGAAAACACGGTCGATAGACGACGTTTCCAGCTCCGCTTTATCCACCGCCTGCTGCACCGACTGCTCGATCTGGTGCACATCGTCCGCGATCCAGTTTTCGAAATCATTGCGTGTGATGTCGGAACGGATTTCGAAGTCGTCGGCCTTGAAGTGCAGTTCCGACATGCGCTGTGAGGAGAGACGCACCTTGAGGTCCGAAACGGCGCGGTAGATTTCATAGCCGTAATCGTTCTCGATCAAGTTGATGAAATGTTCGAGCGGCTTCGGATCGACCGCTTGCCGGGCCAGTTCGTCCAGATCGCGAATGGTCGCCGGAGAGTTCATCAGGAACAGCGTGTTCCAGCGCGCAAAATTTGCATAATAATGGTTCGGTATGGTCAGCCTTTTGCCGAAAGACTGGTATTCGGTACCCTTTCCGAGAAGCGGCGAAACGGCATTGTCGATGATGCGATAGTCGAACGTATCGCCCGCAATGCCAAGACCCGTCTGGCTGAGCGGTGTGAAGCTGAGGCCATGCTTGCCCACTTCGAAGCGCACGATGGAAAAGTCGCTCGTACCGCCGCCGAAGTCGGCCACCAGAACGGTGGATGCAGCTTTCAGTTCCTGTGCATAGAAATAAGCGGCAGCAACCGGCTCATAGACGTAGTGAATATCGGTGAAGCCGAACGCCCGGAATGCCTTTTCATAGCGCTGCATGGCCAGTGCTTCATCCGGTGAAGCGCCTGCAAAGATCACCGGCCTGCCGATGACCACGCGATTGCCCTTTGGCGGCAGACGGTCGCCCAGCCGCGCGGCAACCGTTTCGAGGAAAGTCGTCAGAATATCCTCGAATTTGAACCGCTTGCCGAAAACCGGCGTATCGGTGAAGGATTTCGATGCCGCGAACGTCTTGAACGATTGCAACATGCGCGTGGAATGCGGCGCGTTGACGAATGCGTCCATCGCCCAAGGCCCGCTTTCAACGGTGCGCTCCCCGGTTTCGCGATCCTGCCAGAAGCAAAGGATCGAGCGATAACCGGTAATGTCGATCCCATCCTTCGGCACACTCAAAACCGCTGTCGTGCCGTCAGGCGCTGCAACAGAAATAACCGTATTGGTCGTGCCAAAATCGATGCCCAATGTCACGCCGTCAAAACGGCTCTGAACAGCCTTCGTCATCACTGCACCTTTTTGGAGAAAACCGGAGAGCGGGCGAATTAGCAGTCGCCGAAGGCAAGCTCAACCCGAAAGTACCAAATTAAGTGCTGGTTGTGATCACGATCGCGATCATCGGCGCCCAGATGAGAAAAATTTTGGGTCGCGCAAATGTTAATGAAGGTCTTTAAAGTTTACATGAATTTTGTTTTCGGCCTGTTAGGTTTCTGCGCCGCATCTGGAGTGGTTCGTCTTTCACTCACATCCCCTGAACTGCTCCGCTTATTTGTTTTCACCGTCTTCGCAATGCCGGATGTTTTGCATTCGGTTTCGCTATGTTCAAGTTCACCCAACAGATGAAAGCGATACTCATGGCGTTTCTCTCACGTACGGTTCTTGCCACGCTCCTCCTTTCGGCCGGTGCGCTTCCCCACGCTGCAAATGCTCAGGAGACGGCCAGCCAGCCGATAGCCAGCGGCTATCACAGCAGCGGCCAGGCCACCGCAGAAGTGAGCGGTGTCGTGGCCGACGGCGACAAGCTGACGGTCAAGGTTCGCTTCATCAACGCCAGGGAAGGCGGAAGTGTTTCCACGACGCTTTACACCGCGCTGTCGGACGAGGACTACGAGAATGACTACTATCTCCTCGCGGGCGACAAGAAATACCTTCTGCTGAAAGATTCCGAAGGCAAGCCGCTCGCTCCAGCGTCGGTTTCCCTGTTCGGTACGGGCCATGTCGTCGGTGTATGGCACGGCGTCTTCCCTGCTCCACCGAAGGGCCAGAAGGTGACGCTCTATATCAAGGGCGTCGAGCCGCTTGGACCGTTCGCCGTTCCCGCCGAATAGGGGCTGGCCATGACCAGTAAGATCATAGGCAGCATCGCTTTAGGGCTTGCCGTGCTCTGCCTGCCGTCCATTGCGGCAGCGCAGAATACAAGCACCGACAACAGCGCTTATATTCGCGACCTCGTGCCCGAAATCCGTGATCTGGTTTCGGCATCGGGCAGCACTGATGGCAAGGCGCGTGGCCTGTCCGGTGCGGCACAGGAGATTGTCGAGAAGAGTGGCAATATCACCATGCGCGAAACCGATGACAGCATCGTCCTTTCCGTGACGAGCGATATTCTGTTCGATTTCGACAGCGCCAAACTGACTGGCAAGGCCAAGGCAACGCTGACCGATATTGCCAGAATACTGGAAAGCATGCCGGATTCCGCCGTCCGCGTGGTGGGCCATACGGATTCCAAGGGGTCCGACAACTACAACGACAAACTGTCGAAAAACCGTGCCAATGCGGTCGCGAAGTTTCTCATGAACAATGGTGTTCAATCGGCACGGCTGAAACCGGAAGGGCACGGCGAAAGCGAACCTGTCGCGCCCAACGAAATCAAGGGCAAGGACAATCCCGACGGGCGGGCGCAGAACCGGCGTGTCGAATTTGTAATGCCGAAAGCCTAGGGGGCTGGCCCCATACCGAACGCAACTTCCGGCATCACGCCGGAAGTCTGCAATTTCTGCCCCAGATATATTAGTAATATCTTATTTTCATGAGGCGTTGACGCCCTAGTTCACGATTGCCGGCCCCGGCATCAACCACAATTAGGAAACCGTCTCATGAGCACAAAACCAACGATCGTCCTCGCGCATGGTTTTTGGGGAGGAGCTGCCCATTGGAGCAAGACCATCCTCGCACTTTCCCGAATGGGACATGACAAGATAAGAGCCGTGGAGATGCCCCTGACGTCGCTTGCCGACGATGCTGAACGTTTGCGCAAGATGACAGCACAACAGGACGGCCCTGTCATTCTGGTTGGCCATTCCTATGGCGGTGCGGTCATTACACAGGCAGGCGATCTGCCCAATGTGGTGGGTCTGGTTTACATCGCAGCCTTTGCACCTGATGCGGGCGAAAGCCCCGGCGGCATCAGCCAAGAACATCCGCCTGCGGCAATCGCCAACCTCGCGCCCGACAGCGACGGCTATCTCTGGATCAAATACGATAAGTTTCGCGAGAGTTTCTGCCAGGATCTGAGCGCCGACGAAGCTCTGGTCATGGCAACCACGCAGAAAGCTCCCATCGCCAATACATTCGGTGACGCGATCACAGCACCAGCCTGGAAGAAGAAGCCAACCTGGTATCAGATATCAACTCAGGACCATATGATCGCGCCGGAGAACCAGAAGCGGATGGCTGAGCGCATGAACCCGCGCAAGACCATCACACTGGATGCAAGTCATGCCTCGCTTGCATCAAGACCCGACGAGGTCGCGGGATTGATCGTCGAGGCCGCAAACAGCGTCTCGTGATCACCGAAAAGAGAAAGCCCGGAGCAATCCGGGCTTTCTCTGTGTCAGCTTATTTCTTTTTCTTCGCTCGGCCTGCGAACGGATTGTCCGAGGTGCGCAAAGAAAGCCTTATCGGCACGCCCGGCATGTCGAAGGTTTCACGCAGACCGTTGATGAGATAGCGCACATAGGATTGCGGCATCGCATCGGGGCGCGAGCAGGACACGACAAAGCCCGGCGGACGGGTCTTCACCTGCGTCATATACTTGACCTTGAGGCGGCGCCCAGAAACTGCCGGTGGCGGCTGGTGCGCGATGACGCCTGCCAGCCAGCGGTTGAGACGCCCGGTCGAAACGCGGCGGTTCCAGATTTCGTGGGTCTTGACGACATTCTCCATGAGCTTGTCGATACCCTGACCACGCTCACCGGAAATCGGCACGGCGCGAAGCCCGCGCACCTGTGGCAGCAGGCGGGCCGTCTTTTCGTAAAGATCGGCAAGAACCATCTGGCGGTCCTCGATCAGATCCCATTTGTTGAACGCGATGATCGGCGCACGGCCTTCACGGATGATGAGATCGGCAATCTGCAGATCCTGTTTTTCAAACGGGATCGTCGCATCGAGCACGATGATGACGACTTCCGCAAAACGGATCGCACGCAGGCCGTCAGCAACCGAGAGCTTTTCGAGCTTTTCCTGCACGCGCGACTTGCGGCGCAGACCAGCGGTATCGAACAGCTTGATCTTGCGGCCACGCCATTCCCAATCCACCGAGATCGAGTCACGGGTAATGCCTGCTTCCGGTCCCGTCAGCAGGCGGTCTTCACCGAGCATCGTATTGATGAGCGTCGACTTGCCAGCATTGGGTCGGCCAACAATGGCGATCCGTAGCGGCTTGGTCGCATCATAGGCCGGGATTTCTTCTTCGTCCGGGTCTTCGACGTCGTCGCCGATCAGTTCACCGACAGCCTTCGGCGTGAAAACCTCGTCTGCGGCTTCCTCTTCCTTCTCATCGGCAAAGACGCGCTCTTCGCCCAGGAGTTCGACAATGGCGTCGCGCAAATCGGGCATGCCCTGACCGTGTTCGGCAGAGATCGGGCACGGTTCGCCAAGGCCAAGCTGGAAAGCGTCATACATGCCGGACTGTGCGCCGCGCGCTTCCGCCTTGTTGGCGACCAGCACAACCGGCTTGCCGGAACGGCGCACCACTTCCGCAAAGGTGCTGTCAGTCGGCGTCAGGCCATTCTTGGCATCGACCACGAAAAGGATCACGTCGGCTTCCTGAATGGCAGCCTCGGTTTGCGCGCGCATGCGCGCTTCCAGGCTGTCATTGGCAGCTTCTTCAAGACCTGCCGTGTCGATGACCTGAAACTTCAAATCGTAGAGCTTGGCATCGTGGATGCGCCGGTCACGCGTGACGCCCGGCAGGTCATCGACCAGCGCCAGCTTGCGGCCGACAAGGCGATTGAACAGCGTGGACTTGCCGACATTGGGACGCCCGACGATGGCGACTGTGAAACCCATGGGAGAAGATAACTCCAGAAACCAGAGCGGTTCCGCTTTCAACCGAAACGTGGAACCGCTCTATTTATTTATCTTGACGCGCATCTTGCCCGAAAACCGCTTCGCACTTTTCGGGATGCGCTTTGATTTTCCCGCGCATCTTATCCGAAAACCGCTTCGCACTTTTCGGGATGCGCTTGTTTTATTATGTGCTTTGCGCGTCAGGCACCTTGACGCCTGCGCTGCGCATCAGATCGAGCATCGTATTGGAACGCTGGCGAATGTTGGCCGGAGCAAGATTGTCATTGGCGATCTGCTGGAACAGCTTGACCGCATCATCGAACCGCTCAGCCTTCCAAGCAGCAAGTCCCAACGCTTCACGCGCACTTGAACGCATCGGATTGCCGTCTGCGGAAAGCGTTTCGACGCGCTTGGCGACATCGTCATAGGAACCGCTGTCGACCAGCAGATAGCCGGCACGCAGGCGAGCCACGTCGCGAAGCGGTGCAGGCACGGCGTTGTCGGCGGCGACGTCATCGAAAGCCTTCACGGCACCGGCGGCATCGCCCTTGTCCGCGAGAACCGATGCGGCGCGAAGACGTGCCAGAACCGGATAGGAGCCGTAGCCGGTCTTCTCCAAATCGTCGAGCGCGGTCAGCGCTTCGTCGTTCTTGCCTTCCGAGGCGAGGTCCAGTGCGGCAAGGAACTTGTCACCGGAAGCGGAAGCCTTGCTGTCGACCCAGTGCTGATAGCCGACCCAGCCAGCCGTTCCCAGAACAACGGCCACAGCAGCGCCGATCAATGCCGGACCGAAATTCCGCCAGATCTGCTTTGCCCGTTCCGAACGGATTTCCTCGTTTACCTCGCGAATGAAACTGTCGTCTGCCATGGACCTGCCACTAAAGCCAAATTGATGTTCGTATTTGTTCGTTCTGGCGCTTTTAGTCGCATTTCGCGCCATATGTAAGACCCGTCTGCGAAATAAGCCGAAACACGTGTCACAAAGTGCATTTCGGTCCGACAATAGCCTTATTCAAGAACTAGTGGAACTGTTCCTCCCCCGCTTCGTTTCGTGATTCATGCGCTTTCTGTCCCCCCGCCCCCTTCTTCTCTCCGCCTTGGTTCTGGCCACCTGCACTGCACAGGCAGAACCAATGTCCGCAAAGCCGCAATATGTGCTGATTTCCTTCGATGGTGCACATGACAATGCGCTCTGGACCCGCTCGCGCGAGCTGGCGAAGAAGAACAACGCCCATTTCACCTATTTCCTCTCCTGCGTCTTCCTGATGACCAAGCAGGACCGGCGCGATTACAAGCCGCCTCACAAGCGGGCGGGTTCGTCCAATGTTGGCTTTGCGCTGAGCCGCAACGAAGTCGTCGCCCGCCTTGGCAATATCTGGCAGGCGCATCTGGAAGGAAACGAGATCGCAAGCCATGGCTGCGGCCATTTTGACGGCACCGACTGGTCTACCGCCGACTGGGATAAGGAAATCAAGGAGTTCCGCCGCATTACCGCAGACGCCTACAAGAATAACGGCATCGACGGTGAGCCTGAAGGCTGGCGCGATATGGCGCTGAAGGGCATCGACGGTTTCCGCGCGCCCTATCTTGCCGCATCGAAGCCGGTGCAGGATGCGCTCAAGGCAAACGGGTTCCGCTATCAGGCGTCCTCCATCACGCGCGGCCCCGAAGAGCCGACCCTTGCCGGTCAGTTTGCTTCTTTCGGATTGCCTCTTGTTCCGGAAGGCCCGTCACAGCGTCCTATCGTGGCGATGGACTATAATCTCTATGTCCGCCACTCGAAGGGCAAGGAAGCGCCACAGCAATCCGCCGCTTTCGAGGAACGGGCCTATAAGGCTTTCCGGACGGCATTCGACAAGCAATATGCGGGCGAACGTAACCCGCTTCAACTCGGCTTCCATTTCGTGCTGATGAATGACGGCGCCTATTGGCGCGCCATGGAACGGCTCGTAACGGAAGTTTGCACCAAGCCCGACGTCAAATGCACCACCTACAGCGATTATCTGGACAGTCTCGACAGGGACACTGTCCATAAGGACCAGAGCAGATCCTGACCTTATGTCGAAGGGGTTGATTCCAGATTTGCCTGATCGAGCGACGGCAGCGGCTCGTCGCGGATAACCGCCTCAAAGGCCCTCAGACGCTTGTAGATCGACAGCAACTCAATGATCGTGGTCCATGAATTGACGAGATACTGGAACGATCCCTGCACCTGCGAGAAGACATTGCTGATCTGGTTCATCAGACCGAGCGTCAGCTTGCCCGCCACGATCGACGGGACCAGGATCAGGGTCGGGAAAATATTGTCGGCCTGAATGTAGAAAATGCGGGCCACGTTGAAATAGACATAGTGGAAATAGAGCCGGAAATAATTGTGCCGGACATTGCGGAACAGTTCGCCGAGCGTGATCGGCTCCGCGCGATCCGCATGATCCTCACCATAGACCAGCTCCTTGCGGTAGGCCGCCTCGACACGCTGATTGTTGAATTCCAATCCCGGCAGTTTGATACCGACCAGCGCCAGAAATCCGGTGCCGAAAGCTGCCCAGAAAATCGCCGCCACGACCAGCGCGTGCGGCACCATGCCAACCACCGGCAGCTCGCTGACCTTCTCCGAGAAGCTGAACAGGACCGGCAGAAAGGCGATCAGCGTCATCACCGATTTGACGAGGCTGACACCAAGCTGTTCCAGCGTCGTGGAAAAGCGCATCGTGTCTTCCTGCACGCGCTGGGCTGCACCTTCGATGGAACGCAGTTTCGGCCAGTGGCTGACATAGTATTCGTTCATCGCCGAACGCCAGCGGAAGATATAGTGGCTGACGAAGAACAGGCTCAGAACGCCGACCGTCACGCCGATAAAGGCAATCTCGGCGAAGGTGACCATGCCCCAGTAGAAATCGGAGGCGCTGACGGCTCCGGGCGATGTCAGTGCCTTTTGGACCAGATCGTAGAACGGTCCGTACCAGGCGTTGACCGCCACGCTGACCTGCACGCCGAAATAGGTGGTGAACAGGATCAGGGCTGATCCAAGTATCGACCAGCGCTGCCATGGGTGCGATGAAAACCACGCCCAGAACAGGTAGAAGGCGAACGTCACCACCGCGAAATAGACATAGAACCAGAGAAACGGCGCCGACCAGAAAAGGCTCGCACCAATAATCGGCGCGGCATCATGTGCTAAAGGTGGCAGACCGAATATGGCGCCCAGCCCTTCGCCACCGTTATACCAGCCAGCGATTGCCAGCAGGCTCCAGATGAGTGCGGACCAGAAGAAGATTTTCGGGCGAGGGAAGAATGACACAAACACGGAATTTCAGTCCAACTTCGTGAGGATTTTCCTCATAAGAAGCCTGTCTTCGTGCCTTTACCAGTTAAATTCCTGTAAGGTTTCAACCTTGCGATCTTGTCGCACGCCCTGCCATGATGCCAAGCACTGCGACGACCACCAGCGAAAGCGCTGCGGCCAGACTTGCCGAAGTGAACGAACCGGAGCGCTGCGCCATGAAGCCCGCAACCAGCGGGCCGACAATCTGGCCGATGCTGAAACAGACCGTCATCCGCGCCAAAGCGCGTTTTGGCGAAGCCGGTGCAAGCGTGCGGGCGATCTGCAATCCGAACGCCGTCAACGCCATGAAAGTGATGCCCAGAAGCGCACCCCCCACCAAGGGCCCCAGCGGCGGCGCCAGAACCACGCTCGCGGCAACGCCGACGGCCTCCAGAATGGCCGTCAGGGCAAATGCGTTGAAGAGGCCGAACTTCTTCGCAGCCGGTGCCCACAGCCAGATCGAGGGCGCGGCCGTCAGGCCGGTCACCACCCACACGGCCGCTTCCATCAGTGGGCCGCCATCGGTTGCGCGCACGATTGCAATGAGGAAGGTGGCCGTGATCACATAGCCAAAGCCGAAAATTCCATAGGCCAGCGCCAGCGCGTTGAAGGCGAAGCTCTTGGGAAGCGGCGGTTCACGCGTGCCGCTGTTGCCACCGACCGGCCCTTCCCTGACGAAAGCCGCAACCAGAACAACCATGACGATGGTCAGAACTGCAGCACCGATCCAGTCGGCCCGCCAGTCAAGTCCGGCAAAACGGATCAGCGCCACCAGAACGGCAGAAAGTGCAATGCCGCTGCCGACGCCGCCGAAATGCAGGGCTCCAAGCCCGGCTCTTTCCGCCGCCGTGACATGGCTCAGCACGATTGCCGTGCAAAGGATCATCGTCACCGCACTGATGAAACCTGCAGCAAAACGGATGATGGAGAACAGCCAGACACCGTCAAAAAGCGCCATGGCAGCGCATAGCAATCCGCTGATGATCAGGCCTACAATGACGCTTGCCCGTTCGATGCCCGCAGACCATCCATAACCGGCAACAATCGCTCCCAGCAAGTAGCCGATATAGTTTGCCGATGCGATGAAACCTGCATCGGCGGCCGTGAAGCCGACATCAGCCATCATTCCCGGCAGGATCGGCGTGTAGATGAAACGCCCGATCCCCATGGCAGCAGCCATGGCCAGAAAACCGCCGAAAGCATAACGGACGGCAGTGCGGTGTTGTGAAGATACAGGCTTGGTCATTTCCAGGGAGGTCTCGGTCATTGGCGGGAAAATATACCTCAATCATCCGGGGACAATTGAATTTTTCTGATCGGACCGATCACACGGATTGAGGCTGAAACTGTCCCTCAGCACGTTAGAGCCGTCTCGATCTGATTGAATCAGATCGGCGCGTCTCAACTGTTTGTTTTAACGCGCATCTGATCCGAAAACCGTTTCACACTTTTCGGGATGCGCTCTAACACTAACCACAGAGTTGGGTTTGAACTCCGCCAAAGCAGACCTACAATAGATTTGCTACACTTTCTTGATGGAGGATCAGGATGAATAGAACAGGACTATCCGTTTGTCTGTTGACCGCCGTTACGATCACCGCCACAGGGGCAGTTCAGGCGCAGGAACTGAAGACGATGGACGATGTCGGCAGCGCGCTGAACGCCTGCTGGTCTCCGCCTTCAGGCAGTAAAAATTCCGCCGTTACTCTCAGTTTCAGCTTCAAGCGAGACGGAAGCCTGATAGGACCGCCGCGTGCCAGCGCGATCAACGTTCAGGGCGATGACAAGGCCAAAAAGGCATTCGTAAACGCTGCAATCGAAGCGGTCGAAAAATGCACGCCGCTGAACCTTGCGCCCTCACTCGCGCAGGGTATCGGCGGGAATGTCTTCACCATGCAGTTTCATTCATCTGATTAAACAAGACGTCGGCCTTCAAATAAGGTCTTGCGAATCACATAAGCGCGTGCTTATGTGATGACATGAATGAGAACGATATATTCAACGATGTATTCAGGGCACTTGCCGACCCGACCCGCCGGATGATTTTCGAGAAGCTGGCATCGGGCAGCATGAATGCCAGTGCGCTACGCGAAGGCATGGAGATCAGCCAGCCTGCCATGTCACAGCATCTGGCGGTGTTGCGCGGTGCAGGACTGGTGCGTGAGGAACGTGAGGGACGCTTCGTCAATTACGAGGTCGACCCGCACGGACTGACGCTCATCGCGAACTGGCTTGCGAAATATCGCGCCTACTGGCCGGAACGTATCGACGCTCTCAAAACCTTGCTGAAGGATATGGACCAATGACCGACCGGCAGGAAGAACCACGCGAAAATGGCATCAAGCTTGAATATGAGCTGGATGCCACGCCGCAGAAAGTTTGGCGCGCAATCAGCATTCCGGAGTTTCGCGAAAACTGGCTTCCATCCGAGGCTTTGGCCGATCCGGAGCCTGCATCCTGCAAGCCCGGTGAGGAAATAAGCTACCGGATGCGGGAAAGCGAACCGCCCTTTCTGGAAAGTATGGTCACGTTCCGCATTGTACCGGGCATTTCCGGCGGCACCTTTCTGCGCGTCATCCATGAGCTGAACGACACGCGTCTGAAGCGCACTACGGCAGTTGCCGCCAACAACAACCGGGCGCCGATGATGCGCGCAGCCTGACCGCCTAAAGCGTTTTCAGAAAACAGGGCCGCTGGAACCGCTCTATCTATTTGTTTTTACGCATGTCTTTATCCCGAAACCGGTTCCGACTTTCGGGAGACATGCTCTAACACACCAAATTTCTGGAAGAGAGGAGTTCGCCGATGCGCGAAACGATGCAACTCGTCCCTATGGTCGTGGAACAGTCGAGCCGTGGCGAAAGATCATTCGATATCTATTCACGCCTGCTGCGCGAACGGATCATCTTTCTCAATGGCGAAGTGAACGACACCGTGTCCGCACTTATCTGCGCGCAATTGCTGTTTCTGGAAGCGGAAAATTCCAAACAGCCGATCAATCTCTATATCAATTCGCCGGGCGGCGTTGTGACCAGCGGCCTCGCGATCTATGACACGATGCGCTATGTCCGTGCGCCCGTGCACACGCTTTGCATGGGGACGGCCCGCTCGATGGGCTCCTTCCTGCTGATGGCCGGTGAGCCCGGTCATCGCGCTGCCCTTCCCAACGCAAACCTGCTTGTTCACCAGCCTTCCGGCGGATTTCAGGGGCAGGCATCGGACATCTTCATCCATGCAGAGGAAGCGCAACGAACCAAGCGGCTGATGACGCGTCTTTATGCCGAACATTGCGGTCGCACCTATGAAGAGGTGGAACGCGCGCTCGACCGCGATAATTTCATGACTGCTGAAGCAGGCCTCGAATGGGGCTTGATCGACCGCATTCTGGAACGGCGGGAAGTCTCTCCGGCGTGATCTAAAACCGTTAAAGAGACTATCTAGTTCTTCGCAAAAGGTACCCTCGTGAAACCTCCGAGAATAGCTGGGATCACAGCCTCCCAAATGAATTGAAAACTAGCTAAGCAGCTGTTACTCCGTAGTTAGTTTTTTGGGGGGCTTAGTATGAAAAATTTGATTCTTTTAACCGCGTGTGCCGTAGCGCTTTCCGCATGTGCAACTACCAATGAAATGCCGCTCGCACCCAACGTGGTGCGCCTGGATACACAAGCATCTGGCGCACTATTTGCTGGCTCAGCGGGGCGCATTACAATGAAACGTGCAGCTCAAGCAACGCTGAATAGAGGTTACACTCATTTCCGCCTTGAGCAGGCCAGCACCTCGCAAGGCAGACAGTTAGTTGGCGTTAATAGCTGGAACAACGGTACGTTTTCCGCAAACACATATGGGAGTTCCACATATGGAAGCTATAATAGTTCAGGATCAGCAATGCCTGTATATGCCCCTACGGCAAATGTCGGTGTCACAGTAATCATGTTTCGAAAAGGCGATGCAGGTGCAAGAGGCGCCTGGGATGCGGCAGAAGTATTGAAAAAAGAGGGAAACGTCTAAAAGGAAAACACTCCCGATGGACGGCGTTGTTGATCACCAGCTGCGCACATCTGAAAGTTATATTATAAATCGATGGTGACGAGCGGCGATCTGTCAATACCTGACGAAGCGACAAAGGCTCTGACCGTTTTGCGGGAAAGTCTGGGGCAATCTTTGCAGGCCGTGTATCTGCACGGCTCTGCCGTAAATGGCGGACTTCGCCCCAATAGCGACGTCGATCTGCTGGTGGTCAGCAACCAGCCTCTCACATTGGAAACCGGCGCGCGTCTCGTCGGCAAGCTTATGCAGATATCAGGTCGGCATCCGGCCAAACCCGGCACGCCCAGATGTCTGGAAGTGATGATTTTTCTAGGACAGGATCTCACCGCACTCAGCTATCCCGCGCGCTGTGCATTCATCTATGGAGAATGGTTGCGCGACGAGTTCGAGGCCGGAACCGTGCCGCAACCGCACACTGATCCAGAATACACATTGGTGCTCGCGCAAGCCGGTCAGGAGGCCGTAAGCCTCGTGGGCCCGGCGCGGGAACACCTTCTGCCACCGGTGCCGCTTGACGATGTGCGACGGGCAATTGCTGACGCCTTGCCCGGCCTGCTTGGCAATCTTCAGGGTGACGAGCGCAATGTGCTGCTGACGCTTGCGCGCATGTGGTACACGCTCGAAACTGGAAATTTTACCCCGAAAGATGCAGCTGCCGCATGGGCCCTGTCGCTGGTTTCATCCGAAACCGCCTCTGCCCTTGCGCTTGGGCAGGCGGCCTATCGTGGTGCAGTTTTTGACGACTGGCAGAACCACCCCAAGCTTGCCCGACGAGCGGCGGATGAACTGGCGCATCACGTGCGGTCGCTTCTCTGAAAATCGTCAAGCTGCGGCTTCGTCCTGCTTTTGCTGCCGTTTGGGCACGGGAAGACTGTCCGGAATATCGGAATGCAGGAAATGCAAAAGCGTGTCCTGAACCGACGATAGCCGGTGCGCGCAATCACGCCAGCCGAAGGGAATATCCTTTGGCATGGGAGGAATCCGGCTTGGCTCCTGCCCTTCCTCAAGCTCGCAATTGGCAATGACCACCTGCAAGGCTTCCGTCAGCCAGAGCGGCGGCGGCGCCTCCTTCTTTCGCAGTGCATTGCCCAGCGCCTCCCCGAACAGCAGCGCCGATGCGTAAAGACGGATGCCGCGCCGGTCGTACCGGCCCGCCATTTCCGTAACCTCACGCGCCACCAGCCGCCCGCGCAGCGACCAGCGGGCATTGCTGCGCGCCAATGCGATACCGTCGCCAAGCGCGATCACCGCCCGGTGGGCGGATGTGAACTGATTGATCGCGCTTTGTGCCCGCACGGGATCCTGTTTTTCGAGTGCTACAGCCGATTGCTTGAGCCCGTTTGCGAGACGGTCGAGCAAGCCGCGAACAGCCCTGTCGATCAGAAGTACCGGGCTTGGCGTCATCAATATCTGGCTGAACAGCAAGCCCACACCGGCACCGACCAGAACGTCGATCAACCGCGTCACACCTGCAACCTGCGGCCCCATGGCGAGAACCAGAATCGCCGAAACGCCCGACTGGATAGCAATTGCCGGAGCCATGCCGAAAGAGGTCGCCAGAACCATGGCAACGAAGGTCACTATGCTTGTGTGGAAGACCGGGACGGTTTCCGGCAAGAGCAGAGAAAGCTCGCCGACCAGAACACCGGTCGTGACGCCGACCATCACCCCTATCGCCTGCTTGCCATGGTTGGGCAGGTTCGGTGCCAGGCAGATCACGGCCGTGACCATGGCAAAGACGGGTTTTGGCTGCCCCAGAGCCAGTTGGCAGATCAACCATGCGACACCGCCTGCGAAGGAAGCGATGAGGGAATCGCGCCAGCTCGCAGACCATTGCTGGACAACCTTATTTGCGCGCTGCCGCATCGATTTCTCCATCAGCTTATCGGCAGCTATCTATGGCAGCGTTTTCCCGCCTCAAGGCTTGAAGAAGTTTTCGTACTGGTCCGGCTTGAAACCGACCGTCAGTTTTCCATCCTTGTCGAGAACCGGACGCTTGACCATGGAAGGCTGTGCCAGCATCAGCGCCCGCGCCTTGGCGGCATCGACATTCTGGCGTTCTTCCTCGGGCAGTTTGCGAAACGTCGTTCCGGCCCGGTTGAGCAACTGTTCCCACGCAATATCTTTCAGGAAGCGGTCCAGCGTTTCGCCGTCGAGCCCTTCCTTCTTGTAATCGTGAAACGCATAGTCGATGCCATGGCCTTCAAGCCAGGTGCGCGCCTTCTTCATGGTGTCGCAGTTCTTGATACCGTAGATGGTCACGCTCATATCCGACTCCTTTGATCGATTAGAGCGTGATGTTTTCAAGTTGAACCATTATCCCGCTCTAAACTTTTGTTCGAGCATGATTTTATCCGAAAACCGGTTCCCACTTTTCGGAATCATGTTCTAGCCGCGATCAAAGGCTATCGAAACACCGGTTTCAACCTTTAAAACGTGTTGCATCTCACTATACTCAGGGAACACGCTTTAAGCTTTTGTTTTCACGCATGTCTTTATCCCATCGTAGCGGGATCAGAAATCAGTCCAGTGGACTGATTTCCCCGCGAAGGCGGTTCCCACTTTTGGGAGACATGCTTTATCTGGAATCGTGAAAGATTATGCCCAGCGTATGCCGCTGGCCGGAACGGATACGGCTGACACCATGCCGCATCTTGACGCGATAATCGCCGCGCGTGCCCTGCATTGGACGGTCATTGACCGCGAAAACCACGCCGTCGCCTTGCCGGAGCGGCACGACTTCCGCCCGGCTCTGCATCCGGGGACGTTGTTCGGTCAAAACGAATTCCCCGCCTGTAAAATCCTTCTCCGGCTCGGAAAGCAAAATCGCCACCTGCAAGGGAAATGCGATATCGCCGTAAATATCCTGATGCAGGCAATTATAGTCACCCTCGACATATTGCAGGATGAGCGGTGTCGGACGGGTCTGCCCTGCTGCGTGGCACCGGTCCAGAAATTCGTCATGGGTCGGGGGGAAGCGGACATCCGATCCCAGTCTCTCACTCCATCGATTGGCGATGGGCGCAAGCTGCGGATAGAGCTTCTGGCGCAGATTCCAAATTAAGGCAGGAATGGGATTTGCGTAATATTTGTATTCTCCGCGCCCAAAACCGTGTTTTCGCATCGAAATAACGGTTCGAAATGCGGCCAAATTGTAGTAACCGGCGGCTAATTCGTGGCACTCTTGTGGCGAAATGATGTTTTTGAGGATTGTGGCGCCGAACTCATCCAGTTCGGCGCCGATTTCTTGCCAGTCGTAGGCAGGGATATTTCCCGCCTGTAAGGGTTCATTTTTGTTCATGTCTGGCTCTCCCGCTTCAGGAGATCGCGTTTGCGCTCGACGCCCCAGCGATAGCCGGAGATGCCACCATCATTGCGCACGACCCGATGGCACGGAACCGCGACAGCGATCTTGTTGGCCGCACAGGCCTGTGCCACTGCACGCACCGATTTCGGCGCGCCGATACGTTCGGCAATTTCAGTGTAACTCACTGTTTTTCCTGCCGGAATTTCGCGCAAAGCCTGCCAGACGCGTTGCTGGAATGCGGTTCCTTGCAGATCGAGCGGCAGGTCGAGACCGATGCGCGGCGCTTCTACGAAACCGACAACTTCGGCCACCATGTCCTCGAACTCACGGTCTGCACCGATGAGATTGGCCTGCGGAAACCGCTTTTCCAGATCGCGGATCAGTTCTTCCGGGTCATCGCCCATCAGAATAGCGCAGACACCCTTGTCGCTTGCAGCCACCAGCACCGCCCCGAGCGTCGACTGGCCGATGGCGAAGCGAATCTCCGCATTCTTGCCGCCCTGCTTGTAAGCCTTTGGAGTCATTCCCAAAATCCTGTCCGAAGCCTCATAAAAGCGGCTGCTGGAATTGTAACCGGCATCATAGATGGCTTCGGTTACGCGGATTTCCGGTGCATCAAGCGCCTCCCGCATCTTCTTCGCACGATGCGCATCGGCATAGGCTTTCGGGGTCAGCCCTGTTAACTCCTTGAATACACGATGAAAATGGGCCGGGCTCGCCTTCACGAAAGCCGCTATTTCTTCAAGCGAAGGCACCTCTTCCGCCGTCTCTATAAAGCGGCAGGCGCTAGCGACCATATCGGCATAACGGGTGCTGTTCTGCGTCGCCAATGTCTCGGAGAGATGCGGCTTGCAGCGCATGCATGGCCGGAAACCGGCGCGTTCCGCATCCTCGCAACCCTCGAAGAATTGCACGTTTTCGCGCTTTCCACGCCGCGAGGGGCATGATGGACGACAATAGACGCCTGTCGTGCGCACCGCATAGACAAATGCACCGTCCGACGCCTTATCGCGGTCGAGTACCTTCTGCCAGCGATTTTCGTCAGGGTCGTGGGTCTTCATGGTCATAAGGTTCATGTCCGTATTCCTTCAATATGAGCATGAAGGAAGGCTAATGCCACCGCCTCGAAGCTACACTCCGCTGCTTGCTTTCAAATTCGAAACAGTGCCGTTGCACAGTCTGTTCACAAATAAGGATCATGCAAGCTTTCAGCTTTTATACCATGATATGAAAGGTAAACAGGGAGAAGACCATGACGACAATCGGCTTCATCATCGACGGTAAGGAAATTGCATCCGCATCGGGCAAGACCTTCGAGCGTAAGGACCCGGTCACCGGAAAAGTCGCCACCACCGCGCCAGCGGCCAACATCGCCGATGTCGATGCGGTTGCACTATCTGCCGCGAAAGCCTTTGAAAGCTGGTCTGAAACGGGACCGAACGAGCGTCGTTCTCTGCTGAACAAGGCGGCTGACCTGATGGAAAGCCGGGCCGATGAATTCACCCGTCTCATGCTCGAAGAGACCGGTGCAACGGCCCCATGGTCGGGCTTCAACGTCCACCTTGGCGCCGGAGTGCTGCGCGAAGCCGCAGCGCTCACCACGCAGATCACCGGCGAGATCATCCCTTCTGACAAACCCGGCATCGTTTCCATGGCCGTGCGCCAGCCGGTTGGCGTGGTGCTTGGCATGGCGCCATGGAATGCACCGATCATTCTCGGCGTGCGCGCTATTGCAGCAGCACTTGCTTGCGGCAACACGGTTATCCTGCGTTCGTCCGAATCCTGCCCCGGCGTTCATCACCTGATCGTCAGGACACTCAACGATGCAGGTTTTCCGGCGGGCGTGGTCAATGTCATCTCCAACGCGCCGGAGGACGCGCCGGAAATCGTCGCGGCCCTTGTTGCCCATCCGTCCATCCGCCGCATCAATTTCACCGGCTCCACCCATGTTGGCAAGATCATCGCCAAACAGGCCGCAGAACATCTGAAGCCTGTGCTGCTGGAACTGGGCGGCAAGGCGCCCTTCATCGTGCTGGAAGATGCCGATCTCGACCAGGCAGTCGATGCCGCGGCTTTTGGCGCTTTCATGAATCAGGGCCAGATCTGCATGTCTACGGAGCGCTTCATCGTGCATGAGAAGGTGGCTGATGCCTTTGCAGAAAAGCTTGCCGCCAAGGCAAAATCCCTGCCTGCCGGTGATCCGCGCGGCAATGTCGTTTTGGGTTCGCTGGTCGACCTCAAATCGGCTGAGCGTATGGACGCGCTCATCAAGGATGCGGTGGCGAAAGGTGGCAAGGTTCTGGCAGGTGGCAAGCGCGAAGGTTCAATCGTCGAGGCGACGATCATCGATCACGTGACGTCGGATATGGATATCTATAAGCAGGAATCCTTCGGGCCAGTAAAACCCGTCATCCGCGTCAAGGATGCCGACGAGGCAATCCGCGTGGCAAACGACACCGAATATGGCCTCTCGTTGGCGATCTTCAGTCAGGATGTGAAACGGGCGCTGGCGCTTTCGAAAAAGCTTGAAACCGGCATCTGTCATATCAACGGCCCGACGGTTGCTGACGAAGCGCAAATGCCTTTCGGCGGCGTGAAATCTTCCGGCTATGGCCGTTTCGGCGGAAAGGCCGTCATCAACGAATTTACCGATCTGCGCTGGATCACCATCGAAGGCCCGCAGCATTATCCGTTTTGAATCAGAAAGGGCGGAGTTTTACTCCGCCCTTTCATTACTGGTATCAGCTCAAGACTTTCGCGCTTCCTTGATCGCTTCGATCAGTTCCGGCTCCTTCATGACGCCGCCATAAAGCTTGGTACCGATGACGAAGGAGGGTGTGCCGCCGAAATTGAAGGCTTCACCCTGATCCATATTGCGTTCCAGAATGGCATTGATGCGCTTTGAATCGGCTTTATAGGCTGCATTGAGCTTTGCCGGATCGAGCCCGCCCTTCTTCAGTGCCGCATCCACCTGTTCCGGCGTGAGACGACCCGGCGTTGCCATCAACGCTTCCATGGCCTTCACATAATTGCCGGACTTTTCTGCAGCCAGGACGAGACGTGCGGCATAAGCCGACGTGTCGCCGAAGATGATCCAGTCCTTCATAACAAGGCGAACATTGCCGTCATTCTTGACCACGCGCATCAGCTCGCCATGCCCCTTCTTGCAGTAAGGGCATTGGTAATCGAAATACTCCACGATGGTCACATTGCCGTTCGGGTTGCCCAGAACCGGAATTTCCTTGTCGTAAAGCACTTCCGCAACCGTCGGCACGCGCTGCGCAAGGCTGTCGCCGCCTGAGATCGCAATCGTTGCGGCACCGGCTGCCGTTGCGGCCAGTATCTGACGACGGTTCATCATGAGCTTGCTCCTTTGCCCGACTGGGATTTATCCAACACGACGACACGCGCACCGGCGGTAGCGCGCTTGTAGAGATCGAGGATGTCCTGATTGTAGAGACGTATGCAGCCAGACGACGCAGCCTTGCCGACGGACCAGGGCTCGTTGGTGCCGTGAATGCGGTAAAGCGTATCCTTGCCATCGCGATAGAGATAGAGCGCGCGGGCACCGAGCGGATTACGGATGCCGCCCTCAAGGCCTTTCGCGTATTTTGCGTAATGGTCCGGATTGCGCTTGATCATGTTGGCGGTCGGCGTCCAGCGCGGCCACTGCGATTTGTAGGCAACCTTGGCATCCCCTGAGAAGGTCAGTCCGGCGCGACCGACCCCCACCGAATAGCGGATCGCCTTGCCGCCCGGCTGCACGAGGTAGAGATAGCGCGCATAGGGATCGACCACGATGGTCCCGACCGGTTCCGTCGTGACATAATCGACTTCCCGGCGCAGGTTACGATCCGCAATCTTGCTGACATCAAGTGCGGGAATGAGATTGCCGCGGTCGTTCACCGCGCCATACATGGTCTCATATTCACTCTTTACCGTCTGCACTTCTGGTGCCGGTTCGCCAACCTGTTCTCTGGCTGGTTCAACGGCAACAGGCTCTGGCGTGAAGGCAACAGCCTGCGGCATGGTGACGGCAATCGGCCGATCCGCGGATGCCGTCGTGCATGCTGCGGCAACAAAAGGCAGACAGGCCACAAGCGCGATCCGCATCAGGGATGCCCGCGCACCCCGCTTTTCATCAGATACAGTCAATTTCAAAGCCCCCGGCCGTTTCAATACATTGATCATTGTTTCCGGCCGTCGCTCACAAGGCCGACCGAACGTTCGATAGAGGCGGTTGTGACATCGCCCACCAGTCTTGTCCCCTCCGGTTCCTTGCTGATGCGATCAAAGAAGATCATCGTCGGTGGCCCCGCCACACCAAGCTTTGCCATAAGATCGGCATTGCCGCTGGTGAGCTGCGAAATATCCGCCTTGATGAGCTGATAGCCACCCAGCGCCTTCTTCACGCTTGCGTCGGGTAAAACCCGGCGCTCAACGGTGGAACAGCTTACGCACCAGTCCGCCGTGAAATAGATAAGCGTCGGCTTGTCGCCGCGCGCTTCAACAAGTTTCTCCTGAAGGGAAGAAACAGTCTCGACCGGCGCAAATTGCAGCGCGGCCAGATTCTGGTTGCCGCCACGGTTAGCGAATGCGGCCAGCGGTTGCAACGGGTCTTTTCCGCCCGAAGCCACGCCAAGCATCAAAATGACACCGTAAACGAAAGCTGCCGTGCCGATTGTTCGCGCGACAACGCTGCGCCCCGGAACCTTGAGAAACGCGAAACTTGCAGCCCCGAAAAGCAGGAGCGCCCATAGCACCATGTCCACGCCGGGCGGCAGAAGCGGAGCGGCCATGAAGATTGCGGTCGCCAGAAAACCGAAGCCGAAAATCTGCTTCACCGTTTCCATCCATGCGCCTGCACGCGGAAACGTACCCGCGCCAAGCGTGGCGAAAGCAATGAGCGGCAATCCCTTGCCGATGCCAAGCGCAAAGAGCGCGGAAGCGCCCAGCGCGACATTGGCCGTCTGCGCGATATAGAGCAGCGCGCCTGCGAGAGGTGCCGTCACGCAAGGGCCGACGATCAGCACGGACGAGAAGCCGAGAATGGCAGCTGATCGCTTGGAACCTGTCCGCTGCTGGCCATGGGGACCAGTCCGCGAGGAAACCGCGCTGACCCATGAATTTGGAAGCTGGATCTGGAACAGGCCGAACATGGAGAGCGCCAGAAGCGTGAATATTCCGGCCAGTACGAGCGCGGTCCATTTCGATTGCAGCACCATCTGCAGGTTCTGCCCCGACCAGCCTGCAATTGCGCCCACCACGGCAAAACCCAGTGCCAGACTGACAACATAGACGGCTGAAAGCACAAAGCCGCGCTTTGCCGTCAGTTTCTCACCTTCGCGTGCCAGTGTTCCGGCAAGGATGGGATAGATTGGAAAAACGCAAGGCGTGAAAGCAAGCAGAACGCCGAAAGCCAGAAATGCCGCGATGACCAGCCCGGTGCCGCCCTGATCGAGCAGTCCTTCGACCATGCCCTTTTCGGGTGCCAGAGCGAACGCCGTATTCTGCTCCACGGGTTGTACGTCAGCCGGTGCAAATACCGATGCCTGCGTCAGCGCCTTGGCCTTCTGCCCCATTTCGCTCGATATGGCGAGCGTGACCGGATCGACGGTTCTGGTTTCCGGACGGTAGCAGATGCCGTCCTCCTGACAGCCCTGATAGGTCAGCGCCAGCGGCTGCGCATCTGCTTTTACGCTTGCCGTGGCATGGGTATAATAGACTTCAAGCCGCCCGAAATTCGGATCGTCCTTGGGCATGCCGGGTTGCGTGTCGACAGCAAGCGCATTTCCCTGCCCGTCCTTCGCTTCTATGTGATCGCGATAAAGATAGTAACCATCCGCGATCTGCCAGTTGAGCACGAGACGGCCATCCGTATCCTTCAGCACACTCAGGCGGAAAGCCTGATCGACCGGCAGCGGGTTCGCTGCCAATGCCGGGCCGAGCGCAAGAAACAAACTGATGATTAAGCCGACAAGGCTCGCAAAGAAACGCATTACGATTTTCCGCATAAATTCGATTCGGGGCAAATTTATCATGTTGCAAGAAGCGAATGTCCCCGCCACCTTAAGGCAGCCTTAAGCTGGCGCGGTGAAAAGCCCGCGTGCTTCTAATTGTCAATAAAGGCGGAAACAGGAACTCATGCGCATACTCGTGGTAGAAGACGACACGATCCTCCTCGACGGACTAACCGTAGGGTTGGGGCTTGCCGGTTTCACTGTGGATGCCGTGTCCAATTGCGGTGATGCGGAAGCAGCCCTTGCCGCCCAGAATTACAACGCCGTGGTACTTGATCTCATGCTGCCCGATGGTTCGGGTCTCGACATCCTCAAGACGATGCGGCGCGGTCGCGACGAGACCCCTGTGCTGCTGCTGACTGCCCGTGATCAGGTGCCCGAGCGCATTGCCGGCCTTGATGCAGGTGCCGATGATTATGTCGGCAAGCCCTTCGATCTGCACGAGCTTGCAGCCCGCGTGCGTGCCGTCGCCCGACGCGGTGCCGGGCGTGCAAATGCCCTGCTTGAATGGCGTGGCGTCGAACTGGACCCGGCGGAAATGTCGGTGCGCTTCAATGGAGAACCCGTCAGGCTGACGCGACGCGAATTCTCGATCCTGCGCGCCTTGATGGAACGGCCGACCGCCACCTTCTCCAAATCCTCGCTGGAAGAAGCGCTTTATGGCTGGCAGGAGGAAGTGGAAAGCAACGCGGTGGAAGTGCATATCCACCACCTGCGCTCGAAACTCGGTTCCGATTATATCGAAACGGTGCGCGGTGTCGGCTACCGTCTGGCGGGGGCAAACGCATGAATTCCATTCGCAGCCGCCTCACCGGTATCCTCATCGGCGTTACCTGTATTGTCTGGCTTTTCGCAGTGGTGTGGATTCACATCAGCACCCAGTCACAGCTTGAAAAAGTGCTCGATGCGCGCCTGATGGAGGCCGCACGCATGGTCAATTCGCTTCTGACCGAGCATCGCGTTGAGGTGGGGCCGGAAGGAGATGGCGGGCAATTGTCGCTGAAGCCGATGCCGGATTTTCCGCTCTATGACCGGCAGTTGTTCTGCCAGATATGGGCGCTTGACGGCAGGCTGGTCGGACGCTCCGAAAGCGCGCCGGGCGTGCGGCTCACCAATGTCGCGAACGGGTTTTCCGATACGGAAGTCGCGGGCGACCGCTGGCGTGTGTTCGCGGTGGAGAATACCCAGCTCGGCCTGCGTGTCATGGTCGGCGACAGCCTGAGCGTTCGCGAAAGGCTGGTGCAGAATGTGGTGACGGGTCTTGTTCTGCCAGCCCTGCTGATGCTGCCTGTTCTGGCGCTCATGATCTGGCTGTGCGTGCGGCGCGGCCTCGATCCGCTGAGCCGTCTTGCCTCCGTGCTTTCCAAGCGGCAGGCGGAGGATTTGCGGCCACTGCCCGAACAGAACCTGCCCAAGGAGATCGCGCCTGCCGTCACCGCGCTGAACGGGCTTTTCCATCGTGTCGAGGAGGCGCGCGAACGCGAGCGCAACTTTGCGATCTTTGCCGCGCATGAACTGAAGACGCCGCTCGCCGGACTGAAGACGCAGGCGCAAATTGCCGAAGGCGCAAAGGACGAGAAAATGCGCGCCAATGCGGTGCGCCAGATCGCGGCGGGTGTTGACCGCACCAGCCGCCTCGTCAACCAGCTTCTCGATCTCGCCGCGCTCGAGACCGGCGACGAGCCTGAAACGCCGACTTTTGAACCGGCATGCCAGCTTCTGGTCGCGGTTTCCACCGATATGCGGATGCTTGCAGCCCAGCGCGGAGTTTCCATCGAACTGCCGGAAACCATGCCTATGGTGCAACTGCCCTTCCCGCATCTCTTCACGCTTGCGGCACGCAATCTGATCGAAAATGCCGTCAATCACTCGCCCAGGGATGGCACCGTACGCTGCCGGACAGAAGCCGAAGCGGGCAAGGTCAGGCTCATCGTCGAAGATGACGGCCCCGGCATTCCCGAAAGCGAAATGCCGCACGTGACCGAGCGTTTCTTTCGCGGCACACATCGCAACGAAACCGGCAGCGGCCTTGGCCTCGCAATCGTGAAAATGGCAGCTGAGCGGATGAGCGGCGAGCTGCATCTATCCAATCGTCCGCAAGGCGGACTAAGCGCCTCGATTGTCGTGCCGGGCATGATTATCGGATAACATAATACCGCGTCTCGCATTATCGCCGTTGACTTACGACCCTCTTGCTTTAATTTGCAACTGCAAATCATTTGCAATATAAAATGATAATGGCTTTTCTTTCGAGACGTAACTGGTTCGAGCCCTATGACCTTCGCCGTGACAGGCTTTTCATCCGTCTGAAACCGCGGCGGCTTCGACTGTCTATAGCAAAGCATGGTTTTGACGCGAGCTATCCCACCAGACAGGACCACTGAGGCCGAGCATGCTGTTCAAACCGGACCCTGCAGGACAAGGCAAAAGTTCCCGAGAGCAGCTTGTTCAAAAGGTCAGATCGATCCTCAAGCAAGCAGGCCTTCGCCCGACGCGCCAGCGCCTGGCATTGGGTCAATTGCTGTTTTGGGACGAACATAGGCATGTGACGCCGGACCTGCTTTATGAAGAGGCACGGCTGGCGGGAGAACTGCTCTCGGTGGCAACTGTCTACAATACGCTGAACCAGTTTGCCGAAGCGGGCCTGGTCCGCAAGATATCCCTTAATGGCGAACGGACCTATTTCGACACCGATACCGGCGATCACACGCATTTCTATATCGCTGCAGAAGACCGCGTCATCGATATTCCGTCTGAATCGATAAGCATCGGCCCACTTCCCGCACCGCCTGCTGGATACACGATCAGGAAGGTCGACATCATGATCCAGCTTGAGCGGGTTGACGACGAATCCTGAGCGCCGATCTCCCCTATTTTCGGGCCTTTTAGCAGCTGTCTTTGATTTAGATCAATGACACTTGCATCCAGAGCGCAGATAGGGAACCTATCGCTATTGCTGCCTCATCCGAGGTGGCTCTTGTCATGCGCTGCGAGGGGATTTCATGAACTACGCCGCTGGAACAGTCCTTTCCGGTCTGGGAGCACTTTTTGCCGTGCTTCTGGCCGGATTTTCCCATGATGAGCTGTTCAGAACCCATATGTGGATTCTGTTCGCTACACTGGCCATCTTCACCATTCTTCTGATGCGAAATGCCGATTACGGCCTGACGCCGAAAAAGGTCGATCAATCCACTTATATGGATGGTCCGATCCGCTACGGTGTCATCGCAACGGTTTTCTGGGGGGTGACCGGTTTTCTGGTCGGTGTGGTTATCGCCGCGCAGCTCGCCTTTCCCGATCTCAATCTGGAACCCTATCTGAATTTCGGCCGCCTGCGTCCGCTGCACACCTCTGCGGTGATCTTCGCATTCGGCGGCAATGCGCTTATTGCATCGTCATTCTATGTCGTGCAGCGCACCTGCCGCGCCCGTCTCATCGGCGGCGACCTCGCATGGTTCGTGTTCTGGGGCTATCAGCTCTTCATCGTCATGGCTGCAACCGGCTATCTGCTCGGCATCACCCAGAGCCGTGAATATGCCGAACCGGAATGGTATGTCGACATCTGGCTCACCATCGTCTGGGTCGCCTATCTGGTCGTCTTCCTCGGCACGATCCTGAAGCGCAAAGAGCCGCATATCTATGTGGCGAACTGGTTCTACCTGTCCTTCATCATCACCATCGCCATGTTGCACATCATCAACAATCTGGCGATCCCGGTCTCTTTCCTCGGCGTGAAGAGCTATTCGGCTTTCTCCGGCGTTCAGGATGCGGTGACGCAGTGGTGGTATGGCCATAACGCCGTTGCCTTCTTCCTGACGGTGCCGTTCCTGGCCATGATGTACTATTTCGTACCGAAGCAGGCAGAGCGTCCGATCTATTCCTACCGCCTGTCGATCGTGCACTTCTGGTCGATCATCTTCCTCTATATCTGGGCCGGTCCGCACCATCTGCATTACACCGCTGTTCCCGATTGGGCGCAGACGCTCGGCATGGTCTTCTCGATCATGCTCTGGATGCCATCCTGGGGTGGCATGATCAACGGTCTGATGACGCTTTCGGGCGCATGGGACAAGGTTCGCACCGATCCGATCATCCGACTGATGGTTGCAGCTATCGCCTTCTACGGCATGGCGACCTTCGAAGGCCCGATGCTTTCGATCAAGGCCGTCAACTCGCTGTCGCACTATACGGACTGGACCATCGGTCACGTTCATGCGGGCGCGCTTGGCTGGAACGGCATGATCTCGTTTGCCGCCGTCTATTACCTTGCACCGAAGCTGTGGAACCGCCAGCGGCTCTATTCGATCCGCATGGTCAACTGGCACTTCTGGCTGGCGACGCTCGGCATCGTTCTCTACGCGGCTGCCATGTGGGTTGCCGGTATCCAGCAGGGCCTGATGTGGCGCGAATACGACGATCAGGGCTTCCTCGTCTATTCCTTCGCGGAAACCGTGCTCGCCATGTTCCCATACTACGTCATCCGTACGCTTGGCGGCGTGCTCTACCTCGCCGGTGGCTTCGTGATGGCCTGGAACGTCTATCAGACCATTCGCGGCAATCTGCGCAACGAAGCCCCGATGGGCGGTGCGCAGCCTGCAACTGGCACCGCCATGCAGCCTGCCGAATAAGGAGCGTGTGATTTATGTCGATACTAAAGAACCACTCCAAGCTGGAGAAAAACGCAACGCTGCTGCTGATTGCATCGCTCGCCGTGGTCACGGTCGGCGGCATCGTTGAAATCGCACCGCTCTTCTATCTCGAGAACACCATCGAGAAAGTGGAGGGCATGCGCCCCTACTCGCCGCTGGAGCTTGCGGGCCGCGACGTCTATGTGCGTGAAGGCTGCTACCTTTGCCACAGCCAGATGATCCGCCCGTTCCGCGACGAGGTGGAACGCTACGGTCACTACAGCCTTGCCGCAGAATCCATGTACGATCATTCGTTCCAATGGGGTTCCAAGCGCACGGGGCCTGACCTTGCGCGCGTCGGTGGCCGTTATTCGAACGAATGGCACGTGCAGCACCTTGTCCGCCCGCGCGACGTGGTGCCGGAATCGGTCATGCCGAGCTATGCCTTCCTGAAGGACCGCCCGCTGGATGCCTCCAATATTGCTGGCAATCTGAAGGCCAATGTGGCGGTCGGCGTGCCCTACAGCCAGGAAATGATCGACAGTGCGCTGGACGATCTCAAGGCGCAGGCCACGCCCGATGCCGATACTTCCGGTGTTGAGGCCCGCTATCCCAAGGCCAAGATCGGTGATTTCGACGGCAACCCGCAGATGATCTCGGAGATGGACGCACTCATCGCCTATCTTCAGATGCTCGGCACGCTGGTCGACTTCTCGACCTACGACCAGTCCCCCAAAGCGAGATAAAGCGGAGATTTAGCGATGGATTACAATACCATGCGCACTTTCGCCGATAGCTGGGGTCTGCTCGGCATGGCGCTCTTTTTCCTCTTCGTCGTCTTCTACGCCTTCCGGCCAGGCAGCAAGCAGATAGCCGACCACGCGAAGGACATTCCTTTCAAGGATGACGCAAATGACTGACAAGCAAATCGACGATGTCACCGGTGTAGCGACGACCGGCCACGAATGGGACGGCATCAAGGAACTCGACAATCCGATGCCCCGCTGGTGGCTGTGGACATTCTACGCCACCATTTTCTGGGCGATTGCCTATGTCATCGCCTATCCGGCCTGGCCGCTGATTTCCAGCTCCACCGGCGGCATGCTCGGCTGGTCGAGCCGTGGCGCTTTCTGGGAAGAAACCGCGAGGATCGATAGTGAGCGCCAGGGCATTATCGACCAGATCAAGGCCAAGGACGTGCACGAGATTCTGGCGGATGAAAACCTGCGCCAATATGCGATTGCCGGTGGCGCTGCTGCCTTCCGCGTCAACTGCGTGCAGTGCCACGGTTCTGGCGCACAGGGCGCACCCGGCTATCCAAACCTCAACGATGACGACTGGTTGTGGGGCGGCTCCATCGACGACATCCTGACGACCATCCGTCATGGCGTGCGCTCGAAGGACGATGCCGACACCCGCGTTTCCGAAATGCCGGCTTTTGTCGACGTGCTGGAACCACAGCAGATCCGCGATGTCGCAGCCTATGTGGTGAGCCTCTCCGGCACGCCGCACAATCCGAAAATGGTGCCGGAAGGCAAGAAGGTGTTCGCCGAAAACTGTGCTGTCTGCCATGGCGCGGATGCCAAGGGCCTGCGTGAGTTCGGTGCGCCGAACCTGACAGACGCCATCTGGTTCTACGGTTCCGGCGAAGACGCCATCGTGCGTCAGGTGTCGCATCCCAAGCATGGCGTCATGCCCGCATGGGAAACACGCCTCGGCGATGCGACCGTCAAGCAGCTTGCCATCTTCGTCCATTCGCTGGGCGGAGGCGAGTAGCCAGGCCACAAGGCCTAGCTACAGGGCAGTAAGGCAATAGGGGAGTAAGGCAGTAGGGAAAATAAGGAATTAGGGACTGTATTGATCGCGGCCATCACATACTGCCCTATTGCCTTACTGCCCTACTGCCCTGCTCCAAAGGAGCGAAAAATGTCAGACGATGTCGAACGCATTGACGTTCAGGCAGTCAATTCCCCCAAGACCCGCCAATCGCTTTATGCGGCGCGGGTGAAGATTTTTCCGAAGCGCGTGCAGGGCGAGTTCCGGCGCTTCAAATGGATTGTCATGCTCATTACGCTGGGCATCTACTATCTGACGCCCTGGCTGCGCTGGAATCGCGGCCCCTATGCACCCGATCAGGCGGTGCTGATCGATCTTGCCAACCGCCGCTTCTATTTCTTCTTCGTCGAAATCTGGCCGCAGGAATTCTACTACGTCGCGGGCCTGCTCATCATGGCGGGCCTTGGTCTGTTTCTCGTCACCTCCGTCGCGGGCCGCGCCTGGTGCGGCTATACCTGCCCACAGACCGTCTGGGTCGATCTCTATCTGGTTGTCGAACGCGCTATAGAAGGCGATCGCAACGCGCGCATGAAGCTCGACAAGGGTCCATGGACCTTCGACAAGATCTGGAAGCGGGTTGCCAAACACTCGATCTGGATCGTCATCGGTGTCCTGACCGGAGGCGCATGGATTTTCTATTTCGCCGACGCGCCGAAGCTGCTCATGGATTTCGTGACCGGTCAGGCCGCACCCGTCGCCTATTTCACCGTCGCCATCCTTACCGCCACCACCTATATTTTCGGCGGACTGATGCGCGAGCAGGTCTGCACCTATATGTGCCCGTGGCCGCGTATTCAGGCCGCGATGCTGGACGAAAATTCGCTCACAGTCACCTATAATGACTGGCGCGGCGAGCCACGCTCACGCCATTCCAAGAAGGCGATTGCCGCAGGCGAAACCGTGGGCGATTGCGTGGATTGCAATGCCTGTGTCGCCGCGTGCCCGATGGGGATCGACATTCGCGACGGGCAGCAATTGGAATGCATCACCTGTGCGCTGTGCATAGACGCCTGCAATTCCGTGATGGACAAGATCGACAAGCCGCGCGGCCTCATCTCCTATGCGACACTGGCCGACTACGACTTCAACATGGCGCTTGCAACCAATAACGGTACCGCTCCCATCGACCCCGCACGCGTCTATAAGGCGCCGAACACTTTCTCCGACAAGGTGCAGAACCTGTCGTGGAAGAAGGTGTTGCGTCCGCGCAGCATGTTCTACTTCGCGGTCTGGGCGCTGATCGGCCTCACCCTCGTCATCTCGCTTTCAACCCGCCAGCGCATCGGCATCAACGTGCTGCACGATCGCACGCCGCAATATGTGCTTCTGTCGGACGGCTCGATCCGCAACGGTTATACGGTCAAGCTGCTCAACATGATCCCGACGCCGCGCACCTTCCGCCTTTCCATCGAAGGCCTGCCGGGCGCAACGCTGACCGTTCAGGATGAGACAGCGGATACAGACGGCAATTACGACGTGCCGGTGGAACCGGACCGTCTGAAGACGTTGCGCGTCTTCGTCACCATGCCGCATGATGCGATAACCGATCATCGCAAGGACTATGAAATCGAAGTGCGCGACGCAAACGGCGCGGAACACGCACGCTACAAGGCAACGTTCATGGCACCGGAGGGCAGATAATGTCGATCAAGTCGAAAACCTCAGGCACGTTTACCGGCTGGCATATGCTGGGCATCATGGTCGCTTTCTTCGGTGTCATTATCGCCGTCAATCTGACCATGGCTTACAATGCCATCCATAGCTGGAGCGGGCTGGTTGTGCAGAACACCTATGTCGCCAGCCAGGAGTTCAACGACAAAGCCCAGACCGGCAAGGAGCAGGCCGCCCTGCAATGGCAGTCAAAGCCTGCTTTTGAAAAAGGCATCTTCACCTGGCAACTGGCCGACCGTGACGGCAAGGCCGTCGCCATGACCGGCGGTACGGTGGAGTTCAAACGCCCGGTCGGCGATGAACACGACACCAAGGTCACACTGACGGTTCGTGAGCCTGGCATACTGACCGCCCCGCTGGAACTTGGCGAGGGTGCATGGATCATGGAAGTGAATGCCGATGCCGGCCTTGAAGACCCATACCGCCACATCATCCGTGTTCTGGTGAAGGACGGGAGGATATTATGAGCTGCTGCGTCGAGAATGCACAGATAGCGACCGTCGTTCAGGCCGTTTCGGCAGATGAAATGCAGGTCGCAAGCCGTGCGCTTGGAGACGGCTTTCGCCAGCTCGACCTGTCGGTTCCCGGCGTTCATTGTGGTCTGTGCATCAAGAATATCGAGGAGACGCTCGGCAAGATCACAGGTGTTGCCTATGTCCGCGTCAACCTGACAGCGCGCCGCGTGACTGTGCGCTGGAAAGATGGCGAGACGCCGCCCGATGTTGTCGATCCGCTGCGCAGGCTCGGTTATGAAGCACATATCTTCGACATGGCGCAGGATAAGGACCCGACCTTCACGCGGCTTCTGATCGCGCTTGGCGTCGCGGCCTTTGCTTCCAGCAATGTGATGCTTTTGTCCGTTGCCGTCTGGTCGGGTGCGGACGCTGCGACCCGCGACATGTTTCACTGGATTTCCGGCCTCATCGCCCTGCCGACGCTGATCTATTCCGGCCGGATTTTCTATGTTTCAGCCTGGAATGCGCTGCGCGCACGGCGCGTGAATATGGATGTGCCGATTGCACTCGCCATCACGCTTGCCTTCGGCATGAGCGTTTATGAAACCCTGCATCATGGCCAGCACGCCTATTTCGATGCATCGGTGACATTGCTGTTCTTCCTGCTGATCGGTCGCACGCTCGACTACATGATGCGCGCCCGTGCACGCTCGGCCGTGCGCGGACTGGCACAGCTCGGCAGCCGCGGCGCCGTGGTGATCGGCGAGAATGATGAACGCAATTACCTGCCGGTCAACGAAATCCGCCCCGGAATGCGCATCATTCTTGCGGCAGGTGAACGAGTACCTGTCGATGCGAAAGTAGAAGAAGGCCGTTCGGAACTTGATTGCGCCATTGCATCAGGTGAAAGCGATGCGGTTCCCGTCGGCCCCGGCTCGGATATTCGCGCGGGCACGCTCAATCTCTCCACTCCGCTTATCATCCGCGCGACGGCGGAAGCCAAGGATTCCTTCCTCGCTGAAATGGTGCGACTGATGGATGTCGCCGAAGGTGGACGCGCCTATTACCGTCGTCTTGCCGACCGCGCTTCCGAACTCTATGTGCCGATGGTCCACACCATCGCCTTTGCGGCCTTTGTCGGCTGGATGGTCTACACGGGCGGCGACTGGTATCGCTCGATCTATATCGCGATCTGCACCCTCATCATCACCTGCCCTTGCGCGCTTGCCCTTGCAGTGCCGATTGTGCAGGTGGTTGCGGCCAGACGCCTGTTTGAAAATGGCATCATGATCAAAGATGGCTCCGCCATGGAGCGTATGGCCGAGATCGACACCGCCATTTTCGACAAGACCGGCACTCTGACGCTCGGTCAGCCGAGACTGATCAATGCCGATGCGATTAATCCCCGCAATCTGGAGGTCGCAGCCGAGCTGTCGCTTTATTCGCGCCATCCGCTGTCGCGGGCGCTTGCGCTGTTCTCAGGTGCAAAACCGATGACGGCCTTTACCCATATCGCGGAAGTACCGGGCGCCGGCATCGAAGCAGAACTGAACGGTTCCATCTATCGGCTTGGCAAACGGGATTGGGCGGACAATAACGCTGCCATGCCTCATGCTGATGGCCCTGAAACCTGTCTTTCCATTGATGGCAAGCTGGTTGAAATCTTCCGCTTTGAGGACCAGCCACGCGAAGACGCTGCCGGAGCCATCGCCACACTGAAGCGCAACGGCCTGAAGCTTGGCATCATTTCCGGTGACAGGCTGCCCGCCGTGCAAAAGCTTGCGGGCTATCTCGGCGTCGATAATTTTAAAGCCGAAGTGCTGCCTGCCGACAAGTCGGAGCTGGTGCAGAAGCTGTCGAACGAAGGCAGCAAGGTTTTGATGGTCGGCGACGGATTGAACGATGCTCCGGCCCTTGTCGCCGCCCATGTTTCCATGGCCCCCGCGACGGCAGCCGATATTGGCCGCAATGCTGCGGATTTCGTCTTCCTGCGTGAAAGCCTGTCGGCAGTGCCGCTAGCCTTTGCCGTATCGAAGGAAGCGGGACACTTGATTAGCCAAAACTTTGCGCTTTCCATCGGCTATAATATCATAGCCGTCCCGATTGCGATTTTCGGCTATGTCACCCCGCTGGTGGCGGCACTTTCAATGTCACTGTCGTCCATCGTGGTGGTCAGCAATGCATTGCGGTTGCGGGCCGGAAAACAAAAGCAACAGACGCAAAAGACTATCGCGCCTGTTGCTATCATCAAGGAAGCGCATAAATGAGCGGACTTCTCTTTCTCATTCCCATCGCGCTGTTTCTAGGCTTGCTCGGCCTTGTCGCCTTTCTCTGGTCGTTGAAAAACGGCCAGTACGACGATCTGGACGGAGCGGCGAACCGCATTCTCCTTGATGACGAAACTAGCCCGTTATCAAAATCGCGCGTAGATCATTAACATTCGTGCCGGTAGGCCCCGGTATGAACAGATCACCAACGGCGTCGAATGCCGTCCAGGCATCATTGGCGTTGAGCCGCGCCGCGCCATCCTCGCCCGCTTTTTGCAGACGCGAAACAGTGGAACCATCGGCATAAGCGCCCGCATTGTCTTCCGAACCGTCGATGCCGTCCGTGTCGGCGGCCAGTGCATGAATATTGTCATAGCCATCAATATCAAGCGCGAAAGACAGCAGGAATTCGCTGTTGCGCCCGCCTTTACCGCCCTTGCCGCGAATGGTGACGGTCGTTTCACCGCCTGACAGAATGACGACCGGCTTCTTGAACGGGCGGTCACGGTCGGCCACTTCGCGGGCTATCGCCGCATGAACATGCGCCACTTCCCGCGCCTCACCTTCCATCGCATCGGACAGGATCACAGCTTCGACGCCGTGACGCGCAGCTTCCTTCACCGCCGCTTCCAGCGAAACGGCAGCCGACGCAATGACGCGCACTTCATTGCCTGCAAAAACCTTGTCATCCGGCTTCGGCGCATGAGCCTTCTCGCTCTTGATGTGGGCAAGCACCGCTTCTGGCAGATCGAGCCGATAGCGTTCGATGATCTTCAAAGCCTCATCGCGGTTTGTCTCGTCCGGCACAGTTGGGCCGGAAGCCACGAAGGCCGGATTGTCGCCCGGAATGTCCGAGACGACCAGCGAGAAAACCTTTGCCGGATGCGCCGCTGCTGCCAGTCTGCCGCCCTTGATCATCGACAGATGCTTGCGGACCGCATTCATGGCCGAAATCGGCGCGCCGGATGCGAGCAACACCTTGTTGACGGCGATTTCGTCCTCAAGCGTCAGCCCTTCCGGCGGCGACGGCAGCAAGGCAGACCCACCACCGGAAACAAGCGCCACCACGAGATCATCTTCCGTCAGGTTCGACACGGCATCGAACAGCCGCTTCGAGGCGGCGAGCCCCGCTTCATCGGGAACCGGATGTGCGGCCTCTATGATCTCGATACGCTCGCAGGGCGCGCCATAGCCGTAACGTGTGACCACGACCCCTTCCAGCGGAGCATCGTGTTTTTCGGCCCAGGCGCGCTCGAAAGCCGCCGCCATCTGCGCCGAACCCTTGCCCGCACCGATGACAATCGTGCGCCCCTTCGGCCTGGCCGGAAGATTGGCACGGATCACAAGTTCAGGATCGGCGGCCGCAACAGCGGCATCAAAAAGGCTGGTCAGAAATTTCTTCGGATCGGCGATGGCTGTCATGAGATTCCCGGCCTTGATTATCGTTTGACGGCACTATTTCGTGCCACGCATATAAAATCAATGGAGCCGGCCACTTCCTCCAAGCAGCCAGCTCCACCCTCTCCCTCCAGAGAAATCAAATCCCTGAGTTAGGCTACCTCGTGGTTTGCCATGCGTTCAAGTGCACGCACGAGACCGGAGTGGTCGAGACCATCGTCGCCATGCGCCGCGCAGGAGTTGAACAGTTCCTGTGCCATGGCCGTGTTCGGCAGCGAAATACCGAGCGCCTTTGCGCCTTGCAGTGCAAGGTTCAAATCCTTCTGGTGCAGCGAGATGCGGAAGCCCGGATCGAAGGTTCGCTTGATCATGCGTTCGCCATGCACTTCGAGAATGCGGGACGATGCAAAACCGCCCATCAGGGCTTCGCGCACCTTTGCCGGGTCCGCGCCCGCCTTGGAAGCGAAAACCAGCGCTTCGGCAACAGCCTCGATGTTGAGCGCGACGATGATCTGGTTTGCAACCTTGGTGGTCTGGCCATCGCCGCAATCACCGACGAGCGTGATGTTCTTGCCCATGAGCTTCAGGAGCGGCAGAGCGCGGTCGAACGATTCCTGCGAGCCGCCAGCCATAATGGAAAGGCTGGCATTCTTTGCACCGACTTCGCCGCCGGAAACCGGCGCATCAACATATTCACCGCCGGTTGCGCGGACCTTTTTCGCGAATTCCTTCGTCTCGATGGGGGAAATCGAGCTCATGTCGATGAGCAGCTTGCCTTTGCCAAGTCCACCGATCGCTCCACCCTCGCCGAAGATGACTTCGGCCACCTGCGGCGTGTCCGGAAGCATGAGGATGATGATGTCGCACTCTTCGGCAACAGCCTTCGGCGTTTCCAGAATTTGCAGACCGTTATCGATCAGCTCCTGACGCGGTGGAGGATTGAACCGGGAGGTGAAAAGCTGATGTCCCGCATCCTGCAAATGACGCGCCATCGGCGTGCCCATGATCCCCAGTCCGATGAAGCCTATCTTGGCCATGTCGTTTACTCCCTAATAGCGCTTTTCGATCTGACTTTATCAGATCGGCGCTCCAATCATTTGCTTGCGCGCATCTTGTCCGAAAACCGCTTCACACTTTTCGGGATGCGCTCCAATCTATGCAGTCAGCCGTTCGGCTTCGTAGTTTTTGAACCAGCCCAGACCTTCCTCCGTGGTGGTCTTCGGCTTGTATTCACAGCCGATCCAGCCCTTGTATCCGGCATTTTTCAGTGCTTCGAACACGTTCGGATAATTGATCTCACCAGTGCCCGGCTCATTGCGACCCGGATTGTCGGCAAGCTGAATATGGGCAATCAGCGGCTTGTAACGTTCATAAGTCGCAACCAGTTCGCCGCGTGTCCGCTGCTGATGGTAGAGGTCGTACTGGATGAACAGATTGTTGCTGCCCACTTCATCGATGATCGAAACCGCCTGCTCTACCGTGTTGAGGTAGAAGCCCGGAATGTCATAGTGGTTGATCGGCTCGATCAGCAGGCGAATGCCGTGCTTGCCCAGTTCCTTTGCGGCCAGACGCAGATTGCTGACGAAAGTGGCACGCAAGACGTCCGGATCGACACCCTGCGGGGCAATGCCGGAAAGGCAATTGACCTGCGAACAGTTGAGCGTCGTGGCATAGTTGATGGCATCAGCCACACCGCGCCGGAAATCATCGATGCGATCCGGCAGAACCGCAATACCGCGCTCGCCACCAGCCCAGTTGCCCGCAGGCAGATTGTGCAGGACCTGCGCGAGGTTATGCTTGGTCAGCGCCGCCTTCAGCTCATGCCGGTTGAACTCGTAAGGGAAGAGATACTCCACCCCGGTGAACCCGGCCTTCGCGGCCAGCGCAAAGCGATCCATGAAAGGCACTTCATTGAAGAGCATTGTGAGATTGGCTGCAAATCTAGGCATTTTCGCCTCCTTTAAATTTTAATCCAAAAAAGCTGCGATAGCGGTAGGCGCATCTTCGCCACGTTCGGCCAGTTCCTCGAATTCGACAACCTGATCGATGTCGACACCCATGGAGATATTGGTAACGCGTTCCAGGATGAATTCCAGAACCACCGGCACCTGATGTTCCGCCATCAGCGCTTTTGCCTGTTCAAAGCTTTCGGCAAACTGGTTGGGGCTGCGAACCCGGATCGCCTTGCAGCCGAGACCCTCTGCGACGGCGACGTGATCGACGCCGTAACCCTTTTCTGCATCGCCATCGGCATTGATGTTGTCGAAGGCGAGGCTCACCTCGAAATCCATGTTGAAGCCGCGCTGCGCCTGTCGGATGAGGCCGAGATAGGAATTGTTCACGACCACATGAATATAGGGCAGCTTGTGCTGTGCGCCGACCGCCAGTTCCTCGATCATGAACTGGAAATCATAGTCGCCGGAAAGCGCAACAATCGGACGATCAGGATCGGCAGCACGGACACCGAGCGCTGCTGGTAACGTCCAGCCGAGCGGACCAGCCTGACCGCAATTGATCCAGTTGCGCGGACGATAGACATGCAGGAATTGCGCGCCCGCAATCTGGCTGAGGCCGATGGTCGTGACATAGCAGGTATCGCGGCCGAACGCCTTGTTCATCTCCTCATAGACCCGCTGCGGCTTGAGCGGCGTCTGGTCGAAATGCGTCTTGCGCAGCATGGTGCGCTTGCGCTCGCCGCATTCCCTGGCCCAGTCGGACCAGTCGCGCAGCTTACCGGCAGACTTCCATTCGGTCGCAACGTCCAGCAGCAGCTTCAGCGCCTTGCCTGCGTCTGAGACGATACCGAAATCCGGTGCAAAGACACGACCGATCTGTGTTGGCTCAATGTCGATATGGATGAATTTGCGATCTTTCTTGTAGGTATCGACATTACCCGTATGACGGTTCGCCCAGCGGTTGCCGATACCGATAACGACATCGGAAGCCAGCAGATTGGCATTGCCATAGCGGTGCGAGGTCTGCAGACCGCACATGCCCGCCATCAGGCGATGGTCGTCAGGAATGACACCCCAGCCCATCAGGGTCGGGATGACCGGAATGCCAGTGATTTCGGCGAACTCGACCAGAAGATCGGAGGCATCGGCATTGATGATGCCGCCGCCTGCGACGATCAGCGGACGTTCCGCCTCGTTCAGCATGGCGAGCGCCTTTTCGGCCTGCACCCGCGTGGCCGCCGGCTTGTAGGCTTCCATGGGCTGATAGGTGTCGATGTCGAATTCGATTTCCGCAAGCTGGACATCGATTGGCAGGTCGATCAGAACCGGACCGGGACGGCCCGACTTCATGATATGGAACGCCTTCTGGAAGACATAAGGAACCAGTGCGGGTTCCATGACCGTGACCGCCCACTTGGTGACGGGCGCTGCGATCTTGGCGATATCGACCGCCTGAAAGTCTTCCTTGTCCAGACGTGCACGTGGCGCCTGGCCCGTGATGCAGAGGATCGGGATCGAGTCGGCAGAAGCCGAATAAAGGCCCGTAATCATATCCGTTCCAGCGGGGCCGGAGGTGCCGATGCACAGACCGATATTGCCATGCTTGGCGCGGGTATAGCCTTCGGCCATATGCGACGCACCCTCGACGTGACGCGCCAGTATGTGGCGGATCGAGCCGCGCGCTTTCATCGCCGAATAAAATGGATTGATCGCCGCGCCCGGTACACCGAAAGCACAATTGATCCCTTCTTTTTCCAGCACAAGCACGGCTGCATCGACTGCACGCATTCTGGCCATGACGGCTCCCTCCTCAAGCAGCGTCCGTTCCGCTGGAACGGCTATTGCCGCTTTGTTTCTTTTTCTCACGCATTTCCAGACGCAAAAGGCTTACGCACTTTTGCTGGAAATGATTTGTGGAATTCATCTCCATTTACAAATGCTAATATCAAAAAATGGAAATGCATACCATTATATGGAAATAAAGATTTTCAACGTAATGGAGATAATCCGCCGCTCCCTTTCCGAGTAGCAATCGATGCGATAGTGATAATTCCTGAGTTTAGACGGGATTCGGAGACGGTGATGGAACAGGCAAAGGTAAAGCGGGGCCGCAAGGCGGCGGAGAACGCCGCGCCCTCGTCTGTGCAGGTTCTGGACCGAAGCCTGAAGCTGCTGGCGCTGATTGCCGAGAATGACGGCTCGACACTGACCGACCTTGCCGATGAGAGCGGCATGGCGCCCTCAACCGTGCACCGCCTTCTGTCGTCGCTGGCCAATCATGGTATGGTTTCCCACGATCTGGAAAGCGGAGACTGGACCATCGGCGTCAAGGCTTTCGAAATCGGCAATGCCTTTCGCCGCTTCCGCAAGCTCGGCATTCTGGCGCGGCCCTATCTCAAGACATTGATGGAAACGAGCGGCGAGACCGCCAATATCGGCGTCGAGGATGGCGGCGATGTCGTGTTCATCTCGCAGATCGAAAGCCATGCGCCGATGCGAGCCTTTTTCCGGCCCGGACGGCGCGGGCCGATCCATGCATCCGGCATCGGCAAGGCCATATTGTCCACCTGGTCGGACAAGGAAATTGCGCACGTTCTTTCGGGTCGTACGCTTGAACATTTTACGCAGCGCACACTCGACAACCTGCCTGCGCTACTGAAAGATATTCAGGCGACCCGCACGCGCGGCTGGTCTGTCGACGATGAGGAGCATACGCTTGGCATGTGCTGCATTGCCGCTCCCATCTTCAATGAGTATGGCGAGGCGATTGCCGGTATTTCCGTTTCTGGCCCTGCCGTGCGTCTGCCGAAAAAGAAGCTCGAGGAATTCGGGCCGCTCATCCGCTCCACCGCTGATGAGCTGACCCGCGCCATGGGCGGCAAACGCCCGGAAGAGTTTTAACAAAAAGACCCGCAGCGGATCGCTCCGCCACGGGTCATCCTCCTCCAAGGATTGGGGTATCAGGCCAGTTCGGCCTTGAGCGGCTTGCCAGCCGCATAGGTTTCGACGATGGCGCGGTCATCGCCTAGCGTCTGCAACAGGAACAGTTCCTGCTCCAGCGTCGCGCCAGCCGCCATGCGAAGTCGCATTGGCGATGTTGCGGACGAATCCAGCACCACGATATCGGCTTCCGTGCCCTCATCGAGCGTACCGATCTTGTCTTCCATGGAGAGCGCGCGGGCATTGCCAAGCGTCATCATGTAAAATGACTGGAACGGGTTCAGACGCTGTTCACGCAGTTGCAGGACTTTGTAGCCCTCGTCCATGGTGCGCAGCATGGAGAAACTCGTGCCGCCGCCAACGTCGGTTGCCACCGCCATGCGCACGCCTGACGCTTTCAGTCGGTCGCGGTCGAAAAGCCCGGAACCAAGGAACAGGTTCGAGGTCGGGCAGAAAACGGCAATCGAACCCGTTTCCGCCATGACGCGCACTTCGCGCTCTTCCAGATGGATCGAGTGGCCGAGCAGGGTCTTGTCACCCAACAGGCCGTAATGCTCGTAAATGCCGAGATAATCAGGCGCATCGGGATAGAGCGACTTGGTGAAAGAGATTTCGTCGTGATTTTCGGAAAGATGCGTCTGGATGTAGCTGCCGGGATGCTCACGAACAAGCGCCTGGCTTGCTTCGAGCTGCTCCGGCGTCGACGTAATGGCAAAGCGTGGCGTGATTACATAATCGAGGCGGCCCTTGCCCTGCCAGCGCGCAATCAGTGCCTTCGTATCGTCATATCCGGACTGTGCCGTGTCGCAGAGTGCAGGCGGCGCATTGCGATCCATCATCACCTTGCCGCCAAGCATGCGCATGTTACGATGCTGTGAAGCACGGAAATAGGCATCGACGCTCTGCGGATGCACGGAGCAATAAGCAACCGCCGTGGTGGTGCCGTGGCGGATCAGCTCGTCAAGAAAGCGCTCCGCGATGAATTCGGCATGCTGCTCGTCGGCAAATTTCTGCTCCGCGACGAATGTATAGGTGTTGAGCCACTCCAGGAGATTGGCGGCATAGGAAGCAACCACCTGCGTCTGCGGATAATGGATATGCGTATCGATGAAACCGGGCAGGATCAGGTGCGGGCGATGGTCGACGACGTTGACGTCGCTGCCTACCTCGGCACTGACTTCGGCATAGTCTCCGAGACGCAATATGCGGCCATCTTCGACCAGCACGGCACCGTCTTCAATGTAGCGATAAGCGGCATTGTCATCGAGGCTCTGCGGTTCGTCACGAAAGGTCAGCACGCGGCCGCGGATCAGAAGCTTGGTCATCAAATTGGTCCTTATTTCGGGCCTTGCGTGGCAGACTGGTACCAGGAGGCAAGAAGCTGGCGCTCTTCCTCGCTCACGCCGGTGACATTGGCGGGCGGCATGGCATGCGAGCGGCCTGCCTGCAGATAGATTTCACGCGCATGGGCCGCGATATCGCGGTCGGTGTCCAGCACGACACCCTTGGGCGGTGCAATGATGCCTTCCCAGCCTGGCTCCTTGGCGTGACACATGGCGCAGCGCCCGAGAACGGTATCCCGCACTTTTTCAAAGTGCGGGTCCGAGATAAAAGATTGCTGCAATGCCGAGACCTTCTGTTCTTCCGGCTCACCGGTCAGAACTTTCGGCACTGTCGACAGCCAGATGATGATGATGAACAGGATCACCGTGACCAGCCAGGTCCAGGTCGGACTGCCCTTGCGGGCGTGCTGCGTGTTGAACCAGTGGCGGATCGTGACGCCCATCAGGAACACCAGCGAGGCGATGATCCAGTTGAATTGCGTCCCGAAAGCCAGCGGATAGTGGTTCGACAGCATCAGGAACAGAACAGGCAGCGTCAGATAGTTGTTATGCGTCGAGCGCTGCTTGGCGATCTTGCCGTACTTCGGGTCCGGCTTGCGGCCTGCGATCAGATCCGCCACCACGATCTTCTGGTTCGGAATGATGACCATGAACACATTGGCAGACATAACCGTCGCGGTGAAAGCGCCAAGATGCAGGAAGGCTGCGCGTCCGGTGAACAGATGCGTATAGCCCCAGGCAACAAACACAAGCACGACATAGAGCATCACCATCAGCAGCGTATCGCTTTTGCCGAGCATGAGCTTGCAGATCGTGTTGTAGGCAATCCAGCCAAAGGCCAGCGAAGCGATCGAAATGCCGATGGCGACGGGGCGCGAGACATCGAGAACATTCGGATCGATCAGGTAAAGATCAGCTCCGGCGTAATAAACGATGCAGAGCAGCGTGAAACCCGACAGCCAGGTGGCGTAGGATTCCCATTTGAACCAGGTCAGGTGTTCCGGCATTTCGGCAGGCGCAACCAGATATTTCTGGATGTGATAGAAGCCACCACCATGGACCTGCCATTCCTCACCATGCGCACCTTCCGGCAAGCCGGGACGCTGGCGCAAACCCAGATCAAGCGCAATGAAGTAAAAGGACGAGCCGATCCACGCAATCGCGGTAATCACATGCAGCCACCGCGCTGCGAAGCCCAGCCAGTCCCAGGCTACAGCGAAATCATACATCAGGTACTCCCATTTCTCGGCTCATTTCTTGACCCAATTTTGGGCCCCATTGTTCGTTGTTGCATTATGTGCCAAAGGAATCAGGTTCAGGGAACGTCACATCACGACCAGCACTTTCAAAAAAATCTAGACAATCGTGGAGGGGACGTATGTCATATCTTGATAATCTGCGCGTTTTTGTGCGCGTTGTCGAATTGGGAAATCTATCTGCGGCGGGTCGCGACCAGCGCGCATCGCCAGCGGTTGCAAGCAATCGAATCAAGGAGTTGGAGAAGCACCTGGGGGTCAGGCTCTTCAACCGGACGACGCGCAAGCTCACGCCGACAGAACACGGTCGCGTATTCTACGACGGAGCATTGAAAATCCTCGAAGCCGTGGATGAAGCGGAAGCGGCTGTGGCGGAATTGGCGAAGAATCCGAAGGGATCGATTCGCATCACAGCCCCACTTGGCTTCGGAAGACGGCTGATTGCATCAGGGATTCCGGAGTTTCACGACAAATATCCAGACATCGAAGTGCGGCTTCGCTTGTCCGATCATGAAGTCGACATCATGAGCGAAGGCGTCGACGTTGCTTTCAAGCTCGGTGTTCTGGAGAATTCGAACCTGCGCATGCGTGGCATCATGAATTGCGAGCGCGTGATCTGTGCTGCGCCTGAATATCTGGAAAAACATGGGGTTCCGCAGTCGCCGGACGAATTGCTTGGCGACAAGCATGATTGCCTTCTGCTGCGTTTTCCGGGCTCGAAGGAATATTACTGGTCGCTGCAGACGGCGGAAGGCTTGCGCAAGTTCGAAGTTACCGGGCCATATGACTCGGATGACGGCGACGTATTGACGCAATGGGCGCTCGGTGGACGCGGCATCATCAACAAGCCGCTGTTCGAAGTGAAGGAATATATCCGCGACGGACGGCTGGTCCCCATCCTCGAAAGCACGCCACCTGCGCCGATCCAGCTTGCTGCGATTTACCCGCACAAGCGCTTTCAGGATCCAAAGGTGCGTCTGATCATCGATTTCATGACGGAACGGTGCCAGCGATTGATCCGCGAGGCTTTGGTTTAGGGCGGCTAAAACCGCTCTAAACCTTTGTTTTCAATTATTGTATTGCGCGAAACGGTTTCGCGCCTTTGCTGAAAATACTCAAAGAAAAACCCGCCTGATCAGGCGGGTTGCGAGACACGTACGGAAGTCAGAACTGCCGTCAGAACTTCGGCTGCGGCCAATGCCGCAATGACTTCCGGTCTCTTGTCCTTCACAACTGCCCCACCAACGGGACAGATCAGATTTTTAAAAAGATTGTCGTTACCGACTTCCCGTTTCAACCAATTTTTGAAAGTCGCTTTTTTGGTCTTCGAGCCGATCATGCCGACATAGACGGCATCGCGCCGCTGCAAAGCCTCCGTGACGATGAGAAAATCCAGCGCATGGTCATGGGTGAGGACGATGAAAGCGCTGCCCGGCGGCGCGGAGCGCACCACCTGCTCGGGCATCGCCGAAAGACAGGTTTCTACACCCGGCACATCGCAGGCCATCAGCTCTGCTTCCCGCGTATCCACCAGAACAACCCGGACAGGCGTAAACGAAAGCGCATTCGCCAGCGCATCGCCAACATGGCCCGCGCCGAAGACATAGACGTGCGGGCGCGTGGCTATTTCCGCATCGACCTTGCTGACAAGCTCGTCGGTGAGCCCACGGCTGACACGCCTGAAGCTCAGGCCCACCCGTCCGCCGCAGCACTGGCCGATTTCAGGGCCGAGTGGCACATCCATCGGTGTGTCCCTGCCACCGAGCAGTATTTTCCGGGCATGGTCGATCGCCATATATTCGAGCTGACCGCCGCCGATGGTCCTGAAGATCATATCGCGGGCAACCAGCATCCATGCCCCGGCATCGCGGGGCGCAGAGCCTTTCACATCGGTGACTTCAACCAGCACACTGTCGGGACGCCGGTTGAGAAAAGCCCGGATATCGTCGCGTGCACCCGGCATCGTCCTAGCCCTTTTGCTTGCGGAGCCGTTCGATGGCCATCAGCACACGTTCCGGTGTTGCAGGCGCATCGAGACGCGGGCAGACCTTGTGATCGGCCACGCTGGCGACGGCATCGGCCAGGGCATGCAGCACCGACAGCCCAAGCGGCAGCGGCGGTTCGCCGACAGCCTTGGAACGATGGATCGTCGGCTCATAAGCCTCGGACCAGTCGGTCAGCGCGACATTGAAGATCTTGGGCCGGTCAGACGCCAACGGAATCTTGTAGGTGGAAGGCGCATGGGTGCGAAGCCGCCCCTTGTCGTCCCACACAAGCTCCTCGGTCGTCAGCCAGCCCATACCCTGCACGAAGCCGCCTTCAACCTGACCGATATCGATGGCGCGGTTCAGGGAACGCCCGGTATCATGCAGAATATCGGTGCGCTCCACCACATATTCGCCAGTCAGAGTATCGACGGAAACTTCGGAACAGGCTGCTCCGTAAGCATAGTAATAGAAGGCATGGCCCCGGCCCTTGGCACGGTCCCAGTGGATTTTCGGCGTCTTGTAGTGACCTGCCGCCGATAGCTGCACGCGGCCGATAAAGGCCTGCTTTACGAGATCGTTGAAGCTGATTTCCTGATTGCCGATGCGAACCCGGTTGGGAAGAAACACGACCTGATCTTCCGGCACCTGATATTGCTGTGCCGCAAAATGGATGAGACGCTTCTTGATCTGGCGAGCAGCATCCTGTGCAGCCATCCCGTTGAGATCGGCACCGGAAGAAGCTGCCGTCGGCGCCGTGTTCGGCACCTTGGCGGTCGTCGTCGCGGTGATCTTCACGCGGTCGATGTCGATCTGGAATTCCTCGGCCACGACCTGCGCCACTTTCATATGGAGCCCCTGCCCCATTTCCGTGCCGCCATGGTTCATATGCACCGAGCCGTCATTATAGACATGCACCAGAGCGCCAGCCTGGTTGGACTCCGTCTTGGTGAAGGAAATGCCGAATTTCACCGGCGTCAACGCCATGCCGCGTTTCACATAACGGCTTTTCGCGTTGAATTCGCGGATTGCTTCGCGGCGCTTTGCGTAATCGGAACTTTCCTCAAGTTCCGCAACGATGCGCTGAATAATGCAATCTTCGACCTTCTGATGATAGGGGGTGACGTTGCGCGTCCCATCCTTACCCATCTCGTCGTAGAAATTGCGCTTGCGGATTTCGAGCGGATCCTTGCCGACAGCGAAAGCCACTTCATCGATGACGCGTTCAGCACCAACCATGCCCTGCGGGCCGCCAAAACCGCGAAATGCCGTATTCGACACGGTGTTCGTGTAAAGCGGTGCCGACTGCGCATGAACTGCCGGGAAGAAATAGGCATTATCGCAGTGAAACAATGCGCGGTCGCCGACCGGCCCGGAAAGGTCTGCCGAGAAACCGGCATTGAGGGCAAACAGATAATCGATGCCCAGAATATTGCCGTCATCGTCGAAGCCGACTTCATAGTCGATGACAAAGCCGTGGCGCTTGCCGGTTGAGGTCATGTCCTCGTCGCGGTCGAGCCTGATCTTCATGGCGCGCTTGTGCTTTTTGGCCGCAATGGCTGCAATGGCCGCCCATTGGTTGGCCTGTGTTTCCTTGCCGCCGAAGCCACCACCCATCCGGCGCACTTCCACCGTCACGGAATGGCTCGGCACGCCCAGCGCATGGGCAACCAGATGCTGCGTTTCGCTCGGTCCTTGCGTGGAGCAATAGACGGTGACGTCTTCATCCTCGCCGGGAATAGCAAGCGAAACCTGGCCTTCCAGATAGAAATGATCCTGCCCGCCAAGATACATGCGGTTCTTGATACGGTGCGGCGCGGCGTCTATGGCCGCACGTGCATCGCCGCGCTTCAGCGTCAATGGCGTGGTGACAAGCCGGTCCTTCAGACCGTCCAGCGCATCGATGGAATAAATGCCCGCTGCTTCCTCATATTCGATCTTCGCCAGACGGGCAGCGCGGCGCGCCTGATCGCGGGTTTTCGCGATAACCGCAAAGATCGGCTGGCCATGGAACTCGACCTTGTCGACGGCAAAGATCGGGTCGTCATGCATGCCCGATGGCGAAACATCGTTTTCGCCAGGCACGTCCTTGTAGGTCAGCACGTCGACCACACCGGGAGCGGCGCGCACTGCCGACAAATCAATCGACTTGAATGATCCATGTGCGACGGAGGAATAGCCGACCCCGATATGCAACGTGCCTTCGGGCTCCGGTATATCGTCAATATAGACAGCCGTTCCCGTCACATGCTTGTGCGCGGAATCGTGCTTCTGGTCGGTCGCGACGCCGCCGACAATGCGGGCAGCTTTCAATGCGTTTGCAGGATGCTTGTTCATGATTGCCTCCTCACGCCGCCGCGATTTCAGCCGCACGCAGCGGCGTGTAACTGCCTTCCGTTTCGGCGAAGAAACGCCGCAACAGATTGCGCGCCGCGAGCAACCGGTAATCCGCTGTCGCGCGCATATCGCTCAAGGGCGTATAGTCCTGTGAATAGACTTCCAATGCCGCTTCAACCGTAGCCTCGGTCCAGGGCTTGGCCGTCAGTTCGGCTTCCACCGCGCTGGCGCGCTTCGGCGTTGCGGCCATGCCGCCATAGGCGATGCGAATTGTTTCCACATTGCCGGCTGCGTCGAGCGTCAGATAGAAGCTACCCAGCGTCGCCGTAATGTCTTCCTCGTAACGCTTCGACACTTTGTAAATGGCAAAATGGCTACCTTCGCGCGGCACCGGCACATGCACGGCCTCGACAAACTCGCCGGGCTGGCGATCCTGCTTGCCATAAGCGATAAAGAACTCTTCCAGAGGTATGGTGCGGCGCTCCGCCCCTTTGCGAAGCGTCAGCTTTGCATTGAGCGCGATCAGCGGCGGCGGCGTGTCGCCAATTGGCGAACCATTGGCGATATTGCCGCCGATGGTTCCCATATTACGCACCTGCTCGCCGCCGATACGGTTGATGAGGCTCCCGAGCTGCGGGATGCTTCTGGCGAGAAATCCGAACGCTTCTGTGTAGGTCACACCTGCGCCGATGGTAACGACACCGTTTTCCTCGCGGATGGAACGCAGCTCCTCCAGATGACCGATGAAGACGACCGGGGAAATATCGCGCATCATCTTGGTGACCCACAGGCCCACATCGGTGGAACCAGCAACGATGGTTGCCTTCGGCTCCGCCGCCAAAATGGTGGCGAAATCATCGATATCACCGGGCACAATCAGGCGATCCTTGCCTTCGCCCACTTCCACCCGCACGCCGTCATGCATGGCGGTCAGCTGTTCAAGAACATGGGCGCGCTCGGCTGCAAGCGGGTCTTCCATGACCGTACCATAGTCGGAAATGATGCGGGCGGCGCGCATGATCGCCTCATAGCCCGTGCAGCGGCAAAGATTGCCCTGCAAGGCTTTCTCAATCTGCGTATCGGCAGGCTTCGGTTCGCGCATCCACAAGGCGTAGAGCGACATGACAAAGCCCGGCGTGCAGAAGCCGCATTGCGAGCCATGGAACTCGATCATCGCCTTTTGCACCGGATGCAGATCGCCGTCGGCCCCGCGCAGATGCTCGATGGTCACCACATGGCAGCCATCCAGCGAACCCATGAAGCGGATGCAGGCATTGACGCTCTCGTAAACGAGCTTGCCGTTGGAAATCTTGCCGACCAGCACCGTGCATGCGCCGCAATCGCCTTCGCCGCAACCTTCCTTGGTGCCGCGCAGTTTGGCGGACAGCCGCAGATAGTCGAGCAGCGTTTCGGTCGGGGAAACACGGTCGAGTTCGATCTTTTCACCGTTCAGAAGAAAGCGGATCGTATGTCGCACGGACTGGTGCACTGACTGGTTCATGGCGCTTAGCTCCCGCGATAGGTGGAATAGGAAAACGGCGAAACGAGAAGCGGTACATGATAATGCGCTTTTTCATCGGAAATGCCAAAGCGCAGTGGGACAACATCGAGGAACGGAATGGCATCATCGGTCTTGCCGAAATACTCGCCGACGTGGAACAGAAGCTCGTAGGAGCCGGTCCGCAGATTCTCGCCCGACAGCAACGGCTCGCTGCAACGGCCATCGTCATTGGTGCGAATTTCCCGGATCGGTTCGGCCTGCTGATTCTCGACGCGACGCAATTCGATGCGCAGATTTGCAGCCGGTTTGCCGCTTACCGTGTCGAGGACATGCGTCGTCAACCGGCCATTACCGCTCTTTTCCTGACCCATTTGCACTCCTGCAGCTTGCTGATTCTCTAATCAAGTAGACTGGAAAATGTTACAAGCTTTTGATTTCCGGTGGTTTATTTCGGCCCAACGTCGCCATTGGCTGTGGGGGCCGCAAACCACACCATGTTCCCAGCATTCAGTATTTCGCGATCCTTCTCATTGTGAAAGATGGTTATCGTTGGATGTCTTTCAAATTTTTGAAGGGGAATAATAGCGATAAATCTTTATTATCATGGGTAAAACGAACGAAAACGAGGGAAGACCCGCAATGAAATATCCGCGCAATCTCGTCGGCTATGGACGCAACACGCCAGATCCGCGCTGGCCGGGCGGAGCCAATATCGCTGTTCAGTTCGTCGTGAACTACGAGGAAGGCGGCGAATGCTGCATTCTTGACGGTGATCCGTCCTCCGAATGTCTCCTTTCCGAGATTGTCGGCGCGCAGCCCTGGAAGGGCCAACGCAACCTCAATATGGAATCCATCTATGAATATGGCGCACGCTCCGGCTTCTGGCGCCTGTGGCGCGCCTTCACCCGCCGTAACATGCCCGTCACCGTCTATGGCGTAACGCTTGCCATGGCGCGCAACCCGGAAGCCGTTGCAGCGATGAAGGAAGCCGACTGGGAAATCGCCAGCCACGGATTGCGCTGGTGGGAATATAAGGACGTTCCCGAAGAGATCGAACGCGAGCACATCCGCGATGCGGTTCGCCTCCATACCGAACTTACCGGCTCGCGCCCGCTCGGCATCTATCAGGGCAAGCCTTCCGACAACACGCTGAAACTGGTGATGGAAGAAGGCGGCTTTCTCTATTCCGCCGACTCCTATGCCGATGAGCTGCCTTACTGGGTTGAAGGTCCGAAGGGACCGCACCTGATCGTACCCTATACGCTGGATGCAAACGACATGCGCTTTGCGACTCCGCAGGGCTTCAATTCCGGCGATCAGTTCTACACCTACCTGAAGGATACCTTCGACGTACTCTACCGCGAAGGCGCGGAAGGTTCGCCGAAGATGATGTCCATCGGCCTGCATTGCCGCCTTGTTGGTCGTCCGGGCCGTGTGGCCGCGCTTGAGCGGTTCCTCGACTATGTGCAAAGCCATGAAAGGGTCTGGGTCGCCAAACGTATCGACATTGCCCGCCACTGGCATGAAAACTATAAGCCGGTCGCTGCCGATGTCATGCCTTCGAAAGCAGGCAAGGATGAGTTCGTCGCGCGTTATGGCGGCATTTTCGAGCATTCGCCGTGGATCGCCGAGCGTGCATATGATGCCGGTTTCACCCCGGAAGAAGACACTGCATCCGGCCTAGCTTCCGCGATGACGAAGGCATTTCGCGCGGCCTCGGCGGATGAACGGCTTGCGGTCTTGAAGGCGCATCCGGATCTCGCCGGCAAGCTTGCGCAGGCCAAGCGGCTGACCGCGGAATCGACCGCCGAACAGGCCGGGGCCGGTCTCGATGCACTGACTGATGCGGAAAAGCAGGCTTTCACCGAACTGAACGACGCCTATACCGCGAAGTTCGGCTTTCCGTTCATCATTGCCGTGAAGGGTCGCAACAAGAAGGAAATCCTCGACGCTTTCCGGCGCCGGGTTTCCAACGACCGCGACACGGAATTTGAAACGGCCTGTGCTCAGGTGGAGCGCATCGCCCTCCTGCGCCTCAAGGATATTCTGCCGGAAGCGCTTTACTGATCCCCAGCGTCTGGAAGGTCGGCTTCCGGGCGCTCTCATTTGATGATTTCACGGTACCTGTTTCGCCGTGATTGCTCAGGTTCTCACATAAGGAATTCCCCATATGGGCAACGACAAGAACAATCGCACCTATTATGCACCGACTGGCGGACTGCCGCCGCAGACCCAACTCCTCACCGATCGTGCCATGTTCACCGAAGCCTATGCAGTGATCCCAAAGGGCACGTTCAGCGATATCGTAACGAGCTTCCTTCCCTTCTGGGACAAGACGCGGCTTTGGGTGATTGCGCGCCCCCTTTCTGGCTTTGCAGAGACCTTCTCGCAATACATCATGGAAGTGCAGCCAGGTGGCGGCAGCGACCGTGCCGAGCTGGATGAAAGCGCGCAAGGTGTGCTGTTCGTTGTTGAGGGTGAGATTGCCGTCACCGTGGCAGGCAAGACACACACGCTGACCGAAGGCGGCTATGCCTATCTGCCACCGAAGAGCGGCTGGACGCTCCGCAACAATGGCGCGGCAACAGCGCGGTTCCATTGGGTGCGCAAGGCATATGAATATGTCGACGGGCTTGATGTTCCCGACCCCCTATTCCTCAACGAAAAGGATATCGCGCCCAACCCGATGCCGGACACCAACGGCGCCTGGGCAACGACCCGCTTTGTCGATCCGAACGATCTGCGCCATGACATGCATGTCACCATCGTGACCCTGGAGCCGGGCGGCGTCATTCCATTTGCGGAAACCCACGTCATGGAACACGGGCTTTACGTGCTGGAAGGCAAGGCAGTTTATCGGCTCAATCAGGACTGGGTGGAAGTGGAAGCAGGCGATTTCATGTGGCTGCGCGCCTTCTGTCCGCAGGCCTGTTATGCTGGTGGTCCCGGCAAGTTCCGATACCTGCTCTACAAGGATGTCAACCGTCATATGAAGCTCTCCCGATAGGAGAGCAAACTGATCGAAGATCAGATCATATCGTCAAATGTACTCAGATAATGATAAAGGCCGGATCAATCCGGCCTTTATCATTTCTGGCCAGATGATCGGCCTAAGGCGCTCCGGTTAAAAACGGAACCGCTCTATCTCATTGCTTTTTTGCATGTCTTAATCCCAAAATCGTTTCAAACTTTTCGGGGCGTGCTCTAAAAACAAAAACGGCGAGCCGAAGCTCGCCGTACCATTCTTCCGACTGGAGATCAGATTTATAAACAACGCAGTCCTTCTACGCTATCGAATGGTTCTTTAAAAATAGTACAGATATAACGGAATGCAAATTACAATTTTGTTATATCAATAACAGATAAACTAAAATGCATTTTATTCTTTAATCATATTTCTTCGGTTCAATATCGCACACGAATAGTAAACCTTAAGCCTAACTATCAAGCAGTATATCGGGATGAACTGTTTGTTTTAATTTTCAGGCAAAACCGGGAGGCCGGAACCGGCCTCCCAGATCGGCATTAGTGCGGGTTCCAGATGCAATTAGAACGAGCGCTGGAAACGGATCATGCCCTGAACGGCATCCTTGCCGTTAAGATAGGACTTGCTGTCGCTCCACTTGGTATAGGAGACTTCCGGCGTAACCGTGAAACCCGGAACCATTTCGTAGGCCACGTTGGCAGTGGCTGCGAAAGTGCTGGTGCCATCATAGGCGACCTGCGCATTAATGACGGCCTTGTCGGTAGCCTTGAATGCCGCACCGCCCCAGACAGCCCAATCGCCACCCCAGGTGCCGTAGAAGCTGCTGATCGCGCGAACGGGACCAATCACGTCGCCATTGCCATTGGTCGCGTTGATGTACTGGTCCTTGTTGGACTTGTAACCGCCCATGGCCCAGACCGAGAAGCGGTCCGTAACGTTCACGTCGGCGCGAACCTTGCCGGCCCATTCTTCGTTGCGAGCGTCATATGCTGCAACACCTGCAATCTTGCCCCAGCCACCTTCATACTTCAGGCCACCGACAACATGCGGCGTGTAATCCTTGATGACGCCATCATAGCCGTACTTGCCGTCCGTATCGACATTGTTGCCCTGTTCGAGCGACAGAATGGCGGAGAAGCCATTGCCACCGGTAAAGGTATAGCTGATCAGGCCCGTGCGATAGCCGCCAGCGAGGATGACGTCATCGTTGATGACATCACCGAGGTAGCCCGGAAAGGTGACAAAGGCCGATTCATCAAGACCGACACGCAGGCCGCCAAGCTGGATATAGGCAAAGCGCAGCGAACCGGAGGAACCCTCAACACCATTGCCCCAATCGTAACGGGTTTCGGCAAAGGTCTTCAAAGTGCCAAGTTCGGTTTCCGAAGCAGTAGAGAGACGCAGCGTAAAACGAGCCTTGTTATCCCAAGAATTGCGGCGCGTATCAACGCTACCGTTGCGATCAACGAAGCCACGGCCGTAGACATTGTCGCCGCCCGTAGCGTCGTAACGAACATAGCCGGATACACGCAGGCAGGTTTCGGTGCCTGGAATATAGAAATATCCCGCACCATAGGCGTCGCAGACGCGAACATATTCAACAGATTCCGGTTCCGGCGTCACGACGGTGTCCGCAGCATATGCGCCCGTGGTTGCAACCAGTGCCGCAGCCGAACCGAACAACAAGCTCTTGATCTTCATTTCATTGCCTCCAGAAATTTTCAGACGAGGCCTCTTAGAATGGATCAACCAAATACATCAATTCCAATTTTAAGCATAAATCAGACACAGATTGGCCACTGTGCCAATTAAGACACTAATTATAAATTGCTTTACTTTATAGCTATTTATTTATTATTTAATATCACCAACAATAATTACCATATTACTTATCATTAGCAATTACATGATTGCTTCTGTGGCAACGCTAATACAATGAAACCAAAAGAAAACGGGGCTGAAACAGCCCCGCTCACTTCGTAACCTATTGTGATATCGGCGTTATTTTCCTGCGGCCTGTTGCGCATAGACATAGCTGTCATAGGTATACTCGGCGACCCGGAACCATTCGAAGCCCTCGTCGCGGAACTTTTTCCAGCTCGGATAGATTTTCGCCCAGGCCGGATTCTTCTCGTTGTATTCCGCATAGAGTTCGAATGCGACCTTGTAGGCGGCGTCCAGAACGTCTCGCGGCAAGGGCTGCAACTTGACCCCTTTCGACACGAGAGAACGAATCGCCGCGGTGTTCTTCACATCGTAAAGTGCGATCATGTTCTGAGTCGCGGCTTCAGCCGCTGTATTCAGCGCCACCTTGTAGGCTTCCGGCAGGCTTTCATATTGCTGCTTGTTGATGAAGAAGTGCACCGAGGCGCCACCTTCCCAGAAAGCCGGATAATAATAATAAGGCGCGATCTGGTAGAAGCCGAGCTTCTCGTCGTCATACGGACCGACCCATTCAGCCGCATCAATTGTGCCGCGCTCCAGCGACGGATAGATGTCACCGCCGGGAAGCTGCTGCGGGACGACTCCGAGACGCGACATGACTTCACCAGCCACGCCCGCAATGCGCATCTTCAGGCCCTTCAGATCCGCGAGACTCTTGATTTCCTTGCGATACCAGCCGCCCATCTGGGCTGCCGTGTTGCCGCCGACAATGCCGACAATGCCGTAATCGGCGAGGAACGCATTATAAAGCTCGTTGCCGCCGCCATGATAAAGCCAGGCGTTCTGCAGACGGGTGTTCATGCCGAAAGGAATTGCCGTGCCGATGGCGAAGGCTGGATTCTTGCCGGTGAAGTAATAGCCGCATGTATGCGCCATTTCGACCGTATTCGCCTGCACGGCATCGATCGCCTGTGGGCCGGGCACGATTTCACCGGCCTGGAATACCTGTATCTGGAACTTGCCCTCCGTCATCTTTGATACGGCGTCTGCCATGAAGACCGCGCCGCCATAGATGGTGTCCAGATTGTTCGGGAAGCCCGAGGTTAGACGCCAGCGGAGCGTCGGCAATTCCTGCGCGATTGCCGGAGTTGCAAGAGCAGCTCCGCTTGTCGCTGCGGCAGCGCCGATTGCAGCACCCTTCGTCAGAAATGTGCGACGGCTCAAATCCTGTTTCATGTGTCTCCTCCTAAGATGTTCTGGTTTTATCGAAACCTACGCAATGCTCGTTTTCCCCTCATTGCGCAGGCTTTTGCTGTTGATCCTTGTCCTGTCCGAAGCTCGGTTGCGGTGAGCCGAATGACGGCGCAGGCAGAGGCTCAGTAGACGGCGACGGCGCACCGAAAGGTGCTGGTGCCGCACCAAACGGATTTCCACCGCCCGCATCGGGCATCGGCACATTGATCTGGATCGATGCCGGGTCAGCCTGCGGATGGCCGCTCTTGTAGTGAGTGACGATTCCCGGAAAGCTGATAATGATACCGACCATGACAAGCTGGATTATCAGGAACGGGATCGAACCCATGTAGATCTGTCCGGACGTTACCGGCTGGATGGTCGCGCCAGTCACCTTGTCCTTGTAGGGTCGGGACGGAGCAACCGAACGCAGATAAAACAGCGAGAAGCCGAATGGCGGATGCATGAACGATGTCTGCATGTTGACTGCCAGCATGACGCCGAACCAGACCAGATCGATGCCCAGACTGTCGGCTACCGGCGCCAGAAGCGGGATGATGATGAAGGCAAGCTCGAAATAGTCGAGGAAGAAGGCCAGAAAGAACACCAGAATATTGGCGACGATCAGGAAGCCCACTTCACCGCCGGGAATCGACGTCATCAGGTGCTCGACCCAGACGTGACCGTTGACGCCATAGAACGTGAGTGAGAAAACGCGCGCGCCGAGCAGAATAAAGATAACAAAAGACGAGAGCTTTGCCGTGGCGTAGAGCGCCGAGGTCAGTATCGTCATGTTGAGACGGCGGTTGATGATGGCGAGAAGCAACGCACCGACCGCGCCCATGGCTCCACCTTCCGTGGGGGTCGCAACACCGATGAAGATCGTTCCCAAAACAAGGAAGATCAGTACGAGCGGCGGCACAAGCGAAATCACCACTTTCTGCGCCAGTTTCCAGCCCTTTAATGTACGAGCCTGAGGCGGTAGTGCCGGGACCGTATCAGGCCGGAAAATCGACATGCCAATGATGAAAGCGCAGTAGAAGCCGACAAGCAGCAGGCCGGGGACCAGCGCGCCCTTGTACATATCGCCAACCGAACGGCCGAGCTGGTCGGCTAGAACGATCAGAACAAGGCTCGGTGGAATGATTTGCGCCAGCGTGCCTGAGGCGGCAATCGTGCCGCTCGCCACTTTGCGATCATAGCCGTAGCGCAGCATGATCGGGAGCGAAATCAGCCCCATTGAAATCACCGAAGCGGCAACGACGCCGGTGGTTGCAGCCAGAAGTGCGCCGACGATAATCACCGCAAAAGCAAGCCCTCCACGCACCGGTCCGAAAAGCTGCCCGATCGTATCGAGCAGTTCTTCTGCCATGCCGCTTCGCTCCAGTATCAGCCCCATGAACGTAAAGAACGGAATGGCAAGCAATGTCTCGTTCGACATCTGCCCAAAGATGCGGTCCGGTATCGCTCCGAACAGATTGACCGGCAAAAGCCCCATTTCGATGCCGACGAAACCGAAGGCAAAACCGACAAAGGCCAGTGCGAAAGCCACAGGGTAGCCGAGCAACAACACGACCACCAGCGACAGAAACATCAACGGCGCGAGATTTTCCGCAATAAAAGCAATCATATCCATTCCCCTCAGAGCGCCTGGGCTTCTGCATCTTCAAGGGCGACCGTGTCCGGTATCCGCCCTTGAAGGATGGCGATGCGCTTGATGAGTTCGGAAATGCCCTGCAATGCGAGCAAGCCGAAGCCGATGGGGATCAGCATCCAGACCGGCCATAAAACCAGTCCGCCCGTATTGTTGGAGGTTTCACCGCTGGCAATCTTGGCTGCCACGATGGGCCAGGAGAGGTAAATCGTGATGAGGCAGAAAGGCAGGAGAAAAAAGATCGTGCCGAAAATCTCGACCAGAAGCTGGGTTCGCCGTGAATAGCGGCTGTAGAGCAGATCGACCTTCACATGCTCGCTATGCAGAAGCGTGTATCCGGCTGCGATCAGGAAGACCGCCGAGAACAGATACCACTGCGCTTCCAGCCATGCGTTCGAACTGAGATTGAACAGCTTGCGCGAGACTGCGTTGATCGCACTGATGAGCACCGCCACCAGGATCAGCCACGACACGGATTTTCCGATAAAATTATTGGCCGCGTCGATAGCACGCGACAACGCCAGCAAGACTGACATCGCTCCTCCCCTCCTTTTCCGCCTCCTCAAGCGGTTTTGGAGCGGATGATAGGACCGGCGATTCGACGTCGCAAGTTGACGAAAGTTCTAAGAAACAAAGCTCTACCCATTAGTGGGTAAGGCGCTATGCGGGGTTGGGAAGAATACAGGTTACTGCGAAGACAGGCGCAGCCGGTTCTCGATGGCATAGCGTGTAAGCCCAGCTGTGCTGCCAATTCCAAGCTTCTTCTTGATGTTCTTGCGGTGAGTTTCAACGGTCGCTTCCGAAATGCCGAGATTCATCGCAATCTCCCGATTGCTTCCGCCTTCAGCCACCAGCACGAGCACATCATTTTCACGCAAAGACAAGCCTTCCGACTTCCTGTCGCCGCTGTCGAGCAGTGCTTCCGAAACACCGGATGAGAAATATGTCCCCCCCGAAGCGACCGCATGAATGGCGGCGACGATTTCAGTCGTCGACACATCCTTCAGCACGTAGCCGGAAGCCCCGCGCATGATGGAGGTAGAGATATATTCGCGGCTATCATGCATGGACAGCATGAGGATGCGAATGCCAGGCAATTGCTTCTTGAACAGCTCGATAGCGTCGATACCATTGAGAAGCGGCATGTTGATATCCATCAAAACCACGTCGGGATTGACGGAAAGCGCCAGTTCCAGTGCAGCTCGCGCATTGGAAGCCGCTCCTGTAATATCGATATCGTCATAGGTTTCGAGCACAGCGCGCAGACCATCCAGCACCAGCGGATGATTATCCACGAGCAATACGCGAATCTTGCATTGGTTCGTCATGCGACTTCCGGTTCCCGCCTTCTTTCTGTTGCCGATTTCGGCAAACGCGCGGTGAGTTGCGTACCATCTGCGCTGGTTTCAACCAAGAGCACGCCGCCGAAATGTGCCATTCGCTCCTGCATATTGCGCAAGCCCAATCCCGACAACTGATCCTTCAGATCACGCGCGGTGAAACCATTGCCGTCGTCGGCAACGGTCATTGTAACCTTGCCATTTGAACCCCAAAGCCGGATTCCTACATGACTGGCGCCAGAATGGCGTTCGACATTGGTGAGTGCTTCCTGCACCACGCGATAAAGCGCCGTACTTGCTTCCGGCTTTAACGTCTCGTTCAGTCCGCTTGCTTCCAGCTGCGTTTCAATACCGGTTCGCTCCGAAAAATGCTCGCACAGGGCTTTGAGAGCTACCGTCAGCCCAAGATCGTCCAGAATGCGCGGGCGCAAATCATGTGAAAGCCGCCGAACCTCCTTGATCGCACCATTAAGCGCATCCGATGCTTTCTCGATAGCAAGCGGCGCACCTCCGCTGCCCATTCTCACCTGACGGCTTGCAAGATCGATGGCATAGCGAACACCGACGAGATTTTGGGAAATACCGTCGTGAAGCTCGCGCGCCAGACGCGCTCGTTCTTCTTCCTGCGTGTCGATGATGCGCTGCGCCAACTCCTTCAGCTTGTTGTCGGCCATGCGTCGCTCGCGCAGATTGAGCAGCATGCAGGTTGCGAAAACGAGCATCACGGCAGGCACGGCGATCAGACTGACAATGAGGAAGGTCGTGCGGATATTGGCGCGAAAATCCGCATTGGCGGCAGCCGTCTGCACATAGACATCATCGAGATAGACGCCCGTTCCGAGCATCCATTTCCATTTATCCAGACCAACGGCAAAAGAGAGCTTGTCGGCCATTTCGCCGCTGGATGGCTTTTCCCATTTATACTGGTGCAATCCTCCGCCTTCCTTCGCCTTGCCGATCAGGTTGGCAATAACGCGATCCCCATCGGGATCGACAAGGTTGAGCCAGTTATGGCCGGGCCGAAAGGTCTGGCGCGGATGGACGACATTGTTGCCATCGTAATCATAGACGAAGAAATAACCGTCACGACCGTAATCGAGCGAGGTCAGAATCTCCCGTACCTTTTCCATGGCAGCGGTATCGTCGGGACCAGCCTCATCGTAAATCTGCTGTATGGAGGAAAGCGCCAGATTGGTGAGATTGAGCAGCTCGGTTTCCTTGGCCTTGAGCATGTTCTTCTCGAAGGTCGCGATGCTGCTCTGCACGAGATTTGCAGATTGCCAGGTGATAAAGGCCGTGACCGTCAGAATAGCCACGATGAGCGGCACAATCGCCAGTGCAACGATCTGATAGCGCAGCGTCACGTTTTCTCCTCCCGGTCGGCAATCCGACTTGTCATCTAGGGTCAGGACTTACTAATTTGGTAACAATGGCATCTGAAATGACCAAATATACAAGGAGAGGCGCGAAGAACGGGGGAGCCCCCGGTCGAGCGGTTCGACGCGGCAGATCGCCAACATCCGCCTTGGCATTTCGGTGTCCGAAGGATGTGGTCCATCCGCTTGGCTACCGCGTCAAAAAGGCTTGAAAATGAACCACATTTCCTTCGCCTTTTCTCCTCGTATCCAAACGGATGGCCTCACACCATGTCACCAAATTTGTAAGTCCTGACCCTAGTGACTTTAAAGTTCCCGCATCCCAAGGAAAAGGGGACAATGAACAAAACCTTGCCCATAGAAAAAGAGGCCTGCACAACCAATAATATATTCATATCTATTTATATAACTAAAATATAAACAATAAATCCTAGTTGAAGACACGAATATTTTATGCTCCATAATGTTTTCTTGGACACCGCGTCCGAGTATACGGTTCTGGGACTCATTAATTTCAGAGAGAATCTATTTATGAAAAGCTATCGCGCAATCGGTCTTGCATTCACGTTCGCTGCCATTTCGGGCGCACCAGCGCTGGCCGCTCCCCTTCCCGGTGGAGCAAGCACCCTTCAGGAGACCTATCAGGACTGGACTGTTTCCTGTCAAAACCAGAAGGAAACAAGCATCTGTGTCATGCGTCAGGACCAGAGCAGCACGCAGACCGGCCAGCGCGTGCTCACTGCAGAATTGCATAACACTGCCGGTAAGGTCGAAGGCGTTCTGTTGATGCCATTCGGTCTCGACCTGGCAAAAGGCGCTTCACTCAAGATCGATGATGTTGCCGGACCTAATCTCGCTTTCTCGACCTGCCTACCACAGGGTTGCCTGGCGCCAGTAAGCTTTGAAGCAAAGCAGGTTGCAGCGCTCAAGGCTGGCACGAATATCAACGTCACCACGACGGCCTTGAGCCCAAGCCAACCTGTCGCCTTCAAGGTTTCGCTCAAAGGCTTCGGCGCAGCGCTTGATCGCATCACCGCTCTGACGAAGTGAATCTCGGCACTATGATCAAAAGCCATACGACGTGACGTCGTATGGCTTTTTTATCAGGCGGGATGCGCCGAGACATGGGCAAGATGCCTGCGCCACCGCAATGTCATCAACACCGCGACAATGCCGAGACCGGCAGCAAGGCCGAGCCAGATACCCACGCCGCCGAGCTCGAACTTGAATGCAAGCAAGGCACCCAGTGGCAGCCCCACCCCCCAATAGCCGAACAGCGCCAGAAACATCGGTACGCGCGTATCACGCAAACCGCGCAGCATGCCTGCGGCAACGGCTTGCGCGCCGTCAACGATCTGGAAGAGTGCTGCCAGCGCAAGGAAAGTCACGGCCAGTTCCATCACCGGCAGATTCTGCGGATCGTGCAGATCGAGGAAAACGCCGATGAACACGCGCGGAATGAGGATCATGAGCAGTCCCGTGACAGACATGAAACCAACGCCAAGGGCATAGGCGCTCCAGCCCGCATAGGCAATTGCCTTGGGATGGCCTGCACCATAGGCCCTGCCCACGCGCACCGTTGCAACCTGTCCGAAACCGAGTGGCACCATGAAGCTGAGCGATGCGATCTGGATCGCCACCGCGTGAGCCGCCATCGCCGTTGGTCCGATGCGGCCCATCATGACAACGGCAGCATAGAAGATGGAGGTTTCGAACACGAATGTCAGCGCCATCGGAATGCCGATGCGCCACAGTTCGAGCAGGCGAGCCCAGTCGGGACGCCAGAAGCGACCGAACAGGTGATAGCGGCGGAAACGGCGATGACGCAGTGTGATGAATGCAAGTCCAAGGAACATCATCGTGCTTGACGCTGTGGTGGCGATACCGGCGCCGTGCAGTTCCATGCGCGGAAAGCCGAAATGGCCGAAAATCAGCGTCCAACCGGCAAGCGCATTGAAGCCGATGGCAAGCGCTGCGATCAACAGCGTCCACATCGGCTTTTCCATGGCCGCAAAGAATGAGCGCAGAACGATATAACCGAGATAAGGCAGAAGCGCCCATTGCAGCGTGTGCATGAAATCGGTCGAACGGGCAGCAATGTCCGGACGCTGGCCGAGAAACAGGAAAATCTCCTCGCAATGCCATAGCACGATCCAGACCGGAATCGCGATCATGATTGCGGTCCAGAAACCCTGACGCACAGTACGGCGCACATCGCGCACCGAATGGCGGTTCTTGCCAAGCGCGATGGCGATCATCGGCATCACGGCCGAGACAAGCCCCATCGAGAAGATCATCAGCGTGTGATAGAAGCTCGTCGTCAGCAGGGCCGAGGCAAGCGTATCCGCGCCAAGACGGCCGATGAAGATAACGTCTGTCGCGGTCAATGCTGCCTGCGAAAGATTGGTGAAGATCAGCGGCCAGCCGAGCGTCAGCGCGGCGGCCATCTCCCTGCCCCAACGCTGCATGCCGGATTCATGGGGCTGCTGAAAACCCGCATTGATTGTCCTGTCCATAGTCCGCTCCCCGAAACATCCGGGGCCGTCAATCCGCCGGATGCTCCATTTTGATTGAGGCCACGCCCCGGAACATCAGAGACCATGTCAATCTGAGAAGAGGCGCAGAAATACGATCATCGACCGTCCCATGCAGGCTAAGGGTGTCATCGCTCATAGAGCGAACACACCCCATTTTTCGGGTTGCTCAATTTCTATTGGGAACGTTGTGTATGTTCCAGAAACTGATCCGGAGCCAAGCGGGCTGCGCATCGATTTGCACAAAATTAGAGCAACATGGATATCAGACTTGCTCAAAGAAGCAACACATCTCGAAATGGATTTTTCGCCTCCGGACACATAGAGGAATGAAATCCTCATTCTGACACGAAAGCGCAATTGCCCGTCCGATAAAGGATTGACGCTTGTGGCCTAACCGATAGGAATGATTGTATTAATTGCAGGAGGCGTCATGCGCAGTACCAAAGTCATCCATATAGTCGGCTGTCATGCGGAGGGCGAAGTCGGCGATGTCATCGTCGGTGGGGTGGCGCCGCCTCCCGGCAATACGGTGTGGGAGCAATCGCGCTTCATCGCCAATGACGAGACCTTACGCAATTTCGTCCTGAACGAGCCTCGCGGCGGCGTATTCCGCCACGTCAACCTGCTGGTGCCACCGAAAGACCCGCGCGCGCAGATGGGTTTCATCATCATGGAGCCCGCCGATACGCCGCCGATGTCGGGCTCCAACTCGATCTGCGTCTCCACGGTTCTACTAGATAGCGGCATCGTTCCCATGCAGGAGCCGGTGACGCGCATGGTGCTGGAAGCCCCCGGCGGTATCATCGAAGTGGAAGCGGAATGCCGCAACGGCAAGGCCGAGCGTATCAGTGTCCGCAACGTGCCGTCCTTTGCCGATCGTCTGGATGCATCATTGGAAGTTGAAGGACTTGGCACTGTTACCGTCGATACGGCCTATGGCGGCGACAGTTTCGTGATTGTCGATGCAGCTTCTATCGGAATGAAGATCGAGCCGGGCCAGGCGCGGGAACTCGCCGAGATCGGCGTGAAGATCACCAAAGCCGCCAATGAACAGCTTGGTTTCCGCCATCCTGAAAAAGACTGGAACCACATTTCCTTCTGTCAGATCACCGAGCCGGTGACGCGCGAGGGCGATGTGCTGACCGGCGTGAACACCGTTGCCATTCGCCCGGCCAAACTCGACCGGTCCCCGACCGGCACTGGCTGTTCGGCGCGCATGGCCGTGCTTCATGCAAAAGGCCAGATGAAGGTCGGAGAGAAATTCATCGGGAAGTCGGTACTAGGCACGGAGTTTCATTGTCGGTTGGACAAGGCGCTGGAACTCGGCGGCAAACCTGCCATCAGCCCGATCATTTCCGGTCGCGCATGGGTGACAGGGACTTCGCAGCTCATGCTTGATCCGAGCGATCCGTTTCCGGATGGGTATCGGCTTTCGGATACGTGGCCAAATATGCCTGAATAAGCCGAATCAGGGCGCAATAAAAAACCCCGCCAAAGCGGGGTTTTCCAATAGTATAAAGCGGTATCCTTACGCGAAATCCAATGCACGGTCGCCGTCTTCGTCCTTGATGCGCGATGGCAAGCCAATCTGATTCAGGATGTGAAGGAAAGGCTTTGGATTAAGCTCTTCCACATTGACCATCTTCTTCACATCCCATTCGCCCGAGGCAATCAGGATTGCGGCTGCAACCGGCGGAACGCCAGCGGTGTAGGAAATGCCCTGCGAACCCACTTCGTTATAGGCGTCCTTGTGGTCGGCAACATTATAGATGAAGACTTCCTTCTCCTTGCCGTCCTTGGTGCCCTTCACGAAATCGCCAATACAGGTCTTGCCGGTGTAATCCGGTGCCAGCGACGACGGATCAGGCAGAACAGCCTTGACCACCTTGAGCGGCACGACTTCCAGACCTTCAGCGGTCTTGACTGGCTGTTCCGACAGAAGGCCGAGATTGTTCAGCACCGTGAAGACATTGATGTAGTGATCGCCAAAGCCCATCCAGAAACGCACATCGGCATTAGGGTAATTCTTGGACAGCGAATGCACTTCGTCGTGGCCAGTCATATAGGCCTTGCTCGGGCCGACAACGGGCAGATCGAACGTCTGGCCGACTTCGAACATCTTGTTCGACTGCCATTCACCCTTCTGCCAGGAATAAACCGTGCCGGTGAATTCGCGGAAGTTGATTTCAGGGTCGAAGTTGGTCGAGAACCAGCGGCCATGCGAACCGGCGTTGATGTCAACGATGTCGATGGACTTCACTTCATCGAGATAGTCATCTGCCGCAAGGCGTGCATAGGCATTGACCACGCCCGGATCAAAGCCGATGCCGAGAATGGCGGTGATGCCCTTCTCCTCGCATTCCTGCAGGTGCTTCCATTCGTAGTTGCCATACCATGGTGGGGTTTCGCAAATCTTCTTCGGGTCTTCATGGATCGCGGTGTCCATGTAAGCCACGCCCGTATCGATACAGGCACGCAGAACCGACATATTGAGGAAGGCCGAGCCGACATTGATGACGATCTGAACGCCGGTCTTCTGGATCAGAGCCTTGGTAGCTTCAATATCCAGCGCGTCCAAAGCATGCGCTTCCAGTTTCACCTCGGTCTTGAGGCTCTTCTTTTCATGCACGCTATCGATAATCTTGCGGCATTTCTCAACCGTGCGGGACGCAATATGGATATCGCCCAATATGTCAGAGTTTTGCGCACATTTATGTGCAACAACCTGTGCCACGCCCCCGGCGCCGATAATGAGAACGTTCTTCTTCATTTTCTGTCGATGCTTCCTCTTCCAGCGGTTCCCCGCCATCTGTTAACTGTCCCGACTGCCTTCTCATTCGGAACATGTGGGTTCGTTGCGGTTTGAAATCGCAACAGGATCTTTACGAAAGCGACCCTTCAAAATCCGCGTAATCAAATTCGCGGACAAGTTTGACCGTGCCATCCAGTTCACGCACGGCAATGGCTGGCATTTTCACACCATTGAACCAGTTCTTCTTGACCATCGTATAACCGGCCGCATCTTCAAACGAGAGGCGGTCGCCGATGGAGAGCTCCTTGTCGAAAGTGAATTCGCCGAAAATATCACCGGCAAGGCAGGACTTGCCGCACACCATATAGCTATGCTCGCCGTTGTTCGGAGCCATCTTCGCCTTTTCACGATAGATGAGTAGATCGAGCATATGCGCTTCGATTGAGCTATCGACGATGGCAAGATTCTTGCCGTTGAACAGCGTGTCGAGAACCGTCACTTCCAACGTCGTGGTCTTGGTGATCGAGGCTTCGCCCGGCTCCAGATAGACCTGCACGCCGAATGTTTCCGAGAAGGACTTGAGGCGCGCGCAGAACGCATCGACCGGATAGTTGTCACCAGTGAAGTGGATACCGCCGCCAAGGCTGACCCATTCAACGCGGTGCAGAAGCGAGCCGAACTTTTCTTCGATATCGGTCAGCATCTTGTCGAAAAGACCGAAATCGGAATTTTCGCAATTGTTATGGATCATGAAGCCGGTCACGCGGTCCATGACCTTCTCGACCTTCGCCACATCCCATTCGCCAAGGCGGCTGAACGGACGCGCCGGATCGGCCAGATCGAAGCTCGAGGACGAGACACCCGGATTGAGGCGCAGGCCACGCTTGATATGTGCTGCCTTGTCGGCAAAGCGCTCAAGCTGACCGATCGAATTGAAGATGATCTTGTCGGCGTGGCTGATGACCTCGTCGATCTCGTTATCGGCATAGGCCACGCTATAGGCATGGGTTTCGCCGCCGAATCTTTCACGGCCGAGACGCACTTCGTTGAGCGAAGACGATGTCGTGCCATCCATATATTCGCTCATCAGATCAAATACCGACCAGGTGGCAAAGCATTTCAGCGCCAACAGCGCCTTGGCGCCGGATTTCTCGCGCACATAGGCAACCTTTTCCATGTTGCGCTTCAGCTTGGTCTTGTCGATCAGATAGTAAGGCGTCTGGATCATGAGCGTTCCGGGTCGTCCAAGGGGAAATCTGGCCTTGCCAGCAAGGCTGGTTTGCCAAGTTGAGGAAACACATAAGTAGTTTCCCAAATTATTCGAAGGCTTATAGGAAGCTTGTGACAGAAACACAAATCCGCCACAGCATTATCGGGAAAAAATTTCCCCACAAGCTATCGCGGATTACTTCTCCACTTCCTGCCCACCTTCAGCGGGTGAGCCTCATATAGGCCTTTTTGCGAGGATTTGAACCCCTTCCCCCTCGCTCCCGCTTGCACTGTCGTTTTCATTGAAAGTCTTTGCCCGGACAAATGGCTTCCACCCCACAAGACGGCTTGCTACAGATTCTCGAGTATCGTCAGTTTAATTAAACAAGCATTCACTTGACAAATTATGGGTGCGGGCGTAGCCATTATTTCATGTTCGGGGCGACCTTATTCAGAGCCTGAATCAAAAAGCGGCAAGCCGTGGCGAAAATGGTGATTTTTGGAACAGGCTCTCAGGCATTCGCCCGCACAAGGATAGTCAAAGGAAAATGAAATGCAGGATCACAAGCCGACCGCCGGTTGGGGAGATCTGTTCGCAGGTAGAAACGCTATCGTATCGCTGACGCTTGTTGGCGGCGTGGCGCTTCACGCTATCAACGTATTCATCGCTACAACCATTCTGCCCACGGTCGTCGCCGATATTGGCGGCATGGATTATTATGCCTGGAACACGGCGCTGTTCGTGACGGCATCCATTCTCGGCTCGGCGCTTGTGCCGCGTCTGCTTTCCCAGGCAGGCCCGCGCAGCGCCTATCTGATCGCTGCCGTCATCTTTGCTGCTGGAACCCTGACTTGCGGCCTCGCTCCATCCATGCCCGTCATGCTGGCGGGGCGCGCCATACAGGGTCTTGGAGGCGGCATGATGCTGGCGCTCTCCTATTCCATGATCCGCATCGTTTTCGACGAAGCGCTGTGGCCACGTGCCATCGGTCTCGTTTCCGGCATGTGGGGCGTGGCTACGCTTGTCGGTCCAGCCATCGGCGGCGTCTTTGCAGAGCTTGGCATCTGGCGCGCTGCCTTCTGGTCGCTTGCGCCGGTGATTGCCGTCTTCACCATCATGGCCATGACGGTGCTGCCGCGTGAATCCGGCTCCGCCGCCAGCAATGACCGGCTTGCTTGGCCGCAGCTCATCCTTTTGACCGCTGCAGTCCTTGCCGTTTCTGCCGGAAGCATTTCATCGGAGCTGGCGCTGAATACCGGCGGCGTTGTGCTCGCGATTGTCCTGCTGCTTCTCCTCGCTGCCGTGGAAAAGAAAGCCAGCCGTCGTATCCTCCCGAAAGGCTCGTTCAGCATTCGGAAACTCGGCGCACTCTATCTCACCCTTGCCTTCCTCAGCGCATCCGTCACCAGTTCCGAAGTCTTCGTGCCGCTGTTCTTTCAGGTGCTGCACAATCAATCGCCGCTTGTTGCAGGCTATCTGGCAGCGATTATGGGTGGCAGCTGGACACTTGGTTCCATCGGATCGTCAGGAATTGCCGCCGGGCGCACCGATCGTGTCATTCTGGCTGCCCCCGTCATGGGCGTGGCGGGCATGGTAACGCTGGCCGTCCTCATTCCGACTGGCAGCGATGGACATTGGTACGATCTGCTGCCGATCTGTATCGCACTGGCGGTCATCGGTTTCGGCGTCGGCCTGACATGGCCGCATCTGCTGACCCGCATTTTCAAACGTGCCGACGCAGAGGATCAGAACCTGGCATCCGCCTCAGTGACCATGGTGCAGCTTTTTACGACCGCCCTTGGTGCAGCACTTGCCGGAATGGTTGCCAATATGGCTGGCCTCACCAATCCCGGTGGCTTTACCGGCACCGCACATGCCGCACTTTGGCTCTTCTCCGGCTTTGCCATTCTGTCTGCACTGGCGTTCGTGTCAGCACTTGCTCTCGTCCGCAGCGCGAGGCAATCGCAACCGGCACAATGCTGAAAGAATGGTTAGGGCTGAAAGGATGGTTAGGCGGTTGGCGCAATAACGTAAGCACAGCGCCGTGCACCGGCCAGAATATGCTCGGTGCGGTTTACCGAAACATCAGGGCCAAGAACGGCCCTGAATACCTGAAGCTCCGACCTGCAAAAGCCCTGACAAGCATCGGCAGCGGCACAGATCGGACAATGGTTTTCTATGAGCAGCCAGGAACCGTCTTCCCGTTTTTCGGTATCAGCCATGTAGCCTTCGGCGGAACGGATGTCGGCAAGTTCCTTCACGCGCTGGTCGAGCGACAAATCCTTCAGGCGCGTCTGGTACTGACGGCGCGTCTCGGTCTCGCGATGGGCGATCAGCGTGTCCAGTGCATCGTCTCCAAGAATGGTACGCACCGAATGAAGAAGCTGAACAGTCAGATCAGCATGCGTATCGGGAAAACGTTTGTTACCGGCTTCGGTCAGATCCCAGAACAATGAAGGCCGGCCGACGCCTTGCGACACGGAATGCGAGGAAACAAGCCCCTCCTCCGCAAGACGCACGAGCTGCTGGCGAACGGCCTCGCCTGTGGTTCCCAAATGTTCCCCGATGGTCGCGGCGGTCTGCGCTCCCCGCATCTTGAGGGAGAGCATGACCCTCTTCGCAGGAGAACGTGCCCCCAATTCATCGGTATTTAGAAAGTCATTCCTTGACATATGTGCCGTTTTCTATTTAAAGAAGGATTATCTTGTTAAATAGGTGATTAGGCCTGTCGAAGCAAGATAATTCTGAATTTTCAGTATTCAAACCGGCTTTCGTCAAAGCCAGAGTCGACACCGGATTCGATCCTCAGGATGCCGAACGGTGATTATGCTCAAGCGATCAGGAGTTTTAAAATGAGCTTCACTTTGCCACCACTTCCCTTTGCAACCAACGCACTTGAAGGCGTCGGAATGGGCACGGAAACGCTTGAGCTGCATCACGGCAAGCACCATCAGGCCTATGTGACTGCGCTCAACGGTTTCGTTGAAAAGAATGACGCGCTTAAGGGCAAATCGCTCGAAGAAATCGTCCTCTTCGCCAAGGACAAGGCCGATCTCGCTCCGGTGTTCAACAATGCCGGCCAGCATTGGAACCACAATCTGTTCTGGCAGAACCTGTCGGCAACCGGTGGACGCCTGCCGGGCGCTCTGGAAAAGAAGATTGTCGAGGATTTCGGCAGCATCGACCAGTTCAAGGAAGCCTTCAAAACCGCAGCTGTCGGCCAGTTCGGCTCGGGCTGGGCATGGCTGGTTCTGGCCAATGACGGCAAGCTCAAGGTCACCAAGACGCCGAATGGCTCCAATCCGCTGGCAACCGGCGAAGGCAAGGCGCTATTAGGGCTTGATGTCTGGGAGCATAGCTATTATCTCGATTTCCGTAATCGTCGGCCTGACTATGTAACGAATTTCCTCGACAAGCTGGCCAATTACGAATTCGCGGAAGCCACCCTGAAGGCAGCATGACGCGCTTACATTGATTGTGATCAAGGCGTTTTGCCTGCAGCTGATGCAGTCTCCACGAAGCTGCAAGACTGCGGGCAAAATGCAGCAATGACCGATAAGACCGAACCGACCAATCCAAATCCCTGGACGCCGTCCTCCCAAGCGGTGCAGGAGCAAGACAGAGACAGTTCCGAAAATGAGCAGTAACTTCAATCAGGAAACCGTCACCGACATCCATCACTGGACCGACACGCTGTTTTCCTTCCGCACGACGCGCGACCCCGGTTTTCGCTTCCAGAGCGGCCAGTTCATCATGATGGGTATGGAAGTGAACGGCAAGCCGCTCACACGCGCCTATTCCATTGCCTCGAGCCTCTATGAAGACGGGCTGGAATTCTTCTCGATCAAAGTGCCGAACGGTCCGCTGACTTCAAAGCTTCAGCACCTGAAAGTTGGCGACCAGATCATCCTGTCCAAGAAGCCGGTCGGTACGCTGCTCTATGACAATCTGAAGCCGGGAAAAAATCTCTGGCTGCTCTCGACCGGCACCGGTCTCGCGCCATTTCTGTCGATCATCCGCGATCTGGAAGCCTATGAACGTTTTGAGAAGATCATTCTCGTTCATGGCGTGCGTCAGGTGGCAGAGCTTGCCTATACCGATTTCATCGCCAATGAATTGCCGCAGGACGAGTTCCTTGGTGAGATGGTCAAGAACCAACTCATCTACTATCCAACCGTTACGCGTGAGCCTTACAAAAATCGCGGTCGTCTGACCGACCTTATTCGTTCGGGGCAGCTCTTTACCGATGTCGGTCTGCCGGAGTTTAACCACGACGACGACCGCATGATGCTCTGCGGCAGCCCTGAAATGCTGGCCGAAACAAAGCAGATTCTGGAAGAGCGCGGCTTTAAGGAAGGCAGCCAGAGCGAAGCCGGACATTACGTTATCGAAAAGGCTTTCGTTGAAAAGTAGGCCCGACTAAAGAGGCTGGAAAACCAATAAAGGGAGGCATCCAGCCTCCCTTTTTCTTTGAGCGTGACTGCTAAGCGCTCACCGCCTGCAGGAAAAATGCTTTAACACCGGCAACCATCTCGGCTCGGTCCATCATATCCGGGTTGGAGATGGTCTCATCGACCGCACCGTGCAGCGCATTGAACAGAAGCACTGCAGTCAGACGCGTATCGGCGATTTTCCATGCGCCTGCAGCATTACCATCGGTCAACAACGCATCAAGCTGGACGACCGCCGGATTTTCCTGCTTCATGCGGCGCATGGGCGGATGAAAATCGTGAAACACCATGTCGTGCAGCTTGTAATTGTCAAGATAACCGGCAATTCCGGCTTCGGCCCAGACAGCCAGTTTTGTCTGCCAGTCGTCTGCTGGAAGTAGATCTAGCTGGCGCTCCAGCCCTTCACAGAATCCATTGATGAAGCGCTCCCGCAAGTTCAGCAGGATGTCGTCCTTGCTGCGAAAATGCAGATAGAATGTACCTTTGGCAACGTCCGCCAAGCGCACGATTTCATCCACGCTTGTCGCCGCGAAGCCCTTTTCGAGGAAGAGGGCTTCAGCTGCGGCCATCAGCTCGTCACGACGTATTTCCGCTGGTTTGGTACGAGGCCTGGGCTTGATGGCGGTGGACGGCAAATCGATCTCCGAAATTTCAGGATACTTCCAATCTATCCCGGATCGCTGCCCGGTCAAAATCAAGCTGATTTGGCCGAACGACACGGTCTTCGAGCCAATGCAGTGCCGCATCGACATTGGAAAATGTGCCCGCCGGAACGCGAAACAGCTTTTCGGCATCCATGCGGCTTGCCTGTTCATATACCGATTCCGGCACGATGTTCACCATGCCCATCACCTGTTCGCGAATGCGCTGCGCATTCTGCTGGAGCCATTGCTTGACTTCGCGCGCCGAACCTTCGGGATGTGCCAGAGCATCCTCATCTAGAAAACGGCGGATCGTGATAAAGGGCTTTCCCGCATCAAGCCACCGGTTCCAGACATCAAAGAATTCACGCGTTTCTTCCAAGGTCGATGCGCCCGTCGACAGGGTGACGACGTAAGGCCAGTTTTCCTTATGGTGAAGCATCACGCTTCCCTCCTGCTCGATATCTATCAAACTCGCTGCTGCGATGTTTTGAGCCGTGACGGCAATCCGGCAACCGGCACGCACACAAGCAAGCCGCTGAATCACCGCACGACTCATGACTGACTATCAGTCATTTGTGTTGTGACACGAAAATATGAATGAATCAATCATGTTTTTATGGAATACTTTGCGGCAGTTTGGAGGAAACCGTCACCTCAAATGCGCAAGACCCAACACCGTGAGTTGGGTTGGGCTTGATAGCAGAACGCATTTGGAATTTGGTGGCGCGGGAGAGACTACCTTCCACGCTACTCAAGGCATAAAGCCTCAGTTATTCAGTTCAAAATCGAGCCCGATATCGAGATTGGGGGCGCTGTGCGTGGTCCAGCCGACTGAAATCAGATCGACGCCACTAGCCGCAACGGCCGCCACCGTTTCAGGCGTAATACCGCCCGAGGCCTCTGAAATGGCGCGACCATCGATGATCGATACTGCCTCACTCAATTGCGCAGGCGACATGTTATCGAGCAATACGGCGTCCACGCCGATGGCCATCGCTTCCTCGAGTTGTTGCAGTGTATCGACTTCCACCTCGATCTTGACCATATGACCAGCCCCCGCCTTGGCGCGCTCGATGGCCTCGCGCACGCCGCCAGCGACCGCGATGTGATTGTCCTTGATCAGCACCGCATCATAAAGCGCGAAACGGTGGTTCATGCCGCCGCCTGCCCTCACTGCATATTTCTGCAAGGCGCGCAGCCCCGGTGTCGTCTTGCGCGTGCAGACGATGGAGGCCCCGGTGCCCGCAACCGCTTTCACCAGACCCGCCGTTGCCGTGGCAATGCCGGAAAGGTGGCCGAGGAAATTCAGCGCCGTCCGCTCCCCCGCCAGGATCGAGCGCGACGAGCCGGAAACGCGGGCAACATCCGCCCCTTTCTCAAGAGACTGACCGTCCCGCGCCAGACGTTCGAATGTGACGTCCGGATCGACCAGACGAAACGCCATTTCGGCCACATCCAGCCCGGCGATGACGCCCGGCTGGCGCAGGCTGAACAGCATGGCCGAGCGGTGATCCTCCGGCACCACCGCATTGCTAGTAATATCACCAGCAAGCCCCAGATCTTCCAGAAGTGCGGCGCGCACCAGCGGTTCGACGACAAGCGGAGACAAGCGCGGCAGGTTCATCATGCAGTCCTTGTAACAGGGTGAGGCGCGGCGATTTCGCGTGCCAGTGCGAAAGCTGCCGAAAAAGTGAAAAAGCTGCGGACTGGAGCCGCATCTTTGGCGGGATAGTCGGTGCGGGCATGGCTGCCGCGCGACTCGCACCGGTCAAATGCCGCAACCGCAGCAACCAACGCCACGGCTGCGGCATCGTCGGTCTCCGCGAGGGGGAGAAGGGTGGTGATTGCAGAACGCAAACCTTCTTCATCACGCAGCAGGCCAAGATGGCGGGAAACAATGTGCCGCACGGGTTCAGCGTCCGCGCTCTGCGGCAGGCTGACAGGCACGGGATGCCGCACGGCGACCGCCTCTGCACAGCCAATCGCGCGGGCGGCGCGCAGCCCCATGGCGGCGGCTTCAAGCAGTGAATTGCTGGCAAGCCGGTTGGCGCCATGCAGGCCGGTGCAGGCGGCCTCCCCCACCGCCCAGAGACCGGGCAAGCTGGTGCGACCGTCAGCGTCGGTCTTGACGCCGCCCATGTGATAATGCGTGGCGGGTCTGACCGGGATGGGGTCGCTGGACGGATCGATGCCATGTTGTTTGCAAAGCGCATCGATACCGGGAAACCGGGTTGCAAAACGCGCGCCCAGAGCTGTACGCGCATCGAGATAGACCTTGCGCCCTTGCGCGATCTCGCTGCCGATGGCGCGCGCCACTACATCGCGGGGCGCAAGCTCGCGGCCCGGAATATCCGCCATGAAGCGCTCGCCGCGATGATTGACGAGGATGGCGCCCTCCCCGCGCACCGCCTCGCTGATCAGCGGCAGACGCGGCGCAGAAACCGCAAGCGCGGTCGGGTGGAATTGCACGAATTCCATATCCGCAAGCACAGCGCCTGCGCGACCTGCCAATGCGGCCCCTTGGCCGAGATTGCCGAGCGGCGTGGTCGTTGCGTTATAAAGTCCACCGATCCCGCCCGTCGCCAGCACCACGGCGCGCGCTGCAACCGGACCGACATTTTCAAGACAAGCGCCGGCGACACGGCCATCCTGCCGGATGAGCCGCGAGGCGCGGGTATTTTCCATGACGTTGATCGAAGGCGTCGCCAGCACTTTCGCAATCAAGGCGCGCATGATGCCCGCGCCGGTCCCATCGCCATCCACATGCACAATGCGATAGCGACTATGGGCGGCTTCCAGCCCGAGCGAAAATGAACCGTCCGCCTTGCGGTCGAAACGCACGCCATGCGCCTCCAGCGCCGCAACGACGTCCGCGCCTGCCGCGATAATTTCTGACGCCACGCCTGCGTCACACAGGCCGTCGCCCGCCGCGATCGTATCGGCCAGATGCAGTGCCAAGCTGTCGTCAGTGCCAACGCTTGCGGCAATACCGCCTTGCGCCAAAGTGCTGGAACCAGACAGGCCGAGGCTTCCCGCTGTCACCAGCAGGACCGGCTGCGGCGACAGCGTCAGCGCCGTCATCAGACCGGCAAGGCCGCTGCCAATGACGAGGACCGGAGCCGCGCTCATACCGCTAGCATCCGCTCGACGGCGCGCCGGGCAGGCTCCATCAAGGCGGCATCGACGATCACTTCATGACGGTTGTTTTCCAGTGCATCGCGAATATTGGCGAGCGTGATCCGCTTCATATGCGGGCAGAGATTGCACGGGCGGATGAACTCGACATCCGGGTGATCGACGGCGACATTGTCGCTCATCGAGCATTCGGTCAAAAGCACGACACGCTGCGGCTTCTTCTCGCCGACATAGTCCGACATGACCGCTGTGGAACCGGCAAAATCGGCGACCGCCACCACTTCCGGCGGGCATTCGGGATGGGCCAGAACCACGACGCCGGGATGGCTTTCACGCAATTCACGGATATCGTCGGGCGTGAACCGCTCATGCACCTCGCAATGGCCATGCCAGGCGAGAATTTCGACATTGGTTTCGCGCGCCACATTCTGCGCCAAAAACTCGTCGGGGATCATCAGCACGCGTGGCACGCCAAGCGACTCCACCACTTTCTTGGCATTCCCGGATGTGCAGCAAATATCCGATGCGGCCTTCACGGCTGCCGAGGTGTTGACATAGGTGATGATCGGCACGCCCGGATGCGTCTGCCGTAACAGCGCTACATCTTCCGGCGTGATGCTGTCGGCAAGTGAACAGCCCGCGCCCATATCGGGGATCAGCACCGTCTTGCCGGGATTAAGCAGCTTGGCCGTTTCGGCCATGAAATGCACACCCGCCAGCACGATCACATCGGCCTCCACTTCCGCAGCCTTGCGCGCCAGCGCCAGACTGTCGCCGACAATATCGGCCACGCAATGGAAGATTTCGGGCGTCTGGTAATTATGCGCAAGGATCACCGTATTACGCTTTTTCTTCAATTCGAGAATGGCTGCGACATCGTCTTCGAAGCCCAGCCACTCCGCCTTCGGCAGCACCTTGGCCACGCGGTCATAAAGTTGCGAAACGGAAACATGATCGTTCATGGTTGGGCCTCCCGAGCCTACCCATTATACTCAATATGAGTATTTCATGTTTATGAACTTATACTCGATTCGAGTATATTGTCAATCTCGGGAGATTGGCAGCTTGGCTCCGGCCAGATGGCGCTCGGAAAGGGCGCGTTCCTCGACAATCGAGTAACGGAAACGGAACAGTTTTGCCGGGCGACCGCCGGTTTCGCTGTCGCTTTCGCCGGTTTCCTCGACCAGATCCTGCTGCTCGATCAGGCGGCGGAAATTCTGCTTGTGCAGGCGCAGGCCCGCCAGCGCTTCGACAGTCCGTTGGAGTTGCAGAAGCGTAAAACTGTCCGGCATCAATTCGAACACCACCGGGCGATATTTGATCTTGGCGCGCAGTCGCGCAATGGCGGTGGCAAGGATGCGGCGATGATCGGCAAACATGGAGCGACCGTTCTCGTCTTCCTTCATCCCAGCTTCCGCCACCAGACCGGCTTCGAACAGCAGTTCATAGCGTTGCAGCACGAGGTCTTCGTTCCAGCGCCCGCCCCACTCGCCATTTTCAAAGCCGAAGGTGAAGGCGATGCGCCGCATGCGCTGCGCGGTCAGTTCCGGCGTTTCGGCCCGATAGGCCCAGACAAGGAGTGCGTTGTTGAGATGCTCCATGATGGCCGGTTCGCCCTGACGGTGATCTTCCCATGGCAGATAATCATACCAGCCGCGCCAGCCCGCCTGCCCCGCCGCCGCATCGCTCTCACGCACAAGGCCGAGATAGCTGATCGAGATGATGCGTTCGCCCTGTGCGTGACGGTCACGGTCGGCAAAAGTGTAGAGCTGCTCCAGATAACCGACCGGATGTGCGGTTTCCGACTGCACCCACGCGCGCAGACCGGATTGCAACGAACGGTGTTCGCTTTCGAACGGACCCGACGGTAGCGCCTGCACTGATGTTTCCTTGGGCCGCACGGTCATGACGCGCGGCTGCTCGCCGGTTACGGCGGCCAGCACTGCAATCAGTTCGGTATGGGCAATATCGTTGGTCACGGCAACTCCGGAAAACACTTCCGACATTGAACGCGATTGACGAATAATTACAAGGCGCTACCGCCATACGGCACAAGTTTTGCAGTCTAAGCTTTCGGTTTGGCCCCGAAAACATGCTCCGGCCCCGGGAATGTGCGCGCACGCACCTCTTCGGCATAGGCTTTGGCCGCATCCGAAACCTGCGGCGCCAGTTGTGCAAAGCGCTTCACGAAGCGCGGCGTAAAGTCCTGAAACAGTCCCAGCATGTCGTCGGAAACCAGTATCTGTCCGTCACAGGCAGCCGACGCGCCGATGCCCACCGTCGGGACGGAGAGCGATGCGGTGATCTCGCGGGCCAGCGGCTCGACCGTGCCTTCGATAACTAGCGCAAAGGCACCGGCATCGGCTATGGCCCGCGCGTCACGACGAATGCGATCGGCTTCCTCGTCGCCGCGCCCGAGCGAGCGGAAACCGCCAACCGTATTGACCTGCTGCGGCATCAAACCGACGTGGCCAAACACCGGAATGCCACGCTTGACGAGGAATGCGACCGTTTCGGCCATTTCCTCGCCGCCTTCAAGCTTGACGCCGTCGCAGCCGGCTTCCTGCATCACGCGGGCGGCATTGCGGAACGCCTGTTCCTTAGATTCCTGATAGGAACCGAACGGCATATCGACGATGACACAAACCGTCTCGGCGCCGCGCATCACCGCCTGCCCATGGGCGATCATCATGTCGAGCGTTACGGCGAGCGTAGAATCCATGCCGTAGAGCACCATGCCGAGCGAGTCGCCCACCAGCAGCAGATCACAATGCGGATCGAGCAGACGCGCAATCGGTGTCGTATAAGCGGTGAGGCTGACAATCGGGCGCTCGCCCTTCAGGGCTGAAATGGCCTTGGGCGTCAGTCGCTTCTGTTTGACGGGTGCGCTCATGTCAGGCCGCCTGTTCCTGTGCGACATGCGCAATGACGCGATTGTCGAGAAGCCGCGTTGTGCCAAGCCGCACGAACAGCGCAATCAGCACGGGCCGCCCCTGCACCGCCGTCACGCGTTCCAGCGTTTCGGGGTCGCGCAGCGCCACAACTTCGGGCGTCGCCAGCGGTTCTGTGGCGATAAACGCGTGAATTGCCGCTTCCAGCGCATCGGGGTCGTCCACACCGGCCCGATAAAGCCGTTCGGCCTCATCAAGCGCTTTCGGCACGATGATGGCAGCAGCGCGCTGTTCCGGGGTCAGATAGACATTGCGTGACGAGCAGGCAAGACCGTCATCCTCCCGCACCGTCTCCACGCCGACGACCCGCACCGGAATGGCCATATCCTCCACCATGCGGCGGATGATGACGAGTTGCTGAAAATCCTTTTCGCCGAAATAGGCGGCATCGGGGCCGACGATATTGAAGAGCTTGCTGACCACCGTCGCGACCCCGGCGAAATGGCCCGGACGCGCCTCCCCTTCCATCTGATTGCCGAGCGTCGGCACATCCACCACCGTCTGCATCGGGCGCGGATACATGTCGCTGACGGCTGGTGCGAAAAGGTAATCGACCTCTGCCCCCCGCAACAGAGCCGCATCGCGCTCCAGATCGCGCGGATATTTGTCGAGATCTTCATTCGCGCCAAATTGCAGCGGATTGACGAAGATCGACACGATGGTCACGTCATTGTCGGCGCGGGAACGATGTACAAGTTCCAGATGGCCTTTGTGAAGATAGCCCATGGTCGGCACGAAGCCGATGCACTTGCCCGCACGACGCGCAGGCACCAGAACCTGCCGCAATTCCTCGATGGTGCGGATAATCTGCATACGCGTTCCTCCTCGCGGGCCGATCTTCTGATGGCCGCGAGTCCTACAGCGTCAGCTCAAATATGACAACTCCTAGCACTTACTGGGTCGGGATCGTCACCGCGCCAACGGTATTACCGACAGCGCGACCGAAACGATCGATTTGCTCATCATAGGTTTTGCGTGTGTTCGGGTCGAATACGGCAATCGGCGCTGTTACCACCAGCGAGGCGGCCGTACCGACACCCTGTGCCGTACCAATCGCTACCGCACCCAGACGATCTCCAAGACCGACCTGCGAATCCGTGATCGTCTGACCAGCAACGAGACGCTGACCGATAAGCTGCACGACCTCCGGACTGGAGGCGAATTTGCCATGGTTGAGCCTATCGCCCGACTTGAGCTTGGTGAGATCGATGACGGTAATGCCTGCTTTTTCAAGCTCGGAGCGATACGGCTCGATTGACGGATCGATCTGGCCGAGGCGGTCAATATTGCCGGAAATACGCCGTGACAACGCAAGCGCCTTGTCATCCCGCGACGTAAACAATGTGAAGCGCGGATGCGGCTTGCCCATCGCGAGAAACTGCTTCGAGAAAACATCGACGTCGAGATCGGGCGATGCCAGAATAACATCCGTAATCTTGGTATTCACGCGACCGTCGCGAATCGCCATCTGACGCAGAGCCTCGACCGTCAGCCAACTGCCCATCGAGTGGGCCATGACCGTGATGTCTTTAACCTCTGGCTCGCGTGCGATGGCGCGCAAGATCTGCTCCAGCGCATCGCGGGAATAGTTGGTGCTTTCCTTGTCGTAATTATAGTCGAACACGCTGGCACGCGATGGCCAGGTGAAGATCACCGGCGCAACATCGGCTCCGGAATCATGCACGATCTGGGCAAAGCGATAGACGGAATCCTCGAACGTATTGTTGAAGCCATGCACGAAAACCATCACGCGGCGGCTCTTGGTCAGATGCGGGCGAACCCAGCCTGCCATTTCCACATCGGTTTTGAGCGGCGTCACGCTGACGGTGGTGAAATCCTTCTGCGGATTAGGCGGCAGCTTCTTCGGCCACTGCACCTCACCCGCCTTGCGGTTTTTTTCCGGCGGAATGGATACAACAATCTCGTTGAGCGACACGAGCTTGTCGCGCTCGCCGGAGAAAAGAATGCCCGGTTTGTCGGATGGACGGCGCGTGGTTGCCACGACAAGGTCAACCTTGGTGGTACCGGGAGAAGCGGCATTGCCGACAGGCACAAGCACGCCTTCAGGCCGGCTGGCGCAACCGGCAAGCAGAGACAAAAGCACAAGCAATGCAGGGGCAGTCCGAGAAAAAACGCGCCGCAAAACCAAACTCCCCTCAAAGCTACGCCAACAGGTCTCTTACACCCGGATTTTGAGGGTTAATATATTCTTTACATGAAACGTTCTGCCAAGCCCCAATTATCCACCATTGTCGGAACGCAACGCGATTGCGGCTTATGGGTTACACACTGTTCAACAGGTGATACTTTCCTACCTACCAGCCCAGACCGATATATCCGCCAACAGCAACTCCGTTTCTGAAGGAGGCACATTATGGCTTTGGAACTGACAGGGCTGCACCATCTGACAGCCATCACCGCCGACGCGCCCGGCAACCGGCGCTTCTATACCGACACGCTCGGGCTTCGGCTCGTCAAGAAAACCGTCAATCAGGACGACACCAGCGCCTACCATCTGTTTTACGCAGACGGGCTGGCTTCGCCCGGCACGGACATCACCTTTTTCGATTGGCCGGTACAGCGCGAACAGCGCGGCACCAACAGCGTCGCCCGCACCGGCTTGCGTGTGAACGGTGTTGAAAGCCTGGAATGGTGGCGAAAGCACCTGAACGATAAAGGCGTCCAGACAGGCGATATTTTCGAAGTTGCCGGGCGGGCCGTTCTCGACTGCGAGGACCCCGAAGGGCAGCACCTGCGCCTGACCGATGACGGCGGAGCGGGTGAAGCCCATAGCTGGGACCGGAGTCCTGTGCCTGCGGAAAAACAGATCAGGGGCCTCGGACCGATCACGCTCAGTGTTCCCGAACTGGCGCCCACCCAGATCATTCTGGAAAAGGTCATGAATATGCGCCAGACCGGCGATTACGTTTCGCCTGACGGTGAAGGTCACGTCCATGTCTTCTCCATGGGTCCGGGCGGTGCTGCAGCCGAACTGCATGTCGCAGTACAGCCTAACCTGCCCACTGCATGGCAGGGTGCGGGCGCTGTGCACCATGTGGCATTCCGCACGCCGGATCAGGAAAGCATGCAGGAATGGGTCGACCGCCTGCGGTCTGTGCGCATGCCGTCAAGCGGCGAAGTCGAACGCTACTATTTCCGCTCACTCTACTTCCGCGAGCCGAACGGCATCCTGTTCGAGATCGCGACCGATGGTCCCGGCTTTGCAGTCGACGAGCCACTTGAAAGCCTTGGCGAAAGCCTGTCGCTTCCGCCTTTCCTCGAAGGAAAGCGCGAAGCGATCGAGCGAAACCTGAAACCGCTTGATTAATTTAAAAAAGGGCTGCGGAATTCTCCGCAGCCCTTTTACTTATATCTTGTCACGAAGCCAGTCGCTTGCGATGCGGATATCTTCATCTATGAGAGCATGCCCGGCCTCGACCGTGCTGATCGTGAGAGCGGCCCCGTCTTCTCTCAGGACTTTTTCCAGCGTCCTGTTCCTATCGCCAAAAGGATCGGAAGCGCCGTTCATCAAAAGCACTGAAGCGTCCGACAAATCCGCGCCATCGGGCTGCTCCTCCAGAACCTCCTGACCGCGCAGAAGAACCGCCGTGCAAACCACATGCGGATGCAAACGCATGAAAGCGGCCAGCAGATTTGCGCCGTTGGAGTTCCCGATAAAGGCCGTCCGATTAAGATCGATACCATAAGCGGTGGCGGCACCTTCAACGAAAGCCTCGAATGCCTGCGCTTCAAACTGAATATCGGCCTGATCGAACTTTTTCAGGTCGAAGCGACGGAACCAGCGCTGGATACCTTCTTCCGTGCTGCGTCCACGCACGCCCAGAAGGGTTGCGCGTGGCGCGGCCTTGCGGGCGAAAGGCATCAGGTCGTTTTCATTCCCGCCGGTACCATGCAAAAGCACCAGCGTACTGCCATCCGGCTCTTCCGGCTGGTGTATCCGGTGAACGAAAGGCAGGTCGCGATAGATGATGCGCTCCTCGCCCGGCAGTGCGAATTGCGGCATCCGTGCCCGGATAGCATCCGCCTTTTCTTCATTGCCCGGCGGCACAAACAGGAACTGGCCCAGTTTTTCAACCGGCTCGTCTATTGTGAAGCCCGGTGCATCGGTTGCAAATTCGAACAGCGTTCCGCCCGGTTCACGGACGTAGAGCGACGTGAAATATTTGCGGTCGTGCACATTGACGGCACTCGAGTTGAGCTTCGAAAGCTCCTTCTCCGCCGTTTCCACTTCGCCGGTATCGGCAGCACGGAAAGCGACATGGTCGGCAATGCCGGTGCCGGGGATACCTGGCCAGAAGCCGCCCGCATCGCGCACGTCGATAGCATCGCCGGAATCTGACAGAAGACGATCTATCGTGCCTTCTTTCGCCGAGGGCTTGAAACCGAAATAGCGTCCGATGAAACCCGCAGTCTGTTCCGGCGCTTCGGACAGAATGGTCGCGGCACGCAAACGCCTAACGGCGAAAGCTGCCGGAATGCCCTCGCTTTCCCACGCATCATTGGCGGCAAGATCGCAACCGACCAACTTGACGATCACACCGTCGGGATCGCGCAGGCGCAGAACGGGCTCGCCGAACTCCTGAACCGGTCCCTCGGAAGGCACGTGATAACGCAAGGCGCGCTCGAGCCAGAAACCGATGGCAGTACGATCAATGGCAAGTGCGATTTCGCTAATCTGACCATGGCCGACACGGCCCTTGGAGCCATCCTCCCATACCAGAAATGTAATCAAGGAGCCGGGCGTGCCCGAGCGATCACCATAGAACAGATGCAACTGCTCGGCATCTTCAAACCCGCCTGTCTGCTTGACGATACGCAAGCCCAGAAAGCCGACGTAGAAATCGACATTCGCCTGCACTTTCCGGGTGATGAGGGTGATGTGGTGGATGCCGCTTGTCATGGACGCTGTCTCCCCGTTTCAGAACTTGCTTCAGAAATAGAGCAGATGACGGAGCTTGCCTATGGGACCGCGCGGTTACGCATTGTCAACGTATGGAGACGAAAGCGAAGCAGGATTGCAGGGAGCTGAAAAAAGAAAAAGGCCGCGCGGGAGGAGGATGCGCGGCCTGATCTTGAATACGGCTTGGGAGGAGGAGTGCCGTATTCCTTATCGAGTTCTGGGAGGAGGAGTGAACTCGATGAAGGGATATTTACCTGCTCCCCTTCCCTGCAGCAACGGCCATTAATGCATATCAGTTATGCAAAGACGTTGACGCTCGAGAAAAAGGCAGATTCGCTCATACAGAAAACGCCCGGAAACCGGGCGATTCTTAAAGAATCGTCTGTAAAATTAGGCTCTTACAAAAAGTGGGCAATCAAAGGGGCGGCAAGCACATTCACCAGACCGACAAGCACCATGACCAGTCCTGCAATGGAACCTTCCTCACTGCCGATCTGGTGAGCCTTGGCCACACCGGCTCCGTGTGCGCCCATGCCGAAAAGGGCTCCGCGTGCCAGTGCCGAACGGATCGGCAACCAGTTGAGCATGACCTCACCGAGAGCTGCACCGAATACACCAGTCAGCACCACGAAGATTGCAGTCAGGTCAGGCGTGCCGCCGATGTCGCCGGAAACAGTCATCGCAAATGGTGTGCTCATCGAACGTGGCATCAAGCTGAGGCTGATTGCTTCATTGAGACCCAGCAGATGCGCCAGACCCCATGCCGAAGCCATGGCAGACGAACTTCCGACGACCACACCCGCCAGCAACACCGGCCAGTAGCGGCGGATCGTTGCGCGCTGCTGATAAATCGGGATCGCAAAAGCAACCGTTGCAGGCCCAAGCAGCGCGACCAGCCAATGGGTGGCGCTGAAATAGCCGCGATAATTCTGATTGAGCCCAATGACCAGCGCCATCAGCAACAATGGCGTAACGGCGAGCGGCGTCAGCCACCACATGGGAAAGCGGCGGTAGACGCGCTTGGCGGCAAGATAAAGCAGGATCGTTGCGGCAGACCAGAAAAGTGTCGCTACAAGCGGGTTACTTAGCGACATAACGCAAACTCCAGCGGTAGCAAAGATCAACCGTCAATGCAGTGACACTCATGACCGTCAACGTACCCAGCAAAATCACAGCCATGATTTTCAGGCCTAGCAGACCGATCAGCTCCTGATGTTCGAGAACGGCAAGCACCGCGGGAACGAAGAAAAGTAGCATCTCTGCCAGAAACCATTCTGCGCCGCGTTTCATGCTGAACAGGCTGACACGACCGCTCAGAAGCAAGGCCAGCACCAGCCCCATGCCGACAATGCCGCCCGGAAGTGGCAAGCCGACCAGTCGGACGAAAAGCTCACCAGCCAGCCAGAAGCCAACCAGCGTCGCGATCTGCATCAGACGGCTGTGATGCAGTGCGTAACGAAACCGGATCAAAAGGCTGTGGGCGTTCATGTGCTTTTCCAATGGGGACTGATGCATTTTCATCGATGGATATAGGCCTTTGCGCCATATTCTAGAAATGAATTGATTTCATTGCAGCTATTCGATAATAGAATGGCTCATGAACTTGCGCAGCTTCCAGGCTTTTGTCGAAGTGGTGCGGCAGGGCGGTTTTTCCGCCGCCGCAAAAACCATCAACGCGACCCAGTCCACCGTCAGCAAGGCGGTCAGACAGCTTGAAGACGAATTGGGGTTGGTTCTGCTGGATCGTGAAATCTCGCCCTCTCGCCTCACGACAGCAGGCGAGATTGTCTTCCGTCGCGCGATTGCCATGCTGGCGGAAAAAGACGACATGCTGGCGGAGTTGGGCGAGTTGCGCGGCCTCAAGCGCGGCCTCCTGAAACTCGGCCTGCCACCCATTGGCTCCAGTGTGCTTTTCGCTCCCGTCTTTGCGGCCTATACGAAGCTCTATCCGGAAATCGACATTCAGCTGGTTGAGCATGGCAGCAGAAGGCTGGAAGAATTGCTGCTTGCCGGAGATGTAGAACTCGCGGCGTCGCTTCTGCCCGTCGAAGACAGCTTCGAATGGCAGGACGTGCGATGCGAACCGGTTGTGGCCCTGCTTCCGACAAACCACGCGCTTGCACATGGCGACGGCGTTTCGCTGCAGGATATTGCCAGCTTGCCGTTCATCCTTTTCGAGAGCGGCTTTGCCCTCAATCATATCATCCTTGATGCATGTCGTTCGCATGGATTCTCTCCAAACGTTGCGGTCCGCTCCAGTCAGATCGACTTCATCGTTGAACTTGTAGCGGCAGGCATGGGTATCGGCTTCCTGCCGAAAATGATCGCGGAACAGCGGTATCACCCGGGCGTGCGCATCCACGGGATCAAAGGTGCCAATGTGAACTGGCATTTGGCACTGATCTGGCGAAAAGGGGCATTCCTGTCTCACGCGGCTCGTGCATGGCTCGAGCTGAGCAAAGCCGGAACCGGCACCACTTCATCTTGAAACGCCCGCCATATCGCCTATTTCAAATAGATATACCGACTGGATAAGTGCCCTTGGCACCTCTTCAGCCATAGGCCCGTGTGTAGACGCTGCTCTACCCACCCGTTTCAAAGCGCGCGACGCCTGAAACCGCCGACGGATTTCTGCTCTGCGCGTTATCAGAAGGAGGCTATGATGGAAGGTCAGGTTATATTCTATAAGGACGACAGAATCCTCTACCGACACCATATCGACGTGCAGGAAGACGATTTTTCAAAGGGCGTCAACGATGCGCTCATTGCCTTTCAACGCAACTATGCAGGCTTCGATCTCGCAAGCGATAACATCCACATCCGCTTCAAGAAGCCGGGTGACGTGTGAGTTTTCGAAGAATTTGCAGATTGAAGCAGGGCCGATTGCCGAGATGGTAAACCGGCTCTGATTTGTTGCGTCAGGCAAAAGCGGCTTCGCGTGCGACGCGATGAATATCGGTGCGTGAAAGGCCTAGATCGGAAAGCTCGCGATCTGTGCAGCCGCTCAATTCGCGAATATTTTCGCGATACTGCATCCAGCGATGGAAATGGGTGCGAAGATTCATGGTGGTATCCCCTTTTTTATCTTCCTCCCAACAATGAGCTTCCGTCTTTCTCCACCTTTTGAGAAGTGCATATCCTGCATGGCTGCCGTGATTGCAGCGAAATCCTAGCGCTTTACCCGGATTTCCGATGTCGCCGAGAAAATAGTCTCCCAATATTGTAATCATTATGTAATTCTAATTTAGTTATATCTTCTATGTCGAAGCTGGCACCGATTCATTCAAGAGCGCATTTCGATCTGATTGAATCAGATCGGCGCTCTAATGGTTTGTTTTAACGCGCATCTTGTCCGAAACCGTTTCACACTTTTCGGGATGCGCTTTAATTAAAGTTGGAGTGCATGAAAAAGACATTGTTCATCGTCGGCAACGCGCCTTTACCGCGCGATCTTTCTGCCGAAGTAGATGCAGCGGATTTTGTCGTCCGTTTCAATGAGCCCAAACAATCTATCGGCATGAGCGGCACCCGGACGGACCTCCTGATGCTGGCGACGTCCAGCAAGCCCATGCAGCGACGGCTGCGCGATCCGGGCTTCGTACAAACACCGACGTTCAAGGCGGCCAAGGAAGTGATGCTTGCTTATCATCCAAGCATCATCCGCAAATATCACCCCGGTCCCAATTTCCTCTCTCGCCTCAAGGGAAGGCGCGGAGACTGGACCATGCAAACCATCGAAGTCGTTGGTTCCGCAGGCAAGGAAATCCGGATCATGCCACCCCAATTCTATCTGGCCGGGTGCAAAGAGCTGGGCGTAACCGACGAGAATATAAGCAAAGCCTTTCCAAGCACTGGCTTTTTTGGCATCTGGTACATGCTCGGAAAATGTCCGGAGGAAAGCTGGGACGTGAAAATCTGCGGCTTCACCTGGGAAGGCTGGAAACGCCACACCTGGGGAGATGAGCGCAGTTGGGTTGAGCAGAAGGTCAAATCCGGACGCATCAGCCTCATCCAGTAATCGCGCACATAATTATAATTTCCGGCAGAAAACGTGGGGACGATCACGACACAATCTCTTTGAAGGAGCATATGAATGAGTGAACCGTTACGCATTTTCATCGGGTGGGATTCTCGCGAACCCATCGCATATGAAGTCGCCAAGGCATCAGCACTGAAATATTCCTCTATCCCGCTGGAGATCGTACCGATCAAGTTGCAGGACCTTGTCGATGAAGGGGTCTACACACGGGACGTCGATCCGCTGGCATCGACAGAGTTTACCTATTCGCGTTTTTTCACGCCATGGCTTGCGGGCTATAAGGGATGGGCGCTTTTCTGCGATTGCGACTTCCTTTTCCTTGGCGATATTGCTGGTCTCCAATCTTACAATGATCCTTCGAAGGCCGTTTATTGCGTTCAGCACGATTATCAACCCAAAGACAGCGTGAAAATGGATGGCAAGGTACAGACCAGCTATCCGCGCAAGAACTGGTCCTCCTGCATGTTGTTCAACTGCGAACATCCCTCGACACGCCAGTTGACGCCGGAGTTGGTCAACAGCGAAACCGGCGCTTATCTGCACCGTATGCAATGGGCTGCCGATGATGAAATCGGCGCATTGCCAACGGACTACAACTGGCTGGAAGGCTGGAACGAGAAGCCGGAAACCGGGCTGCCGAAAGTCGTGCATTACACGCGCGGCGGCCCGTGGTTCAAGGATTGGCAGAACGTCGACTATGCCGATTTGTGGCGGGCAGAAGCCGATAGTGTCGAGCCGGGCTGGAAGCCGGTCTGATTTGCAAAATACCTTGAGCTTTTGGCGCGCTGCAAGGTAGATAGGGACCATGAACGAAACGCGTCCCGACATCACTCCGAATGACGGCCCACAGAGGGCCGTCAAGGCTTTCATCATCCATCTGGAGCGCGCCACCGACCGACAGCCGCAAGTCGAAGAACTTATTCGAAAGCTGCCGGTAAAGACGGATGTGGTGAACGCCGTTGACGGGCGCACGCTCGATGCGCAAACGATCAGCCGTGTCTATCGGCGATCTGCGCACAAGCCCCACTATCCATTCCAGCTCAGCACGAACGAAATCGCGTGTTTTCTTTCACATCGAAAGGCCTGGCAGGCGATCATTGATCAGGGACTGGATGCCGGTCTCGTCCTCGAAGACGACGTGGAACTGACGCCGGAATTTGCCGCAGCCTATTCCGCCGCATGTCAGGTTCTCAAGATCGATAGTTTCATCCGCTTTCCGTTTCGTGAGCGGGAAAGCGGGCGTGCAATACTGACAACGGAAACTTCGCGGATCATCGAGCCAGTGCCGGTGGGTCTTGGCATGGTTGCACAGCTTATCGGGCGTGAAGCCGCGCAGCGATTGCTATCGGCCACAGAAATTTTCGACCGCCCGGTCGATACCACAGCTCAGATGAACTGGGTCACCGGGCTAAAACCGCTGTCAGTCCTTCCGGGCGGAGTGAAGGAAATCTCGGTGCGCCTTGGCGGCAGCACCATCCAGAAATCGCGCTCCCTGCCGGACAAGCTGAAGCGTGAAATTCTGCGCCCGCTTTATCGCTGGAAGATAAAATCGCGCTCGCGCGCAGATCTCTGAGGTTTCCCGTGCCCGTTCCGATTCTGCTTTACCACCAGATTGACGTACCCCCCGCGCACCGCGCGCCCTATCGCAGCATGACCGTGCATCCAGATCGCTTTCGCCAGCAGATGTCCTGGCTGAAGCGGTTGGGTTATCGCGGCCTGTCGGTGCGTGATGCAATGCCGTACATCTACGGCGGGAAGCAGGGCAAAGTCGCCGTCATCACCTTTGACGACGGTTTTGAGAATGTTTTCCACAACGCCCTGCCCGTGCTGCAGGAATTCGGTTTCACGGCCACAAACTATTTCGTCGCCAACCAGATCGGCGGCTTCAATCTGTGGGATCAGAAGATCGGCGTTGCGCGCGCCAACTGCATGGGTGTTGCCGAATTGCGCGAATGGGCGGATCTTGGTCACGAGGTCGGCTCCCATACGCTCGACCACATCTTCCTGCCGGAAGCAAACGAGCAGGAAGCCATATCGCAAATACAGCAATCGCGCATAAAGATCGAAGACCTGCTCGGCAGTGAAGTCACATCTTTCGCCTATCCTTATGGCGGAGAAAATGCAGCAACACGCAAAATTGTCGAAGCGGCAGGATATACAAACGCGACAACGACCGAAAAGCGCCGCGCACGATCAACTGACGATCCGTTCGGCATCCCACGCCTCACAATCAGGCGCAATGACATATTGCTGCAGTTTCTGCGCAAGACATTTACGCGCTAACTCGGCACTTCGGCCTGCTTCCAAGCTTGATGTCGCCCAAATCGGCCATGAAGCCGCGCTGAACCAGACAATCGGCACCTGTGTATGGGACCGAGCCTTCATAGACGAGCGAGAGGTCATCCGTGAAACGCTCGCTTTCGATGATTGCTCTGTAATGTTCAGCACCGCCCGCATGGCTCTTTTCCGATGCAATACGCTTGAACTCGCTGAGAGAAAGCGACGAAAAGCGGTAATGAAGAAGAGCCCCCGTTGCCGGAAGGAAGTTCCGGAAACACGGCCCCGGCCCGTGAATGCTGCCCCGGCGGTAATCCGTTTTTTTGTCGACCCATATCAGCGGGAATTTTGAAAGCCGCATACTCCTTCCGAATAGGCGTAAACGCGGTCCACCACGCACAGCGACCCCAAATTTCTCTGGTGTCGCGGTATAGCCGTCACCGTCAAAATGTGAGGAAACTTCGAACGGATATTTGGTTCCGTCGTCGACGAAGATCCCGTCTCGCAACAAACCGCCGGGATACATGTCGATCATCGGGGCGAGACACCGACGGATTCCGTTTTGCTCCAGCTCGGTGATAAATGAACGGATATTCCGCTGCTCCATTCTGGGAAATACTAAGAACTCGTCCGCATCAACCGAAAGATACCAGCGTCCCCGCCCGTAGAGATTGAACAGAGCGTCGCGCCATGCACGCCCACGGTCGGCCTGTGCATATCGTACACTCGAAGAGAACAAATCAACGTCGCTCGAACTGGACAAGATTTCGGTCGTGCCATCGTCAGACCGGTCATCCAGCACGATGAAACGAGTAACCCCCATCTCGCGATAGTAACGCAGGAATGATTTCATGTAGGGTGCAGCATTACGAACCACGCAGACAAGCGGCAGGTCGTCTGGATGCAAAGCCTCGAAACTTCCAGACCTGGCAATCAAGTTTGCCTTGTTCTTGCGGTTCGGAACCGAAAGCTGCACATGCTGCCATCGCAACCGCAGATGCCGCATCGGTGAAGCACGCCAATATGCTGTCCAATCCCCTGTCGTCGAGGCAGGGTAGTTCATCATCGTGTGCGTTGGTTTCATAAAGGTGCGGGCCTTCAAAGAATGTTAAAAACCCCGCCCGTAGTTCCTAGCGCCGCATTGGAGCAACTCTGTGTCAAAGCCGATCACTCTGCGCGATATTCCGTCATGGTTCGTGATGGAAAATTGGTCGCCACTATTTTGGGTGTCGAGCCTATTTGCTTGATTTCAATCAATGCTGCTTCACTCAAACGTGGCAAATTGCCCATCAATGCGCCATGGACGGCAAGTGCCAAAAGCGCTAGTTAGGGCACAGACTAAGGAGCGCATTATGGACTATCGCCGTTTTTTCGAAGAAGCGATCGACCAGTTGCACGCCGAGAAGCGTTACCGCGTTTTTGCAGATCTTGAACGCATTGTCGGACGTTTCCCCCGAGCTATCTGGCGCAACAATGGCACTGCCCGTGAAATCACCGTCTGGTGTTCCAACGACTATCTCGGCATGGGGCACCACGCCGATGTCATCAAGGCTATGTGCGATACGGCTGGCAATGCCGGCTCAGGTTCCGGCGGTACGCGCAATATCTCCGGCAATAACCATCCGCTCGTCGAACTGGAAAACGAACTCGCCGATTTGCACGGCAAGGAAGCCGGTCTCGTTTTCACATCGGGCTTCGTTTCCAACGAAGCTTCGATTTCCACGATTGCGCGGTTACTGCCAAACTGTCTTATCCTTTCCGACGAACTGAATCATGCTTCGATGATCGAAGGCGTGCGTCGTTCGGGTGCGGAGAAGAAGATTTTCCGTCACAATGACGTCGAACATCTGGAACAGCTTTTGAAGGCCGCCGATCCGGCGCGCGCAAAGCTGATCGTTTTCGAATCCGTCTATTCAATGGATGGTGATATCGCACCAATCGAGAAAATTGCCGACCTGGCCGACAAATATAATGCCATGACCTATATCGACGAAGTTCATGCTGTTGGCATGTATGGCGCGCGTGGCGGCGGCATTACCGAACGCGATGGCTTGGCGCATCGTATCGATATCATCGAAGGCACGCTGGCCAAGGCTTTTGGTGCTCTCGGCGGCTACATCACCGGTTCGCGCGCAATTGTCGATGCCGTACGGTCCTATGCACCGGGCTTCATCTTTACGACTTCCTTGCCACCGGCAGTGGCTGCATCCGCGACGGCAGCCATCCGGCACCTCAAGACTTCGCAGGTGGAACGCGACGGCCAGCAGCGTCAGGCCCAGCGCGCCAAGGATGTGCTTTCTGCAGCTGGTTTTCCTGTCATGCCGTCGGAAACGCATATTGTGCCTATTCTGGTCGGCGATCCAGAACTTTGCAAGAAAGCCAGTGACCGTTTGCTGGAAGTGCATGGCATCTATATCCAGCCGATCAATTACCCGACCGTACCGCGTGGCACGGAAAGGCTGCGCATCACACCATCGCCTCTGCATGACGACGCTTTGATTGACGGCCTCAAGGATGCCTTGCTGGAGGTTTGGAATACGCTGGGCATTCCTTACGCCGAACCGACGGTTTCGCAGCCAGCCAGCTCCGAGCGGATCATTCCGCTGATGGTCTCCAAAGCTGGCGGCTGACAATTTCTAGAATTTTCAAATAATAAGGCCGCTTGAAGCGGCCTTTTTTGTCAGAGCTTTTCAATCCAGCTCACGAGCCGCCTTGCGGCTTCGTCCACCTGCTCCGGATCGCGGCAGAAACAAAGGCGGAAGAAGCCTTCGCCCCCGAGGCCAAAAGCACTGCCAGGCGCCAGCCCTACATTCGCATTATCCACCATATCAATGGCTGCCTTGACAGAATCCCTGACACCATCCACGCCGAAGAAAAGATAAAACGCCCCTTGTGGAGGCGTCAGGCGAACTTTACCGGTCGATAACAGCGCCGCGCACAGGTTGTCGCGCGTAGAGCGTGCCCGTTCAACCTGCATCGAAATAAAGGTGTCGCCTTCATCGAGAGCCGTAACGGCACCACGCTGCATGAATTGTGCGACGCCGGAATTCGAATATTGGATCAGATTCTCGATGACCGGCCCCAGCGACGGGTGCACTGTCATCCAGCCGACGCGCCAGCCCGTCATCGCCCAGTTCTTGGAGAACGAGTTGACGAAGATGATGCGATCATCCCGCTCCATAATATCCATGAAGGACGGAGCGCGACCGCCACCATAATAGAAATGGGTATAAATCTCGTCGGCGATGATCCAGAGACCATGCTTGCGCGCAAGATCAAGGATGAATTGCAATGTCTCACGGTCCGCCGTCCAGCCAGTGGGATTGGACGGCGTATTGATGAAGAGCGCTTTTGTGCGCGGCGTGATGGCGGCTGCGATCTTCTCGGGATCAAGCATCCAGCCATTGGCACCGAATTCCAGCTCGACCGGAACCGGAACAGCGCCTGCCAGCCCCGCTGCGCCAACAAAATTGGGCCAGGCCGGGGAAAGATAAATCGCTTCTTCATCCGATCCAACGGTTGCGGTCAGCGCCATTTCGATGGCGTGCATACCGGAACCGGTGACATAGAAGTTCTCCGGTTTCAGGGGCAGCGGGAAATGACGTGCGTGATAGCGAGTCAGCGCCTCCCGCAGTTCCGGGATGCCAGCCTGCCAAGTATAGAAGGTCTCGCCGTCAGAAATACCTTTTTGAGCCGCAGCGCGGATGAAATCGGGCGTCGAAAGATCGCCCTCGCCGACCCAAAGCGGAATAAGCCCTTCGCGCGCGCGCCCGTGATTGGCAACCGCCACAATCCCGCTTTCCGGTGATTGAGCTGCTTCCCGACGAAGATTGGCTATGAGCGTCATGATTTCCCCGCGTTGAACTTCGATTTTGATTTCGTGCTTATCAAGGCCAGCCAGCGAAATCACGCGGCTTTTTGTGATGGTCCGATCAAGCGTACTTATGGATCAAAAGAAAACGGGGCCATAAGGCCCCGTTTTCACTTACCCGTTCTGAATCAATCAGGCTTTCTGCTTTGCCAGAAGATCGCGGATTTCGGTCAACAGGACCTCTTCGCGCGGTGCTTCAGGTTCTGGCTTTGCTTCTTCCTTCTTCTTCATGCGGTTCATCGCTTTCACCACAAGGAACAACACCCAGGCGATGATCAGGAAGTTGATGAGAAGCGTGATGAAGTTACCGTAAGCAATCGTCGCACCGGCGTCACGGGCAGCTGCCAGTGTGGTCTTGGGCTCACCTGCCAGCTGAATGAACATATTCGAAAAATCGATACCGCCAGTGATCAGGCCGATGATCGGCATGATGATGTCGTTGACGATGGAATTGACGAGGCCGCCGAACGCCCCGCCAATGATGACACCGATGGCCAGATCGACCATGTTGCCCTTCAGGGCGAATTCCTTGAATTCTTTTAGCATAAGCCTGTCTCCCTCACGAACGCGGACCGTTGGGGCCGTCCTGCTGCGGTGGCGTTCGCCAAATCAACCCGGGCACCAGATAAACTGGCAGTGGATGGCAAACCGACTTTCCGAATACGAAACTGAAAAACGTTTTGCCATTTCAAATGCTACCCTGAAAAGTGACGTGCACTTTTTCAGGATCACACTTCTAGTGTGTAGGCGAAAATTACCAAAGAAAAGATGAAGCAGCGAAAATGCACTGTTTTTCATCAACAGAGCGGCTCCAGTTCCACTGGAATCGCTGGAGATGCTCTATCAATTTATTCCCACACGCATCTTATCCAAAAACCACTTCGCACTTTTTGGGATGCGCTTTAATCTTGCACGAACCTGCCGAAAGTGCTTGCGTCAAATCATAATCGAGGAGTGAGGGAATAAGCCGCTTATGCAGGGCTGGGGTATCATTGGCGCCGCCTTTTTATATTTGCTGCTGCTCTTTGCGGTAGCCAGCATCGGCGACCGGCGCACCTCGCGCTGGAACAGTGCCCCACGCCCCTATATCTATGCGCTCAGCCTGGCTGTTTATTGCACGTCATGGACCTTCTTCGGCTCGGTCGGCCTGTCGGCTCAGCGCGGCCTCGAATTCCTCGGGATCTATATCGGCCCCATTCTCGTCTTTACGCTCGGCAACCGGTTGCTGCGGCATATCGTGCGGCTGGCGAAGTCCGAACATATCACCTCAATCGCCGATTTTCTCGCTGCCCGCTACGGCAAAAGCTTTGGTGTAGCATCTCTCGCGACCTGCATCGCAGCCGTCGGCTCAATCCCCTATATCGCTCTCCAGCTCAAGGCCGTTTCCGGAAGTGTCGGGCTGGTCATGGAGCATTATGGATCGGCAGTCGATCCGTCAGTGTTCATATTCGGCGATATTTCGCTGCCCGTTGCCGCTGTGCTCGCTGTCTTTGCAATCCTCTTCGGTACGCGCCATACCGACGCCACGGAGCACCAGAACGGCCTCATCCTGGCTGTGGCTCTGGAATCGGTCATCAAGCTTTGCGCCTTCCTGACCGTTGGTTTTGCCTGCACCTTCTTTCTGTTCGGCGCTCCATCGCAGCTCATCAATCAGATTTCCCAATCACCGGAAGCGCTGGAAGCGTTCCACTACCAGACATCCATCGGCACCTGGATCGTGCAAAGCGCACTGAGTGCCGCCGCCATCATCATGCTGCCGCGACAGTTCCATGTGACGGTGGTGGAAAGCCGGAGTGAAAAAGAACTGCGAACAGCCTCCTGGCTCTTCCCGCTTTATCTGGTCCTCATCAATATCTTCGTATTTCCCATCGCCCTGATTGGTGTGATGACGCTCGGAGCCAATGTCAGCGGAGATTTATACGTTCTGGCACTGCCGCTGGCAGCGGGTGCCCATTGGCTCGCACTGGTGGCGTTTCTCGGCGGATTGTCGGCAGCAACCGCGATGGTCATCGTCGCCTGTGTTGCGCTTTCGATCATGATTTCCAACCATCTCGTGCTGCCGCTTTTTATCCGACGACTGGCAAAGCAACAGGCTGCAGAACAACGCGACCTCACCAAGGTCATTCTAAACACGCGCCGCCTCACCATTATCGGCATTCTGGCGCTGGCATTCGCCTATTATCGCTTTACCTCCAACAACATCCATCTGGCTTCGATCGGCTTCGTGTCCTTTGCCGCAATTGCGCAATTCGTTCCCGCCTTCATCGGCGGTTTGTTCTGGCGCAATGCAAATGGACGCGGTGCAATGCTGGGGCTATCAGCCGGATTCCTTGTCTGGGCTTACACACTATTGCTGCCAACGATGGCGCCGGAAAATGCCGCCATCCTACGCGACGGTTTTCTTGGCTTTACGGCGCTGCGGCCAGAAGCGCTTTTCGGAACCAATGCGCTCCCGTTGACCAATGGGGTGCTGTGGAGCCTTGCGGCCAACACGCTGTTCTACATCCTCGGTTCCCTTTCACGCGCCTCGACACCGCTCGAACGCATTCAGGCCAGTATCTTCCTGCCGCGTTATTTCATCGGCACACCGACACTCAAGCGCTTCCGTACCACCGTCACGGTCGCGGAACTGAAAGCCACCATGGCGCGCTATCTCGGCGCTGAACGCGTCGAACGCGCCTTTCTTCGCTTTGAAGGCAGAGAACAGCGGCGTCTCGATCCAGGCATGACCGTCGACACGCCACTGATCCGCTATGCGGAGCAGCTTCTCGGCACGGCTGTCGGTTCTGCGTCGGCCCGCCTTGTCCTATCATTGTTGTTGCAGAAGAATGAGGCGTCCGGGCGCGATGCACGACAGCTGCTCGATGACGCTTCGACCGCCTTGCAGCAAAACCGCAATCTGCTGCAGACAGCCCTCGATCAGATGGAACAGGGTATTACCGTTTTCGACAAGGATCTGAGACTGACATTCTGGAACCGGCAGTTCCGCAAGCTTTTCGATCTTCCCGATGAAGTGATGCAGGTCGGGATACCCATTTCGGAAATCGTGGAACAACTGCACCGCCGCGGCGATATATCGTTCAACGCCCAGAACGGGGTTATCCGCTCGCTCGCTGCTGTGCGCCAGCCATGGCGCATCAACATGAAATCGACCGGCAAAGTACTGGAAATTCAATCCAATCCGATGCCGGACGGTGGCATTGTCGCGACATATACCGATATCACGGCGGCAGTCGAAGCCGATGTCACACGCCAGAAAGCAGCAGAAATGCTGGAGCAGCGGGTTGCGGATCGCACGGCAGAACTGACACGCGTCAACCAGCAGCTCGCCAAGGCGCAAGCCGCTGCGGAAGAAGCCAATCAGGGAAAGACGCGATTTCTGGCAGCTGCCGGTCACGACATTCTGCAACCGCTCAATGCGGCACGCTTGTACAGCACCGCGCTCGCTGAAAAACTCGGACGCTCGGAAACCAGCGAATTCGCGCGCAATATCGATTCCTCGCTGGAAGCCGTGGAAGCCATCCTGGGTATGGTGCTGGATATTTCCCGGCTGGACACCGGATCGCTCAAGCCCGACGTCTCAGTGTTCCGCCTCGACAAGCTGATGAGCCAGATTGCTACCGACTTTACGCCTCTTGCAGCCGCCAAAGGGCTAAAGTTACGCGTTGTGCCGTCAAGCATCGTCGTCAAAACGGACCGCAACATGCTGCGGCGCCTGATCCAGAATCTTGTTTCCAATTCGATCAAGTATAGCCGCAAGGGCGGTATTTTGCTCGGCGTCCGGCGTCGCGGCTCCTTTGTAGAGTTGCAGGTATTCGATACCGGCATAGGCATCCCTCCGCAAAAGCTGAAACTTGTCTTCCGGGAGTTCACACGACTGGATGAGGGGATGCGGGAAGCAGAAGGCCTTGGCCTTGGCCTTTCCATCGTCGACCGTATCGCAAGGCTGCTGTCGCTGCCGCTATCTCTGTCCTCTACGCCCGATAAGGGAACCATGTTCACCCTGCGCATTCCAATTTCGCAGGAAAAAGTGCCCGCCGATGAAGTGAAAAACCGTCGCGGCTTGCAACGGGCGCTGGAACTGACCGGGCTTGACGTCCTCTGCATCGACAATGATGCCAGCATTCTATCGGGTATGGAAACGCTGCTTCGTGGGTGGGGTTGCCGCGTCACGACGCTACGCAGCGGAACAGAATTGAAAAACTATTGTGCCGACCACGCCGCTCCCGACGTGATCGTCGCAGACTATCATCTGTTACATGAAAACGGGCTGGATATGATCGGCTTTGCGCGCGAAACCTTTCAGGTCGAGATACCCGCCATTCTCCTGACAGCCGATCGCTCAAAGGAAGTCCGTCAGCGCGCTGAGGACGAAAATGTCACGGTTTTACACAAGCCGCTTAGACCCGCTGCATTGCGTTCCCTATTATCGCATTTTCATCATGCCCGGCAAGACAACGCATCTGCACAGAATGCCGCTCAGTAACAGAGCAATATCTAATCCGTGCTCAGCGCATCATTGCCGATGCGCGACAAAAGAATGACCGCCTGCGTGCGGCTGTCGACTCCAAGTTTCTGCAGCACTGCCGAAACATGTGCCTTGACCGTGGCTTCCGACACACCAAGCTCATAGGCTATCTGCTTGTTCAGCAGCCCTTCGGCAAGCATGGTCAACACACGCGTCTGCTGTGGCGTCAATGTACGCAGTCGCGCAATGAGAGCCTCAATTTCAGGGTCGTGCGGATGATCCAGCTCAATGTCGGCAGGTGTCCAGATATCGCCAGCGAGAACGGCATGTACAGCCTCGCCAATGGTTTCCATGCTGGCTGATTTCGAGATGAAGCCGGAAGCGCCGAGCTCCACAGCATGACGGATCGTGGCAGCGTCATCCGTCGCCGAGACGATGATGATCGGAAGCGCCGGTTGCAAGGCCTTTAACGTCACCAGACCGGAAAGCCCGGTTCCGCCTGGCATCGTCAAATCCAACAACAGAAGATCGATATCTTCTCGTTCGCCGACCAGTTTCTTGACGGCGTCAAAATCGCCGACTTCGATGATTTCGACACTCTTCGACTGTCCTGAAAGGACCTGCCTCAGTGCTCCCCGGAAAAGCGGGTGATCGTCAGCGATGATGAAATGCATGTGCCTCGCGCGCCATTGTTTCAGGTCTCCTCCCCTCGCGGTGCAGGCCAATCAGCCAATCACTCCGTTTTATGCCGTTTTTTGGCTCGGGCAACCAAAATTCACGTTGCTAACCCCTTTTCACAATACGCATTGCCGCCATCTGGCCGCATTGTATGTTAGGCTGGGTGTCGAAAATAACATAAGAGCGGCCCGACCAGCCAAATGGAAGGGAACCAAAAAGGCATTTCATGACGCGCAATACGCTTTATCCAGAAATCCAACCGTTCAAGGAAGAGATGCTTCAGGTTTCTCCGCTGCATCGAATCCATGTCGAGCAATGCGGCAATCCGGACGGCAAGCCGGTCATCATGATCCATGGCGGCCCCGGCGGCGGCATCACGCCAACCATGCGCCGGCTGCATGATCCAGAGCGCTATCGCATCATCCTGTTCGACCAGCGCGGATGCGGTCGTTCGACCCCACATGCAGAACTGCGTGAAAACACGACATGGGACCTTGTGGCGGATATGGAGCATATCCGCGCGCATCTCGGCATCGAGAAGTGGCAGGTCTTCGGTGGCTCCTGGGGATCAACCCTTGGCCTTGCCTATGCGCAATCCCATCCGGATCGCGCGGCTGAGCTTATTCTGCGTGGCATCTTCATGATCCGTCGTTTCGAAGTCGACTGGATGTATTCCAACGGCGCAAGTATTCTCTTTCCGGACCATTTCGAGGCTTATCAGGAGCATATACCCGAAGCCGAGCGCGGCGACATGATCGCTGCCTATTACAAGCGCCTGACTGATCGTGACCCGCAGGTGCAGCTTGAAGCAGCGCGGCGCTGGGCGCGTTGGGAAGGCTCGGTCATTTCACTTCTGCCCGACCCGGCCCGCGTCGATGCCTTCGGTGAAGACCAGTACGCCATCGCCTTTGCGCGTATCGAATGCCACTATTTCCAGAACCGAGGTTTCCTCGATTCCGATGACCAGCTTCTGCGCAATGTGGATCGCATCCGGCATATTCCCGGCGTGATCATCCATGGCCGCTATGATATCTGCACGCCGTTTATCAACGCATGGCAGTTGAAGAAAATGTGGCCTGAAGCAGATCTCAGAACCGTCGAGGATGCAGGACATGCCGTCACAGAGCCCGGCATCACCCATGAATTGATCGAGGCAACAAAGCGTTTCGCACAATAGAGCCGAAAGCACTCACATTCGCTCGCTATTCCGCTCTATCTGCTTGTTTTTATGCACTATCCTACGCAAAATCGCTTCATACTTTTGCTGGAAATGCTCTAATGAAAAGGCGCCGCGTGGCGCCTTTTTTCTTTATCGTCAGGTCCGACCACCAGGTGTCGCTCCACCACCAGGGCTTTCCGGCTCGCTGTCGAAACTTTTCGCAATATCCATGAAGCGGCGCATGAAGCGTTCCATATAGCTCATGGACTGCTCGAATTCCTGTTCGCTCGGGAGGCCCGAAGCGGCACTTCCACCCTTCCCTTCAAGCGTAGAAACCTTGTCTTCAAGCTTCTTCACGCGATCCTGCAAGTCGGCAATGTCGTTCTCATAAGCTTCGCGATCTTCGGTCGCCATCTTGCAGATGAGCTGTCCCTGCTGTTCCGTGCAGGTCGAGAGTGCTCCGGTTCGTGTGTCCAGACGGACATAGCCTGTCTCGGTGCCTTCCAGCCGATAGCGCCCGTTTTCCTGCGCAAGCGCATTAGCCGGGGCAAGCGCTGAACCGAGAAGAGCAACAGCAGCCAGATTACGAACCATCAGTGTCTTTCTGTTCAACATTATGCAATTCCCTTCAGCTTCTCTTTGAGATGTCCCCATCATATGGGACGTTTACGACGAAAATCGAACATGCGGGACTTTGATTTCCGAAGAATTTCGGTCTAGAGAGCAGCCATGACCAATAAGATCATCTATAAGATCGCTCCACGCGACCTTTGGGCACAAGCAGAACAGGCTGGTAGTTTTACCGGGGCTCCGGTTGATATTGCCGATGGCTATATCCATTTCTCTACCGCAACACAGGTGCGGGAAACGGCAGCCAGGCATTTTGCGAGCCAGCAGGATTTGCTTCTGATCAGTGTGAATGCTTCCGCGCTTGGCGCAGCATTGAAGTTTGAAGTTTCACGCGGCGGGGCCCTGTTTCCTCATCTTTACGGCGAGCTGCCGCTTGCAGCGGTTTTAAAGGCTGAACCCTTGCCACTGGGCGATGATGGTCTTCACATTTTTCCGGAGCTGGAAGATTAATGAGCGGGCTTTTTGAAACTCTCGGGCGACGCGCCCTTTTTGCCTTCGATGCGGAACAGGCGCATGGCCTTTCCATCGCAGGCCTGAAGACGGGCCTCGTTACCTGCGGTGCGCCAAACGATCCAGCTCTTTCCGTCAAGGTTGCGGGACTGCAGTTTCCAAATCCGCTCGGCATGGCAGCGGGTTATGACAAGAATGCTGAAGTGCCCGATGCGCTATTGAAACTCGGCTTCGGTTTCACCGAAATCGGCACTATCACTCCCCGCCCTCAAAGTGGCAATCCGCGCCCGCGCATTTTCCGCCTTGTGGAAGATAGAGCGGTTATCAATCGCCTTGGCTTCAACAATGAAGGCCATGACGCAGCGTTTAAACGCCTGTCGCAACGTGCAGGCAAGAGCGGGATCGTCGGTGTCAATATCGGCGCCAACAAGGATGCCGAAGACCGCATTGCCGATTATGTCGCCGGTATCCGTCGCTTCTATCAACTGGCGCGTTATTTCACGGTCAACATCTCTTCGCCCAACACGCCGGGTCTGCGCAATCTTCAGGCTCGCGACAGCTTGCGCGAATTGTTGAGCCGTGTACTGGAAGCCCGAAACGAAGAAGGCAAGATGTGCACGCTGAAGCGTCCTGTTTTCCTCAAGATCGCGCCCGATCTTGCAGACGAAGAACTGGACGATATCGCGGCTGAGGCAACCGAACAGAAGCTGGACGGCATCACCGTATCCAATACGACGCTTTCACGTGCCGGATTGAAAAGCGCCGTCAACCGCGATGAAACAGGTGGGCTTTCCGGCGCACCGATTTTCGACCGCTCCACCATCGTCCTTGCCCGCATGCGCGAGCGCGTCGGCCCTGACATGCCGCTGATTGGTGTCGGCGGCGTGGATAGCGCCGAGACGGCTCTGACCAAGATCAAGGCAGGCGCCGATCTCGTCCAGCTTTATACGGGACTGATCTATCGTGGCCCGAACTTGCCTGCTGAAATCGTTCGTGGCCTTTCAGCCGCTGTAAAACGCGAAGGTGTCGCGAACATCGCCGCACTGCGCGACCGGGACACCAAAGACTGGGCCCGGCGCGAACTGACTGCATAAGGCGTCATGCGTGTCTTTATCCCAAACCGGTTCCACCTTTGGGAGACATGCTTTGATCACGCGATGAATTCTGTACGATAGCGTCGTGGCAGGATCGCCAGAAGCGTGACGCCACGAATTGACAGAAACAGATTGAGAGCCAGCCAAAGCCCGTGATTGCCCATCACGGGCTTTGCTGCATAAAGAACCACCAGAAAGAATGCGAGCGACAGGAACATCATGTTGCGCATGTCGCGCGACCACGTGGCGCCGATATAAACCCCGTCCATATGGAAGGCCAGCAAGCCCGTAATGCCTGTCAGCGCTGCCCATGGCAAATATTTCAGGGCCTCGGCATGAACATCTTCCGCCTTGGATAGAAGCCCGATGATCGCATCGCCAAACACCAGCAAGAAAAAGGCGATAATGCTCGCCATGACCAGCCCCCAAACAAATGTGAGCTTCGCACCGCGTACAAAGGCCGGGCTGTAACGCGCCCCGATCGACCGACCAACAATCTGTTCGGCAGCCGCCGCCATGCCGTCCAGAAAGAAACCGGCAACGAGAAAGAAGTTCAACAGGACAGCATTGGCCGCAAGCGTAATCGGGCCAAGGTCGGACCCCGCCCGGGTAAAGAAGGCAAAGGCCGTGAGAAGCAGAAATGAACGGATCATGATGTCGCGATTGACCGCGAACATGCGCAAAATACCCTCTTTCTGAAAGATTCGTGCCCGATTGGGACGTAGCGATGCATCCTTACGGAAATGCCGCAGCACAATGAACATGCCGACAAGTGCTGCAACGGTTTCACCGGTCACAGTGGCCCAGGCAACACCGGTAACGCCCCAGCCCAATTCCAGCCCAAGGATGATGCAGAGCACGATATTGATGCCGTTGAGCAGCACTTGAAGCCCGAGGCCGACAAGGCCCTGTCCGCGACCAAGGACGAGTCCGAGGATCGAATAGTTGATGAGAGCAACCGGTGCCGACAACATGCGGATCGAGACATAGGTTGCCATTGCTTCCTGCGTGGCGGACGTCGGATGCATGAAGGTGGACGAGACGGCTATGATGATCGGCAAGCACAGGATCATCAAGCTGCCAGCCACCACCGCGATAATGATCGCGCGCCAGAAGATTGCCTGTTCTTCCACGGCATCTTCCGCACCTACGGCCTGCGCAACAAGTCCGGTTGTGCCGGAGCGGAGGAAATTGAACAGCGACAGCAGGAAGTCAAATACGAGCGCGCCAATCGCCAGACCGCCGATCAGCTCGGCTTGACCCATTTGGCCGACAACACCCATGTCCACGAGCCCCAGAAGCGGGGTCGTGATCGCGGCAAGCGTCATGGGAATGGCGATCAGCATCACCATTCGGTGCGTTACGTCGAACGGCTTTGTTACGCCACCAACACGTTGCAGCGACTGATCCATTGTGCTTGTCCCGAATGCATTCCCTCTAATCAGGATCATCTACTCTGGAATCAATCGGAACTACAGATAATTCGGCCACCGCATTGTCGCAGCTCCTGACAGCGGACCGTCAGGAGATATGAGACCGTTACAGTCCGAGCATCATGGCCCAATATATATAAGTGGGTTTGTTTTCGGGCGTAGCCCAGGCAAGGCCATAATGCTCAAAAGTCGGATCAAGCATGTTCTTGCGATGGCCGGGAGATTTCATCCATGCATCGAAGACGGCTTGTGTATCCCGCTGTCCCGATGCCACGTTTTCGGCTGCCGGTCCGCGAATCCCCGCCTGACGCAATCGCGCAACGAAACCGTTCCCCCAACCAACACTGTGGCCGATCTTGCCATAACTCGCCATACGTCTGGCCTGATACAGCGCCGCCTGCTCAAGCTTGGAATCCGTCGCCATCAAAGGCAAACCGTTCGCCTTGCGAATAGCGTTGAAAATCGGGGTGGGATCATTGTCTCCGGCAGCCAGCGCCATGTTCAATGGCACTGCTGATACCGCCAGCGCCCCACCGACCAGGACCAAAAAACCACGTCGGTTGAGTGTAAATCCTTGTTTTTGCTGCATTGCCTGTCTGAGCTATCCAATTACCGAATTGAGTTCATTTCCGGTAGCTGAGGATACGGAGCAAAATAAAGGCAGGAATAACGACTGCCGCGCCAAGAATGAAATAATCGACAAAGCCTGCAATCGCTGAAAAGCCCATATTCCAAAGGCGCAGGAAGAAATCGCGAATGCCATAGAAAATATCATAGGGCGTCCAGTGGAACGCACTCATGACCACGCCGACGACCAGCGAGATCAGCACCAGCTTGATCAGGATACGGGCGGGCGTATCGCCAAGAAAACGGTTCACACCATCCGACATGCAAATCTCCTGAGTGGTTTTGGTCAAAGCGACAGATTCATCGCGCAAGAAATAGGCCGTCCGTGCAACCTTCGCAAGTTCCACACGCGTTTATCGCTGTTTGCGGTAATCGCGCGGCGCTTTCTGCTTTTGTCGTGAAAATGAGCGGTTCATGCTGCGCGTATCCGTGAAGCCGCTCGCAACAGCCACTTCCAGCAGTGACAGACCCGTTTCCGACAAAAGTTCCTTGGCCTTTTTCACCCGAAGCTCTTCGCGAACCTCGAATGCCGTTCGCTCTAGGGCGAGTTTGAAACCACGTTCCATCTGGCGGACGGAAATCCCCAGTCGCCGCGCGACGTCAATCATCGGCACCGGATCTTCCAGCGTTTCCTCAAAAATACGGATCGCCTTGCGGATCATTGGCGAGCGCACGCCGTTAAAGCTCAGAGCAGGCTGCTCTGAACGAACAAGCTCATAAGGGATCATGAGGATAGATGCGCTCTTGCGCGCCAGTTCCTCGGAAATTTCGTTCTGTATGATTGAAAGTGCCAGCGACGCCGTACCAAGCCCACCAGCACAGGTGAAATGTCTTCCGCTACGATGAAAAAGGCTGGTCGTATCGGCGGAATAACCGTCGAAAAGCTCCAGAAAATCGTCCCGATGGAACCAGCTGACGCAGCAATTGCGATCCGGCAGCAGATCGGCCTCCGCCAGCAGAAAGGCGGCTGTACAAAGACCTACCACGGTCTTGCCGCGCCTGTCCGCACGCTTGATGAGATCGATCAGTGCCTGCTGCCTTGGCCGATACTGCGCAAGCAGCCCGCCGACAACGGCAACATAATCACAATCATCGAGCTCTCCCATGGGCGCAGTCGGCTCGATTACCATGCCAGAACTGGAGGTTACGGGGTCTCCTGATAGAGTACAAATTTTCCATGCGCAGCGTATCTGGCGGCTCTTGTCGCGATCATCTGCAGCAAGGCGAAAAGGATCGAGGAAAAGGCTAAGTGCACTCAGCGTAAAACCCGGCAATGCAACAATGCCGACCGATAGCCTGCGCTGCGGAGCATCCGTTGCCGCCTGAAGCTTCCTGTCCTGATCCCGTTCAATTCCAGTTGTCACTTAGGTCGCTCTCCTCCACCCGTAATTATATCTGCTTGGAGGAGGCTGATATAGTCAACGAAAATGCTTGGAAAGCTTCAACTGCTGCGCCTGATAGTTGGAGCCGAGATCGACACCGTAAAGCGCGGATGGGCGGTGCAGCATATGCTCGTAAACCAAACGCCCGACGATCTGCCCATGCTCCAGAATGAACGGAACTTCATGGCTGCGGACTTCCAGAACGGCGCGGCTGCCGGTTCCGCCTGCAGCACTATGCCCGAAGCCCGGATCGAAGAAGCCCGCATAATGAACACGGAATTCGCCAACCAGCGGATCGAATGGTGTCATTTCCGCTGCATAGAGCGGTGGAACATGCACGGCCTCACGTGAAACGAGGATATAGAATTCATCCGGATCAAGTACGAGCTCGCGCGCGCCGCGATCATAGATCGGTTCCCAAAAATCGAGAACGTCGTGCGCTGCGCGCTTGTCCACATCGACCACAGCCGTGTGGTGCTTGCCGCGATAGCCGATCAGCCGGTCAGGGCCGCCGGAAAGATCGACCGAAAGAGCGATGCCGCCGCCGGAGATATTCGGCATCTCGGCTGCAACCAGCGTTTCGGCATTATGCAGTGCGGCGAGTTCAGCTTCATCAAGCTGGGCACGCCCTTTACGGAAACGTATTTGCGACAGGCGAGACCCCGTGCGCACGACGATCGGGAATGTGCGCGGGCTGACTTCCAGATAAAGCGGGCCACTATATCCGGCAGGCACCTTGTCGAATTCCTGCGCTCCGTCCACGATGACGCGGGTGAATATATCCAGACGGCCTGTTGAACTTTTCGGGTTTGCCGACGCGGAAAGGTCTGGCGACAACGCCAGTCCTTCGAGGAGCGGAACAATATAGACGCAGCCCGTTTCCAGAACAGCCCCTGCCGTCAGGTCTATCTCGTGCAGCTTCAGTCGTTCCAGCTTTTCGATAACCGGCGTTCCCGGCCCCGGCATGAAGGAGGCGCGGACACGATAAGCCTTCGCACCAAGCCTCAGATCAAGGCTTGCAGGCTGTATCTGATCGGGATCGAGCGGGCGTGGAGACGCCAGCAAACCGCTTTCAAACAGCGCGGAAATATCCGCATCCGCCAGAATCCCAGCATCTTTCTGCATCATCAACCCCACACTCCGTAGCCTAAAGCATGTCGTATTCAAGCGACATGCTTTAATCTCTTGTTTTCACGCATGCCTTTATTCCGAAACTGGTTCCCACTTTCGGGAGACATGCTCTAACCCTTGCTTGACAAAGACCATTGACCGCTGGCGGCGTCAATGCCAAGCCTCGGAACGGCTTGAAACCGGGTTTTCCGCAGGAATCCGAGCATTGATGCGGCGCGAGGGATGCGATTTTCCCAAAATGGGGCGGCTTCGGCATTGACGGCTCTACACAACAGGCATAATGAAAAACTGTTCCGTGGTGATTTGGCCGGCCGGCTTGCAGCCACGTTAAAGAATTCGCTAAAAAAGGCCGCGGTTCGTTACCGGCCTTTTGCGTTTTCGCAAGGCCGGTTTTTTATTGGCCGCCGAGGCTCGATTACCCTGCCCCGGCCGACCAGCTTTCGACAGGTTGGAAAAATGACGACTGAGAATACCCGCAAGTTTCGCCCTGCAACCGAACTCGTGCACGCTGGATCGCTGCGTTCCGGATTTGCCGAAATGTCCGAAGCGATGTTTCTGACGCAGGGCTTCCTTTATCCCAATGCCGAAGCCGCTGAAGCGCGTTTCAAGGGTGAGGACCCGGGTTTCATCTATTCGCGTTATGCCAACCCGACCACCGACATGTTCGAAAAGCGCATGTGCGCGCTGGAAGGCGCTGAAGAAGCCCGTGCAACCGCATCCGGCATGGCGGCGGTCGCAGCCGCCATCCTGTGTCAGGTGCAGGCCGGCGATCACGTGATTTCTGCCCGCGCCGTTTTCGGTTCCTGTCGCTACATCGTTGAGACGATCTTGCCTAAATACGGCGTCGAAATCTCGATCATCGACGGCTCCGATATTGAAAACTGGAAAGCGGCTGTTCGCCCGAACACCAAGGTGATGTTCCTTGAAAGCCCATCCAATCCGACGCTCGAAATCATCGACATTGCTGCCGTCGCACAGATCGCCAATGAAGCGGGCGCCAAGCTGATCGTTGACAATGTTTTCGCCACACCGCTTTTCCAGAAGCCACTGGAGCTTGGTGCGCATATCGTTGTTTATTCTGCAACAAAACACATTGACGGTCAGGGACGTTGCCTTGGCGGCGTAGTTCTCTCCGACCGTGAATGGGTTGAAAACACCTTGCAGGATTATTTCCGTCATACAGGTCCAGGCCTTAGCCCGTTCAATGCGTGGATCATGCTGAAAGGCCTTGAAACATTGGCAGTGCGTGTACGCCAGCAGACGCTATCGGCGACCGCGGTTGCCGACTTCCTCGCAGGCAAATCGGGCGTGAAGCGCGTGATCTATCCGGGACGGGCCGATCACCCGCAGGCCGACATCATCGCCAAGCAGATGACGGGTGGTTCGACCCTCATTGCTCTTGAGCTGGAAGGTGGCAAGGAGGCAGCGTTCAAGTTCCAGAACGCATTGCAGGTCTTCAGCATCTCCAACAATCTGGGGGACGCAAAAAGCCTTATTACTCACCCGGCAACCACGACGCACAAGAACCTTAGCGACGAGGCGAAAGCTGAACTCGGCATTTCGGACGGCCTCCTGCGAATCTCGCTAGGCCTTGAGGATACCGATGATCTCGTGGAAGACGTGGAAGCAGCCCTCAAGATCGCTCGCTAAGCTGCTATATCTCGATACTGTGGCTTTTAGGCTGCAAACAGAAGCACAAACAATGCAATTGCCGGAACATTTCGGCAATTGCCGCATATTTGCCGCTCCGAATTGTTGACCTCCCCCGCAACTTTAGCGATAGGTGGGATGAAAAACGGCGTCCTAGAACCGGCGAACCGTTGAATAAACGAGCACCATTGTGATCCGGCTTCGCCAGATTACAGGGTGCCGAGGCCGATGCGAATGTAGGGCGGGTGCACATGTATAGAGCGGTAACGCGAGGGATCGAAGTTTTGGTCGAACCTTTCTATCTGGAAGACCAATCCGGGCCCGACGAAAACCGTTATGTGTGGGGTTATCGTATAACGATTGCCAACAACTCCACGGAAACCGTGCAGCTCCGCTCACGTTACTGGCAAATTACCGATGCGAATGGGTATGTCGAGGAAGTGCGCGGCCCTGGCGTGGTCGGCGAGCAGCCAACTCTCGAACCGGGCGACTCTTTTCAATATTCATCGGGCTGCCCGTTGACCACCACTTCAGGCGTCATGGTTGGGCGCTATCAGATGCAAGGCAACAGCGGCAGCTTGTTCGAGGTCGATATTCCCGCCTTCTCGCTTGACATGCCGGACCTGCGACCTACACTGAATTGAGGCGTTTCTCACCTTATTTCCCGACGGATTGCATATGAGCAGAACATACAGAAACATTCTGTTCATTGGCATCTTTTGTCTGTACTGGATCACGCTCTCCCCTTTCATTGATCTGCGCAATCCGGATGTTCTTCTCGCTCAGGAAGCGGGAAATGCGATGCAACAGGTGCTTTCGCTGCTGCTCACCGCGCTTAGCCTCGCGGTTCTCTGGCAGAACCGCAATCTGGTCGGTAAAGTGCTGTTTCCGTACCTTGTTATACTGTTGGGATGGCAGTTCATAACGGTAATCCTTTCCACCCAACCAGATCTCTCGTTTCGTCGCTATATTTTCAGTGTCACGGTCGTTATTACCGCTTTAGCCTGGCTGCTTCTGCCGGAGGACGAAAACCATTTCATCCGGCTCATCAAGCCGCTTTCACTGTTCGTATTAGGACTGGCCTATTTCGGCGTGATCTTCTTGCCTGCCGTTTCCATCCACAATCTGGCGGAGGTGCTGGAGTTGACGAATGCCGGCTCGTGGCGCGGACATTTCGCCCATAAGAACATCGCCGGACCAGCAATGGTGGTACTGAGCTGCTACGGCATGTATCTTTGGCGGTCAAAAACCCGGCTCAGCGGGACACTAATCACCATACTCGCGCTCTTTTTTCTTTACAAAACAAACAACAAGACCTCGATCGGCCTGGTTGTACTGGCCTTTACCCTCGCATATTGCCTTTTGCGAACGCGAAGCTTAGCCGTGAAAGCGCTGATGGTTTATGTCCCTCTTCTGATCACGGCCTATCTGACGTTGGGCACTGTTCTTTTTCCTTCAGCCAAAAGCCTCGTCGAAAGCTTCGCCTCCGATCCCACCTTCACCGGCCGTACCGAGATATGGAAATTCGCTATCAGGCAACTTACGGACCATCCGCTGGTAGGCTATGGCTACGATGCTTTCTGGGGCACCTCGCGGCTGGTGAATGGTGGATACGACATTGAAACATGGGCGGCCCGCGCAGGCCACGCACATAATGCCTATCTCAACATAACGATTACGACGGGTTTCATTGGCTTGGCTGCACTGATCTGGTGGATCGGGATCTGCCCCCTTCTCGATTTCCACCGCGCACAACGATCAGGCAACTCCTCCAGTCTGGCGCTCATGTATCTTCAGATCTGGTTGTTCATAATGTTCTACGCTAATCTGGAGACCCCGTTCTTCGTCGCGCGTGGACCAGTCTGGTTCAGCGTGCTTACAGCGGTCATGGGTTTGCGGCTGCATGCCTGCACCGTGCATAAAAAGTCTGCAACGGCAGTAAGACAGACCTATCAGCGGGAACCAAACCTCGCATGATTAAAGCGCATAGCGAATAGGAACAAGCGCCAAGACCGGCGCTCGTTTTCAACTCCTACAGACGTTCAAGCAGGAAATATGTCGTCGGCCCAGGTGATACAGACAGGGAGGAAACATTGTTCCAGAGCTGTGCACCTATTGGAGAAGTCCCGTCTCCGGACACGACTTGTGGCTGTACCACCCCGTCGAGATTGATAGGGGAAATTCTCCATGGGCGATCAGTTGGTATTGAGAATTGCACCCACTCGACTTTGATTTCGACAGGCAGTGCCCCATAATTGGAGACGATCTTCTGTTCCGCATCGGAAAAAGTCATGCCGGTATTTCGGGCATTCGTAGCCATGACAATTAAAAGTTTGCTGCTTTGTGCCACGGCTTGTCCGTCAAGCGACGAGACCGCAAACAAGCTCGCGCCGGAAGCACTCCAGACAGTCATTTGACCCAGAGAAATAGGCTGGTTAACCGATGCAAAGGCTACTGCCTCCGTATGCGGCGTAACAACTCTCATCTGCTTTGCAGCTATGTCGAGTCTGATCTCTCCAGTATCGCTGGCATAGATACCGGAAGTCGCTGAGCTGGGATTTCCAGCCGCCAGCACGCCGTTGTTACGCAGGAACGTGATCGCAGCCGCTTCGGAATTTATCTGACGGGGTGATCCGACCGATACTGCGCCAGGTGCCAGCGCAACATCTCCTTGTGCGAAACCCGTCATCAAAGACATGACGGTAACGGCGTCCGGTTCCTGTGTGTCCAATCCAACCAGATTACTGACATCCTGTATTTGCGCCACGACCTGATGAGCCGCCTTTGCAACATCCCCGCGCCGGAACAGCAATGCCGACAGGGTTTCGCCAGCACGGGCAACGGGATCAAGCGCAGTTCTATAGGGACGGATATATTGTTCGTTGAAGTCGCTACCTCCATAACCAAGGATCAACGCTCCATTACTGTGGCGGCAAAGCACATCCCATCCTTGAAGAGCGGCGTAGGAAGGCATCGCCAGGCCAGCCTCGTACCGAAACTGGTTCCAGAACATATGGTCGTATTCCGTCACCACAAACGGCTTGCCGAAAACGCGTGCCGAGGCCGCAAGACGGAAGTATTCCACCGCATTGGCGAGCGAACTCTCCTGCTGTATCTGGCCACCTGGCGACACATTGCCAATCCAGTCGTGATAGGTGTTCATCGCAACGGCTGACTGATTGCCACGCGTCAGGGCAGGCTGGATACCTGTCCAATTGTTGTAGGGTGCCACGACGCCTTTGAAGCCCATGGCCCGAATGCAGTCGCCCATCTTCTCCATGGTGCGTGTTTCGATATCCACGAGAAAACGGGCAAAATCTCGCAGTCGAACCGAGCTGGCATAGCGATTTGCAGGCAAGACGACGGTGCTGTTCTCCAGGTTCTCGTTCGGTGCCAGCTCGCCACCCCACGCATTAGCCAGACCAGCCGTCGTACTGTAGCGTTCGCGAAGCCATTGGTTGAAAGGCATCAACAATTCGGTCAAAGCCTGTAGATCGCCGTCGGCATAAATCCACGAGTTGAACGACAAGCCATTTTCGTTGAATGGCACAACGACCGCCATTGCCGGGTCCTCAAAAGGCACAAGCCCAGTGTAAGGATTAACCGTGCCGAATATATCGACCTGAAAGCGCAACCAGTGGCCAAAAGACGCATTTTCAACATGCGTCTTCAGCTTCAACCTGCCTTCAATTCCCCAGCGGTCCGTTATGCTGCCCAACGCTCCAGCATTGGATGTGAGGCCATCTACGATCCAGTAGATACCATTCTGCTTCAATACGGCCATGAAGTAGCGGAACCGATCAAGAATATCCTGTCGGTATCCGAATTCCTGAAGTTGTCCGTCCATCAAAGCAATGTCGAGAAAATGAAATCGGACACTGTTATATCCATGGCGGCGCAACTGGACGGCCATCTTATCAGCCGTCGCGTTGTCGGGAATGCTGCCGATGGTGCCACACAACAGCCGATATGGAACGGACGGATCGCTTCGCAATGCGATGTGACCGTCCGGATTAACGATGAGCCGTCGCTCTTCGTTAATCGCCGGATTCGATAGAACCGTCGAAAAATCGAGCGGACTGCCAGCCGCAATCTCGAGATTCTGCTGGGTAACTGGTAACCAAATGTCAGGCATATCGTATCTCCACAGTTGACCTGTGAAGATTAACAGCCCACCCTACAATGGGGATAAATTCCTAATCTAAAAATTCATTCGCCCATTACTTCTCGAACTCCGCCGAATCGAACTCATAACGTTTCGAGCAGAATTCACAGGTCACGGAAATCTTGCCACTGTCTGCGCTTTCCGCAATTTCCTCGGCTGTGAAACCTGACAGCACACCGGAAATCTTTTCACGCGAGCACGAGCACTCGTCCAGCACAGGCACAGAGTCGAACACACGCACACCACGCTCATGGAACAGGCGATAAAGCAGGCGTTCTGAACCGACTTGCGGGTCCGTCAGTTCCGAACTTTCAATCGTGTCGACCAGCGAGCGGGCTTCGTCCCATGCGTCGTCTTCCGGATGAAAGGCGACTTCGGCTTCATCCTCATCGCCACCTGGCAGATCGGGGATACGTGCGCGTAGTTCGGATTCCGGCAGAAACTGGATAATCAGTCCGCCAGCACGCCACTGCTCGACAGGCTTTCCATCGGCACCGCGCTCGACAAGCTTGGCAACACTCAATTTCAGGTCGGTCGGTATCTGTTCCGACTGACGGAAATAAGTCGTGGCGATTTCTTCCAGTGTCGAACCATCAAGCGCAACAATGCCCTGATAACGCTGAGTGTAAGCACCCTGATCCACGGTAAAGGCAAGTGTGCCCCGCCCGAGCAATTCCTCCGGCTTCGTCTTGTGAGCGGCAACCGCCTCGTGCAAGCGCTCCGCATCGAAACGTGCATAGGCGCGGACCGAACGCGGGGTGCGGAAATCAACCACCAGCATATCGACGGGACCGTCGGACTGCGTCTGGAAGATGAACTTACCCTCGAATTTGAGTGAAGTGCCCAGCAAAACGGTCAGAACCGTTGCTTCCGCCAGCAGGCGAGCGACTTCTTCCGGATAGTTGTGGCGTTTCAGTATGCCGTCGATGCTCGCGCCAAGCTGAACCGCGCGACCACGCACGTCGAGACCTTCCACCTGAAAGGGCACCACGGCGTCATCACCTGCGAAGTCGAAATCGCCCAGATTGACCTGGATGTTTTCGACTTCTGTATGCTCGTTGCTGGTCTTGTCAGCCAAATTATGCTCCCAGATCGCGGCTTTGCAGGCACCAGGCCAGAATGGCTTTCTGGGCATGGAGCCTGTTTTCCGCTTCATCGAATACGACCGATTGCGGTCCATCGATCACTTCATCCGTCACTTCCTCGCCGCGATGGGCAGGCAGGCAGTGCATGAAAAGCGCCTTTGGGTCAGCTTGTGCCATCAGTCGCGCATTGACCTGATAGGGCATGAAAACGTTGTGGCCGCGAGCATGATCTTCCTGCCCCATTGAAACCCACGTATCGGTCACGATGCAATCCACACCGTTGGCCGCCTTTTCCGGATCGATGGTAGACATGATGCTCGCGCCGTTGGCTTTCGCCCAATTGACATATTGCGACTTGGGTTCGCTGCCTTCCGGCGTTGCGATATTGACGTTGAAATCAAAACGCGCCGCAGCTTCGACCAGTGAGTGGAGGACGTTGTTGCCATCCCCCATCCAGGCAAAGGTCTTGCCTTTGATCGGGCCGCGATGTTCCTCATATGTAAGAACGTCAGCCATGATTTGACAAGGGTGTGTATCGTCCGTCAGCGCATTGATAACCGGAACGGTCGCATATTCGGCAAGTTCCAGCATGCGTTCATGCGAGGTAGTGCGGATCATGATCGCATCGACATAGCGCGACAGAACCTTTGCCGTGTCGGCGATGGTTTCGCTGCGTCCGAGCTGCATTTCCGAACCGGTCAGCATAATCGTCTCGCCGCCGAGCTGGCGCATGCCCACATCGAACGACACACGTGTGCGCGTGGATGGCTTTTCGAAAATCATCGCAAGCACCTTGCCTGCGAAAGGTCGTTCGATTTCGCCCGCCTTCAGGCGCGCCTTGCGTGCCTTGGCGTCTTCCATGATTGCGCGAAGCTCCGACGCAGGAACGGCAGAGAGGTCGATAAAGTGTTTAATCCCGTTATCGTTAGCCATAATATCACGCCGTCTTGCTGATCGGATTTGCAGTTGCGAGCCGTTCGACCGCCGCTTCGATGCGCTTCAGCGCTTCGCGCGCTTCTTCGGGCGTCGTAACCAGTGGCGGAAGCAGACGAACAACATTATCGCCAGCGCCCACGCTGAGGAAATGCTCGTCACGAAGGGCCTGAATGAGGCTGGTATTCGGCACTACGCATTTGATACCGATCAGCAGGCCGCGACCACGGATTTCCGAAACGACGCCCGGGTAGCGGTCAACGATGGAAGCAAGCCCCTGCTTCATGACCAGAGCGGTTGCCTGAACATTTTCGAGGAAGCCGTCAGCCAGAACAACATCAAGCACGGCGTTGCCGACGGCCATGGCCAGCGGATTGCCGCCATAGGTCGTACCGTGTACGCCTGCCGTCATGCCCTTGGCAGCTTCTGCGGTCGCAAGGCAGGCACCCATAGGGAAACCGCCGCCAATGCCCTTGGCCACAGCCATGATGTCAGGCTTGATACCGGCCCATTCATGCGCAAAAAGCTTGCCCGTGCGGCCAACGCCGGTCTGCACTTCGTCGAGGATCAGCAAGAGGCCTTTTTCGTCGCAGAGCTGGCGCAGCATGCGCATGAATTCTTCAGGGAAGCCGCGCAGACCGCCTTCACCCTGCACGGGCTCAAGCAGGATCGCTGCTGTCTCGTCGGTGATAGCGGCACGCAACGCCGCTTCATCGCCGAACGGAACCTGATCGAAACCATCGACCTTCGGACCGAAACCCTCAAGATACTTGGCCTGACCGCCAGCAGCAATTGTGGCCAGCGTGCGGCCATGGAAAGCGCCTTCAAAGGTCACGACGCGGAAACGTTCCGGATGGCCGCTTACATATTGATAGCGCCGTGCGGTCTTGATCGCGCATTCAAGGGCTTCAGCACCGGAGTTGGTGAAGAACACCTTGTCAGCGAAAGTGCTCTCGACAAGACGCCGTCCGAGCTTTTCCTGCGCCGGAATTTCATACACATTCGAAAGATGCCACAGTTTTTCCGCCTGGCTCTTCAGCGTTTCCACCAGATGCGGATGCGAATGACCAAGCGAATTCACAGCAATACCAGCTGCAAAATCGAGATAGCGGTCGCCGTCTTCGGTAATAAGCCAGATGCCTTCACCTCGCTCGAAGCGCAGAGCCGCACGATTATAGGTGTCGTAAAGCGGTTGCACGGTCGTCGCGTCGGTCATAGCGTCAGGCCTCCAAAGCCCTTTTAGCAGCTTACCCGGCAGCACCGGCAAAGCTGTGTTTCCCATAAACAGTCCTCAAGCGCCCGAAACGGTTCCCACCCTTCAAAAAGCGCCGATATTCCATCCCCAACTGCCAAAAAGTATAATGAGACATGAGAGGAATGGCCCAGAAAACTCATGCTTCTCGCCTGAGCATCCGGCAGAAATAAAAAACCGCCCCCAGGGCGGCATATTTATCTCGCGCGTATATTGGCGTTCATAGAAAAAATGTCAATCAAAGCAAACACGGTTTAAAGGCCATCTTTCAGCATGAGTTCATGCATTTTCGCGTTCTTGTAACAATCGCCCGTCGAAGGTGACTTTACGCGCGCGTCCACACTCTATAGAGAAAGGCCTCTCCTCGGCTGAGGCTGCCAGACGGCAGGTCCGCTCCGCAAGTTCGCGATGTTCCATCCTGAAACAATCCGGGTTTTCAGTTCAGGAGCAATTGCGAGCAAAATTTCGGCGCGGACCAAAGAAAAACCGTCTTTGACACCCAAGTTGGGGAAAACCATAAAAATGGAATCTGCCTGACAAGGCTATCCCTTGTCATGGAGTCGTTGGATATTGTAGTTTCTTTTTAGAGATTAAAGCTACATTTCGTGCGGCGGACCTAGTCACCCGGATAGATATGGTGTTTGCGCTTGGAGTAATCCGAGAACACTGGTGGATTCCGGATAACGAAAATGATTGGAGCCCAGGGCGATGAACTGGACAGACGAACGCGTCGAACTACTGAAGAAACTGTGGAGCGAAGGCTTGAGCGCAAGCCAGATCGCAGCGCAGCTTGGCGGCGTGAGCCGTAATGCAGTGATCGGCAAAGTGCACCGTTTGAAGCTTTCAGGCCGTGGCAAGACCACGACCGCTGCTCCGCGCAGCAAGAAGGTCAATACGGTTGCCGCAGCGCCACGTCCTGCAGCACAACATTCAACCGGCGTGCATACGACGACGATGCGCACGGCTACGGTCACCAAGACGGTTGGCGCCACTGCCCTTCAGATGGACTACGCCGTAGACGTCGTTGCGGAAACCGTGGTGAAGCCCGCTTCTGATGTGGTGGTGCCGATTTCGCGTCGTCTTTCGCTGCTGCAACTGAGCGAGCGCACCTGCAAATGGCCGATCGGCGATCCGCTGAACGAAGATTTCCATTTCTGCGGACATGAATCGGGTGAATCCAGCCCATATTGCAAGTATCATTCGCGCATGGCCTTTCAGCCGACTGCGGAACGCCGCCGGGCTCGTTGATACGCGCATAAGATTTGAGACAAATGGCCCCGGAGCGCAAAACTCCGGGGCCATTTGTGTTAGAGCGCATCCCGAAAAGTGTGAAACGGTTTTCGGATATGACGCGCGTTAAAACAAACAGTTAGAGCGTCGATCTGATTCAATCAGATCGACGCTCTAATAGGCAGCATTTATTTCAAAATGGATGTGTAAACGTCCAGCGTACGGTCGGCGATCCCGGTCCAGCTATAATCGCGCGCAATCCAGTCAATCATTTCCTGCGACTGCTCGCTAGTCAGCGGCAGATCGATCTTCTGCCGCAGCGCATCCTTCAATGCATCGACATCGCCAAGCGGAAAATAACTCTCCTTCGCAAGCCCCACTTCAACATTAGCGGTAATATCGCTTGCGAGCACGTTCAAGCCATACCCCATCGCCTCCAGAAGCGCGATCGGCATACCTTCATGGCTGGATGGCAGGACGAACAATGAGGCCTGACTGAACAAGGCTGACAGTTCCTCCCCCTGAAGCGCGCCTGTCAGAACGACACCCGGCACAGCTTCAGCTCTTGCGCGAACCGTTCCGGCATATTCGGCCGTGTATTCCGCCGACCCGATAAGAGCCAGTTTCAAAGAAGGATCGGACAGCTTTTCGAAAGCCTCGATGAGATCAAGCTGGCGTTTTTCCGGAACAATTCGCGCGACGAGAGCGATATACCGCTCGGGGCACAGGCCATGCTTCTCCAGCCACGCCTTGTCGCGGCAGGCAGGACGAAGTGTGACGCCATTCGGGATGAAAGTGATCGGCACATTGTAATGCTGTTGCATGGTTTGCGCGATGTCGTTGGACACTGCGATACGCGCATTTGCAAAGCGCATTCCGCACCATTCGCCAAGCTTCAGCATCGTACGCGCCAGACGCCCCCACTTCTGACGATTATAGTCAAAACCGTGATGCGTCACGACCGTACGCAAGCCCAGCAGACGCGCCAGCGGAACGGCGAGAGCCGGGCCGATTGCATGAATATGCAGAACGTCCGGACGTTTGAAACCCGCCCGCAACACGCCCAATACCGTATGGACAATCGCCTCGAACTTCATGGAAGTCGGAGCCCAGATCGGTGTAACTTGCACCCCTTCCCAGACATAAGGCCGTTTCTTTTCCAGATAAGGACGGCGCCCGATGACCTCGACGTCCCATCCCTTCGTCACGTAGAGCCGAGCCAGCTCCTCGACATGTTTTTCCACCCCGCCCTGTATGTTTGGGACTCCGCGCAGGCCGAGCATCATGACGCGAGGTCGTTTATCGTTTCGGACCATCAAAGCGCCCCCAACTCGGCATAAAGTTCCAATGTCCGATTTCTGTATGCCTGCGGAGAGAATTCGTTACCGGCCCAGACCCGCCCTACATTTCCCATCTTGCGCCGGGACTGCTGAGATAATCCCGCGAAATCGCCAAGAACGCGGGCGAGGTCATCGACATCACCTGCACGCGAAACCATTCCAGTCTCGCCTTCGATAATCATTTCGGGAATTCCACCAATGTCCGCGCCGATCACCGGCACCCCAAGTGCATAGGCTTCCAGAATGCTGATCGGGGCATTTTCATACCATTCAGACGGCAAAACGAGCGCCTTCGCTTCGCCGATGAGCCGATGCAACCGCTCGCCCGAGACATAGCCTGCGAATGTAACGTCGCTCCCCGTCTCAATTGCAAGTGCCTTCAATGATTGCTCTTCAGGGCCGGTGCCTGCAATGACGAGTTTCTGACCCGCAATGGCCGCTGCACGAATGAGGGTACCGATCCCCTTTTCGGGTGCCAGTCTTCCGACATAGGCGAAATAATCACCCTCATCCGAATAGGGTTTCAGATCGTCGGTATGGGCGAAATTGGGGATGTAGACCAGCTTCTCTTCCGGCCAGCCCCATTCTGCTAGCTTCGCTATATAAAAGCGGCTTGGCACGACGATGCGGTCAAGTGTATTGCGGTAAAGGCCGAGCATGCGATGGATTGCGGTTTCAACCAAAACCAGTCCACTAAGAGCGGTTGAATCCTTGATGCATTTGTGAAGCGCCACATTGTAGATGCGCCCGCCCTTGCAACGTTCACAGATCTGGTTATGTGACAACATCTTATAGGCCGGACATGCCAGTTTCAGATCATGCGCCGTCATAACCGTCGGCACACCAGCTTGCTTCAGTACCGGAAAAATCGACGGCGACAAATGATGATAGATATTGTGTGCATGCGCCACATTCGGGCGAAAGCGTTCGATCAACGCTTTAATCCGGTCGCGCGCTTCCCATGAATAGATGATCTTGCCCGCCTGCACGACTTTGGTGAGCGGGCTGCTTTCCCGGCCATACTCAATTTCCGAAACGAAATAGGAAGACCAGTCGGATGCAAAATTATCTGGATGCTGCATCGCGAAAGGGGCTGTTTGCCAGCCGATCTCAGAAAACAGTTTTATATGGTCGAGAAAAACGGTTTCGGCGCCACCGCGCCGATAAAAGTAGTTGTTGATCGCCAGCAGGCGATGTTCTTTATCATTTACATGCGTCAAGAAGCACCTCGTTGCGCGCCAAGGCGCGCCACGGCCTCGCGAACAGAAAGAACAGTCGCTCCACTTCTCACCGCGTGAGATACGAGGCGTTCAAATGTCTCAGGCTTGCACCCGAATTCGGTCGGCGTATCGCTAACATCGTGGGTGTAGAAAACGAGCCAGCCGGGATTGGCATTCAGATCATCGATCCAGCGGGTCTGGCGCGCAGCATTGTCATCCGGCTGCCTGATTTCAACGGCCTGCAGAAAGGCAAGGTCGATCATGCCGCGATTGATGCGATTGCCACCGCCGCGACATGTTGCGAAACGATCAGCAAAAAGCCGACGCGACATCATGGAAGATGCGCAATATGGATAGGCGAAATTGCGCGGTTCCTCACGATCTGGCTCGAATGCATCGAGATAGGCAGTATTGCGATCAAGGTCGGACACTATTTCCTGAGCGCCGAAGTAAGGAACTTTGAGATGGTTATAGGTATGGCACCCTAATTCGTGCCCACGCTCGACCAGCTTCCTGCACCCCTCCTGCGTGATCAGGTTCCTTTTGGCTTCTTTCGTGCCAACCATATTCCCGGCAATATAGAAAGTGCCATGGACCCCGTACTTGTCGAGAATAGTAGCCCCGGCGCTTTCCGCCGTATCAGGCACATCATCGAATGTGAAAGTGATGATCCGCTCGTTCTTCGGCAGGCAGAACGGGCGCAGCGGAAACCGACGACTGATACTATCGTTCAGCCGAATGGCATACCATTCCAGACGACTGCGTGCCCTCTCGAGACTATCCATTTCCACCAGTGCCCCAACTCCCCCAAATGCCGCTTCAGTCAAGACTTGCCTTTGCCTGCAAGCGCGTTCCGAAGACAGCAATCATTATACAAAACCACAATGCCCCACCATTCTGGAAGAACGTATTTTTCATACAAGACATGTATAATCCGTAAAGCCAAAGGCGAATATGAAGGAGCGTTAATATAGGGTCGTCATCTGTGCTTTCCGCTTCCTTAATATATCGATGCGGAAAGGCCGTTACCCAGATAAGTGTCAGAATTAAACCGATAACACCAGCATTGATCATCATATTCAAAAAAGAATTATGCGGATTGAAGGCCGCGACGTTTCGGTGCGCGCAATAACTATGCCCCGCACCGGCCAATATGGGCTCTAAGGCATCAGTACTCCGATGAATCGCGCCGGTGACAACGTCAATATCTGGATAGAGACTTGGGCTTATCCAGATGAATGAGAACATACAGAAAAATCGCACGCCCGACGGCTGGCGACTATATCTCCTCACATTAGAGCGCATCCCGAAAAGTGTGAAACGGCTTTCGGAACAAGATGCGTGTCAAAACAAACAGCTAGAGCGCCGATCTGATTCAATCAGATCGGCGCTCTAATGAACCGATAAGTGCGGTCAAGTCAGGCTAGATTTTCGCGATTTCTGCGCCATGCGCCAAGATAGCCCAAACCGAGTACGAGAACGACACCGAGCCCCATCCCGGCAATGCCGCCCGCAGCCCCCAACACCACGGTCTTGGGTGGCCAGCTTCGACCAATCGGAGGAATGGCCGTCGAAATGATCCGAATGTTGGTGGCATCGAGCTGCTGGCGCTGACTGGTCTCCGAAGAGCGGGTCAGGAATGTGTTGTAGATCGCTACTTTGGCTGCCATGTCACGTTCAAGGTCCGAAAGCTGAACTTGCGCATCATTGTCGAGTGCGACAGCGGAACGTGCGGAAGCTGCCTGCGCATTCAGAGCCGCAACGACAGCATTTGCCTGATCGAGATCAACCTTGGCCGATTGCAGGATACGTGCCCGCTCCTGCGCCATCTGCTGTTCCAGACCGGCAAGCTGGCGTTCCGTATTTATCAGTTCCGGATAACGCGGCCCGTAGGTCATGGCCAGAGCATCGTAGCGCTGCTTCAGCGATGCATATTGTCCACGCAAATTCGTCATCGTGGACGACTGTAAAGTACTTGCCGGACTGACGGTACTGCCTGTGTCCCTCGTCAGTTCTTCATAACGCGTGCTTGCCTCGGCAAGCCGCGCCTTGGCATCGACCAGTTTGGAATTGATCTGCGTCATCGACTGGGTGCTGACGAGTTCGCCACCCGCGGTCTGCAGACCATGTGCCCTGCGGAACGCAGCAACCTTTTCTTCCGCTTCAGTTGCAGCCTTCTGCAACGAGGCCAAACGTTCGGACAGAGCCGAAGCAGCGCGTCCTGCACCGTCGGCATCCGCCTGTGCAATTTCTTCCTGAAAGGCATTGGCCAGAGAATCTGCAACTTTTACCGATTTCTCGGGATTATCGGTCCAGACCGCAATCGTAACCAGATATGATCGTTCAGGACGCGCAACCGTAATTCGCTGCGACAATGCGCGAACCGCAGTCAGCGTATCGTCTTTCGGCCCCACCGGTTTGCTGAGCCCCAACATGGCCCGAAGATCAAAAGCCGGCGGCGGGGGAACAAACTCCTCATCCTCATTCAGCTTCAAATCCGTCACAACCCGCCGCAGGACGTTGCCGGAGGTCAGGATGCGCATCTTGCTTTCAATGTCGAGAATCTGGCTGTCGGCCTGAAGGCTCTGGGCATAGACATCATTGGGCAGCAATTGAAGCCCGGATGGTGGAACCAGCAAATCGGTATAGGCTGTATAGCGTGGCTTTGCCGTCATGCCGTAAGCAAGCCCCGCCAAACCGCCGATTATCGCCAGCGCTGCGATCAAAATCCAACGCGCACGCATCCAGGCAAGCGCCTCGAACAGGTCAAGTTCAGGCAGCATCAGCCCCTTGTTTGCGGTGGCGCTTGTCTCAGTGATCTTTTCTTCTTCGTAGACGATATGCGTTTCGCTGCGAACGGCACGCAGCCGGTCGTCGACAGGAACCAGACTTTCACTGGCGGTCTCCGTTACCCGTGCCTTCGAAGCGAGGTCGCGCAAGGTGTACATTAGTCGCCCCTAAAGTTCACTCGATAGCGCAAACATGGCGCTACTGTTTTCCTTAGACTTAAAGATTAAAAAATTCGGTTAATGAAAGGCAATCATCTGCAAGAGTGTCACTAAAATGCAAATGAAGGTCATTTACTCATGCAGTTTCTGATAAATTTCACGCAACATGCTTGGCACCTCATGTTCTTCGGGATTAAGAGGAAATGAAGCATGTGCCTCACCACCGGAAACTTTACGGAAAATAATCCGGTTCTCTGCCATAATATTCTCTTGAAATTCCAAGCGTCTTTCATCCTCCCAGAAGCACGCTGGGCCCGAGCAGCCCGAAAATTCGGTATGGAAACTTGAAACGCCATTGGTCGACATTACTGTCCTACGCAGCTTCTAGCGGCAGCCTCTTTGCGGCAAACATCGCGCAGCTTTTTACATTCGCTATTCTGGCGCGCTATCTCGGCTCTCACGAGTTTGGTCTGTTCGTGACTGTCATGGCGGTAACCAGCATCGCCACCTTCATCTGCGGCCTTGGCGGAGCGGAATGTCTCGTCCGTCGTGTGGCGCAGGATCGGGCGATTTATCCGGCAATGCTCGGTCACAATCTCATTTTGATCGCAATAACCGGCGTCATCCTCGTCGCCGCTGGACTGCTGATTTTGCCGTTCTGGCTGAGCAGCACTCCTGAATTTTCCGGAAATCTGGTTGGGCTGTTCCTGCTGCTTGTCACGAATATTGTACTGGTGCGCCTAATCCTGCTGGTCGAGCAGATTTACATCGCACATACCGACTTCATATCCGCCAATCTTTCCGTGGTCGGGTTTGCTATTGCGCGCACCATTGCCGCTGCCATCGCGTGCCTTGTATTCGGTGTCTCCACTGTTGTCGGATGGGCCTATTGGCAGTTCGGTGTCCATGTATTGGTTGCCGTGGTTTATGCCTTGTTTCTGCGTAGGCTCGGTCGGCCACAATATACAATCGTGCGCGACGAACTGCGGCTTGGCGTGATGTTCGCATCGCAATTCATCTTCAAGGCAGTGCGCCAGAATGCCGACCTTCTGCTGCTCGGGACATTGATGCCGCCAAGCGTTGTCGGCAGCTACGGTGTTACGCGCCGCATCATCGACAGCAGCACATTGACCGTCGAGGCGATGAACCGTCTCGTCTACCCGCATCTGGCTCGTGCCAGCGCAAACGGCATCCATCATGCTCTACCGATCACAATGCGTCTGCTCGGCGCTGCATTCGCCATAGGCATATTCACCTCGCTCGCCGTCTTTATCATTGCGCCGTATTTACCCTATCTGTTCGGCAGTGAATATGACACGCTGGTTTCCTTCTGCCGAACGCTTTGCTGGATTACCGTGTTTGTTGCACTGTGGTCGATAGCGGTCGATCTTCTGGGGGCTGCGAGCCAACACAGCTATCGCACGGCGGTCCTGAACACAGGCAATATTCTAGGCGCACCGCTTCTGGCGCTGGCCACCTGGTACGCACCTATTACAGGAACTTTCGCAGCCATTTACGTAATTGAAATCAGTATCGTGTTGGCATCATGGGGATGCGTTATCTACCTCGTTCGCCGGAGTCGTGACGCAGAAGAGAAAAAAGGCGGTTTCAAGCAAGCGGGGGCTTAGATGACGCATATCTCTACACCAGCAAGTGATATCAAGTCGCGACGTGTTCGCGCGATGCATATTGATGATATTCCTGCGGTCCGCACGCTGTTCCAGCGAGTTTTTCGTCCACACTCAAAGTCATGCGACAAGACTTTCGATCAGTATTTTCAGAAGTTCTTTTTTGAAAACCCCTACTACGACCCTGCGATTGGTAGCGTGATTCATGAGGACGAACACGGTGAGATCGATAGCGCGATCTCGGTCCTGCCCATTCCGTATAGGGTCAATGGCCAATCGATCATGGGGCGATTGCTTTGCGCTTTCATGATGAAGCCGGAAATGTCGCCGCGCGGTGCCGCCGAACTGACACTCACTTTGCGTCCAAGTGAAAAGATACTCAACTTCACCGACAGTGCAGCGCCGGTAAGCCTCAAACATTCCGAAGCGATCGGGGGAATCACACTCAGCACACATGGGCTTGGATGGACACGCGTATTCCAAGCTGCCAGCTATGTGGCCAGTTACGTTGCCGAACGGCGTCCGATCCTCGGCGGATGGGCTACCAGTTCAGTGGGCAAAATGCTCAACCCGCTTTTCCCCATTCCTGCGATCACGAGGGCCGCCAAGCCCCGGGCGAATGTGACGGAAATTGCGCAAGAAGAAGCGATATCTCTGGTTCCCGGTTACCTGCAAAACTATTCGGCCCATCCAGATTGGACAGAAAGCGACATCAACTGGCTGTTCCTGATGGCGTCAGACAATCTGGCTGCCGGTACCTTGCGGTTCTGTGCGATCAACGACCGCACCGGCAGTCCAAGCGGCTTTTTTTGTTATTACGTCCGCTCCAATGGCATTGCCGAAGTTCTCAACATCCTCGCAAAAGCCGGAATGGAAAAACATGCCGTCGATGCGATGCTACTCCACCTGCAGGATGAGGGGCATATCGCAGCACAAGGCAGAGTTGACCCGCGTTTTCTCAACGCACTTTCACAGCAGTCGATCATGTTCTTTCGCTTGAAAGCCAATGTCTGTGTGGCCACAGCAAATGCTGATATGCTGAACGCCGTTCAGCGTAATGATATCTTTATTGGCGGGCTTGCCGGCGAAAGCTGGAGCAGACTGTCCACGGACTTCTATTGAGCTGCAAGCTTCCGTTCAAGAAGGAAGAACGTCGTCGGCCCCGCTTTGCCAGCTCCATTATCCAGCCGGAAAGCAATGGGGCCAGACCCGGCAGCAATCTTTTCATGAATCTTTCCATCAAGACCGACCGGCGAAATTGTCCACGAAACCGTGTCTTGTGCCAGATTTACGTCCACTCGATTGCGTAGCAAAGTGACCGGCAGTCGCCCCCAATCCTCTATGATTTTCTCTGCCTTGTCGCGGAAACGCATATCGCTATTGCGAGCGTCGCTCGCGAAAATTATCAGCAGCTTTTCGCTATCCTTCAGCAGTTTCTCGTCTATTGCCGAAACAGCGAACAGCCCCCGCTCCTCGGCATTGCCGAGGGACAGCTCATTCAAAGTCAGGTGATCTTTCAGTTCGGCAAAAGCAACGGCCTCGGTCTTCGGCGTAACGACCTGCATCCGCAGCTTGTTGCGGTCGAGCCGGATTTGACCCGTAGTACTTTCAAACAAGCCCTGCGAAGGGTTGGTTATGTTGTCATCTGCAAGAAGTCCTGCCGCTTTCAGACGTTGCAACACGTTATCGAGTGATACATTTCGATAATCGACCGCGACTTTTTTTTGCAAGCCTTGCGGCCAAGCCAGTTCTTTCGTGGCAAGACCAACCCCGCCCACAAGTGCTAACGGCTTGAGCCGGGCCGGTTCTCGAAACTCAAGCGATTCACCAAGGCTCGCCTTGCCTTGCATCATGAATGGTAGATTGAAATCTGCAGTTTCTACGTCACCGCGACGAAACAGAAGTGATGCCAGCGTTTCGCCTGCACGCGCTACAGGATCGACGGCAAAAGTGTAGGGAACGATACGCTGACGGAATGGGGCGGCCTCATCAAACGCAAGCGTTAACGGTCCTTGCCCATGACGGCAGATGCCGTCCCAGCCCTGCAATGCGGCATAGGCTGGAAACACCAGACCCGCCTCATATCGATAACGGCTCCAGAACAGATGCTCGTATTCGGTCACAAGAAACGGTCGACCGAGCCAGCGCCCGACAGCGATTTCACTGACATAGGAAGCAGTGTCGCCAATCGAACTCGTATGCCTGATTTCCGTTCCGGGGTTGAGAGTTCCGATCCAGTCTTGATAGGTGTTGGCGACCACAGCTTTCTGGTTTTGTCTTGAAAGAGCGGTTTGGACGGTGAACAAGTTGTTATAGGAGGCGATGAGACCGCGATAGCCAAGATCGCGTAGCGCCTGCTCCATCCGTTGCGCCAGCGAACGTTCGCTCTCAACGACGAAAGCCTGAAAATCTCGCAGCCGTCTCCCTCCACCACTACGGCTTACGGGCAGTTGGACGGTCTGTTGTTCCAGATTTTCATCGGGTGCCAACCCGCCCCAGGCTCGGGACAAGGTGGAACTATCCGCATAATGCTTTTTCAGAAATGCATTGAACGCGGGACGATAGCCCGGCCAAAATGTTGTACCGTCGTCGTGCTCGTGCACAAAGCTTGTAAACTCGATGCCATTTTCGTTAAACGGAATGACCAGTGCGAGCGCGGGATCCTGTAAAGGTGCAAGGCCTGTATAGGGATTGACTGTGGCGTAGACCTCTTTCTGGAAGCGCAACCAGTGATCGAATGCTGCATCGTCCACATAGGTTCGGCGCTTCACATTTCCTTCTGGACCCCAGCGGTCAATGTCCTTTCCGCCCAAAGCGCCACTTTCAGAGGTAAGCCCGTCAATGATCCAGTAGATGCCTTCGCGTTTGAGCGCCGCCATAAGGTAGCGCATCCGGTCGAGAGCATCAGGTCGGAAATCGAAATCGCCTGCCTGCTCAAGCATCAGATCGGCATCAACGAAATGGAAACGAGCTATATTGTAGCCATGCAGACGAAGCTGTCGCACATATCGATCAATGAAGGCATGATCTACCACGCCGGATGATGGAGGCCCCCAGGCAATCGCCGCGCATTGCAGTCGCATCGCCTGGTCAGGCGTGTCTGCCTGCGCGAAACGTCCGTCGGCATTTGCGACTAAACGATTTTTCTCTTCAATCGGGATGTTTGTCAGAAATCCCGAAAAATCGAGTGGGCTTCCTGAGGAAATTTCGAGATTGTTTTCTTTGACCGGAAGCCATTCCTCGGCAACGGCACCGGACATTGCGAGGGCCAGAAGTGAAACGGATATGGCCAGTCGCGGGGTTCTCATCAAGGCTCTCTTATAACCTTGCTTTCAATCCAGTCTGTAGGCTTGCGGCGCGGCTGAAAAAAGCCGAGCGGTAGGGCTGCTGCGTGGAATATCCATGCCACCACCGCATAGACACCAAGCTCTATACTACGCGACCGGACCGACATTGCCACAAATGGAACCACGGCAATTACCGCGGCTGTCAGAATTGCCAGCGGCCATCCCGGCAGAAAAACAAGAGCTGCTATGATTGCCAGCCACCAAAGATAGACTGCACCCCAAAGCCGTAGTTCCGGCAGTTCACGGAACAGATTTTTCTGATGCGGTTGCCCTATCGCAGCGCGCAACACCTCACCGGTTCCACGCAGATATTTGCTTTTCCAGCGGCGAACCAGAAGCTTGTAGGCGTTCATCGTATAGCCAAAATGCTGCACAAAAGGCCGATCCAGGCGATAGAGCTTCCAGCCATTGCTGCGCAGGCGGACACCCGCATCAAACTCTTCATGGCCATGAAGATTGCGGTCTGAAAAATATCCCGCCTGCTCAATCGCGCTGCGCCTGTAAAGTCCGCCGCCATTCATGCGGTCGATATCACCTGTTCGCGCTTCCGGCGAATGCCGCTTCGCACGACGCTGGAACTCCAGGCTTTCCAGAATCTGGTCCACGACATGACCAGTCACGCCACCGACATCCGGGTGCTTGTCGAGATAATCGAGCGCTGCCGGCAAAAAATCCGGCTCGATTATCATGTCGCCATCGATCAGACAGATATAGGGCTGTGTTGAATACTGAAAGCCCAGTTGCGGGCCGAGACCGCAGCTGGCTTGCGCGGGGGGCTCGATCTGCACGACCTTGATCGGATAGGTTCGCGCGATTTCTATCGTGCGATCTTTAGACCCGCTATCCGCTACGATAACTTCCACCTTTCCGCCAGGCAAAGCCCTCAAGGCGCTCTCCACAGCCTCGGCGATACGCTTTTCCTCGTTCAAAGTCTTGATGATAATCGAAACAGACATCATTGCCCTATTTGCGAGAAAGCACATGCGAAGCGATCAATTGGCAGAAGTTAGTCAAGCTAGTGGATTGAATTTGACGTTCGAATCCCGACTGAATGAGACGCTGTTTCAAACGTCAAATTCGCAAAATCCACTAGATACATAAAGTTACTAGTGGTCTTTGCGATTTCGACATTTGCTCGGCGCCTGTATCAGAGGGACGCAAATGTCGGAATCAGACCACTAGCATTTCATAGTTTCCTTAGGTTTCAAATCTACTAAACACTTCAACTATAAAATGAGATTCGGTGCACTTACATAATTGAAATTTCCCAAACTGGGGGTTTCTGAAAGACTTTTATGCTGACCAATAATTTTGACATTCGAGTTTTTAGCAGTACGGGACAGCTATCCGCCGACTGGCCAGATGCCGATGACAGAACCGGCGCCGCATTCTTTGTCTTTCAGTCCAAATCATTCCTGAAAGCTTGGGAAACAACCTACGGGCAGAAACCCGGAGTGCAGCTATGCCTGACTGAGGTTCGCCAGTCCGATGGCACTCCACTTCTCTTTCTGCCGCTTTCTGTTACACGTATCTACGGTTCCAGGGTGCTTTCATTCATCGATGACGGCGTGAGCGATTATAACGCGCCCATCGTGTTTCCAGCAGCAGCGAAGCTTTCACACGAAACGGCAGCACTTATCCTCAACGCTGTTATCGCAGCAGTCCCCTCGCATGATGTCATTGCGCTCTGCAAAATGCCGGAGCGCATTGAAGGCTCTGCAAATCATCTATGGCTGGTGACAAACCTGCCTTCAGGCGCATCTGCACATGCCATCTCCCTGACACGTCCCCTGGACGAGATAGAACGCTCCATACGAAGTATCGGCAATTTAAAGAAACACGACCGAGCGCTTCGGCGGATGGAAGGATACCAGTTTTTTATCGCGCAGAACGCAGATGAAAGACAATTGGTTCTGAACGTCATGTTGCGCCAGAAACAGCGACGTTTTGAAGAAACCATGGTTCCTGGTTTCGATGCCCATCCCGAAAAGCGTCGTTTTTTCGAAGCGGCGACGAAGGAGCTTGCCCAGCGTGATGCCTTGCATCTTTCGGCGCTGAAAGTTGGTGAAACAATATTGGCCACGATGTGGAGCATCGTCCGTAAGGGCCACTATTGTGCGATGATTACAACGTTCGAAAACGGTGACTGGGGCAGGTTCTCGCCGGGGAAACTACTGATGTTGCGCCTGTTATCAGAACTGAAGGCGCAGGATTACACCTGTTTCGATCTTGGCTACGGCGACGAGCCTTGGAAAACCGAGCTCTGCGACCAGACGACGTTCTTGCGCGACTATATTCGCCCGCTCACACTTCGAGGACGCATATCTCTTATCCTCGCCCATGCGCTGGAAAGAATGCGCGCGACGCCGTTCTATAAAAAACTGCGTCCACTGAAATGGCGGTTGCTACGCAAATTTCGATAAAGCTTACGCCGCTCGCTTTGGCAGGCGCACAGTAAAGGTCGATCCTTCGCCCAATTGTGAGCGAACAACCAGCCGACCGCGATGGCGCGCGAGGATGTGTTTGACGATCGCAAGCCCAAGGCCCGTACCCTTTTGAGCCCGGCTTGTCTCCACGTCGATCCGGTAGAAACGTTCCGTCAGACGTGGCAAATGTTCAGCGGCGATACCTGGGCCAAAATCCTGAACGGATGCAACGACTTCCGGCGAACTGCCACTGTCGTCTTCATCGAGCTTTACGATGACACGTTTGCCCGCCTGCCCATATTTGCAAGCATTTTCAACGAGATTCTGGAACACTTGAATGAGTTCGTCACGTGCGCCTGTAACATTCACGGAATGATCCGGCAATTGACGCTCGATACTGATATCCAGACCAGCCGCTAACGGCGTCAGCGTATCGGCAACATGATTGAGAATGGAGGTCATATCGACACATTCATTGACCGTCAGATGCGCCCGCATTTCGAGACGCGACAAGGACAAAAGATCGTCGATCAGGCGCGACATGCGTTCGGCCTGCTTCTGCATGATATCCAGAAAGCGGTCGCGAGCAGCCGTGTCGTTTCGAGCGGGTCCTTGCAACGTCTCGATGAACCCGCGTAGCGAGGCCAGCGGCGTGCGCAGTTCGTGGCTCGCATTTGCGATGAAGTCCGAACGCATACGATCAATGCGACGCGTCTCGCTTTGGTCGCGAAACAGCAGAACAAAAAGCTCAGGTCTTCCATCCTTGCCCGGCAAAGCCTTGACCATTGCCTTGAACCAGCGATCAATCGGGACGCGCTCAAAATACTCAATGCTTCGCGCTTCGCCATCTGCGATCACGCCTTGAATAAGCGCGTGCATTTCCGGCGCACGAAACCGCAGATAGAGCGCTGTGCCGGTTTCCAATGACTGGAATGCTTCGATGGCCGCAGAATTGGTGAACAACACGGTGCCGCTGTGATCGAAGATGACCATCGGGTCGGTCAGGAGATCGGCCAGACGCTCGCCGGACACGCCCGCCATTTCGTTAGGCACTATATTCTTTACTGGCACGTCGTCTGGTTCTGTGCTTGCAACTTCGCTTGCGAGCCAGACCGCGCCGAGCACGACAACGGCCAACAGACCAGCGCGAAACCAGAACGGAAGATCAAGAGCCAGCACGCAGACGGCAAGAACCATGCTGGCAATCAAAATGCCCTTGACCCGGAGAAGCGGTTCAAAAATCGACTTCTCAGCCGGTCGTTCTGGATCGGTATGGTTGCCTGCCTCGCTCATGCTGCTTCCTTCTGCGGTTGTGGCATCGACTTTAACCGGAAATGTTCGAACGTCCTTTACGCGGCTTCCAAACAGCCCATATCATGCTTTGATATAAACGAAAGGGAATTGCCGTGGGTGACAGTTCGAAGACAGCTAACAAAAAGAAAGACAAAAAAGACGAGGCAAAATCAAGCGACAAGCCAATCAAGCTGAAAATTGGAGGTGAGGCGCAGTCGTTTGACATAAACGATCCGAAGCTGCCGAAATGGATCGATGACAACGCATTGCAATCAGGCGGATACCCCTATCCCTCCAAGATGAAGTCGGACGAATATGAAGAAACGCTGGAGCGGCTTCAGATTGAACTCGTCAAACTGCAATATTGGCTTCAAGAGACGGGCGGACGCGTCATCAGCGTTTTCGAGGGCCGGGACGCTGCTGGCAAGGGCGGCACCATTTTTACAATCCGCGAGTTCATGAATCCCAGAACCGCACGCAATGTCGCCTTGCCGAAGCCAACCGAAACTGAACAGGGGCAATGGTACTTCCAGCGTTATGTCGCGCATTTTCCAACAGCCGGTGAGTTCGTTACCTTCGACCGCTCATGGTACAACCGTGCTGGCGTGGAACGGGTGATGGGTTTCTGCACTCCGACGCAGCTTGAAACGTTCCTGACCGAAACACCAGATTTCGAGCGCATGATCGTTACGGATGGCATCCACCTTTTCAAATTCTGGCTGGATATCGGTCAGGAAATGCAGCTCAAGCGCTTTCACGAGCGCCGCCATAGCTTGCTCAAGAACTGGAAATTCTCACCGATGGATGTGGCAGGCATTTCCCGCTGGAATGATTATTCCGACGCCTTGCACACTATGCTCGAGAGGACCGATACGGGCTACTCACCCTGGACGATCATTCGCTCCAATGACAAGAGGCGCGCCAGACTGGCTGCAATCCGGCGCATCCTTTTGACATTGCCCTATGAAGGCCGAGACCTACAGGCAATCGGGGCCGAGGATCAATCGATCATCGGGCGTGGTTCTACATTTCTCACCTCGTCATTCCCGGAAATGTAAAACAAACTTGGCTGGTGCGGCGTCTTTTCCCACAGATGAGGCACACGCACCAGCTGCCATAGTGCGCGCCAGGCCGAGATCGAAATCAACACCCAGTATATCGGGATTGAGAACAGGTATGCATAACCTCCCAACTCCGTTGGCTCCATCGTTCTCGCGCCCAGAAGATAAAAGCTCAGATAAGCCAGCAATATGTTCGTCACATCGATCCCCAACAACCAGATACCATGTGTCGTCAGGGGGCCGAACAACATGCTGGTCAGCAAGATTGCGAACATGGCCAGCATGAGCGGGTGTAGAAGCGCCGAACTGATTATGCCTAATGTGTAGATCTGATTGACGGAAAATCTGAACCAGCCGAGCTCGCGCCAAGTGTTATGCGGCTGGCGTCCGTGAACGAGCCATGTCTGCATCCAGCCTTTGAGCCTGCGTGTTCGCTGCTTGCGCCAGACATCATAGTTCACGGGTGCATCCTCAATAGTTCCACGCGTGATGACGCCAATGCGATAGCCAAATCGAGCGAGCCGCACACCGAGATCGGCGTCTTCCGTGACATTATAGGCATCCCAGCCGCCAACTTGTTCCAGGCAAGATCGGCGGAAATGATTGGATGTACCGCCGAGCGGAATGACAAGCCCACGAGACGCAAGCCACGGCAAGAGCCCGCGGAAAAGTGCGGCATATTCAAAGGCAAACATTCGCGTCAGCAAATTATGACGGAAATTTCCGATAATGAGGGGCGCCTGCACACAGGCCAGCTTGTCGCCCTCCGCCTGAAAAGTCTGCCACGCCTCAAGCAACTGATCGGGGTGCGGACGATCCTCCGCATCGAAGACCGCAACAATCTCGCCGCGTGCAAACTGCAATGCGTAATTGAGCGCCTTTGGCTTTGTCTTTGGGCCACCGGACGGCACCAGGACCAATTCAAAATTTAATGGAAGCTGCTCACGACGTATCGCCGATATTGTATCGAAGTCGTCCTTTTCGCAGACAAGCTTGATGTCGAGTTTACTGGCTGGCCAGTTCAATCGCTTCAGGCTCGAGATGAGCTGACCAACCACGTCCTGCTCGCGATAGAGTGGAACCAGAACAGAATAGTTCGGTAAATCGCGTGGCTTGGATTTCCTGATCTCAAGGAACTTCAATCGTTGCCCGGCAACAGCCGCGAACAAACGGATCATCACGCAACCGAAGAAGAATACCGACAGCGCAACGTGGAGCACCAGAAGAGTGATCCCCGGCCAATTGTACATGCAGGCGAAGACCGCGTAGTGTGCCATGGCAATGATAAATGCCTGCGGCGTATCCAGAACGCGTGCAGCCGAAAGTGACTGCGGCGTCATTTCATGGGCCCTTGCTATCAGATCCTTCTGATGTCGTTGCCGCATGATCTGTTTCAAAAGTGTCGGCGTGCAGATACGTATCCGGTTCTTCAACTGCGGTGACGCAAGAATATGATCTCGAAGCGTTCTGATACGGCTTTCCGATGGCGCAATGTAGAGGTAGCTACCTCCGTCTGCACCGAGCACTATAACCTGCCCGACCTCAACGAAAGCCGATGGTTTCTCTTCGCCCGAAACGAAAATGCGAGACGGTAAGGCCTCGTTTGTGAATTCCAGTCCGAGAAGATCGGCAATAGCTTCATAAATGATGGGTTCTGCGACGGCACCTCGCTGAACCAATTCCACGCAATAAGATGTTCCATGGTGAGTGGCCGCACTATAGGCCGCCAACAACGCATCTCTAGACACGCCACATTGTTCCAATCTGGCTGATATGGCACTGCATATCTCCAGATCGAATGCAATCGATCCGCTACTCATAGCACCCCCGAACTACTGAATACTCATATGTTATGTTTTATTAATTTACTTATATATTATTTACCGCCAGTTTTATTAGATGATTATTGCGGTAAAATTACAATCGGAAGGTATTATACTGTAAAAGAATTGCAACCTTTATTTTCATTGAACCTTCGTTGAATATTGCTCGTCGCTCAATTTTTCAGTTAACGCGAAATTATAGGGAAACGGAGCAAAATCGGGCCATGAAATCCTACCTTCCAAGACTGCTGATCGCGCTGGTATTTGCATGTGGCGTTCATGGTGCTCAGGCTTCAGACAGACAGCCGGAAGCTCCCTCCTTTATCAACCAGAAGGAGCGCCTGCCATTGCCGTCCCTGCAAGCGCTCAACCGTCTGAGATTCATTACAACCGTCGACTTCCCCCCGTTCAACATGCTGGGCGATCAGGGCCAACTTGCAGGCTATAATGTCGACCTTGCCAAAGCCCTTTGCCGTCAACTGGGTGTCGACGATATCTGTCAGATTGAAGCTGTCCCCTGGAATGAACTTGAAGAACGACTGCTTAGCGGACAGGCAGAAGCCATCATAGCCGGGTGGAAGCCAACCGAAATGAACCGGGGGCAGTTCGTCTATTCGCGGTCCTATATGCGACTGCCTGCACGATTTGCGACGACCAATGCAAATGCCTTCAACGATGATCCAGTTTTAGCCACGAAGGGCAAGACCGTTGGCGTGGTCGCAGGCACGGCTCATGAGCAATTGCTGAAAAGCTATTTTCCTCAAGCTCTGGCCAAGCCTTATGCGGATGCTTCACTCATGCTCGCTGACCTCAAGAGCGGCAAGGTTGGCGCTGTTTTCCACGACGGCATGTCACTTTCCATGTGGTTGAACAGCCCAGAAGGTCATGCATGCTGCTCCTTCGCAGCTGGCCCCTACCTTGCGCCACAATATCTTGGTTCTGGTCTTAGCATTGCAGTTGCTCAGAAAAACGCTTCCCTTGTCAGTGCCTTTAACAATGCCCTCCAGGCATTGCAGCAGAAAGGCACGCTGACTGAGCTCTACCTGCGCTATTTTCCCAACAGCTTTTATTGAGCCGAGTATCAGTCAAATTTGGCCGGTAAAATCAGGCCACCCATTGCGTGCCATTTTGACGCAGAGAAGACTCGCCACCAAACGAGTTTTCAGATATTTTTGAAACTTCGGATATATCGATACTTACAGTACAAAAGTAAAATTATTTTCTATCAAATATATAAGCACAAATTAAGGTCCAAAGATCGGCATATTCACATGTTCCTCATCGTGAATTGGGCTGCTTCTAACATAAAAACATCAATAAATACATCTATTTATTTTGACTTGAACATATCGCCTTCTCATCAATAATCAAATTGAGGGAGAAGGAGGATTTATACAATGTTCGATGGTGTACCTGCTCAATGGCACAAGGCCCCGGAGCAAACAAAGCGCTCGCCCAATGAGGCTGCCTACGTGTTTCTCGGCATCATGCTTGCGGCACTCAGCGTACCGGCAACGTTTCTAGGCTGGGCAATCGTTCAGAGTATCGCATCGCTGTTCTAGAGCATTTCCAGCCTTGCCGAGGAGTGCAAGCATAGGCTGATGCAAAAAGCAACGGTGTTAGGCGTCAAGCACCGTTGCGTTTGCGTCCCGCATTCTAGCATTTAGGATGATGATCATTTTACGCATGACGGCGACAAGTGCGACCTTTCCGGGCTTTCCTTGCTG
>NZ_CADEAR010000004.1 GCF_902825325.1 Brucella tritici | reverse complement strand
CGTTACCGCCAAACCCTTTCAACCAACTCAAGGGACGAACCAGTCTGCCGCTAGCAGCGTCGCCGCCCTCGTTGTGGCGCCATATAGACCCCACAAACCAAAACTGTCAACGATCATTCCATACTTTTTCCAAAAATTCTTTCCACAGACACAAAAACAAAAAAAGCCGCTCAACGCGGCTCTTTTCGAAAACACACATATTAAGAACGCAATGCTCTATTCGGGTTCGTATTCACGAACACCGTCGTCCTTGGCAAACAGCACGCATGGCCCCTGAGAACCTCGTGGATCGTACGCATACCCTTTGTCTGCGAGCGCATGCATCATGTCCCGGATGCCAGCCAAGCCATAGAGATGATCATGTAACTCAAGGAAGATGCGCTCTACGCCCATTAAATCGGCGCTTTTGAGCAAATCGCGTTCGGCACCTTCGATATCCATGACAAGAACATTGATATCATGACGAGCGATGAACTCGTCAATATTGGACGAGGACAACTCTATAGCGCGTTCATACGGCCCCTGATTCTCATCCATGGACGACATCCAGAGGTCACGCCGCACGTAAAAACGGAAAGAACAAGGCTCGCCCGCAGTCAGAATGCCTTGTGAAAGCACAACATTGTTGAGGTCGTTGGCGTCGATAACACGCCGAGCCAGCGCCGCAGTTGATGGATTTGCTTCGAATGCCCAAACCGTCACGTTCGGAATCTTGGCTATGATGGAGGTGATGATCCCTATTCCCGAGCCAAGTTCCAAAACGCGATCGCCCGGTTTCACCGCTTTGAAGATGGAGCGCGCTTCCTTGGCTTCATAGCTCCCACCCGTCAAAGCCTGCCAGATAATTGGTGAAACCTCGTTGGATGCGATCGGTACGTTAATTCCATGTACTTTCAGCAAAATTGCACGCCCCAATTTCCCGGCACCCAGAACATCTTTTTCAAACGAACGATGCAAAGGTGCTCGTCTTTCGAATCCGTTACACCACAACATAGCTTTGCGGTGCATTTAGTGCATGAACATAAACTGATTTATAGGTTGGTCGCCAGTTATCACGACAGATTATCGTCACAGGCCTGGCGCGCGGCTAACCACTTTTTTATTCTGCTCACTACGCTGATGGAGATGTTTGAGTTTTGAAGCGGGCATTGGTTTTCCTATGAGATAACCTTGGACCTGATCGCACCCCAATCGCTTCAGACACTCGAACTGTTCCTCAGTTTCAATGCCTTCTGCAATCGTCACCATTCTAAGACTACGCCCTACCCCAGTAACCAGCTCAACAATCGCGAGGGCATCTGGCCGCGTCGTCACTTCGCGCACGAAGGAACGATCAATCTTGATTTTATCGAAAGGAAATCCACTCAAGCTCCCAAGTGATGAATAACCAGTTCCGAAATCGTCCATGGCTATCTGGATACCTAATGCCTTCAATTGGCGTAGTGTGCTCAAGGTCTGTTCGTTCTTGTCCAGCAAAACTGATTCCGTAATCTCCAGTTCCAGCCGCCCTGCATGGAGCCCGCTTTGCTCAAGTGCATCAATCACGCTCTGAATGAGATTCAAACTGCGAAATTGAACTGGAGAGAGATTGACCGCAATCTTGAGCGGCTTGTTCCAATGGGCAGCTTCCAGACAGGCTGTCTTAAGCACCCAGTCTCCAAGAGCATGAATGAAGCCGATCTTTTCGGCAACCGGAATGAACTCGACGGGCGAAACAGCCCCCCTTATAGGATGCGTCCAACGAAGCAGCGCTTCATAACCGCATATTTCACGGGTGATAGTGCAAGCCTGCGGTTGATAGTAAACTTCCATCTCGCCGTTCTCCAATGCCTTCTGAAGATCAGCTTCGAATGATTTTTTCTCTCTCAAGCGTGTCTGCATCTGAGACTTGAATACGCTCGCGTGACCGGGACCAAGCGCCTTCGCTTCATAGAGCGCGAGATCGGCGTGTTTAAAAAGTTCTTCCGTATCCGGTTCGCCTTGGGAGATTGCGACACCGACGCAGGTTCCGATTTTTATTTCCAGCTCGCCGACATGGTAAGGCTGACTAATTGCTTCCATCAGGCGATCTGCAAGCTCCAGAGCTTCCTCTTCCTGCAGCCCAGTGGAAAGCAGGGCAAATTCGTCGCCGCCTAGGCGGCATACCATGTCGCCTCTCTCACCGAGTTTTGTGAGGCGCCGCGCGACTGCCTGCAAAAGTGCGTCACCGACATCATGTCCGAGCGTATCATTGACATCTTTGAACCCATCGAGGTCCAAAAGAAGAATGATCGCCGATAGGCTTCCGGACTGTGCGGCTTCAAGCCTTTTCTCCAGATCCTGTCGAAATAGAACACGATTGGGCAAACCGGTCAAAGCATCGTGATGAGCGTCATGCTCAAGCCGAAAGTTCTGCGACTGCAACTCACCCGTCGCTTGTCGAAGGTCGCTTGTCAGGCGCTGCATGCTGCCATGCGCCCGATCGAGAAGCTTGTTATGGCGAAGCAGGAGAATGACCAGCACCACGCCGCAGAGGATAAGACCTGCCGCCAATCCCGTGTAAATGAGATGCAGCTGACGAACTTCTGCCTGTGCAGCATCGATAAGCCCGACATCATATTCAACAGCTGATGACGCAAGTGCTGTCATCGGCCCGTCAAGTGTACTCATCGACTGCAAAAGGGTTTTGACACCCTCCGCATCAAGTTTATCCAGCTGAGCATCAAGTGTCTGCAGAACATTGCTCAGCTTCAGAAACAGGTCGCGCCGCTGCTGGTCATTTTGAATGAAAGAACGCAGATTGCCCTGCTGCAGCAACTCCAGTCGGCCAAGCATAATATCGAGACGAAGCCGCACTTCGTCACGCGTGTCCTCATTCAAATTCAGCGCATATCCAGCGAGAACATGCTCAAGTCGCATATATTCTGAAACAGTCTGACCAACAGCCCAGGAATCGTTGTAACGGGAAAACTTCTGAAGCGCAGTCTGTCGCTCAGCAATGACATAGGCGATATAGGCCGTTGCCACCACGAAACAACAGATAATAACGCCTAGTATTCGTCTCACACTTTGCCTCTATTCAACTATCAGCTTGGCAACCTGCCACGCAGAACGTGTGTAATAGGTCTGGCTTTGAAGCTGAGGGTCGCTGTCATAAGGGTAGATTATAAACAATGGTCCTTTATCGCGCACAGCCATGTAATTGCCATCTCGCTTCATAGCAAGAATAACATTGAACTTCTTCAAGTCCTCCATAGGCAGTGTGCTGACATAGTCGTTCAACGCCACCGCCGTCACTTTCGTTCCCGTGGCACCGACGAGCGTCATAAGCTTGTCCATCGATACACCTTCGAAGCGCACGCGACCATCATACCACGGATTAGCAGTTTCTACGGTTTCCAAACCGATCGCTTCCAGCATGTCCCTATCAAATTGAGCTGTATCGCCGACATTTGTATTCGAAATATTGCCAGATATGACGAGGATCGGCTTACCCGTTGGTTTGGCCAACGGGTAAGCCGCTGCCCCCGACAGCCAGACCAAGGGCAAGAACAGACATAAAAAGAGCCGGATGAGTTTCATTGCATTTCTCCATGATAAATTAGACTGATAAAGAGAATTGCCTAAATCAACGTGAAGATTGCATGAGTTTTGTATCTTTTCATGTTCATATGCAATAAAAATGAAATATCGGCAGCAACCGTGACGCAACGTAACTTCAAATCATGGCTGTTAGTGAATTACCCCAATATTAGATCGTTTTCATACGATAGTAACGCTTTTAACATGCCATGCTGGATGATCATGTCCTGACTATAGCGTGATTCCGCCCATCAAGAGCCTAAAGGGCAACATGATTGACGTCGCCCTTTAGGGAAATTCGATGGTTGTCGTTGATTCAACCTGCCAGTTTTCCACCCGTCATCGGCTCTGGCACCCCGGTCGTGCTTGGAAAACTGATGGGCAAGCCACGCAAGACCCGAACCGCGAGGAAAGCAAAGCATTCCGCTTCCACGGCATCGCCCCGCCAGCCAAGTGTTTCAACGGGAACGAGTTCCACTTTCGCACGCTGGACCAGCATGCGCATCATGGTCGGATTGCGACGGCCACCACCGCTGACGGCCAGCCGCTTTGGCCGACGCGGCAAAATATCCAGGGCCTTCCCAACAGCAGAGGTAGTGAACGCGGTCAATGTTGCCGCGCCGTCTGCCTCATTCAGACCGTTAGCCATTGCATCGGTGAAATCGAAGCGATCCAATGACTTCGGGTATGGCGCAGTCAGATAAGGGTGTTTGAGCAGTTCCGTGAGCCGGGCTTCGTCTACCCTGCCCTTTGCCGCCAGCACTCCATCGCGATCCATCTCACCCAATCCATGTGCCTTCATGAAATCATTGATGGGTGCATTGGCTGGCCCCGTATCGAATGCCACAAGCGCATCACCGCCATCCCACCACGTGATGTTGCCGACACCGCCAAGATTGAGAATCGCAGTATTGCCACTCGAATCGGCACTGCGCAGCAAAGCAGCGTGATAGACGGCCGCAAGCGGAGCGCCCTGCCCGCCAGCGCGAATATCTGCTGTCCGGAAATCATAAGCAACTTTAGCTCCGAGCAATTCGCTCATAAGCCTTCCGTCACCAAGTTGCCTTGTGTCACCAAACCTGCCTGCCTGCGGCGCACGATGCAAAACTGTCTGCCCATGAAAACCGACAACGCCGATATTCTCCATCGACAGCCCGCTTTCCTCGACCAGTTCGCGCACAGCCGCAGACTGTGCACGCGTCAGCGCTTCCTCGGCCTCACTAAACACGGAAGGTTCCGCACCTTCAAAATTCCAGCCTCGAGCCTCCGCTTGCGCTCGTTCCAGAAGATCACGAATCCAGCGCGGATAAGGCTTCAGCGCATAAGCGCTGAACTCCGTGATGGTCTCGCCATCAGTCTTCAAAAGGGCAACATCGATGTTTCCATCAAGAACAGTGCCGGTCATCAGGCCAACGGCCCATATTGGCTGCATAGACGTCTCCTATCCCAATGAAATTGCGTCGCCAACGCCCTGACGTAGCGAAAGAATACCACTTTCGAAATGGCGTGTCGGATGAATGCGATTGGTGAGCAAGGTCCACGCCCTGCCCTCTTCAAAATCGATCCACAAACCGGTACCCGTGAAACCGGTATGACCGATCGTATCCTTCGAATTGAAATTGCCGCCGGACCAGCCGTCATAAGGCAGTTCCCAGCCATGCGTCCGGGTTGCGGATATTGGTTGGCACATCTGCGTTATAACGTGTTGCGATGCGCCAGTGCCGTCGAGCAAACCAAGTGCGAAATCGAGTATGGATGCAGCCGTGCCGAACAGCCCCGCATGCGCAGCACCCTGTAACGCTGAACAATTGTCGTCGTGGACTTCACCGCAAAGTACGCGATTGCGCCAGGTGCAATCTTCGGTGGCAGCACTGATCTCCGGCTCCGCAGAAAAGGCAAACCCCTCACCAGGGTCCATTTCGCGAATGGTCTTGCCGTAATGCCTTTCCATCGCGAAACCGAGCAGAATGAAATTGATATCCGAATAAACCGGTGCGGATTTTCGCCATTCGCGTTGCAGAACGAATGCGCGCAACAATTCCGGGTCTCGTCCGTAGGTGTAGATCGGTTCTACCGATGGGAACGGTGTTTGATGGCCAAGGCATTCGCGGAAAGTAACTCTGCGCTCCCACGCATCATTGTCATACTGCCGAAGATCCGGAAGCAATGTGATCAACGGCGCGTCGAGATCAATGACACCTTCCTCAGCCAGTGCAAGAATCCGGGGTGTCGTGAAAATCACTTTTGTCAACGAGGCGAGATCGAACCATGTATCGATTGTCATCGCGCGCCGGGCCGGCACAGCCTGCGCATAGCCAGTCGCCCGGACAGCCCGGTTGCCGGAGAGATCGACCATTCCGAGCACACCTCCCGGAATTTGGCCTGAGTCGCACGCATTTGTCAGCAGGCTGAAAGCTTTTTCGAAGCGTGCGGTAAAGGCGGTATCCACGGAGTGGCGGACATTTGGTTCAGCCATCATGATTATACCTCGGTCCGGGCCACGTGATCATGACCGTATGTCTGCCAGTTTGCCGGTGCGGGCTCGTATCCCAACGGGCGGACGAGTGACGGCACCTGCCGCGTGTCGAGGGTGAAGTACTGGTTGCGCCGATCAATACTTGGAACAGCAGATATTAGTCGCTTCGTATAAGAATGTTTCGGCGCAGACAGGATTGATGCGGCATCGCCGATTTCGACAATCTGGCCAGCATAGACGACCGCAATGCGATGCGCGATACGTTCCACCACCGCCATGTCATGCGACACGAACAGATATGCAAGGCCGCGTTCCTTCTGGAGTTCAATCAGCAGGTCCAGAACTTTCGCCTGCACTGAAACATCCAGCGCGGAAACGGCTTCGTCCAAAACGACAATCGAAGGGTTCAGCATCAGCGCGCGGGCAATGCAAAGTCGCTGGCGCTGTCCGCCAGAAAACTCGTGTGGGTAACGCTCCAGACTGTTTGCGGGCAGACCCACGCGGTCAAGCAACTGCAGCATCTGGTGCCGCGCTTCCGGCCCATCGTACCCACCAGTAGCGATAACCGGTTCGGCAAGGATGCTGTCAATTCGCAGGCGCGGGTTGAGCGATGCATAGGGATTCTGGAAAACCATCTGCACCGAGGAGGAGTTTCGAGCATCAGCTGTATCTGCCACGCCGACTTCAAGTTTGCCGCCCGAAGCTTTGACAAGTCCGAGGATCGCCCGCGCAGTCGTCGACTTACCCGAACCGCTCTCCCCTACGACCGCAAGTGTTTCGCCCGGAACAAGATCGAAATCGACACTCTCCACGGCATGAACTGCACCGAGTCTACGGCCAAGAATGCCTCCCTTGACGGGAAACCGGACTGTGAGCCCTTCCACAGCAAGAATTGGCTTTGTTCCGGGCTTGGCTGCTCGCACGCTATCCGTTCGTGCCGCATTGCCACTTTCAAAATGCGGCACAGCTTTCAGGAGATGCTGCGTGTAAGAATGCTGAGGCTGGTCAAGAACGGCACTCAGTTCACCTTGCTCTACCGCCTCGCCATGCTGCATCACCATGACCTTGTCGGCCATCCCTGCGACCAGGCCAATGTCATGGGTAATGAAGATCATCGCCATGCCGGTTTCGCGCTTCAGTTCTGCCAGCAGCGCCATGATCTGTGCCTGTACCGTAACATCGAGCGCTGTGGTTGGCTCGTCGGCGATCATGAGACGTGGATTACAAGCAAGCGCCGTTGCAATCATAACCCGCTGCAACATACCGCCGGAAAGCTGGTTCGGGCAGTATTTAAGACGCCGTGCAGCATCCGGAATGCGTACGCGATCAAGTGCGTCCTTGGCAGCGAAAGCTGCCTGCTTTCCGGTAAGCCCACGATGGAGGCGAAACGACTCCTCAATCTGTGTTCCGATTGTGAGCACTGGATTGAGCGACGTCATGGGCTCCTGAAAGATCATGCCGATTTCCGCACCGCGGATTTTCGTCAGCTCAGCTTCGTTTGCAGTTGCAAGATCGATGGTGGTGCCGTTTGCGCGGTTTAGCTTGATCGTTCCATCGATAATGCGTCCGCCGCCAAAATCCACAAGACGATTGATCGACAAAGCCGTTACAGATTTACCGGAACCGCTTTCTCCGACAATAGCCAGCGTTTCCCCGGCGGCGAGATCGAAACTCACACCGCGTACGATCTCATTGGCTTCAGGATTACGCCCGAAACCAACGCGAAGGTTTGAGACAGACAGAAGCTTGTTCATGCAGCTACCCTCCGCATCCTTGGATCGAGAATGTCGCGCAGGGCATCACCCAGAAGGTTGAAGCCAAGAATACCGATCATGATCGCCAGCCCCGGAAAGGCCAGCAGCCATGGCGCGGTTTCCATGAGATTACGCGCATCTGCCAGCATGAGGCCAAGCGACGAAGCAGGTGGCTGAGTGCCGAGACCGAGGAAACTCAAGCCTGCCTCTGTTAGCAGCGACCAGGCCAGCGCCAAAGTGATTTGCACAGTCAGAGGCGCGATCAGATTAAGCAGCAGATGGCGCGAAAGGATATAACGGTTGCTGCTGTGGAACGTGCGTGCCGCATCGACGAATTCGCGTGTTTTAATCGACAAGGCCGGGCCACGTACAACCCGCGTAAAAATCGGGATGTAGACAATGGCGATGGCGGCGATACTTGTTCCAGTGCCCGGTCCAACAACGGCGATGATGAGAAGCGCAAGCAAGATAGCCGGAAACGCTAGAAGCACGTCCATGACGCGCATGACCGTGCCGTCCCACCAGCCCCCGAACCATGCCGCGGTCAATCCCATAATGGTGCCAGCAAAGGCGGCAATTCCGACCGCAGAAAAGCCCACGACGAATGATTGCGCTATGCCTGCCATCAGGCGGCTCATCACATCACGTCCGAAGAGGTCCGTTCCCATCCAGTGGGCAGCACTTGGAGGACGCAGCCTGTCTATCCGGTACTGCATCAGCGGGTCATGCGGCGTAAAGCCGAAATACCCCAGACACGCGACGATCAGATAGATCAATACGATGAGCCCGCCGATACGGCCACTCGGATGAGCAAAAACGGAACGCAATATCTGCATCAGTTTTCCCCTAGGCGAATACGCGGATCGAGCGCTACGTAAAGGAGGTCAACAAGCAGATTGACGATCATGAAGTTGAAGGCGATGAAGAGAATACTGCCCTGCACCAACGCATAATCCCGCTGCAAAATGGCGTCGAGCACCATGCGTCCAAGTCCCGGCAGAGCATAGATCTGCTCGACCAGCACAGCTCCGCCCAGAAGGTAACCGAATTCCACGCCGCTCAGCGTCACCACAGGGATGAGTGCGTTCGGCAATGCGTGCCGCCAGATAACAGAGCGGGCCGAAGCACCCTTGCTGCGAGCGGTACGAACGTAATCATCGCTGAGAACATCCAGCATGGCTGAACGCGATATGCGTGTGACCGATGCAGCAAATGCGAAGCCGAGTGTTATGGCGGGCAAAATCATCTGCAAAAAATTCTGCCACGGGTTGACCCATATCGGCGTAAATTCGCCCATGGTCGGTAACACACCAAAGCCGGCCGACAGAATATAGATAAAGAGGAGGCCCAGAACGAAGCTCGGGGTCGATTGGCCGATCATTGCGAAAATACGGACGGCAAGATCGGACATTTTCTCGTTGCGCGTTGCCGCATAAATCCCGGCCGGAAGGCCAATGAGCAACGCAATAATCATCGACATCAATGCCAGTTGCAGTGTCAGTGGGAAGCGTTCCAGAATAACCGTCAAAACCGGTTTGCCGAACGTGACCGAGACACCCAGATTACCCTGCAACACGTCACCGAGCCAGCGCCAGTACTGAGTAGTCCAGCTTTGATCGATGCCGAAATATTGCGCCAGTGACTGCCGTTGTTCCGGCGTCAGCAATCCAGCCTCCGTTCCGAGCATAGCCGTGATGGAATCGCCCGGAACCATACGGATCGAAACGAAGACAAGGATCGACACCCCCAGCATAACCAGGGGAAATGTCAGCAGCCGACGTGTCAGATAATTCATGTCAGATTACTCACGGCCTGCCGTCAAGGAAGGCACTGGAAAGCCACGCCTCCATATTGAAGACGTGGCGGATTTCATGACATCACTGCCCGATCTGCAGCTTGGTTACGCCGAACAGCGAACCGGTAGCGCGAGGCTCAAAACCTGTAACGTTCTTCTGGTGAGCAACATAGTTGTTGGCCGTATAGAGCCAAACCCATGGAGAAACTTCCGTTATGTGCTTTTCGAAATCGGCGAAGATCACCTTGCGTTTTTCAGGATCGGTCTCAACTCTTCCCTTTTGCATCAGATCATCGAGCGTATCGTCGATATACTGCGCGACCTTTTGAAGATTTCCCGCCTTGGTCCAGTAACGACCATACATCGTATAGGGATCAGCCGAACCGCCGTTCAAAGCCACGGCCATGTCGAAATCACCCTTCAGCCAGGTATCGACATAGACGTTAAGTTCCATCATCCGGATATCGAGCTTGATGCCGATTTCGGCGAGTTGCGACTGGAGGACCTGAGCTTCAGCCGCAGCGGTTGCTGGCTCTCCATTCGCAGCTATGATGGTTGCCGAAAAGCCATCCGCATAACCGGCATCCGCCATCAGCTTCTTTGCTTTTTCGACATCGCGTTTGTAGCAGAAAAGCGTGTTCGGATCGCTTGCATAGGCAGGCATGGTCAAGGGACCTGTCACCTTGCCTTCACCAAGCAATGCTGTGTCCAGCACATCCTGGCGATCAACGGCACAGGAAATGGCCTGACGCACGGCCAACTCTGTCATTGGTTTGCGCGAGGGATTTAGCTGCAACACGTGATAGGCTAGTGCCGGTGTGCGTACCAGTTCCAGCGCGCTCTCACGCGGCACCATCGTTGCAACCAGCGGGTCGTTTAGAAATGCAAAGTCGATCTGCTTGGCGCGAAGCGCCGCGAGAATTGCTGTTTCGTCCGGCAGGACGCTGATGTCGATCCCATCGATCGCTACTTTGCCGCCCGCCCAATCGGGATTGGCTTTCAGCACTTCCTTGGAGTTCGGTTCCCAACGCTCAAGGATGAATGGGCCTGACCCAACCGCTTTCGTCCCAATATTTCCAGCCTTGATCTCGCTTTCCGGAACGACCGCCGCATTGATGCTGGCAATGGCTGCCAATAGAGGAACGTCAGGCTGCGAGAGTTTGAAGACAACCGTTTCGGCGTCCGGGGTTTCAATAGTAGCAATGGAACCGAAATTGGCACGCGCCACTGCGCCTGTCTTTTCATCCAAAATGCGCTCGAAGGATGCTTTCACATCGGCTGGCGTCACCGACTGACCGTTCTGAAATTTCGCATTCTTGTCGAGCTTGAATGTGAGAACCTTTCCGCCCTCGGAAAATTCCCAGCTTTTTGCAATGGCAGGCGCAATCTGAAGGTTGGAATCAAGACGGACGAGCGGTTCATAGATGAGCTCAAGCAGGCGAATCGACGAAAATGCCGGCTGCTTATGTGGATCGAGACCAGTGGCATCCTGCGACCAGGCCATTCGGAGCGTCGCGGCAAAAGCCGTCGAAACACCCAATCCGCCAAAGCTCCCAATGCTCAACGCTATTGCGGCAGCGCCCGCAATAAGCCTTTTCTTGAAACTCGCTCCCATTTTCTTCCCTCGCAAATTACTACAATGCTATGTCCGATTGCTTCCCCGCTTCGGCTCACGCTTTATTGGCATTTATTGCCTGTCTAAGAAATCCCCCAGCATTCTTTAATGCCTTTCTTGCCTCATCCACTGGCATTCCGGTGATCGTGATGAGAATTGCAAGCTTCACGTCATTGTCGGTCAGAGCGAGAACGCGTTTCGCCTCCCCCGCCCCGCATCCGGTTGCCTGCATGACAATTCGCGATGCCCGCGCAACAAGCTTATTGTTGGTGGCACTGACGTCCACCATGAGGTTCTCGTATGTTTTCCCGATCCGGATCATGCTCGCCGTCGTCAGCATATTAAGAACTAGCTTCTGCGCCGTACCGGACTTAAGGCGTGTTGAGCCTGTCAGTATTTCAGGCCCGACAACCGGCGATATGGCGATTTCAGCCAAGGTCGCAATGGTCGAATCGGGATTGCAGGAGAGCGCCACGGTCGTGGCGCCAATAGATGCTGCGTAGGCCAGACCACCTATCACATAGGGCGTGCGCCCACTGACCGCGATTCCCACAACAACATCGTGCGAAGACAAACCTATGTTGCGCAAGTCAGATTCCCCAAGCAACGGATCATCTTCTGCCCCTTCGATTGCATGTTGCAGCGCATCCACGCCACCTGCAATCAGCCCTATCACCACGCCCTCCGGCACGCTGAAAGTCGGCGGACATTCCGATGCATCGAGAACGCCGAGACGTCCGCTTGTTCCTGCGCCCAAATAAATCAGTCGGCCGCCGACCCGAAATGCGTCGACAATCTTATCGACGGCCTGCGCGACCTGAGGCAGTACTTGCTCAACGGCGGTGGGAACCAGATGATCTTCATCGTTAATACGGCGCACAATAGCAAGGCTCGACAAGAGATCGATATCCATCGTGCGGGGGTTTCGTTCTTCTGAAACCAGCCTATCCAGTTCAGATAACAATGCCTGTTCAGTCATGCCTCTGCCTGCTTATAGAACAGCGTTCAGGATCCGCTGCCATATGGTTAATGAATGGTAAGATTATAAATTCCCATAGTCAATCGCATAATGGAATAAATTATTCCTATTCGATGAGTGCCATACGTTTGCGCTCAACTGGAGATCACCATATTTCGAGCAAGAATGATCGCACCTGAAACAGCATCGCCATCGGCAGGTTTCAGTCGCCGACGGACATCCGGCGCCAGCCACGGTTCGAGTGGAGTAGCAAGCCCGCCGAGCAGCGTAACGCGAGGTGCCCCTTTTTCGAAAAGTACGCGCACGATCGTATCTATATGGCCCGCAGCAGCTTGAACGATCTGGCGCGCGGCTGCATCGCCCTGATCCGCATGGCGCATGACCATAGGTGCCAGAGATGCATATTCCGTGGCAGTGGCCCGGTCCATCCACGCGACCGCCTCCATCGGGTTTTGATTAAAACGCACCATGACTTCGTTGAGAAGTGGCGTGCGTTCAATACGTCCGTCATAGGCCTGAAGCGCCCGCTGAATCGCAGTCAACCCCAGAAAAGCACCACTGCCTTCGTCTGAGATGGGAAAGCCATAGCCTCCAACACGAATGTCGGTGCCATTCACGAAGCCAAGGCCAATTGATCCGGTCCCAGCAATAACGATAGCTCCGTCATTACCCGAATGCGCACCAAGACAAGCGCCCTTGCCGTCGCTTATGAAATGAATACTCGAAAAGGGATGCTGTATAGCCTGAAGTGCTTCGAGCGCACCTTGCCTGCCTATGCCCGCCAGCCCAACACCTGCATGCGTTCGGGCCAGTTCTTCCGCACACAGACCTGCCTCGCTGATCGCTGCGTCAAACGCACGTGCAATGGATTCCCATGCCTTGTCTATCCCGAGCCGTGTAGTCGCCGGGCCGGACAATCCTTGTCCGAGTACGTTGCCGACCTCATCTTCCAACCGGGCTCGACAACCCGTACCGCCGCCATCTACGCCAAGATAGAACCGATTTTTCCCAACCCTGTCCGACATCATTCTGACAGCCGTTCTATATCTGCACCGCAAAGTTTCAGTTTGCGGTCAAGCTGTTCATACCCGCGATCAAGATGATAGATGCGATTAACGACAGTTTCTCCCTCGGCAACCAGCGCTGCGAGAACAAGCGACACGGACGCTCGTAGATCTGTTGCCATGACTTGTGCGCCGTGCAGCGGGCGCCCGCCGCGTACCAGAGCAGTTGTTCCCTGCAGTTTGATGTCAGCGCCAAGCCGCATCAGTTCCGGCACATGCATGAACCGGCTTTCGAACACTGTCTCGCGAATGAGCGATGCTCCTTCGGCACATGCTGCCAACGCCATGAACTGGGCCTGCAAATCGGTAGGGAAGCCGGGATAGGGTTCGGTCGTCAAATCAGTGCCACGTAAGACGCCATTACGCGAAACAACCAGACCGCGGTCGCTCGGCCATACACTGACGCCCATAGTTTCAAGCATTTGCACAACAGAAGCGAGATGCTCAAGACGAGCATGTGTCAATTCGAGCGTGCCGCCGGTAATCGCCGCAGCAACTGCATAAGTTCCGGCTTCGATACGATCCGGTATGCTGTGATGGCGTGCAGAACGCCAAGATGTATCGCCCTGAATCAGAATGCGATGCGTACCCGCCCCTTCAATCTGCGCGCCCATGGCCCCAAGACATGCTGCAAGGTCAGCAATTTCCGGTTCACGGGCTGCGTTCAATATTTCCGTCTCGCCACGAGCGGCGGTTGCCGCCATCATTGCTGTTGCCGTCGCGCCAACGGAAGGTGCGGGCAAAACAATCCGGCTTCCGATCAGGCCGCTATCGGACGAAGCAACGATCCAGCCGCGATCAATGGAAACATGTGCGCCAAGTGTGGAGAGCGCTTTCAAGTGCATATCGACAGGCCGCGCGCCAATGGCGCATCCGCCCGGCAAGGAAACACGAACTTTACCCAGTCTCGCCAACAGAGGTGCCAGCACCAGAACCGTCGCACGCATTCGCCTTACAGTGTCATAAGGCGTTTCTCCTTCGACGAGTTCAGCGGCGGCAATTGTCGTCGAATGCGGCGTGCGGGAGACCTGTGCCCCGTGCGACTGCACGACATTGAGCATGTTTTCAACATCACTCACCGCTGGAAGGTTGGTAAGCTCAACAGGGTGGGGACTTAGCAGGGAAGCCGCGATCTGAGGCAGCGCAGCGTTTTTCGCACCGGAGATAGTGACCGCTCCCTGTAACGGTCGTCCACCGACAATTCGCAGTCGTTCCATGTCTCTCCACCATGTACCATCTTGTGGATAGTTAGCTCATTCCGTAAATTTTAAAAGATTGGAATTTTATATTCCAAATCAATTTCGGTTGTCTTATGAGGCAAGGCAATCGAATATCGAGCCTTCCGACGCCGGAGTGGGGATTAATCGCGCATGTCGATCCTGCAGAAGATCAACGCCAAGTTGAACGAGCTGACCATTGCAGACCGAAAGATCGGCCAGTTCATCGTCGATCATCCAGAACAGGTATTGAAGCTTTCCTCTTCCGCGCTCGCAGTCGCGACCGGCCGCAGTCAATCGAGCGTCGTCAAGTTCAGTCAAAAGTTCGGTTTTGACGGCTATCAGGAACTTAAACTCGCGGTCAGCGAAGCTCGAGCCAAAGAATGGCAGGTTCCGGCAGGCATGGTCCACGGCAGCATCGAGACCGGCGACAGTTATATTACGGTCCTGCGAAAGCTGATCGGCAGCAAGCTACAATCCATGCAGCAGACGATTTCCGTCAACAATGAACAAGGTATCGACGGCGCATTGCAAGCGCTGGTCAGCGCCCGGCGTATTCATCTCGCTGGCGTTGGCGCATCGTCACTCGTTGCGCGTGATTTTTCCTACAAGCTGATGAAGCTTGGGCGCAATGTAATGCACGACAGCGATAGCCATATCCAGATGGCCAATGTTTCCACATTGCATGAGGGTGACGTTCTGTTTGCCCTTTCCTATTCGGGAACGAGCATCGAGACCCTTCGCATCGCCGAGCAGGCCAAGAAGTGGGGAGCAACCGTGATCGCTGTTACAGGCCTCAACGAAAACCCGCTCAACAAGATCGCTGATATTCGCCTATATACAGTTGCCGATGAAGAACGGGTGCGCTCGTCGTCAATCACGGCACGCGATGCACAACTGGTTTTGACGGACTTACTCTTTATCCTGCTGTTCCAACGGCAACAGGATGCGAACGATTATGTGCATAAGAGCGAAGCCGCAGTGTCTTCGCTGAAAATATAAGCGGCAAGATCAATCAATAATGGCGGCGGCGGCCAGGCTAGCGAAGGCAGCAACGAACGCTACTGCGACAGCACCAACTTTCGTGAAGAGATTAAACATATCACCAGGCGTTTCACGGTTTGACATGTTGAGATAGACCAGCGCCGCAACGATGATAACAATCGAAAAACCGAAAGCGGAAACCCACTGCCACAACTCAGGCATGAAACCTCACAGACGCTAAAGTCATTTTTGAAACTGCAGCCTTTTACCGTAACTTTGTTACCGCAGTGTGACCTCACCTAATGTTTTCAATTCCGGCTCGCAATGTGCCACGGAAAAAACGGACTGATTATCATCACTTTGTGATCGTGCACTCACTCAGACATTCCAGGCAACAGTCTCGCCGTTATCCCACAAAAGTCCCCGTGAACGGCGTCTTGTGTCGTGTTTCGCTAATCAGCCTTGCCGTCCTGAACTTTTGAACGCAATAGCGGAGAGATGACTTTCAGATAGCCACAGCCGTGATATATCTGCCCGGAAGCAAGCTGCGTTCGGACGCAGGCTTTGCCAGAAACAAATCGCAAAGGTATGCATTATGACTTCACCGTCATCTCCTCCACGCATCGAACACGCAGAACGTCTTGAACGATTGGCATTGTTGCAAAGCAAGTTGAGAGAGCGCGGGATTGGCGGGCTTCTGCTCGGGCCAACAGCAAGTTTGCGTTATTATACCGGGCTTGTCTGGCATATCAGCGAACGTTTTCTGGGCGCCCTCGTCACACCGTCGGAAGTCGTTTATATCGTTCCCGGCTTTGAACGAAGCCGCGTCGAAAGCCTGCCGCATCTGCCGGGTGAAATCCGCGTGTGGCAGGAGGAAGAGAGCAGTGCTGAACTGATAGCGTCACTCATTCCGGCAAGCGCTACACTTGCCGTAGATGATGCTGTGCCGCTGTTCGTCTATAATGCTCTTAAACACGAAATCTCGCCGGAGCGCTTGCTTGACGGCAGTGAACTGATCCGTGAACAGCGCATCAGCAAGTCAGCCAATGAAATTGCGATCATTCAGTACGCGATGAATCTGACACTTGAAGTCCATCGCCGCGCACATGCATCGATAAAGCCCGGCATCGCCGCAAGCGATGTGGTGCGCTTTATCGATGAACAGCACCGTGCCCTTGGTGCTACTGGCGGTTCGACATTCTGCATTGTCTCTTTCGGAGCTGCGACCTCGTTGCCGCATGGTGCAGATGGAGAACAGTTCTATCAGCCCGGTGACGTTATCCTCGTCGATACCGGATGCCGTATCGATGGCTACCACTCCGATCTTACGCGCACCTACATGCTGGAAGAGCCAAGCGCAGAGTTTTCACGCGTTTGGGCAATCGAACGTGAAGCGCAACAGGCCGTTTTCGACGCGGCTAAGCTTGGTGCGGCCTGTTCAACCCTTGACGATGCGGCACGCGCTGCACTCGTGAAGCATGGATTGGGACCGGATTATGCGTTGCCCGGCCTTCCGCATCGCGCCGGTCATGGCCTTGGTCTGGAAATTCACGAGGCCCCATACATCGTTCGCGGGAATTCACTCCCCCTTGCTGAAGGCATGTGCTTCTCCAACGAGCCGATGATTGTGATTCCAGACCAATTCGGTATTCGTCTGGAAGATCATATCCATATGACGGCAACCGGGCCGAAATGGTTTACCCAGCCAGCGAAAGGCCCTACCGAACCTTTCGCATAAGGCTGTAACTGCTGTTATTGATTACCGGGTATTCCTGCCCAACTTTTCGATTGCTTTCCACCAATACTGATCAGATCGATGGCTCGCGCCGCGATCTGATCAGCCACTTCATCGACCGATTGCGGTTTGAAGTAAAAGGCTGGAACTGGCGGCATCACAATCGCGCCCATTTCTGTCACCGTGCACATATTGCGCAGATGGACCAGATGCAGCGGCGTTTCTCGTGCGATCAGGATCAGCCGGCGCCGTTCCTTCAAGTGAACGTCAGCGGCGCGGGTTAACAGACTATCGCTGTGCCCCGTTGCGATAGCCGCGAGCGTCCGCATGGAACACGGCGCAACGATCATACCGGCGGTGGCGACCGATCCACTCGCAATCAAAGCACCAATATCGCCGACAGAATAGCTTCTGTGCGCAAGCCTGTGCAGAAGCGCATAACCGTCGGGGCCTAACTCGTGACGCAAGGTCTGCTGTGCGGCATCCGACACGACCAAATGCGTCTCAACGTCGTTTAAAGTCGAAAGCTGCTCCAGCAGCTTGAGCGGGATGAGGGCGCCCGATGCACCGGAAATACCTACCACAACCCGTTTCATCACATGTTATCCTTATTCAACCCAAGCTCACCCCACATGGCATCTACACGGGCGACCACATCTTCGCTCATCTTCAGCACAGCGCCCCACTCCCGGTCAGTTTCTGAGCCGATCTTGTTGGTCGCATCAAGTCCAAGCTTTCCACCCAAGCCTGAGCGCGGCGATGCGAAATCGAGATAATCCACTGGTGTGTCGGCAAGTGTGATGATGTCGCGGCTCGCATCGAAACGCGTCGCGAGCGCCCACATGACATCATCCCAGCTGCGAACATTTATGTCGGGATCGACCGCGATTATGAGCTTCGTATAACTGAACTGCGGCAGCATCGACCAAAGCCCCATCATCACCCGCCGCGCTTGGCCGGGATAGCGCTTGTCGATCGAGACCACCATTGCACGATAAGAACACGCCGCCGGAGGCAGCCATAAGTCGGCAATTTCCGGGAACTGCTTTCGTACGATTGGCACGAACAGCTCGTTCATCACTTCACCCAGTCTGGAAGGCTCATCCGGTGGGCGACCAGTGTAGGTCGAGAGATAGACCGGGTTTTTCCGCATGGTGATCGCCGTCACCTGCATGACCGGGAATTCCTCGACGCTATTATAGTAACCGGTATGATCGCCATACGGCCCCTCTGGCGCTGTCACTGATGCGGAAACTCGCCCTTCCAGAATGATTTCAGCGTTAGCGGGCACGGAGAGCGGCACAGTGTGCGCATCAACGACAGAAGGCCTTCGCCCGGCAAGCAGTCCCGAGAAGGCAAGTTCGCTCATCCCTTCTGGCAAGGGCATAATGGCGGCAAGGATCGTCGCCGGATCTGCCCCGATAGCCACTGCAACGGGCATATCCTCCCCCAGCCTTTGCCACATTCGGTGATGACGCGCACCGCCGCGATGGGCGAGCCAGCGCATGATTAACCTGTCCCGGCCAAGCTTCTGCATCCGGTAAATTCCGACATTGATATCGGATGGATCGTCTGGTGCCCGAGTGATAATCAACGGCCAGGTAACAAGCGGCGCGGGCTCTCCCGGCCAACACCATTGAATCGGTAATAGATCGAGATTGACGGTTTCGCCTTCCAATATTTTCGCCTGCACCGGTGCGCGACTGACTAGCCGAGGGCGCATATTCAATGCAGCCTTTGCCAAGGGCAGCTTGGTCCATATTTCCCCTGCCGAGCGCGGCGGTTTAGGTGCCCGCAACTCTGCAAGCATCCAGGCAAGGTCAGGGATTTCCTCGACGGCACGCCCAAGCCCCAATGCAATACGTCGCTCAGAGCCAAAAAGGTTGGCCACGAGGGGGATTGAATGCAGACGCCCATCGGCATCGACCGGTTGCTCGAAGATCAATGCCGGGCCATCAGCCTCAAGCACACGCTTATGGATTTCCGTTATCTCCTGGACAAGAGATACCGGACGTTTGATCCGAACGAGATCATTACGCTGCTCAAGCTCCGACAAAAAACTTTGCAGGCAGTCGTAATGCAACGGAGAAGATTGGACCCTTTTCATGTCTCTAGTTTTGAATGTCGAAATCTTCCGCCGTCTTTGATCTGAATCAAACTGTCCTCGTATTGAATCGCCTAATTCTGAATTCACCTTGTAAAGCTCACTGGAGCTAAGTGATGATGAAGATACCTCCAGCTGTGGCTGTTCCAGCCCGGCTTGTTCCGCCTTTTCTGATCGCCCCTTTTGTCTCGCGCATTTTCTTTCAGGTAATGCGCTCCCATCCGGGTCTTTTCGAGCGTCTCGGAGACTACGCGACAAAGCGGTTCCGTTTTCGCCCGTCCGACATACCATTCGCTTTTGTGATCGAGCCGGATAAGCCGCGCATCACAATCGTGCGTGAAGACGAAGCGACGGAAATCGACGCAGGCATCGAGGGGCCATTGGTTATGCTGCTAGCGCTTCTCGAAGGTAAGCTTGACGGAGATGCGCTGTTCTTCTCCCGGGATATTACCGTGACAGGCGACATGGAAGCCATGCTGGCGCTTCGCAATGCGTTGGATGACTGCAACATAGACCTTCCATCCGATCTTGGCACAAATGCGGGACCATTTGCCCCGATGGTTCGCAGCATAGCAAATTACGTACGCAGCAAAGCGCTCGGAAAGGAAGCCACCGGATGGAACTGATTTGTCCTGCAGGTACGCCATCGGCTTTGCGTGAAGCAGTGGGTGCAGGAGCGGATGCCGTCTATTGCGGCTTTCGCGACGAAACGAACGCGCGCAACTTTCCAGGCCTCAACTTCAGCCGCGACGAATTACGCGATGCTATCCGGTTTGCCCATGCTCACAAAACGCAGGTTTTCGTGGCCATCAACACGTTCATGCGCGCAGGCGATGAGCACATCTGGTACCAAGCCGTAGACGATGCATCCGCTCTTGGTGCAGACGCGGTCATCCTCGCCGATTTCGGGCTGATGGCCTATACCACCGAGAAGCATCCAACACAGCGGCTCCACGTGTCCGTACAAGCTTCCGCCTCCAATGCAGATGCAATCCAGTTTCTCGTCGATGCGTTCAAGGCAAAGCGAGTCGTGTTGCCACGCGTTCTGACCATTGCCGATATTGCGAAACTCGGCCGCAAGATCGGCTGCGAAATGGAAGTATTCGTATTCGGCGGACTATGTGTGATGGCGGAAGGGCGATGCTCCCTGTCTTCCTACGCTACCGGCAGATCACCCAACATGAACGGTGTCTGTTCACCGGCAAGTCATGTGCGTTATCGTCAAGACGGAGAGCAACTCGTTTCCGAACTTGGTGATTATACGATCAATCGTTTTCCTTTGGGCGAACCTACCGGCTATCCAACACTCTGCAAAGGCCGCTTCAATATCGCAGACGATCAAGGTTATGCATTCGAAGATCCTGTTTCGCTCGATGTCATGAACCATATCGACGAGTTACGAGCGGCCGGTGTGTCGGCGCTCAAGATTGAGGGTCGCCAACGTGGTAAGGCTTATGTTGGTGAAGTCGTCTCGACACTTCGTCAGACACTTGTCGCAAGCCCAGAAAGCCGTGCAACCCTTTTGTCCCGCCTCCGTCTGCTGAGCGAAGGCCAGCAGACGACTTCGGGCGCTTACGACAAACGCTGGAGATAGATATGTTAGCACCTAGCCTCAGCCTCGGTCCTGTTCTCTTCCTATGGGACGGTCCGAAATGGCGGGATTTTTATTTCCGTATCGCCGATGAAGCCCCAATCGACCGTGTCACAGTCGGTGAAATCGTCTGCTCCAAACGGTTCCATTTCCTGACACCGTATATAGAGGCTGTAATCGAGCGGCTGCAACGCGCGGGAAAGACAGTAAGCCTCGGCTCCTTGGCACTCGTCATGCTTGAACGGGAAGCAAAACAGGTCCGTCAAACGATCAAGGAAGCGGCGCTACCAGTGGAGGCAAACGATCTGTCCGCATTGGGGCTCTTATCCGGTGTGCCGCATATAGTCGGTCCACTGGTCAATGTTTATAATGCTGCGACCGCCAAGGTTCTTGCGGCCCGTGGTGCACAGTCTATCTGCCTGCCGCCAGAGTTACCAATCAGTTCAATCCGGGAGATCGTCAAAGCCGCGCCTGAGATTGCGTTTGAAGTATTCACGTTCGGACGAGTACCGCTCGCCATTTCAGCTCGTTGTGCGCATGCGCGATCCAAGGGTCACATAAAAGATAATTGCCGATTTGTATGCGGCGAAGAACCCGACGGACTGCCGGTCAAAACCCTGGATAGCCAACCCTTCCTGGCACTGAACGGTGTACAGACACTCTCCCATACCTGTCAGTCGCTGATTGAGGACCTGCCTGACCTGCAAGAAGCGGGAATCAGGCGTTTCAGACTGTCACCGCAGGATTGCGATATGGTGGAAGTTGCCTGCATCCATAAAGAGGTGTTGAACCGATTTATCAGTCCAGACGAAGGGATCGCGCGCTTGCGAAAGGTTTATCCGGACGTACCGCTCTCGAATGGTTTTTTGCACGGTAGTATCGGCGCGGCTTGGATCAGCCGTCAACGTTCAGCCGCTGCAAACTAGATAACGCAATTCATACTTTCACTATATGTTTTCTAGCTTTCGCCATCGGCAATCGATTTCAAATGCCGAAGGTCGCGAACGAGTAATGACTGTCTGCCACCTTCCACCCAGCCTTTCGCCTGCCACTGGCTAATGATGCGCGAAACTGTATGCAGGGTTGTCCCGGTCAATTCAGCGATATCCTGCCTTGAAACCGGAAAATCGATACGTACACCGCCGCTTTCTTTTACCCCTGCTTCACGGACAAGTCTCAGCACCGCATGTGCCACACGCGGTTCGACTTCCTGTGTTGATATCTCTCTGATGCGATTGTGTGCGGCATCCAACCTGCGCCCGATCATCTGCATCGTATTGACCGCGAGTGCGGGACTGCGCGCCATGAAATCAGTCATCATCTCCATCGGCCAGGCAAGTACTGCGCTATCGACAGCAGCCAGAGGCGTACCCGGATAGTCCTTGCGTCCAAGCGCCACCGCAAAACCGAAAAGTTCTCCGGGATTGACCACCCGCACTATAATCTGCTGCCCGTCGACGGTGACTTGCATAACTTTCAATCGTCCGCTCAACAACACAAAGAAATGGCGCGCATCGTCACCTTGATTGAAGACAGCAGTACCTTTGGACACAACGCGCTGTGTAGCCTGTCCAAGAAACTGGTCAAAACTCGCATCATCCATACCGGCGAAGACCGACAGCGAACGGATATGCGTTTTATCAAAGGGGAATGCCATTACATCCTCATTGCCAAGCCGCCTTCCGGCAAAAAATGGCGTCAATATCAGCGAACTGGCTGGCATCGCTATCAGACCGGACCTGGAATGAAAACACTAATCGCGCTTCCTGAAGGCCGATGCATCAATAGCAAGCTTTTGCAGGCGGGCGTAGAGGCTTCGGCGCGGCAATTGCAACAACGCCGAGGCCGCTCCAACATCCCCGTTGCAACGATCCAGCGTTGCGCGAATGACACCGTCTTCAAAACGATCCATCTGTTCCGACAGAGAAAACGGGCTTGTCTCTGTGATCTGGTCGTGACGTAGGCCCAATACCATTTGCTTTGCATAATTGCGCAATTCGCGGACATTTCCCGACCATTCGTCGGAATTCAGTCGCGCTTCCATTACAGCGTCGATTGCAGGTCGCGTTTGGCCGAATTGGGCTGCTGCTTCATCAAGGAAATAGGTGAAAAGTAGACCTATATCCTGTCGCCGCTCGCGCAGAGGCGGAACACGTAACCTGACGGTTTCAAGGCGATAAAACAAATCGGAACGAAAGCGGCCGCTTGCCACAGCTTCCTCCAGATTGCCTTTCGCAGCCGCAATGATCCTTAGATTGACCGCACGGGGCTCTCCAGTAGGTGAAGGTAACTCACGCTCTTCAACAACACGTAGCAGCTTGCCCTGAACGGACGGCGACATGCTGTCAATTTCATCGAGAAACAATGTACCGCGATCCGCGTCAGCTATTCTTCCACGTTGAATGCGACTGCCGAAAAGAACCTCGTCAGCGATAGCATCCGGCAAGGCGGCACAATCAATGGCAACAAAACTGCGGGCGTGACGCGTGCTCCAGCGGTGCAGGAGGCGAGCCACCAGTTCTTTTCCAGTACCGGTTTCGCCTTCTATCAACACATCGACATCGACACTGGCAAGCTGGCGGATCGTGTCACGCAGCCGTACCATCACCGGAGTTTCACCAAGTAGAGGATAATCCTGCTCGGCATCTGCCGCAGCCCGGCGAAGGCGGCGATTTTCCAGCACCAGTCGGCGCATTTCCAGGGCGCGGCGAACGCTCGATATCAGGTGATCGGCCGCGAATGGTTTGGCTATGAAGTCAAACGCGCCCTTTTTGAGAGAAGCGACAGCCATTCCGATATCACCATGTCCGGTCATCAAAATAACCGGCAACTCCGGATCACGCGCCAACAATGCTTCCATCACCGCATGTCCATCGACCCGCGGCATGCGGATATCGGTCACAACAATGCCGGGATAATCGGGCGTCAAACTGCTCAAAGCGGACTGACCGTCACCATGGGCTTCAATATCGAGACCTGCGATTTCGAATGAATCGGCCAAGGCCGTACGAAATGCTGCATCGTCATCGACCAGCATCACCCGCAAAGGCTCAATTTTCATTGCACTTTGCCCTCTTCAAAGTTGCCGCAAAAGCTGCACCGCCAAGCTGCGATGGAACGACACGCAACGTTCCTTCCAGTTCTGCCATGAGGTCTCTTGCGATGCCGAGACCCAGACCGAGACCGTCCGCCTTTCCCGTTACGAATGGGCTGAAAATCTCATCGGCCAATTGGGGATCAATGCCAGGTCCGTTATCGTCCACGACAAGAGAAATCTGGTCACCCTCATCGCGGACGTTGAACGAAACACGGGGATTCTCGCTGTTCACGACCGCATCCAATGCGTTCTGCAGCAAATTCACCAGCACCTGCTCCGATCTAACACGGCAGGCAAGTATCATCACGTCAGAACGCTCCGGTATATCCAGTTGAACCTTGGCATTGCGGAAACGGTCTCCCATCAGCAACATCGTGCCATCCACCAGTTCATTTAGCGGCAGCGAGCGAATGACACCGCTGCGACGGCGCGCAAACCGGCGCATTTCCTGCGTGATAGAGCCTATACGCGCCGTCAGTTCCACGGATGTATCGAGGTTACTGGCGACCTTATCAAGCTTGCCGTTTGCAAGATGATGCTGCGCGTTTTCGGCGAGTGTCCGAATAGTCGCGACGGGTTGGTTAATTTCATGCACCAGCCCTGCGGTAATAGATCCGAGGGAGGCGAGCCTGTTCGCCTGGGCAAGCTCTTCCCGAGCATCGCGAAAGCGTTTGTCAGCCAGTTCCCGCTCAGCCATTTCTGCGCTCAATGCTGCCGTACGCTCTTTAACTGCAGCCTCAAGCTCGGCACGATAGGCTGCCGCACGCGCCGCGCGGCTCACTCGCCAGTAGACGGCACCTGCAACCACGACGAAGACTAGCATGGCCGCCACCGTCATCAGCCGCGCAAGGTCGTTGGCAGCGCGCAAGGCTCGCCCCGTAGGTTCGATATGAACCAGTTTCAGAGAGGTTTCGGCAATCGGCTCATCGACAGCAACTGAATATTGCCCGGAAGGCTCGATCATCATCGCGTCCGGTGCAAAGCGATAATTGCTCGGTTTCATATCCGCCGCATTGAACTGCCCGCTCTCGATAATCTTAGAGCGTTCTGTAGTTGATATTGGCTGAAAGGAGCGAAGGTCTTCGGCCTTATCGGTGGAGGCCAGTATGATCCCTCGAGGATCAACGACGAAGGTCTGGCCGGGGTCGTTTGCCCAGGTTTGCACCAGCCTGTGGAATTCAAACTTGATCACGACCACACCGACCGGGTCAGTCTGATCACCGATGCGCCGCGCCAGAAAAAGGCCGAAGCGACCACTCAAATCACCTATGGCATAATACTCTGCCGAACCTGCCGCCATCGCGCCCTTGAAGTAAGGCCGGAAATCGTAATTGCGTCCGACAAAGCTCTCCGGCGTATTGGCATTAGATGACGCGATAACCGTACCATCACGAGCGATCACATAGATGATTGGCGAACCGATCTGATGTGCAAGAAGTTCAAGCTTTTGGTTCAAACGAGCAGTCGCGTCCTTCGAACCACCCGCGAGCACATCGCGCAGATCGCTATATTCCTTCAACACCACTGGCAATAACCGGAACTTTGCCAGTTCGCTGTCGATGAGGCGGGTTTGCTGACGCGCTATCAACGTCGCATCCCGACGGAGACCATCCAACGCCCCGCTTTCGGCCCACAGCCGGGCGGAAAACCACACACCGATTGCCAGCAAGGAAGCGAGGGCAACCAACAGGAGTTTTGCAATCTTCGACGGCGCCTTCATTTGTGCTGATTTATGCAAATTCATGCAAAGAGTCACGCAGAATCTTGCACAATACCGGTACGGAAGTATGTCGAAATCTACAGAAAATCTTTTTATTTCAATATTTTAATCTTTTTAACCCGGCTCTCTGGCGATCAATGTTCCACTACCGCATGTTAGCGCCACTTCGAAAAAGGGAGTTTCGAAGGGAGGAGTTTACCCGTGAACCACATCAATATAGCCCCCTGCATCGCACCCAATTCCGGGACCGCTCTCATCGACCGGATCACTGATATTGCGTGCTCGAAGCTGAAGCGGAGCACGGACTGAGATTATTCACCAGCGCCAAACAGGCCTTTTCTCACTCACCCAAACGGAAGTGCAGAGAGACGCGTTGAAGGCAACGGAAAAACACCCCGAAACCGTTTCGCCGATCCGGTGCCACAACAAGGGGTGAAATTCAAAAATCGAGAGATTTGAAGGAGCAACCCATGGTCTCAATTACTAACGAACGGAGTGAAGTGCAAAGCACCAATAGCCGCCTGAAATCCATTATCGGTGGCTCGACCGGCAATCTGGTCGAATGGTTCGACTGGTACGTTTACGCAGCATTTGCGCTTTACTTTGCACCGCACTTCTTCCCGTCCGAAAGCCAGACCGCGCAGCTTATGAGTGCCGCCGCAGTCTTTGCCGTGGGCTTTATCATGCGCCCCATCGGCGCATGGATCATGGGGGTTTATGCCGACCGCAAGGGTCGCAAGGCAGGCCTTGCGCTGTCCGTGACGCTGATGTGTGCAGGTTCGCTCATCATCGCACTGACGCCGGATTACCAAACCATCGGCCTTGCAGCCCCGGCCCTCCTCGTACTCGCACGTTTGATGCAAGGCCTGTCGGTTGGCGGTGAATATGGTGCCAGCGCCACCTATCTATCGGAAATGGCGGGCAAAGACCGTCGCGGCTTCTTCTCCTCGTTCCAGTATGTCACGCTCATTTCTGGGCAGCTTCTCGCAATTCTGCTTCTGATCGTGCTTCAGTCGACCATGGAAACCCCTGCGCTGGAATCCTGGGGCTGGCGTATTCCGTTCTTCATCGGCGCCTTGCTTGCAGTAGTCGTATTCTGGCTGCGTCGCGGCCTTGCAGAAACCGAGAGCTTCAAGAATGCGAAGGCTAAGAACGCTCCGAAATCCGGTTTCTGGACGCTTATCAAGCATCATCCAAAGGAGACCGCTCTCGTCATGCTTCTGACTGCTGGCGGTACGCTCGCATTCTACGCGTACTCGATCTACATGCAGAAGTTTCTTGTAAACACGTCTGGCTTCAGCCGCGAAGTGGCAAGTCAGATCAACGCGGTGACGCTGTTCGTCTTCATGTGCCTGCAGCCAATCGCTGGTGCTTTGTCGGACAAGATCGGCCGCAAGCCATTGATGATCGCTTTCGGTGCCGCAGGTGTTCTTTTCACCTATCCGATCTTCACAACGCTGGAACAGACCCGCGATCCGATCACGGCCGGTCTGCTGGTCATGGGCGCGCTCATCATCGTCACCGGCTACACCTCCATTAATGCTGTAGTGAAGGCGGAGCTTTTCCCGGCGCATATCCGTGCACTCGGCGTAGCGCTGCCCTACGCACTAGCCAACACTCTCTTCGGTGGTACTGCCGAGTATGTTGCATTGAGCTTCAAGAATGGCGGATGGGAACGTGGCTTCTACTGGTACGTCACCATCATGATCGGCATTTCCCTGATCGTTTATCTGCGTATGCGGGATACGAGCAAGGACAGCATGATCAAGGAAGACTGACATCGCCTCCCAAGCGACAAGATGCCGGGCTTAGGCCCGGCATCTTTTATTCCTCTTGCTGTACAGTCCGAAACTGCCCTGGGCTTTGCCCCATCCATTTATGAAATGCGCGATAGAAGGCGCTCGGCTCACTGTAGCCAAGTTCGGCAGCCACCTCCGCTACACTTAGCTTGTTTTCCTGCAAAAGCCTTTCGGCTAACACGAAACGTAACTCGTCCTTGATACTCCCGAAATTCTGCCCCTCCCCGCGCAGCCTGCGCCGCAAGGTTGGCGCGGACATGCCCAGTCCGCCTGCAATTTCTTCAAATGACGGCCAGTCCGTGATTGGCAAGGCATTCAATTGCGCGCGTACCCTTGCGGAAAGATCATTATCGTGACGATAGCGGATCAGAATATTGGCGGGAGCTTCGCGCAGAAAACTTTCGAGCGCCACATCACTGCGAATGATCGGCAGCGATAGATAAGACGAGGAGAAAACCAGCTTGGTCACCAGTTGGTCAAATAGCACCGGCGCGCCGAAGAACTTATGATAATCCTGACGGTGAACCGGAGCGGGACAAGCAAAGTCGAGTGTGCGCAACGGAATACGCCGCCCGATCAGCCAACAGGCAACACCCATCAGGATCAGCCAGTAAGCACGATAGGCAAAGGCAGGTCGCGGAGCCCCGGCATCGGTCAGAACGACATGGGCCATCCCATCGCGGATACGCAATTCGCCTTGCGGATCGTCCAGCACCACGTTGAGAAATTGCAAGGCCCGTCGCAAAGCGCGTTCCAGCGTACCCGCGTGCAGCACAGCATGACAAAGCAGATTAAAGCTGCCGGGACGCATCGGCCTTGCCGCAAGTCCGAAGAATTCGTCGTCAATCGTTTCAGCGATCAGCCACCACAAACGACCATATTCTATATTGGTGACGGGCTCTGTCACTGCTCTAGGCAGGCCAATCTTCGCCATCAGAGGAGCCGTATCTATCCCCCGGACACGCACGCTTTCGAGCGCATCCTCGACAAAGCCTGGTGCAATATTATGGCGTTCCATGGCTTCTCCATATTGCAAAATCGATCACACATTAATGCATCTGATGTCATTGTTTGCAATGCATGACGCGTTAACCTTCAGGAATGGTTGGCCACGAGGAGGTGGCGGTCAGGGAGGGTATACTGGATGATTGAAACGTCCGCTTCAGCGCGGCTGGCGCGTTATGATGATGCCGTTGCGCAATTTCGCATCGAAGATGCCATTGCAAAGCTTCACGGCAATCCTGAAACCGGCATCAATGCCTGTGTTGAATGCTGCGACAGGCACACTGGCGATAATCGCGTAGCCCTCCGCGCAATTGCAACCAATGGCGAACTTTCCGAATTCACTTTCGAGAACCTGCGGGATATGGCCGCTCGTGTTGGCAATGTACTGAAAGATGCAGGTGTCGGTGCTGGCGACGTAGTCGCGGGCCTGTTACCGCGCACGCCGGAACTCATTGCAACCATTCTCGGTGCATGGCGTATCGGCGCTATTTATCAGCCGCTTTTCACCGCCTTTGGCCCGAAAGCAATCGAACATCGCCTGAAAACCAGCGGTGCAAAACTGGTGGTTACCAACACAGCCAACCGCTCCAAGCTCGCTGAAATTGAAGCCTGCCCCAAAGTCGCAATGGTACTGGCGCCCGGCGAAGACCTGCCAGCCGATGACATCGATTTTCGTGCTGTAACGGCTTCCGCTTCGGTCGATTGCACGCCTGTACTTCGCAAAAGTAGCGATCTGTTCATGATGATGTCGACCTCCGGCACGGCGGGTCTACCGAAAGGCGTACCGGTTCCGCTTTATGCGTTGATGGCATTCGGCGCCTATATGCGCGAAGCCATCGGTCTGCGTTCTGACGACATTTTCTGGAATATTGCCGATCCAGGCTGGGCTTATGGTCTATATTACGCCGTTACAGGTCCGTTGCAGCTTGGCATGGCAACTACGCTTTACGAAGGTGGTTTCACCGCTGAAAGCACCTACGACATCATCGAACGCCTTGGTGTCACCAGCCTCGCCGGTTCGCCGACTGCTTTCCGTCTGCTGATGGCTGAGGGACCGGAAGCTGCGAAACGTATCAAGGGTCGCCTGCGTGTAGTCTCCAGTGCCGGAGAGCCGCTTAATCCAGAAGTCATTCGCTGGTTCGACGCATATCTTGGTACACCAATCTACGATCACTACGGCCAGACCGAACTCGGCATGGTCGTGAATAATCATCACGGCCTTGAACATTCCGTTCGGCATGGTTCTGCTGGCTATGCAATGCCCGGCTATCGTGTCGCGGTTCTGGATGAAGAGAGCAATGAACTTGGCTTTAACCAGCCCGGTATTCTCGCTGTCGATATAGCACAATCGCCGCTTCTCTGGTTTTCCGGCTATTACAAGCAGGAAACTCCAGCCATTGCGGGCGGTTACTATCGCACCGGAGACACCGTGGAGTTCGAGCCGGATGGTTCGATCAGCTTCATTGGTCGCGCTGACGACGTTATAACATCATCTGGTTATCGCATCGGACCATTCGACGTCGAAAGTGCCCTTCTTGAGCACGCAGCCGTCAACGAAGCGGCGGTTGTCGGCGTGCCGGACCCACAGCGAACGGAAATTGTGAAGGCATTCGTTATCCTTGCGTCCGGTTTCGAAGGTACGCAGGAACTGAAGGATGAGCTGGCACTGCACGTGAAGAAGCGGCTCTCCGCCCATTCCTACCCGCGTGAAATTGACTTCCTGAGCGAACTTCCCAAGACGCCAAGTGGAAAAATCCAGCGTTTCCTCCTTCGCAAGGCGGAAATCGACAAACAGCAACAGACGAAGGCCTGAGGACAAGCATATGCAGATTAAAGATCGGGTATTCCTTATTACCGGTGCAAGCTCTGGCCTCGGTGCTGCGGTTGCTAAAATGGCCGTTGATGCCGGTGGGAAAGTCATGCTTCTCGATGTGAATGCTGAAGCCGGTGAAGCACAGGCCAAGGCACTTGGCGCGATGGCAAAATTTCATCGCACCGACGTCACCAGCGATGCGGACGGCAGTGCTTCCATCGCCGCTGCACTGGAGGCTTTCGGGCGCGTCGACGCACTCGTCAACTGTGCCGGTGTGGCACCGGGTGAAAAGGTTCTTGGACGTGATGGCGCGCATAGGCTGGAAAGCTTCACGCGCGCAATTTCGATCAATCTCATTGGCACATTCAATATGCTGCGCCTCGCTGCCGAAGCCATGGCAAAGAACGAGCCCAGCGAGGGTGGAGAACGAGGCGTCATCATCAATACGGCGTCCGTTGCAGCCTTCGACGGCCAGATCGGCCAAGCCGCCTATTCAGCTTCCAAGGGCGGCGTTGCTGCCATGACATTACCAGTGGCCCGCGAACTTGCGCGTCACGGCATCCGCGTCATGACCATCGCGCCCGGAATTTTCGCCACACCTATGATGGCGGGCATGCCGCAGGAAGTGCAGGATGCCCTCGGCGCTTCCGTGCCATTCCCGCCTCGCCTCGGTCGACCGGACGAATATGCGGCTCTTGCCCGCCACATCGTGGAAAACCAGATGCTCAACGGTGAAGTCATCCGTTTGGATGGCGCACTTCGCATGGCAGCGAAATAACGCAATTCCAGGAAAAGTGGAAACCGGTTTTCCGTCCGGAACTGCGTACAGAAAGAACCAACGAGGAACAATCATGTCCAACAGCGATTCTATTGTCATTGTCGGTGCTTCCCGTACTCCTATGGGCGGCTTTCAAGGCGATTTCGCCAATGCTCAGGCCACAGATCTCGGTGCTGCCGCCATTCGCGGCGCACTTGCAGGCGCTGGCCTTGCGCCGGAAGCGGTAGAGGATGTCTATATGGGCTGCGTCCTGCCTGCTGGTCAGGGGCAGGCTCCGGCGCGTCAGGCTTCGATCAAGGCAGGAATACCTGTTTCCACCGGCGCAACCACCGTCAACAAGATGTGCGGCTCGGGCATGAAGGCAACCATGCTTGCACATGATCTGCTGCTGGCGGGTTCTGCCGACGTGATCGTTTCCGGCGGCATGGAGAGCATGACAAACTCCCCCTATCTGCTGCCCAAGGCACGTGGCGGCTATCGTATGGGGCACGGACAGATTATCGATCATATGTTTATCGATGGTCTCGAAGACGCCTACGACAAAGGCCGCCTCATGGGCACCTTTGCCGAAGACTGCGCGGAAGCCTATCAGTTCACGCGGGAAGCTCAGGATGAGTTCGCCATTGCCTCGCTGACACGCGCCCAGAATGCCATCAAGAATGGTCTTTTCGCAGCCGAAATTACGCCCGTTACCATGAAAGCTGGGCGCAGCGAGATCGAAATCTCCATCGATGAACAACCCGGCAAGGCAAATCTTGACAAGATTCCAACCCTTCGACCGGCATTTCGTGACGGCGGCACCGTGACGGCCGCAAACTCCTCCTCAATCTCGGACGGTGCGGCGGCCCTCGTTCTCATGCGCGCTTCCGAAGCGGAAAAGCGCGGCCTCACCCCGCGTGCGGTTCTGGTCGGCCATGCGACCCATGCCGACAAGCCGAATCTCTACCCGACCGCCCCCATCGGCGCCATAAACAAGCTTTCGGCGAAAATCGGTTGGAACCTGAAAGACGTAGATCTCTTTGAGATCAATGAGGCTTTTGCGGTCGTAACCATGGCGGCGATGCGTGATCTCGATCTGCCGCATGACAAGGTCAATATTCATGGCGGCGCCTGCGCCCTTGGCCATCCCATCGGCGCGTCCGGTGCGCGTATTCTTGTCACCCTGCTTTCAGCCCTCGAAACCCATGGCCTGAAGCGTGGCATGGCGGGCATCTGTCTGGGCGGTGGCGAAGCGACTGCCGTCGGCATTGAAAGGATCGTCTGATGCTCTTGAACGATACGCAGGAGCAGATTCGCGACGCCGCCCGGCAGTTTGCACAGGAACGGCTCGCGCCGGGTGCTGCCGGACGCGACAGGGAACATGCTTTCCCGCGCGCAGAACTTTCTGAAATGGGTGAGCTTGGCTTTCTTGGAATGCTGGTGCCGGAAGAATGGGGTGGGTCCGATCTCGGCACGGTTGCCTACGCGCTGGCATTGGAAGAGATCGCCGCTGGCGATGGCGCCTGTTCGACCATTGTTTCCGTCCATTCATCCGTCGGTTGCGTTCCGATCCTGCGTTTCGGTACCGAAGAGCAGAAACAGCGTTTCCTGCCCAAGATGGCTTCCGGTGAATGGATCGGCGGGTTCGCATTGACCGAACCACAGGCCGGTTCGGATGCGTCTGCGCTCAAAACCCGCGCACGCCGCGACGGCGATCATTACGTGATCGACGGTTCCAAGCAGTTCATCACGTCGGGCAAGAATGGCAGCGTGGTGATAGTGTTCGCCGTTACGGATCCATCGGCAGGCAAAAAAGGCATTTCGGCGTTCATTGTGCCGACCGATACTCCGGGCTACGAGGTTGTTTCCGTGGAACACAAGCTCGGCCAGCATTCATCGGATACCTGTGCGCTCGCTTTCACCGATATGCGCATTCCGGTAGAAAATCGACTGGGCGATGAGGGCCAAGGCTACAAAATCGCGCTTGCCAATCTGGAGGGCGGGCGCATCGGTATTGCTGCGCAATCTGTCGGCATGGCCCGCGCAGCATTCGAAGCAGCATGTGCTTACGCCAAAGAACGCATCACATTCGGCAAGCCGATTATCGAGCATCAGGCCGTCGCTTTCAGGCTTGCCGACATGGCAACGAAGATTGAGACAGCCCGTCAGATGGTTCTCCATGCAGCTGCGCTGCGCGAAGCGGGCAAACCGTGCCTGACTGAAGCATCAATGGCCAAACTTGTTGCCTCTGAAATGGCTGAACAGGTCTGCTCTGCCGCGATCCAGATTCATGGCGGTTACGGTTATCTGGCTGATTATCCAGTTGAGCGTATTTATCGCGATGTTCGGGTCTGCCAGATTTACGAAGGCACCAGCGACGTGCAGCGTCTTGTAATTGCGCGAGGAATGTGAAGGCCACTTGCGATAATGTTTGCAAGTCGTGGTGAAAATCGGCCAAAAGATCGCGTGCGGATACGAGGTATATCTGCACGCAAAATGTGAGGCCTGATGACTGTTCGCCCGATTGTAAACTATCCGGATAAACGGCTTCGCGTTGCAGCCGAGCCAGTCACCCTGTTCGACGGCGCTTTGCAGGAACTAGCCACTGATCTTCTCGATACAATGCGCGCAGCACCGGGCATCGGCATCACCGCGGCGCATATCGGCATATCAACACGTTTGGTGGTTTTAGAACTGCCAACCGAACCAGTCCCCAAATTCTATGTAAATCCGGAAATCGTCTGGGCTTCAGAAGAAAAAATCCATCGTCAGGAAGGCAGCGTCTCGATGCCAGGTGTTGTCGATGAGGTCGAGCGCCACGCCCGCATCACAATTCGCTATCAGGACCTTAATGGTGACGAGCAAGCCGAGGAATCGGAAGGCCTGCTCGCCGTTTGCCATCAGCACGAAATCGACCAGCTTGACGGTATTTTCTGGATTCAGCGTCTTTCGCGATTACGCCGGGACCGCCTCATCAAGCGCTATGAGAAATCGCAGCGCCCGAGATAGTTGGCGCTGCGAAATGCACTCAATAAAGTAGACGAGCGCGGATAGTGCCGGGAATTTCGCGAATGGCCTGCAATACCGTTTCGCTGGCCTCACCGACGCCATCCGCTTCCATCACAAGATAACCCACTTCGCCATCGGTCTGCAGAAACTGGCTGGCGATGTTGATGTTATGCGTCGAGAAAACATTGACGAGGCTGTTGAGAATGCCGGGGCGATTTTCATGCACATGCATGAAACGTGTTCCCGTCGGACGTGGCGGCAGCTGGACTTGCGGGAAGTTGACAGCGCCCAGCGTGGAGCCGACATCGGAATATTCGACCAGTTTTCGGGTGACTTCCAAACCGATACGTTCCTGCGCTTCTTCCGTCGATCCGCCGATGTGAGGCGTGAGAATGACGTTCTCCAGACCCTGAATCGGAGAAACGAACCTGTCGTTGTTCGAGGCTGGTTCAACCGGGAACACGTCGATAGCAGCACCTGCGAGGTGACCTTCCTGCAGAACCTTTGCCAGAGCTTCCAGATCAACAACCGTACCGCGCGCATTGTTGATGAGAAAGGCTCCCTTTTTCATCTTGCGCAGTTTCGCTTCGGTAATCAGCTTCGAAGTCGATTTATTCGACGGCACGTGCAGGCTGACAACGTCTGAAATCTTCAGCAGTTCGTCGAGGCTCGCAGCTGGTTTGACATTGCCATATTGCAGCTTGTCGGAAGTGTCGAAATAACGCACGGTCATGCCAAGGCTTTCAGCCAGATTACCGACTTGCGAACCGATATTGCCATAACCGATGATACCAAGCGTCTTGCCACGCACTTCACGGCTGCCGGTTGCCGTCTTGTCCCAACCGCCTGCATGTGCGGAGACGGAGCGTGGGAAAATCCGGCGCATCAGCATGATGATTTCGCCAATCACCAGTTCTGCTACCGAACGGGTATTCGAAAATGGTGCATTGAAGACCGGAATACCGCGCTTGCGTGCAGCTTTCAGCTCAACCTGATTAGTCCCAACCGAGAAGCAACCGACTGCGATCAGACGGTTAGCCGCAGCAAAAATCTCTTCAGTCAGTTGCGTCCGCGAACGAATGCCGACGATATGCGCTGACGAAATCGCTTCAATCAGATCGGCTTTATCCAGCGCCTTCGGCAGATGCGTGACATTGGTGTAACCGGAAGCTTTGAAGTAATCGACGGCTGTTTGATTGATGCCTTCCAGTAGAAGAACATTGATGCGGTCGCGTGCGAGTGAGAGACGTTCAGTCATTTTGGGGATTTCCAGGCTGTAACAGCAGATAGTCGGTTTACGACATGAATGAACGCAAAGCCGTCGTCAACAGGATGTATTGAAAGATTTTACCCCAATTGCAGATTCACGAAGAAAGTGAATGGAGCAGCGCCTTTTCAGAAACCCCGACGGGCCTATTTGATTACTATGGCAAATAACAAAAGCTTCCATTTGGCTCACCTGCCAACCGAGCCAAAGATGTCCTTAAATGACAGCAACCGGAGGAATACCCCCGATGAGTGAAACTATCACCCTTGATACGCATGAAGCCATTCGGGACTGGGTGGCTGCTCGCAACGGAAACCCTGCATTTGTCAGCACATCCATAGATCCCGATGCAGCGCCGGTATTGCGAATTGTTTTCGAGCCGGAATTCGTTGCCGATGTCGAACGGCCCTTGGATGCAGGCGGACTTGAAGTCGTGGAATGGGAAGATTGGTTTCGCGTTTTCGACCAGGAAAAACTGGTCATGCTGGTAGCTCACTCGAAGCCAGGAAAACTTGATAATTTCTATCAAATCCTCCCGGCCTAATTGCTAATGAAATAATTACCTTTTGCCGGTCAGGGACTGGCTTCAAGCCAGTTTCCCTGATCGACTATCAGTTCTTAAGCTTCTTGCCGATGGTTTCCGCGACCAGCGCCAGCGAAATGGCCCCCGCATCGGGATGACCAATGCTCTTTTCCGCCAACGGTCTCGCCCGACCGAGTTTCGGAGCAAGCGGCGCCGTCGCGTCGGCTGCGACCTTTGCAGTCTCCGCCGCTTTATTCCAAGCATCGGCCAGCGTCTTGCCAGAAGCAAATTCGCTTTCAAGCGTTTCCACAAAAGGAACAAACGCATCCACCAATGTCTTGTCGCCGGGCTTCGCCCGGCCAAGGGTTGTCACTGAATCAAGCGCGCGCCTACCACCGCGAACGACCGCACCATCATCAATGTTGCCATTGTCGGAAAGCTCCGCGCTCCATGAGCGCAGCAGAAGTCCCCATAGCGCTCCCGATGTTCCTCCGGCTCGGTCCGCCCAGGCGTCACCTGCAACAGCCAATACGCTTGCGGCCCCCGCCCCGGCCTTGACGGCCTGGTCAGCTGCATCTTTTGCAGCCGTAGAGCCACGTCGCATGCCTTGCCCATGATCGCCATCACCTGCGAAGGCATCGATACGACCCAATTCCTCTTCGGCCTCGACCAGCACATCAGCGACGGCGTGCAAAATACCCTGCATGCAAACAGCACCGGCACGCCCGGCCTCATCCGACTGAGCAAAATCGGGCGCCGCATCCTCGTTGGCAATGACATCGTATGCGGGCTCGACTGTGATCGCTTCGCCGCGACGCAGAACCGGAGTATCGCAAGCTGCCGTCCAATAGCGCTCGAGTTCGTCATCGAGCCAAAGAAGGGTCAGCGAACAGCCTTGCATGTCGAGACTGGTAACAAACTCACCAGCTTCCGGAGCTACAACGTCAAGACCAGCTTTTTCCAGCAACGACGCAATCGCTGTCCACAGGACAAACAGCTCTTCGTACTTGGTAGCACCAAGGCCGTTCAGGATAACACCAACTTTCTTCGTTCCTTTGGGACACTCCGCCAGAAGCTTCTCCACCAGCAGGCTTGCCAGACCAGAGGCAGGCAAGATCGCCTCTTCCTTGATCCCCGGCTCGCCATGAATGCCGAGACCAAGCGCCATCTGGCCTTCCGGTACGGTAAAGAGCGGGTGTGGAGCGCCAGGCAAGGTGCAGCCTTTGAAGGCAACGCCAAAAGACACGGTGTTGGCATTCGCATGACGTGACAGCCGTTCGACTTCGTCCAGTGACAGACCGGCCTCAGCAGCAGCACCAGCAATCTTGAACACGACCAGATCACCAGCAATGCCTCGCCGCTTCTCGTGCATATCCGCCGGAGCGCTGGCCACATCGTCGGTTACAGGCACGATGCGGACGTCGATACCTTCGGCACGCAGTCGTTCAGCAGCAACGCCAAAATTGAGGACATCCCCGGCGTAATTGCCAAAGCCCAAGAGAATACCACCGCCCTTATGCGCCTGCCGACAGACACGCGCCACTGCCGCCGTGGAAGGCGAAGCAAATACGTCACCAGCAACGGCTGCATCCGCGAGGCCTGGCCCGACATATCCGGCAAATGCAGGGTAATGACCCGAGCCGCCTCCGACAACTACAGCGACCTTGCCTTGAGGGACCTTTGTGGAACGAACAACGCCGCCACGCACGTGACGAACATAGCGGTTATAGATACTGGCAAACCCGGCAAGAGCGGTCGAGGCAAACTCCTCCGGGGCGTCGAAAATCGTCGTCATTGAAACAGTCCTTGGTCTGGGTCATTAGCCGCGTGGCAGGATGCGGCGCAAGTAGTCACGATTTGTAGCCGAAACAGAAAGCCCGTCGCCACCATAATGTTCACATAAAAACGGGCTGGCAAATCCGTGATCCAGCGCCATTCTGATGGCTGCACGATAATTGATGATCCCGCTTTCGAGGGGAGCAGGATGTGTGACGATGACACCGGAGGCTGGATCTTCTGTACGGGTGTAGTTCTTGACGTGCCAGAATTTTGCGTAAGGCGCGACCTTCTCCATCATCTGCTGCCAATGCTCGACCGGACGGTGCAGACGAATGAGATTACCCAGATCGGCATTGATCCCTACATTATCGAGGCCGACTTCCTCGACAAAACGAACCGAACTGTCCGCAGTACCGAGATAAGTATCCTCATACATTTCAAGAGACAGCTCTATGCCAAGCTCCTCTGCGTGACGACCGAGTTCGCGAATTCGTTCAACAGCCTTGTTCCAGACAGCCGGATCGTCCGGGTTCTTCGCTCCGTCGACCGTCCAGAACCATAATGCCTGTTTCTGCAGGTCTGTCAGCGGTTCAAAAAGCCCGAAGGAAACGCAACTGGCACCGATTTCCTTTGCCGTGTCGATAACCCTGTGCCCATAGGCCAAATATTCGTCGCCATGCTGTGCATCGATCACGCTGCGCCGTGAGGTCGAAATCGCAGGAATAGTAAAGCCGAGCGATTTGGTGACCGCCATAAATTCACCAAGACGGGCGGGTGACAAATCCGCCAGCCGCAACCAGCTGTCAGTCGGATCGAGTTCGGTAAACCCTGCATCCGCAACGTCGGACAAAGTACGAGCCCAATCTTCTGCCGACTGATCCTGCACGGAACTGCCATCCGGCAGCATATTGGGATACTGGATCATCGCTGCTGCAATTGGCCAGGTTTCGCGCGTCCATTTCGAAGTCGTCTGTTTCAACTTACATTCCCGTTCTTTGCGTAATCCATCGAAATCAGGCCACATTACCGTTACCCGAGGGCATTTCGGGTTTCCGGCTACGCAGTTTGCCAATGCCCCAGAAGATCGCGGGTGAAACAAGCAGGAAGACGCCGAGCGTCATCAGCGACGCAACCAAACCATTCGACCAGAATATCGAAAGCTCACCGTTAGAAATCATCATCGACTGACGGAAGGCATCCTCTGCCTTATCGCCCAGAACCATGGCGAGAACCAACGGTGCCAGTGGATAGTCGAGTTTCTTGAAGATATAGCCCAGCACGCCAAATGCGATCACCAGCCAGACGTCGGTTATCGAATTGGCGACCTGATAGGCGCCGGAGAAAATGACCGCGACAATAATCGGTCCGATAATCGAGAACGGCACGCGCAGGATAGATGCGTAGAGCGGCACAGTCGCAATCACCAGAATGACGGCAACAATGTTGCCGAGATACATGGAGGCAATCAGGCCCCAGACGAAATCCGGGCGATCCGTGAACAATGTCGGGCCAGGAGTGAGACCCCAGATCATCAGGCCGCCCATCATCACAGCAGCGGTAGCCGAACCCGGCACACCAAGTGCAAGCATGGGGAGAAGCGCAGATGTACCGGCCGAATGGTCCGCAGTTTCCGGCGCCACGATACCGCGTGGATCCCCCTTGCCGAACTTCGATTTATCGCGAGCGGAACGACGAGCCACGCCGTAACTCATAAAGGATGCGGCCGTTGGTCCGGCGGGCGTTATGCCCATCCAGATACCAATCAGCGTTGAACGAGCGAGCGTGAACCAGTAGCGCGGCATTTCAAGAAGCGTACGCCCAATCTCACCGAGACGCACCCGTGCCTTGATGCCATCAAAGCGTAACCCCTCCTCCGTCGTCAGCAACAGTTCGCCGATCCCGAACAGGCCCATCACTGCAATCAGAAAGGAAATACCCTTGATGAGTTCCGGCATTTCGAATGTCAGGCGCAAGTTGCCGGAGATCGTGTCCATCCCCACCGAAGCAAAAGCAAAACCGATCATCATGGAAACGAGTGTCTTGAAAGGTGATTGAGCGCCCATGGATATGAAGCTGGCAAAAGCCAGAAAATAGACAGCAAAATATTCCGGGGAAGAAAACCGCAGGGCGAAATTGGCGACCCAGCTGGAGAGCAGTGTAATCATCACTACGCCAGCCAGTGCTCCGATACCAGCCGAAACGAATGCCAGCGTCAGGGCGCGGCTCGCATGTCCGGCCTTCGCCATCGGATATCCATCGAAAGTGGTGGCAACGGACGAAGGCTCACCTGGAATATTGAATAGAATGGACGTAGTCGATCCACCGAACAATGCGCCCCAATACATACAGGAAAGCAGAATAATCGCGGAGATAGGGTCCATCGTGAATGTCAGCGGCAAAAGCAAGGAAACGCCGTTAGGCGCGCCCAATCCCGGCAGGACACCAACCAGAATTCCTAGCGTCACACCCAGCATCATCAGCAGAACATGATTGAAACTGAGTATGTGGGCGAAGCCATCCATCAGGAGACTGAAATTTTCCATGTCTTTCCTCCAAAGACATCGGACTTTCCGGTATCAATAAATGCCGAAGAAAGCCTCGACCGGGCCTTTAAGGAGCGGAACCTTGAAGCCGATTTCAAAAATGACGAAAAAGAAGAGGGAAACGGCAATACCGGCTGGCACGGAAGTCCACCACTTGTAGCGTCCCTGAAACATCATCGCTCCAGCGATGTAGAGTGCCGTGCCGACATAAAGCCCGAGAACCGTGGATATGGCAGCGAAGGCAACCAGCGGCAAGGCGAACCCGAGAACCGGTTTCAGCCGGGAGAGTTCAACAAAGACTTCCCCGCTGCCACGATGTTTTATAAATGCCACAACGAGATTGACCGCACTTCCGAACATGATCAGCAGCCCGATGTAGAACGGGAAATAACCCGCATCCGGCCCCATTTCCGTCCAGCCTGTGCCAGCCTGTTGTGAGCCGTAACAGACCGCCGCTCCCAGCGCGCCTGTCAGGAGAGCAACGCCCGCTTCGATGACGAATCGGGAAACGCCGCCTTCACCTTTCTCACTCATGGGATGAGCTCCTTCGATGAATGATGCAGACGCCAATGGCGTCTGCATGAATGCACAAAACGTCAGTTGGCAAGCCAACCTTCACGCTTCAATACGGCCGTTACCGCTGTTTCATCGTTCTTGATAAAGGATGAGAGTTCATTACCGCTCATATAGGCGGCGGATTGCGAACTATCGGCAAGATACTTCGCCCATTCAGGTGTCTCGGCAACCTTCTTGAGTACGCCTGCATAGTAATCAACCACGTCCTGATCGACGCCTGCAGGAAGCCAAACGGTGCGTGGCATGGAGTAATTTTCGATTGCGATCCCTGCTTCCTTGCAGGTCGGGATGTCGCTCCATCCCATATCGCCAGCAACCTTGCCGTCACTCTTGAGTTTTTCACCCTTGAAGACGCAAAGCGGCTTCACCATGCCCGCCTGCCATTGGCCAAGATTCTCACTCGGATTGTTGACATTGGCCGCAATGTGCTCGCCCGCGAGCTGAACAGCGGCTTCGCCACCGCTTTTGAACGGGATATAGCCGAGTTTCGAACCCGTGGCATCGTTGATCATGGATGTCAAAATCTGGTCAACGTCTTTGGACTGACTGCCGCCAACCTTCATGCCCGCATCAACTTTCGCTTTGGCGATAAACTCTGCGGCTGTCTTGAAGTCAGACTTTCCGTTGATCCAAAGAATGAATTCATCCGAAGCCAGTGCCGAAACTGGGACCAGATCTGCCGATTTATAAGGAACCTTTGCGCGCACCGGCAAAAGATAGGCGTTGTTCGTGCCGAAAGCGAGCTTGTATGGATCGCCCTTATAGCCGGCAGTGTAGACAAAACCTTCTGCTCCGCCCGCGCTGCCCTTGTTTGTGGCGACGATTGGCGCACTCATCAGGTCATACTTGCCGATGATCGACTGGATTGTACGCGCGAAAATATCCGTACCGCCGCCCGGCCCGGCTGTCACGACAAACTCGACTGGCCGTGTCGGCTCGAATGCCAGAGCAGATGATGCGATTACTGCCACGCCTGCTGCCAGGCATGCGATATGTAGAGACTTCTTCATGGTCTATCCTCCCAGTTAAGCGGCACGGGCCTCCCCCCATGCCGATAGTGTCAAAATGTCGAAAATCAGGCAGCGTTTGAAAGTGCAGCCGCTCTTTTCGCCATTCGTGCCGCGAGCAGGATTGCTTCGCGCGTGGCCCCCACGTCGGCGATGCCCTTCCCGGCAATATCGTAGGCAGTGCCATGGGCGGGCGTGCAGAGCGGGAACGGCAATCCGCCCATCATTGTCACGCCTTTGTCGAAGCCCATCAGCTTCATCGCGATCTGACCCTGATCGTGATACATGGTCAGCACCGCCTGAAAGCCATCCTTCAGAGCACGCAGGAACACTGTGTCAGCTGGGAACGGACCATCGACATCGAACCCCTTGGTCTTCGCTGCCTTGACGGCAGGTTCAATGATGTCGATTTCTTCCATGCCAAAGCTGCCGCCGTCACCAGCATGTGGATTGAGCCCAGCCACTGCAATCTTCGGATTGTCATATCCCGCCTTCTTCAAGCACATCCAGGCCAGTTCCAGCTCGGCGAGAATTCCTTCAACAGTCAGGGTCGAGGCCACATCCTTGAGCGGAATATGCGACGTCACGCGCGCGTTCCAGACTTTCTCCAGAACGTTGAACTCACGCACCTTGCCTGTGAAGCTCAGCACATCGGCAACAAAGCGGATTTCGTCGTCGTAACCCGGATAGGCAAACCGCATGGCCTGCTTGTTGAACGGCGTAAAGCAAACAGCCTGCGCATGTCCGGCATCGGCAAATTTCAACGCAGTACGAAAGTTCTGAGTTGCAAAAGTTCCGCCGACCAACGTGGCTTCACTACGCACAACATCCTTCGGATCGAGATTTTTCAAGTCAACGAAGACGTGCTTGCCGACCGGCATGTTCGGCGCATTTTCGAGAGTAGAATCCTGCAGATCAAGCTCAACACCCGCTGTACGCGCACCTTCGTCCAGAACGCGGCGATCACCAAAGACGATGATATGCGCTTCTTTTCTGACATCCGGCAAAGCGAGGAGACGCGCCGTCAGCTCGGGACTGACACCGGCTGGATCTCCCATTGCAAGCGCAATTACGCTCGGTTCAGCGCCAGTAACGGTCATTAGCATCCTCCTCGTCTGCATTCTGTATGCAGCATGCATATGACAGCCCCACGCATGACGCAAGCATTTTGTATTCTGTATGCAGCATTTTATATTGACGGTTGAGGGCAGGCCAGCCATCTTCGCCTCAAACGGTGAGGTGAGGATTCGAGCTCACTCTTTGAGAAAAAGGCCGATGGACGAAATTCAAAAAAACGAACAAGCCGAAAACGGCTCACAAGCGTTCCGCCGTACTGCCTTGCACGACATGCTCGTCAACCATCTGCGCGACATGATTATCGAAGGGCAGCTAGAACCTGGCACGCGTCTGCATGAAGGCCAGCTCGGGGAGCAACTTGGCGTGTCCCGGACACCGCTGCGTGAGGCGATCAAGTATCTGGCCAGCGAAGGTCTGGTCGAGCTTGTTCCAAGTCGGGGCGCCGTTGTGAAGCGATTCAGTGCCGCCGACGTGAAAGACATGCTCACAGTCCTGCGCACTCTGGAAGAGCTTGCCGGAAAGCTCGCCTGCGAGCTGGCGTCCGACAAGGAAATTGCTGACGTTCGTTCACTGCACGATGAAATGATCGAGCGGTACAAGCATGCTGACCGACTGCAATATTACAAACTGAACCAGCAGATTCATCTCGCCATCGTTCGTCTGGCCAAAAACCCCACGCTGGCAGACATTCACCAAATGCTGCAGACACGATTGAAACGAATCCGTTTCGTCGGCCACGAAGGCACCGAAAAATGGGCGGCGGCTGTATCAGAGCACCAAGAAATGATCGAGGCGCTGGAAGCCCGCGACGCGACCCGACTGTCTGAAGTATTGGGACGCCATTTGACCAAGGCATGGGAGCGCGTACGCGACTCGTTGTAAAGGCATCAGACGTCTCGTTTTGTCTATCTGCCGCTATCGGCCAGATCATTGTTTGATCGAAAACATCAGATGAACTCTACCTCAATCCAATCGGATCGCGTTATAGATAGGCTGTGAACTTTTTTGCTTATCTGATGTATCGGTGCAGACTATGGAACTGAAATGGCTTGAAGATTTCGTCAGTCTTGCAGAACACAGGAGCTATTCTCGCGCGGCAGGTGACCGCAATATCACGCAGTCTGCCCTCAGCAAGCGCATCAAGCAACTGGAAGACTGGATTGGCCTCCCCCTGATCGACCGCTCTTCGAATCCTATTGGCTTGACGAAGGCGGGAGAGTGTTTTCTTCCGCGAGCACACGATGCTCTTGAAATGCTGCTTACCGCCCGTAAGACCGTCAGCGAAGGTTATAGCGCATCGTGGGAAATCGTTTCTTTTGCTACACTCAACACGCTGTCACTCACATTCTTTCCGCACTGGATGGCGCAGATTGAAGCCTCCGGCGCGTCATTCCGTGCCCGTTTTGCCGATCCGCATTCATCATTCGTCGGAAATATTTCCACGCTTGTCAGCGGGCATTGCGACTTCTTCCTGACTTATGCGCATCCGGCAGTTCCGCAGATGGATGATCTTGGCGGTTATCCGTTTTTGGCACTGGGCACCGAGAGGGTCATCCCTGTATCCGCTCCTGCGCCGAATGGACAAGCCCTACATAGCTTGAAGGAAAAGTCGCTACCAATCGACTTCCTCAGCTATCGAGGCAATTCGTTCTTTTCTCTCGCTCTGCCCTGGCTGCTTGAGAAACATGGTTTCGAATTGAATACGGTCTATGAAAACGGAATGTCTGTTGCGCTCAAAGCAATGGCGGTCTCCGGACATGGTGTTGCATGGATACCGGAAAGCCTTGTCGACGATGAACTCAAGCGTGGCGTGCTCGTCCGCGCCGGTGAAACAAACACCGATCTGTTGATTGAAATCCGCGTTTACCGAACACCTCAATTCAGGAACAAGCAGGCGGAACTCTTCTGGCGCCGTGCCTCGCAACTGGTTGCCCAGAAAAATGGCCACAACGCCGGAAGTCTTGCGCCGAGTTAAGTCATCAAGGCCGGGTGAAAAGTGCCGCAACAGCTTGCAGGTTCTCTGCATCGTCAAGATCACGCAAATCCCGATAGATCTGATCTGCTGCCGGAATCACCGCACAACAATCAAGAAATTTTCGCGTCCGGTCATCTGCGCTAAACGGTTGCTGCAGAGTACCAACGGCGAAGCTGCGCGACGCCTGCAAAACACGTCCGTTTTTCAGTGTAACGGTTGCGACATGCGGCAGCTTTTCCACTGATGCCCGTTCTTCCTCCATCGAATAACTTCGCATGGCGATAACATCGAGCAATGGATCGTCCCGGAAAGCACCCACGGCCTCTGGGGTAAAATCTGCAAGTGCCAGATGTCCCTGCCGCAGGGCGCGTGCGACGCAATATTGCATGGAAAAGCGTGCCTGCATCTGGTCGGCCGGCTGCATATAGGCAAGATTGCGGTAGTTCGCGATCCCAACCAACGTATCTACAGCTACAACATCCTCGGCATCAAACCGGTGTTCTTCCTTAAGATCAAGCAATGCGTCGACGATCATATGGGTGGACCCACAGCAAGGATGCCGTTTCGGCATGACACCGGCCGTTTCGATTACATGCGCCTTATCCGTGAGGATATCCTCGATAATCCAACCGTGACGTGGGTCCCCTGCAAATAACTCACGAATACCCTGCTCCCCTTCCAGAATATCGTGCCGGGCCTCCATTCCGGCTTTTGCGAGCAATGCAGCCTCAACAGCATTGCGCGCGGCCATGCCTGCATGAAACGGCTTGATCAGCGTGCCGAACTGACCTTTCGTGCCGGATGCGAAACTGGCAGCGATAGTGATCGCCTGTGTGGTCGTCGCGATGTCGAGACCGAGCATATGAGCCGTGGCGACAGCCGTGCCAATACTCCCCACCGTTGAGGTGCCGTGCCAGCCAGCTGTGTAATGTGCCTGTCCCAGGCCCTCGCCTACCAGGGCCTGTGCCTGCAGTCCTGCCAGATAGGCGTCAATCAGACGCCCCCCTGCGGTTTCATCCAGATTGGTCAGTGCCAAGATAGCGGGCACGATCACCGCCGAGGCATGACTCATGCCGGGCAGGAAATTATCGTCGAAATCGAGCGCATGCGCTGCTGTAGCATTGACCAGTGCAGCGAACATCGGGCTGCCTGTTTCTCCCGCAACCAACAAAGCAGTTCCGCCAGCGCTGAATTCTGCAAAGGCTTTCGCAACACTTTTCGTACTGACATCGTCACGACCTGCCACCATACAGGCCAACGTATCTAAAATGGCGTCACGCGCCAGTGTCCGCGCATTGGCGCTCACCACTGGTTTTGCACATGCTGAAGCAATCGCGAATGCGACCGTCACCTTTTCCCGCTGCATGACATTACCCCTGAAAAGCATCCAGAATGAGCTTCAAGAGACGCCCGAACTTGTGCCGGTTCAGCTGACGACCAGCAATGTCCGTATCCACACGATGCACGATCACCATGTCGAGCGCGGGCAATACGATACAGAAATGGCCGCCGGCACCGAAACCTGCATAGCTGCCATTCGGTGCCACCACACCGGGGAAAAACACGCCGTCTCGCTCCAGCCACCACATATAGCCATAAGCGCCACGTGCACCGGCATGAGAGTAAGGCATCACACATTCCTGCGCCCACCCCTCAGGTAGAACGGGTGCACCATTCCAGCGACCATTGCGCAGATAAAGCTGACCGAAGCGCGCCAGATCGCGTGTCGACAGACGGAACGGGTAAGCGGCGTGTCGGCTTTCCATAAAACGGTCATGCCAGCCGTCTGGCTTGTCACCGTCGAGTCTAAAATCCTCAAGGCCAAGCGGTTTTGCGATACGCTCATCGAAAGCCTGGTGTACGGTCTTGCCGGTCAACTGCTCGAAAATAGTACCTAGTGCGTTGAAATCCCAATTGTTGTAGCACCAGAAGGTACCGGGAGCGTGGGAATGACGCTTTTCCTTGATCATCCGCATCCATGGCGTTTCGTAGCCCGCCGGATGGTAGATGCCAGAACGGGCCGTTAGGAGATCATAGACCGTCGCCTGCTTTTCTACTTCGCTCAAGCCTTCATTGTCATCAATGCCTAGCTGCTCCAACGTCAGGCTGAGATCAATGGTGCCATCGGCTACATCCTGTCCCATCATCGCGGCAAGAATACTCTTGCGGATGGAGTGGCAGAGATATTTGTGCGTGATGTCGCCATATGTGTGGACGATCTTGTTGCCCTGAACGATCATCAGCGCATCGGTTTCCTGGCTGTCGGCACAAGCATCGACGGCGCCCAGCCCAGCTTCAGACCAGCCCGCCGCAGCGGGGCTTTTCAGACGTTCCCATTCCTGTCCCGGATTGGCCACCGAATGATAGTTCATACTCGTATTTCCCTAGACTGATTATGTGCAACAGCTTCCACACTGGCATGCAGGAACTCCTGCGTGTATTCGGCTTTGGCGCGCGAATGGCGCAGATCGTCCGCCGTCAATTCTTCCAGAATGATGCCCTTGTGCATGACCCCGACACGCTCGCAGATATGCGCCACCACGGCGAGATCGTGCGAAACCATGAGGTATGTGAGATTTCGCTCGCGGCGCAGCACCTTGAGCAGATTGAGAATTTCCGCCTGCACGGAAACATCGAGCGCGGATGTCGGCTCATCGAGAAGCAGCACGTCCGGTTCGATGATAAGTGCACGTGCTATGGCGACACGCTGGCGCTGGCCACCGGACAATTCATGCGGATAGCGATAGAGAAAGCTCGGACCGAGACCCACCGCTTGCAATACGTCGCGAACTCGCTCGTCCTTGCGGTCCATGCCGTGAATGGCAAGCGATTCCGCCAACACCTTATGCACCTGCTTGCGTGGGTGCAGCGAGGCATATGGGTCTTGAAACACCATCTGCACGCGACGGAAAAATGCTTTATCGCGTTCGCCGCCCATCTTCCGTCCGTCAAAGCTGAAGTTGCCTTGATAATGCGGGATGAGACCGGCAAGAGCGCGCAGGATCGTGGATTTGCCGCAACCGGATTCGCCGATCAGACCGTAAGCTCCGCCGCGTTCGATGTGAAACTTCACCTTCCTGACGACAGTGGCGCGCTTGCGCCCCTTGCCGAAGCTGATGGAGAGGTCCGAAACATCCACGAATGGAGAATTGGCGGCGTATTTCATCGGGTTTCTCCCACAAGCGTCGGTTCGGTCAGCCAGCTTTTGTCGCGTTCGGGAACCTTAAGCATATCGACCGGATGGTCGAGCCGCGGCAAGCTGGCCAGAAGCGCCTGCGTATAGGGGTGACGCGCCTTGTGCAGCTCCTTGGCTGGCAGATCTTCCATGATGCGCCCCGCATACATGACCAGTACCCGGTCACAGAAGTCCGCCACCAGATTGAGATCATGACTGATGAACATCAGCCCGGTGCCCGAACGGCTGACCAGTTCGTCGAGTATAGTTAGAACCTGGCGCCGCACCGTCACGTCGAGCGCGGAGGTTGGCTCGTCGGCAATGATCATGTCCGGTTCGGGAATCAGCATCATGGCGATCATCACACGCTGTCCCATGCCGCCAGAAATCTCGTGTGGAAACAGACCCATGACGCGCTCGGGATCGCGAATATGCACTGCCTCCAGCATGGCAATTGTTTTCTGTCGCGCTTCGGTCGATTTCACACGATGGTGCAGGCGATAGGCTTCCATGATCTGATCGCCGATACGGATCAGCGGATTGAGCGAATATTTCGGATCCTGAAGGATCATCGAGATACGGTTGCCGCGCACGCTGCGCATCTGGCGTTCGCTGGCTGACAACAGGTCAACCTCGCCGAAACGCAGGGCCTTGGCACGGATCTGCGCCGTCTTTGGTGTGAGTTTGAGAATCGAGCGCCCGGTCATCGATTTGCCGGAGCCGGATTCACCTACGATGCCGACTTTTTCGCGCCCGATGGAAAAGCTGATGCCGCGAACGACATCAATGTTGCGATCAGCACCGGGAAAAGACACCCACAGATCATCGACTTCAAGCAATGGTTTTGTCATTGATCTTATCCGTTTCTAGGGTCGAGGACATCGCGCAAGCCGTCACCGAACAGGTTGAATGCAAGGCTCGCAAGCAGGATTGCGGTGCCCGGCACAGCGGCAAGCCACCAAGAGGTCATCATAAATTCACGGCCACTGGACAACATCGCGCCCCATTCCGGGCTTGGCGGCTGTGCACCAAGGCCGAGAAAGCCGAGGCCCGCAGCGGTTAGGATGATCGACGACATGTTAAGTGTGATGCGGATCACCACCGAGGGTATGCACATTGGCACGACATGCTTCGCAATGACCCGCATGGCGGAAGCCCCCTGCAGACGGATGGCGGCCACATAATCCGACGAGCGGATCGTCAATGTCTCGGCACGAGCAAGACGCGCAATGGGTGGCCATGCAGCGAGCGAAATGGCTATGACAGCATTTTCGATACCCGGCCCGAGTGCTGCAGCAAAGGACAGCGCAAGCACAAGACTGGGAAAGGCGAGAAACATGTCGACGATGCGCATCAGCGCCGTATCGACCCAGCCACCCATATAGCCTGCGGTGGTACCCACGATGAGGCCGATAGGTGCAGCGATGACGGCGGTCAGCGTTACGATGTAGAGTGTAATGCGCGAACCATAGACAAGGCGACTGAAAATATCGCGACCCAGTTCGTCTGTACCGAAGAAATGGCCCCATGACGGTGGTTGAAGCCGATTGGCAAGATTGTTGGCACCGATGTCGTGTGTTGCGATCAGGGGCGCGAAAATCGCCACCAGAACCAGAAGGACGATGACCGCAAGACCAAAGACAGCGGATGTGTTGGCCATCAGCTTGAACCAGGACCGGCGCAATTGCTGTATATTGGCCTGAAAGGCAGAAGTGGGTACGGGAGCGGTCATCCAGGCCCGCAGGGAACTGGAAGTTTGCGCCGGCGACGTGCTGGTGTGCGTATTCATCGGCAGTTTCCTATCGTGTGCGGGGATCGAAGACGCGATACAGAAGATCGCTGATCAGGTTGATACCGACGAACAGAATGCCGACGATAAGCGTACAGCCGACCACTGCGTTCATGTCACCAGCCAGAAGTGCATTGGTGAGGTAACGCCCGAAGCCCGGCCATGCGAACACCGTCTCGGTCAGCACCGCACCTTCCAGCAGGAAAGCATAGGACAGCGCCACAACCGTCACGACCTGAACCGCAACATTGCGGAAGGCATGGCCCCAGACGGTACGCGCCCAGGACAACCCCTTGACGCGTGCTGTGATAACATATTCCTGATTGAGTTGCTCGATCATGAAACCGCGCGTCATGCGGCTGATATAGGCCATCGAGCCGAATGCGAGGATCAGCGCGGGCATGATGATATGGCTTACGGCGTTCCCAAAAGCATCCCACTGGCCCTGCATCGCGCTGTCGAGAAGCAGGAAGCCGGTCGTCGGGTCGACGGAATATTCGTAAATGAAGTCTATCCGACCCGGCCCGCCAATCCAGCCCAGCGTGGCATAGAAAATCAGCAGCGCCATCAAGCCGAGCCAGAAATTCGGCGTGGAATAGCCAAGCAAACTGACCATACGCACGGCATGATCCAGAGGCGAATTGCGGTACATGGCAGAGAAAACACCGAGCGGAATGCCCAGCGCGGTTCCGATGACGATAGCCACAGTCGCCAGTTCGATGGTGGCCGGGAAGACGCGTGCAATATCTTCCAGCACCGGACGACCGGAAGTCAGCGCGTTGCCGAAATCGAACATCAGCGCGTTCTTGAGATAGAGGCCATATTGCACGATCAATGGCTGGTCGAGCCCCAGCTTTCTATACATCGTGTCATACGCTTCCTGGGACACATTATCGCCCAGCATCGCGATGACCGGATCAAGTGGCAAAAGGCGGCTGATGAAAAAGGTCAGCGTGATCAGCCCCAGAAGCGTAATTGCCACTGAAACGACCAGACGCGCGGTGGCGGCGAGAAACTGAAGTACGGGTCCGGCCTCCCGATCGTGGTCCACCGCCTCCACATCTTCAATGATTTCGTGCGTCGTCATCTGCAAATTCCCGAAAGAGAAAAACGGGATGCCCGGTCCGGGTCGCGAAGCGAACCACAGGCGACCATGCGGTCATCCATTGAAACGATGTGCACCCAACCACTTTGAGAGAAGCCGCCGGGTGCGTAATTTCCGTTATTTAGCGGCCAGATCGTAGTAGACGCGGAAGCCGTTCCAGCTCCAGTTCTTCATGGCCTTGTTGACACCGGCGACATTGTAAATTTGGAAAATGAAGGCATGCGGCCCCTTCTCCATCATCTCTTTCTGCAGATCGATATACATCTGCTTGCGCGTGGCCTCATCCTTCTCGAACAGGGCAGCGTCAACGTCCTTGTTCACGGCTTCGTTGAAATAGCTCGCGCGCCAGCTCGGATACATGGTCTGCTTGGCTTCAGCCCGGTTGTCGGGATTGAATATCTGACGCGAAGCATTGCCATGCGCGTCCGGAACAGTCGTCTGCCAGCCCATCAGCGAAGTCTGGAACTCACGGCCACGGATACGGCTGAACAATTGCGCATTGGCCATGCGTTCGATCTTGATCTTCACGCCTATCTTGGCGGCCGCGTCCTGAATACTCTGGGCAATCGGAGCGGCATAAGGCGCGGTACTGATGAACATCGTCGTCTCGAAGCCCTTCTCGTAACCGGCTTCCTTCAGCAGTTCGCGAGCCTTTTCGACATCAAGTTTGAAGGGCTGCCCTTCCTTCTCGTCCAGCGCGCCGAAAGCACCGAGCTGCACGAAACTTGCACGCGGCACACCGACATTGTTGATGACCGTCTTGCCGAGGCCCTCATAGTCGATGAGATAACGCATCGCGAGGCGTACCTTCTCATTGGCGAAGATCGGATCGGCATTGTTGAAGTTCCAGTAGAACAGCGAAGGCTTCAGCGAGCGTGAGGCGGTCACCTTGTCCTGAGTTTCCAGATCGCGCAGATCTTCCGGCGTCAGGTCACGGGCGATGTCGATGTCGCCCTTTTCGAGCAACAGTCGCTGGGTTCCCGCTTCCGAAACATGGCGGATCAACACCTGCTTGAGCTTCGGCGCTTCATCCCAATAATTGTCGGTCGCCTGGAGGATAACCACTTCAGCCGGGTTCCATCGCATCAACTTGTAGGGGCCAACGCATTCCGACCGAGTGGCCAGATATTTGTTGCCCATGTCATTATCGACCTGGTTCTGCATCAACACCTTCTGGTTCAGAAGGCTGGCAACACGGTTGGCGGCGATCGCCGCCAGGATGAGATTGACCGGATATGGCTTGTCCAGCTTGAAAACGACTGTGTTGTCGTCCGGCGCCGAAATGGTCTGATCCACATTGTCCTTGGTGAAACCGTATTCTGTCAGCGTGGCTGCATTGCCGAAACCGAGCTTGACCGCGCGCTGGAGCGACCACGCCATATCACCCGCCGTCGCCTTGTCGCCATTGTCGAACGTCAGATCATCGCGCATGTGGAATGTGATCTGCAACCCGTCTTGCGAAACCTCCCAGCTTTTGGCAAGTTGCGGCACGATCTTGGTCTCGTCAGCCGGATCGAAATCGACCATGGGATCGCAAATATTCTGGATAATTTCATTGGTCGCGGCCTCGCCGATCTGCGCCGGATCAAAAGTGCTGATAGCGTCGATATTCCAGGCCATGACGAGTGCGTTCGGCGGTGAGGCGGCTTCGGCGGTGAACGTCACGGCGCCCATACCGGCGGCAAGCGCGAGCGCCGTGGTGCGGCACAGGATGGTTGTCTTCTGTTTTTGCATTGTTATCCCCTTTTATGGTTGGGCATTTTCGAGAGGTGCCGCGCGCGGACGCAGGGCACGAAATGCATATTCTTAGCAAGTCAATCGGCCGGACGCGGCTGCAGCGGCGGGTTGACTTCCGGCGGGATCGGGCAGGTATAGGGCGTCTTTGCCGTGCGAGCCTTGTGATCGGCTTTGGCGTCGTTCAGAATCTTCTCATTTTGAAGAACATCGAGCGCCGTGCCCGCCATTACCTTCGCAGCATAGACCATGCCCTTATGAGCAGCCGGCATCTTGCCTTGCGCGGTGATCTGCCAGGAATGGCCCGGCGAACCGATGGCGTGCGTTGCCACGCGTGCCTGAACAGTCGGCACGACCCAGCTCACATCGCCCAGATCGGTGGAGCCGATCATCGGTACGCCCTTCTGTTCGCGCTGCAGCACGTAGTCGCAAAGCGGTTCGTTTTCCGCCAAAGGCTGGCCGACACGCAGATAGTCGGTTTCGATGTCTTCTTTCGAAAGAGTCGCCTGTATCTCCGCTGCAAAGGCACGGTCCGCATCATCGAACGGCACGCCGCCCAAACGCTCCATGTTCGAATGCATCGCGATTTCCAGTGGCGTATTGCCCAGCAGGTTCGAGACCGCGCTCATGATGGAGATATTGACGGTTGTTTCCGTCATCATTGCTGCGCCCGCCGCAACCTTCTTCACCCGATCATTGAGGGCGAACATGCCCGGCAGATCAGTGGCGCGAATGGCGTAGCGCACCTTGGCCTTGGCTTGCACGACGTTCGGCGCGATGCCACCCGCATTGAGATAAGCATAGTGAAGACGGCAATCGGACGGGATATGCTCGCGCAGATAGTTGCAACCGACACTCATCAGTTCCGCCGCATCCAGAGCCGAACGCCCTAGATGCGGTGCCGCAGCAGCGTGGGAGGCCCTTCCGGTGAATTCGAAATCCATCCGGGTATTGGCAAGCGATTGGGCGTCATCGACCTGCGTAAACGAAGCCGGGTGCCAGCAGATGGCAATATCGACATCGTCGAAAGCGCCCGCGCGCGCCATGAAAGACTTGGCCGCGCCGCCTTCTTCTGCAGGACAACCATAGTAGCGCACGCGACCCTTCTTGCCAGTCTTTTCCAGCCAATCCTTGACCGCCGTCGCAGCCAGAATGGCAGCGGAGCCCAGAAGATTGTGGCCGCAACCATGACCATGTCCCGTACCGGGGATCGGGCGCGGCTCTGCTATGCCCGCTTCCTGACTAAGGCCTGGCAGCGCATCATATTCACCAAGAATGGCGATGACTGGTCCACCCTCACCCGCCTCGCCCGTGACAGCAGTGGGAATGCCAGCCACATTCTCGGTGATACGAAAACCCTGTGCCTTCAACATTTCGGTGTGCTCGGCACAGGACTTGTATTCGGTATAGGCGATCTCGGGCATCCCCCAGACACGATCGCTCAAGGCTTCAAAATCAGCCTTCTTCGCATCCACTAGATCCCAGATCTCTTCACCATTCTTCACGGCGTACTCTCCCAACAATGCTTTTAAAGATTCTCGTCGATGAAACGGGCAAGCGCGCCAAACACGCGGCGACGATTTTCGATACGCGCAAAGCCATGGCCTTCATGCGGCACGCGCAGATACTCGATGGGCTTGCCGAGGCCGCGTAAGCAGGAATAGACCATCTCGCTCTCGCACGGGGTGACGCGCGGGTCTTCCAGACCGTGGGCGATCATCAGCGGCGCTGCGATATTGCCGATGCGGTTGATGGGTGAGAACCGCTCCAGTTCATCCCGCATGGTTTCCGCATGACCATATTCGATGGCGCGCAGTTCCTTGCGCCACGGTCCGGTGGTCTGCAACAAGGTGAGAAAATTGGCGATACCGTAATATTCGACGCCAAGCTTCCACAGATCGGGATATTCGGTCATGGCCGACAAGACCATGAAACCACCATAGGAACGACCGAACACACCGATACGGTTTGCATCGACATCGCTGCGTGCCGCGACCGCCATGCGTACCGCCTTGAGATCAGCAACGCTGTTCATGCGTAATTCGCGATCATCCAGGTGTTGGTAGGCGCGGCCATATCCCGTACTGCCGCGAATATTGGGCGCGATGACCATGATGCCTTGCGCCAGCATGTACTGAATGTCCGCACGAAAATCCGGCTTCCACTGGGCTTCAGGACCGCCATGTACGATTATCATCACCGGATAACCATCGAGACCTGCAGCACGCTCCGGCTTGTAGACGAAATAAGGAATCTCCAAACCGTCAAAGCTTGCAACGCTTGTCACTATCGGTTCGAGGAAAGCTGGTAATTTAACCTTGGCCTTTGGTGCGTCTGTCAGGCGCGTGAAAGCACCGCTTTCAACATCGCAGCGCCAGATGTCGCTTGACGTCGCAGCACCTTCCACAGGCATGATCAGTGACATGCCATCCGGCGTCCACGCGATCGAAGCAACGACCCCGGTAACCGGCATCACTAGCTGTTTCAGTACAGCTCCACCGCGGCCGACCAGAACCACATCGTTCCAGCCTTGACGGTTCAGGACGAGTGCTATCCTGTTTTGATCGGGTGAGATTGCAAGCGCTTCGACATCCTGCCCTTCGAAAGCGGCGAGTTCGGTCAGCGATGCCGCGTCGTGCGGCTTGACCATGACAGAGAGATATTCGCGTTCCTGGTCGGCAATCAGCAGAATGCCGGAGCCATCCTTGAAGAATTTCGGCGCTTGATAGCGTGCCCGTCCTTCATGCGGCAAGGCATTTTCATAGGTGCCAGTTTCAAGATCGAGGCGACAGAAATCCTGATCCGTCATTGCGCGCTGGCAATCGTTGACCAGCAACGACTTGCCGTCGGGCGTAAAGGCGGCCGGCGTGCGCCATCCGATCCCCTCGTAAACGCATTTCGTCTCACCGGTTGCAACGGTCATCACATGAATATCCATGTGGAAACGGTCACGATAATTAGCACCATAGGCGATCTGTGTGCCATCCGGCGACCAGCAACCCCAGGCATGAACCACCGTAGTATAGGTGGTAAGAAGGTGCGGCTCGCCTTCGGCATTTTGGATCAACCAGAGCTGGTGACGCTCATCACCACCCCAATCGGTGGTGATGAGCAGATCACGGCTCTTCGGACTGAAGGCAAGATTACCGACCGGTTCCGGCAGATTGGTGATCTGGCGTGGCACGCCGCCCGCAAGCGGGCGCCCCCAGACCTGCGCCGTGCCGCTTTCATCGCTTAGATAGACCAGAAGCTCTCCGTCCGGCGAGACGGCAGGCTTCACTGCCTTGCAGATATCGATGTAGTGCGTCATCGAAAGCGATGTATCGGCGGTCTTTGTATCGAACATCGAACTGTCCTCAATTCCAAGCATTGAAAGTGTGGGCTTACGTCAATTGCCGCGCCAGCCGGACTGATGCGGCGGTCAGTGCATCGGCCATCGGGCCAATTGTGGACTGATGGTTGGCAAGCGTGACGATGGTGAAATTCGCTTCCGGCCAAGCTTCCTTGAGTTTCCACGCCGTCATCATCGGAGTGACGGTATCGTAGCGCGCCTGCACAATTTCAGCGGGAAGGTGGCGGATACGATCGATATTATCGATGAGATAATTGTCCGGGAGAAAAGCCCGGTTGACGCAATAGTGGGTAAAAATGCGTGATACGGCCAAAGCCGCTTCCGGCTTCAGAAGCTTGGAAACGTGGTCCGTGTCCGGTTCGAAGGTCTGCGTGCGCGCCGAGAACCCGCGCAGGCTCTGGGCCGCTTCCCGTTCTTGTACGGGATCGCCCGAGGTGAGCCGCCTGTAATAAGCGGTAAGTAGATCGCTACGTTCGCTTGTAGGCACGAATTCGGCAAATTTCTGCCAGTGGTCTGGAAAAATGGCCCGGCAGCCATGGAACCACCAGTCGACATCCTCCTGCCCCCCCAGAAATATGCCGTGCAGCCGAAAGCCGAGGCAACGCTGCGGATGCGCGATGCCATAAGCAAGCGAAAGACACGATCCCCAAGAGCCGCCGGCCACAAGCCAGCGCTCAATACCCAGTTTTTCGCGCAGGGCTTCCATATCCGCGATCAGATGCTGTGTGGTGTTTTCAGTAATTTCAGCGAGAGGGGTGGAACGACCCGCGCCACGCTGATCGAAAGTGATGACACGATAGATATCGAGATCAAAACTGGCAATCTGCGCAGCTGAGACGCCCGCACCGGGACCGCCGTGCAGAAAGACAGCGGGGATACCTTTCGGGTTGCCATATTCCAAAACGGAAAGCTCATGTATGTTGCTGACTTGCAAACGGAACTCATGCTTCGGCTGAGCGGCGCTTGACGCCCCAACGGCGCCGCTTTGCAGTTTCGAATCATTGATTTGCTGCGCCTTTTCGCCAGAAGGGTAAATCTTCCCCTTCGGAAGGAACTTGGCTTCCGTCATTCATTTCCCCATTTTTTGCGCTCGTTTGAAAGGCGCGCCAGTCATCATTGCCCTGAGCTGATCTTCTCGCTTTTTCAAAAGCTTAAAGAAAGGCTGAGGAGCATTCTCCCTTGACTGTCAGTTTTGTTATTCGAAATTTATAGGCAGCAAATTTGGGCTTTGGCCAATGCAATTTTAGACTTGCCATTCCAATCTGGAATACGTGTCTATACGCGGCCATATCGTTGGCAGCCTGTCTTTACGGGATTGGATAATACTGATCCCGTAATATGTCCGGGGCAAACTTTGCCAAGCATCGTGGCAAAGAGATTTATGGCGTATGGAGCCAATCCCCCATACGCATATGGACAACCGTTTCAAGAAAATAGAGCTGACAACGTCTTGGCAAGCTCTGAAATTTCAAGCAAATACTTCAATCCCGACCATAGATGCCGGTATGAATCTCACCATCTGCACCGCACCACGCACGATACATGCCCGGACTGTTGAACGGCAGACAGACATTGCCCTTGCGGTCCACCGCAACGAGGCCGCCAGAACCGCCGATTTCACCAAGCTCGCGGACAACAACTCCAGCCGCTTCGCTGAGCGTTTGCCCGGCCCAGCGCATCCGCGCATCTACTTCGTGGCCTACAGCCCAGCGGATGAAATATTCTCCGTGACCTGTGGCGGAAAGCGCAACCGTCTGGTCGTCAGCCCAGGTTCCAGCGCCGATGACCGGACTGTCGCCAACACGTCCCGGCGTCTTGGCCGTCATACCACCCGTGGAGGTTGCTGCAGCCAGATGCCCGAAACTATCCAGCGCAACAGCACCTACAGTCCCGTGCTTGCGGGCAGGATCGCCATCGTCGGCTGCGCCACTGCGACGACGCTCCATTTCGTCATGCAATGCCTTGCGGCGCTGTTCCGTCGAGAACCATTCCGGTGCCATCATTTCCAGACCGGCAGCTTCGCAAAACCGCTTCGCCCCTTCGCCTGCAAAGAACACGTGTTCGGTCTGCTCCATAACCGCACGTGCCGCCAGAATAGGGTTGCGTGGTCCGCAAATTCCAGAAATTGCACCACATGCCCTAGTTGCGCCATCCATGATGGCAGCATCCATCTCATGCGTTTCGTCGGCGGTGAAAACAGCTCCTCGCCCGGCGTTAAAAAGCGGATTTTCTTCCAGAGCAATCACAGATGCCGTCACAGCATCGATAGCTTTGCCACCTTTACGTAAGACGTCCAGTCCAGCCTGCAGGCATTCACGCAGGCCAGCGTGATAGGCGGCCTCTTTCTCCGGCGTCATATTGGCCTTGAGAATAGTTCCAGCGCCGCCGTGCAACGCAATTACGGGTACAAATTCGGACATTTTAACTCACTGTTGAAGACGTTATCACGGACTGGAATGACGTGAAGACCTATACGAACTATCGAAATGTATCAGCCAGTTTTGACTGGTTCGTTTCGTTCTGCGTATCTTCAAGTTCCCTTGGAAGAGGCGCGCTTGAGCAACGCAGATGCATCTCGCGAACGAAAATTTTCCGCCGCTTCTCGTCGTTCTCTTTTATTGCCGCCGCGATACCCAGCCCATATGGACCGATGAGAAGTCCAGGAGCTAGATCAGAAGCTTTCGTTTCTCTGGCCTCATAGTTCGTGGCCTCCGCACGAATTTCTTCGCACTGCGGCGACTGCCATTTGGGATCCTGCGTTGAAAGCGAAGCTGCATAATTCTGCGGCGATGTCGTGCATCCAACCAAAGTCAATGACAGCAGGCAAACACACCCCACCGCTAAACGCTCTAATACCATTTTATTCCGTTTCTCCGTGCGACAAGCTTCATATGCGAAGCCACCGCTCTATTCAGAAATATTGCTATTACCTGCAAGTATTGCATCTGCGGCCAGGCCACCTGCCATACGGTATTCATCCGACCACTCTTCGTCATCAAAGACGCAAAGTGCAACTGTCGCACATCGCTGCCTCTCTCTAAGGATAGCGAGCGCGATCACATCGACGGGTACAACTTTTTCGTTCGCTTCGGAGACTTCCAGCCACAAATTTCTGGCGGCATCTTCGATATCACGGGGAAATTCCATGCCGTTCGCCTCTTCACGTGGTTCAATGCGCAAAATTTCAGCTCGTCGAATCGCACGCACTTACCCGCTATTTCTATCGTTTCACAATTCAAAACATCAGGCACTTCTCAACAATGCCGCATTGAGCGAAACTTTCTTTCGACAGCGCCCGTTAACGAAAAACACTGATCCGCACGGATATAACATATTGAAGGTTGCATCTAACAACGGGTGAGGCAGGGCTTGAAGCCGGACTTATTCTTTAAAATCATACTGGCTTTATGCGCAGCTTTCCTTGTGACTGCCATCATTGTCAGACTTTATCACGAGTATCACGACATTGATTCAACTTGGGGCAATATGCGTTTAGGCGTATACCCAGGTTGGGATACACCGGAGAACTAGTTTCCCGAAGCTTCAGAAAACCTGCTTGCCTTGTAAGTCAGGCTTCCAGATTCCGCAGTCTCCACCTCAATTCGAATATTCCTGATTTCGATAGATTGTTGCTCGACCGGAAAATCGACTGTTTGTCCCGTATCCGGGTTTAGCAAGTCAGTCGCGGTATAACCGCGAATCTCGAAACACATTCTGCCATCGATAACGCCCAGATAAACGATGTCAAAAATCGTGCCGGACTCGACAGGATCATACTCATCGGGATTCGGTATCTCCGACCCTTTTGCGTAGTCGCGCGGAGGGACAATGGGATCGCCGCTGAGAACGAACTGCGTCTGACCGAAGGTGTCGGTTGCCGGCGCAGGATGATGCAATGTCTCTTCAGTCATCGCCGACACCTCTGCATTTGCAGCCGGTTGCGCATGCAAACCCGTTGGAAAATTCAGAATACAAGATGTAACCGAGAATATCGCAAGCCATCGAGTTGTATTCGAACGTTTATCCATAGGCTGTTCCTTTCCCTGAATCGCAAATCAGCAGCGTTGTTTTGACCGAAACGCGACACGCAGGCAATCCTGCCTATCATGTGTTGCTCCCGTTGAAAGGACAGCAGTAACTGTCACGATTTTATGACTGCAATCATTAATACCTTAGGTTAGGGTCAGCGCGAGAAGACTACCTTCTGAAACCTCAATAGAGAGGCATGGCATGACGGTTGAATCCAGGTCAGTTCGCATTATCCGGACAGTTGTTGAAACGCTGCGCCCACAGTTCAACGTGGAACTATGGGATGGTACACGTATCGGTGCGTTCGATGGTCCGTCATTGGTAATCAACGATCCGACAATCGTCCGACAGCTTCTTCTCAAGCCCAACTATGATTCCCTGATTGATATCTGGACATCCGGTCGCGTCGATATCAACAACGGTACGATCTTCGATCTCGCTGAAGCCAAGACTGATGGGAGTGTGAAGAACAGGTTGAAAGAGCTGCCAAAATGGCAACTACTCAAGGATCTTCCGGCTCTTCTGTTGGCTGGCAAAACCGATGCGCGCGAGGTTCTTGACGGCAAGGAGCCGTTCGTCAGTGGATCAAGCAAGGAGGCAATTACCCATCATTACGATGTATCCAACGAGTTTTATCGCTTATTCCTCGATGAACGAATGGTTTACACATGCGGTTACTTCAAGGACTGGGCCAATGATATCGACCAAGCCCAGAAGGACAAGCTGGAGCTTATTTGCCGTAAACTACGATTGAAACCCGGTGACCGTCTTCTAGATATCGGTTGCGGTTGGGGTGCCCTCCTGATCTATGCAGTGCAGAACTTTGGCGTCATCGGAACTGGCGTTTCATTGTCGGAAGCGCAAACCGCGCTGGCCCGCGAGAGGGTCAAGCAGGCAGGACTTGAAGACAGGATTACCATCCACGTCAAATCCTATGCAGAACTTGATGGTCAGTTCGACAAGATTTCATCTGTGGGAATGTTCGAGCATGTGGGAATTGCCAACTACGATAGCTATTTCAGCGCTGTGAACCGGCTTCTACGCCCCGGTGGACTTTATATGCATCACGCAATCACAAGGCGCATGAAGAAGGACAAGAAATCCTTCAAACGTAAAAGTGCAGAGCATAAGGCGCTTGTGAAATATATTTTTCCCGGCGGGGAACTCGATCATCTTGGAATGACCGTAGAGAACCTTGAAGGGCACGGGTTCGAAGTCCACGACGTCGAAAATTTACGCGAACATTATGGCCGCACCTGCCGGTTATGGTGCGAACGACTGTATTCCAATTTCGACAAAGCCGTTGCTGAAATCGGATATCCGAAAGCGCGTCTCTGGCTGCTCTATCTCGCGGGATGTTCGCTGGCATTTGAGAGAGGCACCGTCCAAATCAACCAGACGGTGGCTTCAAAACGCAAACGCGGCATTTCCGCTGTGCCGCAGACGAGAGCGGATATCTATACCAGTTTCAGCCGGCCGGGACGTGAGTAAGCAGCGAGGGTAATCGCTGCTGAGACCCACGACCGGCTAAACAGTCTCCACTAACTGTACGCTTTGTACCGGTTTAGCCTGTATCTGGCGCCATAGAGGCGTCATTGCAGCTGTGATTTCTCCATAAAGCGCGTAACGGCGATTATAGTGTCCATCCAGCGCGGCGTTCGGCTTGTAATGCCGATCGGCGCGCACCATGGCATTGGCACCTTCTGTGAAATCTGAGAACAGCCCAACACCGGTCCCCGCCGCAATGGCTGCGCCAAGTGCGCCTGTTTCTCGTGAGACGGCAACAGAAACTGGCACGCCGAGTACATCGGCAAATATCTGGGGCCATAAACGGCTGCGTGAGCCGCCACCGGAAAGCACAGCCTCCTCGAAGGTCGCGCCTGCTTTTCGGATGGTTTCCACATGCTGGCGATGACCGAAGGCAACGCCTTCAAGCAAAGCGCGTATCAGATGCCCCTTCGTATGCCAGCCCGCAATACCGTAAAACCCTGCGCGGGCGTGGCCGTCCTGCTGCGCTCCGTAGAGATAAGGGTGGTAAAGCGGATCATCACTTGCAGGTTCGATGGCTGCGGCGAGACTGCAACAAACATCAAATGGCGAGACATCGGCATGATGGTCGCCTTCAAAAAATTCCCGCACCAGCCATTCAAGATTCGCCGCAGAGGTAGCGCTGTTTTCCATCGCCATGTAACGGCTGCGATCAAAAGTAGAGGTCATGAAGACCGGCCCCTTGAGATCAGGACTATCGACAATAATCTGGTTGATGCTCCACGTACCTGCAATGATCGATGCGCTTCCCGTGCGCGAGACGCCAGAACCCAGCGCCGACGCTACGACATCGAAGAGACCTCCAACAACGGGCGTACCCGCCGCAAGCCCAGTCTCCCTTGCCACAGCCTCAGTTACATTACCTGCAATATTGTCGCTTTCGATGAGCGGCGGCAGGATGTCCATACTGTCACCCAAACCGTAAGCATCCATCAAAGCACTGTTGTAACGGCGCGTTGCAAGATCGAGCAAGCCTGCCCCCGACATATCGGAAACTTCGCTGAAACGTTTGCCCGTCAAGCGATTGACCACGAAGTCCTTGGAGAAAAATACCGTGCCTATCTGGTCAAACAGTTCAGGCTGGTAGCGCTTCAGCCAGGCAAGCAGCGTCGGGGTTTGGGAGGGCCATGGACGCTGGCGCGCTATCGGATAGGTCTTTGCGCCCACCCCTTTTGCCGTCCACTCTTCAACGAGACCAGTCGCGCGGGTGTCGAGCGACTGGATGCCTATGAGCGGATCTCCCTCCCGGTCGAGCGCGTAGAGCCCGTTACCGTGTCCGGCACAGCCGATAGCGGCAATATCACTCGCCGCTATCCCCGCCTTATCAAGGCAAGCCCGAATAACCCGCTTGGCATTGGACCAGAGCTCGCCAAGGTCACGCTCGACGTGACCGGGATGCAGCATGCGGCTATGTCCTTCTTCACCTGCATGGGCGAGCTCCCGTCCCGAAAGATCAAAAACCACCGCCTTGATGACAGTGTTGCCCGCATCGAGCCCCAACAGATATTTTTGCATGAAGAAGCCCTCCCAAGGTCCAACCAATCCAGTAACTCAGCCCTGCTGATAAAGCGAGTAGGCCTCCTCGCCGCTCGCATTCTTATGAATAATCGCCATCAACCCACGCACCACGGCGCTTGGATTGGCATGCTGATATATGTTGCGTCCATAGACCATGCCCATTGCACCTTGCTGCATCAAGGCTGCAGATTTTGCAAACACTGCGGAGAGATCTTCCTTACCGCCGCCACGCACCAGCACCGGACAGCGCGCCGTCTCTACGACACGATGGAAATCCTCTGCATTTGTTGTCGGATCTGCCTTGATGATGTCAGCTCCCATTTCGCGGGCAAGCCGCGTAAGCGTCACGATCTTGTCGGCGTCACCATCGACCATGTAGCCGCCGCGCTCTGTGACTGGCTGCATGACGAGCGGTTCGATCATCAGCGGCATACCGTATTTTTCGCAGTCTGCCCGGACGCGGGAAATGTTCTGTACGCATTGGCGAAAGAGAGCCGGCTCGTCCGGTAGCATGAAGAGGTTCACCACCACGCAAGCCGCATCCATTTGTAGCGCTCCAATCAGCGGATCGGCCTCGTTCTGCAGCACAGCCCACATGTCGCGATGGCGAATGCGGTTATAGGGATTGCCCATGTCGAGGCGCATGACCAGCGCTGGCTTATCCTTACCGGGAATATCCTGCAGCAGATCGGCCTGACCATAGTTCATCTGGATGGCATCAGGCTTTGCGTCAATCAATGCCTTGATGACAGCTGGCATATTCTCCAAGCCGTCGAGAAAGGAGGGCTCATTGCACACGCCGTGGTCGACAGCCACATCCAGACAACGACCGTTGCCGAACAACCGGTTCATCCGGACTTTGCAGTTTTCTCGCATAATTCACTCCTTTGTTCATTCCTTGCGGAAAGGATTTCCTCGGCGACGTCGTGGCGTTCGCGCATGAGGGTTAGAAATCGTTTCAACTCAGCGTTTGCACGCTGTGGCGGCCAGCTTTTCTCCTTCGCAAGCAGATCAAGGACAGCCTTCGTCATAGCGAGGGAAAGTTCACCTGAGATCGCCAATGTCGTACGACGCAAAAGCAAGTCATCGAGATGCTCGACTGCCTCGGTTCGGATGAGATAAAGGAACTCTCGCGTACTGTAGTCAGCATTGGGCAAGGCATAATCTGGCCCTTCCACGATGAAACGAGCGATTTTGACGGCATCTGTGCCGTAAAGTTCAAAGAGTGTTTCAATGCGGCCTGCGGGAAGTCCGGTGGCGGCAGCCGTTTTTGCGATCCAGCTCGCACGGTCTTTCGGAAATTCACGTCCACCACCTATGGCGCGTTCCGTTGTGTCGATCCGTCGCGACAAACCCAGCCGCTTCAGCGCCATATCGGCCGCCAATTCGCCAAAGGAGCGGAAAGTCGTCCATTTTCCACCGATCATGCAGAGGACCGGCGGACGCCCATTCTGCCCTTCAAGCACGGTGCAGAAATGGTCGCGTGGGATGCGCCCCGTAAAACTGTCATTGCTGGCTGGCAGCGGGCGTACACCTGCGAACTGGAAGACAATCTCCTCAGGACGAACTTTGATTTCCGGCAACACGAAGGCGAGCGATTGCAAAATGTAGTCCCGTTCGTCCGTCTCGCAGCGCACCGTGCCGGGATCGTCAATGCGGATATCAGTCGAGCCGACGAGAACTTTGCCGAGATAGGGGAACAGGATGCAAATGCGCCCGTCCTCGTTCTCGTAATAGATCATGTGCCCATCAAGACTGTCACTAAGAGCGGGATTATCAACAATGAGATGCGATCCTTTGGTGCCTCCCATCAATGGAGCAGGCTGTGCCTCTTTTGGAAACAGTGTGCCATTCGCGATATCGATCCAGCCCCCCGTCGCATTGATGACCAAACGCGGCTGGATGGATACCATTTTACCGGAAACGCCGTCGAATAATTGGAAATTACCATCGCCGGTTTCCCGAATTGTCGCATAGTTCAGCGCATTGGCATTTGGTCCAGCAGAAAGGCCATCGCGCAGAAGCTCGACCCCAATCCGCTCTGGGTGGCTGACCCACGCATCGAAGTAGGTGGCAGAACTACGGATCGCGGGATTGAGCGAAGGCCATTTTGCAAGGGTCGTTTTGCGACTGCGAAAACGATGCTTCGGCATAAGCGCTCGTTTACGCGTCAGAAAATCGTAGATGCCCAACCCTGCCTTGACAGCGATTGCACCGCGTCGGCTCGGACGGCGGGTAAGCCCCAGAAAACGCACAATCCCATTTCCTAATCCCGAGAAAATGTCGAAGATCGGAACCGTGGTCGGTAACGGCGCTACATAGTGAGGAGCATTGCGCAGCAATCTGTCACGCTCGACAAGGGATTCCTTCACGAGACTGAACTCGCCATTCTCCAGATAACGCAAACCACCGTGAACCATACGTGAAAGCGCAGCGCTGGCACCCGAACAATAATCGGACTGCTCAACCAGCAGCACGTTCACGCCCTGCAGCGCAAGCTCACGGAAAACGCTGAGCCCGTTAATGCCACCGCCGACGACACAAACGTCCACCTTCGGGCTCTGGCGGAGCCCGTCTAATATCTCTTTTCGGTTCATGATGGCCGTCCGTTATCCGTCCATGTTAACCAGTTGTGCCGAAATGGCCGTGTCGATAGCCGCAAGGTCATCGGACGAAAGCCGGAGCCTTCCTGCCTGCGCATTGTCGAGGGCCTGCGCTGGATTTCTCGCCCCGCAAAGTGCGAAGGTCACTCCCGGCTGCGCCAGCGTCCAAGCAATCACGATCTGGGCTATCGTCGCGCCATGGCGATCGGCGAACGGCTTTATAGCCGTCGCGAAATCCTTTGCCTTCTGCCGGTTGGCAACGGAAAAGCGTGGATTGTCCTTGCGTTGATCGTCCCCGGAAAACACACGTTCCGGTCCGATCATGCCAGACAGAAGACCAAGCGCGAGTGAGGAATAGCTCAACGTCGATACATTGTTTGCAGTGGTAAGCGGCAGCAAGTCTTGCTCGATCTCCTGATCGATCATGCTGAACCGCTCCTGGATCGCATCGAGCGCGCCAGTCTGGATATATTGTTCTAGTTCCGGCCGATTGACGTTGCTGGCGCCGATCGCCCGGATTTTCCCCGCCTGCTTCAACTCTTCAAGTACCGCAACGGTTTCCTCGATGGGCGTCGTCTGGTCCTGCCAATGGGTGATGTAAAGATCGATATAATCGGTGCCAAGACGGCGCAAACTTTCTTCCACCTCGTGGATGATTGAATTCCGTCCCAGATAGCGATGAACCGGTTTTCCGTCCTGATCGAAGAAATGATTACCCTTTTGCGTGTGCCAGACGAGGCCGCATTTGGTCGCGATCACCGCCTTGTCACGACGCCCGGCAATCGCCTTACCGACTATTTCCTCGGAGCGTCCGAGGCCGTAGGCTGGCGCCGTATCAATCAGTGTCACGCCAGCGTCCAGCGATGCCTGGATAGCTGCGATGGATTGGGCTTCATCCGTTCCGCCCCACATCCAGCCGCCTATAGCCCATGTACCGAGACCGACTGCGGACGCCCTGACGCCGGAGCGCCCGATTTCGCGGATCAACTGTTCGCCGCTCATGCGGAATATCCTTCTTGGGATGCAAGTTCGAGAATGCCGGCGCCAGTCGCCTCGTCTGTGACGAGCGTATCGAGATGATTGCCGCGAAGAACGCTCAGGATAGACTCGGCCTTGTTCAATCCGCTGGCAACACCGATCTTCGTCGGGATATGGGCAAATTCATCAAGCGTTAGCGAGACCAAAGCGCGGTTCAGACTGTACTCACAGACCTGACCGTCAACATCGAGCAGATGAGCCAGAAGCTCGGCACTGGCACCGGAATGTTCGATAGCAGTACGATCCTCGCTCGATGACGGGTGCAGGTCGTAATAGGTCGAATCCGTGCTCACGATGGAGCCTATACCGACGATGGCCACCTTGGCTTCCCTCGCCCGCCGAAACACGTCAGCTACAGAACGCATGCTCATCAGCATGGCGCGCTGCGCAGCATCATCCGCAAACAAGGGTGCGTGTATCTGATAAGAATGCCCACCGAGTTTTTCGGCCATCAACGTCGAGACGTGATTGACGTCAGTATAGTGTTTTCCCTGCACACAGCCCGTTGCAGGAATAACCTCGACATCGAAACGGCGCGGCGCTTGAATTCCGGCGACCACTGCACTGACGCCTTTTCCGCCAGTGATGCAAATCGTGTCACCATCAGCAATCTCTTCGAGAAGTAGTCGGGCAGCCGCTTCTCCAACCGCCAGCAGAGCGGTTTGCGGATTGTCGGATACGGTCGGCACAACGATGGCGCGGCTGATACCGCCGAGTGCCAGCAGTCGTTCTTCCAGATCAACAAGAGGCTCGACCGGTGACTTAATCTTGATTTCAACGAGGCCAAGCTGGCGACCGCGCTTGATGAGCCTGTTAACTGTCGCGTGTGATATGCCGAGATGGTCCGCTATCTGCGCCTGTGTCAGTCCTTCAAGAAAATGCAGGACGAGTGCCTGATGCATCTGGCGAGCGACAACTATTTCCTCACGCGGCGCGGTTGTTCTGGGTTTCAGTTTGGCAATGGACATATCAGGACGCCTTCCGCTTGTGCAGGAAATGGTCGATGGAAACTGCGGCAAGAAGAATGCAACCCTTGATCATGTCCTGCCAATACACTGAAACATTGAGCAGGATCAGCGAGGATGTGACCAGCGACAGCAGCGCCATACCGAGAATAGCGCCAAGGATCGTGCCGGAACCACCGCTGAGCGATGCACCGCCGATGACTGCGGCAGCGATAATATTCAGCTCCATACCCACACCGAAAGTAGGCGTTGCAGCACCGAAACGGGACATATAGATGACGCCTGCAACGCCGGCGAGCGTCGAACACAGCACCGTCACCCAGAATTTGACCTGGTTCGTTTTGATGCCTGAATAAAGCGCAGCCTTCTCATTGCTACCGGTATAGAACACTTTGCGAAAGGCCGTGGCCCGGCGCAGCAGAAAATCAAACAGAATGACGACAGCAACAAAAATCAAAATGACATAGGGTATGCCATAGAACGTACCCTGTCCTACTGCCTTAAAACTTGGCGGCAGTGTGAAAAGCGATAGCGGCGTGCCTTTGGTGATGATCAGGCAAAGGCCGCGCACAATCACCATGGCCGCCAGCGACGTGATGAAGTGGTTGAGACCGACGACGGTTACAAAGAACCCCATAGTAGCGCCGATGGCGCTACTCGCCGCGATACCAACAAGCGAAGCCGTCCAAGGATCAAGCCCGGCAAGAAAAAGGGCACCAGAAAGAACCATGGAGAAACAGACCACCGAACCGACCGAAAGGTCGATGCCCCCGACGATGAGCAGGATCGTCATTCCGACCACGACGATGCCTTCTACTGAGAAGCTCATCAGCATCGCACGAAAATTACCGAGCGTCAGAAAGTGCGGCGACGCAAAGGTCATCACCACGGACAATGCCAGAATGATCGCAATCAGACCTGCTTCGCGCATGGTCCCAATGCGCCTTATCGATGAGTTTTTTGGCGCAACTGCTGCCATTGTGTCGATTGCCATTTCACCCTCTCCCATTTTCTTTTCATGCGGCATGATGCGATGTCCGTTCCGCGCCAACACCTGAAGCAAGAAGGATCACTGCCTCTTCCGACATGGTGTCCGCAGAAAGCTCTCCCGCAATTTGCCCTTCCCGAACGACCAGTACGCGGTCAGAAAGACCAAGCAGTTCCGGCATTTCCGACGAAATGACGACGATGCCGATACCGGAGCGCGCAAGCGCCCGCAGCAAGCGATGAATTTCCGCCTTCGCCCCGACATCTATGCCCCGTGTCGGTTCATCCATCAAAATGACTTTGGGCTTCACTGCCAATTGTTTGGCAATTGCCACTTTCTGTTGATTGCCGCCCGAAAGTGATTTCACCGGTGCTTCGATGCCACCCATGCGTACGGACAGCCGTTTCGCAAAATTCTCTGCAAGTGCGGCCTCCGCCCGCCCATTCAGAAGCCCGGCGGCGTTAGTCAATGATTTCATATCCAGCACGGAAATATTCTGCGCGATGGACATTTCCAGAAATACGCCAGAACCTTTGCGGTCTTCGGAAAGATAAACAATGCCGGCCTTGGCGGCATCGGAATATGAATTGATCTTCTGCGTCTTGCCATGGAGGCGGACTGTTCCCGCCGTACGCGGACGAAGGCCGCAGATACCTTCGGCAATCTCCGTTCGCCCCGATCCGATAAGGCCACCGACACCAAGAATTTCACCTTTGCGAACGGCAAAGCTTACGTCATTAAAGCGCACGCCATCGCCGATGCCGTCGACTTCGAGAATAATTTCGCCTGCCGCCTCGTGCGATCCAAGCTTATCTGGGTAGAGCTGCGTGATCTCTCGTCCTACCATCCGACGCACCACATCGTCGGGTTTCACATCTGCAATGCGATCGGTGCATACATAACGACCATCGCGGAAAACCGTCACCCGGTCGCAGAGGCTGAAAATCTCGGCCATACGGTGACTGATATAGATGATGGAAATGCCATTCGCCTTTAGATCACGGATAATCGAAAAGAGCTGCTGTGCCTCGGTTTCGGTGAGCGCAGCCGTCGGTTCATCCAGAATCAACACACGGCAGTCGAGTGTCAGCGCTTTGGCGATCTCCACGAGCTGCTGGCTGGAAATCGGCAAGTTGGCGACCTTCTGCCGAACATCGATAGCCGCCAGGCGGTTCATCACGATCTGCGCATCACGTTCCAGCACGCGGTAATTCATGAACGGTGAACGACGGCGATTGGTCGTTGCCATGAACATATTTTCGGCCACTGTCGCGTCCGGACAAAGCGCTATTTCCTGATGCACCAGACCGATACCAAGCGATTGCGCCACGGCGGGGGAGGCAATGTGAACGATTTTGCCGTCAATGCGTATCTCACCTTCAGTCGGCTGCAAAACGCCAGCGATAATGCTCATCAGTGTTGATTTGCCAGCACCGTTTTCGCCGCAGAGCGCATGGACCTCACCACGTTCAAGCCTGAAATCCACTTGCGTCAGCGCCTTCACCGCTCCGAAATGCTTGGTTACACCGTGGATGGTAAGCACCGGTTCAGCCATCTTTTTCCTCCCTCTCCATTCCAACCATCCGCACCAAAGCGCGCGGATGGCTTCTTGAACGGAGCCTATTCCTCAATGCCCTTGGTACCGCGACGCTTCAGATATTTGTCCCAATAGAAGTCGTCAGCATTTTCCGCCGTAACAATCGAAAGGCCGTTATCGACGACAGGAATGCTCATAGGGTTGAAGCCGGAACGTTTGGCATCGTTCATCGGGTCGATCAGTTCCGGATGCTTGGCGAGCCACAGCAGCATGAAGCCCATATAGCCCTGCATACCCTGGTTCGGATTGATCGAACCGAAGACTTCACCGGCCTTGATCATGTCGAGGATATTGGCGTTGACGTCCGCACACATGACGAGGACCTTACCACCAGCTTCCTTGTTCGCCTGCGCAGCCCCAATTGCGGAGTTAGCCTCCGGCATGAAAACCGCACCAAGGTTCGGATTGGCCTGAATGAGGCTCGACAGACCCTGATAAGCCTTGGTCGGGTCCTGATTGGAAGCAGCGCGACCGACCAGTTTCATGTCCGGCCACTTTTCTTCCATACGGGCAATGAAGGCTGCAATCCGCTTGTCGTGATTATCCTGTCCCGGATTTTCAAGAACTGCATATTCGCCCTTGCCGCCCATTTTCTGGGCGATGGCATCAGCCGCATAGGTGCCTTCGCGGGTGTTGTCCGAAGTGATGAAGGACACGCGCTTCGACAGCGGAGAATCTGCTGCGAATGTGACGACCGCCGTGCCCTGATCAATCGCCCGGTTGATAGGCTCGATGAACGGGTCAGAATTCATTGGATGAACGAGAATGCCAGCCGGGTTCTGCGCCAAAGCCTGATCGAACGTCGCGATCTGTTTGTTCACGTCATATTCCGGCGTACCCGTATATTCCGTCTCACAGCCGAACTGCTGACCAGCCTGCTTGAACATTTCATAGACGGGAAACCAGTATTCAACGCCAGAAACCATGACGTTCATCACATATTTTTCGCCCGGTTTACAGCGGAACGGATTTTCCGTCTCGGCTGCCGTTGCGGAACCGGCCAGAAGCGTTGCCGCAAGAACCGCCAGTGCGGTCGTGCTCAGAAAATTGCGCAAGTGTCCTCCTCGAGGCCGAAACCCCTCCCAAACGCGCGGATAGCGTCCCAAAAACGCCGTTGATCTTTATGAAGACCGGCCTTCCTCCTCGAAGACCAGTATTGATAGCTAATCGCAAAGAAATGTGCCTGTCAATATAATTCACACAATGAAATATATTTCACGGTACTTGTTCATTTTGCCCATGGTCAAGCTGGATCGGTGGCGAAGCGCATATCTGGATGATGAAATTTTTGATGCTGCCCGCATGTTCCCTATTTCTGAAAATGGCAGCCACTTCCGACATGATCGGCTTTCCCGCTATTGGACGAAAAACCATATTGGGCATGTGCACGACGTTTCTCACCACGCCCGGTATTACCGATATGCCTGCACCCAAAGACACTTGTGTCAAAACAGCTAGAAGACCGCCCGGCTTTGCAACGATCCTTGGAGTGAATCCTCCGCGCTTCGCGACTTCATACGTACCTGCCTCCTGTTCGGGCAGAATAAATCGGCTTTCTGCAAGAAGAGCGTACTGCCCCTCCAACGCTGCAACCGTCAGCCGATGGTCTGAGGGGACTGCCAGACAAAAATAGTCTTGCAGCAAAACATGAGCACTGAGTGACGGTGGGAGCGTCATCGGCATACGGACGAAGCCAATGTCGAGATGTCCTTCCTCGATGAGCTTTGGGAGTTCCTCCATCGGAAACTCACGCGAGTGAAGCTCCACCTGAGGCCAATCTCCTGCGAAACGGCTGATCTGCGTCTGCAAGGCTCCGGCATAAGCCGCTGAGCCGACATAGCCGATTTCGATCCGCCCGATTTCCCCCCGCCCGGCTCGGCGTCCGACACTTTCTGCCTTGTCGAACTGATCCAGCACCAATCTTGCTTCCTTCAGAAAGACCTCGCCCGCCGGGGTGATTGTGACTGAACGTTTGGTTCTGAGAAAAAGCTTCGCACCGAGCCGCCGCTCGATTTCCTGTATCTGAACCGTAAGCGTCGGAGCAGCAATGTTCAACCGCTCCGCAGCTCTTGAAAAATGAAGCTCTTCGGCGAGAGCCACTAAATAGCGAAGGTGCCTGAGTTCCATGTGCGCTTCCAACAATTAGGTAAAAACTAATATTATTCCAAATTACCGCGAATGAAAGAAATTCAAAAATCCGATCTATTGGCACTGTCAATCTCTATGAAAGAATGTCTTATGTCCCGACATACTGTCGCAATCATCTCCTCGCTAATCACAACGATAACCCTCACTAACTCGGCATTCGCGCTGGACTTGCCGACAAAACCTTTTCTTACACTCGAAGCTGCCCGCTTCGTCGTTGCGGCCGCCGAGGAAGAAGCTAAGGTGAATGGCTGGCCCTGTGTGATCTCTGTCGTCGATGCGGAGGGTATGCCAATTCTGACCGTGCGCATGGACGACGCATCAGTACCTGCTGGCGTCGAACTTGCACCTGAAAAAGCTCGAACAGCCGCTCTTTTCCGTCGGGAAAGCGGCGCTTTGGAAGATGCCATCAACGGGACACGTCCTGCTGTCATCACCGCGCGTGGATTTGTGCTTATGCGTGGTGGCGTGCCCATCACCGTGGGCGGTAAGGTTGTCGGCGCCATCGGCGTATCGGCGGACACGCCCGATCATGACCAGCAAATTGCTAAGGCTGGTGCGGCAGCGCTGACAACAAAATGACAACAGTTATCGCGTCCGCACCGCGTCTTACCAATTCGACTTTGATTTTGCTGACGGCATCGACCGGTTGCGCGATGACCGTGCTGGACACAAATGTCGTCGCAATGGTCCTACCGACCATTTCACGTGAATTTTCGGCAAGTTTTGCGGATGTCGAGTGGGTTATCAGTACTTATGTTCTTTGTTTCGCGTCACTCCTCTTACCAGCCGGCGCCCTAGCCGATCGGTTCGGACGCCGCACTGTTTTCCTGATCGGAATTGGCGCGTTCGCATTGTCGTCCTGGCTTTGCGGTGTGGCGAATTCTGCCAGTACACTTTATCTCGCCCGTGCATTGCAAGGCGCAAGCGCGGCCTTCCAGCTCGCACCCGCGCTCGCAATCATTGGCCATACGTTCCATACCGAAGACGAACGTAACCGTGCATGGTCAATCTGGGGTGGTATCATGGGTCTGACCATGGTTCTGTCGCCAGTTATCGGCGGCATCATTGCCCATGCGCTTGGGTGGCGATGGGCGTTCTACATAAACATACCCATCAGCATTGTTCTGGCACTTGCTACGCTGCGTTTCGTCACGGATTCAAATGATGAAAATGCGCGACGTCTCGATCCTATCGGGATCATTTCCTTTGCAGCGACCATGTTTGCATTAACATGGGGGCTCATCAATGGGCAGGCACATGGCTGGACATCTCCAATCGCTGTGACAGGTTTTGTCAGCGGCGTTGCCGGGCTGATGATTTTTCTTATCGCCGAAACTGCCCAGCAGCGCCCGATGCTCGATCTCAGTCTGTTTCGTAATCCCCGCTTCATCGGTGGTGTCTGGGCGATGTTCGCCTATGCCGCCTGCGCGCAGGTGATGGCATCCATGCTGCCACTGTTCCTTCAGAACGGCTTCGGTCAACCACCATTGCAGGCTGGTTTTGCCATGCTTCCATTTGCAAGCGCGATGCTGATCTTCCCCAATGTCGGGCGCCTTCTCGGAAAGAAAGTATCATCTCGAGAAATTCTTGCCCTGGGTCTCATGGTCGTCGGCGTTGGCAGCCTGGTGACAAGCCTCGGTGCGCATTCCGGAAACTGGTCTATCGTGATGTGCGGCATGTTTCTGATCGGGAGCGGTGGCGGCCTGCTGAACGGTGAGACCCAGAAGGCGATTATGAGCACGGTTTCGCGCGAACGGGCCGGGATGGCATCTGGCATCAGCACAACCGCTCGGTTTACTGGCATTCTGCTCGGCTTCGCAGTCCTGAGCGGTGTGCTAGCAAGCGCTGTCCGAACTCATCTAATTCAAACGGATTGCAGCGATCCTACATGCAGCGGAGATTTTGCTGATGCGATAGTGGCAGGCGACCTACCCAATGCGCTTTACATGGTGGCACCGTCAGCCAGAACTGTCACATCTGAACTTGCCATGCGGGGTTATTCGGCCGGTTTCTCGGTTGCGCTGCTCGTTTCCGCGACCGTCGCCATCGCCTCCTCGCTTCTGGTGTACCACCTGATGAAACGACAATAACCTTCTCGCGAAGGCTCTATTCCTTTTTGTAAAGTGTACGCGACCGCTCGAGATGACGGAGCATGGCAGCCTCGGCACGGTCCGCATCCTTACCGGACAGGCAATCCAGTATTTCCTCGTGCTCAACGAGGGTATATTTCTCCTTACCCGTCCAGATAAGCATATGAGTATGATACTCTTTCAGCCAGGCCAACATGGCCTCGCTCACTGCTACCAATATCGGATTACCAGCAATTCTGGCTATCCGGACATGAAACTCCATATCGGCAGCGATGAATGCATCCGCGTCACCAAGCGATTCCCGCTGCCGTTCGATGATCTCTCGCAGTTCCGCGATATCATTTTCCGTTATCTTCTGCGCAGTCTCGCGAACAATACCGCGTTCGAAGAAAATTCTTGCACTCTTCAAATCCTCCAGTGTGTCCATTGATTGCGCCAGCATGATCTTCGCAGTCGGATCTACCTGCTGAAAGATCGACTTTGCCGTTAGCTTCAGCACCTTGGCACGCTCTCCATGCGAAATACTGACCAGTCCCATTTTGGCAAGCGACTGCATTGCCTCGCGAATTGCAGGGCGCCCAACACCGAAACGCTCCATCAAGACTCGCTCCGACGGCATTTCGTCTCCTGGCTCCAATTCGCCGGAGGTGATCATGTTTTCGAGCCGGTCAAATACTTCGTCGGACAGTTTGCGACGAACAATAGGTTCGATTGGCTGGTTCATTGCATCTCACCCCTCATGCGCTTTCCCCTCTTATGCATCTTCGAATGCGCGGAGAAAAGCTATTTGCCCACAGCAGTCGAAGCGTCTCACAATTTTTCACTTGCGTGTAATGGAATACTCATTATACCAGTCACCCTACATACGCCAGACGATTACGACTGGCAACGAACCAATGTCTGTTCCGGTAACAACCATGTACATCAGCCTGACCTATCGCATAGAGACTACCGGCAGCATCGAACAGATGGCAGCCAAAATTGCGAGCGATCAGTCGACCGGCACTTTTGTCGCTATTCCCGGCGAAACAGAAGAGCTGAAGGCGCGCGTTGCAGCACGTGTACTCGAAATTCGTCCACTTGGAGACACAACGACCCCTGCGTGGCCGGAGCTTGAGCCCGGCCACGGCTCGATCAAGCGCGCCGATGTCGACATCGCCTTCCCGCTCGACGCAATCGGTACTGATCTTGCAGCACTGTTGACGATTGCCGTTGGCGGTGTTTACTCGATCAAGGGCATGACCGGCATCCGCGTGGTCGATATGAAGCTGCCGGAAGCCTTCAAAAGCGCGCATCACGGCCCGCAGTTCGGCATTGCTGGCAGCCGTCGTCTGACGGGCGTTGAAAAGCGTCCGATCATCGGCACCATCGTCAAGCCCGCGCTGGGGCTCCGTCCGCATGAAACAGCAGAACTCGTTGGCGAATTGATCGAATCCGGCGTCGACTTCATCAAGGATGATGAAAAGCTGATGAGCCCGGCTTATTCGCCGCTCAAAGAACGCATTACAGCGATCATGCCGCGTATCCTTGATCACGAACAGAAGACCGGCAAGAAAGTGATGTATGCCTTCGGCATTTCCCACGCCGATCCTGACGAGATGATGCGCAACCATGACATGGTATTGAAAGCTGGCGGCAATTGCGCCGTGGTCAACATCAACTCGGTTGGCTTTGGCGGCATGAGCTTCCTGCGCAAGCGCTCAGGCCTCGTTCTGCACGCGCATCGCAATGGCTGGGATATTCTGACCCGCAATCCGGGCGCAGGCATGGATTTCCATGTTTATCAGCAGTTCTGGCGCCTGCTCGGCGTGGATCAGTTCCAGATCAACGGCATTAGCGTAAAATATTGGGAACCGGACGAAAGCTTCGTCAATTCGTTCAAGGCTGTCAGCACGCCACTGTTCGACCCGTCAGATTGTCCGCTTCCTGTTGCTGGTTCTGGCCAGTGGGGCGGACAGGCACCTGAAACCTATGAGCGCACAGGTCGCACGACGGATCTGCTTTATCTATGCGGCGGCGGCATTGTCAGCCATCCGGGCGGCCCGGCAGCTGGTGTTCGCGCCGTACAGCAGGCATGGGAAGCAGCAGTCGCTGGCATCCCACTTGAAACCTATGCTGCTGAGCATCCTGAACTTGCAGCTTCGCTCTCAAAATTCGGCTCCGTTAATTCAAATGGAGGAGGCGAATAATGACCAAGGCTTCCAACGAATTGCTGCTGTCTTACTACGGTGACGACCTCACCGGCTCGACCGATGTTATGGAAGCCATGTCTTCCAACGGCGTTGACACTGTGCTGTTCATGAATGTGCCGGACGAAGAGCTTCTTTCGCGCTTTTCGCACTGTAAGGCTATCGGTCTTGCAGGAACGAGCCGCAGCGAAACGCCGGAATGGATGCAGGAAAATCTCACGCCTGCATTCAACTGGCTCAAAAGCCTGAATGCTGCGATTGCTCATTACAAGGTCTGCTCAACATTCGATTCCGCCCCCCATGTCGGCAATATCGGCAAGGCCGTCGAAATCGGCAAAGCGGTCTTTGGTCAGACCTATGTGCCGTTGGTTGTTGGCGCACCGCAGCTCAAGCGTTATACCGCTTTCGGGAATCTCTTTGCCGCCTATCAGGGCGAAGTCTATCGTATTGACCACCATCCGGTCATGAGCCGCCATCCCGTCACGCCAATGCACGAAGCGGACCTGCGCGAGCATCTGGCTAAGCAGACCGCACTGAAAACCGTGCTTGCTGATCTTGTCGCGCTTTCAGCCGCCGATGCGAATGAACGTGTAAACGCGATTGTCAAAGATGCTGACGGCATGTTGCTCCTCGACGTTGATAGCCATGAAAGCCAGTTGCACGCAGGCGAACAGCTCTGGCGTTTGCGTGCCCGTGAAGGCTGGTTTGTCGCTGGTTCGTCCGGCGTTGAATATGCGCTTCTGGCCGCTTGGGCCAAGGCTGGACTGATCAGCGCGAAAAAAGAGTTTCCGCTTCCCGGCAAGGCTGACCGCATCGCGGTCGTTTCGGGCAGCGTCTCACCAACCACCGAACGCCAAATCCGTCATGCAACCACATCGGGCTTTACCGGCATTGATCTCAACCCGCTCGATCTTCTCGGCGAAAACGGCAATCAGGCAATCGAAGCTGCCATTGCTGACGGCCAGAAGGCGCTTCAGCAGGGCAACAGCGTGATCCTCAACACCGCGCTTGGTCCGTCCGCTGATCGCGGCACAGAAATTGATAAGATCGCAGGCAGCCGCCACAAGCTGGCCCGTAGCCTCGGCTTCATCCTCCGCAGCCTTGTCGAACGCGAACAGCTTACCCGCGCAGTTATTGCAGGCGGCGACACTTCCAGCCACGCATTGCGTGAACTGCATATCGATGCACTCACCACGCTTTTGCCGCTTCCGCAAACACCAGGCTCGCCGCTTTGCACGGCTTACGGCTCACACGTCGCCACCAATGGCCTTCAGATCGCTCTCAAAGGCGGTCAGGTCGGCTCAGACAATTATTTCAGTCAGATCCGCGACGGAATCCTCACCTAATCTGGAATACTCATTGACTGGTTATACCAGTTGCGCTACCAAAAATTACGGGAAGGAAATATCAATCATGACAGCAATCGCTTTGTTCGGAGCGGGCGGCAAAATGGGTTACCGTCTGGCCAAGAACCTTCAAGGTTCGCGCTTCGACGTCCGTCACATCGAAGTCAGCGACGCAGGCAAGGCACGCCTGAAAAACGAACTCGATATTGACACCATCGATGCAGATGCAGGTCTCGAAGGCGCTGAAGTCGTCATTCTGGCTGTGCCGGACACCATCATCGGTAAGGTTGCTGCAGGTATCGTTGACAAGCTGAAACCAGGCACAATGGTTATCGCGCTCGACGCAGCCGCTCCATTTGCAGGTCACCTGCCAGAACGCGCAGACCTCACCTATTTCGTAACCCATCCTTGCCATCCGCCGATCTTCAACGACGAAACGGACGTGCAGGCAAAGAAGGACCACTTCGGCGGTCTGTTTGCAAAGCAGCACATCGTTTCGGCTCTGATGCAGGGCCCGGAAGAAGCTTATGCGCTGGGTGAAGAAATCGCGAAGGTCATCTGGGCACCGGTCATGCGCTCGCACCGCGTAACCGTCGAGCAGCTCGCAATCCTCGAGCCGGGCCTGTCGGAAACCGTTTGCGCCTCGCTTCTGGTTGTCATGAAGCAGGCCATGGATGAAAGTGTCCGGCGCGGCGTTCCTGAAGAAGCTGCCCGAGACTTCCTGCTCGGGCATATGAATGTCCTTGGAGCGGTCATTTTCGGCGAAGTTCAAGGCGTATTCTCCGATGCCTGCAACAAGGCAATCGAATTTGGCATCCCGGCGCTGATGCGCGACGACTGGAAAAACGTATTCGAACCGGCAGAAATCGCAGAAAGCATCCGTCGCATTACGTGACGTCACTTGGGAGGGCGTCACACGCTCTCCCCTTTTCCGCCCTTTTGGGAAATGGGGCTTATTGGGAGGTCTACATGAAGTTCACACGCAGGAAAATTGCACGCGGTTTTGCTATTGCAGCCGTTTCGGCAACATTGGCAGGCAGTGTTGTCATGCCAGCATGGGCTGCTGATCTGATCGCGATCATCACGCCATCGCATGACAATCCATTCTATAAGGCTGAAGCCGTAGGTGCTGAAGCCAAGGCCAAGGAACTTGGTTACGAAACGCTGATCCTTCAGCATGACGACGACGCGACCAAGCAATCGCAGCTCGTCGATACGGCCATCGGTCGTGGCGCAAAGGCTATCATCCTCGACAATGCCGGTTCGGAAGCCTCGATTGCAGCCGTTCAGAAGGCAAAAGACGCGAAGATTCCTTCATTCCTGATCGATCGTGAAATCAACGCCTCGGGTGTTGCCGTTTCGCAGATTGTATCCAACAACTATCAGGGCGCTCAGCTCGGCGCTGAAGAATTCGTCAAGCTGATGGGCGAAGCCGGCAATTATGTCGAGCTGCTCGGCCGCGAATCCGATCTCAATGCTGGCACTCGCTCGAAGGGCTATCACGACGTCATCGACGAATACCCGGACATGAAGATGGTTGCGCAGCAGTCGGCCAACTGGAGCCAGACTGAAGCCTTCACCAAGATGCAGAGCATTCTGCAGGCAAACCCTGATATCAAGGGCGTGATTTCCGGCAACGACACCATGGCTATGGGTGCATGGGCAGCGCTTGAAGCTGCTGGCCGCAAGGACGTTATCGTTGTCGGCTTCGACGGCTCCAACGACGTCCGCGATTCCATCAAGGCAGGGGGCATCAAGGCAACTGTCCTTCAGCCAGCCTATGCTCAGGCACAGATGGCTGTCGTTCAGGCTGACGAATATATCAAGACCGGTAAGGGACCTGCTGAAGAAAAGCAGCTGATGGACTGCGTCCTCATCAACCCTGACAATGCAGACAAGCTCGAAACCTTCGCTTTGAAGGATTAATCAAGCATTGCTTGGCTGGGAGCGCCAGCGCTCCCGGTACTATTTCCTGTACCGAGGATAAATTCATGTCAGTGCTGAAGTCAGCATCCATTATCCTGCTGGCCTGCGGTGTCGCGCTTTCGGGCTGCAAAATCATCAAGACTCCGACAGCAGAAGAAGCCGCAGAAGCACGCGGCGATAATTTCAACCCCGATCGTTCGGTTGCCGACATCTGGGACTCAAAAGTTAAACCGTTTTTTGCCGAAAAAACTGCGACGCTCGATGAAGTGATGCAGGCAGTAAAGGCAGATGCGGACGCCGCTGGAGCGAAATACGGTCATCGCGAAAAGCAGGGCAATGCCCCCTGGACTTTTGCAGCCAAGCTTGAAGGCACTGTGGTCGCCGCCGAAACGAAATCGCGCGCAGCCTATGTTGATGTCGACAGCAATGGCGATGGCAAGGCCGATGCACGTGTGCAGATCGGACCGACCGTTCGTGGCAGCGCAATCCGCGACAGCCTCTCCTTTGTGAACTTCAACGAGTTTCGCAATCAGATCGACTGGGCTCAGTTTGGCAAGGCGTTCAACACCCGCGTCAATGACGATGTTCTTTCAAAGCTCCCGCGCGAAGATCTGGTTGGCATGAAGGTGAAAGCCGAAGGTGCTTTCCCGTTGCCATCGAAGGGCCAGCTTCCGCTCGTCACACCTGTATCCATCTCTTTGGAGAAATAAGCGATGGAGACGGAATTGAACCCAAAGGACGATATCGTCCTCAAGCTTGAGGATGTTTCCAAGGTCTATTCGGGCATCGTCGCGGTCAAGCGCGCCAGTCTTGAATTGCGCCGTGGTTCGGTCAATGTGCTTGTCGGCGAGAACGGTGCTGGCAAGTCAACGCTGATGAAAATCATCGCGGGCGTTGAGCGTCCGACCATGGGCAAGATCATTCTCGATAGCGAGGAAGTGTCCTTCGACAGCCCCGCCGACGCGCAGAAGCGCGGTATTGCGATGATCTTTCAAGAACTGAACCTGTTTTCAAACATGTCGGTGGCAGAGAATATCTTTGCCACACGCGAAATCATGCGCGGGTTGCGCGGTATCGACCACAAGGCGCAGGTTGTAAAAGCCAACGAATACCTCGACCGACTCGATGCAGGCATCAGTGCAAATACGCTTGTCGCCGATTTGCCGATTGGTCAGCAGCAACTAGTCGAAATCGCCAAAGCCATTTCGCTCGATGCACGCATCGTCATCATGGACGAGCCAACATCCGCACTTTCTGCAGCCGAAGTCGACATTCTTTTCAAGGTGATTGCCGAGCTGAAAAGTCAGGGCGTCGCAATCGTCTATATTTCGCATCGTCTCGAAGAACTGATGCGGATCGGCGATTACATCACCGTTTTGCGTGATGGAAAAATCACCGGGCAGGAAGAGATCAAGAATATCGATACGCAATGGATTGTGCGTTCGATGATTGGCTCCGATGCCAAGGATTTTGCAAAGCCTGTGACCCACAAGATCGGTGCAGAGCGGTTTCGCGCTGAAAACATCACCCTGCCGCGCGCGACTGGCGGGCTTGCAGTTGATGACGTCTCCCTGACTGTGCGCGCAGGCGAAGTTCTGGGCATTTACGGCCTTATGGGCGCCGGGCGTTCCGAGTTTTTCGAATGTGTGATGGGCCAGCATGGGCATTCAACCGGCCATATCTATATCGATGGCGAGGAAGTGAAAGAGCGCGATACGACCCGGCGCATCCGGCGTGGCCTTGCCCTCATACCGGAAGATCGCCAGCGCGAAGGACTGGTGCAGATTTTGTCGATTGCCAGCAATCTGACACTGGCAAGTCTCGACCGGCTGGCTCGCTTCTTCCATATCACGCCAAAGCGTGAAAAACAGGCCATTCAACAGGCGATCAAAGACCTTTCGATCAAGGCACCGAACCCCGAATTCGAAGTCACCTCGATGTCTGGCGGTAATCAGCAGAAGGTTGTCATCGGCAAGGCGCTGATGACCAATCCGAAAGTTCTTCTGATGGACGAGCCATCGCGGGGCATCGACGTGGGTGCGAAGGCCGATGTCTTCCGCACCATGCGCAGGCTTGCCGCCGAGGGTCTCTCCATTCTTTTTTCAACCTCTGATCTGGAAGAAGTCATGGCGCTCTCCGATCGCATCGCGGTGCTCAGCAACGGGAAGCTGATTGCCATATTCGACCGCGACAAAGCGACGGAAGCCGACATTGTTGCCGCATCGGCCAAGGGCCACGGGCACACACATGACAACGACCACAACAAACAAACAAGGGAACTCGCGTCATGACAGCCAACACGACGACGGCCGCCACTGACTCAACCTTTAACAGCGGCTCGGCCCTGCTGACGCTGATGAAACTGAGAACCTTCATCGCGCTTTTCGTGGTGTTCATATTCTTCTCGTTCGCAGCGCCGAACTTCCTTTCAGCTGCCAACCTGATCCTGATGTCGAAACACGTTGCGCTTAACGCATTTCTTGCAATGGGCATGACCTTCGTCATCATCACAGGCGGCATCGACCTTTCCGTCGGCTCCATTGTCGGGCTTTGCGGCATGGTTGCCGGTGGTCTTCTGATCTACGGTATCGATCTTGGCATCGGCTATACGATCTATTTCAACATCATTGAAATCTCGCTGATCACACTGGCTGTGGGTGTCGCAGTCGGCTTCATAAACGGGCTATTGATAACCAAACTGAATGTTGCGCCCTTCATTGCGACACTCGGCACGCTTTATGTAGCGCGTGGCCTGGCACTTCTGTCCTCGGACGGCCAGACCTTCCCGAACCTTGTAGGCCGCGAAGACCTGGGTACAACCGGCTTCGCCTTCCTCGGATCAGGCAGCATTCTCGGTCTTCCGGTCTCGATCTGGATTCTGATCGTTGTCGCGTTGGCAGCAGCCTATATCGCGCGATACACGCCCCTTGGTCGCCAGATTTTCGCAGTCGGCGGCAATGAACGTGCGGCACGCATGTCGGGTATCCGCGTCGACCGCGTAAAGATGTTCGTTTACATGTTTTCGGGCTTCTGTGCGGCGATCGCCGGGCTTATCATCTCGTCCGAACTGATGTCTTCGCATCCGGCAACCGGCAACTCGTTCGAACTGAACGCCATTGCGGCAGCAGTCCTCGGAGGCACCTCGATGTCTGGCGGGCGCGGCACCATTGGCGGCACGATCATCGGTGCATTCGTCATCGGTATCCTCTCCGATGGCCTGGTCATGATGGGCGTATCGTCCTTTTGGCAAATGGTCATCAAGGGCCTTGTCATCATCATTGCCGTGGTGGTGGATCAGGCACAGCGCCGCCTCCAGCAGCGCGTTACACTTATGCAAATGGCAAAAGCGGGTTAAAATGGCAGAATTGAATGGCGCTCTGATCGGCTGCGGTTTTTTCGCAATCAACCAGATGCATGCATGGAATGATGTTTCGGGTGCCAGAATCGTGGCAATCTGTGATCGCAACCCTGAGCGGCTGAAGATTGTCGGCGACCAGTTTGGCATCGAACGCCGCTATACTGATGCGCAGGTGCTGTTTGCGGATGGCGGCATTGATTTTGTCGATATCGCCACCACAGTCTCAAGCCATCGCGCTCTGGTGGAACTTGCCGCCACTCGCAAGGTGCCAGCAATCTGCCAGAAGCCTTTTGCCAAAACGCTTGATGATGCACAGGCCATGGTGAAAGTCTGCGATGAAGCAGGCATTCCGCTCATGGTGCATGAAAACTTCCGCTGGCAGACGCCTATTCAGGCAGTGCGCAAGGCACTCGACAGTGGCGTCATAGGTGCGCCATTCTGGGGACGTTTCTCCTTCCGCTCGGGCTTCGACGTGTTTTCCGGCCAGCCCTATCTTGCTGAAGGCGAACGCTTCATCATCGAAGATTTAGGCATTCATACGCTTGATATTGCACGCTTCATTCTGGGCGATGTGACCAGCCTTGTTGCTCGCACAAAGCGTGTGAACCCGAAGATCAAGGGTGAAGATGTAGCAACTATTCTCATGGATCATGAAAATGGCGCTACTTCCATTGTCGACGTAAGCTATGCGACCAAGCTCAAAACCGATCCTTTCCCGGAAACGCTCGTCGAAATTGATGGCACCGAAGGTTCGATCCGGCTTTATCAGGGGTATCGCCTTGAAGTGATTACGCCGAACGGCACCACGGTTTCCGACGTTTCGCCAAAACTGCTCTCGTGGGCCTCACGTCCATGGCACAATATTCAGGAAAGCGTCTTTGCCATTCAGCAGCATTGGGTCGACAAGCTGGCATCTGGTGAAGACACCTCGACATCGGGTGCTGATAATCTTAAGACCTTCGCGCTCGTTGAAGCCGCGTATGACAGTGCTACAAGCGGCAATCGCGTCGACATTACGGCGTTGCTCAAATGAGCAACGTCGATCCTTTCCTGCTCTATGGAACGCGAGAAGCCGAAGCTCAGCCAACGCACCTAAAAGCGGGCTTGCTTGGCCTGGATTTAAGCGACGGCAATCTTCGCACCATCACTTATGACGGCGTCGAAGTTCTGCGCGCGGTCTCCTATCTCGTGCGGGATCGAGACTGGGGAACCTACAACCCGGAAATCCATGATCTGAATGTTGAGCAAAACGACAGCGGTTTCATTGTCACCTATCAGGCACGTTGCGAAGGCCCGGATGCGACCCAACTCACCATTGATGTCCGCATTCAGGCAGAGAGTGGCGGAACACTTACTTTCGACGCCGTGGCCACTACCGTGACCGGCTTTGAAACTAACCGTTGCGGCTTCTGCATTCTCCATCCAATTGTCGGCGTGGCAGGTTCGCCTGTAACAGTCGAGCATGTCGACGGTACACTCAACAAGACCCGCCTGCCCGATCTGATCGAGCCATGGCAGCCTTTCAAGGACATGCGTGCAATCACCCATGAGGCCATGCCTGGCGTTACGGCGGAATGCCGTATGGAAGGCGATACGTTTGAGATGGAAGACCAGCGCAACTGGTCCGATGCATCTTACAAGACCTATGTGCGTCCCCTGGCTTTGCCATGGCCTTACCAGATCGAAGCCGCCAAACCCCAGCATCAGCGCATCGTGCTCAACATTTCCGACACGCGCGCGGCGACACCAAATAGCACCCGGTATGCGGAGCCGGTGTGCATCACACTCGGTGACGCAAGTGGAAAAATGCCAAATATCGGCATCATCATCACACCAGAAGAAGCCAAGGCCAGTTTAGCTGCAATAGAGCTGCTTGAGGAAATAGCCCCGCAGGATCTGTTATTTCATTACGATCCTCTGGCAAGTCATAACGAATCAGCTTTTGCTGATTTCGCGACCTTGGCTGCGAAGCATAGCGGGCACGTTTCGCTCGAAATTGCATTGCCTTGCGAGAAATCGCTCATCGAAGAGACGACAGCAATCGCTTCTGACATGACAGCAGCTGGCTTTACCCCGGATGCGATCATTCTTTCACCGGCCATAGACCGGCAATCGACGCCTCCCGGAAGCAAATGGCCTCCCTGCCCGCCGCTCGAAGATGTTTATGCGGCAGCAAGAGAAGCCTTCCCGGATGTACGGCTTGGCGGTGGAATGCTGAGCTATTTCACAGAGCTTAATCGCAAGCGCGTTCCCTGCGAGCTTGTTGATTTCGTCACCCATTGCACCAATCCGATTGTCCATGCCGCTGACGACCTGAGCGTCATGCAGACACTAGAGGCTCTGCCTTTCATCACCCGCTCGGTGCGAGCGATCTATGGCGACAAGCCCTATCGCATTGGGCCGTCGACGATCCCCATGCGTCAGAATCCCTATGGAAGCAGGACGATGGAAAACCCGAATGGCAAACGCATTGCCATGGCCAATCTCGATCCACGCCATAATGGAAAATTCGCGGAAAGCTTCGCCATGGCCTATGCCATATCGGTGCTGAATGCAGGCCTTGATCGTCTAACGCTTTCGGCCATGACTGGCCCATTCGGGCTTATTGCTGGCGAAGGCGAGCCAACGCCAGCAGGCGGAAAACGTCCGCTCTTTAATACGATAAAAACATTGGCCGGGCTGGCAGGTAAGAAATGGCAGCAGCTTGTTTCGTCGCGGCCTGACCACGTTCTGGCCTTTGCAACAGAGCGAGAATTCTGGCTGGTGAACATCACTTCACAACCTCAAACTGTGAGCATCGCTCAATTTACCGAGATTGTTCTCAATCCCTATGCGGTCAAAAGCTTGAAACGCTGCTAGTTTTTAATCAGGTCGACGTTTCGTTTTGATCAGGAGGGACCAGCGCCAGCTATAAAAACGATATGCCCGCCAGCAAGAACTGACGGGCATAGATCGAAAGAGTTTTGAGCGGTTTAGATCAGATTTGAGTGGTAGGCAGACGTCAAATTATTCCCACTCGATCGTGCCAGGCGGCTTTGAAGTCACATCATAGACAACGCGATTGATGCCACGGACCTCATTGATGATGCGGGTTGCCGCATTGCCAAGGAAGTTCATGTCGTAGTGGTAGAAATCGGCCGTCATGCCGTCCACCGAAGTCACGGCGCGCAGCGCACAGACGAATTCGTAGGTACGACCGTCGCCCATCACGCCTACGGTCTGAACCGGCAACAGAACAGCGAAAGCCTGCCAGATGGCATCGTAGAGGCCAGCCTTACGGATTTCATCCAGATAAATCGCGTCGGCTTCGCGCAGAATCTCGAGTTTCTCTCGCGTAATGCCGCCCGGGCAGCGGATAGCAAGACCCGGTCCGGGGAATGGATGACGACCGATGAAGCTGTCCGGCAGGCCAAGTTCCTTGCCGAGCAGGCGTACTTCGTCCTTGAACAGTTCGCGCAATGGTTCGACGAGCTGCATCTTCATGCGCTCCGGCAAACCACCAACATTGTGGTGCGACTTGATCGTAACCGAAGGACCACCGGTAAACGAGACACTTTCGATCACGTCCGGATAGAGTGTGCCCTGCACGAGGAAATCCGCACCGCCGAGCTTCTTGGCCTCTTCCTCGAACACTTCGATAAAGAGGCGGCCAATCGTCTTACGCTTCTTTTCAGGATCGGTTTCGCCTTCCAGCTCACCGATGAAACGATCAGCAGCATCGACGAGAATGAGTGGCAGGTTATAGTGTTCGCGGAACATTTCAACGACCTGCTGCGCTTCGTTCTTGCGCATCAGCCCATGGTCAACGAGAATGCAGGTCAGCTGATCGCCAATAGCTTCATGCGCCAGAAGCGCCGCAACGGACGAATCCACGCCGCCGGAAAGCGCGCAGATAACCTTCCCACTGCCGACCTGCTTACGAATTGCCTCGACAGCCTGCTCGCGATAGGCACCCATCGTCCAACCCGGCTTTACGCCGACGATACGATGAACGAAATTCTGCAATAGCTTGGCGCCATCCGGCGTATGCACGACTTCCGGGTGGAACTGTACGCCGTAATATTTGCGCTTCTCGTCAGCGATGACTGCAAAAGGCGCGTTTGGCGAAGTACCGATAATGGTAAAACCATCGGGCAGCGATGTAACGCGGTCGCCATGGCTCATCCAGACCTGATGGCGAGTGCCCTTGGCCCATATGCCTTCGAAGAGAGGGCTATCTTCCTGCACATCCAGGAAAGCACGACCGAATTCGCGATCATGGCCACTTTCCACCTTGCCACCCAGCTGGGCGCACATCGTCTGTTCGCCATAGCAGATGCCGAGGACCGGAATGCCTTCTTCGAAAACGGCCTGGGGCGCACGCGGCGACCCAATATCAGTCGTCGAATGGGGGCTGCCTGAAAGGATAACGCCTTTCGGCTTCAGCCGCTTGAAAGTCTCTTCCGCAGACTGGAAAGGGACGATTTCACAATAGACGTTGGCTTCGCGCACGCGACGCGCAATCAGCTGCGTAACCTGGCTGCCAAAGTCGATAATTAGGATTGTGTCGGGATGTGCCGTGGTGCTCATGTGCAGCATCTATTTAAAAAGTGACCGGGATGCAATGCCTATATGGGTTATAGACGCCATGCTCAACAAGTGCGTTGCCAAAAATCGACCTATACTGACATACCATTGTCAGGAGCCGACAAGAGACCATCCGCGATTGCAGCCTCCAGTCGCTCGACCGCTTGGGCCAGTTTTTCATCGATAATGTGCAGATACTGTGTCCAGTCCCCGACATGCTGCAACTCGCTTGCACCATCGGAGATACCGCGAAGCCCAATAAGCGAAATTCCTGCAAGCTGGCATGCGCGTAGACAGGCATAGGTTTCCATATCGACCATATCCGCATCAATCGCCGCATAGGCTTTGCCGGAAACGATATTCGCACCTGTTGAAAGCGATGCGGCAGAGATTTCCGGTACGGAAACCGGGAGTTCGATCACTTTGGGAAGATCGAGAAAAGGCGTCGCGCCTTTTTCAAACCCAAGCGGCGAAGCATCCATATCGCGATAGGAAACGGAAGATACCTGGAACACTTCCGCTTGCGGTAGTCTGGCTGAGCCTGCAGAGCCGAGTGAAACCACAAGATCAGGCTTTTCTCCCGCCTGCATCAGAGCTGCAAGAGCATAGGCGAGATTGGCAGCCGCCTCGACCGGCCCTACCCCGATCATGACCGGCGTGAAGAGCTTCGCCAGATGACGCCCATATTCGGCATCAACAGCCACAACGTAGAGCAGACGCTTTCCGGCGACAATTTTCATCATCCCTGCAGGCCTTTTCTGTCCTGCACGACCATCATTGTTCCGGTCATTGTTGCGATCAGGCGCACTTCTGTGTCGGTAACCGCAAATGCCTGTCCATCACTAACCATGATGGTACGACCGGGTTTGGTGACCTCACCGCGAAAGAGGAACCGCTCCCCTTTGCCTGGAGCAAGCAGATTCACTTTGAATTCGATAGTCAGTACTGCCGCATCGGAAGGCATCAGCGTCAGCGCAGCATAGCCGCAGGCAGAATCGAGTGCGGCAGAAATCATGCCTGCATGCAAAATGCCGTGCTGTTGTGTCAGCTCCTCACGAAACGGCATTTCGACTTCAACGATACCGGGCTCACACCGTGTCAGTTCAGCGCCGATCAGCTTCATGGCCGCCTGCCGACCAAAGCTTTCCTCGACGCGCTCTTTAAAATCCGGTTCTGCTACACGATGCGCTGACATCGTCTCCCCCGCTTTATTTTGATCTTTGCAGAATGCTCACATAAAAACCGTCAGTGCCAGTGGACAATGGCGAAAATACCGCACCATGCGACGGAAATACCGGCTCCACTTCACCGGCATCGGCAACAATTGTGTTCCAGATCGCCTGTGGCGCGACCTCCGAAAAATCAGCGTTATCTGTGAGAAACCTCGCAACCTGTTGCGTGTTTTCTTCCGCAAATAGAGAACAGGTAACATAGGCAAGTCGCCCACCCGGTTTCACATAATGCTTGGCAGATTCCAGCACTTCCTTCTGGTCCTGAACGCGCCGCTCAAGCTGCTGGTCGTTCAGCCGCCATTTCGCATCCGGGCGGCGGCGCCATGTGCCGGAACCCGTGCAAGGCGCATCAGTCAGAACGAGGTCCATCTGCCCTGTGAGCGGGTCGAGTGCATCGAGATTTCCATGGACCTGCGTATTGCGCACCCCTGCACGCTGCAGTCGCTCATGCATCGGCGATAACCGGGAGCGTTCCGCATCATAGGCGTGGACTTGACCACTATTTTGCATCGCAGCAGCCAGAGCCAATGTCTTGCCACCAGCGCCAGCACAATAGTCCAGTACCTGCTGGCCTGGTGTGGCACCAGCAAAGAGCGCGGCAAGCTGTGATCCCAAATCCTGAACCTCAAACCAGCCGTCGAGAAAGGCCTGCTCGCCCTGCACATTCGGGTGGCGGCCAAGTGCTTCAATCGGCGGTATGCGCAAGGCTTGCGCAAGGAATGGCGCCGGTGCAGCGCCAGCTTTTTCCAAGGCCGCAAGCGTTTGTTCAGGCTTGGCCTTCAAACTGTTTACGCGCAGATCGACGGGTGGCCGTGTTGCCAGTGCCCTACCCTCATCCACCCAGCGCGCCCCGAAAAGTTCCTCCAGCGAAGATGCGCACCATTCGGGCACATCCGCCTGAACATGGGCTGGCGCTTCGGTGACATCCCTGCTTTCCCAAGCAATACGACGCAGCTGCTCCAGCACGTGCGGCGCAAACTTATCTCCATCGAGAGCGGCATCAACAGCAACAATATCCATGCCGCCATCGGCCAATAGCGCGCCAAAAGCCAGAGCGCGTGCATCGTCGGCGTCCATTCGCCACGCGATGGACAGTTTGCGGCGCAGTGCATCATAGACGATATTGCCAATCACAGCGCGGTCACCCGCGCCTGCGAAACGATGGGAAGCGCCCCAATCCTTCAGCACGTCTGAAGCCGGACGCGTGCCCACTTCAATCTGATCCAATACCTCGATAGCCGCCTGCAGACGTCCGCCAAGCCGCATTGTGTCTCCTTCTCGAATGCCTGCTTGGGCATAGCCTTCCTTGGAGGGAAAAGGCAATCGGCAAATCAAAACAAAAAAGCCGGAGCGACGAGCTCCGGCTTTCTTTCTATCTTATGACAGCGGTTTATTCAGCCGCCGTTGCCTCTTCATTAGTGGCAATCGTGTTGGCTTCATAGCCATGGGCATCCTTCAAGGCTTTACGCACGCCAGCCTCATAGTCGGGATGGATCAGCTTGAAGTGACCGAGCTGACGCTCGACGATGAAGCCCGGAACCCCACCCATTGCCGCAGCGATATTGGAGAACAGGCGTTGTTTTTGTCCGTCATCGAACAGATTAAACAGGGCCCGCGGCTGCGAATAATCGTCATTACCAACACGATGGTCATAACGAGCAGCATCGCCTGAGATACGCAGCGGCGGCTCCTTGGCTGACGGCTGTTCAACCGGACCATTGAACGAGTTCGGCTCGTAATAAGCATCTGGATTGCCGGTCTTGATCCCGCCATAGACATTCATCTGACCATCGCGGTGATAATGATGAACCGGGCACTTCGGCTGGTTGACCGGAATGCTTTCGTAATGTGTACCAAGGCGATGACGATGCGCATCCGCATAGGAGAAGATACGCGCCTGCAACATCTTGTCGGGTGAATAGCTGATACCCGGCACGATATTCGACGGCGAGAAAGCCGCATTTTCAATCTCGGTGAAGTAGTTCTCCGGATTACGGTTCAGCTCCATGATACCGATATCGATCGGCGGATAGTCTGCATGCGGCCAGACCTTTGTGAGATCGAACGGATTGTATGGCGTCTTGTCGGCATCAAGTTCCGGCATGATCTGCACCTGAACCTTCCACTTCGGGAAATCTCCCTTGTCTATGGAGGTGAACAGGTCTTCCTGCGTGGATTCACGCGTACGGCCAATCACATTCTCGGCTTCTGCATTGGTCCAGTGCTTGTGACCTTGCATGGTCTTGAAATGGAACTTGATCCAATAGCGCTCGCCAGCATCGTTCCAGAACGAATAAGTATGAGAACCATATCCGTTGATGTGACGCACATCGGTCGGCAAACCGCGATCCGACATCAGGATTGTCACCTGATGCAGGCTTTCCGGCGAGAGCGACCAGAAGTCCCACATCGCAGTCGCCGAACGCAGGTTTGTCTTGGGATGACGCTTCTGGGTGTGAATGAAATCCGGGAATTTGACCGGGTCGCGCACGAAAAACACGGGTGTGTTATTGCCGACCAGATCCCAGTTGCCTTCCTCTGTATAAAACTTGAGAGCAAAGCCGCGTACATCGCGCTCGGCATCAGCGGCACCCTGCTCGCCGGCAACGGTCGAGAAGCGCGCCAGCATCGGCGTCTTAGCGCCTGGCTGCAGAGCCTTGGCTTTGGTGTATTTCGAAATATCGCCGGTAATGGTCAGTGTACCATGGGCACCCCAGCCCTTGGCGTGGACAGCACGCTCTGGAATGCGTTCGCGGTTCTGATGGCTCAGTTTTTCAATGAGCTGATAATCCTGCATCAAGAGAGGGCCGCGCTCGCCCGCACTCAGGGAATTCTGGTTGTCCGGTATCGGAGCGCCTGCACTCGTCGTCATTGTCGGGCGATCTGCCATGGGAATTCCCTCCTGAAAAAGCCAATATTGGAATACGACTAGCCTTGCTAGAAGCACGACACGGTTCGTCCGCGTCATGCCGTGGCTAGGTAACGGGCTCAGATTAGACCTATTCCAATCATAATCTCCAATTGCTTTTCCGATTATTTTTGATAACTTTTTCTTATCATGTTTACAGTACGTCAGATGCGCTATTTCGAAGCGCTTGCCACCACGCTGCATTTCCGCAAAGCCGCACAATTGGCTCATGTGTCCCAGCCCGCGCTTTCAGCTCAGATCGCGGAAATGGAGGCCGTTGCGGGTGCACCGCTTTTCGAGCGCTCTCAGCGACAGGTAATAATGACGGAGCTTGGCAGGCAACTTTATCCAGGTATCAAGACAGTGTTGCGTGAACTCCATGCACTTGAGGAAATTGCCGCGCAAAGCCGGGGGTTGCTGCAAACACGGCTACGACTGGGTATCATTCCAACCGTTGCACCCTATTTGGTTCCGGTGCTCATCCCACTTCTGCGCGAACGGCATCCGTCATTCCGCCTCCAATTGCGGGAAAGCGTAACCGCCAAACTTCTTGATGAGCTGCTTGCGGGTGAAATCGATGCGCTTGTCGCTGCCCTTCCCATTGACGACGAGCGGCTCGCCCAAAGAAAACTGTTCGATGATCGCTTTCTGATAGCGACCTCCACCAATGATCAAACGGTTTTGGCTTCACCGATGACGCAGGACAACGTTGCTATCGACCGATTACTTTTGCTGGAAGAAGGGCATTGCATGCGAGATCAGGCATTGGCCGTTTGCTCGCTACCATCGCAACGCCAGCTCGTAAAATATGGCGCCACCAGCATGACTACCCTTTTACAAATGGTGAGCCATGGCATGGGCTTTACACTCATTCCAGAAATCGCGGTGCGTGCTGAAGCGCGCAGTAATCATATGCGCATCGTGCCTTTTAAAGGCGAACAACCGAAGCGGGAAATTGCTTTGTTCTGGCGAAGACAGAGCATGCGTCGGCAGGATTTTCTAGCCCTCGCGGACTGTATCACTGAAAGCGTAAGCGGACTGAAAGTAGGCCACGATGATCTCTCTGTCCTGAAGTGACCGTCCCTCACACTCTTAAGGCTGCATTAAGTTTGGAAACATAGCCACTCAACGTTTTGATTCTGAAACCTATTGCCTGGAGGGGATAATGAGGTGGTCCGATTTGGCGGCCTATGGTGTGGTCTTTTGCCTGAGCTTGACTTATTTCGCGGTGACGAGCGACAGTTCGCGCTCTTCAATTACGCCGCGTACAAACCACGCCATCGCTAAGAATAATGCAACCGTACCGCAGAATGCGGCGACGTCTGCGAATACGGGAAACGTTTCTGCAAAAACAGCGGCGGCCGAAGACGCTGCCTGGGAGATACCAGATCCCGACACATTGCCTGACGATGCGTGGGGACGAATTGTGCGCTATGGCCACGATCTGATTACCGAGACTTATGCGCATATGGGTCCAGAAGTGGCTGATGAAACGAAACGTTTTGCAGGTAACAATCTTTCCTGCCAAAGCTGCCATCTGGAAGCCGGAACCAAGAAATATGGACTACCTCTCGTTGGTGTCTACGGCGACTTTCCTCAGTACCGCTCGCGAGAAGGTCAGGTCGGCACGATTGAAGATCGCGTCAATGGTTGCATGACCCGAAGCCTAAATGGCACAGCGCTGGCCATCGATTCCCCGCAGATGAAAGCCATGGTCGCCTATATCAAATACGTCTCTGCAGGGACTACTGTTGGCGAAAACACCAAAGGTCGCGGCTCTGGAAAGATGCCGGAACTGAAACGCCCGGCCGATCCGGTGCACGGCGAGAAACTCTATGCCGAAGTTTGCGCCGCCTGTCATGGAGCGGATGGTCAGGGCAAACGGGTCGGCGTCGTGGGCGATGCGAAAGGCTATGAGTTTCCGCCGCTCTGGGGGCCGGATAGTTTCAATGACGGCGCAGGCATGAACCGGCTGATCTCAGCGGCAAATTTCATTCACGCCAACATGCCGAACGGCGTATCACTTGACGAGCCGCAATTGGAACCGGAAAATGCATGGGACATTGCCGCCTTCTTCCAGTCGAAGCCACGTCCAGCTAAAGCAGATTTGGACAAGGATTTCCCAAACCGATTGGAAAAGCCTGCAGATGCTGGCTACGGCCCTTATGCCGACAACCTGTCCGCACAAACGCACAAGGTTGGTCCCTTCGATGAAATCCGCACAGAAATTAAGAAGTTGAAGGCCGTAACCAACTAAAGATAAAAAAAGGCGGCTTCAATCGAGTCGCCTTTTTCCATTCGTGAAATCTAATGAATTACATGCCGCCAGGATAGTTTGGGCTTTCGCGGGTAATGGCAACGCCATGCGAATGGCTTTCACGGAGACCGGCATTGGAAATCCGCACGAACGTTGCTCTCTCACGGAACTCTTCCAGTGTTTTGGCGCCAACATAGCCCATGGAGGCACGCAAGCCGCCTGCAAGCTGATGAAGAACTGCGGAAATCGGCCCCTTATAAGCTACCTGCCCCTCGATGCCTTCCGGTACAAGCTTCAGCTCATCGCGCACTTCCGCCTGGAAATAGCGATCAGCCGAACCGCGCGCCATGGCACCAACCGAGCCCATACCGCGATAGGCCTTGAACGAGCGACCCTGATGCAGATAAACCTCGCCTGGGCTTTCTTCCGTACCGGCCAACAGCGATCCAGCCATCGCTGCGACTGCTCCGGCAGCCAGCGCCTTGGCGAAATCGCCCGAGAACTTGATCCCGCCATCAGCGATAACAGGAATATTCTGCTTCTGCGCGGCCTCAACGGCTGACATAATGGCCGAAAGCTGCGGAACCCCGACACCGGCGACGATACGCGTGGTGCAGATGGAGCCCGGCCCGATACCCACCTTGACAGCATCCGCTCCGGCATCAATCAGTGCCTGCGTACCGGCAGTCGTTGCCACATTGCCCGCAAGAATGGCGACATTCGGATAGGCTTTCTTGATACGGGCCACAGCGTCGAGAACGCGCTGCGAATGACCATGCGCCGTATCCACGACCAAAAGATCGACACCTGCTTCAATCAAACGTTCGGCGCGCTCGTAACCGTCCTCGCCGACGCTCGTTGCAGCAGCCGCCCGCAGGCGCCCCTGGGCGTCCTTGGCGGCATTCGGATTAAGCTGCGACTTTTCAATGTCCTTGACCGTAACGAGACCGACACAACGGCCTTGATCGTCGACAACGAGAAGCTTTTCAATGCGATGAGCGTGCAAGAGACGCTTTGCTTCGTCCTGATTGACGTTCTCACGAACCGTAATGAGGTTCTCGCGAGTCATTAGTTCGTGGATTTTCTGCTTCGGATCAGAAGCGAAACGGACATCGCGATTGGTCAGGATGCCGACAAGACGGCCTGGGCCCTTGGTAGCATTTTCAACGACCGGAATACCGGAGATTCCATGCGTCTTCATCAATGCCTGAGCGTCGGCAAGTGTAGCGTCCGGCCCAATGGTGACCGGATTTACGACCATACCGGATTCGAACTTCTTGACCTGACGGACTTCTTCCGCCTGACGTTCCGGCGTCAGATTGCGGTGAATGACGCCGATGCCACCAGCCTGTGCCATCGCAATGGCCAGACGGGATTCCGTCACCGTATCCATAGCAGCAGAAAGAAGAGGAAGGTTAAGCTCGATATCCTTCGCGATGCGCGTGCGCAGATCAACCTGCCCCGGCATCACTTCGGAATGGCCCGGCTGCAATAGCACATCGTCGAATGTGAGAGCGAGAGCGCCAGTGGGCGATTCCACGATTTTAGCCATTGCCAATTCCTTTGCCGATCTTATCGAATGAGAAAAGCCGCCTCTCCGGAATAGGTCCGGGAGCAGCGACGCATCTGGTTTGCTAGGTTGAATTGGCACCGGCTGGTAACACGGTTATGACCAAATGGAAAGCCTTTTGCTGACAAGTTTCAGTTACCGATAAGGATTTGCGTGATAAATCTCTGTACGTCGAAAACGGGCAGCAGCAGATTTGCAGGGGCAAAGTGAGAAAATCCTATAGACGCGTTCCGCTTGTCAGACGGTCAAAAGCCATGTGGATGTCGCCGCATGTCTGGAAACCACGGCTGGTCTTCTGGTGCGGCGCATTGGCCATCGGTCTTATCAGCGTCTGCTTTGCAGAAGCCGCTGACATTGCGCAGGATTGGTTCAAGACACTAACAAGTGGAAACAGTTGGCGGGCATGGCTCCCCCTGCTTATCACACCGGTCGGGTTTATGGCCTGTTCCTGGATTGCCTTATCCTGGTTTCCAAATTCTGGAGGCAGTGGCATTCCGCAAGCAATTGCCGCACGCCACTTGCACGATCATGAAGATCGAACTCTTCTGCTTTCGCTCAAGACCGCAATCGGGAAAATCGTTCTCACTCTCGCAGGGCTTTTTAGCGGTGCTTCCATCGGACGCGAGGGCCCGACAGTGCAGATTGGCGCATCCATCATGATGCAGTCTGCGCGTTTCGGTGGCATGGAGCAGGCACGCGGCCTCATCCTTGCAGGCTCTGCTGCAGGTATCGCCGCAGCATTCAATACACCTCTGGCGGGTGTCGTGTTCGCGATCGAGGAGATGGGACGCGCCTACGCGGCCCGAACCAACGGCCTTGTGCTGTCCGCTGTCATTCTCGCTGGTCTCGCCTCGCTTGGTCTTGTTGGAAACTATAATTACTTCGGACTGACCACCGTTACGGCTTCGACCGGCAAGGATTGGGTTTTGGTTATTGCGTGCGGTATAATCGGCGGAGCATTCGGGGCAGCCTTTAGTGCGCTCGCACTGGAACTGGGACGCCGCGCGCGACGTCGTGTTCAAAAAGCCCCACTTCGCAATGCCGTGCTTTTCGCAGGAATTTGCGGCCTCCTCGTCGCAATCATCGGCATTGCATCCGGCGGATCGACCTTCGGTGCAGGCTACGATCAGGCACGGAGCGCTGTCGAAGGGCTGGCTCTTCCGCCTCTCTACTTTATCGCGAAGTTTCTTGCCGGGCTCCTCTCCATGATTTCGGGAATACCGGGTGGGATATTTGCGCCGTCTTTATCGGTCGGCGCGGGATTGGGCAGCACAATCGGCCTTGTTCTTGGAACCAGCGCCAGCCTTGCTGCCGTTCTCGGCATGGCGGGATATTTTGCCGGTGTCGTGCAAGCGCCCATGACGGCATTCGTCATCATTCTGGAAATGACCGGCAATCATAACAATGTCATTCCACTCATGTGTGCATCAATGCTTGGCTATGGCACTGCGCGGTTGATTTCTCACGAGCCACTCTATCATGCCCTGTCACGTGACTATGTGGCCGACGTTCTGCGCCAGCGCCGGGCACGCGAAAAGAATACGCTCTCTCAATAGAGCAAAAATGGAGGAGAAAACTGTTCATGGACCGCAGAACATTTACCAAGTCGCTTGCGGGACTTGGGGCAATGCCCTTTGTCGTCAATGCCGCATCGGCAGCTACTGAGGGAGGAGCGAATATGCTGGAACTTTTGGGTGGAAGCATCACGGATGTACCCGGAATCAAGCTGGGACACCACACACTGACAAAACGTCCGACCGGCTGCACCGTCCTTCTATGCGAGGACGGCGCTTCTGCGGGTGTCGACGTGCGCGGTTCAGCCCCTGGTACGCGCGAAACTGATCTGCTCGATCCGATCAATTATGTGCAGCAGGTTCAGGCCATCCTGCTTTCCGGCGGCAGTGCCTATGGTCTGGCGGCTGCAACCGGTGTCATGCGTTATCTCGAAGAAAACAATCTCGGTTTCAAGATCGGCAAAGGCGTCGTTCCGATTGTACCGGCAGCAATCCTGATGGATCTCGGTGTCGGAGATTTTTCGGTGCGCCCCGATGAAGAAGCCGGCTATCTGGCATGCAAGGCCGCAAAGGCCGAAGCTTCCGGCGAAGGCAATATCGGTGCTGGTGCAGGCGCGACTGTCGGCAAGATGTTCGGCATGGATTACGCCATGAAGGGCGGGCTAGGCACAGCCAGTTACAAGGTGCCAGGCACCGAAATCGTTGTCGGCGCAATCGTTGCCGTCAATGCTGTCGGTGATGTCTATGCACCGAACTCACGCCAGATTCTGGCTGGTGCAAGGACAGAGGACGGCAAGGGCTTCCGTGATACCATGTCCGCCATCATGCAGGGCCACGGTGTGGTCAAGTCGGGAGGCGCCAACACAACGATTGGCGCAATAGCGACCAACGTCCCGTTCGACAAGGCTCAGCTGAAAAAGATTGCGGGCATGGCGCATGATGGCTTTGCACGCACGATCAACCCAATCCATACAATGTGGGACGGTGACACGGTCTTCGCACTTTCCACAGGCAAGGCGAAGGGTGTGGAAGCCGATGTAACTGCGATTGGAGCAATTGCAGCGACTGTTATGGCAGAAGCCGTGGCACGTGCAGTTGTCAATGCAGACAGCCTTAAGGATTTGAATTTGCCAGCACATAAGGATTATGCCCCGCAATAAGGCGATTATCTGCAGACAACATTGTGTATTCAACAGCATCCGTGAATGCACAAAAGGCGGTCTGGCCGGACTATAGAAGCATGTTCTTTACAGAAGCGAATCCTTCTATAGTCCAACCATGCCCATTCGACACTTAAGCGAAACCATCATCAATCAGATCGCGGCGGGTGAAGTCATCGAACGCCCCGCCAGCGTTATCAAGGAACTTGTCGAGAATGCAATCGACGCTGGCGCGACCCGCATTGAGGTCGTGACAGGTGGTGGTGGCAAGACTTTGTTGCGGGTGACGGATAATGGTTCGGGAATCCCGATCGATGAGCTTCCATTGGCAGTTTCCCGCCACTGTACTTCCAAGCTTTCCGATGATGTGCACGATATTCGCGCACTGGGATTTCGTGGGGAAGCTCTGCCATCTATTGGCTCGGTCGCAAAACTGACCCTCAAATCTCGTCCGCAGGACGCAGACTCCGGCTTTGAAGTATCGGTTTCCGGCGGACATCTCGACGGTCCCCGTCCTTCCGCGCTCAATCGCGGGACGATTGCCGAGGTCCGCGATCTTTTCTACGCGACCCCTGCCCGTCTAAAGTTCATGAAGACGGACCGCGCGGAAGCTTCAGCGATAACCGATGTCGTCAAGCGCATCGCAATTGCCTTTCCGCATGTCCGCTTTTCGCTTGCAGGCACCGACCGGACACCACTGGAGTTATCCGCAACCGGTAGCGGCGCAGAGGCAACGCTCGAGCGCATCAACCAAATACTCGGAAAAGAGTTCGGCGAAAATGCGCTCGCCATCGACGCCGAGCGTGACGGCGTGCGCCTGGCCGGGTTTGTGGGCATTCCCTCCCATAATCGCGGCAATGCCCTGCATCAGTTCGCTTATGTGAACGGGCGCCCGGTGCGTGACAAACAGCTTTTCGGCGCATTGCGCGGAGCTTATGCGGATGTCATGGCCCGTGATCGCCATCCGGTTGCCGTATTGTTTCTGACGCTGGACCCTGCACTGGTCGACGTTAATGTGCATCCGGCCAAGGCTGACGTGCGTTTCCGTGATCCGGGTCTCGTGCGTGGACTGATTGTTGGCGCAATCAAACAGGCACTGGCGCAGTCGGGCATTCGGCCTGCAACCAGCGGTGCCGATGCCATGCTGCAAGCTTTCCGCGCAGAAGGGTTCCAGCCAGCCACGCCATCATTTACATCGCGGCCTCCTTCGGCTGGTTATGCATCAGGAAACTGGCGCCCTGCGCCTTCAGCCCCGAGAAACGAATGGTCGCCGCAGACTGCGCATCCGGCGCATCGGCCGCTGGACTTGGGAGTGGCACCCTCCTTTCAGGAAAGTGACCAGGCGACGCTCACCACCGTCAATGTTCTTGCAGCGGACGCGCGGGCGACGCTTGACGAAGTGCCGGTGGAACTCCAGCAGAAGCCGCTTGGTGCGGCCCGCGCACAAATCCACTCGAATTATATTGTTGCGCAGACGGAAGACAGTCTCGTTATTGTAGATCAGCATGCGGCTCACGAACGCCTTGTTTATGAAGCGTTGAAAAACGCCCTGCACTCTCGCCCGATACCGGGACAAATGCTGCTTATCCCTGAAATCGTGGATTTACCGGAAGAAGATGCCGAGCGGCTGGCAACCCACGCAGAAACGCTTTCACGCTTTGGCCTCGGCATCGAACAATTTGGGCCAGGTGCCATTGCTGTGCGTGAAACGCCTGCAATGCTCGGAGAAATGAATGTACAGCAGCTGATCCGCGATCTTTCGGATGAGATTGCGGAACACGATACATCCGAGGGATTGAAGGCCATGTTGAACCATGTGGCCGCAACCATGGCCTGTCATGGCTCCGTTCGCTCGGGACGGCGGTTGAAGCCTGAAGAAATGAATGCACTTCTGCGGGAAATGGAAGCCACCCCCGGTTCAGGCACATGTAACCACGGTCGCCCGACTTACATCGAATTGAAACTGACAGATATCGAACGGCTTTTTGGCAGGCGTTGATAGAATTACGACCAAGCAAGATGCCGGTACTGCTGGACGCAACGCACGGCACTTGCTAGAGTCAGCCACAAAGGTATTAGACACATGAATAAATTTGAATCGCCCCGCTCCTCCGAAGCTGTTCTGCGTTATCTTGACGGTGATTATGAGATCGTCAGACACGGAGCCTATGTCGCGTGCGCAGTGACCGGCGCCCATATCCCGCTCGATGAACTCAAATATTGGAGCGTTGCGCGGCAGGAACCCTACGCAACCGGCCTGATTTCTTTTGAGCGTGAGTTGGAAGTCAATCCTGAACTACGTAGCCGCAAGAAGGCTTAAAATTAGCTCGCAACACGGCTTTTGAAACGTTCGATGACTGTATCCAGAATGTGGTCAAGCCCGTCGTTGCGGTCAAATTTGAGATCGACATCGAGAACCGCGAGTTTTGCCAGAAAGCCGGCAGGAACGCCAATCATCGTTGCCAGACGCACCTGATCCTTGGCTGTTGTAATCAATCCCAATCCCTGACGGCGAGCTGTGTCCATCAGGTTGCGAATATCATCCGCTTCAAAACTGTGATGATCGGGGAACGAGCGCGCCTCCACAATCTCACCGCCTGCCTGTGCAACACTTGCATAGAATTTTTCTGGATTGCCTATACCCGCAAATGCGAGCCATCGATTGCCCGCTACCGGAGCGGACGACGAGGGTTCAAGCTGCGCTTCATATATCGGCCGACCAGCCCGTGCCGCTTGACGGATGACGAAATCAGCACCATCGCCCTTGCCTATACGCAGCAAAGCGTCGGTCTTACGCATCTGGTCTGTTAGCGGAGCACGCAGGGGACCTGCCGGTATGACCTTTCCATTGCCAATACCACGCACGGCATCCACAACCAGCAGCGAAAAATCGGCAAAAAGCCGCGCACTCTGGAAACCGTCATCCATGACGATGAAATCGCAACCGAGCGTCTGTAAATGGCGAGCCGCCTTTAGCCGATCAGGACAAAGAGTCACCGAGGCATGACGTGCCAGCAGGAGTGGCTCATCCCCGACATAACGCGCACTGTCGTGCGCGGGATCAACAACGTGTAGTCCCTTGTAAGCGCCGCCATAGCCGCGTGACACGATGCCGGGGTTTAGGCCTCGTGCCTTTGCGCCAGCAGCGAAAGCAATCGCGGTCGGCGTTTTTCCCGCTCCGCCTACGGTGAAATTGCCCACACAAAGGACCGGCAGAGAAATTTTTGGTGGTTCCGCTTTCAAAAGTCGACGCCCTGCCACCACTCCGTAGAGCCAGGCAGCAGGCGCCAAAGACAAAGCGCGCCAGTCAGGTTTTTCCCACCAGAAAGGCGGCGCTTCACTCACCATGCTCAGTGACCGCCCGTCTGATAGGCAGCCTCATTGCGATTGCCAGGTAACTGTGCCTGCAGGATCAAGGGCTGGATAAACGGCTCGAGTGCGACAAGTGTACGGTCCAGTGCACCGCGCATATCCCTGACCGTGCTCACTCCTGCATTGATCATGGCACGGAGATGCTGAGGATTGTTGAACAGGAAATTGATCGCGCCCGCGAGCATATTGCGATCCTTCACAATGCGCGCGCCACCATTCTTGATGAGACGCTGAAAGGACTCACGGAAATTCTGGACATTCCGTCCAGTTAGCACGGCAGTCCCCATCATCGCCGGTTCCAGCGGGTTGTGTCCGCCTTCCTTGGTCAGCGAATTGCCAATAAAGGCTATTTCAGTCAGTTGGAGGTAAAGCCCCATCTCCCCGATAGTGTCTCCCAGCAGGATATCGGTATCGGCTTCAATCGGCTCATTAGCGCTGCGACGCGCAACCTTGAGCCCTTTTTCCACCAGCATAGCCTCAATGGCCGGAGCGCGATCCGGATGACGCGGAACAATAATCGTGATGAGATGAGGATAGCGTACTTTCAGCATCTGATGAACTTCCGCCGTGATCGCTTCTTCACCGTCATGGGTAGAAATTGCGGCCCATGTCCGCCGTCCACCGATCTGGCGTTGCAACGCGGCCAGAGCCTGCGGATCGGCTGGCGGAGGATTCGTATCGACCTTGAGATTCCCTGAAACACTGACCGGTCGCGCTCCCAGCGTCCGAAAGCGATCTGCATCAAGTTCCGACTGTGCAACCACATAGGCGAAATTTTCAAAGAGCGCTTCGGCCAGTGCCGGTCTTTTCTGCCAGGCAGCGAAGGAGCGGTCAGACATGCGCCCATTGACCAGAACCTGCGGCGTATGGCGACTGCCAAGCGAAAGTACGGTTGCAGGCCAGACTTCGGACTCACAACCAATGGCAAGATCAGGTTTCCAATGGTTGAGAAACTTGTTGACCGCTGGTTGCAAATCCAGCGGCGCATATTGATGAATAACCTTGCTACCCAACTGATCCGCTACAACTTTTGCCGACGTCACAGTACCTGTCGTCAACACGATATGAATACCCGTTGCGGCAATCCGCTCAATCAATGGCGTAATCGCAACAGTTTCACCCACGCTTGCCGCGTGGGCCCAGATTACCGGTCCCTGCGGGCGTGCGATGGCGGATTTGCCGTAGCGCTCGCCGCGGCGCATACGCTCTTCCTTGCCGCGCGATGCACGATAAGCGATGTAAGGCCCCATAAAAGGGTAGGCCGCAGAGCCGAGTGCGCGGTAGGCAGCCAACATATTGCGCGCCCAGCGTTCGCTCATTTCGCTTTCTCCAACGCGGCATAGGCCTTGGCGGTCGCGTCGTTGAGTTGGCGCGTTAGCTCCATGCGTTTTTCTTCCAATTGCGTTTCATCGGCATCCGCGTCGACCCTTACATTGTCGCCGCGCACGATAATCGAACGCCCAAAGGGCAGCGGAATCGCCGTCTTGTCCCAGGACTTTTCCAAAACATGGTTCCGTGAGAAAGCATAAGCAACCGGTATTATCGGACGACCGGACAATTTCGCCAATAAAATGATACCTTCTCCGGCTTCACGCGCCTTGCCATGAGCAATGTCTGCAATTATCGACGCCGACTGGCCTTTCTTTAGCGCATTCTTCAATGTCAGAAGCGCGCGCGCCCCACCTTTTTCCGGCTTGGAGCGAGAACCTCGTCCTCCGGAACCTCGTACCGTCAATAATCCGAGTTTTTCCGCAACACGAGCATTCAACTCCGCATCGGCACTTCTCGAGAACATGGCAACCAGTTCAATTCCTTTAGGGCAGATGAACGGTCCCATGAGATGTTGCCCGTGCCAGAACGTCACGATGAAAGGATCGTCCTTGCCAACCAGTGCTTGAGGGTCAGCTGATTCTTTCAGACGCGAATTGGTGCTGTAGACGAACTTGAAATAGGTAGTGATCAGCCAGACCAGTATGGCTTTAACCACGGCAGACTGCGCCAACGGCCCGCGAATACGCCGCCAGAGGCGTTTCGCGAACCCTTGCTTCTTATGCCCGGTGGTCCGACCCGGGCTATCTCCGCTTTGCATCCGATACCGGCCGGGAGCAGGCAAACTGCTCAATCCGCCTTCAGCGTTATGCCTTCAGGATCGAGCAACCGATGCAGGTGCACGATAAAATAACGCATATGAGCATTGTCCACGGTTTGCTGGGCTTTCGACTTCCACGCCGTCTTGGCCGACTCGTAATCCGGGTAGATGCCAACGATATCGACGTTCTCAAGATCGCGAAACTCAACAGTACCGAGCTTTTTCAGCTCACCGCCGAACACCAGATGAAGAAGCTGCTTTTTGTCGCCTTCGACGCTCATGACAATTATCCCTGAACAAATTTGGTTCGCGGCATGATTAACCCAAGGGTCAGCCCGCGACAACACTCAACATTTCTTGCAGAAGGTCCCCGCTGGCGGCAACGAGAGCACCATGGCTCAACGTCGGACCACCATATGTGATCGGCAAGGCATCGCTTGTCAGGATTGCCCCGCCCGACTCACTCAGGATCAGATCAGCTGCTGCCAGATCCCAATCATGCGAATTTGGCCGAATGAAGGTGCCTGCTATATCTCCGCGTGCCACCATCGCAATACGGTAAGCGAGAGAGGGAACATAGGGGTGAACCTTTGCACGGTCCCGCCAGCTTTCCGAGAGTGCCGTCACCATGTTGCGGGCTGATGCGATGGTGACTTGTTCACCTGACGACGGTAACTTGACATGAATGGCAGCACCATTTTGCGAAGCGCCGATGCCTTTACCAGCCTCGATAAGTTCTGTACGCGCTGGACACTCCAGGACGCCGGCCAACGGGCGGCCCTTTTCAACAATGGCTATGCTAACACACCATTGATCCTGTCCTGCAATATAGGCACGGGTGCCGTCAATCGGATCGACGACAAAGGCGCGGCTACGTTTTTGAGCCACTCGTTCATCAACGGTCTCTTCAGATATCCAGCCATAATCCGGCCGCGCTTTCAAAAGGACATCCTTCAGATAGCGGTCAACAGCCAGGTCGGCTTCACTGACGGGCGATGAACCATCCTTCAGCCAGACTTCCGGAGAACGACCGAAGTAGCGCATCGCGATACGTCCGGCTTCACGCGCAGCATCACGCAGAAGCGCCAGCTCCCCGGAAATGTCGTTTTGTTTGTCAGTTTCCGGCAAGGGTCATGCCTTCGATTACGAGTGTCGGCGCCGTCATCCCGAAATTTCGGTCGATATCGGACGCTGGTGTCATATTGAGGAACATGTCCTTGAGGTTCGAAGCGATCGTCACTTCGCTAACGGGATAGGCGAGCTCGCCATTTTCGATCCAAAACCCCGACGCGCCGCGGCTATATTGGCCCGTTATCATGTCAACGCCCTGCCCAAACACCTCCGTTACATAAAAACCTGTGCCGATTGCACGGATTAATTCCTCCGGTGACTGTGAACCGGGTTCGATAGCAAAATTGGTCGATGCTGGAGAAACGCTGGAGCCAGAACGAACACCGCGACCATTGCCTCGCAAACCGAGCTCGCGGGCGCTCGACCCAGAAAGCAACCAATGATTGAGAACGCCGTCTTCAACCATCGTCAACGGCTGCCCCTCAATCCCTTCGCCGTCGAACGGACGCGAAGAAGAACCACGCACACGCAGCGGATTGTCGGTAACGTTTATACCCTGCTTGAGAATCTGTCTGCCGAGACTGTCGCGAAGAAAGCTCGTCTTGCGCGCAACCGAAGCGCCGTTAATGGCGCTTGCAAGATGTCCCGCAATACCGCGTGCAAGGCGAGGATCAAAGACAACAGTAACCGGCCCCGTCTTTGCCTGACGCGCACCCAGCCTTCGCACAGCGCGTTCGCCAGCGCGACGCCCAATATCATCCGGCGTATCAAGATCGGAAAAATGCAGTCGCGAACTAAAATCATAGTCGCGCTCCATTTTCGTGCCCTCGCCTGCAATCGCCGAGACCGATCGTCCAAAGCGTGTGGCAGCATATTGGCCTGAAAACCCGGTGGACGTGACCAGCACCAGACCACCCAGACTGCGCGAAGCGCCAGCACCACCCGAATTTGTCACACCTTTAACGGCAAGCGCCGCAGCTTCCGCCACAAGCGCATCCTCTGTCAGACGTTCGGAATCGATTTCCGTTGAATCGTAGAGATCAAGATCACGAGGCGAAACCACAAGCAGCATTGGATCGGCCAGTTGTTCATAAGGGTCTTCCGGCGCAACACGCGCCATGGCCACCGCCCGCTCAGCGAGACGGTCGGGGTCGGCGCTCGCATTTGCTGAAACACTCGCAATGCGACGCCCCACAAAAACGCGCAGAGCGAAATCGTCGCTTTCCGACGATTCGGTTCCCTCAACCTTACCCAGCCTCACCGACACGCTTACGGACCGCGCACGCATCACGACTGCGTCAGCCTGATCCGCACCGGCACGTTTGGCCGCAGCCACGAGAGCGGCTGCTCGATCAACAAGTTTCTCTGCCGAATTATCTGAAATCATTATATAATCCGAGTTTCCCAAGTTTATCACGGTTCAACCTTGCACTACAATTTGCAGCGGGACCGAAACCGGGACTTGCTAAAAAATATCGTCAAATTGTTCGACATCGGGCTGATTACAGCCATATCTTGTTTCTATATTGCCGAAATCCAAGGGCTTCAAGGCAAGTCCTCCTACATTTCTCCAAATTCCAAGAGCTTGGCATGGTTGCAACTGGCGGAAGTCTCTACCTACAGTGTCTGATGATTTTGGGTGGTGCAATTATCGCTGCGCCGCTGTTCAAACGATTAGGGCTTGGCACAGTCCTCGGCTATCTTGCGGCAGGCATCACGATTGGACCTGTAGCTCGCCTGATTGCAGACGGAGAAGATTTTCTGCACTTCTCCGAGCTCGGGGTTGTCTTTCTTCTCTTCATTATCGGACTGGAGCTGAAGCCCTCAAGACTTTGGGCATTGCGCCAATCGATCTTCGGTCTTGGCACCGCCCAAGTTCTGATTTGTGGAGCAGCTCTGACCGCTCTTGGCATCTATTTTGCGGGCCTCAGCCCTGAAGCAGGAATCATCATCGGTTTCGGTCTTGCGCTTTCGTCTACGGCATTTGCGATGCAAGTTTTGGAGGACCGGGCCGAAACGAACCAGAAACACGGCCAGCGTGCTTTTTCGATCCTGCTGTTCCAGGACCTTGCGATCGTGCCGATCCTTGCAATTATTCCGGCACTTTCGCCAAACGAACCGTCACAGGCGAGTGCAGGATTCCATCTCGCCACAGCTATCGCAGCCATAGCGGCGCTGGTGATTGCAGGACGCTATCTCATCAATCCGATGTTTCGCATTATTGCCAACACAGGCGCCCGCGAAGTAATGATCGCCGCAGCGCTCTTTGTGGTACTCGGATCAGCCAGCCTACTTCAGGCTGCAGGCCTTTCGATGGCCATGGGCGCATTCATTGCAGGCGTTCTGCTTGCAGAATCGTCCTATCGACACGAACTGGAAGCGGACATCGAACCTTTTCGCGGTATTTTCCTTGGATTGTTCTTTGTTGCGGTCGGCTTGTCGCTCAACCTCACGGTGATCCTGCAATACTGGAAGATTATCCTTCTTGCAGTGCCCATCTTCATGGCCACCAAAATCGCCATCATCTATCTGTTGTGCCGCATCTTCCGGTCCAGCCATAACGATGCAGTGCGGATCGCTTTTCTTCTGCCGCAGGGCGGTGAATTTGCTTTCGTTCTGTTCTCGGCAGCCTCGGCTGCAGCCATTATCTCAAGCGCTCTTGGTTCCGAGCTCGTGGCCGCCGTCACCGTATCCATGGCTCTGACGCCGCTTTCTGTCGCGATAGGGTCGAAGCTGCTTATCAAGGATAAGACTGTCGACGTCATTGAAGAGAACTATGAAGGTGCAGGTTCTGACGTCTTGATGATCGGCTTTTCACGATACGGGCAGATTGCATCGCAGATTCTTCTTGCCGGTGGTATCGACGTAACCGTGATTGACAGTTCGCCCAACCGTGTCCGTGCAGCGGGAAAATTTGGCTTCCGCATTTACTTCGGTGACGGCACCCGCAAGGACGTCCTGGAAGCCGCAGGAATTCGAAAAGCAAAGATTGTCGCCGTCTGTACTCACAAGAAGGAAACGACTAACCACATCGTCAATCTCATACAATCCGAATATCCGGACGTGCGTTTGTTCGTTCGTTCCTATGATCGCGAACATACGTTGCAATTACGAGCGCAAGGCGTTGAATATGAACTCCGCGAAACATTTGAATCCGGCCTGCTGTTCGGTCAGCGGACGCTTGAGGGGCTCGGCATAGCCGAAACGCGAGCCTACGGAATTCGCGAAGATGTGCGCCAGCGCGACGAAGACCGTCTCCACGTGCAGGCTTCGGAAGGAATTCTGGCCGGGCGCCATCTGCTTTTCAACAAGCCGGTCACACCAGAGCCTCTGGTCAAACCAGCTCGCGAAGGCCAGCGCATCGACAAAGGTGCAGATGATATCGTGCCCGCGGCATCGTCAAGTGACACAGTCGGATCACCGATTCCGGCGGAATAGCAATCATATAAAGACGCCGATAAATTCAGGTAGCAAGAGTTGAGTTTATCGGCACCACTTTCCCCTCAAGTGCCAGTTCGATAGCGCGTTTCAGTTCGTCACGAACGCTGGCGCTTTGTGACAAGATTTGCTCGAACTTCAGGAAATCGAGAAGCCCAATCCGCTCGACATTAGGGCGAATGAAAATGTGCGGAGGGCGAATGCGAAATTTGTTTTCGATGATGGAGCACATCGTCAGCTGGTTCGCGCCGATCACCGCCTCGAACGTCGTTGGCATATAGTCGTCAGGTCCGACCGGGGTGCCAACAACGTCAATGCCTATGACAATATCGGCCTCATCGAACAGCAAATCAAAGGGTACTGGATTGAATAATCCGCCATCGACCAGAATGCGGTCATTTCTACGCACCGGAGCGAACACCGGCGGTATGGCGCAGGACGCTGCAATGGCGGAATGTAGATCGCCATCACGAATATGAATTTCCCGAGCGGCATGGAAATCCGCCGCCGTAATGCTCATCGGGATTTTCAATTCTTCTACATTGGCTGGTAAGCTGACAGGCAAAAAGACGTCCAGCACCTTTTCGATGTTGAACTGGCTGACGCGTAGCCCACCCTTCAGTAACTCTACCCAGCGAGCCGGTCGAGTCTGCCACATGCGCTTGGCGACTTCGGAGCGGCGATTGAAAATCGCTGCCATATATTCATGAATTTCCTTGCCGGTCATACCGCTCGCCATGCCAGCGCCGACGATCGAGCCTATCGAAGAGCCTGCAATTGCAACCGGCCTGATACCAAGTTCGTCAAGTACTTCAACGATATGGATATGAGCAATGCCGCGTGCCCCTCCTCCGCCGAAAGCGACGGCAATTCGGGGTGATGACGGCACTGCCTTTTCCAATTTGGCACCTTTTAGCTTTGGGCTGGACCGAAAATCAGTATTGCCGGTTCCGCTTCAAGCAGCTTCTTGGCAATAGCCTTGACCTGATCCAGCGTTACAGCATCGATCAACTCCGAGCGCTTGTCGATATAATCACGCGGAAGTTCTGCTTCCTGCAAGCTGACGAGAGTTTCAGCGATTGCTGCAGACGAGTCCAGATTGTTGACTGCGTAAGACCCCTTGAGGAAGTTTTTTGCAGCAGCAAGTTCCTCTTCCGTCGGTCCCTCGGCAGCCATTGCAGCAACCTGTTCACGAATGATCTTCAGGGATTCCTGCGCCTTATCGGGACGGGTTGCGGTCGAAATCATAAGCGCTGAAACATGATCACGCATGACCATAGATGACGACACCGAATAGGCAAGACCGCGCTTTTCGCGCACCTCGGCATAGAGTCGCGAGGTAAAGCCGCCTCCCAGAATATGATTCATCAGATAGGCTGCAAAGAATTCGGGATCTTTGCGCGGAATAGCCGGATAGACGAAACTGATCGAGGTCTGCGGCATATCGAAATTGAGACTGGTCGTGGTGCCGAGTGCCAGTTTGGCATCCGGTACGGGAACCAGTTCGGCCATCGCAGGCAGATCACCGAACACCTTATCCAGCAACGCACCAAGATCCTTTGCGTTGATGGAACCCACTACGCCAATGGTCAGGCGGTCACGTGCAAAATTCTTGCGATGAAAGTTCAGCAGATCGTCACGCGTGATCGATTGCAGCGACTTCACCGTGCCGTCATCGGGACGCGCATAAGGATGGTTGCCGTAGAGAACTTCGGAGAATTTACGCGATGCAATCGTCGAAGGATTACGTTGCGATGATTCGATACTTGCAACCACCTGCTGTCGAATACGGTCGATTGCATCCTGGTCGAAGCGAGGCTTGTTGACGGCAAGAGCAAGCAAACTCGTTACTGCGTCACGATTTTCCGCGAGCATGCGAATGCCGCCCGAAACAGAATCGGGCGTTGCAGAAAAACTCATTTCCGCGCCCAGATTGTCGATCTTCTCCTGAAATGCATCCGATTTCAGGTCGCCGGCGCCCTCGTCGAACAGCCCAGTCATGAGGTTAGCCAACCCTTCCTTGCCTGAAGGATCCTGTGATGTGCCACCCTTGAATGAGAACCGCATGGAAACAAGCGGAACTGAATCGTCTTCTACCAGCCAAGCATGAATGCCCTTTGGCGAAACAACTTCCTGAATTTCTATTGCGCGCGCCGGCAAGGCACATACGATCAACAATGTCATGGATGCCGCAAGAATACCCACAGCGGAACTGGCATAGCGAAAGCCGAAAACACGTTTGAAGTTCAACATAAGAATGTTCTTCACTGGATTGCTCCCTCAGCACCATTGCCATCGGCGCCCTCTGTTGACGCGGCCGGGTTCTCGCGAGCGCTTTCCGGCTCGGCGTCGGGTGGAAGCAAGTAGCTGGTTACCGACTGGTCTTTGACAAGATAGCGCGTCGCCACATCCTTGATTTGGTCGACGGTGACACCCTTGATGACCTCCGGCCATTTCTGGATATCGTCGACCGTCTGTCCTACAGACAGCGACGAGCCATAAATCCGGGACATACCTGTCTGGCTGTCGCGTGCAAAGATAACCGCTTTCAGGAAACGATTGCGAGCTTGATCGAGCTCAGTCTGGCTGACGCCATCCTTGATGATCCGCGCAACTTCGGTATCAACAGCCTTTTCAACATCGCCAAGCGTAGCGCCATTGCGTGGTGCACCATAAACGGAAAACGTACCGTCATCGAGCGCATCGCCGCCATAGCTCGCGCCCGTATTGGCAGCAATACCCTGCTTGACGATCAATTCCTGATAAAGGCGCGAACGTAACGAACCGCCAAGAATTTCGCTTAAAAGATCAAGAGCGGGGGCATCCCCCGGTTTCACATTCGGAAACCGCTTTTCATTCGCATAGGATGGTACGAGCCAAGACACTCGGAAAGAAGGCGTGCTGACACGCTCATCATGCAGCGTCACGACGCGCGCGGCGTGCTTCGCGGGTTCCTGCGGACGCTCACGCGGCAGAACTTCGGCTCGTTTCGGCACGTTTGCCCATGTCTTCAAAGTCAGATCACGCACGCGTTCTGGCGAAACGTCTCCGGCTATAACAAGCGTCGCATTATTCGGTGTATAATATTGCTGATAAAAGTCGATGGCGTTCTTGAGGCTTAGCTTTTCCATTTCCTGCTGCCAGCCAATGACAGGCTTGCGATAAGGATGGTTATAGAAAAGGACAGCGTCGGCGTTTTCCATCAGCATCGACGCGGGATTGGAATCGACCCGCATGCGGCGCTCTTCCAGAATGACGTCCCGCTCGGTTTTGACGGCTTCTTCGTTGAGCACCAGATTTTCCATCCGGTCCGACTCGAACTGCATCACCATTTCCAGCGCTTCGGGAGATACACGCTGGAAATAGGCCGTATAATCATAAGACGTGAAGGCGTTTTCCTGCCCGCCGATGGAGGCAACTTTCGCCGAAAACTCACCAGCTGGATGGTTCTTCGTCCCCTTGAACATCAGATGTTCGAGGAAATGCGCAATACCCGAAACGCCGGGTGCCTCATCGGCCGATCCCACATGGTACCAGATCATCTGGGTCACGACCGGAGCGCGATGATCGGGGATAACGACCACTTCCAAACCATTTGGCAATGTGAAGTGACTGACTCCATCCGACTGGATAATTTCTGGAAGCGCCGCTTGTTCAGTAGCTGGTGGCGACGGAGGCGCTGGTTGCGTTTCAGTAGTAGCGGCAGGTTGGCTTTCTGCCCGGACAACACCGTTTGCCATTGGTAAAGCCAGCACGAAACCCAAGGCGGTAGACAGCAGCAAGCGCCGGAGTGAGGGGGTTTTCACCAAGCGACATCTCCAATCGGTTTCATCTTCGCTCGGTTGTTCCGGGCGACTTGTTATATTTTATGCGAACGGAATCGTCCGCTAATTCAACCGGCGGCTTTCAACTGGATCAGCCGAATAATCGTGCCCCCGTAGTTGCGCTCTTCCAGCACGACGAATCGTTCATCGAGTTCGAGCGCCGCCTCAGCATCTTCTTCAAGCACCAAAAGTGCGTCAGGATTAAGCCAGCCGCCCTGAAGCGCTGATAAAAAAGCCTTTTCACCCATTCGACGTCCATAGGGAGGATCCGCAAAAACCAGGTCAAACGGCTCCATCGTGCCGACAATACCTAGCTGGCAAGCGTCGCGCCGCAAAATTTTGGTATGCCCCTGAAGACTGAAAGCTTCGATATTCTGGCGCAACAATCCCCGTCCTTCTACGGATTCTTCCACGAAGGTCGCATAGCGCGCGCCGCGCGACAAAGCCTCCAAACCGAGCGCGCCAGTTCCCGCGAACAGGTCGAGGACGCGCGCGCCCTCCACCTTGTCGAGGAAATTATGCGCGAGAATATTGAACAGGCTCTCGCGAGTGCGGTCAGTGGTGGGACGAATGGCGTTGGTCGAAGGTGTTACGAGCACTCGCCCACGGAACTTACCGCCGACGATCCGCACCGCCGCCTCCAGTTCTGCCACCGCCTGACTTGCCGCCTCCCGGCTTTCCACCAGGTTTACCACCCGGCTTGCTTCCCGGTCCCCGACGCGGGCCATCGTTCGGGCGATCATCAAAACGACGAGTCTTGTTGCCCGGTCCGCTGCTGCGCGGACCTGAACGCGTATCACGGTCGGAAGCACCAAAACGGCCTTCTCCACGCGGCCCGCCCGGCTTACCCGTCTTACGACCCTCAAAGCCACCTTTACCGTGCTCTGCAGAGCGCCCTTCCGTATCGCGCAATTCCGCACGTTCGCGCTTGCCGGGACGACGTTCCTTGCGTCCATCCTCACGCGGCTCGCGGCGCTCCGGACGTCCTTCTTCCGAACGATTTCTTTCCGGGCGCGGACGTTGTGGACGGGAATCCTTGTCAAAACGGCCTTCCGGTCGTTTGTTGTAGCGGCGTTCGCCGCCGTCTTCGCGGCCGCGACCCTGCTCCTCTTCCCCAGCCCGGCGCGGCCGCATTTGCAGGTCGCCACTGAACTTTGCCGAGCGATGCGGAACCTGGTGCTCTACACGAGGAGGCTTTGCAGCCGCCTTTTCGCCCTTGGGTCGCGCACCGGGAGCCATCCAGACATTGGCGTTTCCACGACGGCGTGGCTCGACCTTCTCTGTCTTGTCTTCCCGTCCGCGACGACGTTCGGGGCGACTGGAAATCCATTCACGCTCACGCGGTGCCCGGCGGGTTTCGCCTTCCTGCTCCGGCTGAGTTTCTTCCATCTCACGGCGAGTGCGGCCCTGCACGGCGGTGTTGGAAAACTCATTGAGAACAGGGGCATCAAAATCTGCGCCCGATTCCTCGATCAGCTTGTCACCCAACTGATCCCGCAGAATACGCCCCTTGATTTCGCGAACGGCGCCTTCTTCAAGATCACTAAGCTGGAACGGGCCGAACGAAACACGGATAAGCCGCCCGACCGTAAGGCCCAGCGCACCGAGAATGTTCTTCACTTCGCGGTTCTTGCCTTCACGCAACCCGATGGAAATCCAGACGTTCGCACCCTGTACGCGTTCAAGTTCGGCTTCAATGCTGCCGTAGAACACGCCATCGACCGCTATGCCGTTCTTCAGTTCATCCAGTTGCGGCTGGGTGACCTTGCCATGAGCCCGCACACGATAGCGGCGCAACCATCCGGTGGACGGCAGCTCCAGAACGCGTGACAACCCGCCATCATTGGTCAGAAGAAGAAGCCCTTCGGTATTGATATCAAGCCGACCGACCGACAGCACACGCGGCATTTCTGCTGGCAACGCCTCAAAAACCGTTGGACGGCCTTCAGGATCGCGATTTGTCGTCACCAAACCTGCTGGCTTATGGTACAGCCAGAGACGGGTACGCTCGGTTTGCTTCAACGGCTTGCCGTCGACCGTGATAATGTCAGTACGCTTGACATTGACAGCCGGGCTTTCCAGCACCTTGCCGTTCACAGCAATACGGCCAGCCGCAATCATCGTCTCAGCTTCACGACGCGAAGCTATGCCTGCGCGCGCCAGACGCTTGGCAATACGCTCACTCGTCTCCTCCTGCGCTTCAGTGCCGCGCGATCCGAATTTTCGTGGCTTGTCACGTCCACCGTCGTCGCGGCGCGGACGGCTATCCCGGTCTGTCCGGCCGGGACGATCGGAGCGCCCTCCTCGGCCATAGGGACGCTTGCCGTCCTTGTTATCGTCATCTGTAGTCATCTGGTATTGGCCTTTCAGCAGCGCTGCCGTGTCACCTTACACCTTTAATGACAGGCAAGGGACAGCCGGAAACAGGAACGCCGTATAAATCCGTTCGCAAATCGGTTTCGATTTCGAGAAATATGCAGTAACAAATCGTTCCATGGCTTGCGAGCGAAATTTCCGAAAGAGTGCATGAAATGGAACCCGCGTGAAAAAGAGTGCCGAAGTCCTGAACCAGAATATGGCGATTCCCATGGAGATCGCACTGGAAGAGGCACGAGCTGCAGGCGCACGCGGAGAAGTTCCGATTGGCGCAGTCATCGTGCATCAGGGTACAGTCATCGCGCGGGCAGGCAACCGCACACGTGAGCTCAACGACGTAACCGCTCATGCTGAAGTACTTGCAATTCGCGACGCGGGCGAAGCTCTGAAATCCGAACGTCTAATCGACTGCGATCTTTATGTGACACTGGAACCATGCGCGATGTGCGCAGCCGCCATCTCTTTTGCCCGTATCCGTCGTCTATATTATGGCGCCTCCGATCCGAAAGGAGGGGGCGTGGAGCAAGGGCCACGCTTTTTTACGCAGCCCACCTGCCATCATACACCCGAGATCTACGCGGGCCTCTCCGAGAGAGACGCGCAGGAAATCCTGCGGGACTTCTTCCGCGATAAGCGCTAATTCAAGACCTTGCGTCCAGTCATATAGCGCAGCGTATCATCCCGTAGTGCGAAATGATGAAAAAGTGCCATCAAGACATGCCCAAAGACCGCCGCAAGCAACACCCACCCCAACAAACCATGCAGTACATTACCGGGAGCGGTTAGTGCGGCATTCTGCACGCCTGTTTGCTCGAAAATCCGAACACCAAGAAACGAGAAACCTCGCCCACTGCCATATGTACGCAACAGCGCCAAGGCTGGAACTGCGAACATCAGTCCATAGATAACGAGATGTCCCAGCGTCGCCAGCTTGCCAACATGACCTGATTTATGCGGACGACGACCGAAATTCAGTACTCCCCATGTTCCGCGCAATAGCACCAATACCAGAAGCACAAAACCGAGCTGGTGATGAGCCGACCAGAAGATATTATAGATCGTTGTATCTTTAGCGACAACACGCAGGATTGCGGACATAAACTGCCAAAGAAACAAAACAGCCATCAGCCAGTGAAGAGCTCTGCTGATCAGACCATACCGCGACGGCGTATCCCAGATAGTGTTCATCTTGTTCATCAAATCATACCTTATATCCCAAGTTGGCAAGATACGATCTGCTTGAAGGAAATCTTTGATTGAAATCAAATATACGTCAGAACCAGCAACATTAAAAATATTTAATGATTTCAAAAAAGAATAGCCGAAGCAATGAAACGAACCCGAAATAAAGTAAGCCTCAGTAAATTTTATTTACTGAGGCTTACCATCAACCATTTTATTTAAAGAAGAGTTAGTTCCAAGGAAGATAATCGCGCCAGCCCTTTGACTTGCCAGCGGCCTTCTTGCGCTCACGCTCCTTCTGAGCCTCGTCCGTACCCAACTCACCGACAGCTGCGGTAGACGCTGGCTCACGATAGGTAAGCGGCGGCTCGCTCAAATAACGGCGCGTCGTCGAGGAACCTTGAGTCTGCTGCTCCCGTGCGGCCTTGTAGGCAGCAACCTTCGCTGGGTCGAACGTCGGTGTACGGGATTCATAATCTTCGCGACGGCTATTACCGCGTGGCAAGGCTGCCTGAATATTAGACGCCACCGGACCATCCTGAACAACCGGTGACACGAAATTCGGATCATCACGGTTCGCAGTGATTTCGTCACGCAGACGTTTGCGGCGCTGTTCCGGTGATTCTGGCCAGTTCGGATCGTTGGAGCTGGCGACGCTTTGCTGAGGAGCAGGCAGCTGGCCCTTGTCACCAGGAGCCGGACGAACCAGATCGGGACGCGGCTTGTAATCAATCCGCTCTTTCTTGTTCTTACCTTGTCCGAAGCTCGCCATATTCGACACGTCGTCAAAGAGCTGTGCTCCTGCGGTCTTGTCGGTTCCATAGGTTGGCGAAGAAACGCAGCCGGATAGCGAAACGCCCGCTATCGCTGTCATAAGCACCAGAACTCGTCCTTCAATCTTCATTAGCGCCACTTCTTTTACGCTTGCCGATCTTATCTTCACCAAAATTTGCTCAAGCAAGCCTTGACTGAAGAAACCGGCAACTCCAAGGCAGATCTTGAAATTATCCGAGGAATGCCTTGTACATGAGTGCACCCCATGCGGCAATCCGATGTTAACTGGTATTTCACCATGTCCGAAGAGAGGAATGCAACCCGTTTCCTTCTGAAAATGCCCCCGCCATGTGAAACGCCGAGGGCAAATCCTTCAGAAGACCATTAAGCCTCAAGCTTGCCAAGTGACTTTAGTTCCTTGAGAGCGGCAGCGTCTCGCGCCGAGACTTCGGGAAACTCGGGGTCGGAACCAACATCTGTCGTATAACGCCACGAACGCGCGCACTTTTCACCATCAGCGCGTGCAGGCACAACAGCTACACCTTTCACATCACCAAGCGTGAAAGCGTCTTCCGGTGCAGCCGCGTCACTCAACGATATACCGCTGGTGATGCAGATTTCTGCAAAATCAAGACCTTCGAGCGAATCGGTCAGACTCTTGTCGGAAATGTAGACGAGCGGAGCGGCTTCGAGCGACGATCCGATACGCTTGTCCGCACGCTCCAGTTCCAGAGCGCCAGTAACGACACGGCGCACCGCACGAACCTTGCGCCACTTTTCGGCCAGCACATCATCCCGCCATTCGGCAGGCGTTGGCCGGAACTGCTCGGCATGAACCGAAACCGATTGCGGATAGCGGTCGAGCCACGCTTCTTCCATCGTGAATGGCAGCATTGGCGCCAGCCAGGTCGTCAGACGGTCGAAGATTTCACGCACAGTCTGAAGCGCAGCCTTGCGACGAACGCTCGACGGCGCATCGCAGTAAAGCGCGTCCTTGCGGATATCGAAATAGAAGGCTGAAAGCTCGACATTCATGAAATCGATGAGCGTGCGGGCAATGCGCTTGAAGTCGAAAGCATCATATCCAGAGCGAACAACTTCATCCAGTTCCGTCAGCCGATGCAGCATCAGGCGTTCAAGTTCCGGCAAATCAGCGTAGGGAACATTTTCGCCTTCATCATGGGCAAGCGTCCCCAACATCCAGCGGATCGTGTTACGCAGCTTGCGATAAGCATCAATGTTAGTCTGGATGATGCTCTTGCCGAGACGCTGATCCTCCCAATAATCGGTCGTCATGACCCAGAGACGCAGGATATCCGCGCCGGATTCCTTGATCACGTCCTGCGGCGTTACCGTATTGCCGAGCGACTTCGACATTTTCTTGCCGTGCTCGTCCATGGTGAAACCATGGGTCACGACGGCATTATATGGCGCGCGACCGCGCGTTCCGCAGCTTTCGAGAAGCGACGAATGGAACCAACCGCGATGCTGGTCCGAGCCTTCGAGATAGACATCTGCCGGCCACTTCATGTCCGGGCGGTCTTCCAGCGTGAAGGTGTGAGTCGAACCGGAATCGAACCACACGTCCAGAATGTCGCGCACCTGCACCCAAGGCTCATTGGCGCGACTTCCGAGGAACCGCTCGCGAGCACCTTCAGCAAACCAGGCATCGGCACCCTCTGCCTCAAAAGCATCAAGAATGCGCTTGTTGACGGCATCATCCTGAAGAATGCTGCCTTCTTCATCCACGAAAACACAGATCGGCACACCCCAAGCTCGCTGGCGCGACAGAACCCAGTCCGGACGGCCCTCGATCATCGAGCGCAGGCGGGTTTGACCAGCCGCCGGGACAAAACGAGTGTCATCAATCGCCTTCAACGCGCGCGAACGCAACGTCGTGCCGTCACCGAGGTTTTTGTCCATATAGACAAACCACTGCGGCGTGTTGCGGAAGATGACCTGTTTCTTGGAGCGCCACGAATGCGGATAAGAATGCTTCAGACGACCACGTGCGAAAAGCTTGTCGCGTGCGATCAACTGATCCATGACAGACTTGTTGGCGTCACCCTTCTTGCCGTTATCGTCGATAACCCGCGCGGGGCCGCCGTCACGGTCCGGACCAAAGCCCGGTGCATCCTTGGTGTAAAAGCCATCATCCCCGACTGGGAACGGAATACTTGGATCGATACCGCGCGCTTCCAGCTCGCGGGCGTAGTTCATCCATGCCTCAAAGTCTTCGCGACCGTGACTTGGAGCTGTATGCACAAAACCCGTACCCGCATCATCGGTAACATGATCGCCGTCGAGCATCGGCACGATGAATTCATAACCATCGCCAAAGCCCTTGAGTGGGTGATCGAGAACGATTTTACCTAGTTCATCAGCCGAGATACCACGCAAACGCTTGAACTGAAGCTTCGCCTTGGCAAAGCATTCTTCCGCAAGCTTGTCGGCGAAGATAAGCTTTTCGCCTGGACGCGGACCGAAATCGTTCTCGGCTTCCGTGACTTCATAAAGCCCGTACTCGATACGCGAAGAATACGACACGGCACGATTGCCGGGGATGGTCCACGGCGTGGTCGTCCAGATCACCACGGCGCTGCCGGAGAGATCGTTTTGTCCAGCGACCGGGAACTTGACCCAGATCATATCCGACTCGACATCGTGATATTCGACTTCGGCTTCGGCAAGCGCCGTGCGCTCGACGACCGACCACATCACCGGCTTGGAGCCGCGATAAAGCTGCCCTGAGGCCGCGAACTTGAGAAGTTCACCAGCGATACGCGATTCAGCGTGAAAGTTCATCGTGGTGTACGGATTTTCAAAATCGCCAAGAATCGCAAGGCGTTTGAATTCTTCCGTCTGAACCTTGATCCAGCTGGAAGCAAATTCACGACATTCCCGGCGGAATTCATTGATCGGAACTTCGTCCTTGTTCTTGCCCTCAGCGCGATACTTTTCTTCGATCTTCCACTCAATCGGCAGGCCGTGGCAATCCCAACCCGGAACGTAATTCGAATTGTATCCGCGCATCTGGAAGGAACGTGTGATGACGTCCTTGAGGATCTTGTTCAGCGCGTGGCCAATATGGATATTGCCGTTGGCATAGGGCGGACCGTCGTGCAGTACGTAAAGTGGGCGATCTTTCGCCTGCTCACGAAGCTTTTTATAAAGGTTCATGCCCTCCCAGCGCTCAACGAAAAGCGGCTCACGCTGCGGCAAGCCAGCGCGCATCGGGAAGCCGGTCTGCGGCAGATAAAGGGTTTTGGAATAATCGATTTTGGTCGTCTCAGTCATGAGGGTATTCGCCTGTGAAGCCCCAGCCAGAAGTGGCGGGCATGTGGATCAAAGAAAACATGGGACTGTAGAGCACAGCCGGTCACTCCCGGACCTCCGCGCCAGATATTGCCTAGCAAAGCAGCCATTCAGGCAAAGCGGGAGGCCGGGCCAATAATTCGTATGGCCGTCATGATAAGCCGAAAATTCGTCATCATGGGCACGCTTTTAGCAATGAGCTTCGCAGGAATAAAGAGGCCAGAGGGGCAAAGACGCAATAAAACTGCATCCCTGCCCCTGAAAATGTTCACATTGATACCGCTGAGGTCAGTCCAGCGAGAAATCGAAACGATAGGTCGCAGAAACCCCGACCATGAACTGGTCCGGGGATCCACGTTCTTTCACGATGCTTGAATCCTTTGCCGGACCTTGCAGACGACTATATTCACCAAACAGGCTCGTATCGATCTTGTCGGTTGCCTTCCAGGTAATTGCGCCACCAACACCAGCTGACTTGAAGCCACCGCCTGGACTATATTCGGAAAGTCCCGACGCAACTGCTTCCTCGGCATCGACGCCGAAATATGTCTTGAAATAATCCTTTGATGCGAAGGTAGCACGCGGACCACCTGAAACGCGAACGGTCGGCGTGACATCATAGAATGCATCTGCAGCAATATCAGCCACCACGCCCTTATGTGCACGGATACCTTGACGCACTTCACCACGCACACGCAGCCAGTCGGTTGGATAAACGTCAACGAATGCACCTGCTTCACCGCCGAATTTTGTATCTTTCAGACCATGAATATCGTCATCTCGTTCGAACAGCAGCTTCCCGGCGAGCCCCACACGGAAGCGATCATTGTCAATCAAAGCGAAGGATACGTTGTCGTTTCGTGACGAAAAGCGTGTCGCCTGCCCCTGTCGGCCAAGCGAGATCAACGGCTGAGCAGAAAAGCGATATTTGTTCGAGCCTTCGAACTTCGGAGCTACGAGCCCTGCCGCACCTACCTTGAGATACCAATCGCCGGACCAGAAATGCTTGCGAGCAGGCTGAACCGTTTCAGCCGCGTAAATATCAGTTTGCTGCGCATCGGCCGAGAAAGCAAGCGAGCTACTCGTTAGGAATGCGGCACCTGCAATGAGCGCCAGAGGAACAATACGTGCCACATTAAACTCCAACAAAAAGCACCCCAACAAGTTTTGAGGCATTTATCCCTTTTTGTCGAGAATAAGTAAAATTTGATTTAAATCTTAAGTGGAAAACGAAACCAAGAGTTCGCCTCACTCAAAAGAAAGCAACCGATCCAATTCCGAAAGTGGTTTCGCACTTGCAAGCAGGGCTCGCGCTTCCGCATCGTCGTGCCTCATCTGCTCGATAAGCGGATCAAGGCCGTCAAACTTGATCTCGCCACGTAGAAACCCGAAGAAAGATACACAAGCGGTCTCACCATAGAGATCCCCCGAAAAATCAAACAGGAAGGTTTCAAGAAGGGGTATACCGTCACTATCGACAGTCGGGCGACGACCGAAACTTGCAACCCCGTCGTAAAGATCGCCATTCTCGCGCCTGAACCTGACAGCATAGATTCCGTGCTTCAGGCCTGCCTGCGCGTCGATTTTCATGTTGGCAGTCGGAAATCCAAGTGTTCGCCCTAGCTTCTTGCCATGAATGACTTCACCACACACCATATAGCGATAACCAAGAAGTCCTGCTGCTTGGACGACGTCACCTTCGCAAAGCAGATTTCTTATGCGGGTGGATGAGACAAGATTGGCACCTTCATCGGTGAAGGCATCAACCAGAGTAACTGTGAAACCAGCATCTTCACCGGCCTTTTGAAGAAACTCCGGTGTCCCGCGCCGTCCCTTGCCGAAATGAAAATCGTACCCCGTGACCACACAGCTTGCGTGCAATCGGTCAACCAGAATGTGCTCAACGAAATCTTCAGCCGAGCGGGATGAGAACTCATCGGTAAAGGGCTGTTCAACGACAGCATCAAATCCCATCAGACGCAGTATTTCTGCCTTCTTCACCGCCGCAGTCAAACGATCGATTGGCGCGTCGGGCTTGAAAAAGCTGCGTGGGTGCGGCTCGAAAGTCAGGACCACCGCTGGCAGGTCGTGCTTTCCGGCGATCTCCAGCGCGCGTTCGAGCACCGCCTGATGGCCGCGGTGGACACCATCGAAATTACCGATTGCCACCACACAATTCTGTAAGCGTTCCGGTAAGGAATCCGCTCCAGAAAGGCGCTGAAAGCTGGATTTGGTCATCTTGATCTGGACTTCGCTTGATAGTAGCGGGATTGCTGAGGTTCAAACAAGAGCGTTAAGCGTAGCGACCGGGCGGTTGCCGTGCTTCTGGAGAAACGCTTCCATTCGGCTAATGTCAACCGTACCGCCGGTTGTATAGTCCGCTGCGTGAACTCCGCCGGAGATGTAAAGCACGTCCAGACCGAAGTCCGCGGCGCCCTTCACGTCTGTCAGAACCCCGTCACCGATACCGAGAATTCGACTTTTCTCGACCTTTTCGCCTCGAATCTCTTCGGCAAACCGCAATGCTGCCTCGTAAATCGGGCGATGCGGCTTTCCAGCAATAAGTGTGCGCCCACCGAGCTGGCCATATTCGCGCGCAAGGGCACCCGCGCACCAGATCAGTCGCGTGCCGCGCTCAACCATAATATCCGGATTGGCGCAGATGAACGGAAGATTGCGGGAGCGCAACCGGGCCAGCAATTCCTTGTAATCGTCCGGCGTTTCGCTTTCATCATCATAAAGCCCGGTGCAGACGACGCCTGAAGCTTCAAATTCTTCGACCAGTTCAACATCTAGACCGTCATAGATGGTCAGCTCGCGTTCACAGCCGATATGAAATACCTTGCGCGGACCTTCCGCGATCAGATCGCGGGTTACGTCACCCGAAGTAACTACGCGATCATAAGTATCGGCGGGAACGCCAAGACCTAGCATCTGCTTCTCCACATCTGGATGAGGTCTTGGAGAATTCGTCACGAGAATGACCGTAACACCTTTGGCCCGCGCGCGCTTTAGCGCCTCGATTGCAGCCGGATAAGCCGACACGCCGTTATGCACCACGCCCCATACATCGCAGAAGAGCACATCGTACTGGTCGGTCAGATCGTCGAGGCGTTCGAGCTGCTTCATGGTTTCCTCTTGATAATCCATCTGTAAGGCGAGAGCCGCTATAGGGGGTATATGGAAGTCCGCCAAAAAGGCAGTCAGCGCTCCATCTAACGCAGGCAACCACTTCTGTCACGGCCTTTGGTCCGGATATCCAACCCGCAGAGCGCGTCCAATTATCCCATAGTGTGTTTCATCGATCATTTACCGTGCTTCGTGACTGACTGTTAGAAAGATGCTGATAGGAGCGGATACAACTTTTCATTTCATGTGTCGCAGACACAACCGTCGGCGGGGGCCAAATTGAAAAACTGGATCACTCAAGCCCTCAGGCTTCGTCAACATTTGCTTCAATCACCGAGCGCGTTCTTTATCAGGGACGAGCGCGGTAACTTTGCAATGATAACGGCGTTAGTGCTGGTACCTCTGCTTCTGGCAGGCATGGTTGCGGTTGACACAGCCAATCTCATGCGCGTGCGCAACAATGTGCAGGCCTCGCTTGATGCTGCGGCACTTGCTGTAGGCAAGAGGTTTTCCACTGGTGAAAATCAGACCGTCGTGCAGGTCTACGGCGCCAAAGTTTTTACCGCTAACCTCACCGTTCTAAGTGCAGATGCAGTCAATTTCCAGATCGCCTTCCCCCAAAATAGAACAACTGATCAACAGATACTCGCTACTGCTGGGTTTACCTACAAATCTCTGTTTGGCGTAGTAGCCTCCCGCCTCATAGGAGATAACTGGGATCAATACCGGTATACGCTCAACGCTTCCGTCAGACTTAAGAACACAATTGAAGTTGCACTGGTCCTCGACAACTCCGGTTCAATGGATGAAACAAGAAGTGGGTCAACAAAAAAACGCATCGATCTTCTAAAGGAAGCCGCCTCGCAGCTTGTCGAGACGATGGCCTCGCAATCTGCACTCATAACGCACGTCGAACGACCCGTGCAGTTTTCATTAGTTCCTTTTGCGGGCTCTGTGAATGTCGGCCCACAATACTTGAACGCAACCTGGATGGACCCGGAAGGCAAGTCTTCCGTGAATCTTGAAAACTTTACACTACCAATCACGATCGACAATATGCGCAAAATAGAAGAAAGACCGGCAGGCAGCGGGCGATACTACAAATCTGGTACAGGTTGGGGAACACGCAATAACAAGCCTTTTTCGCGCGCGGAACTCTATGCCGACCTTTCACAGCGGTCAAAGGAGACCTGGCTACCCTGGCAGGGGTGTGTCGAGTCTCGTCCAGGCACTTATGCCCTGGATGTGACGCCTCCTTCTGACAACAATCCAAACACGTTATTTGTACCCATGTTCGGCCCGGCTGAATATTACAACACCGACAGCAAAGGAAACGTCACCTCGACAGTTTTGAACAGTTGGTGGCAAGATGATATATCTCTGTCTTATTCGTCTCGACAAAGCGACCTCAAAAAATACTACTTGCGTGATTCCCTTGATAAGATTTACCGAGGTGGAAGATCGAAAGACGGCGGCCCGAACTATAGTTGTACATCATTACCTCTCACGCCCTTGACAGACGTCTCGACGGAACAAGGGATGAAAACGATCCAAACCGCAATCAAGGCGATGGTGCCAGCTGGCGGCACAAACGTTCCCGAAGCGATGGCCTGGGGATGGCGGACTATCGTCCAAGGCGCACCGTTTACAGAAGCCCGCGCTGCGACTGAACGGGGCAACGATAAGGTTGTAATTGTACTCACCGATGGCGCCAACACTTACTATAAATATGACGGACTCGCGGGTTCTGGGCCGGATCGCGCTGGAAACTTGTCGTATTATTCGGCACATGGCTATACCGCTCGTATAACCAAAAACTACACGCAGTCCCGCTTGTTTCAGGAAAGCGGCGTTTCGGTTTCACAAAACAACAATACGTACACCAAGGCTATGAACGCCCGCTTTGCAAAGCTCTGCGACAATGCCAAGTCTGCAAACATCATCGTCATGACAGTCGCGTTGGACCTCAGTGCGACGGACAGTGCAGAGAAAGCACAAATAGATTTGCTGAGATCGTGCTCTTCAAACTCACGCGTGCGCATGGAAAGCGGTAAACCAGTTAAGCTTTTCTGGAACTCGACAGGTGGCGAACTGAGCGAAACCTTCCGGCAGATCGGCGACGAATTGTCAAACTTGCGTCTCGTCGATTGATATTGCCAACGACATCACCATATGCCGGGTTGGCCGGAGCCACCTCTTTGCCGTTCCGCATTAAGGATGGTGCAAATTAACCATCATTTGTCTGTCAAATTTCTCAGGCAATCTTGACAAGATAAGGTCCGGCTTCTATCTCAGAGCCACGTTAGCACTCTCGCATGATGAGTGCTAACAAGCGCGGATCGGCTCGATCCGTTAACAGGGTTCAACGTCTATAACACCAAGGGTTATACCATGGCTGATATCAAGTTCCGCCCGCTTCATGACCGCGTCGTCGTTCGTCGCGTTGAATCGGAAGCCAAGACCGCTGGCGGCATCATCATCCCTGACACCGCCAAGGAAAAGCCGCAGGAAGGCGAAATCGTCGCTGTTGGCGCAGGCGCCCGTGACGAAGCTGGCAAGCTGATCGCTCTGGAAGTCAAGGCTGGCGACAAGGTTCTGTTCGGCAAGTGGTCGGGCACCGAAGTCAAGATCGGCGGCGAAGACCTGCTGATCATGAAGGAATCCGACATTCTGGGTATCGTTGGCTAATTAGCCAGAAGCGTTTCGCTTTTATCCTAGAAATCCAATTCACCATAATCTGACCGGGATATTCCCAGGAGAGTAAAATGGCTGCAAAAGACGTAAAATTCGGCCGCACTGCGCGCGAAAAGATGCTGCGCGGCGTCGATATCCTCGCTGACGCTGTTAAGGTAACGCTCGGCCCCAAGGGTCGTAATGTTGTCATCGACAAGTCCTTCGGCGCACCGCGCATCACCAAGGACGGCGTATCGGTCGCCAAGGAAATCGAACTGGAAGACAAGTTCGAAAACATGGGCGCACAGATGCTGCGCGAAGTGGCTTCGAAAACCAACGACACTGCTGGTGATGGCACGACGACTGCAACTGTTCTCGGTCAGGCAATCGTTCAGGAAGGCGCAAAGGCTGTTGCTGCCGGCATGAACCCGATGGACCTGAAGCGCGGTATCGACCTCGCAGTAACCGAAGTTGTTGCTGAACTTCTCGGCAAGGCCAAGAAGATCAACACTTCGGAAGAAGTTGCTCAGGTCGGCACGATCTCTGCCAACGGCGAAGCCGAAATCGGCAAGATGATCGCTGACGCGATGCAGAAGGTCGGCAATGAAGGCGTGATCACGGTTGAAGAAGCCAAGACCGCTGAAACCGAACTCGAAGTTGTCGAAGGCATGCAGTTCGACCGCGGTTACCTGTCGCCTTACTTCGTCACCAACCCGGAAAAGATGGTTGCTGACCTGGAAGACGCTTACATCCTCCTGCACGAAAAGAAGCTCTCGAACCTTCAGGCTCTCCTGCCGGTTCTGGAAGCTGTCGTTCAGACTTCCAAGCCACTCGTCATCATCGCTGAAGACGTCGAAGGCGAAGCTCTTGCAACGCTCGTCGTCAACAAGCTGCGTGGCGGCCTGAAGATTGCTGCTGTCAAGGCTCCTGGTTTCGGCGATCGCCGCAAGGCCATGTTGGAAGACATCGCGATCCTCACCGGCGGTCAGGTCATCTCTGAAGACCTCGGCATCAAGCTCGAAACCGTTACGCTCGACATGCTCGGCCGCGCAAAGAAGGTTTCGATCTCGAAGGAAAACACCACGATCGTTGACGGTGCAGGCCAGAAGGCTGAAATCGACGCTCGCGTTTCGCAGATCAAGCAGCAGATCGAAGAAACCTCTTCGGACTATGATCGTGAAAAGCTTCAGGAACGTCTTGCCAAGCTTGCTGGTGGCGTTGCCGTGATCCGCGTCGGCGGTGCAACGGAAGTTGAAGTGAAGGAAAAGAAGGACCGCGTTGACGACGCCCTGAATGCAACCCGCGCTGCGGTTGAAGAAGGCATCGTTGCTGGTGGCGGCACTGCCCTCCTCCGCGCTTCGGCCAAGATCTCTGCCAAGGGCATCAACGCCGACCAAGAAGCTGGTATCAACATCGTTCGTCGCGCTCTGCAGGCTCCGGCTCGCCAGATCACGACCAATGCCGGTGAAGAAGCTTCGGTTATTGTTGGCAAGATCCTTGAAAATGCCTCTGAAACCTATGGCTACAACACTGCCAATGGTGAATTCGGCGACTTGATCAAGGCTGGCGTTGTCGATCCGGTCAAGGTTGTCCGCACCGCTCTGCAGAACGCAGCATCGGTTGCCGGCCTCCTGATCACGACGGAAGCTATGATCGCCGAACTGCCTAAGAAGGATGCAGCTCCGGCTGGCATGCCTGGCGGTATGGGTGGCATGGGCGGCATGGATTTCTAAAAAGCCCATAAAGCACGCCCATCAAGTAACAAGCTCGCACCGCAGAGCGGTGCAGGTGGCAGCACGGATTTTTAAGAGGTCCGTAAAGCTTACCTTGGTGAGAATGCGAGAAAGGCGGCCCAAGGCCGCCTTTCTTTTTACGTCGCATAACCGTTTGTGATTTATGAAAAATTTACTCTGCTCGCGCTTTGCAGCAGCGAAGTCGTTATTTTAGAAACTTCTGATTGACTCATAACCACCAATCATGGTCAATCCCGAATGATATGGAGATGGACTTCCTGTTTGCCCCCGCACTTTGGAAGTCCTGTCTCAGGCAACAGGAAAGGCAGGCTTCGGCCTGTCTTTCCACTTGTACTCCTCAACGATTAGCTCTCATTCTGCAGCGTCGATCTGTGCATTACCTGACGCTAAAGCATCATAGCGGGCACGAGCGACCAGCACCTTTGCTTCATTGGCTATCGCCCACTCACCCAGCGCTCGCACAGGGCGCAAAAGATCGCACCCCAATTCGGTCAATTCATATTCGACCTTTGGCGGGATTGTCGGAAAGAGAGTGCGCTTGACGAAACCATCCCGTTCCAGATTACGTAACGTCGTCGTCAGCATTTTTTGCGAAATACCATCCACTGTTCGACGCAATTCGTTGAACCGCATTGGACCATTGCCGAGATAACTCACCACAAACACTGTCCATTTATCGCCAACTCGCGACAAGATCTCTGCTACAGTCCTGCATGCACTGGTTTCCTTGAAGTCACTGGGTTCCATAAAAGTGCCTCCTTGCGCCGCCAATTAGTCACTTATATAGCGTCGGTTTCCAATGGTTACCACTCTAATAAAGGTGCTATCTATGTCTAAGCTCAAAGTCGCAGTCATCGTCGGCAGCACGCGCGAACAGCGTTTTGCCCCAGTTCCCGCCCAGTGGATTGCGAAACTCGCTGCCGAACGGGCCGCACTGGACGTGGAAATTCTCGATATTGCCGACTATCCGATGGGCTTCTATGGCGACACTTCCACCACGACTGCACAAGCGGAAACTGCCGACAAATGGAAAACCAAGCTGCGCGAGTTCGACGCCTACATTCTGACCGCGGCTGAATACAACCACGCTCCCACTGCGGTTCTGAAGAACGCCATCGACTACGGTGACTGGATTCAGAAGCCAATGGGGTTTGTCGGTTATGGCGGCGTTGGCGGCGCTCGCGCTGTCGAACAACTGCGGATGATTGCCGTCGAAATGTCTTCTATGTCCGTCAAAACCGGCGTTCATATCCTTTTTCCTGATTATCTCGCTGTCGTCAAAGGCGAGAATAAGCTGGACGATTTCCCGCATCTTGGGGAAGCTGCCAAGAACATGCTGGATCAGCTGATCTGGTGGGGCAAGGCCCTTAAGTCTGCACGTTCGGCATAAACAAGACGGCAGGCCGGAACGTTGGGGTTCCGGCTTGCCGCTGGCATTGTATGCCCTATGATTATCTGCAGTCACAATGGAATGGATGATCATATGCGCAAAGAACTTCCCATCGCCACAGCTCCGAAAGACGGCAGTAAGATAACAGTCGTCTGGACCGATGAAGATGACCAGCGCAATGAGTCAATTGCACAGTATCGAACGCTAGCCCAGTTGCAGGCCGGCGGCGGTCAATGGGATGAGACTGATACAGGCTGGTGGACGTTCACCGATAGTAAGACCCAGCGCAAGATCGAACCGACCGCCTGGATTTCCGAAGCGGATGACAGTGAGGATGAGGATGACGCTTGACCGTGCAGGTCCGGTCAATAAAATTTGACTTTTATAGTCATATTTTATCAAGTGATTGCGTTATAGTAGTTTCACAAAGAAACATCAGCCCGCCAAGGACCCGGCGGTGCTATATTTGCTTAGAATGGCTCGGCTTCGAGTCCAAGTTACCCGGAGACCTGAAATGACCGCTATGCGTACCGAGACAGATACGTTCGGACCGATTGATGTTCCTGCGGACCGTTACTGGGGCGCCCAGACGCAACGCTCATTGCAAAACTTCAAGATCGGCGGGGAGCGCATGCCGCTTCCATTGGTTCACGCATTGGGTGTCGTCAAGCGCGCAGCGGCAGAAACCAATATTGCGCTTGGCAAACTCGATCCGATTCTCGGTCAGGTCATTGCTGTAGCGGCTTCAGAAGTCATTGAGGGCAAACTCGATGACCATTTCCCACTGGTCGTCTGGCAGACTGGTTCGGGAACGCAATCGAACATGAATGCCAACGAGGTCATCTCAAACCGGGCTATAGAGCTTCTCGGTGGTGAAAAGGGGTCCAAGAAGCCGGTCCATCCCAATGACCACGTGAATATGAGCCAGTCGTCCAATGATAGCTTCCCGACGGCGATCCACGTCGCTACGGCAGTTGAGGCAGTCAATCGACTTTACCCGGCGCTTGAACACCTGACCAAGGCGCTTCAGGTCAAGGAAGAGGCATTTAAGGATATCATCAAGATCGGCCGTACCCATACGCAGGATGCGACGCCGGTCACACTCGGACAGGAATTTTCCGGTTATCGCGCCGCATTGGAATATGCGCGTCATCGTATCCAGCAATCACTCGCAGACATTTTTCTGCTCGCGCAAGGCGGAACTGCAGTCGGTACGGGCCTCAACGCACCGGTTGGTTTCGATACAGGCTTCGCCGATGCGGTGAGCGAAATTACCGGCCTTACTTTCAAGACTGCGCCCAATAAATTTGAGGCTCTAGCCAGCCATGGTGCCATTCTCAACTTCCACGGCAGCCTGAACGCCTTGGCGGCAGATCTTTTCAAGATAGCCAACGACATCCGTTTCCTCGGTTCAGGTCCTCGTTCCGGCTTGGGTGAACTGTCATTGCCGGAAAACGAACCAGGGTCGTCCATCATGCCCGGAAAGGTCAACCCGACCCAGGCCGAGGCTTTGACGATGGTGGCAACACAAGTATTCGGCAACCAGACCACTGTCACCGTTGCTGCAAGCCAAGGCCATTTTGAGCTCAATGTGTTCAAACCGGTGATCGCATTTAACGTTCTGCAATCAATCCGCATTCTTAGCGACGCCATGGTGTCGTTTGCTGATCATTGTGTCGAGGGAATCGAACCGAATCTGAACCGTATCAAGGAACTGCTGGACCGCTCGCTGATGCTCGTGACCGCACTGGCCCCGGCCATCGGTTATGACAATGCGGCCAAAATCGCCAAGACTGCTCACAAGAATGGAACGACTTTGCGCGAAGAAGCATTGGCGAGTGGATTGGTGTCGGAAGCAGACTATGAGCGACTGGTGCGCGCGGAGAGAATGATTGCGCCAGAATGAATTGTATTCATACTGTAAACAAACTGTCGAGGATTAGACGGCTTTCCTTGACAGTCAGTAATCGTTAATTGATGCCCCAGTTCAACAGGAGATAGCCCCGCATGTCCTCTATCACTCCGCAGACCAATGGCGTTGTAACGCTCATTGCCCGCATTTTCCTTTCAATTCTCTTCATCCTTGCTGGCTATGCCAAGCTGACCGCCATCTCGGGTACCGCAGGTTATTTTGCTGGCCTTGGCCTTCCGGTTCCGACCGTTACGGCTGTTATTGTCGGTCTGGTGGAATTTGTTGGCGGCCTCGCAATTCTCGTCGGTTTTCAGACCCGCATCGCGGCAGCCGTTGTCGGTCTGTTCACCATCGGCGCGACGCTTGTTGCCCATATGGACTTCTCGCAGGGTATGAACGCCATGATGGCGCAGAAAAACCTCGCAATTGCCGGTGGTCTTTTCATCCTTGCCCTGCATGGCGCAGGTTCGCTTTCGATCGACGCCAAGCGCAGCTGATCAAGTACCGCAAAGACAACGAAACCGCGCCATTTTCATGGCGCGGTTTTCTTATCTCTAAACCCTTGTCGTCAGCACAATCACAATGCTGGATACTCCTCGAACTGAGGCAGATCATCCAGAATGTCATACCATTGAGCTTTCGAGCCAACGAAAATATGGGCCGACGGCTTCAGGCTTGGCTCCTCAGCCAATACACCATAATTGACATGAACATATTCCCCGTCGCGAACAATGGAATATAGAAAAGAAGCGCAAGCAGCACAGCGCACATCGTGATCGGTCTCGTTGCCGACAAACATGAGCAACGCTTTGTCGTTCGCCCCTTCCAATGCGTTGGTTCTTATTCCGCCAAAAGCCTTGAATGCACTGCCCGTCGCACGACGACATAATGAACAATGGCAGTTCAGGGCGTATTCGAATTCATCTGGCACGGTGAAACGGACAGCTTCACAAGCACAACGACCAATCAATCTCCGCACACCGTTCATCTGGACTGTTCCGAGTTCCAATTGTGAAATCGCAACTCGCAACATAAAAGACAAACTTGAAGTTATCTACCCGTCCAATCCTTTACGAATACGGGTCGCAACTTCAGTGACACGTGAATTCTCCCGGCTGCGGCGTGCCGAAACAAGGCAAGCCTGCGAGCGCAAAATAACGCCATCTTCCAAAACCTTGAGACGGTTGGCCCGCAGCGTTGAACCGGTCGATGTAATATCAACGATCATGTCCGCAGAACCAGCCGCCGGAGCGCCTTCAGTGGCACCAAGGCTTTCAACGATGCGGTAAACCTGAATGCCATGCTTTTGCGAAAAAAACTGCTGTGTCAGTCGCCAATATTTGGTGGCGATGCGCAGACGACGACCATGGCGTTGGCGGAAATCTGCCGCTACATCATCCAGATCGGCCATGCTGGTCACATCGCGCCAGACTTCAGGCACTGCCACGATCACGTCGGCATGACCAAATCCCAATTCGGCTTCAATAGCCACACGTTCTTCCGAATGCGCCAATGTTTCGCGAACAAGATCTTCGCCTGTAACGCCCAGATCAACGCTGCCATATCCCAACTCGCGGGCAATTTCGGAAGCTGAAAGGAACAGAATATCTAGATCAGGCTCGCCCTCGACACGCGCTCGGTAATTACGCGAGTCGTCTGGCAGGATCACCCTGTAGCCCGCCTTTTCGAGCACTGCGAGCGTCTGTTCCTTCAACCGTCCCTTGGACGGCAACGCGAGGGTGACACTCATTTTTTCTCTCCCGCCAGGGCCTGAAGCCGGTCCAGCCAGATGGAAAAGCCAACGCCGGGAATGTTTTCGGAAGCGCCAAGCATGGTCAGAAGGCGATCATAGCGGCCACCACCTGCCAGAACAGCATCCTTCTCCACGCCTGTGGCACGAATCTCATAGACGAGGCCGGTATAATAATCGAGCGGGCGCCCGAAAGAGGCATCGTAGATAATATCTTTCGTAGCAATCCCCTCATTCGCAACAGCTTCACTACGCGCTTCAAACTTCTGCAATACCGCAGCAAGATCAAGGGCGTGTTCCGATGCGAACGCCCGCAAGGTAACGGCTGCGGAATCAAGCGATACACGCATTTCGAGAAACTGCTTCAAGAGGTCGAGCGCAGATGCCGGGAAACGCGTGGCCGCCAAATCCTCCTTTTCGATCAACCGCCGTGCAATCTCTGCGGGCGAGCGTCCAGAGCTAGGCGAAATGCCAGCTTCTAACATTTCCGCTTCCAGCATGCGCGCAAGCCCGGTTTCGTCGCCTTCTGCGACCAGAACGGCAAGGGTTTCCGGCAATGGATCACGCCGCTGTGCGCCGGTCAGCTCGGCTAGTACCTGCTCCATCGAATTCGCGTCGCCAAAAGAACGCAAAAGCTTCTTGCGCCAGCCTTGTGGCAGGCCCAGCGCCTTCAGCATGCCCGCAAAAACCGACTGGTCTCCCAAAACGATCTCAAGTTCTGCTTCCGGAGCCGCAGCACGAACGCAGGAAAGCGCATCTGCAATTGAGCGCGCATCCGAAGCCGCTTCGTCGGAAGCGCCCAAGTCTTCAATACCAGCCTGAAGGAATTCAGCCGCTCCGTCACGACGCTGACGGAACACTTCGCCCAGATAAGCATAGCGCTTCGGCGTGGCGGCATTCAGAGCGATGTGGTTGCGGCAGACGGGAATTGTAAATTCCGGTCGCAAGCACAAACTATCGCCATTCTCGTTTTCGGTCAGAAAAATGCGGCGGCGCAAATCCTCACCCGCCATATCCAGAAATGGATCAGCTGGCTGGATCAGCGGAATTTCGACAAGTTCGGCTTCGCGCGCATCAAGCGTTGCACGAAGAGAATTGAGAACACCAGATGAGCTCGATCCAGCCATGGTTTCCGTCACTTAGACTGCTCTGCGCGATCTTGCGCCTGACTGGCAAGGATTTCACGGACAGCATTGATGAGATCATCTTCCTTGGCCGTGATCTGCGCCGGACGGCTTTCACGCCAGGTTACATTGTCCTCGATCTCCGCAGAAAGACGCTTGCCCTCGACCAGATCCTTGATCTGCACCTCACCGGCCTCACGCTCCTGCGAACCCTGAATGATGACGCACGGAGCCTCACGGCGATCAGCATATTTCATCTGCGCCTTCATGCCAGATCCGCCAACATACATTTCAGCGCGAATGCCAGCTTGGCGCAGATCGGAGACCATTTTCTGATAGCGCCCAAGGCTTTCCGTATCCTTGTCCATGACCAGAACCACTACCGGCCCGACGACATCGGAAACATCCAGTTTGCCGAGGTTCTTCAAAGCCGTCATCAGACGCGAAACACCGATGGAGAAGCCTGTCGCAGGAACTGGTTCACCCCGGAAGCGTGACACGAGACCGTCGTAACGGCCACCGCCCCCCACCGAACCGAACACGACCTTCTGGCCGTCTTCATTAGTCACATCGAACAGAAGTTCTGCCTCGAAAACCGGACCAGTGTAATATTCAAGACCGCGCACAACAGATGGATCGATCTTCACACGACCATCATAGCCGCCCGCAGAGAACAGCGCCTGCATGTCGGCGAGTTCGGTCACACCTTCTTCGCCCTTGGCGTTGCCTGCGACGACTGCACGGAGATTGGCGATTGTATCGGCACCCGTCGCACCACCGGCGGCGGTGAAAGCCAGCACCTTTTCAATCGCGGCATCGGTCAACTCTGCGCCCTTGGTGAAATCGCCACTTTCATCGAGGCGACCTTTACCGAGCAGAAGGCGAACGCCTTCCGGGCCAAATTTGTCGAGCTTGTCGATGGCGCGCAACACATTCAGGCGTTTCGCAGCATTGCTCTCACCTGCAAGGCCGATGGCTTCCAGCACGCCATCGAGAACCTTGCGGTTATTGACGCGGATCGCATAATCGCCACGACGGATGCCAAGGCGCTCCAGCGTGTCGGCCATCAACATGCACATTTCAGCATCAGCAGAGACATTCGGCGCACCGACCGTGTCAGCGTCGAACTGCATGAACTGACGGAAACGGCCCGGTCCCGGCTTTTCATTGCGGAACACCCAACCATTACGATAGCTGCGATAAGGCTTTGGCAGCGACTCGTAGTTTTCGGCAACAAAACGTGCCAGCGGCGCAGTCAGATCGTAGCGCAGCGACAGCCATTGTTCATCGTCGTCCTGAAACGAGAACACGCCTTCGTTCGGGCGATCTTGATCCGGAAGGAACTTGCCAAGCGCGTCCGTATATTCCACGAGCGGAGTTTCCACCGGCTCGAAGCCATAAAGGTCATAAACTTCCCGGATGGTCGCCATCATCTTTTCAGCGGCGCGCAAATCATCCGGCACCCGATCGACAAACCCGCGCGGCAACCGCGCCTTCATCTTGTCCGCTTTATCGGCCATTTTTCCTGCCTGATCGCTGATTTATACATACATGCCGATTGGAACCGGCATCAATTCTGTTGCCGGTTTCCTAACCGATCAAGTCCGTTGCGGCAAGTGCGGGAAGCGTGTTCAGCGTGTCGCAATGGCGACAGCCGCTCCCGCCATCATGCCAGCGCTGGTTCTATTGGCAATTCGCATCATGCGGGGACTGCGCAGAAACCGTCGCGCCTGCGCTGCGAGCACCACCCATGCGGTATCGACTGCTGCGAGAACCGCAAACATGACCAGCAGCAATTCGCCCCAGCCAACCAGCGAAACATGGGTGATATCAACCACCGTCGGCAAGATGGCGAGGTAGAAAACCATGATCTTCGGATTGCCGAGTGTGATCGCCAGCGCACTAAGGAAGAGCTTCCCCGCTTCACCCTGACGCGGAACGGCATCTCCATCTGCAACTTCATCTACCGGAGCGATCCACATCTTCCACGAAAGATAGACCAGATAGGCTACGCCCACATATTTGAGGATGAGAAACGCTGTATGAAACGTATTAGCCAGCGCGGCCAGTCCCCAAACCGCGAGTGAAAGCCAGATGGCATCACCGAGCCACAGACCGAACATGAATGGAAAAACGCCCTTGTGGCCGCGGCTGATGACACGTGCCACCAACGCGCCGACATTCGGTCCGGGCGTGCCCGCCGCCACGACCAGAATACCGGCAAATGCCAACAACGACACCAAGTCCATGATCGTCTCCCATACTCAAAGATGGATGTTTCTCGCAGAAATGATGCGGCTTAGCAATCGTTGCTCTAGCTCGGTCGTTTGAAACTCTGTCGCAATTTTTCAATGTGAGTCCGACAATGGCAACCCTCAATGTGGTCGTTCACCAGTCCCATGGCCTGCATGAAGGCGTAAACCGTGGTCGGCCCAACGAATGACCAGCCGCGCTTCTTCAGGTCTTTGGAGATGCGGATGGAAGTCTCAGTCGTCGGGTTGGCGACAAGAGTTGGATAGTCCACCACGGCAGGGCGATCTTTAGCCCCCGGCTCGAAAGACCAGAAATAGGCCGCAAGTGAACCCTTTTCTGCAACCAGTTCAATTGCGCGCTTGGCGTTATTAATCGTGGATTCGATCTTGCCGCGGTGACGCACAATTCCCTTGTCGGCCAGCAAGCGCTCCACATCCTCTTGATTGTACTGCGCAACACGATGGAAATCGAAGCCATCGAAAGCTGTACGAAAATTCTCGCGTTTGCGCAAAATCGTGAGCCACGACAGGCCTGATTGGAAACCCTCGAGGCAGATTTTCTCGAAAAGCCGGAAATCGTCAGAGACAGGAACCCCCCATTCATTGTCATGATAAGCAAGGTAATCCGGTAACTCGCCCGGCCAGAAACAACGTGCCATACCATCGGCGCCGACGATCAGGCCGGTTTTTGCCTCAGTAACCTCGCTCATTGTTCCGCCTCTCAAGTTTCATCCATAATTAATTATGTCACGCAACCTGACACTAACCACAACTTTAATTGGAAGGACCATCAGGCGAAACACGCGACCAAAATTTACCTTTACGATTCCATTCCAGCACACAATCCCTACACGAGCATGAGGGTCGCTCTCCTGACAGCTGATGTCAGGAGCTGCAACGGGCAACTGCGCCACAAAGATTTTCCGGCGCAAAGAGACGGATCTGGATTATGAAACCACGTCATCTTCTTTTAATCGGATCGCTTGCGGCGATTGCTGTTTCCATCGTCAGCACGGGTATGGCGTTTGCCAATGACCGCTATGCAACCCTGCCGCCGGTGAGTGTGAGTCCTGACCTCTCTGCCCCTTGGGTAGCTCAGTTGCATGGACAACCCGCCCGCATCAAGGCCGTACCGCAATCTTTACAGCCAGCGCCACGTGTTGGAGCCAGGCAGAAGCAAAAAGTCAAATCGAACTATCGCCAGGTTTCCTATCAACGACCGCCCGCAAATCCGGCAAACACGGTACGAAAGCACCAGATTGATCCCGTTTATCTGCCGCAGATGGTGTCCTATTCCGGCAACGAAAAAACGGGAACAATCGTCATCGATACAAGCAAGCGCTTCCTTTATCTCGTTCAACCTGGCGGGAAGGCGATGCGATATGGTGTTGGCGTCGGCAAGCAGGGATTTAGTTGGAAGGGGTCGCAGCGCATCAGCCGCAAGGCTGAATGGCCAACCTGGACGCCACCGAAGGAAATGATTGCACGCGAGCGCAAGAAGGGACGTATTCTGCCTGCACGCATGGAAGGCGGCGTCAACAATCCTCTCGGCGCACGTGCCCTTTATCTCGGTTCGACGCTTTATCGCATCCACGGAACTAATCAGCCATGGACCATCGGCAAGGCGATGTCGTCCGGCTGTATTCGCATGCGTAACGAAGACGTCACTGATCTTTATGAACGTGTTCCAGTTGGTGCAAAGGTCGTTGTCCGCTAACCAAACCATTTTGCATGCCATTTGCGACTGTCTTCTCCCGAAGGCGGTCGTATTGTTTTCACAAATCTGAAAAGATCAAAATTTCTGCACAGAAAGAATGATCGCAGACTTCGAAACATGCCTGAAAGGGCTTTTCCTTTTGCCCCAAACACCCATATGCTGACCATGGCAAAGTCCAGAAAGATATGGAAAAGGCTGCCGGATGGCAGTTGTGCTGGAGAAGAAAACCGGCATGTAGGTCAATAGCATTTATGCGCATAAAGGGGCCACCCCGCGCCGAATGCTTCGGAGGGAAAGGATAAATCATGACCGTATCGACAGTTAAACTGAACGACGGCAATCACATTCCGCAGCTCGGTTACGGTGTCTGGCAAGTGGGTAACGACGAAGCGGTCGCCGCTGTCAGTGAAGCGTTGAAAGCAGGATATCGCCACATCGATACCGCTGCCATTTATGGCAATGAAGAGGGCGTCGGCAAGGCGATCAAGGGTTCCGGTATCGAGCGTGGCGACATTTTCCTCACCACGAAATTGTGGAACAGCGAACAAGGCTATGAATCAACGCTGAAAGCATTCGACACCAGCCTGAAAAAGCTTGGTACGGACTATGTGGATCTTTATCTCATCCACTGGCCGATGCCATCAAAAGACCTTTTCATGGAAACATGGCGCGCGTTTCTTAAACTGAAAGAAGAAGGCCGCGCCAAATCCATTGGCGTATCCAACTTCCGTACAGCCGATCTCGAACGCATCATCAAGGAAAGCGGCGTTACGCCTGTTCTTAACCAGATTGAATTGCATCCACAATTCCAGCAGGACGAGTTGCGTCTGTTCCACAGCAAACACAACATCGCAACAGAAGCCTGGAGCCCACTCGGTCAGGGTAAAATTCTGGAGGAGGCCACGCTGAAAACCATCGCGGAGAAGCATGGCAAGTCGGTTGCACAGGTCATTCTGCGCTGGCACATCGAGACAGGTAATATCGTCATCCCGAAGTCCGTTACTCCTGCCCGCATCAAGGAAAACTTCGATATTTTCGATTTCCATCTCAACGGAACCGATCACGATGCGATTACGAAACTGGACAAGGCCGATGGCCGTATAGGTCCGAACCCGAGTACATTCTCGGCCGGCTGAACAGGTATCAAAGAAAAACCGGGCAAGCGCCCGGTTTTTTTATGCAGCGCTTTGTGACAATCCTTGCGGCTTCGGTCCACCATAGGCCCAGTCAATCAGTTCCACAGTATGCACAATGGGTAGTTTGCTGCCGGTTGCGATCTGCGTCATGCAACCGATATTGCCGGTAGCGATCAGATTAGCTCCCGTCGCCTCGATATTCTTCACTTTACGGTCGCGAAGTTTTGCAGCAATTTCCGGCTGCATGATGTTGTAAGTACCCGCCGACCCACAGCACAGATGCCCCTCCAGCGGCTCCTTCACCGTGAAGCCCGCTTTGGACAGCAGGTCTTTCGGCTGGCGTACGATTTTCTGCCCATGCTGCATGGAACAGGCAGAATGATAGGCAACTGTCAGTGCCTGCGGTGCATCCGGCTCGGGCAGATCAATGTTTGCCAGATATTCAGTGATGTCCTTGGCCAGTGCCGATACGCGTGCTGCCTTGTCCTTGTAGGATGAATCGAGGCGCAGCATGTAACCGTAGTCCTTGATGGTCGTGCCGCAGCCCGATGCCGTGACGATAATGGCATCAAGACCACCCGCTTCGATCTCACGCGTCCAGATATCGACATTGTGCCGTGCCTGATCAAGCGCCTGCTCTTCGCGTCCCATATGATGGACCAGCGAACCGCAACAGCCCTCGCCTTTCGGTGTCACGACCTCAATGCCGAAACGGTTCAAAAGGCGTAAGGTTGCCGCATTAATGCCTGGATTGAGCACTGGTTGCGCACAACCGTTGAGGATCGCAACGCGACCACGCTTCTCGCCTTTGGCGGCACTGATCGTTTCGACATTGGCGGCGGCTGGCAAATTTTGTGGAGCAAGATCAAGCATTGCCGCCATCGGTCGCAGGGCCTGGCTCTTTCGCAGAAGCGGCGCAAACGGCTTGCCGATCTTCGCAAGCTTTAGTGCTGCACGGAAGCGCCCCGGATAGGGCAACACCTGCGCCAGAACCCCACGCAAGAAGCGGTTCATAAATGGGCGCTTATAGGTCTTTTCGATATGCGCACGCGCATGATCGACCAGATGCATGTAATTGACGCCCGAAGGGCAGGTTGTCATGCAGGAGAGGCAGGACAGACAGCGGTCGACATGGCGCACGATTTCCTCATCCGCCGGGCGGCCGTTTTCCAGCATATCCTTGATCAGATAAATGCGTCCGCGGGGACTGTCGAGTTCGTTACCGAGCGTCACATATGTCGGGCATGTGGCGGTACAGAAGCCGCAATGCACGCATTTCCGCAGGATTTTTTCGGCTTCGTTGACACCGGGATCGCGCAGTTGGTCGGGGCTGAAATGAGTCTGCATGTGTTCAAGCTCCAGCCTGACGGGGATGCATACGCCCCGGATTGAGGATATTCTCCGGATCGAATTGCTGCTTCAACCGCTGCGACAATGCCGCAAGGGCTGCTGGCTGCGGTTCGAACACATGGATACTGGCGCGGATTGCTTCCGACGCGCGCACCAGCGTCGCATGACCACCACCATGTCTGGCGATGAGCTTGCGCAAAATCTGCGCTTCCGGCTCAGCTTCCATCCGCATCCAGATCAGGCCGCCCTGCCAGTCGTAATAGGCATCGACACCGGCATGACGGCGGAATTCATCCACCATCTGCCAGCCCTGCATCGGCGCCATCGAGACGCGCCAGACCACGCGATTGTCATCGGCCTTGGCATAGGGATGCACATCGCGCACTTCGCGCCAGAGCTGTTGCGACTGCGTTCCGTCCAGCACATCAACCGCACCCGACCCGCTGAGCAGCGTCTGCAACTGTCGGCTGCGATGCGCGACCGAGGGCGCAAAGCCCTCAAGCCGCAATACCGTCGCCGCTTCCCAGCCCAGTTTGCCATCGAGAAAGCAATTGGCAACCGTGGGCGGCAAATGTGCCGCGGAAGCAACTTCCTCGCGCGATCCCATGGCCATTGCCATAATACGCGTCGCCTGCTCATCGGTCAGTCCGCGCACGGCGAGCGTCGCCGCCGTCTCCGGTTTCGGCAGAACCTTGAACGTCACCTCCGTGGCGATGCCTAGCGTCCCCCATGAATTAGCCATGCCTTTCGACAAATCATAGCCAGTCACGTTCTTGACCACACGACCGCCAGATTTGAACAACTCGCCACGTCCGGACACAACGCGCACGCCAAGCACATGATCACGGGCGGCACCCGCTTTGATGCGGCGCGGACCGGACAGATTGGCGGCAAGCGCTCCACCGATCGTGCCACGCCCGCTCTCGCCCGACAGCAACGGACCGTAATCCATCGGTTCGAAATGAAAGCATTGATTGTTATCGGCCAAAAGCTTTTCGATCTCGGCCATTGGCGTTCCAGCCTTTGCCGAAAGCACCAGTTCGTCCGGTTCGTACAAGGTCACGCCAGTAAGCCGCGACACGTCGAGTACGCGGCCTGCGTCGACCCTGTGTCCGATGCCGCGCTTGGAGCCATGGCTGATGATTTCAAGCGGGGTGGAACTGGCCAGCGCATCCTGCACCACATCCAGAACGCCCGTCTCATCCTGCGGCTTTAGAATATTTGCATCACTCATGATCAAAACCACAACTCAGAATCGAGGAATATCCGGGAAGGCCAGCTCACCGCGATGCACATGCATGCGGCCAAGCTCGGCGCAGCGGCGCAATTGCGGAAACACCTTGCCGGGATTGAGCAGATGCTTGGCATCGAAAGCACATTTGACACGCATCTGCTGATCGAGGTCGATCTCGTTGAACATTTCCGGCATCAGATCGCGCTTTTCAATGCCGACACCATGTTCGCCGGTGAGAACACCGCCAACCTTCACGCAAAGACGTAAAATGTCCGCGCCAAAATCTTCCGCAGCTTCCAGTTCGCCAGGGATATTCGCATCATAGAGGATAAGCGGATGCAGGTTGCCATCGCCGGCATGGAATACATTGGCCACCCGCAATCCATATTTTTCGGACAGTTCGCGCATCCCCGACAAAACACGCGGCAGCTCTTTACGCGGAATGGTGCCGTCCATGCACAGATAGTCCGGCGAGATGCGTCCTACTGCCGGGAATGCAGCTTTCCGCCCCGCCCAGAAAGCCAGACGCTGTTCTTCCGACTGAGACAGAATACACGTCGTGGAACCATTTTGGAGCGCCAGCGCTTCGACCCGCCCGATCAGATAATCCACTTCAACTGGAGGTCCATCCAGTTCGACAATCAACAATGCTTCAACATCCAGCGGATAGCCTACACGGACAAAATCCTCCGCCGCTTTGATAGCCGGCCTGTCCATCATCTCCATTCCACCGGGAATGATGCCTGCACCGATAATATCAGCCACACACTGACCAGCCTGCTCGCTGGATGGAAAGCCAACCATGACAGCGCGCGCCGTTTCCGGCTTTTGCAGGATACGGACCGTAATTTCTGTCACGACGCCGAGCAGCCCTTCCGATCCGGTCATCAGACCGAGAAGATCATAACCCTCACTATCGAGATGCTTGCCGCCAAGCCGGAGCACCTCACCGGTAATCAGCACCATTTCAATGCCGAGTACATTATTCGCTGTCAGACCGTATTTGAGGCAGTGCACACCGCCTGCGTTTTCTGCGACATTACCGCCAATGGAGCAGGCGATCTGCGACGACGGATCGGGTGCGTAATAAAAGCCCTCATGTTCAACAGCCTTGGTGATGCCAAGATTGGTAACGCCCGGCTGCACCACCGCGACACGATTTGGATAATCGATTTCGAGAATGCGATTGAAGCGCGACATGCCAAGCAGAACTGCATCCTGCAATGGCATTGAGCCACCGGACAACGATGTACCCGCGCCGCGCGGCACCACGCGAATATTATTATCGTGACAATAGCGCAGAACCTGCGAAACCTGTTCTACCGTTTCTGGCAGCACAACGACCAGCGGCAACGAACGGTGCGCGGTCAGGCCATCGCTCTCAAACACGCGCATTGCATTGATAGCATCGACAACGCCCTCGCCCGGCACGATTCCGCGCAGATCGGCGACAATCTGCTCGCGTCGCTGCATGACGGACGCGTCTGGTTCCGGCATGATAAGTCCGCTCATATTCTCCTCCACCACGTATGTGGTCAAAGTGCACTCCGTACCATTTTCGTCAAGTGGTAAATCATTTTTACCACTTTAGTCAGCAGCTAAACAGTTTCCACGCTGCGGCATAATTGCTTGCCTAGTTTCCTAGCGCTCGGCTAGATGCTTTAAACCCAACGCTTGAGCAAAAGCACGGCAGGGAGTGGGATAACAGAACATGATGAGCAGTCTGGCGGATATGGAAATTTTTGCCCGCGTCGTGGCAACGGGCAGCATGTCAGCAGCCGCACGCGATCTGAGTCTCTCACCAGCAGTCGTATCGAAGCGCCTGGGACGGTTGGAAGAACGTCTCGGAACCCGGCTGCTTCAACGCACAACCCGCCAGATCGCGCTGACTGAGGCGGGTCAAGGCTATCATGAACGGGTTCTCGCCATTCTCTCTAACATCGAGGAAGCGGAAGCCTTTGTTGCTCGCCGTTCGGCCGATGCGCGCGGAACACTGAAAATTTCGGCACCGACGACTTTCGGTCGCATGCACATTGCGCCTTATCTCGTACCATTCATGCGCGCTAATGCCGATCTTACCGTCAATATGCAGCTTACCGATGAGATGGTCGACATCGTGGGCGATGGATATGATCTGGCCATTCGGATCGCGGAGCTTTCCGATTCAACCCTCGTCGCGCGCCGTCTTGCCCCAGTGCGTCGTATTCTCGTCGCCTCACCCGGTTATATTGCGGAACGCGGTACACCACAGACGATTGAGGACCTGCAGGAGCATATCTGCCTGGCACCCCACAACAACGACCCCTGGCGACTGGAAGGGCCGAAGGGTCCAATTGTCATACGCCCGGTGGGTCCACTGCAAACCAATTCCAGCGAAATGGTACGCGAGGCAGTCCTGGCAGGCCTTGGCATAGCGCAACGCTCAACCTGGGATATCGGCCCGGAACTTGCAGCGGGCAAGTTGGTGCAAGTGCTGCCCGACTATGCTGCTTCTCGCAACGTTGCAATTCATGCCGTCTATCCGTCGAAACAGTTCCTCCCGGCTAAGGTCAGACTGTTCATCGACTATCTGACAGATCTTTATGGCCCTGTCCCTTACTGGGAGAGCGGCGCATCTCCGCACGAAGTAGCAAAGAAATAGACTGGCTTTCATTCGTCGGTTAATAAGTCGCGCGCGCTATATTAGCGTGCCAGCATATACAGCTGACTAAGCTTTTGATTCTAAAAGGCTTAGATATCCCGTAATCCGTTATTCAAGCGAATCGGATGATTTCCTCCCGTTGTCCTGATTTTCTGGGAAAAATGATGAACACACCTGTACGTTTTATTCTAGCAATCATCGTCGCCGTTATCGTCGGCTGTGGTTTCATGTTCTATGACAAATCGCGCGGCGCTGAATGGGTCGTTTCACCACAGCAGATCGAACAAGCCAAAGCTGACGGCAAATCCGGCGTCGAAAGCCGCCCCGGTACAGTAACTGTACTTCCCATCCGTAGCGAAACAGCCGACGCACTTCCGTTCAAATGGGCCATGTATGGCCTTGTCGCAGGACTTTTCGTACTCGTCGCGACACGCAAGCGCAAAAAAGCCTGATCATTTTTCGACCATAACTCCTGAGAGCCCGATTCCATTATCGACCGGGCTCTCATTTTCAATATATTCCGTTGCCGGACATCAGCCTAAAGGCTACTTTGCCGCCGTTATGGAGAGGGCTTCAGACGGCATGGCCGAAACGATTTTTTCACGCATACAGGCAAGCCGCACGGCAGACGACGTCGTGCACCAGATTGAAACGCTTATTCTCGAAGGCGTTCTGCGTGGTGGCGATCGGCTTCCCGGCGAGCGTGAGCTGGCGCGCCAGTTCGACATTTCCCGCCCGATACTTCGCGACGCGCTCAAGAGACTTGAGACCGCCGAACTCCTGATCTCCCGCCATGGCGGAGGCACATTCGTTGCAGACGTGATCGGACAAGTGTTCAGCGCCCCTGTGGTCAAACTTTTTGCCGATCACCGCAAGGCAACTGCAGACTACCTTGAATATCGGCGAGAGATTGAAAGCATCGCGGCAGAATACGCGGCACTTCGAGCCACACCAGCCGACAAGGCACTTCTGACTGAAATCATGGAAGCCATGGAAAAAGCTCATGGCGTCAGTGACTTTGACACGGAAGCACGCCTCGACGTGGAATTGCACAATGCTATTGGCGAAGCAGCACACAACATCGTTCTGCTGCATACCCTTCGGTCTTGCTATCAACTGCTGAAGGATGGTGTTTTTTACAATCGCAGCCTTATTTACAGCTATCCTGGCGTCGCTGACATGTTCCTGTCGCAACATCGCGCCATTTACGATGCCGTCATGGCCGGCAATCCGCAGGCGGCTCGCGAAGCGGTTCAAAAGCACATTCGCTTCGTGGAACAGGCAACCCATGATCGCGAACTGCACGAAGAACGTGAACGCGTCTCACGTCTGCGCTACCGACAGCGGGCGGGCGTGAAGGCGAGCAAAGACATTAAGGAAGATGACGGTCAATGAGCGTGGTTTTCAAGGATGCGAAAGGGCCGGACGGTATCCGCCTCTATGCCATTGGGGACGTGCATGGCCGTCTCGACTTGTTACAGGACATGCACGGGCTCATCCGTGCCGACCTTGACCAACGTCCTGCTCACGACTGGCGTATCATTCACCTTGGCGATTACATAGATCGCGGCCCGAGCTCAAAGGAAGTGCTGGATTTTCTGATTGAACTGTCGCGTCGGGATAAGCGCATCATTTCGCTACTAGGCAATCACGACGACGGCTTCCTTACCTATCTGGCAACGGGAGACGTCGCAGGGATATTTGCATTGCACGGCGGCGTCGATACCGCCCGCTCCTACGGTGTGGAAGTTGACTTTACTGATACAGATTCAGCCCGACGAGGTCATGCAGCGCTCGTTAAAGCTGTTCCACAAGATCATATCGACTTCATCCGCGCTATGCCGCGCTCAGTCGCTTTTGGCGAATGCTTCTTCTGTCATGCGGGTATAAACCCCGTTGTTCCGTTAGATGCACAAGATCCGGAAGAATTGATCTGGATTCGCACGGCTTTCCTCAAATGGACTGCCCCCTTCGAAAAGCTCATCATCCACGGGCATACACCGCAAAGTGCTATCGATATTCAGCCCAACAGGGTCAATCTCGATACATATGCCTGGAAAAGCGGACAGCTTTCAACCATCGTAATAGATGGTTCGGAAAAGCGTTTTATCGAAGCGAAATAGTGCGCCTAGTGCGCGCTGGAAATGCCGTAGCCGTCGGTGGACATCGCATTGTTGCCGGCATCGACGGTGAATATGCCGACCGCCATGAATACAATCGCGGAAACCATCAGTACGGTGAGAAGAGCGGCATGTTTGGCGGTCATATTCGGAAACTCTTTCGACTGGGGCCGGACGAAATTCGTTAGACGAGCCGCCACTTGGGAGCCTGGCAATCAGCCCTGCTCGTTCGGTTGCTGCCCGGGGAGACGGTGTCCAGTTACACTCGAAAAAAGTTACCTGCAACTGAACGGTTCCAGCCAAACCATCGCTTTTCTCTTGAAAAACCGAATTGGTTGAACGCTGTGGCAAAGCCGCAACGCGATACTTCGACTTAAGGTTAAGGCGCAGTTACGAAGCCTCTAGATTTGGTTTACCCACGCCTTGGCTAATGCAGCACCTGCAGCATCCGCCTGTATTCCGAACTTATTTGCCAGCACTGGGTGCTGTACTGCCCAATCCGGTGCGAAACCCGCAATCATCTCACTTAGCTGATCGTTCCATTCAGCGACAAGCTGTGTGTTCGCCTCGAAATGAAACTGCGTGCCATAAACTGCGCGCCCGATGCGATAAGCCTGATGAGGCGTCATATCACTCGTCGCCATATGCAATGCGTCCTTCGGAAGTGAAAACGTATCGCGGTGCCAGTGAAAGATTGGGAAGGCGTCTCCTGCGGCAGACAATACCGGGTCGCCTTTGCCTTCCTCGGTAAGCCGAACTTCTTGCCAGCCGAACTCAATGGGCCGGTCCAGAATATTTGCGCCGCCATAAGCACGCGCGATGAGCTGACTGCCCAGACAAATGCCAAGAACGGCCTTATCGCTGTCACCAAACTGACGAATGAGCTCAAGCAAATGCGGGAAATACGGACATTTAGCGTCGGCCAGCGCATTCTGCTCGCCCCCAAGCACAATCAAGGCTTGATATCCATCGTCGTCACCGGGCAATGCATCCCCGCTGTATGGATGACGCAGATCAATCGAATAGCCAGCATCTGCCAGAACGGGTTCAATTTGTCCCAATCCAGAGCCTTCATAGTTCTGAACGACCAGTACACCCATGAGAAATCCCCGACCTCTTTTTATCTTTGCTAACATGGAAAAGGCCCGGACGACAGCCGGGCCTTTATATCAGTTCACCACCGAAACGCTGACCGTTCGACCGGCAACGAGGTGGACACTGTCGGGCACATCTTCAAGTTTCACACGCACCGGCACACGTTGCGCTAGGCGCACCCAGTTGAAGGTCGGTGAAACATTTGCCAGCAGGCTAGAAGAATCGCTACGCTCACGATCTTCAATCCCTCCTGCAATACCCTCGACCTTTCCTTTGAGTTGCACTTTGCTGCCCATGATATCGACCACCACCGGATCACCAATCTGGATACGCTCGAGCTTGTTCTCTTCAAAGTAGCCGGAAACGTAGAACGAGTCAGTATCAACGAGAGCCGTCACTGCCGATCCGGCAGAAACATAATCACCCGGTTGAAGTGAGAAGTTTGTAATCACTCCGTTGACGGGCGCCTTTACTGAAGATCGGTCCAGATTGAGAGTCGCCAGATCGCGATCCAGTTGCGCCTGACGGTAGGAAGCTTCTGCTTGCTGGGCCGTCGTTTCGATCTGCTCCAGTTTCTGACGTGTCACGGTCGTGTCGTTGAGTTGGCGATAGCGGACCAGATCGCGGTTTGCCATATCAAGCGCTGCTTTGCTGCTATCAACCTTTGCTTCCGCTGTCTGCAGGGCGAGTTTGTAGCGTGCCTGATCGATACGGAAGATAACGTCACCCTGATGAACGCTTTCATTATCGTGGACGAGCACTTCTCCGACCAGACCTGAGACATCAGGCGCAACGCGCACGACATCGGCACGAATTTTGCCGTCGCGGGTCCACGGCGCATTCATGTAATAGTCCCACAAATGCCAGCCAAGAAGCCCCGCCATAGTGACCATAACCACGGTTACAAAGACACGGCCTGAATGTGCAAAGAGCTTTTTCATAGCGGTATTCCATTGAGAAAGACGGCCGTAGCGCCGAGAATACAAAAATACATCGCGGCATCGAACAAAGGCCGGTGCCATACGAAACGATAGAAGCGTGCGCGCGCCAGAAGGCGCTGCATGACCGTGTTTGCGAAATAGGCACCGAGCGCCAGCACGCCGAGGGTCGGAATATAAATTCCGTAGATGTCGAGTTCAGGTTGCATCACAAGTCACATTGTTTTTCTAGGCTGCTTGGGGAAGTTCCATCAGCGGACGTGGCGGCAACACGAATGGTGGGGCCTTCGGAAAAAGATTGAAGCGAAGAGCGACCAGCGCCATTCGGGTACGTTTGGCTATCGCAGGCGATCCGCTCTCGATAATGGTGGTGATTGCTGTATCGATGGAGGTGAGCAGATTTCGGTCGATTTCACTTGCCTCCTTTGGCTTGTTGGCCAAGGCTCGATAATGCGCACCAACGCCATCCAGCACTTCATCGACAGCTGGCCGACAGTTTTCAGGCAGTTTGGAGCGATATTGCTGGAGATCGATCGTGTTCATGCCGTTTCGCAGATCGCGCAACAGATCGACCTTCGCCACGTCTGCTGCCGGAACCAGCGCCAGACGTGGGGTCATCATGCCGATACGGTCGATCATCCGGAGCAGAAGGCGGTTCATACGCTGGCGGCGATGACGTCCGGGACGCCGTTCGGCAGCAAGCGCAATATCGTTCCAGCCCGCCTTGATCAGGCGACGCACGCTCCATTCAGCACCGACAGACCGGACAATTGAAGTCACTACGGCGGCGATTACGATCCCCACAACGGTGGCCAGATTCGCATTGGCAAAACTGACAAAATCGTGGGTCAGGTGGCCCTGCAGCATGAGCATGTTCGGCAAGTTCACGCAGAGCACCATGCCGAGCAAAAATTGCGAAGGAATAGCAAGCAGCAAACCTGCTGGAATGAGGAACAGTCCCAGCACAAGAACCAGCGGAAAGAACCCGTCCACCAGCGGCAGCAACGCAAACTCAAAAATAAAGGCGGCAACAATGACAATCAAAAGCAGCCAGTTGAACTTGCGCATGACCGGCACCGGGTCATCCATGGTTGCAAAGATGCAGCAGAAAATACCAGCCATCATGGCTGCGGCACTCCCTTGAGACCAGCCGCTCGCAATCCAGAAAGCGGTTGCCACACAAGTTGCCAGAAAGGCAGAAAAGCCAGACAGAAAGGCCATGCCATAATCACGATGCATGGGGCGGGCTTTCAGATGTGCGTCGTAGCGACGCCACCGCAACGAATGCCGGGAACCGGAAACAATGTCCTGGCGCAGCGTGATGCAGTCGCTCCATATCTGAACGAGATCGCGAACACGTGCAGCTACGTTGAAAGGTAGCAACTCGCTCCAGCTTGTCGCGTTCTTCCCATGCCGGTCAATTTCCTCGATCAACTGCAACAGGACGGCACGGCGTTCCTCCGTTAGATTTTCGCCACTCTCGATCCAGTCGCAGGCCTCGTCCAATAGTTTCTGCACCGCCGGATGCCAGGACTTTTCGTTATCGCCAGGCTTCATCGCCAGCACATCGTGCAGACTTGATATGATCGGAAGAACAGCCACCATGCGTTGCTGCAGGACGTGAAGCTGCGTTCCGACATTTCTGATCGATGAGGTGTCATAGGCAACATGCGTCGTCAGATTGCGCAGTTCAAGTGCATCGGCTGCGAGACGCTGCCGATCCCGAAGGAATTCGGGCGTAGCGCCTTCACCTCGCATGCTTGCCAACGCAAGCTTTGAACCGTCACGCAGCCAATTGTCGATACGACTGACGAGCACCGGGCCGCTGTGACGTGGAAAAACAAGTCGATTGACGACAGCGGCGCAAATAATGCCGATTGCGATCTCTTCCACACGGCCCACGGCATAGTCGAACGTCGTTTCCGGCACGGAAACAACAGCAAAACTCGCGATTGCCACCGTGTAGCCAGCCAGCATGAACAAATAGCTGCGCGGCGTACCGTCGAGCAGGCTGATCGCAAGACAGAGGCCCATCCAAAGACCGATCGCCAGCGTCAGTAATTCAGGTGAATTGACCAGATGTGGCACGAAAAGAATGGTCATTGCCCCGCCGATGATCGTACCGACCAAACGGTAAAAACCCTTTGACGTGGTCGCACCTGACAACGGATGCGCGACAATATAGACAGCAGCAATGGACCAGTATGGATTGGGCAAGTTGGCCATCAGGCCGATCCACAGCGCAAGCATGGCCGCAGCGAAAGTCTTCAGCGAAAAGACTACGTCCCAAAACTTCGGAGTTGTTTCGGCTGATTTCATCATGGCTTGCGGGGGCACCGGTTGAACACATTGCGTCTTTCCGGTCAGACGGCTGATCAGAAAGACTATGTTTGAAATTTCTCATTCAACTTGCGCAATATCTCCATGGCTACATCGACCGCATCGGAATCGAAATCGCCTAGGAAAAGAGCGCGAAGGCGGGCGGCCGACTTTTCCACCTTGGCGGCAAGAGCGCGACCGTCCTCTGTCAGTTGGATAAGCTTGACGCGACGATCGGCATCGTCGGCAACACGCTGGATCAGACCGTCCTTTTCCAGCTCATCGACAACCCGGACAATCGTCGCTCCCTCAATACCGACCCGTTCGGCCAGTACCCCTTGAGGAACACGATCTCCGTGCCGCAATAGGGTCATCAGCGGTATGGCTTTCGCGTCGGAAAGACCATGTTCCGCCATCGCTGCATCGAAAGCTTTCCGCCATCCTCTGGCGGTGCTAGCAAGAAGCGGTGCGAATTCGACCCACGCTTGTTTCATCACATCAATTCCATTCAAATAGATAGCTTCATACCTATATGGATACAATCTAATTAAATGCAACTGACATGATATTTCCCATCAATTGTTTGTGTAGGAATGCTAATTAATTCTCTCTTGATGCATTACCAAAGCGCTTGACCGCCGCCCCTGCCCTCTGCCATCGATGCTGACATGCGCGCAAACTACAAAATGCAGAGATTATACGTTGAAAACGGCCTCGAAAGCGGCGACCAGATAGAGGTCGCCCTGCAGGCCGCACATTATCTCACCCATGTCTTGCGATTGAAGGACGGCGATGAAATTCTTGCCTTCAATGGACGCGACGGCGAATGGAAATCGCGGTTGAAGCCGGAGGGTAAAAAGCGGCTGTTCCTCGTACCTTTCGAACAAACGCGTCAGCAACCTTTACCGAGCGATCTGGTCTATTGCTTCGCCCCACTGAAGCAGGGACGGCTGGACTATATGGTGCAGAAGGCTGTGGAGATGGGCGCAGGCGTTTTGCAGCCGGTTATCACACAGCACACTCAGGTATCAAAGCTCGGAACTGATCGCATTAACGCCAATGCGATAGAAGCTGCCGAACAATGCGGTGTGCTTTCCATACCTGAATGTCGCGGGGCCATCCGCTTTGACCACTTTATCGAACAATGGGACGAAGCCCGACATCTGATTTTCTGCGATGAAGGGCACGAATCGGACGATCCATTGACCATCTTGCGGAAAATGACGCCAGGCCCGACCGCTCTATTGATCGGCCCTGAAGGAGGTTTCTCAGAGGATGAACGTCAAACGCTCCGAAAACTACCATTCGTAACATCTATTCCGCTCGGCCCTCGAATCCTCCGTGCCGATACAGCTGCCGTCGCTGCGATGGCTTTGGTACAATCTGTGCTCGGGGACTGGAGAAATGAAGGATGACGTTCTCGAAATCTGATGTTCAATGGAATTGACTTGCGTGATTTGACAAATTTGTCCAATCACGCTGAAAAGCGAAAAATCGACTAGGGATAGACTGTATGGCGCGCGATACGACTGACGAAACGGCACTGACGGGCGTTGAACAACTGGCAGGCTATCTGGCTGGCGGATGCAAGCCCAAAGATGCCTGGCGCATCGGCACCGAGCACGAAAAATTTCCATTCTACACGGTCGATAACAGTCCCGTTCCCTATGAGGGACCACGCGGCATCAAAGCCATCCTTGAAGGTATGCAGGCAACGCTTGGCTGGGAACCTATTATCGATGAAGGCAATATCATCGGTCTGGTGGAGCCAACCGGACAGGGTGCTATTTCGCTGGAGCCCGGCGGCCAGTTTGAGCTTTCCGGGGCACCGCTTTCAACCATTCATCAGACATGTCGCGAAGTGAACGCTCACCTGTCTCAAGTCCGCGAAATAGCGGAACCTTTGGGTATTCGCTTTCTAGGTGTTGGCGGCAGCCCGAAATGGACCTTGGCCGAAACACCCGTCATGCCGAAGTCACGCTATAAGATCATGACGAACTACATGCCAAAAGTCGGGCGTGAAGGTTTGGACATGATGTATCGCACTTCGACCATTCAGGTGAATCTGGACTTCAGCTCGGAACAAGACATGCGCCGCAAAATGCAGGTTTCGATGAAGCTGCAATCCGTAGCAACAGCACTTTTCGCCAGTTCGCCGTTCACCGAAGGCAAACCGAACCGCCTTTTGTCATGGCGTTCGAATATCTGGCGCGACACCGATAACCAGCGTTCGGGCGTACTGCCTTTCGTTTTCTCGGAAAACTTCGGGTTTGCGGATTATGTCGAATGGGCGCTTGATATACCTATGTATTTCATTCTGCGCGACGGTCATTATCACGACTGTACGCATGTCACCTTCCGCCAGTTCATGAATGGGGCGCTGAAAGGTGAAGTGAGCGACCCGGTCCCCAATATGGGTGACTGGACCAATCACCTTTCGACACTGTTCCCTGAAGTGCGCCTCAAGCGTTTCCTGGAAATGCGAGGAGCTGATGGAGGTCCGTGGCGCCGTATCTGTGCACTTCCAGCCTACTGGGTCGGACTGCTCTATGACGAAGAAGCTCTGACCGCTGCCGAACTTCTCACCAAAGATTGGACCTACGAAGAGGTGCTTGCACTTCGCAACGAAGTTCCTGCCAAGGCGTTGAACACGACCTTCCGGGGCAAACCGCTGGAACAGATCGCTCGCGAGACTTTGAAAATCTCCCGGCTCGGCCTCTTAAACCGCAACAAGCTCAACAGTGAAGGTCATGACGAAACGCATTTCCTCGCACCGCTTGAGGAAATCGTTGCGGCTGGTGTTACGGATGCCGAGCGCATGCTGAAGGCCTATAACAGCGTATGGGCAGGGTCAGTTGATCCAATCTTTCTGGAATATGCCTATTAAGCATTGAGTTGCAAAACACATCCAACAAAAAGGGCGCGTTATCCGCGCCCTTTTTATCTTAGTCAGCTTGTGACCTGCTGGCCCTTCGTCGGATCGGGGATCACGACAATTGTGCTACCATCGCGCACATTGTTGTAGAGATCGATCACATCTTGATTGAGCATGCGGATACATCCCGACGACACGGCCTTGCCGATACTCCAAGCCTCCGGGGATCCGTGAATGCGATAGAGCGTATCGCGCCCGTCCTTATGAATGTACATCGCTCGCGCGCCAAGTGGGTTCTTGATACCCGGGGGCATCCCGCCATTGGCGATGCTGTAAGGCTCCAGCGCGGGTTGACGTGCGACCATCTCATCGGGTGGCGTCCAGCGGGGCCATTGGCGCTTATAAGCAATCTTCGCGCGTCCCGCCCAAGCAAAACCGTCACGTCCGACACCGATGCCATAGCGCATGGCCCGGCCATTGCCGAGTACATGATAGAGATACTTGTTCGGCGTATCGACGATAACAGTACCTCTGACTTCGTCAGTCGGATAATCGACCTCCTGTCGCCAGAACTTTGGATCAATCTTGCTCGTATCGACGGCAGGAATCGGGAATTGTTCGTCTGGCAAGGCCTGATACATCAACGGCACGGGCCGTGACGATGCAGGTTCAGGCATTTTTTTCACCGGCTGAGGTGGCTGTTCCGCCGTCGAAACACAGCCAGACAACGCAACCGCGCTTACACCTATGAGAAAGCCGCGGCGGCTGAAAGCAGCCCTCGCAAAGCCATTTGTGAGGTCGTCCTGGGATTTGTTACGCGACATCCTGAATCTCTAACAATGACAGATGCACGAGAAAAAGACGGCCAAGCTTAAGCCAGCCTTAAGGCCAGGCAATCTCAGCAGAAAGCGAACAACACCGAGACGGACTGTTGCTAAAATAACGATCCCTGATTGCCGGGGCCGGGAGACCGAACCTTTTTTGTTTGTACAAGCTTTGCGGACTCACTCCCGTCTTCCTCACTCGCAACGACTGCAACGTCTCCATCGCGAAACCGAATGGACAATGCATCGCCAGCCGATACGGATGCAGCCTGCTTCACCGGCTTCCCTTCTGCATCGAAGACAACCGCAAAGCCACGCTCGAGAACGCTTTCATAGGAAAGCGTGCGCATGAGACGCTCCAGTTCCTGCCCGCGCCGTTTGGCTCTTTCAATGAGAAGCCGCACAGCTTGGTCGCGACGACGATCCAGCTGTTCTGTTGCAACATTTGTAAGCTTTGTTCGCCGCAGTATCGGCTCCGCCGAAAGTCGACTTGCTCGATGAATGAAAGCCGTTCGACGTTCGCGCAGGAATGCCTCAAGCGCGCGAGGCAATCTCTGCCCAAGAACGGAAACCCCGCGTTCCAGTTCCGTAAACCGGCGCCGAAGGAGGCGCGGCGATAATTGTCGCGCATGACCTTCAAAGTGAACTCGTTTCTTTTGCGTATTGACGAACAGCGCCCGCGTGAGGCGCGAAGCCGCTTCGTCGAAACGGCGTCGAGGCAAAGCCAGCAACTGGTCAGCCGACGGAAGAGCACGCGCTGCCGAACGATATGCTTGTTGTTTCAGATCGATAAAGCGGGACATGGCTGATGACAGCCGAGCGGACTGACCCGCCAGCGCTGCCTGCAGGTCCGCCTTTACAGGCACCGCCATTTCCGCCGCGCCCGTCGGCGTCGGAGCACGAATGTCGGCTGCAAGATCGATCAAGGTCCAATCTGTTTCGTGACCGACCGCAGAAATTACCGGAATATGCGACGCAGCAACGGCACGAACAACGATCTCGTCGTTGAAACCCCACAGGTCTTCCAGACTGCCACCGCCGCGCGCCACGATCACCACATCCGGCCTCGGAATAGGTCCATCTTCGAGCAAAGCATTGAAGCCATCAACTGCGGCGGCCACCTCAGGTCCGCTCGTCTCGCCCTGTACACGCACAGGCCAGACAATAACATGCAGCGGATAGCGGTCTGCTATCCGGTGAATGATGTCCCGGATAACCGCCCCGGTCGGAGAGGTCACCACCCCGATCACACGAGGCATAAAGGGTAGAAGCTGCTTTACCGCAGGATCAAACAACCCTTCAGTAGCAAGCCGTCGCTTGCGTTCTTCCAAAAGCGCCATCAAGGCACCAGCCCCGGCAGGCTCCATCTGTTCGATAACAATCTGATATTTCGATGAGCCCGGATAGGTCGTGAGCTTGCCGGTAGCAATCACTTCCATCCCCTCTTCAGGACGGAAACGCAGACGGCTCATCGAGCCTCGCCAGATCACAGCCTCGAGACGAGCACGATCATCTTTCAACGCGAAATAGGCGTGCCCCGACGAATGTGGACCTCGATAGCCGGAAATTTCGCCGCGCACGCGCACATGTCCGAACGTGTCCTCGACCGTGCGCTTCAAAGCGCCGGAAATCTCGGAAACGCTATACTCGGCAACATTGGACGATGTGCCGGTAAAACTCGAATCGGAACCCATGCTCATCCCATCATAGGCAACCAGGTGGCATGGCTGGTCAAGAAGCCATGCGGCGATTTACTGTCTCATCACCAGCCTGGCAGCAATTCGTTGGCTCGCACCCTCCTCGTGCGAACCGCCGGAAACGGCGAAATTTCCGCCGAAGCCATCGCGCCGGGCTGCGGTGATGATATATTGTCTAGACTTTCGATAATGTGCTGCGCAAGTGCATCGACGATGGCATTCTGTTTTGTATGGCCGCGCATGATGCCAATGCCGAATTCCGGCAGCGTTCCAAACCCATCAACTTCACCAAGGACCCGCATACCGGGACGGAGTGCGCATTCTGGAAGAACAGAGACCGCAAGGCCGGAGAGAACTGCCGCCGCAAGAACAGTCGCTGACCAGCTGGTGATGATGATACGGTAATCGCGTCTGGCCGCTTCCAGCACATCAATAGCTGCATGACGCCAGATACAGGTCGGGCGCCCGACTGCAAGCGGCAGAACAGCCTCTTCATGCACCGCATGATTGGCAGAAGTCACCCACAGCAATGGCTCGGTTCGAACAACTTCCGAGCGACGTTTGTCATCGCACTGGGTGACCAGAGCGATATCCAGTGTTCCGCGGCGGATCATCTCGTCCAGATTGACTGTCGGTTCGCAGACGACCGACAATTCAACGCGCGGGTTTGATCGCGCAAAACGTGCCATGATTTCCGGCAGAAACCGATCGGCATAATCGTCCGGTGTGCCGATGCGTACGTGACCTTCCAGTTGCGTGTCATCAAACGCAGCGATAGTCTCACCATTGAGCTGCATCATGCGACGTGCATATAGCAAAAGCCGCTCGCCCTCTTCGGTAAGACGATTGGTCCGTCCATCACGTTCAAATAACGGCTTGCCAATACGCTCTTCAAGACGGCGCATCTGCATGGAAACGGCCGATTGCGTCTTGAAAACAGCGTCCGCTGCCCGCGTGAAACTGCCCATATCCGCTATGGCGATGAAAGTCTGTAACTGATCGAGATCCAGAGGCGTGCTCATCGGCGTCATCCATCATTATTATTGAAGAATGACATTAAAAACATTCGTTGGAACAATCAATTCGATTGTTAGATAAAGCAGCCATCGTAAAGGAAAAGGAGCCGCGAAAGCGAATGACCCTGACGATAAGGATCACTTAGCCCCGCTAAATCAAAGGAGAGCGGACATGACAGCGACAAGCAAGATAACGACACCGCACTTACCAGCAACGAGCGTACAGACCTCCACGCCCGTGCAAATGGTGAAGGCCGTATTTACGTCGATCATGCGTCGCTGGACGTTTTCCAATGGTCGACGGCAAGTGCTAAACCTGAGCAGCTTTGACGACCACATGCTGCGCGATATCGGACTTCGCCGTGAGGATATTTACACAGCAGCTCATTATCGCGGCGCAGCCGACCCCACACAGGTTCTGGGTGAACTGGCAGACGCTCGGCTACGGATCAAGGCTACAGGCCTGATCTGCTGAACCAACATCGCTTCGGGACTCGGTAAGGCACTGCCTTTTTCGAACCCGCAGACTCATAATCTGGCAGGCGCCACCTTCACATACCGGGTCCCCTCCCGGTCAGCCTGCCCCTTGCCCGGCCGCTCCTCCGCTGGCCGGGCTTTTTTATGCACCTGCTTCTGGAAAGCATTCCTCTACACATCAATTTGCAGCGCCTCACCGCATGAAATCAGCAATTGCTGGATAACTTAAATCGCTTTGAATTTTTTCGAAGAAAAGTGTTGCGTTCGGTGTTTGAGTTCGCTAGATGGAGGCCGTCGCGAACGAACTAACGCTTCCATCGCGCTTGCAGGCCTCCAGATCGAAGGCATTTGCAAATTCCTGCTGGGGAATAGTTTAAGGGTAGAACAGCGGACTCTGACTCCGCTAGTCTTGGTTCGAATCCAGGTTCCCCAGCCAAATTTTCTTCAAGAAAATCAATGTTATAGATAGTCAGCCGGGGCACTTCTCGGCTTTTCTCAGGTCGCGTTTAGCGGCAACCAGCTTCCAGTACCCAGCTTAGATATCGTAACCTGCATTAAGAGTTTTCAAAACGGGACACGTACCGGATCGAACATTACAAAAAATTCAGGTTCTACTCTTGAACTTGGCAGAACCATACACATTTGAAGAAATGCAGCGCCGGGCCCCTCTGGTCATGGCTACCGCTATGGCGATGTCGGGGCTGCTCCACTTGTTCAAATGGAGATGGTCCGGCGATGGATTCGCTTATTGTAGCCCTTTCGGGCGATTTTCTCGGCACACCTGTATATTTCTGGGCGGCATTTATCATTGTCGTCGTCGGCTTGCTTGTTTTCGACCTCGGTATTTTGCATCGCGACGAGCACGAGATTGAAGCCAAGGAAAGCCTCCTGCTTTATGGCTTTTATGTCCTGATCGCGCTGGCCTTTGGTGGCTGGGTGTGGTGGCAGCGCGGTGCAGAGTCCGGTCTGGAGTTTTATACCGGTTATCTCATTGAGCAGAGCCTGGCGATGGACAACATGTTTGTTATCGCAACGATCTTCGGCTTTCTTGGCATTCCTCGTCTTTACCAGCATCGTGTTTTGTTCTGGGGTATTCTCGGCGTTATCGCCTTCCGGGCAATCCTGATCGGACTTGGTGCAGCCCTTGTGCACGAGTTCAACTGGATCCTGTTCCTCTTTGGCGCGTTTCTCGTTTTCACCGGCTTCAAGATGTTCGGCCATCAGGATGAGACACCCGATATCGAGCAGAACGCTGTCTTCAAGTTCCTTCGCCGCCGGTTCAATATCACCCGCGAATTGCATGGTCGCAACTTCACGGTCAAACAGCCACATCCCAAAACCGACAAGATGGTCACCTGGCTGACCCCTCTGGCGGTTGCGCTCATCATGGTGGAAACTGTCGATCTGATCTTTGCAGTCGACTCTGTCCCCGCCGTCTTCGCAGTCACTCAGGACACGTTTATCGTCTACACTTCGAACATCTTTGCCGTTCTGGGCTTGCGCGCGCTCTATTTTGCGCTGGCTGCGGCGATGAACCGGTTCCGCTATCTACAGGTTTCGCTTGCTATCATTCTCGTGCTGATCGGCATCAAGATTTTCCTTGTACCGCTGGGCGTTCACATCAACACGCTGCTGTCACTTGTCGTAACGCTGGCTATCCTCGCAAGCGGTGTACTTTACTCGCTGTATAAAACCCGGAATGAACCGGACATGAGCGTCGAGGATCTCGCCAAGCAGCAACATACAGAGAGTTGATTGAAAGCAGTTTCAACGCCAGAAAGGTCGGCCATATTGTGCCGACCTTTTTTCTGTGATGGCAGTGTAATTCATTGCATACATACCGGGTCGCGCCGAGCCTAAGCCATCCTTTTGGTGAAGCTGCATCTCAACTCACAGATGATATACTGAGTTTCAAAAGGCAATCATTCGGAAACAATTCGCGGAAGGCGAAGTTGAACTCCTTATTGCTTGGCGCATTGGTATTCTTCATCCTGATATTGGCGACCATGCTTGGCATGTTCGCTCGAACGCGTTTGCCCGAGCATCATCTAAACTCTGAGTCCAAGGATGTCATCCGCCTTGCCACCGCTGTTGTCGGAACACTTTCCGCTCTTGCTCTGGGGCTTCTGATTGCTTCGGCAAAATCCGATTATGACGATGCACAAGCCGAGATGAAAACATCGGCGGCTCGCATTGTCTTGCTGGATCGGATCATGGCGCGCTACGGCCCTGAAACGGAGCATCCACGTGCCGTACTCAAGCAAATCATCCAGAAACGTCTTGATCAAGCGTGGAATGCCAAGCGAGCCGACGAGCTTTCCGACGGAGCTTTGCCGGAGTTCAAGGATATCGAGGATATTCAGGCCAGTCTGCGTGCTTTGAATCCGACGGACGCCGCGCAGAGCTCCCTCCAAGCACGCGCGCTGGAAGTCAGCGGAATGATTGCCGAAGGTCACTGGCAATTGGTGGAAACAACAGATGAGGGGCTGCCTGTTCCATTTCTCATCGTATTGATTTCATGGTTGGCGCTTTTATTCGCAACTTTTGGGCTACAGGCCCCGTTAAACAACACTGTCATATTGATAATAATCGTATGCTCATTGTCCGTCGCTGGCGCGATTTTCGTGATTTCGGATATGGCGAGTCCCTATGCCGGACTAATCCACATTTCTGAAGCTCCACTTCGCACTGCACTGGATCGTCTTGGTGCTCCATGACGAATTGCGTGCGCTACAACGCCACGAAATGCTGAGGCGATACCTCGCGATATTCGCGTAAAGGCACCACGAAATCCGCCGGACGGATGGGACTCTTGAGTTCCCCCGTTTCGCTTGAAAGCTTAGCCCTGCGTCGATCAGGGTCAGGAACCGGCACAGCCGCCATCAGCTTGCGTGTATAGTCGTGCTGAGGGTTCTCAAACACCGACGACCTCGGCCCGATTTCTACGATCTCGCCCAGATACATCACCGCTACCCGATGGCTTACACGCTCAACGACGGCCATATCGTGCGAGATGAACAGGAACGCCAGATCGAGGCTCTGCTGGAGATCCAGCATGAGGTTGATGACCTGTGCCTTGATCGAGACATCGAGCGCCGACACACTTTCATCTGCCACGATGACTTTAGGTTTCAAGGCCAGCGCCCGGGCTATACAGATACGCTGCCTTTGCCCGCCGGAGAATTCATGCGGGTAGCGCTTTGCCATATCCGGCGTCAGGCCAACCTTTTCCAGCATGTCTGCAACAACATCCTTCGCGTCCCGTGCGTTTCCCAGCCGGTGTTCAATGTAAGGCTCCGCAATAGCGGCTCCCACCGTCATGCGCGGGTTCAACGATGCATAGGGATCCTGAAAGATCATCTGAACCGTTCTCCGCATCTCGCGCATGGCCTGCTTGTCGAGGGCCAGAATATTTTGGCCCTCAACCAAAACCTCACCGGAATCCGGTTCGGTCAGTCGCATGATGGCGCGTCCAGTCGTCGATTTCCCGCACCCGCTCTCGCCAACCAGCGAAAGGGTTTCACCCTTGCGGAGATCGAAGGACACATTTTCCACGGCATGGACACGCCCGCTCAGGCGAGACATGAAACCTGAGTAAATCTCGAAGCGCTTGGTAAGGCCTTTCACTTCCAACACGGGTACATCGACCTTGTCGACCGTATCCGCCACCTCGACCGGCTTTTCCGAAAGGCCGGTCGCATTGTCTACTATCGGAAACCGCAGAGGGCGTTGATAGCCCTGCATTGAACCCAGTACAGGAACTGCCGACAAAAGTGCACGCGTGTAAGGATGTTTGCTCTGCCGGAAGATATCGACTGTCTGCCCTGTCTCAACCTGCTTTCCACGAAACATGACAACTGTACGATCCGATATTTCGGCCACCACGCCCATGTCATGCGTGATGAAAAGAACGGACGTGCCCTCCTCTTCCTGCAACGTCTTGATAAGATCGAGTATCTGGCCCTGAATGGTTACATCCAAAGCCGTCGTCGGTTCGTCGGCGATCAGCAGTTTGGGTCTGGATGCCAGAGCCATCGCGATCATGACACGCTGGCGCATACCGCCTGAAAAGCGATGCGGATATTCATCGAAGCGGGATACTGCGGACGGGATGCGGACCTTTTCAAGCAAGCGGATCGTTTCAGCACGCGCATCTGCCTTTGACATTTGCGAATGGCAGAGCAATGCTTCCGAAATCTGGTCCCCTATTGTGAAGAGCGGATTGAGACTCGTCATCGGCTCCTGAAAGATCATAGCGATTTCGTTGCCGCGTATCCGGCGCATTTTCTCTTCTGGAAGCGTCAGAAGCTCCCTATCTCCCAACCTGATACTGCCTTCGATGCGGCTCGTATCCTTCTGCAAAAGACGCATGATCGACAGTGAGGTGACACTCTTGCCTGAGCCGGATTCCCCGACGATTGCGACGGTTTCTCCGGGATGGACATCGAAGGAAACGTCATCCACAACCGGTTTCCAGGCACCATCGACCAGAAAAGAGGTGCTCAGCCCTTGAACGGATAGAACAGGTTCGTGTTTTCCAACCGTCGCAATTTTCTCAGACGTCATGATGTTCCTCCGCTTTACTCAGGCTCCGCCAATCAATCCGGCCAACGCAGCAAGCTGTCGAAGCGATGCCTGCTTCGATCCTCAAAGGGAGTCGCGATAATCTCGTTCGATGCCCGGGCTTTGTCGAGTTCTTCGCCCAGACGTTGAGCAACAATGGTCTCCTGCCCTGGATGGAGATTGCAGGGATCGAGATAGAAATAATTGTGTTCCACCTCGTGATCTCGGGTGATGATCGGTGGGTTCCCTCGGGCAAGAGCGGTCACCAGATCCCAGGCCGTGATGTGGGCGTCAGTGGCCGATACGATCACTCGCAGGCGGTCGAGCGGGTTGTTGGTCGGATCTGGTTCGATCAGAGCCGTGATGCCGGGACGGCCATCCAGCGTCTTCTTCCACAGTTCCAGATATGTAGTCTCCCTCTCGCGAATTCCGGCATGGTCGCGCTTTTCCCACGCTTCCAGCGCCGCCATAACGCCATAAATGCTCTCTTTACCAACTTTCATGCCGCGCCCGATGCCGAGATTTTGCAGGAACGCATTGCGGACAAGCTCCTTCTTACCTGCAACGATGCCGGAGGTCGGACCGCCCAGAAACTTGTGTCCCGAATAGATTGCGACGTCTGCGCCCTTTTCCAGAAATAGCTTCAAGTCGTATTCAGATGCGGCATCCACGATCACTGGCACGCCCTTGGCATGCGCGATCTCGACAAACTCACTGAGATGCAAAAGGCCATAGTCGACGACGTGGTGCGATACGACATAAACCGCCGCAGCCGTCTTTTCGGTAATCGCATTTTCCATGTGATAGCGATGCGTCGATGTTGCCTGTCCGATCAGAACGACCTTGCCACCCGCAAGCCTGATTGCCTGATCGACCGGTGCGCCGTAGCTGACCACGTGACCGGTCTGCACCAGAACTTCGTTCTTTTCCGGTGTAGTGTCCGGTAGCTTTTCAATTGCGAGAAGGTTGTTGCCTGTCATAGCTCCGGCAACAGCAAGCGTAATGCCTGCCGAGCAGGACGCAGCGACGAAACCAGCTTCGCCGCCTGTCAATCGCGCAATCACTTCACTTGCCTTACGCTGGAGATCATTGACCTCGACGAATTGCGGCAGGATGACCGCCATCGCCTCTACCGCCTCGGGCACAACGATGGATGCACCAAGCGATGTCATCGTACCGGAAACATTGATGACCGGTCGAAGCCCGATCTTGCGGCGGATATCATCGGTCATTTCAATTCTCCCATTTCTTTCGCTGCCTCAGGCATAGACGGATATGCCATAATAATGTAATAACTTCTCGAATTCACATGGAGCACATGAGTGAGCGCATCATCATCCGCCGTCCCCGCTGAAACGGCTCCTGCAGACGACACCGAAGTCAAGTCGACACGTCGCTCTCGTGTGAGCGGCATAGATCGTGCGTTGCAGGTGATTGATTATCTTTATGAAACCGGTGCTCCGGCTGGTCCCTATGCGATTGCAAAGGCGATCAAGGCACCTTTGTCGACGGTCTATGTAACCATCGATGATCTCGTTGAAAAGAATATGCTCGCCCGCAACGCGGATGGCGCAATCTGGCTCGGTGCGCGGCTCTATCACTACGGTCTTGCTTATGCGCGCTCGCTTGATTTCATGAGCGTCGCCACGCACGAGATGCATGATCTTTGCCGCGAAGCGAACGAAGCGGTGCAGCTGTGTGGACGGGACGGAGATCATATGCTCGTTCTGGCCATGGCGGATGGACCAAGCCCGTTCCAGGTTGCCTCGCGTGTCGGCACAAGAGTGCCCTTGAACTGGACCGCGTCCGGACGTCTGCTGGTCGGTCATTTGGCTGCAAATGAACGGATCGAGCTTTTCAAGCGCTGCGCCCGAACTTCTCCAACCGGTCGAGCCGAAATCGACGCCGCAAGTCTTTCGGAGGCTGCGGCGAAAGCCTTCGATGAACGGCTCTCGATCCAGATTGCGGAATCCGATTATGCGGTTGCCTGTATTGCTTCCCCGATCTGCGACCGCGATGGACAATGCGTTGCGACGATCTCCATCGTGCTCCCGGAGCAGAAAGTGCTTTCCGACGAAGGTCGCTACACCAGTCAGGTACGCGCTTCGGCAGCGAAGATCGAAAAGCTGATGGGTTGGCGCAATCATTAACGCTGTCCTAGTCGTTCAGGGCTACGATCGCTTCGATTTCAACCGTGATATTGCCCGGCAAGGAACCGAAGCCGACGGCTGAACGTGCATGTTGTCCGGCAGCACCAAATACTTCGATGAAAAGATCGGAGCAGCCATTGATGACATTGGGATGCAGTTCAAAATCCGGCACGGCATTGACCATCCCCAATAGTTTCACGACACGTTTCACACGGGAAAGATCGCCAAGAGCCTCGTGCATGACGGCCAGCAGATTGATACCCGTCAGGCGGGCATCCTGATAGGCTTGATCCACGCCAATATCGCCACCGACTTTACCCGCGCGCAAATATCCGCTCTCCTCCCGGGGGCCCTGCCCGGAAAGATAGAGGATATTGCCTTCCCGAACATGCGTGACAAAGTTCGCGATAGGTGGGGGTGGGGGCGGTAAAGTTATGCCAAGCGAAGCCAAGCGATCATAAGGGGAATGCTGTATTTCGGTCGTTTGGGGAGAATGAGACACGAATTTTCCTCATCATTTCGTCACGGGGCGTTCCCGCAAATTCAATGCTGCGCCAATTGTTTCAGCGCCACGAATAACCGTGGCTATGACGAACGAGTTTGCGCGCACGCGGTATATAGCGGCTGGCCGTAATGGCCTCGGCGCCGATGACTGCGTAGCGAGGTTCAAAAAGCCTGTTCAGGCGAGACACATCGCCATTGGAATCCGTCGCTTCCAGGTCGGCGTCGAGCAGATCAAAGATCGTGAAATCTGCGCGCTGTCCTACCGAAAGCCGGTTTTCCATCGAGAGCTTGATCACCGACGCCGGATTGTGCGTGACAGCTTCGATGACATTTTCGAACGGCATGTTGACCGACAGCAGCTTGGACATGGTTGTCGCCAGATCCCAGACAGGGAAATTCATCGAGTGGCCATGCAGGTCCGTCGAGATTGAGAATGGAAGGAGACCACGTTCAATTGCCGCTTCAGCAACCTTGAACGAAAAGGACGCTCCGCCATGGCCGATATCAAGCCGGATACCTTCGCCAGCGCAGCGTCCCGCGAGGTTGAACAGGTCTTCGTCTTCCATAATGCTGGAACCGGATTTGCCGTTGAAGCAATGCGTGACCACATCGCCAGGGCCAAGAATTTCAAGAACCTCGTCATAGAGCGCGGGCGGCTCGCCTACATGCACCATCATAGGCACTTTGAGTATCTTGGCGATCTTCTTACCAAGCTTGACCGGCGTAACGCCCCATGACCCGGTTATGACATGGCTGGCCCGGACCTTGATCCCTACAATATGCTCACTGTTGGCTGCATAGCATTCGAGAATACGATCAAGATCGATGTCCTTGATGTCTCGTAGTTCCGGAACCCGGTTGCAAGCGACAAGGCCGATTGAACCGAGATTGAGGAAGGCTTTGATCCGTTCCTTGGACGGTTCGATGATATATTCTCGGAAACCATGAAAATTGGCTTCTCCCGCCGAACCGGCATCAACGAGCGTTGTCACCCCTCGCTCAGCACCGCACTCCGAAGGGCGTATCGAAATATCCGTGCCGCCGTGCCAGATATGGACATGCAGATCGACCCAACCCGGCGAAATCCAGGCTCCCTTGCCATCGACACGCTCCACCTCTGCCGGTGCGTTCAACGACTTGCCGATGGCGCTGATATTGCCGTCTTTCCCGACCAGAATATCGGTCGTCATATCGAAATGTTCTGCACCGAAAGCTACCGGTTTGACATTGGTGATTAGAAGCGGCTTCGATTGTTCACCGGAAATCATATTACAAATCCCTTCGCAGTCTTGGATCGAGCATGTCGCGTAGTCCGTCGCCAACCATCTGGAGCGAGAGGACAGAAAGAATGATGGCGAAGCCGGGGAAGTAGGTCATCCAGTCGGCTTGTCCGATATATTGGCGTCCTGCGGCAATCATGGTTCCCCAGGTTGGAATCTCGGGGCTTACGCCGAGACCAAGGAAGGAGAGCCCCGCTTCGGCGAGCATTGCGCTCGCAAAGAGGAAAGTGCACTGCACGATGATGGGCGAGATCAGATTTCTCAGCACGTGCCGCGTCATGATGTGGAATGTCGAAATTCCAAGCGATTGAGCCGCTTCGACATAAGGCAATTCACGGATCACCAGCGTTGAGGCGCGCACGATGCGCGCCAGCCTCGGTGCGTAGACGACAGACAACGCAACGATGACCGTCGCCAGCGATGGGCCAAGCGCAGCGACCAGGGCAATGGCCAACAGAATATCGGGGAACGCCATCATCGCGTCGATCAGGCGAGCGATGGGCGTATCCAGACGCTGGAAGAAGCCTGCGAGCAATCCGAGTGTCACCCCTATGATCGCCGACAGGACGACAACAGCCGCGCCCACCATAAGTGACAGCCGTCCAGCATAGATCGTACGAGAAAAGACGTCACGCCCGAACTCATCCGTACCGAACCAAAACATCTCGCTCGGCGGCTTTAGACGGTTGACGATGGATAGCTTCGACGGTGAATAAGGTGCGATCCAGGGCGCCAGCAGCGCGAGGATAGCAAAGACTGCAAGCACAATAATGCCGGCCGCTACCGTCTTGCGTTTGAACAGCCGACGGATGAACAAAGCCCGTTCCGAAAGGGCTTTTTGCGTGGTCGTAACAAGATCGGCCATCAGTAGCGAACCCTCGGATCTACGAACAGATAGAGCATATCGATGATGAAATTAATCAAGACATAGAGCCCTGCTATGACGAGCAGCGCGCCCTGAATTACCGGATAATCCCGTCGCAGGACTGCAGACACGACAAGATTGCCAACCCCCGGCAGGCCGAACACCGTTTCCGTTACCACGGCTCCGGAGATCAGGACGGCTGCAGTAAGACCGACAACCGTCAGGATCGGGATCAGCGCGTTCTTCAATGCGTGCTTCATGATTACACGCCGCTCAATCAAACCCTTTGCACGCGCCGTGCGGATGTAGTCGTCACCAAGAACATCAAGCATTGAGGCACGGGTGAAACGCAGGATCAGAGCAGAGGAAACCAACCCCAGCGCAAAGGCTGGCAGGATCAGATGATACATTCGATCCATAAAGCTCGAACCCGGACCGCCATAGCCGGACACAGGAAACAGGTTCAGCCGGACCGCAAAAAACTGCATGAGGATAAGGCCGAGCCAGAAGCTCGGTATGCTCGCTGCAAGCATGGCAACCGTCGTTGCAGCCTGATCGACAAAGGAACCACGCCGATAAGCTGCATAAACTCCAACCGGCAGAGCAATGATGCAGGCAATCAGAAGCGAAAGAACGGTCAGGAAGAATGTTGGTTCGGCCCGGTCAAGCAATGCCGCACCGACCGGCATGTTGAGAAAGATCGACTGACCGAGATCGCCCTTCAGTAGCTGACCGATGTAGTAAAAGTATTGAATGACCAGCGACTGATCGAGGCCAAGTCGGGCGCGCAGATCGGCAATGTCCTGCGCCGATGCATCCGGTCCAAGCATGACAGCGGCAGGATCACCTGGCGTCACCCGGACAATCACGAATACGATCGTCACGACCAGAAACATGACGACAGCCATGCCGACAAACCGCTGAAGGATGTAGCGCACCATGCGATCAGATTCTCCAGATTGAACACTTCAGCAAATGCCGACCGGACGGACGGCATTTGCATTGCCCGGAAGTTACTTCTTCAGCGAAGCATTCCAGAAGTAAGGCCACGGCGCGGGCTCAACGCCCTCCAGCTTGGTGGACATTGCCGCGACAGCATTGAAGTCGCCGATCTTGATCAGGGGCAGTTCGTCATAAATGGTCTTCTGAACGTCTGCCCACAGCGCAATGCGCTTTTCCGGATTGGATTCAGACGTGAATGCATCGACTACGGTTTTACGCGCCGGCGTGTCCCACCAACCCGGCGAGCTGGTCGACAGAGAACCCATCAAAGCAGGCTCGGGCAGGAAAGGGCTGTGCGTTATGTAGATATCCCAGAGCTTGGGATCAGCGCGGCGCTGCGTCAGTGTCGCCCAATCGACAACCTGCAAATCCACGTTGAAACCGGCAAGCTTCAGATATTCTGCAGCCACCTGCGCCATCTTGTAGTGGAACTCATACTGGCGGCTTGTCAAAATGCGTAACGGCTCGCCATTATAGCCAGCAGCCTTCAATTCTTCGGCTGCAGCTTCCGGCTGGGCCACATTATAATTGCCTTCAACGCCAGCGTCAGTATTCCAGACGAAATTGGACGGATAGAAGGCACCGTCCAATGCGTAGAATTCCGTACTGCCAAACGCAGCCGCAAGCATGTCTTCCATGCTCAATGCGTGGGTTACGGCCTTGCGCACAGGCAGTTTCGACGCCACGCCTTCCTTGGTGTTGAAAACAAAGACAGGGTAGCCGAAGGGCTTGAGAAGCAATGGCTGGGAAGCTGTCGAAGACTTGATCTTGTCAAATGACTCAACCGGAATGGAATCGACATAATCATACTGTCCGGAAACCGCTGCCTCGACGCGAGTGTTGGCGTCCGGGACCGATACGAAGCGGATTTCGTCGAGATATTGATGACGCGCACCGCCATAACCGTCGCTCTCGCCGTCGCGCGACTCGTAACCGTCGAAACGTACGAGCTGAATATACTGATCTGCCTTTCGCTCCTTGAGCATATAGGGACCGGTGCCGATAAACTCATTCATCGGCTCTGCCTGCTTTTCTGACGGTATGATGATCGCCGCAGAGTTGTTGAAGGCAAGCAGAGAGGTCAATGGCGCATAGGGCTGCTTGAGCGTTATCGTCACTGTGGCCGGATCAGTCGCCGCGATATTATCGATAAAGGCCGACGCCTGCTTTCCGCGCGAAGCGAGCTTCGTCCAGCGCTCCAGCGACGCAACCACGTCTTCCGACGTCATGTCGCTACCGTCATGGAACTTGATATCGGAACGCAGCTTGATCGTATAGGTTTTTCCATCCGCGCTGATTTCAGGCAGGCTTTCTGCCAGCAATGGCGTCGGCTTCCATTCCTTGTCGAACGTATAGAGCGTTTCGAAGATATGCTGCGTGACGATACCCACAAGATCGGCGGTGGACACCATCGGATCGAGCGTCGGCGGCTCGCCAATGGTCGCGACATTGATGACACCACCCTTGTCCTGAGCCAGCGAAACGCCGGGACTGAAGATCATGGCAGAAGCCAGAAGGAGTGCTAGTTTGATCCGCAAGGCAGAACCCCCATTTTTGAATTGTTCCACAATTATGTTATATAAGCTTTTATAAAAGAATAACTAAGATCATGAGGGTGTCAATCCATCAAAGCACATCGACTGGAAATCTTCCGCCGATAACGATGGAATGCTCATACAATGTGGGCATTTCAGATTTTATGGGTGGCAGCACCAATGCTGTGTCGATAAGAGTGCGCCATGACACGCAAAGGCCAGGGCTATCTCTTCACACTTCTCGCGGTTACCATTTTTGCAACGCAGGATGGTATCTCAAAGTATCTTGGCACCCATTATTCGCCGATCCTCATAACGATGATTCGCTATTGGGTCTTTGCAGCCTTCGTTCTCCTGCTTGCAATCCGCTCCGGAGGCATTGCCAAGGCCGCAGCAACGAAACGTCCTTTCTTGCAGGTTTTTCGCGGCATCCTGCTTGCTGCTGAAATCGTTACATTCATATTCGCTCTCAGTCGCGCGGGCATGGCAACGGCACAATCGATCTTTCAGGGCGCGCCGCTATTAGTGACCATGCTCTCCGTGCCCTTCCTTGGCGAAAAGGTTGGCTGGAGACGTTGGACTGCAATTATTGTCGGGTTGATCGGTGTTTTGCTGATTATCAATCCAGTGAACGCGACATTCGACGCAAGCCTGCTTCTGCCCGTGGCGGCGATGGTCATGTTCGCCGTTTATGCGGTTGCGACACGCGCCGTCAGCAAGAGCGACGATGCCATGACGAGTTTCTTCTACACTGGCATAGCAGGTGCCGTTGCCCTCACATTTGTCGGCAGTTTCTATCTCATGCCTATTGCCAGAAGCGACTGGTTCTGGATGGCAGCCCTTTGTGCCTGCGGTATCGCAAGCCATTATTTCCTTATCCGTGCCTACAACATTCTGGAGGCAGGAGAAGTACAGCCGCTTACTTATCTGCAGCTCGTTATCGGCACATGTATCGCAGTCACGGTGTTCCACGAGCAATTGACATGGAACATCATCGCCGGCGCAGTCATCGTCGTCGGCGCCGGGCTGTTCTCGGTCTTCCGCGAACGGCAACTTGGCAAAAGAACGCCGCCCGCGCTCGGATAGATTTCAATTCTCAATGCAGGATAAACTGGCAAGTCAAGCTCAACGGCATTGCTCGCTGGCGTGGCTCGGTCGCTTGACAAATTAAACTTGATAATTTAATTCATGTTTTGACCTCTACTGGTCGCGTAGACTTCCAGCCGGCGCTTGACCTACTGAGAGCGCCGGTCTTTTTATGTCTTGTGTGCAAAACAAGCGCGGTCGAGTGGAACAGTCATGACGCAGCCAGCCCCATCGGATATCAGCCATATCGAAACTGATTGCGTGATCGCAGGTGGTGGGCCAGCAGGGCTGATGCTGGGGCTTCTGCTGGCGCGCTCAGGTATCAACGTGACCGTTCTCGAAAAGCACCCGGATTTTCTGCGCGATTTTCGCGGCGACACAATTCACCCGTCCACCCTTCAGGTCATGTATGAACTCGACTTGCTGGATGGCCTTCTTGCCCTCCCCCATACCAAAGCGCATCGGCTACATGCAGAAATCGGCGGCAAGGACATCACAATAGCCGATTTTTCGAGAATTCCCGCTCAGTGTCGTTTCATCGCTTTCATGCCGCAATGGGAATTTTTGGATTATATTGCACGCGAAGCTGCGAAGTATTCGAACTTCAGACTCATTATGTCTGCGAGCGTGGTCGATCTCATCGAACGGAATGGGAAGGTCACCGGCCTCCTTGCAACAACATCCGATGAATCGATCAGGATTGATGCCAAACTCGTCGTAGGGGCAGACGGGCGAAACTCCACGGTTCGCACAAAGGCCGGTCTGGAGGTCGAAAGCTTTGGCTCGCCAAGCGAAATTCTCTGGATGAAGCTGTCACACGCTCCCAATGACCCACCCTATACGATGGGCCACGGCGGTCCTCGACAGGGTTTCGTCATGATCGATCGCGGCGATTACTGGCAATGCGGTTATGTGCTCCGCAAACAGACCTTTGCTGACGTCAAACAAGGAGGACTCGATGCACTCCGCAAAGCAGTTGCGGAAGTCTCCCCTTTGCCTGCCGACCGAATGGATGAAATACGCACCTGGGATGACGTTTATCTCCTGAGCGTCCGCATTGACCGACTTAAGACATGGTGGAAGCCGGGGCTTCTGTGTATCGGCGATGCCGCTCATGCCATGTCGCCAATCGGCGGCTTTGGGGTCAATCTCGCCATTCAGGACGCCGTTGCAGCTGCAAATATTCTGACCGCACCGCTTCAGGAAAACCAAACTTTAGAACCGCATCTCGCTGCAGTCGAAGCACGGCGTCGTTTTCCGACAAAGGCAACACAGAAGCTTCAATTGATGATGCGCAGCGATCGACGCAAGCGCGAAACAAATGACACTAGGCGCGATGGGCCACCCGCTTTTATGCGCCACATCGCACGCTGGCCCATTCTTGCACATCTGGCGGGCAGGTTAATAGGGGTCGGCTTCCGCCCGGAACACGTCCGAAACAACTAAGCGGAGAGCTTCAGTCCATATCGTCAAGTTCGTCGTGAATACCGGCGACGATCTCCAACCGCTGTTGCGCCGATTTGCCTGCATGCGAAGCATAGGTCAAAGCGAGAAGCCGAATGGCGCTGCTGACGGCGGTATATGATGCTCCCAATGCGAAGCTGTCTACATGACACGGCAGCACGACGCGCGCATAACGCTGGGCCTCCGAAACCGATCCCCGGTCCGTAATGGTCACAATATTCAACCGGCTCGTAGCCGCATAACCCAGAATTTGTTTCAACAATGCCCGATGTGGCGGCAGCGTGATCAACAACAACACATCTTTCGGACCAGTCATGGCAAGGTCTTCAGCCCACGAGCCCTGATTGATACCAAGGATCATCACGCTGTGACGCAACCTTGAGAACAAGAGCCGCGCATAACGCGCGAACCCTTCCTCGTCGCCTATCCCGACCACCCAGACACGCGGCGCTTCTGCGATAAGTTCGGCAGCTTCACGCATCTTGTCGGACCGAAGCGCCTCGAATGTTCGGGTTATATTGGCGATCTCCAGATTAAGATGCGCACTGATGGTACGCACCAGCGGCACTTCTTCGTCAACCGTGCTCGAATATTCAAAAGGTTCGGTGCGATTGCGCTCCTCACGCGCCTGAAGTTTGACTTCATTGAAATCCGCATAGCCCAGATGCTGAAAGAAACGAGCTGTGGTTGCCTTGGATACGCCAGCCATCTCCGCGATTTCAGTAGCGGAATGAATCAGGATGTCGTCCTCGCGCTCGAGAACGAGCTGCGCGATTTTCTGCTCGCCTGCGGTGAGCTTTGCGTAGCGCTCCTGTATGCGCAGTACCAGACGTGAAGCCATGTGCGTTTATTCCGAATCTCTCTGTGCACTAAAAAAGCTTATCATCGCCTCTTGCAATACTGAAACATTTGTTTCATTGATAATGAAACATTGAAATTCATGGAATCTCCATGGCGTATTCCCGCAGTATACGGCAGCGCATATGGGATCGGCTGAAAGACGTCGCCCGCCCTGATGCACGCTTCCACTTCAAGTTCTCGGAATTCATACCGGATTTTGAAGGTGTAGAGGCAGCGACGGATCGCTTGCTGGTGGTTGAAGGGATTGCGAAAGCCAAACTGGTTTTTGTGACGCCAGATAATTCCATGATCGAATTGCGCCGTCGCCTGATCATGTCGGGTACACCATTCATCATGCCGACCTACGGCATGCAGCGCGGCTTTCTCCTGCTGGAACCGGGATCCGTTCCCCCGGGGCTGGAGAAAGCCGCAGCCTGGCTTGACGGTATGGAACATTTCGGTCGATCGGTCAGTCTCGAAGACCTGACTCATATCGGCCGTTTTGATGTCATTGCGACTGGCGCATCCGCTGTTTCCATCGATGGAGTCCGCTTTGGCAAAGGCCATGCGTTCTTCGATCTGGAATGGGGCATGTTCACCGATCTGGGTCTTGCTGACGAGCAGTCTCTGATTGCAGCAGCCGTGCATGACGTACAAATCGTGGAAGAGCGCCTCAACGTATCGGAGAACGATATTGCTCTCGATTTCATTGCCACGCCCAGCCGCCTGATTGAGATAACACGTAACCGTCGCAGGCCGCGCGGTATTCGCTGGAACGACGTTTCAGCCGAAGAAATCCAGTCCATCCCGCCGCTGCGTGAGCTTGCGCGCATGCGCGGCATTGCCTGACAGTTCAGCACCAAAAGGAAAATTCAATGAATATTGCCCTGGATCGCCGCCGTTTTCTCGGACTTTTGGGCGCCGCAGCCACTCTGCCAGCTATGAGCCGTTTTGCCTCAGCGGATGCACCGTTCAACTTTCAGGCCTCCTGGATCAATGACGCAGAATTCAGCGGCTATTTCATTGCAGTCGACAAGGGCTTCTATCGCGAAGAAGGCCTCGACCTGAACTATATTTCCGGTGGGCCCGACGTCATCCCGGAAAGCACTATCATCGCGGGCAAGGCCGACCTGACCCTCACCACTCCCGACACGACGATCAAGGCAATCGTCGAACAGGGAGCGCCATTCAAGATTATCGGCGCCCAGTATCAGAAGAACCCTATCGGCATTATTTCGCTCGCCAAAAACCCGATCAGGGAGCCAAAGGACCTGATTGGCAAGACGCTGGCTGTGCCGCCGGTCAATGTCATCTCGGTCGAAGCCATGCTGAAGATTTCGGGCATCGAACCTTCTCAGGTCAACATCGTTCCTTATGCCTATGATCCAACGCCGCTCATCAAGGGTGAAATCGACGCTTCGCTCGACTTTACGACCAATGTTCCTTTCACCATCAAGCAGGCAGGCGAAGAGGCCGTGTCGTTCCTGCTCTATGATTTCGGCTTTACGATCTTCAACGATACGGTTGTCGTGACGGAAGAAACACTCAAAGCAAAGCGCAAGGATCTCGTTGCTTTCCTTCGCGCAAGCCGCAAGGGCTGGAATGAAAACCTCAAGGACCCGGCAGCCTACCCACCAAAATTTGCCGACAGCTGGTTCAAGGGTACGGGCAGGTCGATTGAAAATGAAATCTATTTCAACACCGCCCAGAAGCCGCTGATCGAGTCGCCGAACGGTGTATTCTCCATGAGCGAAGAAGCCATCGAGAACACGATCAAGGCGCTCGGTACGATTGGCATCGCCGCCAAGCGCGATCATTTCGACACTACGCTTCTTGAAGAGATTTGATGCCTGAGATGTCCGGGATCAAGCTTGAAAATGTGACGCGCTCTTTTTCGGGGCGCGGCACGGATGTAATTGCATTATCCGATGTCTCGCTCGCATGCCCGACCGGCTCGTTCACTGCACTTATCGGGCCGTCCGGCTGTGGCAAGTCGACTATGTTGCGGCTGGCACTCGGCCTCGACCAACCCGACGGCGGCTCGATTTCGGTCATGGGCAAAAGCCCTGCAGAAGCAGCAAAGGCCGGACTGACCGGTGTGGCTTTTCAGGATGCGGCGCTCATGCCCTGGCGCAGTGTCGAAGACAATATTGCATTGCCGCTGGATGTACTTGGCCAGTCTCGCTCCGCAAAGGCTGAGCGGATTGCCGAATTGATCGCCCTTGTTGGCCTCAAAGGCTTCGAGAAGGCACTTCCAGGTGAGCTTTCAGGTGGCATGCGCCAGCGTGTGGCAATTGCCCGCTCCCTGGTCACCGATCCGCGCGTTCTGTTTCTCGACGAGCCTTTCGGCGCGCTTGACCAGATATTGCGCCGCCAGATGAACATCGAGCTTCAACGCATTTGGCTTGAAAGCAAGGCGACCACCCTGCTCGTTACCCATGGCATAGACGAGGCGGTATTCCTCGCCGACCGGATTGTGGTGATGCACAGTCGCCCCGGACGCATCGCGCAGATCATCGATATTCCGCTGGAACGCCCACGCAGCCCCGAAATATTCAGCACATCGCAGTTCCATGCGCTGGAGGACGCTGTCGCGGAGGCTCTGCATGGCTGACATGAAGCCATCGAACCATTTCTCTACCTTGCGCAACTGGGTCATCCTCATTGCAGCCTGGGAGATATGCGGCCGCTTTTCCCTGATCGCAGGTGGCGCCTTGCCGGCACCTTCGGCAATTCTGGCCCGCCTGTGGATCGACCGAGCCGATTATCCAGCCCACATACTGGCCACGCTTCAGGGCGCAGGTTCTGGCTTTGTCATCGGCAACCTTGTTGCCGTTGCTGCAGGCATTCTGTTCGCTCTCTTTCCGGCTGCCGCGAAACTGGGACGTGGCGTCAACATCGCGATTTTTGCACTGCCTCCAATTGCCATTTCGCCCATTCTGGTGCTGACTTTCTCAGGAATGACGCCGCGTATCACACTGGCGGCACTCGGTTGTTATTTCATCACCATGGCTGCTACCGTGACCGGCATCAGCCAGACAGACCGCCGCATGGTGGATATTGTTCGTGCCTATGGCGGCAGCCGATGGAAAGTGCTGCGTCTGGCGCAATTGCGATCCGCCCTGCCGTCAATCCTTGCCGGTCTGCGAATTGCGGCTCCGAATGCAGTTCTGGGCTCCATTCTGGCCGAGTTTGGTGGCGGCGGACGCTTTGGTCTCGGCGCTTATCTGATCGGCTCTCTCGGGAGAGCTGAACCGACCCGGCTCTGGGGTATCGGTTTGTGTGCTACCTTGCTTGCAGGATTGGCCTATGCGCTCTTTTCCATCCTTGCAAAAATGTTGACCGGCAGCACCAAGGCCATCACCGTCCCAGCCAACGCTCCGAACGCTACCCCGCGCAGCTCGCGTGGTTTGAATTTTATTCTCGTCATTTGTTCGATCGCGCTTCCATTCGTCTTGTGGTGGCTACTGCTTGTGGCCATGGGAACACCGGCCATGATTGCCAAAACGCCGACCGGACTGTTCGACTATCTGTTCCTCGCTCCGTCGGCAGCTCCCGCGCAGGCAAAATTGCTGACGGCGCTTTCGCAGACTTTGCCGCTTACCTTTCTGGGCATGGCAGCAGGCATCCTCTTCGCCTTTGCACTCGCTATCGCCTCCGTCGCCAAACCTGCCATCGTGCGCGGCTTCATGCCTGTCGCTCTTGTCACGCAGACGATGCCGCTCGTCGCCCTGACGCCCCTGCTCGTTTTGTTGTTGGGACGCGGACCGTCTGTCATCCTCTGGATCACGGTGTCGGTCACATTCTTCCCTGCCTTCGTGACCATGGCGCAGGGTATGGCACTGGTTCCTCGTGCGGCGCTGGACGTGCCCCGCGCCTATGGTGCGAGCATCTGGACACAAATCCGTCTAGTATCCGTACCCGCCTCCCTGCCCTATCTCTTCGCTGCCATTCGCCTTGCCGTACCCCGCGCTTTGCTTGGAGTCATGATTGCCGAATGGCTGGCCACGGGTACGGGGCTCGGAAACCTTCTCAACCAGTCACGCGGATATCTCGACTACGGCATGATCTGGGCCGTTGCGGTTGTGTCCGTCATGCTATCCGTCTTTTTCTATCAAATCGTAGCCCTCTGCGAGCGCCAGGTACTCGCACGCCGCGGCATGAGCCCGGCAGACTAAAATGCAAGGAGTTCCCATGGAAATCACCGATCACAAAGCTTCCGTTCGCGAACGTGTGTGGAGCGAGTTGCGCAAGGTCGCTGTCCCGGATAGCCGTTTCCATTTCGACTTTGGCGAGTTCATCGCGGATTTCGAAGGTGGAGAGGATGCCGTAGCCCGTCTGACAAGCCATCGCTATTATCAGAACGCAGACTTCATCTTCATCACGCCAGATAATTGTCTCGACCGCCTGCGTCTTCAAGCTTTGAAAGACGGTAAGACCGTTCTGATAACCACATATTCGATCAAGCGCGGCTTCTGGGTTCTCGATCCGAAGTTGATTTCGCCGGACTATTATCTTTATGCCTCGACGCTCGACGGCATGGAGCGTGTAGGACAGCCGGTAACGCTGAAAGATATCTCGGCCATGCCGGTCGTCGACTACATGGTTACCGGCACCGGCGCGATCAATCTCGAAGGGGTCCGTTTTGGTAAAGGACATGGTTTCTTCGATGCCGAATGGGGCATGCTTTACCGTCTGGGCCGCATCACCGCCGCAACGCCAGCAGCGGCGGTCGTGCATGATTGTCAGGTACTGAGTGAAAAGCTGACGCCGGATGTCTACGATACAGTTGCGGACGTGATTTTCACCCCCACCCGCACAATCGAGGTGAAGGACCCGCACAAGCCAACCTGCGGCATCATCTGGGATCGTCTCGACCCTGTCATGTACGAAACGATCCCTCCGCTTCAGGAACTGAAGGCCATGGGGCTATAGACAACGTCCCTCCGAAACCTCAAAAAGCCGGATGCATTTATCGCGTCCGGCTTTTTCCTTACATGCCAATCACGAGCTTCAGCGCAATTGACCACATCGTTACGGCAATGATGCCTTCCAGAATACGCCACGAAGATGGGCGGGCAAAAATCGGGCGCAGCCAGCGGGCACCAAAGCCAAGCGAAAAGAAGAACACGAAAGACGCCGTGATCGCACCTGCGGCAAACGATGTTTCCAAACCCGGAAACTGCGTGGAGATCGTTCCGAGAAGGACGACAGTATCCAGATAGACATGCGGATTGAGCCATGTCAGCGCCAGACAGGTTGCAAGTGTCTTGGTGAGACTCACAGACGCCCCGTTCGCAGTGGCCAGAACAGCCGACGAGGTAAAAGCGGAATAGAGGCTGCGCGCACCATACCAGATCAGAAAAGCCGCACCGCCATATCGCATAATGGGATCAAGCGCAGGCATGATAGCAGCGATCTTCTGGAAGCTTGTGACACCGATCAGGATCAGGATGGCATCCGATACGGCACAAGCAAGGCTTACGGCAAACACATGCTCATCGCGCAGCCCTTGCCGCAGGACAAAGGCGTTCTGTGCACCGATGGCAACAATGAGAGTGAGGCCCATGGTAAGGCCGGTTACATAGACTGAAGGATTCATAAATGGTCGCCATCTGGGGTCAGTTGGCACTTGGATACTGGAAGTTAGAGAGTTAGAATAGTTAAACTTTATAACTTCAATTTAGGAATTCTAATGATCGACTATTCTGCCTTGAGAGCAGTGGCGATGGTAGTTCAGACAGGCAGTTTTGAGAAAGCCGCACGGGCATTGAACGTGACCCCGTCAGCTATCTCACAACGTGTCAAACATCTCGAGGAGCGGCTTGGTGCCGTGCTCATCGAGCGAGGTTCTCCTTGCATGGCCACAGAGAAAGGCGACTGGCTATGCCGGCATATCGAGCAGGTGGGCATGCTTGAACGCGAACTTCTGGCGGAATTGCCTGGATTGTCCGGCAGCGAGAATACGGCACAGCGCGTAACGCTTCATATAGCGACCAATGCCGATAGTCTCGGCACGTGGTTTCTGAAAGCGATTTCGCATTTCAGCACATCATCGGAGTATCTCGTCAACATTGCGGTAGACGATCAGGATCATACTGCCGAATGGCTGCGGCGCGGACGCGTCGTTGCTGCCGTAACCTCCCTGTCCAAACCGGTTCAGGGCTGCCGTCTGACGCCGCTTGGTATTCTCCAATATCGCGCCACGGCATCACCAGATTTCGTCGCTCGCCACTTTCCCGGTGGAATAACCCGCGATGCTATCGCCAGGGCCCCGGCTCTGACATTCAACCAGAAGGACAGATTGCAGGATCAGTGGGTGCGCGCTGCCCTCAGAGCCGACATAGCATGCCCGACACATTGGCTTCCCTCGACACAGGCTTTTGTCGATGCAAGCCTATCAGGCATGGGGTGGGGGATGAACCCGATGCAGTTGGTGGGTGACCATTTGCAATCAGGCAGGCTCATCGAATTGATCCCGGACACACCGTTGGATATTCCTTTATTCTGGCAGGTCAACCGCCTTGCGGCTGACAGGCTTGCAAGCCTGACACAGGCAGTTTTGACGACGGCACGGCAGGAGCTTGCACCCATCTCAAACAAATGAGGCAAGCCATCACTTCCAAAAATCACATTGGAACAATGGGATAGAGAAGGATTTTCTTCACTGATCCCGTCAATCACCATCTGTTTTCTTGAACGTGAACAGCGATTGAGCGATGCATGATGAATGAAGCTCCTGTTCCTCATCGCGGCGCTGGTCGCCCTTGTCTTCCTCGGCTGCTACTTGCAGATGTTTTTTGCCGTGCCATAAAAGCGGCACCCCTGATCTGCCTGCCTAAGCCGAGGAGCTCGGAGCACTCGATAAAGCTGAGCCTTACAAGAAAAAAGGCAGGATCAATGATCCTGCCCTGTTTGTGCAACGCCTGCTGCCTCTTCACAGACCCTGACATGCTCTGCCAGTGCCTCGAGTTGCAAGAAAGCGCTTATGGTACAGATATCCCGCTTCTGAAACTTTGGAAGTTCCTGAAGCTCCTTCAATCTGGTGAGAAGTGCACCGCGGTTCATGGTTTTTCCCTCCATCTTTTTCGGCTATCCGCAAATTTGGTACTAATCAGGCTGCCCGCACCTTCGCTTTCGTCTTCAACGGAAGTTCGATATCGACTTCGAGCGTCGACATCTGATCGCCCCGATCCATTTTCACGCTAACCTTGTCGCGATCAATCTGGATATGTTTGGCGATAACGGCGAGAATTTCCTCTCGCAATACCGCAACAAGATCAGAATGTTCGTGTGACGCCCTTTCATGGGCAAGCAGAACCTGCAACCGTTCGCGCGCTTGCGGCGCGGAAGCAGGCTTGCTGAAGAAACGAAACAGGCTCATGCCGCTCTCCTTCCGAAAAGTTTACCCAGAAGGCCGCGCTTTTCGGATGGAACAGTCATCGGCACTTCTTCACCGGCGAGGCGGCGGGCTGCGTCGAGATAAGCCAATGCAGGCGCACTGCGCTGATCGGCAAGCGTTACGGGCGAACCAATATTGGATGCCCGCAGAACATCCTGGCTTTCCGGAATAATACCCAGAAGCGGGATGGACAGAATTTCGAGAACGTCATCGACCTTCAGCATGTCACCGCGCTCGGCGCGCACCGGGTCATAGCGGGTCAGCAGGAGATGCTTTTCCACGCGTTCGCCACGCTCGGCCTTGAGTGTCTTGGCATCCAGCAAACCGATGATACGGTCGGAATCGCGCACGGACGACACTTCAGGATTCGTGACGACCACAGCCATATCCGCATGACGCATGGCGAGCGTGGCACCGCGTTCGATCCCGGCAGGGCTGTCGCAAATGATCCAGTCGAACTCTTTCTTGAGATCTTCCATGACGCGGTCGACGCCATCGGTGGTCAGGTTATCCTTATCGCGTGTCTGGGAGGCAGGCAGCAGATACAGTGTCTCAAGGCGCTTGTCGCGGATCAAAGCCTGTGGAAGCTTCGCATCACCCTGAATGACATTGACCAGATCGAACACGACGCGGCGTTCTGCGCCCATGACGAGGTCGAGGTTACGCAGACCGACATCGAAATCGATAACGACAGTCTTCTCGCCGCGTTGTGCCAGCGCAGCACCGATTGCAGCGGTTGATGTCGTTTTGCCAACGCCACCCTTACCGGAAGTTACAACAATCACTTTTGCCATATTTGTCTCCTGTATCTCCCGCGCGCCTCCAGAGCATTCGTTACCCGGGCTATGAAGTGCTCTGCTTTTCTTTTACGACACTCAAAAGTGCCTTAAATCCTATTGAAATCTGCTTCTCTCAAAGCTTCTCAGCTCTGAGGGCAATGCTAACTCAGCGTTTCTGCCATCATATAATCGCCGTCGAGCCAGAGCTGGACCGCCTGTCCACGCAACCGGCTCTCCATGTCTTCGGCCGTCTTGTAGAGGCCGTCGATGGCAACGAGTTCTGCTTCCATCTTGCGGCAGAAAATGCGCGCATCGGCATTTCCGGCTGTTCCAGCCATTGCACGGCCGCGCAACGCGCCATAGACGTGGATCGAACCACCTGCCACCACTTCAGCACCGGACGCTACAGAGCCAACAATCGTTACATCACCGTCCGGAAAATAGACCGATTGGCCAGACCGAACCGGCTCGGTGACGACCATCGACGGAACAGCCTTGACAAGTTGCACCGACGCGGAGGCAACCGGTGCACGCTCCTGCGGTTTCGGCTCTGTGATCTCCGGGTCGAAATCTGCTGCAGGCTGCCCACCACGCATTGCAGGCGGCATACCTGGGCCCAACAGAGAGGGCCGCGCATTTTCAAACCCCGTAATCCAGACGCCACGTTTAACCAGATCCTCAAGCAACTGAACCAATTGGGGACGCTCAATCGAAACATTCTCCAGATCGAGAACGATCGGGCGATTCAGAAAGAACCCCACTGAACGGGCTGCAAGATCGTCCAGCTTGTCGAGCCAGCCATCGAGCGGCAGTTCAGGCGAGAGTACCAGCGCAAGAAAGGACCTCCCTTTCAAGCGGATTGGACGAGACTGTGTTAGCACTTGATTCATCTTGGTTAAAAAACGGTTTATCCGGTCTATATGCGCAATGGTTAACAGATGGTTAATTTCTGAAGCCCAAATAGTTCCAACTGCGGGAGCAGCCGGTCCCTTTTTGACGATCAGAACATAACTATCAGCGGACATTAAAGTGCTGCGCGTCCTTATGGGCGCACGCAGGACACTCCAAGCTATTGAAACTACACATCACGCTTTCCGAAAAGCGATTCCGAGTTTCGGACTGATGCGGTAGCCATCGGACACGGAACGCAACATTGTGCCCGATTGAACAGCCAAAGGCACTTCCAGCTCGAAAGCGACTCAGCCTATTCTTAATTATAAACGGACAATCGGATTGATTATTGCGGTTTCTTAGCCCATCCACAGAAGACGTTGCAAAAATATAAAATTAAATTCCGATCAAATGTGACGCTGCGTAATGTATTATATTTTTATAATATATTTTTATTTAGCCCTAAATCGAGAATATCTTACACTGAGCGGAACTCGATAAAAATCTATCCGATTCTTTTTAAATCATATTTCTTCTAATTAGTAGACATTTGGAGATCAGCTGGATCATTTTCTGATATTGTCAGCGCTTCATCAAGAATTTCATGAACAATATGCGCCATGAAAAACCTTCAGGCGGCCCATCAGCCGACCCGGTCGATGCAACGAGTGAGTATAACTCAGCGAAGCAACAGCGATCTTTCTGATCGTTGTCTTTTCTCTACGAATGCCGTCCTCGTCAGTAGGAATGATCCCTGACTGACGCACGGAATATAGATTGTTTGGAAGGTTCCGCTCAAAGGAACCGCCTCGCGTTTGGGCGGGGGGCTTAGGGGCGCGAGGCGGGCGAGCTCTCAGGAGTGCACGCACAGGGAAAATGGAACGTTAGCTCCGATTCTGGAATTAACAATACGTTCCAACCTGAAAAATTACGTGAGCAGAGTATAGAAAAGCCCACAACGCCTGGGAGGAGAAGAGCGTTGTGGGCTTAATCTGTAAGCGCGATTGGGAGGAGGAGTATCGCGCTTGAGGTCCGGTTCTTGGGAGGAGGAGTGAACCGGACGCATTTTTAATAGCCTGCCCAGCAGGCCCGCTCAATCAACAAGCTTGCATTGCTGATATGCACTTTCAACAGACCCAAAATGAAAACCGCCTCGCAGCGAATGAACGCGCTGAGGCGGCATATCTCCCTCGAAAGCCCCCAATCGAAGAAGATGGAGGAACTTACTCATAGCTTTGACAAAAATAAATAGACAATCTGCACGCGCACTTGAAAATCTGGTGAACAATATCAGCCAATGGTTGAAGATTCTTGCTTCAACAAACTTTTCCGCGCCTCCAGCCGCTCGATTAAACACTGTTCAAGATCGGATATAGTTCAGTCGTGCAGTGTGATCAAAATGCTCTTAAACCGGTTAGAATCTGAATGAGTATCAATCAAATATCTTACACAAATTTCAGTATTTTCTGAAAATCCTAGAGTTCTATTAGGGGGTTGCTTTCTCCACGAGCGCGGTTATTGTTCCTCTCACTTGGAGGAGGGAGTACCGCCCCAGCGCGCTAGACCGCTGCGGGGCGGTTTCTTTTTTAGCTACCCAAAAATGCATATCTGCATTGCAGCGTTGCCCCTTGTATGCAGCGGCCCTTATTCCTATTTTGGGTTTGTTCGGTTTTACTCCTCCTCCCAAAAACCGAACCCAAAGCGCGATACTCCTCCTCCCAATCGCGCTTTATAGATCCGCCCACTGCACACTCCTCCTCCCAGTGCAGTGGGCGTTCTCTTTTCTGAAACTCGTCACACATATAAAAAATTGAACCCAATCGGACGACCCTGTGGCTATTTCAGTAGTTTTAAGGGTTTGCAGATAATTTCTGCACTGGATGCACCAGGGAGCGGGGTTCCATGTTCTTCAGCACGACCTTCAAATCGGCCAGACCATCGCTGCTATGCGTGCCTTTGATCTGGCTGGGTTTTGTTCTGGTTCTGCTGATCGCGCTTTTGTCATTCAGGCTCCGTGCCCCTATTGGGCCGATGTATTGGGACAGCTATATCTATTTCGATGCGGCCCAGCGCATAAGAATGGGCCAGATTCCAGGCGTTGATTTTTCCACACCTGTCGGGCCACTTGGCTATTATCTTTTTGCATGGGGGCACGCCCTGTTCCCGCAGGCGCAACCGCTTTTGCTCGTTCAGTGGTCAATATTAGCCGTTGCAGCCCCTCTGATGGCGTGGGTACTGGCAGAGATTCGCCCCTACAATCGAACAACCGGGTTTCTGATCCTTGTTCCATTTCTGGTTTTCGCAATCTTTCCAGCCAATACACAGAGCTTTTACCCCTATCCCGGGCTGGATGGGTTTGGCATTTATAACCGCCATACATCGCTTCTGCTCTACGTGCTGATGTGCGGACTGCTATTTATGCGCAACGGCACAAAGCTCGCGCTCTTTTGCGCGGCAGCGATGCTCACCCTGCTTTTGATGAAGGTGACTGGTTTCCTTGCAGGTGGGCTGTTCGGACTCACAGCACTTCTCGCTGGGCGAATCTCAACCCGCAACGTTCTGCTGGCCGCTGCCGCTACCGCAGCATTTCTGCTTGCCCTTGAACTGCACAATGGGATTATCAGCGGATATATTCGCGATATTGCTACATTGGTCACACTGAACGAAGAAGCCCTGCTCCCGCGTTTCCTGACCGTCATATCCTTGAAGCTGGACGTTATTCTACCGACAGTAATCCTTGTTCTGGCCCTTTTCTGGAATGAACAGCGCCAGTCCAGTGAACAAAATCGCTTCTTCGACCGGAGCTCTGTCTGGCTCGCCATTGGGCTTCTGGGCGGCATCATCCTTGAAACGCAGAACACCGGAAGTCAGGAATTCATATTCCTTTGGCCTATCCTGCTTCTGATCTTTCAGCGGATGAAAGCCGTCCCCGAGAAGCTCAAAATCGCCTTCGTCTTGCTCGCTGCCTTCTGTGTCATTCCGACGTTCACCAAGGTTGTGCACCGTACCCTGCGCGCCGTTGCCGTAGCCCCAACTTATGTAGAGCCGTCTTTGCCGGAACTGAAAAATCTCGGGCAGGTCCTAACCCGGCCCGATTTCCTGCAGCGGGCAGAGCTTTTCGAAACCCATTACCCGGAAAACAATACAGCCTATGACGCGCTGGCAGCACAAGGCCAGCTACCTAGCTGGCAGCTTTATTCGGAAATCGATTTCCAGGTGTACTGGCTCGTTTCTGCAAACCAGGTGGTAAAGGATCTGAAATCCTTCGAGACCCAGAAGAATCTTCACCTGCAAAGCATCATGTCGCTCGACTTCGTCAATCCATTTGCGTGGATATTGGATCGCGATGCGACACGGCATATCCAGATCGGCGCCGATCCCTTCCGCACAGTCCGGGCGTTATCCAAGGAAACGAAAGCTGCCGTAGAAGCAACCGACGGCATATTGCGCGCGAAATGTCCAACGACGACCAATCGCCTTGCCTTGCAGAAAATATATGCCGAAGCGCTACAGGATCGTACCGTCGTCGCTTTGAACCCCTGTTGGGATTTGTTGCTTCGCCCCGGTCTCATTCCTTAATTAGAAACGGCTCATTTGATCTGAGCCCTGACGAAATCCCGCACAATCCGGACAATGCCGCGTGAAAGTACCTCATCCAATGCTTGGATGAATGCGTCCACATGCTCGCGCCCGCAGATCAGCGGCGGCTCCAGACGGATGACGTTTCGATTATATTCGGTAAAGGCGACCAGAACTCCATGATCGCGCAGCAGATGGCTGCCGATAAAGCCAGGAAGCGAACCTTTCAGCTTTTCATCAAGCATCGCCAAGACAGGTCGCAGCACGACCGGCATGGTCTGTGAGAAATCATGGAACTCCAGCCCCACCATCATCCCCTTCCCGCGCACGTCTTTGACAAGCGCAGGATAGCGGCTCTGCAACTCATCCAGACGATCCAGAAGATATTCTCCAACATCGGCTGCGTTATCGATCAGATGCTCGTCATAGAGCACGTTCAATGCTTCAATCGACGTGATGCAGGCTTCACCAATCCCGCCAAAGGTCGCCATGGCATGTATCATTGCTGTCTTGGGCGTGCCGTAGGCCTTCATATAGATATCGCTGCGGGCAATCATTGCAGCCATGGCCGTCTTTCCACCACCCAGCGACTTCGCCAAGGCAGTGACGTCCGGTATCACGCCATAATGCTCGAAAGCATAGAATTTCCCGGTTCGTCCCAGCCCACACTGCACTTCATCGGCAACCCAGATCACACCATACTGGTCGCAAAGGCTCCGCAGCTTCTGCCAGAACTCAGCATCGGCCTGAATGATGCCGCCACCGCCTTGCACCGTCTCCAGCACAATTACCCCGATTTCGGGGTCGGAGCGAAATGCGTTCTCAATAGCCGCGATATCACCGAAGGGCACACGCAGGGTGTTATCGACAAGCTTGAATTCACCACGATAAAGCCCGCCATCCGTGATAGACAGGACGCCCTTGGTCTTGCCGTGGAACGAATTTTCCGCATAGACGATCTTGGGCTTTTTCGGACCCGCAGCGCGCTCTGCCACCTTGATTGCGGCCTCCATTGCCTCGGAACCGGAAGACCCCAGAAACACCATGTCGAGATCGCCCGGCGAGCAGGCCGCAATATCATAAGCGAGTGCGGTCGCATACTGCGACATGAAGGCGATTGCGATCTCGTGACGCATTTCTTCCTGGAATTGGCGCCGTGCTTCCAGAATACGCGGATGATTGTGACCGAAAGCCAGCGATCCAAAACCGCCGAAGAAGTCGAGAATTGAGCGCCCGTTCTGGTCGTAATAATACATGCCTTCGGCACGTTCGATCTTCACCTTGTGAAAACCGAGCAACTTCATGAAGTGAAGCTGACCCGGATTGAGGTGAGCGGTGAACAGCTCCGTCATCCGTGGCAGGTCGAGCGCTTTCGCCTCGCTGACGGTGAGCAGTTTCGGCTTTGGCGTTGTGTTGATCTTGTTCATTTCTGCCTCTACGCCGCTTCCGAAGCCCGCGCATCCAGCGATGCGGCTCCAATCTTCCTGCGATACTCGCTATAGGCCGCGATCAGCATGTCCTCGTCCCTGTATTGGGGAACCCAACCAAGCTCGCGCTCGCCTTTCGAAACATCGAGTACACACATTTCATCAGCTATAAGATATTGCTCCGGGTCCATGATGGGCTTGTTCATCCAGTCCAGCAGGTCCAGCGTGCGCTTCACCGCCCAGGCGGGCGTCGGCAACAGGACGGATTTTGATCCGGCATGCTTGATCAGATCACCGAGCAGTTTTCGAACCGGGGGCGGTTTGAGCGAACCGAGGTTGTAGACCTCGTTGGGGACACCGGCGCTGAAAGCGGCACGCGCCGCCGACGCACAATCGAACACCGAAATGAACTGGTAGGGATTTCTGCCCGAGCCGATCATTGGCACCGGTAGATTGTGATCAACCAGCTTGAACAGCTTTTCCAGAATGCCGAGACGGCCCGGTCCAATGATAAGACGCGGGCGAAACAGCGAAATATTCATGCCCCGCTCGCGCCATTCAATGGCGAGTTCTTCGGTTTTCAGTTTGGATAGCCCGTATTCCCCGAGTGGCTTGCACGGATGGTCCTCTTTCTGCGGCCAGACGTGAGTGTGCCCGTACACCATATCGGTGGTGAAATGGACGAGCTTGCTGGCACCAGCCGCATCCATCGCCTTGATGATGTTCTCCGTTCCGTGAAAATTGACAGGAAAGAAGAAATCGTGCCGCTTCGCCCGGACCTGAATTGGGGAAAGCATCTTGGCGGACAGGTTATAGACCATGTCGTCTGCGCTGATGCCAAGTCTGCGAATTGCGTCAGGATTGGTTACATCAGCCACAATGAAGGCGGCGTCAGCATAGTGCGGCAGATCGCTTCTTACGATATCTGCAACAATGACCTCATGACCATCGGCAAGGAGTTTTGGAGCGAGATAGCGTCCGACAAAACCGTCGCCACCGAAGATTATATGTCTCATTGCGTCCCCCGTTTAACGATGTGTCTGCTGGTTCATGTTCGTATCCGCCTGCGGCTCGGAGGGCTTGCCGCTTTGCGCGATCAGCACAGTTCCAATGCAGATGAACGCGATGCCTGCAATTTTGTATGCACCCAGCTCCTCCTTGAACAAAAGCCATGCGAACAGAGCGACTGCTACATAGGCGAGACTGAGGAACGGATAGGCAAACGAAAGATCCACTTTCGACAACACGTAAAGATGTGACGCCATGGAGATCACGAAGGTCAGCAAGCCGGCAAAAATCCAGGGATTGAAGACAATCTGGAACATGCGCTGGATCAATGTTTCGGCTGAAAAGCTGATCGGTCCGAGCGTTAGCATGCCATATTTCAGCATCAACTGCGCGGCAGCGTTGGTCATGACCGTAAACAGGATGAAGGGAATATATTTCATCGCATTTTCCTAACCTGCCGAACCGAGCGTCAACGCCGTTCGGCGCCAGAAATTCGAATTGAAAGCCTTATCGCGAAAAGGTTCAAAATCGCGCCAGTGCGGGTAGCTAGCGGCAAATATTTCCGCGCTCATCCGCTGATCCTTATATGGATTGACCCGGCCACCGGCCTCCACCGTCATCCGATCCAGATGGTCCAGCAATTTCAACGTCTCACGGCCACGATTGGGAAAATCCATGGTCAGCGTATACCCAGGCAGCGGGAATGACATGAGGCCAGGAGATGTCATTTTTCCGAAACGTTTGAGCACCGTCAGGAACGAAACCTGCCCGGAGTTTCGGCTCGCCTCAAGCATCGCCGGAATGACCGCTCTGGCTGCATCGAACGGCATGACACTTTGATGCTGGTAAAGCCCTGACGGGCCGTAAAGCCTGTTCCAGTTTCTGACGCCATCAAGTGGATAAAAGAACTTTTGATACGGCACTCTATGTGCTGCCGTCAGTAGTTTTTTGCGCTGAAAATAAGCTGCATTAAACAGTGACAGGCTTGCCTTGTTCAATACGGAGAACGGCAATTCAAAGGGCACGCCAAACCGCGCAACCGCCGACATATGAGAATTATGGGCCGTCGCAATATGATTGCCGACAATCAGCAGACCTCGGCCATCGGAGAGCTGGTCGACCCAGGCAACGGCATATTCATTCTCAAGATCTTCGGCCTGGGCCATATCGAAATATTCATCGAGATTGGCGAATGGCAGAACCTTCTCCTCCACATCGAGACCATCCACCCGCATAAGCCGGATGGTCGCGCGAAGGATCAAGCCCGTCAGGCCTAATCCGCCGATTGTGGCGCGGAACAGATCAATGTTCTCCTTATCGGAGCATTTGTAATGAACACCATCCGAACGAAGCAGATCCAGCCCTTCGACGTGACACCCGAAAGTCCCCTGCCGGTGGTGGTTTTTACCATGCACATCGTTGGCAATGGCGCCGCCGAGAGTCACGAACTGCGTGCCTGGTGTGACGGGAAGGAAATAACCATGCGGCGCGACATGGGCGATAACTTCATTCAAAAGCATACCGCTTTCAGCCGTCAGCAACCCCGTATCGGGATTGAAGTGCGCTATCCTCATTCGCGCCTGCATAGGCACAAGAAAGCCCGCATCGTTATGACAGCTATCCCCATAAGAACGACCATTTCCAAATGGCAACAAGCTAGCGCCTTTGGGCAGGAACTGCGCGAAATCAGCCTCCAGCCCATCCAGCGGACTGTACTGCCGCTTTCGCCGGTCAATGCGGCCAAAACTGTCGAAGGATCGTTCCATCAGTGCATACCAGCCACAAGAAGCAGCACTGCACCAAGCGCGATGACAACCTGGCTGCGCCAATCTCTGGCAATAAAGAGTACCGGGTCATCATCCATGTCGCCCCGATGCGCCAATATCCACACACGCACATTGATATAGAGTACGATCGGACCAAGCGGCCATATCAGCCAGGGATAGGTGTAGAGCGTCTTGACGGCATCGCTATTGATATAAAGCGCCAGAACCAGTGCAGCGGTAAATGCAGCCGCAACCCCACACTGCCCAACAATATCGCGATCTTCCGGACGGTAGCCTCGCCCCAAAATCCGGTCCTTTTCTGTCACTGTAGCGCCTTGCAACTCGACATAACGTTTCACCAGCGCCAGTGACAGAAAGAAGAACATGGCAAATGCCATCAGCCAGAACGACGGTGGAATATAGGAAGCCGCCGACCCTCCCAACAGCCGCAAACTGTAAAGCCCTGCGAGGCAAATTACATCTCCCAACAACATGCGTTTCAAGGCGAAGGTATAAGCGGTCGTGAAAACCAGATAGGTGACAATTGCGAGCGTAAAGACGGATGGGAGGAAGAAGCAGACAAAAGCCGTCAGAATCAACAACAGCGCCGCAACGCCTAGACCAAAAGGAATGGATATCTGTCCGCGTGCAAAAGGTCTCTGATTTTTTCGCGCGTGTCTTCGATCCACCGGAAGATCAACAATGTCATTGACGATATAGATCGCAGACGCCGTAGCAGAGAAGGCGATGAATGCCAGACAAGACGCAATCAGCACATCGGGTTTCAATATGTCATGCGCCAGAATGGCCGGCACAAAAACAAGCAGATTCTTCAGCCACTGATGAACACGCAGCATACGAACATAGGTTCTATTAGTCGGTTTCTCACCACTGAAAAGTTTGCAGCCAGTCCGTTGCTGGAAATGTGCCGCCGCGTGATCGGGCGCGACAACGATCGCCTGTCGGGCTGCATCGAAAACCGGCAGGTCATCATGATCGTTTCCGGCATAGTCGAACCCCTGTCGTCCATAGTGCTCGACAAGCAGATTGGCCTTGTGTTTCGCCGAAAGATTGGTCGTGCCGGACGTTGAATAGACAGCGCTGAAAATCTCAAGCTCGGACGCAACGGCCTTGGCCATCGATTCTGCCGCGGCTGTTGCCAGCACTAAAGTCCGCCCCGATGCATGTTCGCTGCGCAGAAATTCCAGAAATTCTGTTCGATAGGGAAGCCTCGACGCATCCAGCGCTACACGTTCTGCGACCTGTCGCTTGAGATATGCTTTGCCTGAGAATAACCAAACCGGCAGCATGAAGACGAACAGGATGTTCTTCTTCAGAAGAAGAAAAATACCTTCCCACAGCAGATCGGTCGAAACCAGAGTTCCGTCCAGATCGACTGCCAGCGGCACATCCTTGTTGTTCTGCCCCCGCGTGTCCATTTTCAGCCCTTTTCCGCTCAGGCAGGAATGCGGTTCGATCAACCTGTTCCGCCCAAGCCCCCTCTCGTAAAGGGATAGAGGCAGAAACCAAATGAAAAATGAATATTCCTGTTACAATCGATGATTGATTTGTTGAATACGATTTCTGCTTAAAATTTTCCCAACAACTAAAATACAGCATATTGATCGCAGCTTGCATAGTTTCATGTTCGCCGAAAAGAATATCCGGCGAACATTTCGTAATTTAGATTTATCTAACTTATACTATCTTGAACCTGGGAACAGCAAATCGACAAATCTGGCGGCAGTCGGTTGCGGCTCATGATTGGCAAGACCCGGACGCTCGTTGGCTTCAACGAAGATATAGTCCGGCTTCTCGGGCTGGTTGACCATAAAGTCAATGCCCACGACCGGTATACCAATTGCTTGGGCAGCCTTGCAGGCAGCATTGACCAGGTCTGCATGAACAGTGGCGGTCACGTCATGGATCGTGCCGCCCGCATGAAGATTGGCCGCCTTGCGCACTGTTATTTCGCGACCGTCCTCCAGAACAGAGTCGAGTGACAGAGCTTGTTCCTCAAGGCATCTTTTCGTTTCCGTATCGACCGGAATACGGCTTTCTCCGCCGGTCGCCGCAGCGCGTCTGCGCGATTGTGTCTCGATAAGTTTGCGGATCGTTGACTTCCCATCTCCGATCACGCGCGGCGGACGACGAACTGCAGCCGCGACAAGCTGGTAATCGATGATAACCAGCCGGAGGTCTTCGCCTTCAAAACATGCCTCCAGCAGCACGCGGTCGCACACGGATCGCGCCTGTTTGATCGCAGCACGCAGATCCTTGATGGTCGAAATACCGACGGAAATTCCTCGTCCCTGTTCGCCCCGAGCCGGTTTCACAACCAGCTTGCCGTGGCGTTTCAGAAAAGCCTCCAGCGCGTCGTCACTCGCTTCGGCAGCGATCTGCTCCGGCACAGTTAGCCCAGCGGTCTCAACGACACGGCGCGTCACGGCCTTGTCGTCACAGATCGACATCGCCACGCCCGATGTCATTTCAGACAGACTTTCGCGACAATGAACTGAACGCCCGCCATAGGAGAGGCGGAAAAATCCGCCTTCGGCATCGGTCACATCAACCTGAATACCACGGCGCACCGCTTCATCGATGATGATGCGGGCATATGGATTCAGTGCATCGAAGGATTCCAGATGTGAGGCGAAAAACTTCTCGTTGATTGCATTCTTGCGTTTAATCGCAAAAAGCGGGACACGGCGAAATTTCAATTTTTCATAGAGCCGTATGGCGTTCTCATTGTCATGCAGAACCGAAAGATCGATATGGCTTAGCCCGCGAGCCTGAAAATGTTCGGCAAGTTTTCGCACCAGTTTTTCGCCGATTCCCGGCTGCCGTGCTTGCGGATGAACGGCGAGGCACCAGAGCGAAGCACCGCAATCAGGATCATCGAAAAGACGCTGATGGTCTATACCCGTCACCGTGCCGACGATTTCACCTGTGGCATCGTCCTGTGCCACGAAATAGGTAACGGCCCGGTTGTCTCGCTCAGACGAGAAAAAGTCCGGTCGCAGTTGAACCATACCGCAAGCCGCATAGACGGCATTGATGCCTTCTGCGTCTACTTCCGATACCGCGCGACGAATGGTGACACCACGCGTCCGTCGGCCGCCCGGACGATAGGTTGCAAGCTCGATGCGGTAGGTATGCGACGGGTCGAGAAATATTTCATGTGGCGCAAGCGACAGCAGTACATGAGGATCACTTACATAGAAGACAATATCGCGGCTTGCAGGCGCTTCCGCGCGCAATGCCTCCACAATGGCTTCATTGGTTTCGAAGGTCTGCGCAAAGAGCAATCGTCCCCAGCCGCAGTCAACGACCACATCCTGCTTGCGGCCTTCCATTCCCGCCCGGTCATGGCCATACATATGTTCCTGATAAAAGCCTGCACTTTCAGGCGTGCGCAAGCGCGTCAGACGATGCGAAAAGGCCTTGCGACCTCTCGCTTTCTGCCGGGTCATATCCACCTCACCGGGTTTTCGCATGTCATGCCTCCTGCGCCTGCAGCCACATTTCGAGAAGGCCAGCCTGCCATAGCTCCGAACCACGTAATGGCGTTATGTGCTCGGACGGCTTTGCGAACAGACTTTCCAGGTAATCGCGTTGAAAAAGCCCGCGCTCCCTCGCCTTTTGCGACGAAAGAGCATCACGCAACATGTCGAGATAGGGACCTGCAATATATTTAAGCTGTGGCACCGGAAAGTATCCCTTCTTGCGATCGATGACTTCGCTTGGAACGACCTTCCTCGCCACATCCTTGAGGATACCTTTGCCGCCATCGCGCAGCTTCTCTTCCGGCGGAATGCGAGCCGCGAGCTCTACCAGTTCATGGTCCAGAAACGGCACCCGCGCTTCAAGTCCCCAAGCCATCGTCATGTTGTCCACGCGTTTGACCGGATCGTCCACCAGCATTACATTTGTGTCGAGCCGCAATGCACGGTCGACTGGTGTATCCGCACCGTCCTGCAACAGGTACTCTTCCAGAAACTCCTGACTGTAATCGCGTTCCGGCATCCATTCCGGCGATAATTGCGTGGCAAGCACGTTGTGCGAGCGGTCACGAAATCCCTTGGCATAATCGCTGACAACATCGTTGGAATCGACCAGTGGCGGATACCAGTGATAGCCGCCAAAGACTTCATCAGCCCCCTGCCCCGACTGGACAACCTTGATATGTTTCGAAACTTCCTTGGAAAGAAGATAGAAGCCGACATTATCGTAGGACACCATCGGTTCCGACATTGCGGCGATTGTTCCCGGCAGGGCATCCATGAGGTCTGCCGAGGGCACAAAAATCTTATGATGCTCGGTACCGAAATGTTTAGCGATCAGGTCGGAATAGACAAACTCGTCGCCTTTTTCCCCGTTAGCTTCCTCGAAACCGACTGAAAAGCTCATCAGGCCCGATTGACCAGCCTCGGCAAGCAATCCAACGATCAGGCTCGAATCCACACCGCCGGACAAAAGCACACCGACCGGCACGTCAGAAATCATCCTGCGCTTGACGGCTACGCGAAGCATATCGAGCAATTGCTCCTGCCATTCCTCCCTGCTCAAGGCGCCATCACCGCGCAGACGGCGATAAGGTGCCTGCCAGTAGATACGGTCGCTGAAACCGCCATTCGGTTCGTAAACCCGCATCGTCGCGGGAGGAAGCTTTCGAACACCGTTGTAAATCGTGCGCGGCGGCGGCACGACAGCATGAAAGCTCATATAATTGTGCAAGGCTGCATGGTCGATCGACGTGTCGATACCTCCCGCCTTGACCAGAGCAGGCAAAGACGAGGCAAAACGCAACGCACCGTCCACCTCGGCCAGATAGAGCGGCTTGATACCGAACCGGTCACGCGCGAGAATAATCCTGCCCGTATCGCGTTCGTGAATAGCGAAGGCGAACATGCCCAGGAAGCGCGATACGCAGCTTTCGCCCCATGCGTGCCATGCCTTGAGTATGACTTCTGTGTCACCATCGGAGAAGAACTTGTAGCCCTTCTGTTCCAACTCAGTGCGCAATTCTCGGAAATTGTAGATGCAGCCGTTGAACACCAGCGTCAAACCGAGGTCCGCATCAATCATCGGCTGCTGCGATTTTTCGGAGAGATCGAGAATTCTTAGTCTTCGATGCCCGAAGCCGACATTGCCCCGGATCACAATCCCGGACGCATCCGGTCCGCGAGGACTGAGTACATCCGCCATTTTCGAGACTGCCGAAACTGACGGCGAACCGCCGTCGAACCTGACTTCTCCGCAAATACCACACATAAAAAGGGTCGAAACCTCCATTGTCATTCATAAACAAATGAGGCCGTCGCGTCTGTTATGGCGGCGGCCTGCATAGTTGCAAATGCGGGAGCGCCGGGATGGTTCCCAACTTTTTAGCTCTCTTTATGCGGTTTTCCCGACTGTACTCGCCTTGGAAAGCATATAGTTTTCGGCTGAAACCATATGCTCATACGTAATACGGCGGGCATCTTCACGACGATTTTCAACAAGCGCCGTAAGCAATCGGTGCTGGAAAATAAGTCCTTCTTCGCGCGAAGCCGGTGTCGGATCGGCATAGATCGCCCGCGCTATCGGCAGGCTTCGCAATAGATTATGGGTCAACCCGCAGATGAAGCCCAGCAACCGATCGGGACAGAGTTGCGCCAGCGAGGAATGGAAATCCAGTTCCGCGACGCGCTGGTGGTATTGATCATCAAGATCGACCGGCGGACGGTCATAGACCCGCATTGTGTTTTCCAACTGCGCAATATCGTCGCCGGTCAGTCTTCCGCACAGCAAGGTAGCGACTTCCGGTTCGAGAAGCTTGCGAATGGCATAGACTTCGGCAAGGCTCGGCTGGTCGAAAAAGAAATAGCTTCCAAGCATTTCCATTGCATGCTGAGCGGAAGGCTCGGCCACAAAGGCGCCGCCGCCAGGGCCGCTGCGCGTAAAAATCAGCCCCTGCGTTTCCAGCGCCTTCATCGCTTCGCGCACGGTGCCCTTGGCTGCCTTGAACTGATCGATCAATTCCTTTTCCTGCGGCAGGCGGTCTCCCGGTTTCAATGCATCGGAACGGATGACATCCTTGATACGATCGGCAATCTCCTCCGGCCGCCGCCGGGCTTTTACCGCCCTCGCGCGCGGTTGCGGTTCGTGATCGGAATTCCGGCCCGGTCTGACCATAGTCTGTTACTCTCTCCTGATGCGCGGAGCGCTTTCCACGAGTTGTCGTGTATAGGCATGTTCCGGTCTGGCAAAAAGATCGCTTGCGGTCGCTTCCTCGACTATTTCCCCGAAATACATCACGGCGACCCTGTCAGAGATGGCCTCCACCACAGCAAGATCGTGGCTGATGAAGAGGTAGGAGAGACCAAACTCCTTCTTCAGTTGATCGAGAAGCAATAGAACCTGCGCCTGAACGGACACATCGAGTGCGCTGACCGGCTCATCGAGAACGATAATTTCCGCTTCCGCAGCCAGCGTGCGGGCAATGGCGATGCGTTGCGCCTGTCCGCCGGAAAACTCGTGCGGATATCGTTCCAACGTATCATTGGGCATCTGAACGGCGTCGAGCAATTGGATCATGCGCTGCCGGCGTTGTGCAGAATCCAGCCCGCCCAGAAGCTTGAGCGGTGTTTCCAGTATCTGGCGGATCGTCTTTCTGGGATTGAGTGAAGCAACAGGGTCCTGAAACACATATTGTATGACCTTGCCGAATGCCTGTGCGCCCGAATTCCGCAGTTCGCTTGAATCTCGACCCGCAATCGTCATCGTGCCGTCAGTCGGCTCGGTCAACCCGACAAGCATTCTGGCGAGCGTGCTTTTGCCCGACCCGCTTTCGCCGACAATGGCCAATGTCTCGCCGCTTCTGAGATCAAGCGAAACACGTTTAACGGCCTCGACTTTGTGGCGCTCCTTCCCCAGAAAGCTTCGCCCGCCACCAAAGGTTTTGCTGAGATCGCGCACGCTGATCGCATTGTCGCTCATCCTGTCGCCTTCCCGTTCTCGTATCTGAAGAGATCAGCCACACGGTCCAGAAAGCCGGCTCCCTGCCCAAGTTCGGGAACACAGGCAATCAAGCGCTTCGTATAGCTATGCTGCGGATTGGAAAGAACTTCCGCAGTCGTACCTGTCTCGACTATTTCACCGTCTTTCATCACTGCCACGCGGTCGCAAATCTCCGAAACCACTCCAAAATCATGGGTGATAAACAGGAGAGCCATGCCGCGCTCGCGCTGGAGATCGCGTAGCAGCTTGAGAATGTGCGCCTGCACCGTGACATCGAGCGCCGTGGTAGGCTCGTCCGCAATGATGATGTCTGGATCATTGGCCAGAGCCATGGCAATGCCGACACGCTGACGCTGGCCACCTGAAAGCTGGTGCGGATAGTGATTGGCCCGTTCCGCTGCATCTGGAATGCCAACCTTGCCAAGAAGCACAATCGCCTGTTCCCACCGCTCACTGGCTCCAATCCGCCGATGCGCTGCAATTGCTTCCTCGACCTGCCGACCGACCGGATACATAGGATGCAACGTCGTCAGTGGGTCCTGAAACACATAAGCAACTCTTGCGCCCCGTGCCGCCGTCAACTCGGTTTCAGACATTGAAAGAACGTCCCGGTCGCCCAGATAGATCGCGCCGTTGCGGATAAGTCCGGGCGGGGACGCCACGAGGCCCATTACTGACAGGGCGGTCACGCTTTTGCCCGATCCGCTCTCCCCGATCAGGCCGAGACATTCGCCGCGTTCAAGTTCCAGTGAAACATTGCGGACAGCGGGGGTGAAATGCCCACCATTGACAAAGCCCGTTTCGAGACCGGCAATAGAAAGAGCTTTTTCGCTATCCTTGATCATGGGCGATGACCGGTCCTTGGCAATATCGGTTACAGCATCTGGCCGCCCCAGCGCACCTGACCGCAATCGCGGATCGAGAACATCGCGCACCCCATCTCCCAATACGTTGAGACTGATGACCAGCAGGAAGATCATCAATCCCGGCACGATGGAGACATGCGGGGCATTGAACAGTTGCGCGCGGCCCTCGCCGAGCATGGAGCCGAGATCGGCCTGCGGCGGCTGCGCGCCAAGACCGAGGAAGCTCAGGCCCGCCGTTTCGAGGATCATCCAGCCCGCCGTGGTCGACATGGTAATGACGATAACCGGCAGCACATTGGGCAGCACTTCGCTTAACAGGATCGAAACCGGACTTTTCCCGGAGAGCCGGGCAGCATCAATAAACTCACGATGCGCGAGACCAAGCGTAACCCCGCGAACATTACGCGCGAAGAACGGAATATTGACCACGGCGATCGCGTAGAGCGCATTCATCAGGCCAGGCCCGAGTACGGCCACGATAGCCAGCGCCAGCAGGATATAAGGGAATGCCATCAGCATATCGATGCCGCGCATCATCAAATTGTCGGTTCGTCCACCCGCATAGCCGGCCACGAGACCGATCGCCGAGCCAACGATCGCTGCGATCAGCGTCGCTGCAAATCCTACTGCGACAGACACCCGCGTGCCCCATATGACACGACTCAATATATCGCGCCCAAGCTGATCCGTTCCAAGAAGATGTCCTTCGCTGAACACGGGTTTCAACCGCATTGCGGGAGAAGTCGCGTCAGGATTGGGAAGCGGGAGAACCGGGGCCAGCAGAATGACGAGGCAGATCAGGACCAGCATAAAAAAACCGAAAGCCGCCAGTCGATTGCTCATCAGGAGCTGCCATGATGACATGCGGACCGCCGTTGGCGCGGCAGAAATTTCTGGAAGCGCGCTCATGAGCGTATCCTTGGATCGAGCATGGTCTGGATGACATCAGCGAGCAGATTGAAAAGGACATAACTCGCGGCAACCACAAGCACGCCACCCTGCACCAGCAAGATATCGCGGGTGGAAATGGCTTTCACCAGCATGGCGCCAATACCGGGCCACTGGAACACGGTTTCGATGTAGACGGCGCCGCCCAGCACAAATCCCGCCTGAATACCGATCACAGGAATGACGCTGACAAGTGCGGCGCGAAACGCATGACCATATATCACACGAAGTTCGTTGAGACCTTTGGCCCGGGCTGTCCGGATATAGTCCTGACGAAGCACTTCCAGCATCGCGCCGCGGGTCAGACGTGCGATCACGCCTGCCGCCACCACGGCCAGTGTCGTGGCAGGCAGGATCAGATGCCAGAGCAGATCCTTCAGGTCACCGCCGCCATAAACAGCATACATGCCGGACGCTGGCAGAATGCGCCAATGAACCGCGAAGAGATAAATCAGAAGCAGCCCCAACCAGAATGAAGGAATGGAAATTCCGGCAAGCACGATGAAAGTGATCGTCCTGTCTGCCCAGCCGAACTGGCGTACCGCCGAAACGATGCCCGAGAGCAGGCCGAAGACTGAACACAGTACCAGCGCTACGCCCGCAAGCACGAGTGTCGCCTGAAAGCGCTCCATAACCTCATCCAGCACCGGACGATTGAGTACGAAGGAACGCCCGAAATCCCCATGCAGGAGATTGCCCATCCAGATGAAGTATTGTTGCAGCAACGGCTTGTCGAGACCGAGATCGCGATTGATCCGCTCGACATTTTCCGGTGTTGCGTATGATCCGAGCAACGCAGTCGCCGTATCACCGGGGATCATCGCCATGACGAGAAAAACAATGATCGAGAGCCCGAGCAACACAGGAACAACGGCCAAAAGTCGCTTGAGGATATAGGCTGGCATGAATGCCCTCCCTGCTTATTCCTTGGTTACGTCTTTCAAATGCAGCAGGAAGGACGGCTGCAACTTGAACCCCTTGACGGCAGCGGTCGTGACTGCATTTTGCTTCCAGTTCGCCACGAACAGCCATGGTGCATCGTCACGGACAATGCTCTGCACTTCGCCATAAAGCTTGCCGCGCTCGGTTTGATCGGTCGATGACCGCGCCTTTTCCAGAAGCTCATCCACTTTGGGGTTGGAATAGTAACCGGAATTGAAACCGCCCTTGTCCGGCAGTGCGTCGCTGCGAAGCGTCAGATAAGGCACCGTGTCCGGATCATTGGTCATCCATGCCATCTCGGCCATATCGGCCTTGCCTTCCAGCCCCGGATTGACCCTGCCAAGGAACGTGTTCCACTCATAGGTTTCAATCTTGACCTTGAAGCCCACAGCCTGAAGATCGGCCTGGATTGCGGCACCCATCGTGATTGGATCAAGCATGCCAGAACCGCCTTCGGTCACATAGAACGTGACTTCGGGATTGCTTGCACCAGCTTCGGCAAGGAGCGCCTTGGCCTTTTCCGGATCATAGGGATAGGGTTCGGTTTTGTTCTCGACCCAGTTGAAGGCGGGTGGGATCGGCCCCGCAGCAACAGTTGCGGAACCCTGCAAAACATTATCGACAAGCCCCTGCTTGTTGACCGCATAATTCGCCGCCTGACGCACTTTCTTATCCGCGAATGGACCGCTCTTCGCATTCAGGATAGTGAACCACACATGGGGCCCAGCCTGTTCGGCGACCACGAAATTCGCGTCCTGCTTGAATGTGGCAAGATTGTCCGGCGGTACTTCCACCATGACATCCAGCCCGCCCGCCATCATCTCCGCAACGCGGGTATTGGCATCCGTGATCGGGCGGAACACGATTGCTTCCAGTGCCGGTGCCTTATCCCAATAATCGGGATTGCGTTCCACCACCACACGCTGGCCGGATTGCCATTCTGCGAATTTGAAAGGGCCGGTTCCCGATGGATGACGGCCAAATTCCTTACCGTATTTTTTGACCGCTTCGGGAGAAACGATCAGGCCGGTTGGATAGGCCAGATTGGAGAGGAACGGGGCGAAAGATTCCTTCAACTTGAATTCGACCGTATGATCGTCGAGTGTATTGACCGCATCGATAGACGAGAAGTTGAACGAAAGCGGAAATGGGCCGGTGTTATAGAACGGATGGTCTTCCTTCAGCATTCTGTCGAAGTTGAATTTGACCGCCTCAGCATTGAAATCCGATCCGTCATGAAATTTCACGCCCTGGCGCAGCTTGAACGTATAGGTCTTGCCGTCATCCGAGATCGTCCAGCTTTCGGCCAAAGCTGGCTCCACTTCCAGCGTCCCGTCTTTGTAACGCACCAAGCCATCGTAAATGTTGACCAGAATGCGGAAATCATTGGTGGCCGTAACTGTATGCGGATCCAGTGATTGCGGCTCCGCAATCTGTCCGACAATCAGCACATTGGGCGGCGTTTGCGCCAGCGCGACTGTGCCCGCCCCGGCGACCGAAAGCGCCATAGCAGTCAGAACGGCACGGAATAACCTTCTCATGGGGTTCCCCTTCATTTGTCAAATCCGTCGGAATCTAATTTATAGGCATAAATCAATGATCATCAATGAATTATCATAATTAATTTTAACGAGACAAAAAAAGCGGGCCTCAGCCCGCTTGTGATTTCGGAAAGTTCCAAGTTTATTCTGCAGGTGTATCTTCAGGCTTGAGATCCTGCTCGGCCTTGGTCGATTTCTGATGCGTGAAACCCTTGAGGCCCTTGGCGGTTTCCTCGGCATCGCGTTTGATCTCGACTTCGCTCATTGCATAATGAACTGCAAGTTTTGCAATGGAAGTCAGAGCGCTTAGATGAATGCGCTCATAACCATGCGAGGCATCGACACCGAAGGTCAGCAAAGCCGTGCGCACATCATGCCCGGCCTCAACCGCAGACGCGGCATCAGAACGATAATAACGGAACACGTCCTTCTGGACCTGAATGTCATGCTCTCCGCAAAGCTCGTAGAGTTTCTTCGTCAGATGGTAATCGAACGGTCCGGTCTGGTCCGCCATGGCAAGCGTGACACCGAACTCCGATGAATTCTGGCCTGGTGCAGTCGTTCCATTATCGATGGCGACCAGCGAGGCAATATCCGGCACAACGACCGCAGAGGCACCCACTCCAACTTCCTCGCCGATGGTGAACAGCCAATAGCTGTCGACCGGCGTTTCCACATTGGCTCTCTGCATCGCTTCGAGGGCCGCAAGCATGATTGCAACGCCTGCCTTGTCATCAAGGTGACGCGAGACGATAAAGCCATTATCGATGAATTCGGGCGCGGGATCGACAGCAACTATGTCACCGACATCGATACCGAGCTGCAGCAGATCATCACGATTTCGGGCGAGCGCATCGACGCGGAGTTCGACATAAGGCCAGCCGACCGGCTGCGTATCGACTTCGTCATTGAATGTATGGCCGGAAGCTTTCAACGGCAGGATCGAACCGCGATAAATTCCTTTGGACGAAAAGATGGAAACGCGGGCACCTTCAGCGAAACGCGCTGACCAGTTACCGATGGAAACCAGTTCCAGCCGTCCGTTTTCCTTCAGATATTTTACCTGCGCGCCGAGTGTATCGACATGCGATACGATCCCACGCGCCGGTCTCTCCGTCAGGCCCACCCTGCGCGCGCGAATAGCCCCCCGGCGCGTCAGCATAACCTCAAGTCCCAAATGCTCCAGCTCGCGCGCAACATAACGCACGGCTTCGTCGGTAAACCCGGTCGGGCTCGGTATGGCGAGAAGCGCCTTGAGCCGTGTTACGAGATAGTCCTGATCGATTGTGATGGCGGTCTGCATCATTCATGTGTCGCAAAACAAGACCGCAACGTCAACGTCATCTCCAGAACAGAAAACTTCGGCACCGGTGTTACGCGGCGCCGAGATGCCATCAGAAACTCCAGTCTTCATCCTCAGTCGCGACCGCCTTGCCGATGACGTAAGAAGAGCCAGAACCGGAGAAAAAGTCGTGGTTTTCGTCTGCATTCGGTGAAAGAGCGGACAGGATCGCCGGGTTGACCTTGCACGCTTCAGCCGGGAAGAGTGCCTCATAGCCGAGGTTCATGAGGGCCTTGTTGGCGTTGTAATGCAGGAATTTCTTGACGTCTTCAGTTAGGCCAACACCATCATATAGCGCTTCCGTGTAGCGAACCTCATTGTCGTAAAGTTCCAGAAGAAGTTCGAAGGCAAAATCCTTGATTGCCTGCTTCTGCTCTTCGTTCAAGCGTTCCAGTCCGCGCTGGAATTTGTAACCGATATAATAGCCATGCACAGCCTCATCACGGATGATGAGCCGGATAAGATCGGCTGTATTGGTCAGCTTTGCCCGGCTCGACCAGTACATGGGCAGATAGAAGCCGGAATAGAACAGAAAGCTCTCCAGAAAGACGCTGGCGATTTTCCTTTTCAGCGGATCATCCGCGCGATACTGGTCCAGGATCAGAACGGACTTGCGCTGCAGGAATTCGTTTTCCTCGGACCAACGATAGGCATCGTCAACATCCGGCGTCAGGCACAAAGTGGAGAATATCGACGAATAGGATCGTGCATGAACCGCTTCCATGAAGGAGATGTTGGACAGCACCGCTTCTTCATGCGGCGTCGCTGCATCATCTATCAGCTTCACGGCACCGACTGCGTTCTGGATCGTATCGAGAAGTGTCAGCCCGGTGAAAACGCGGATCGTCAGTTGCTTTTCCTGCGGTTTCAGCGTTTCCCACGACTGAATATCGTTCGAAAGCGGCACCTTTTCTGGCAGCCAGAAATTGCCGGTCAGACGGTTCCAGACCTCAAGGTCTTTCTCATCTTCGATCCGGTTCCAGTTGATCGCACGCACTGCGGCGGGTTTCGGGTTCTTGGTTTTCGCTTGAATATTCATTGGTCATCACCAGTGGTCAGAGGGCGCAGGAAACGCAGCCCTGCACTTCCGTGCCGGAGAGCGCCATCTGGCGCAGGCGAATGTAGTAGATGGTCTTGATGCCCTTCTTCCACGCGTAGATCTGTGCGCGGTTGATATCGCGTGTCGTTGCGGTATCGCGGAAGAACAATGTCAAAGATAGGCCCTGATCGACGTGCTGCGTCGCCGCCGCGTAAGTGTCGATGATCTTTTCCGGCCCGATCTCATAGGCGTCCTGATAGTAATCGAGATTGTCATCGGTCATGAACGCTGCCGGATAGTAGACGCGACCGATCTTGCCCTCCTTGCGGATCTCAATCTTCGACACGATCGGATGAATCGATGACGTCGAATGATTGATGTAGGAAATCGAGCCTGTCGGCGGCACGGCCTGAAGGTTCTGGTTATAAAGCCCGCCCTCCATCACCGCATTTTTCAGATCGCGCCAGTCATTCTGCATCGGAATCGCAATGCCAGCCTTTTCGAAAATTTTTCGAACCTTTTCCGTCGCCGGTTCCCAAAGCTGCTCGGTATATTTGTCGAAATATTCACCTGTTGCATATTTAGATTTCTCGAAACCTTTAAAGGACTTGCCCGTTTCCACTGCAATCAGGTTCGATGCGCGGATCGCGTGATAGGTAACCGTATAGAAATAGATATTCGTGAAATCGACGCCCTCCTCCGAGCCGTAATAAATCCGCTCGCGGGCGAGATAACCATGCAGATTCATCTGGCCGAGACCGATAGCATGGCTTTCATCATTGCCTCGGACGACCGACGGCACGGAGCCGATTTGGCTCATATCGGAAACTGCTGTCAGAGCGCGGATGGAGGTTTCGATGGTCTTGCCGAAATCGGACGAGTCCATTGCCGATGCAATGTTGAGCGAACCCAGATTGCACGAAATATCCTTGCCGAGATGATCATAGGAAAGGTCTTCGCCGAAGATGCTCGCCTCACTCACCTGGAGGATTTCCGAACAGAGATTGCTCATGGTGATGCGCCCGTCAATCGGATTGGCGCGGTTCACCGTGTCCTCGAACATGATATAGGGATAACCGGACTCGAACTGGATTTCCGCCAACACCTGAAAAAACTCGCGTGCATTGATCTTCTTCTTGGCAATACGCGCATCGTCGACCATTTCCCGATATTTTTCGGTAACCGAAATCTCGGTCAATGGCACGCCGTAAACCCGCTCCACATCATAGGGCGAGAATAGGTACATATCCTCGTTGTTCTTTGCGAGTTCGAAGGTAATGTCTGGAATGACCACACCAAGCGACAAGGTTTTAATACGGATTTTCTCGTCGGCGTTTTCGCGCTTCGTATCCAGAAAGCGCATGATATCCGGGTGATGGGCGTGCAAGTAAACAGCACCCGCTCCTTGTCGCGCACCCAACTGATTGGCGTAGGAAAAGGAATCCTCAAGAAGCTTCATCACCGGAATGATACCGGATGATTGGTTCTGAATCTGCTTGATAGGTGCGCCCGCCTCGCGAATATTGGTAAGGCTCAAGGCCACCCCGCCGCCCCGCTTCGACAATTGCAACGCCGAATTGATCGAGCGCCCGATGGACTCCATATTGTCTTCGACCCGCAGCAGAAAACAGGAAACGAGCTCGCCGCGCTGCTTCTTGCCTGCATTGAGGAAAGTCGGCGTCGCAGGCTGGTAGCGGCCTGCAATGATCTCCTCCATCAGATTGCGTGCCAGCTGTTCATTGCCGCGCGCCAGCGTCAGCGCTACCATGCAGACACGGTCTTCATAGCGCTCCAGATAGCGCTTTCCATCGAAGGTTTTCAGCGTATAGCTGGTATAATATTTGAATGCGCCTAGAAATGTCGGAAAACGAAATTTTCTCGCATAGGCTTCGTCGAAAAGGTCACGCACGAAATTGAAGGAATACTGATCCAGCACCTCCTGCTCGTAGTATCCCTCCGTCACCAGATAATCGAGCTTTTCCCGCAGATTATGAAAAAAGACAGTGTTCTGGTTCACGTGCTGAAGGAAATACTGGCGTGCAGCCTGCCGGTCGCGATCAAGCTGGATTTTTCCCTCGTCATCGTAAAGGTTCAGCATCGCGTTGAGCGCGTGATAATCCAGCCCGTCCGAGGATTTTGCCGGTTTGTTGCTGTTGGAAGTCGCCGCTTGAGGCGCATCCTGCGCCACTGGCCGTGCCTCGCGCTCTCGGATCAAGGTCGTGTCTGCCGTGTCCAAAATCGTTCCATCCCGTTTTTGACATTGCCAATGTCCTCATCGGTTCCCAGAAGCTCGAAGCGGTAGAGATAGGGAACCTGACATTTGGCGGAGATAATGTTGCCGGCGATACAGAAAGCCTCGCCGAAATTGCTATTTCCCGCGGCAATCACGCCGCGGATGAAAGAGCGGTTGGTCTCATCGTTGAGGAAGCGGATCACAGGTTTGGGGACAGCGCCCTTGGAGCCGCCGCCACCATATGTGGGCGACACGAGCACGAATGGCTCGCGCACCTGCAATCCGCCTGAACCGTCCATCGGGATACGGTTCGACCGCATTCCAAGCCGCTCGACAAACCGGTGCGTATTTTCCGACCGGCTGGAGAAATAGACGATCAGGCTCATGTGACCGCAGCCCTCAGGCGAGCGCGCTGATCATGTCCGGCCGGAAGCCCGCCCAATGGGATTCACCTGCCACAACCACCGGCACCTGGCGATAACCCATGCCCTGAACGAGATGGAAAGCATCGGCATCGGCAGAGATATCGATGACCTCATATTCGATGCCCTGGCGGTCGAGGGCGCGTGTGGTGGCGGTGCACTGAACGCAGGCGGGCTTGCTGTAAACGGTGACGTTCATTTTTTCCTCACTGGAGCATGTCTCCCAAAAATGGGAACCGGTTTTGGGGTCAAGACATGCATAAAAACAAAGAGATAGAGCATTTCCAACGGTTCGGTTTAAACTGGAATACTCTCGATAGGAGACGCAAAAAGCCGTTCGCGCATCGCAAGATGCGCGTCAAAAAGCACAAGATAGGAAACGGTCAGCCGCCACGATGAGCAGTCTGACCACAACAGACTATGCCTCGAAGGGAGGACCGGAAACGAAACTGAACAGACTGGACATGGACTTCACCCCGAAGCTATGAGCGGGAAGTTCGGGGCAGCAATCGGCAAGGCAATAGTTTGCCACACAAGATTGCGCGCCAACCGGACACCCCGCCCGTGGACGTACTCGTTCAAGGCAGGTCTCCTGGCTCACGGATCAACATCCTGCCCGCCTTCCCAGCCTGAGCCAGTGACGTGATGGACAGAACTCTCCGCTTACAGTTGCGGGGGCAGCTCCGGCATTGCCGCATCCGTCATGGATGAAACGCACCGGATTCCCGTCTTAGCTTTCGACTCAACGAATCGAAAGAACCTAGAACACTATATATAGTAGTCGAAGTTAAAAACCCGTCAACGGATAGTTGGTAGCAAAACATAAAATTAGCGGACCATTATGTGAGGCCTGTGAATAGCAGGGATTATCGCTGTTTATTTTGCGTGTTTGATCGGTTTCGGTTTGAATTCCGGCTTGATGGCCTTGAGGGCCATGCGATCCACCAGCGCGGGAGCGACAAGTTTCAACCAGCGCCCGAATCGCATCTGGCGCGTCATCAACACTTCACGCTTGCGTGCCCGCACACCTTCCAGCATCAGTCGTACGGCTTCTTCGACCGGCATCATGTCATCTTCACGCACACCGCTCTTTCCCAGCGCGCTGCCGTCCGCACTATAGCCCACCTTGCGAATGTCGGTTTTGACGACACCCGGATAGACGATTGTCACGGAAATGCCGCTGGGGTCCAGTTCCGCGCGAAGCGCCTCGCAGAAGCCTGACAGGGCGAATTTCGTTCCGCTATAGGCCGTGCGCCCCGGCACGCCGATCAATCCGGCCACGGATGAGACAGCGACAATCCGCCCCCTGCTGGCAGCGAGATATGGAAGTGCGGCATGGATAGGCCAGACACTGCCCCAATAGTTCAACTCCATCAGGTCATGCATCCAATCGAGATCGTCCGGCTTGATCTCGGCAAAATTGGCATGGGCCGACATGCCCGCATTCACGATCAGCGTATCGATGCGACCATAGGCGGAAACCGCCTTGCCGATCAGAGCTATGCAAGCAGCGTGATCCTTTACGTCGGTGGGTATCACAAGGGCCGAGCTGCCCATTTGCCGCAATTCAGCGGCAAGCCTCTCCAGTTTGTCCGCATTGCGCGCAGCAAGCACCAGCGCAGCATTGGCGCGGTCGCACCGGGCGATTTGCCGCGCGGTTTCAGCGCCGATACCATCCGATGCTCCCGTTATGATCGTCACGTCCATGCCCCGCCCTCCCCTGCCTATCGATCCGACGACAGGCAAGGTACAGGCAGGGCAATCAATGCGTCCAGTGGTTTAGACCTTGCGCGATAGAATAGCAGCAAGAGCGAGACCACCGATCAGCGATATGTGCTCCAGCGCCACCGTCATATCCCGGAAAGCTTCTTCTCCTTCCTTTGCCCAGAACGGGTGGGCAACTGGAATGGTCAGGATCGTAAAGACGGCAAGAGCACCACAAGCCAGCCAGATTCCGCGATTGAAGATGATCATCAGCGATCCGACAATCTGCAAAAGCAGGGTTGCGCTGTTGAACAGCCAGCCCGGATGAAGACCAAAGCTTTCCATTTCCGCAGCATTGGCGCCGAAGTCGAAGAGCTTGGCCAGCCCACTCGACCAGAAAATGAAGGTAAGGACCACCTGCGCCAACAAAAGGCTGGCACGGGAATCGAGGATGTTGGCGATGAAACGCGGCATTGGTCAACCCTTTACGCCGGTGATACGGATAACCTTGAATGCGACCGCCACGGCAACTGCTGGCGCGAGTGCGAATATCACCGACAGCCAGAGCGAGGCATTTGCCGCGCCCTCTACACCTCCCGGCACGGCAATGCCGGCAAAATTGGCAATCATCCCCGCGCAAGCCGTCCCGAAGGCTATGGCGAAGAGTTGTACGGTCGTCATTCCACCCGCTGCGAGATCCTGCTCGGTGGACGGAGCGCTCTGATAGACGCGGGTAACGAGGCTTGGCCAGGCAAGACCGATCCCCAAACCGATCAGGATGAGCCCAAGGCAGACGGGCGCGAGCAGCAACCAGTTGCCGTTTCCATGGATCGGGAGAAATATGGCGAGCAGGACAAGACCGGCGAGCGCCAGAACAGGGCCGGCAACGACAAGCTTGTCGCCCCCCTTCTCCTGCCATCTGGAACTGAGGAAGGATGCCACCGTCCAGCCGATTGCCATAAGTGCCGCCAGATATCCTGCCCAGAGCGGAGACTGGCCATGCAAGTGCTGCAGCAGATAAGGCACGTATATTTCGGGCTGCATGCTGAGCATCAAAAGCGCGATCGTAAGGTAAAGAGGCCCGAGCGGCGTCGACAGGCTGAACGAGCGGCGCGGCAGGAGACGTGCCTTGGCGTCGCGGTCCACGACTGTGATGATGGCGATCATGAATATCGCCGCACCCAAACCGACGACCTTCCATAGCGTTTCCTGTGACAGGCTCCCCGCTGAAACCGCAAGGACAGCGCCGGTCAAGAGGATGAGTTGAAGAATCGGAATGGAAACACGCTCGTTTTTATCCCAGCTCGAGCGTGGCAAAGTCGCGAATGCCACCACAGCGAAAAGACCCGATACCGGCAGCAATGACCAGAAAGCGGCGCGCCATGCGCCATATTCGGCAAAGATGCCGCCAATTGCCGGCCCGATCAGCGTGGCCACGCCGAACATAGCGGAAATAAGACCGATGGCCCGGCCCCACAGGCGCTCTGGCAAAACGACACGGGTGAGACCATAGGCGAGCGCGTAAAGAAATCCGCCACCGAGGCCTTGCACGCTCCGCCCCGCCAGCATGACCGGCATGTTGATGGCCAGAGACGAGATCAGTGTGCCTGCTGCGAACAGCAGGGTCGCCACGACATAAGCGCCTCTTGGACCGGCACTTTTCAGAAGCCGCGCAGTGAGTGCGGCACCCAGAATGGAGGCCACGACGAACAAGGTCGTGGCCCAGGCATAGAAATCCATGCCGCCAATATCCTGCACCACGCTCGGCATGACTGTGGTCGCGATGTACATATTGACCGCGTGGAGCGTGACTCCACCAGCCAAAGCCAGGGCATAGAGGCCATTTTTACCGCTTAGAAGCTCACCCCAGCCAGCGGGCTTATAGCCCGCATCCCCCGCCGGAATTGTTTCTTCGATCGAACTTTGCACTGTCGGCCTCCGTGAACTGAATTGTTGCCGACGGGTTTATAGAACCTCAACCTTCGTTGAGGTCAATAGGCTATTTCGACTGAAAACATCAGGATTTAATCGGCCAAATCCAAAACAAAACCGCCACTGCGAACGAGCACAATGGCGGTGGGGAAAACTCGGCTCGGACGCTCGAAAGTCAGGTGAGATTGCCGGTCTTGGCCATCAATCTTCTGGGGCCAGCGCCCTGTTGTCCGAGGATGTCGTCCGGATTTCGCAACGGGCATTCGGAAAGCGAGAGACAACCGCAGCCGATGCAGCTCGTTATCTGGTCACGAAGCTGCATCAGACAGTCGATACGTTCCTGAAGCATGCCTTTCCAGGCTTCCGAAAAACGTCTCCAGTCTTCCGCTGTCGGCACGTGGTCATGCGGAAGGTCTTCCAGCGCCTCGCGAATGATCGCGAGGGGGATACCCGCGCGTTGCGCGATTTTGATAATGGCAATGCGACGCAGCACGGCGCGGTGATAACGTCGCTGGTTGCCCTCTGTGCGCCAGCCCTCGATAAGCCCCTTGGTTTCATAGAAATGAACGGTAGAGACCGCCACGCCAGCGCGCCGGGAAACGTCACCAACTGTCAGGCTTTTCTTGAGACCTGAATGTTCCATATCGTCAAACTCGATCATGCCGAATGTGTAGGCCTTTGAGCACATCCCGAAAAGTGTGAAACGGCTTTTGGTTCAGATGCGCGGAAGAAAAGCGCTCCAGCCGCGCGCCATTGCAAGCGTCTCATAAATCCGCGTCATGTCTCAACGCGCGATAATTGCGGCGCGCCCATAGCAACGGGCGAGAATGCAGCGGCAAATCGGTATTCGTTACCAGCCCGGCAAAAAGCGTGTGATCCGCCATTGGAACACTGCCCGCCAGTTCGCAATCTATCGCAGCTGACGCCCCGAAAAGATGCGGCCTGCCCGACGGCCATTCGCCCCACACCCCAATGAGAAATCTTTGCCCATGCGGTATTTTGCCTGCAAAGGCGTCGCCGATCATCTCCTGCCCTTCCACGAGCATGGCGAGTGAGAAGCCGCCATCGGAAATGATCGCCGTTGCCAGTGCGCTGTCGCTTTTGACCGAAACCAAGACCATCGGCGGTTCGGCGGAAAGCGACAACACCGCTGTCACCGTGCGACCGTGGGCTTCGCCAGCATCGCGCGCTGTCACCACGGACACGGTCGCGGCCATACGCGACATCACATCCGCGAACTCTCGTTTCGAAACAGCGCCAATTGCGTCGCGGTCTATATGCAGCACGTTCGTGTTCATCATGTCAGGCAACCTTCGGCTTCTGTCCCCGCTTAGAGCGGCCCCAGTTTTGACGGCATCGTTGGAACCGCTCTATCTATTTGTTTTTCCACATTTCCGAACGCAAAACCGTTTCACACTTTTGCTGGAAATGTTCTGGCGCCGGTCGGAATCGCCCCGCAGCGTTTCCGACCGGCCATGGCCTTACGTCGGGATGTCCGTTCGGCCATATCGGCTCCAAACAGCTATTCGGAATGCTGTTTGAGATAGGCGATCATGTTTTCGAGGTCTTTTTCCTTGGTCAGCCCGGCGAAAGCCATCCATGTGCCTTTCACCATGGCCTGCGGTTTCTTGAGAAAGCTCTTCAGCTCATCCTCGTTCCAGACCAGCCCTTCGGACGCCGCCTTGCGCATTGCATCCGAATAGGGATAGCCCGGATAGGAGGCGGCCTTGCGGCCCACCACGCCCTTCAATGACGGGCCGCGCTTGCTCTCATCGGCATCCGCCGTGTGGCAGACGGAGCATCGCTTGAAGAGTTTTTCCCCCGCGGCAGCATCCGCCCCTTCACCAGAGGCGGCTGTCGAAACAATGAGAGCAGTGGAAAAGGCAAGGGGAACAAGAAGGAGCGACAAGCGCATGGACGATACTCCAGATAATCGGCCATGCTTCTCTAGTTCCTCAACCTTGGTTGAGGTCAAGAGTAAATCTTGCCTGCCTCCTCACTTTTTAGCCACCGCTCGCAGAAAAATTCGCGGCAGCGCTTAACACAGCCCGTATTGACGCGGTTGCGATATCGTCATCGATCCCGACGCCGAAAACTTTCCGCCCATCCTGCGTCCGACATTCGATATAGGCCGCAGCCTGTGCGTAGGTACCTTTTTTGAGCGAATGCTCGTGATAATCGACGATTTCCAGATCGATATCGCAACCGGCCTGCAATGCCGAAACCGCACTTGAGATCAATCCGTTACCGCGCCCTGTTATGACGACTTCCTTGCCGCGATGCCGGATTCGTCCGGCAAAAACACGCGGCTCCCCGCTCCGCGCCGGTCTGCTTTCCGTGTAGTTCAGAAGCTCGAATTCGGCGTTTGCGTTCAAATGATACAGGTCGCTGAATAGCGTCCAGATCATTTCAGAGGTCGTTTCCTTGCCGGTATCGTCGGCAAATGCCTGTACGCGACGGCTGAAATCGATTTGCAGCGGACGCGGCAGTCTCAGCCCCCGGTCCTGTTCCAGCACCCACGCCACGCCGCCCTTGCCCGACTGGCTGTTCACGCGAATGACGGCTTCATAGCTCTCGCCGATATCCTTCGGGTCAATGGGCAGGTAAGGCATTTCCCATATTCCGTCATTACGCGTTTCATGCGCGGCAAAGCCCTTGCGGATAGCGTCCTGATGCGAGCCGGAAAAAGCTGTATGGACCAGTTCGCCTGCATAGGGATGGCGCGGATGAACTGGCAAGTCATTGCAATGTTCCACCGTTCTCACGACGGAACGCATCTCTGGAAAATACAGTTTTGGGTCGATGCCCTGCGTATAGAAATTCAGTGCCAGCGTAACGAGATCGACGTTGCCGGTGCGCTCGCCATTACCGAACAGGCAGCCCTCGACACGATCAGCGCCTGCGAGCAGGGCCTGTTCCGTTGCAGCCACCGCTGTGCCCCGGTCGTTATGCGGATGGACGCTTATGATCACGCTGTCGCGGCGGGAAAGATTGCGGCAGAACCATTCGATCTGGTCCGCATAGACATTCGGCATTGCCACTTCAACGGTAGCAGGCAGATTCAGGATCGCCTTGTTTTCCGGCGTTGGCTGCCAGACATCCAGAACACGTTCACAGATTTCCAGCGCAAAGTCCGGCTCGGTGAAGCAGAAGGTTTCCGGTGAATATTCAAACGTCCAACGCGTCTCGGGTTGCTTCCGGCTTTCCTGCAGCATGGCCGTTACGCCACAGACGGCCAGGTCGATTATCTCGTTCTTTTCCATCTTGAATACAACGCGACGGAAGAGCGGCGCTGTCGCATTATAAAGATGGACGATGGCCTGACGCGCTCCGCGCAGGGATTCAAAAGTGCGTGCAATCAGGTCGGCTCGCGATTGGGTGAGCACCTGAATGGTCACATCGTCAGGTATCAGTTCCTCTTCGATCAGGCGGCGGACAAAATTGAATTCCGTCTGCGAAGCTGAAGGAAATGCAACCTCGATTTCCTTGAAACCGATTTCTAGGAGCATGCGATAAAAGCGCATTTTCTTGTCGCCATCCATCGGGTCGGCAAGCGCCTGATTGCCGTCGCGCAGGTCTGTCGATACCCAGCGCGGCGCCTGCGTCAAGCGCCGGTTCGGCCACTGGCGATCCGGCAGTTCGATTGGAGATATGAAAGGACGGTATTTGCTGTCCGGGTTCTGCAACATGATAATAGTTCCTTCGGCTGCGCGGAGCAGCGACTGCGACAATGGGAAAGGGATTGACGGCAGGTTACGACCGCCGGGATGCCATCAGGCCCAACGGTCGCCGGTAAGTCGAAGGAGAAGAAGCGAAAAAGCCAAGCGTGCGCCGCCAGCCGGAGTGTTCAACTCCGTCGAAACAACTATGTTGTGGCAGGCGCAAGCGGACACGTTCAGGCTTTCTGGAAAACTGGCTTCTCCACCCGATAATAGACGTGCCGATATTGGCATTCTTGCGCATCAGGGTCATAATAGAGCGCAAAAGGGTCAACCCATGTCGCTGAACTACCCTGCGCCGCTTGCGCTCGCCCTATCGGCCCTGGCGCAAGATGACACGTCTTTTGCCGGGCCGCCGCACCGCCATCAGGATGCGCAACTGATCTATGCGCGATCCGGCGTGGTATCCGTCACAACGGAGAGCGGAACCTGGGTCGTGCCGCCAAATCGTGCGGTGTGGGTACCGCCGATGGTGGAACATGCAACGCGCAGCCATGGACCGGTCCAGTTTCGTACGATCTTTGTCCGTTCGGATGCGGCCCGCTCCCTTCCCTTGTCCTGTGGCGTGGTGGAAGTTTCGCCATTATTGCGGGAATTGATCCTGCGTCTGGTTGAATTGCAGGACCAGCCTGTTACATCCTTTGTACAGCGTATCAGCGAACTTTTGCTGGAAGAACTGACCTTTCTCCCCGCGGAACCGCTCAATCTTCCAATGCCTCTGGATCAACGGTTCCGCAACCTTTGTGAAGCCCTGCAAGCAGAGCCCGATACAGAGCCGTCCCTTGACGATGCCGCCGATCGAACGGGCATGAGCAGGCGCAGTTTCATGCGACACTTCGAGCGCGAGACCGGCATGACCTATGGCCGCTGGCGGCAACAGGCACGATTGCTCGCCGCCCTGCCCGCCTTGGCCGCGGGAATGCCCGTCGTCACCGTTGCGCTGGACTGCGGATACCAAAGCGCAAGCGCCTTCGCCGCAACGTTCAAACGCAGCCTCGGGCGAAGCCCGGCAAGTTATTTTTCCTGAAATATTCACAAAGTTGTGTGATGGCAACCGAAGTGAAAGCGAACATTTTCAATCGCTTATATTCCGGGGCATTTCGACCGCGAACTTTCAAGCCTTGATTTGGCCCTCCTGATCGAAGGGAGAAATTGACAGTCCGGCTTCTTATCCTGTATCGGTCGTTTAGTTTTGAACATTGTTCAATATACTGAACAAACGAAAAGTTTCTCCCAGGCTTTTCTTCAAAACCGCCGATGCATCGGCTGTATCGGAAAATGACGGAGGCGCTTCCTTCCCAAGACAGAAGCTTTTCCGGGATAAGCCCAGCGTTGTGTGCCGGTGAGGAAGTGAGAGACCTCGGCGCTGGTGAAAGTGATAAGGGTGGAATGATGACAACAGAGATCAAGCCATTTTCGTTCGATACCGTCGGCTCGATGCTCGTCGAATGGAGCGCTGCCAAGCGCCTCGGCGAAATCCTCGGCGAGCGGTTTTCCGAACGCAAGATTCTGATCGTGACGGACAAGGGCCTGCACAAGGCCGGCGTCCTCAACCATGCGCTGGCCTCGCTTGAAAAGGCTGGATTCGGTATCAGCGTGTTCGATGACGTGGTAGCCGATCCGCCGGAATCCGTATTGTTTGCCTGTGTTGAGCAAGCAAAGGCCGCCGGTTGCGATATCGTACTTGGTCTGGGCGGCGGCTCTTCCATGGATATCGCCAAGCTCGCGGCCGTGCTGCTCGTTTCCGAACAGGAACTTTCCGAGCTGTATGGCATCGGCAAGGTCCAGGGCAGCCGCCTGCCGCTGATCCAGATCCCGACTACGGCGGGAACAGGATCGGAAGTCACCAACATCACCATTCTGACCACCGGTGAGACGACGAAGATGGGTGTGGTTGCCCGTCAGCTTTACGCCGACTTCGTGATCCTCGATGCGGAACTGACTTGCGGCCTGCCTGCGCTTCATACGGCCGCGACCGGCATCGACGCCATGGTTCATGCGATTGAAGCCTATACGAGCCGGATCAAGAAGAACCCGCTCTCCGACGCGTTTGCCCGCGAAGCTCTGAAGCTTCTTTCGGCCAATCTGATCGCGGCTTGCGAAAACGGCAATGATCGCCATGCCCGCGAGGCCATGCTACTTGGTGCCAACTATGCCGGTCAGGCTTTTTCCAACTCGCCAGTCGGCGCTGTTCATGCACTGGCTTACCCGCTTGGCGGCCACTACCATGTGCCGCATGGTCTTTCCAATGCGCTGATGCTTGGTCCGGTGCTGCGCTACAATATGGCGGGTGCAGCCAAGCTATATGCAGAGCTTGCCGATCTGCTGCTGGAGAAATCCGAAGGCACGACGGAAGAGCGTTCAGCGGCCTTTGTCACCTATATGGAAGCACTGATGAACAAGTCCGGCGCACCGCGCCGCCTGCGTGATGTCGGCGTGACCGAAGACAGTCTTGAAATGCTGGCGCGCGACGCGATGCTGCAAACGCGGCTTCTGGGCAACAATCCGGTCGATGTGACTGAGGCCGACGCTCTGGCGCTTTATCGCGAAGCTTTCTGATCAAACATAACGAACTGACGGACCAAGCGCCGGAGAAGTGAGCTGACTGCCACTTCTCCGCAGCTTGGCTCTATATCTGCGGAGAATAAATTGAGCACTGAACGTATCGACGGTCAGGAGCAGCCTTTTTGGTCTGCCGGACCGTTCAAAATTCGCCTGCCTTTCGTTCACTATAAATTCGAATGGCCTGATTATTTTCAAGGCCTGCTGATGTGTGCGGTGGACCTGTCCGCCATCCCGCTTATGACTGAACTCCTTGGCATGCCTTTCGAAGTGGCCCTCGCCGTGGTCGTCCTGAACGGGTTGTTCTATCTGACGCACCATTTGCTCGGCGATCCCGTCGTTCCGGGTTGGATCACACCTGCCATTCCGCTTCTGATGGCCTATTGCACCACGTTCCCCGAAGGGCCAGAGCGCGTTCATGCACTTGTTGCCTTCCAGATGATGCTGGGCATATTCTCGATCTTTATAGGAGCGTCAGGGCTTGCACATCGCGTCGTGCAACTGATCCCATCAGCGATCAAGGCTGGCATCATTGCTGGTGCGGGCTTTGCCGCCGTCATATCGGTGTTTCAGATTGGCGGTCGTTTCGACAGCTCCCCGTTCACAATCACCATTGCCGTTGGCCTCGGTTTCTACGTGATATTCTCGCGCCAGTTCGCACGTATTAAAAATAGCAATCCGGTACTGGCCCTCATTGGAAAACTGGGTGTTTTCCCGATTATCCTGCTCGCAGTAATCATAGCCCCGCTCTTCGGCGAAGCACCCTGGCCAAAGCTTGAATGGTCGCTGACCAGCCCCGACTTCTCGACGCTTTGGCGTGAATATACCGTATTCGGACTTGGCTTGCCGCCGCTGTCGATGTTCATTACGGCTATTCCGACCATGTTCGCCGCCTATATCGTTCTTTTCGGCGATGTTTTGCAAAGCCGGGCAATCCTGAAGGAAGCCGACGAAGCCCGCCCCGACGAAAAGATAGACTACAGCCCTGATCGTGCTCATCTCATTTTTGGCGGACGCAACGCGGCCATGAGTGTCCTTGGACCGGACGTATGTATGTGCGGCCCGCTCTGGTCCGCCATGCACGTCGTCATTACCGAGCGTTTCTCGCAGGGCAAGAAGGCCATGCATTCGCTTTTCGGTGGCGCGGGGTCTTTCCGGTGGGGAACCAACACCGGCTTGTTTCTGATGCCAATCGTAACGCTAGTGCAGCCGATCCTCGGCGTCGCACTCGCACTTACCTTGCTCATTCAGGGATATGTTTCGGTTCGCGTCGGTATTCTTGAGGCACGGTCCCAGCGAGATCTCGGCATCGCCGGCGTGGTCGGTGCGGTTCTTGCGACGCGCGGCGCCGCGTGGGCTTTTGCAACCGGAGTCGTCCTGTGCTTCCTGATATATGGCCGCGATTTCTTCCGTGGCGAGGTCGACAACACCTTTACCAAGGACAGCTAATCGACAGCCCTCCCGGCCAGACCGGGAGGGCTTTTGACACTTTTATCCGCTCACGACTTCGGGCAACGGCTGATCGACGGTCATAGCATGATCAAGCACCCGCTGCAGATTGGCGGCATGACGGAAACTCGGCTCCAATTCCGCACCATCGGCGACAGCGCGTGCGAAACGCTGGTAATTCGTCTCCACCGTACCGGCATCGATATCGCGCCAGACCGGCGTTTCAATATCTTCGCCAATAGAGCCGCGCAGGCTTGAACCGGTAGGCGTATGAAGAATTTCCAGTGCACCCTTGTCGCCATGGATGCGCAGCCGCAGCTCGTTCAGATGGCCTGTGGCCCAGCGGCTTGCATGGATGACGCCCAGCGCGCCATTGGCATATTCCGCCATCATGACGAAGCTGTCATTGGCATCCAGCACATATTCGCCGATATGGTTGTTCTCCGCCTTCTCGAAAGTCTTGAGACGCGCCGAAGCACGCGCCACATCGCTGCCGATGGCATAGCTGGCGAAGTCGAGAATATGGATGCCCACATCGCCAAGGACGCCGTTGGACCCGTGCCGGGTGGAAAGTCGCCAGAGCCATTTGCTCTCCGTCTTCCAGTCGCCCCAGCTTTTCGAGACCAGCCAGCTTTGCAGATAGGACGCCTCGAAATGGCGCACCTGGCCGATCTCGCCCGCCATCACCATCTCGCGCGCCTTCTGCAAGGGCGCGACATTGCGATAGGTGAGGTTGACCATATTGACCACGCCCGCCTGTTCGGCGGCGTCGGCCATTTCGGCGGCTTTCTCGTAGCTTTCCGCAAGCGGTTTTTCGCAGAAGACATGCTTGCCCGCGCCAACCAGCGCCAGCGTGGTGGGGTGGTGGATAGCGTCCGGCGTCACATTGGCGACCGCATCGAAGCGGTTCCACTCCAGCGCATCCTCAAGCCGCGTGAAGCGGTTGTGAATGTCGTGGTTTTCCGAAAACGCATCGACCCGCACCGCCGAAACATCGCACGCCGCCACAACCTCCACGCCCTCGATGGCCTTGAAGGCTTCGGCATGGTTTTTCGCCATGCCGCCTGTTCCAAGAATAAGAAGACGCATGATGCACCTCAGCGATAACCGGCTTCACCGGCCTTGTGCAATTTCGGCCCGCGCTCCACGATCGGCTCCAGCGCCTTTTCGACGGGAACATTGGGCGCGGTGTGAATGCCGGTCCAGGCTGGCTGCAGATTATAGGCCCATTTGACCGCATTGCGCAGAACGGTCTGCACATTCGCGTCGTGATAGGTCGGATAGGTCTCATGGCCGGGCCGGAAATAGAACACATTGCCCGCGCCGCGCCGCCAGGTCATGCCGGAGCGGAACACCTCCCCGCCTGCGAACCACGAGATGAAAACCGTTTCGAGCGGCTCGGGCACCGAAAACTGCTCGCCATACATTTCCTCGTTTTCGAGCACGAAATTCTCATCCAGCCCCTGCGCGATCGGGTGGCCGCGATTGACGACCCAGACGCGCTCGCGCTCGCCCGCCTCGCGCCATTTGAGCGCGCAGGGCGTGCCCATCAGGCGCTTGAAGATTTTGGAAAAATGGCCGGAATGGAGCACGATCAGCCCCATTCCCTCGAAGACGCGCTTTGCCACACGTTCCACCACCGCATCGGCAACCGCGCCGTGATCCTTGTGGCCCCACCAAACGAGCACATCGGTCTTGGCGAGACGGTCTTCGGTCAAGCCATGCTCCGGTTCCTGCAAAGTGGCGGTCGTCGCCTTGATTGCGCTATCCTCGTTCAGTGCCCTGGCGATAGTGTTGTGCATGCCGTCCGGATAAACCGAACGTACGGTTTCATTGATCTGCTCGTGAATGTTTTCACCCCAGACGACAGTACGAATAGGCACGAGTATTCTCCTTGCTGCGGGCAATCACGGCCCATTTGTCTTATGTATCATCAAGCTTGGGAGGTCAGCGTCAGACGGCGCGGCCCTTTTCATCGAAACGATGAACATTTTCCCCCATCGGGGAAACCGAGAGTGTCTCGCCTGACCTGCGCGCTGCCACGCCGCTTTCGCGGACCACCAGCGGCTCCTCCAGGCCGAGATCGATATAGACATAGGTATCGGAACCGAGAATTTCGGTGTGGATCACCTGACCGGTCCAGTGAGCATTGTCGGATACGATGACGAGGTGTTCGGGACGCAGGCCCACTGTATGCGCACCGAAAGGCTCACTATATCTGCCGGTCAGGAAATTCATCTTCGGTGATCCGATGAACCCGGCGACGAAAAGCGAATTTGGCTTTTCGTAAAGCTCAAGCGGCGTTCCGATCTGCTCCACCCGTCCGTCACGCAGCACACAGATGCGGTCGGCCAGCGTCATCGCCTCCACCTGATCGTGCGTCACGTAGATCATGGTGGTGTCTTCCATGCTCTGGTGGAGCTTGGCGATCTCAAGCCTTGTAGCCACACGTAGCGCCGCATCGAGGTTGGACAAGGGCTCGTCGAAAAGGAATACTTTCGGATCGCGCACGATGGCACGGCCAATCGCGACGCGCTGCCGCTGGCCGCCGGAAAGCTGGCGCGGCAGGCGCTCAAGATAGGGCGTCAGCTGCAGCATTTCTGCGGCTTTTTGAATGCGGCTCTTGCATTCATCCTTGCTCTTGCCCGCGAGCTGCATACCGAAGGCCATGTTCTCATAGACTGTCATATGCGGATAAAGCGCATAGGACTGGAAGACCATTGCGATGCCGCGCTTCGACGGTGCGAAACTGTTGACCACCTTGCCATCGATAGAGAGGCTGCCTGACGAAATTTCCTCCAAGCCTGCAATGAGGCGCAGCAGCGTAGACTTTCCGCAACCGGAAGGGCCGACGAAGACCATGAACTCGCCGGGCCGGATATCCATATCCACGCCCTTGATGACCTCGAAGTTACCGAAAGATTTGCGCACATCGCGCAACTGAAGTTCTGCCATGGTTGTACCTAACCCTTTACGCCGCCTGCCGTCAGACCGGATACGATCCGCCGCTGGAAGATGAGCACGAGGATGACGAGGGGAACCGTCACAATGACGGAAGCCGCCATGATGTTGCCCCAGGGGATTTCAAACTGGCTGCTGCCGGACAGAAGTGCGATGGCAACAGGCACCGTGCGCTGGCTGCCGGACGAAGTGAAGGTGAGCGCGAACAGGAACTCGTTCCATGCGGAGATGAAAGCAAGTAATCCGGTCGTCACTAGCGCCGGCCACATCAGTGGCATGAAAACACGCGTGATAATCACCCACGGCGATGCGCCATCCACGATGGCCGCTTCCTCAATCTCGATTGGCAGGTCACGCATGAAGGTGGTGAGGACCCAGACCGTGAAAGGCAGCGTGAAGATCATATAGGAGAAGATCAGCGCCAGCGGCGTATTGAAGATGCCGAGGAAGCGTATCAGCTCGAACAAACCTGCCAGAACGGCGATCTGCGGAAACATGGACACCGAAAGAATGGTGAGAAGCAACAAGCCCCGTCCGCGAAAACTCACACGCGCCAGCGCATAGGCAGCTGTCACCGCCAGCAAGAGAGAGATTGCCACTACAACGGTCGCCACCAGCAGTGAATTACCAAGACTGCGTAGGAAGCTGCCCTGCGTGAGAACACCGGTATAATTGTCGAGCGAGAAACTGCTTGGCCAGTAATCGACCTGAAACAGCGCCGTCCCGGATTTGAGACTGGTGATGATCGCATAATAGAATGGGAACACCGCGATCAAAATGATGAGTGCCACCAGCAGATAGAAGCTGAGGGTTTTCACATAGTGCATCATGCTATTCCCCCTTGCTGCCGACATTGACGCGTCCGAAGAACATGTAGAGCACGGTGATGGCCGCAATGATGAGGAACAGCATCGTCGATGCCGCCGCACCATAGGCGAATTTGTCGAAATCGAAGAGATTTTCGCGCGCGAAAACCGACATGGTCTTGGTCTGCGCGTTATTCGGCGTCAGCACATAGATCAGGTCGAAGATGCGCAAGGCATCCAGCATACGGAAGATGATCGCCACCATCAGCGCTGGACGGATTAACGGTAGCGTCACCCGCCAGAATACCTTGACCGGATGCACGCCATCGATCTTCGCCGCCTCGTAAATGTCGGATGGCACCATTTGCAGACCGGCCAGAATAAGCAGCGCCATGAAGGGCGTCGTTTTCCAAACATCGACGATCAAGATCGCAATCATCGCTGTGTCGGGATTGGCCGTCCAGGCGATCTTCTGGCTGACGAGGCCGAGATTGAGCAGGATATGATTGAGGATGCCGAACTGGTCATTGAGCATCCAGCCCCACATCTTGGCCGAAACAATCGTCGGGATTGCCCACGGGATCAGGATTGCGGCGCGCACGAGCCCACGCCCCTGGAAATTCGCGTTCAGCACCAAAGCGACGATCAATCCGAAGATCGTTTCGAGGCTGACCGACAGAACAGTGAACCTGATCGTATTCCAGACCGCACCCCACCAGGCGGGATCGGCCAGAAGACCGCGATAGACGGTGCGCCCGCTCTTGAGCGTCACCCAGGACAGATAATTGTTGAAGCCGACGAATTCCGCAGTACCCAGGCTCGTCAGCGATGCATTGGTGAAACTGAAATAGATGGTCCGCAGCAGCGGCCAGCCAGCCACCAGCGCCAGCACGATCAGCGTGGGTGCGAGAAATACCCATGCCGACCGGATACGCTGCGCGCGAAGATCAGAGTGAAGCCGTGTCCGCAGGCTCCTCGGCGCATCAAGGGAAGTCTCCGTCATGATCCTGCTCCGGGTCATCGGATGAGAAAGGCGTTCGGGTTGCCCGATGGGGGCTTGGGAGGACAACCCGAACGCGGCTTGATCGGTCCCTACCAGCCGGCGCCTTCCAGCTCAGTCAGCTCGACCTCAAGCATTTCGAGATTCTCCGCAGCCGTACCGTTGCCCGAGAGCGTCTTGTGCACGGCAGTCCAGAACTTCGACGAGACTTCGTTATATTTCACCTTCGTCGCAGCCGATGGGCGCGGCACGGCATTCTGGAAGATAGGTTTCCAATTGGCCATGAAAGGCTGCGCTGCAATGACATCCTTGTCATCATAAAGCGTTTGAATGGTTGGCAGACGCGAAATCTCGACGGCCTGCACCTTTTGCACTTCCGGCGATGCGAGATATTTGACCAGCGCGATGGCCGCATCCTGCTTGGTGGAATATTTTGAGACGGCAAGGTTCCAGCCGCCGAGCGTCGAGGATGGCGCATCCCCCTCTGCACCGGCAGGCAGTGGTGCGACGTCGAACTTGCCTTTCACGCCGCTATCGGCACTGTTGCCAAGCGCATAAGCATAGGGCCAGTTACGCATGAAGACGGCATTGCCAGTCTGCCAGACGCCGCGCGATTCCTCTTCCTGATAAGCAAGCGCGCCCTGTGGCGAAATCGAACCGATCCAGCCCTTGGCGCGATCGATCGCCGCTGCTGCCTTTTCATTGTTGATGGAGATCGTACCGTCGGCTTCAACGATCTGGCCGCCTCCGGACGACTTCACCCATTCAAGCGCATTGCAGGTCAGGCCCTCATAGGCATTGCCCTGAAACACAAAGCCCCAGAGATCGGACTTTCCCTCCGCCCGCTCCTTGTCCATGATCTCCTTGGCAGTCGCCGTCATCTCATCCCAAGTCTTGGGAACCTGTTTGTTGTATTTTTCGAGGAGATCCTTGCGATAGAAAAGTGCCGGAGCGTCGGTATAGAAGGGCAGCGCAACCAGCTTTCCGTTCACGGTCTGTGACGCGATAATGGATGGGAAATGCGCGCCCGTGACATCCTTGGTCGCTTCCGTCAAATCGACGAACTGATCGGATAGCTGCGGCGCCCAGACCACGTCCGTCTGGTAGACGTCGATATCGGCGTTACCTGCCGCGAGCCATAGACGATACTGGCTGAATTGCTCGCTGCTCGATGGCGGCATCGAGACAATATTGACCTTGTTGCCGGTGTCCTTCTCGAACTTGACGATCTGCTCCTGCAGAAACTTGATGTTATTGCCCGTTGAATTGGCCGCAATGGAAATCTCCACTGCATGGGCGCTTACCGTCGCCAGGCCAAATGCCGCGCAAGCCGCGAGTATACCTTGGAATGCCTTCATAGTTCCCTCCTCCCATCCATTCTGTAAGCGGTTTGATAAAATCGAAAACGGTTTGGATGACGAAAAGGTTGCAGAGGACCGCATTTCTGTCAAGCAGCAGATTTTTCACTCTATTTCATTTCACATCTCATCACTCAATATATATTGCAAATTCAATATATTATCATTCATAATCTGTATTTCTTAGCGCTTAAGGGGCATGCTTTCTCAAACGTGCCAAAATGAAAATTGAAACAAACTTGAAATCGGTTTGGATTTCGTGCACCCTATATGTTGCAGCAGTTTAAAGAACTCAACCGACCAATTGTTAATCGCAAGGAAGCGGCTATAATCCGCTGCCTTGCCTGCCTGAATAATTCGAAAGCCAAATGAAGCTCCGTGAATTCGCCAAACATCTCGGCCTCTCAGCCACGACCGTCAGCCGGGCGTTGAGCGGCTATCCCGAAGTGGCGGAAAGCACGCGGAAGCGGGTCATGGACGAGGCTGTACGTCTCGGCTACCAGCCCAATGTCAACGCGGTCAGACTGGTTACCGGGCGTGCTGGTGCAATCGGCGTCGTGATGGGCCGTAACAGCGAGTTTCACTTCGCCGAGTTCATGCGCGGCATGGCAGAACGGCTCAGTCAGGATGAAGTCGATATTCTCGTCAGCCCGATTGCAAACAACGGCACCGACGACGAAGTGCAACTCTGTCGGCGCCTCGCCACCAGCCACCGTGTCGATGCTATCATCGTGACGTCTCCAAAACCCAATGACGAGCGCATCCGCATGCTGCATGAACTGGGAATGCCATTCCTCGTGCACGGACGCTCTGAAACCGACATTCCTCATGCATGGCTCGACATCGATAATGAAGGCGCGGTTTATCGCTCAACAGCCCATCTGCTTGACCTCGGCCACCGTCGTATCGCGATGATAAATGGTCGCTACGGCTTCACCTTCTCACTTCACCGCGACGAAGGCTACCGGAAGGCGCTCGAAAGCAAAGGCATTGCCTTCGATCAGGAACTTGTCGAGCACGGCGATTTCACGGATGAGATCGGTTATCGTCTTGCGCGCAAGCTTCTGGAGCGTAATCCGTGCCCGACAGCGTTTGTTGCCGGCTCCATGATGACTGCGCTTGGCATATACCGGGCCGCGCGCTCTTTCGGCCTGACCATCGGCAAGGATATCTCCGTCATCGCCCATGATGATGTGATCTCGTTCCTGAGCGCTGACAATATGGTGCCATCCCTGACTGCAACCCGCTCGTCGATGCGAGCAGCGGGAAAACGCTGCGCCGATCTTCTGATGGATATACTCGACGGACGCGCGGCCACCGACATCCATGAATTATGGCCCGTCGAACTGATCCTGCGGGAGTCCGCGACCCGCGTGCCCGAATGGGCTTAGGAATGTTCAGAATTTAACGCGATTTGTCAGATTCACGCCACTGGTGTAGATTTGTCATGCAACGCGGAATTGGTTCAACACGCAGAAATGCGCCCCCGAAACCAAACCGCGTTGCATGCGGTTTATATCGGAGTAAAAATTGCGCAGTGAACAATCTATTCTTCAAATTTCCATAGCGGTTACTATTCTGGTTGCTGGCTTCGGCGTCGTTTTCGGCCTGTTATCCGGCTCATTTTCTATCGTATTCGATGGCGTTTACATGCTGGCTGATGCTGCGATGAGTGGGCTTGCCCTCCTTGTCTCGCGTCTCATCGCCCTTTCTGCCTTGCCGGAACAGCCACGCGGAAAATTGCGCGATCGCTTCACAATGGGCTTCTGGCATCTCGAACCGATGGTACTTGGCCTCAACGGTATGATGCTTACCGGCGTTGCGATCTACGCGCTCATCAACGCAATCGGCAGCCTGATGGATGGCGGACGCGATCTCGAATTCAGCTATGCGATTTTCTATGCCGTCGTCGCCCTGATCGCTTGTCTCGGCATGGCGCTGTTGGAAATGCGCGCAAATAGGATATTGAAATCAGACTTCGTCGCACTCGATGCCAAAGCCTGGATCATGTCCGGCGGCATAACTGCGGCACTTCTGATCGCCTTTTCGGTCGGCTATGCCATTGAAGGAACAGAACTCGGCTGGCTGACGCCTTATATCGATCCCGCAGTTCTGGCAGTCGTTTGTCTTGTCATCATTCCCATGCCCATCGGCACGATCAAACAGGCTCTGGCCGATATATTCCTGGTTACACCCATTGATCTCAAGCAGCATGTCGATGCGGTTGCTGGAGAGTTCGTCAAGCGCAACAGCTTTCTGTCCTACCGCGCTTATGTCGCCAAGGTCGGTCGCGGCAAACAGATCGAACTCTATTTCATCGTTCCGCCCGACCTTCCGCCACGAAAGCTCGAGGAATGGGATGCGTTGCGCGACGAAATCGGTGATGCACTCGGCGGCGAAGGACCGGATCGGTGGCTGACCATCGCCTTTACCACGGATGTGGAGTGGGCCGTCTGACCTGAAGGGCTTTGTTACTCGTTCGTCAGCGACAACTGTCGGCGCAGCCGCATCGTGCGGCTGTCGCCTGGCTGACGGGGCAGCCGATTGAAAGCATTCAGGTAATTGGTCTTGGTGCGCATGATGTGCGCCTCCAGTATTTCCCGCAATTCCTTCGGCTTGTCGGCATCGGCCAGCTCAATGATGGCGGCATGGTCGGCGAAGGAGCGTGCAGGCTCGCCCTCCGCACCGATGGCAAGATGCGTTCGCAAGGCTGCGACACGTCCTAGAATACTGTCATAGGCGCGCGCCAGATAACGATTGCCGCAAACACGGAAGAAGGCCAGATGAAATTCTGTATCGCAACGCCCGTAAGCGCGCAGGTCATCCTCATCTATTGCCGCACGCATGAGGTCGAACTGCTTTTTCAGTTGCGAGACAAGTTTCTTGCGGTTGTTGCCAAGCGCAAGCCGCATGGCCTGATCTTCCAGGCCCACCCGAAAATCGCAAAGCTCTGCAATGTCTTCCTGCGTCGGCGTAAAAACATAGGTGCCGGACTTTGGAACGATATGAACCAATTCCTGCATCTGCAGGATGTTGAGCGCCTCGCGTACCGGCGTGCGACTGACATCGAAGGCCGCAGCGAGCATGTCCTCGGAGAGGTTCTCCCCGAATTGAAACTCAGCATCGACAATCGCACCGCGAATACGTTCGGCGATGCTACTTGCCAGCGACTTCTTGCTCTTGCCTCGAATCTCTCTCATGTCCGAATCTTACAGACGCCTCATTGCGACGTATAGAGCGGTTGAAACCGCATTCAAATTGCACCGGTGAATGGTAGCGGACCCGGATGAAGTCCGGGCCCGTCATTTTGATCAGTCCCGCTTGGCTTTCAGGCTCATGCAGAGAAAGAAGCCAAGAATCGGAAACACGGACAGGGCCAACAACGACAGCGAGAAACTGTCTGTCGTGGATTTAACCCAGCCCACGAGATAGGGCCCGGTAAAACCGCCAAGCTGCGCGAAGCCGTTGATGGCCGCAAGTCCGCCAGCGGCAGCAGCGCCGGACAGGAACTGTGTCGGCAGCGTCCAGAACACGCCGAGATAGGACCACAGGAAAAACGCGCAGACCGACAGGAGCACGAGGCTCAGGATCGGCGACGGTGCCAGCGCACTGGCAGCAAGGAAGATACCGCCGAACAGGCCGGCATTCGCCGTGTGAATCTTGCGCTCACCGGTACGGTCCGAACTGCGTGAAATCACGACAAGTCCGATCGCGGCAAACACGAACGGAATGGCAGAGATGAGTCCGGTCTGCGCCGCAGTATAGTCGCCAAGGCTCTTCACGATCTGCGGCAGCCACATGATGACGCCGTAAACAGCAATACCGTTGAACATATAGACCAGCGTCAGAAGCCAGACGCGGTAATCGCTGAACACTTCTTTCAGCGAATGACGAGTATCGGCCTGCTTGCCTGCATTTTCCTTGGCTAGTTCGGCCATCAGCCATGCGCGTTCGTCGGCGGTCAGCCAGCGCTTGTCCTTTTCTGGACTGTCAACCAGATAGAAGAAGGTCACGACGCCGAGGAGCACCGCGGGAATTCCTTCGAGAATGAACATCGCCTGCCAGCCGTGCAGACCAAACAGTCCCTCGCCTGCATCCATCAGCCAGCCAGAGAACGGTGCGCCCACAACGATGGAAAGCACGGTTGCCGTCATGAACAGGGCCGTTGCGCGGCCACGTTCCTTGGCCGGGAACCAATAGGTGAGATAAAGCAGAACGCCCGGTGCAAAACCGGCTTCTGCAACACCCAGCAGAAAGCGCAGGATGTAGAACGAAACCGGGCCCTGCACGAAAGCCATGGCGCACGACACAAGCCCCCACGTGACCATGATGCGCGCAATCCAGACGCGCGAGCCGAGCTTGTGCAGCATCATGTTGCTCGGCACTTCGAACAGCATGTAGCCAATGAAGAAGATGCCCGCACCAACGCCGAACATGTAAGGCGTGAGACCGATATCATTGTTCATGTGAAGCGCGGCATAGCCGATATTCACACGGTCGAGATAGTTAACGATGAAGCAGATAAAGCAGAACAGAACGATCCGCAGATTGAGTTTGCGAATGGTGCTGTCGCGCAGGTCGGGCGTTGCGCCGACCGCACTCAGAGTGGAATTGACCACGATGTCCTCCCAGGTCTCCGCTCACATTCCAGCATGAGCGGCATGCAATAATCGTTGCGGGAGCTGACACGTGATGATGCGCTCTCCCGTTCAGAGCTTTATCTGCAGAAACGGAGCCGGGACCATTCCGGCATGTTTCCAGCAGACAGGCAATCCCGATCACGGACAGGCCATTGGCACAGATCCGACCGTTATCGTCTCACTCCCATTGCAATGATTAGCGTGCAAACAGCAACTTTACAAGTAGCATACAAAATCTTGTACCCTAGATTGACAGGAGAGCCGGTCCATGGCTTTTAAAGCCACCGTTGCCGAAAGGTTGAGTCTGCGGATTCTCTTCGGCGACCCGTGGGCGCAAAGCGACGCCTTTCTTCGAGGAGGAAGATTTCATGACGACGAATCCAACAGCCTTTCCGGCTGATTTTTTTGCGGATCGGGTGGTGCTCATTACCGGCGGCGCATCAGGCATTGGCAAGGCCGTTGCCGAAAAGCTCATCGCGCTCAAGGCCAGGGTCGTGCTTTGGGATGTGAACGGCGCTCGTCTGCAGGAAATGGCGGACAAACATGGCGAGCAGGTTCTGACGGCCATTGTGGATGTCTCCGACAAGGCCGCGGTTGATCGCGCGGCGCACGATATCACCACGAAATGGGGGGGCATCGACCACCTGGTCAACAATGCGGGCATTATCGGCCAGCGCATGACCGTGAAGGAATTCGATGCTGATGAGCTGGACCGCGTGCTGGCCGTCAATCTGAAAAGCGTGTTCTACGTTTCCAGCGCTTTCCTCAACAATCAGGGCAAGAAGCCGAATAAATCGGTTGTCGGCCTGTCCTCCATCGCCGGTCGTACTGGCGGCATGGTCGGTAATATCGCCTATGCGACGACCAAGGGAGCAATCGCTTCCTACACCTACGCGTTTGCCAAGGAGCTCGCGCCGGAAATCCGCGTCAATGCACTGGCGCCCGGCGTGATTGACACGGAAATCCAGAAGGATGTTTTTGCCGATCCTGCCAATATCGCCAAAATGGCTGACCTCATTCCATTGAAGCGGCTTGGAACTGCCGATGAAGTTGCAGACGCGGCCATCTGGCTGCTGTCGCCGGGAGCGGCCTATATTACAGGCGTCGTGCTTGACGTTTCGGGCGGGCGATAAGGAGACGACGATGACGCAGGCAAAGGCCCTGAAAAACCTCATCGAAACCGGTCGCATCATTCAGGCGCCGGGTGCGCCCGATCCGCTAACCGCCCGCCTTGTGCAGCAGGCAGGGTTTCCGGCCATCTACATGACCGGGTTCGGTGCGACGGCAAGCCGCCTCGGCACGCCCGATCTGGGTCTCCTCACGCAGACCGAAATGACAACCCATGCGCGGGATATGACCCGCGTGGTGGATATTCCGGTCATCGCCGATGCCGATACGGGTTACGGCGGCCCGGCCAATATCGTGCGCACGGTGGAGGAATATATCCAGTCCGGCGTCGCTGCCATTCATCTGGAAGACCAGATGGCGCCGAAACGCTGCGGCCAGCTTGCCGGTATCCGGCTGATTCCGTCGGAAGAAAATGTGCGTCGCCTCAAATGCGCGATTGCGGCGCGCGCCGACAAGGACTTGCTCCTGATCGCCCGCACCGACGCCATGCCTGCGGCTGGAGCGGAAGAGGCGATCCGTCGCGCGAAAATGTATCAGGATACGGGTGTCGATCTTGTCTTTGTCGATGGCATCAAGACTATTGCGGAAGTCGAAGCCGTCGCCCGCAACGTCGAAGGACCGAAGGTCGTCAGCATTGTCGACGGCAACGAAACCGTGGCTTTGACGGCCACCGACCTCGAACAGATGGGCTTCAACGTCGTGTTCTATGCGCTTTCAACGCTGTTCTCGGCGGTCAAGGCAGTGAGCGATACGCTGTCAGTTCTCAAGCGTGACGGTACGCCGAAAGCCCGCGCCAGCAATATGATTACGTATCAGCAATATTGCGACATCGTGGACCTGAAAAAGTTTCAGGATCTCGATGAGGAATATGGCTGGTCATAATCGGACTAGCCGAGGCAGGCGGCGACGCCTGCCTTTTCAGGCACTAAGCTTCTTCGCCTGAATGCGCGGCGATGCTCTTTCGACCGTGATTTCATAATGGTCGCCTTGCGTTACCTCAGCGATACGGCTTGGACGAAACGCAACTGTATTGATGCCGCCTTCGTGGCGCAGGCTGTCGAACAGAATTCCGAACTCGCCGCCCTTGCGCATTTCTTCGCCGAACTTCTGTGAAGCGGCGTAATCTGTCGGATCATAGACGGCAGGTAATGTTGCCTGCTCGCCGCATATATCGACGAAATCCTCTTCCAGCTTCGCCGCATAGACCCGAAATGTACGGGCCAGACCGTCCTGCTGCGTCGCAACGGTTTCGCGACGCATGTGGTGCGCAACCTCGACGACGGACGTGGTCAACCGCGCCGCCGCATACCAGGCGCCAAGCTCAGGACCGTTGAAGCGCATGCCGCCCGGCGCCACATGCAGAAACGTCGCCATGACGATGCTGGAATTGGGCCTGCCGAACACCCATTCCTCGCGTGGAAGGCGCTGCAATCGTTCACTCAGAAGACGATCGTTCGTCCAGCCTGCCAGTTCCATCACCGCTTCCAGATCGGCAGCGGTAGCAACGGTATCAAAAAGACCAATCGGCGGAAAACGCGACGGGATCAGACGATAGCTTGGTTGTGGAGCAGGATTGCGCCTCACGAGAACACCACGTCTTCATCCCGATAAGGCCGGAACGCGCGATCCAGTTCGTTCGGCTCCATGTAAAGGCCGCCACGCGCCGCATCCAGAAACCGGCGAACCGTCAGCAAGCCATCCTGCAAACCGCTCGTTATCAGGTTCAACGGCGGATGACCGCCGAAGACGCCGGACTGATTGGGCGTATGCAGCCAGCGGATACCAGCTTTCTCATCTGGATAAAGCACGCCCAGCGCCTGATGAATGCCCAGCACAGCGGACAAGCGCATCAACACGTCCACATCCAGCGTGATTTCGCGATGCTCGCGCACCGCCTTCACCCAATTGTAATAGGTTGATCTTGAAGGCAGTCCCAGCACCATAAGCCGCTGCTGCTCGTCCAGCCCCCAGAGATCGGCAATAGCAAGAAAGGTGCGCAGGCCCGGTCCGCTCAACCGCTTGCGCGAATGCGGAGAAAAGCGGGCCGCATCGAGAATATCCGGTCCCTTGCCTATCATTGACTTCAACACCGCATTGCTTCTGGCCATGATTGCCTCCGATCGTCCAGATCAGAATATAGTCCAAATTTGGACTTTTGCAACCTGACGGTGTTTCAGCCGGTAAGACACGCTTTATTCGGCGGCGATAAGAGGCGTTTCGGCAGCCACGTCCGGCATTGTATCGAAATGGACCGGACACAGCGAGACATAGCCGTTGCGAATGTCCAGCACATGCGAATAGACATTCTGGCCGTTTTCAAGCCGCGGCAGCTTGTCCTCATGCATGATGCTGATGACGATGGCTTGCGGGCAGCGGGTCTTCAGCGCCTCATGGAACCGCATCTTGGAAGCCGGATCGAGGGCACCGGTTGCTTCGTCGAGGAAGATAATCGACGGCTTGTGCAAGAGAATGCGCGCCAGCACCATCTTCTGCTTCTGGCCTCCAGAAAGAACCATGTCCCAAGGCGTGCCATCGGCATCGGCGTCATTCATGCGCTCGATGAATTCGCCCAACCCCGCCTCGTGCAGCACAGCAGCAACAGCCAAGTCACTGAACAGGTTCTCATCGGCGGGCAGGCTGACAAGCTGCTTCAAGGAGACGGAGGGGAACTTGGCCTCCTGGGTCGCATAAAACGAGGTGGCATTCTGCGGATAGATGATATCGCCGGTGCCATATGGCCACAGGCCATTCAGCGCCTTTACGAAGGAAGTTTTGCCCGAACCGGATTCACCGCGCATATAGACCCAGTCGCCTGAACGAATATTGATCACGCCAGAGCGCAGGAACGGTGCTTCGCTGTCCGGTCCCTGCATGAGGGTGAGATTGCGTACCGACAGGCCGAAACGCGGATGCTGTTCGGCAAAAGCGAAGCGATTGATACCGGAGCGGCTGTAAAATTCCGTCGGATCCTGAACATTCTCGATGGCCTGCGCGAGGCCGATCACGCGGCCCGCATTGGCGCGCAGATTGGCAATTGCCGGCATGACCTGAATAAACCACGAGCAGTCATTGATCATCGCAGCGACGAGTTCCGCGCCCGTCACATAGTTACGGAAACTGACGGAGCCGCTCATATAAGGCAGAAGGCCCGGAATATAGGCAACGATACGGTTCGACAGAAAACCATAGGCTTGCGAGAAGGCGAGATAGGCAGCGTCGAAACGGTTAAGCCGGTTCCAAGTGCCATCGACATCCTTGTAGAGACGATCATTGACCGACCGCTGGACGGCTTCACCGCCGGATGCAGAAATCTGGAAACTGCGCCGCAGCAGCGTCGTCCACTCGCCACGATAGGAACCTTCGGCCTTCTGGATGCCGAGATTGAGGCGCTCCAGGCGTTTGCCGATCTTGATCGCGACCAGCGTTCCGAGCGGGACATAGATCACGATTGCAGCAAAGGCCAGAACGGCGCTGCCATAGCTTCCGAGGAAATCCAGTCCCTCTACGTGGGTGGACATTTCAATCAGCTTCTGGCCAATGAAGAAAGCAGACAGGAACACACCAACAATGCCCATGACGAGGCCGATGGCGCCGCCGGTCATGCCCTTGATCGATTCCTGCAGGCGCTGATCGATATTGTCCGGCTGATCCTTGCCCCTGCCCTGTTGCAGATGGAAATGCGTATGCTTGCCGTTCAAAAGCGCAGTGGAGAACTGGTCGTTCAGCCATTTGCGCCATTTACGGTGCAGCGTGGTGGACAGGAAATGGCGGGAACCGACCAGCATTACGTCCTTTGCCAGCATCAGCAGAACAAGAACGCCTGCATTGGCGGCAATGGTTATGAGAGGATGCTGAACAGGCGCAGTGTTGACGTTAACAATAGAATTCATCAGCAGGCCCGAAGCCTCGGCCACCCATACCGTGGTCTTGCTCACGAAGGCCGTCATCAGGAAGATTGCGATGGTGAGAGCCCAGGCTTCCTTCCAGCGGTCGGAAACCCAATAGGCGCGCATCAGCCCCCAGAACGACGTCATGTCAGCCACGGCAGACCTCCCCCTTGCCTGCAAGGATTGCTGTCTGGCCTGCCGGTTTTTGCTCAATCCACACCTCATTCAACATCAAGAAATGTAACGCTATGTTACATATTGCAACAAACTGTGGTTAACGAAATGTTAATAGTCAACACAAAAGCGGAGCACTAACCCGTGATCATAGGGGGCGCATATCAGCAACGAGCTGAAATCGTTAGGCTATCGGAAACCTAATTATTTTGGATGAAGCACGTGTTTTGCATCGGAAATTCGACATTTCCGGGAATCATCGCCGATGATTCGAGCAAATCAGCCCTACTAGGTTGCAAGATAGGTCTGCAGACGCGGCACCACAAAATCAAGAAAAACACGAACCCGTTGCGGCAGTCGCGCACCGCCAAGAAACACGGCGTGTACTTCCTCTATGTCGTTCTCCACCGCCTCGGCCAGAACCTCCACCAATGCGCCAGAGGCGAGGTCGTTCCGCGCATGATAATCGCCGATCCGGGCGAGCCCCAGCCCCGCGACTGCCATGCGCCGGACCGTCTCCCCATTATTGGCCAGCAGCGAACCGTAGACCGCGCGATCCACGATGCGACCGCTTTCCTTCAGCGGCCAGACGGGTGCAGCGCGGCGAAAATTGAAACCGATGCAATTGTGATCGGCAAGATCGTCTATAGTCAACGGCGTCCCGCAACGTTCCAGATAGGCGGGGGCCGCCACGATCTTGCGACGGGCCGTACCAAGCTTGCGCGCCATCATGCTGGAATTGGGCAAGGTGCCGATGCGGAAAGCCACGTCGGTGCGGTCAAGATAAAGGTCAACCAGCTCATCCGACAGGGACAGGTCAATCACGATATTCGGATAGGCCGACAGAAATTCCGGCAACAAAGGCTCCAGCGCCAGCGTGCCCAATGCCACAGAAGCGTTGACGCGCACAGTGCCACCAGTGCTTGCCGAACCTTGTGAAAGCTCGCGTTCGACTTCCTCGAAATCGCGCAGCAGTCCCTGACTGCGCTCATAATAAATCTGCCCCTCGGTTGTCAGCGACAAGCGCCGCGACGAGCGCTCCAGAAGCCGGACGCCGAGCCTTGCTTCGATACGGGATATGAGCTTGCTGATGGTCGAAGGGTTCATGCGCAAGAGGCGGGCAGCTTCGGAAAAGCTGCCCGCTTCCACAACCCGCAGAAAGACCTGCATTTCGCCAACGCGATTGTCCATCGCCCGCTCCACCTGTGAAACTGTTTCACAGATAATGTGGATTCCCAGCGGATTTTCAAGCCCGCGCGACTGTCCTATTTCTGCATCACGAGATCGAACCTGACCGAAGATTATCCGGAACAGGATCAGAATCCATAAATTGACGGCCCGAAGCATGAGCCTCCCAAGCTCGCGCAACTGACGCGAAAACGCCGAGGGCCAATCGACAGGAGATGATATGAAAATCGTAAACGCACACGGTGCGTCTATACCCGCGCTCGGCTTCGGTGTTTTCCGCATGACGGATGCGGAAGTGGAAAGCGTCATCCCGGCTGCGCTGGAAGCGGGTTTCCGCCATTTTGATACGGCCCAGATCTATCAAAATGAGGCTGCCCTCGGTCGTGCTCTTGAGAAGGCAGGCGCGCAACGCAAAGACCTGTTTCTCACCACAAAAGTCTGGGTCGATAATTACAGCCCGGAAAAGTTCAGTGCATCCGTGGATGAAAGCCTCGACAAACTGAAAGTAGATCAGGTTGACCTCCTGCTCCTGCATTGGCCTGCCGACAAGGTGGCGATTGCTGATCAGATCGACATGCTCAACGCAGTGCAAACGGCAGGCAAGACGCGCTTCATTGGCGTGAGCAATCAGAATGTCGCGCAGATGAAAGAGTCTATTCTTCGCAGTGCAGCACCCATCGTCACCAACCAAATCGAAGTCCATCCTTATCTCTACCAGAATGCCGTAGCAGAGGCCGCAAAGGCATTAGGCATTGCCATCACCGCCTATTACGGCATGGCTGATGGCGCAGTGCCGCGCGACCCCATCTTGCAGGCCATTGGCGCCCGATACGGCAAGACTGCCGCTCAGGTGGGTCTACGCTGGCTGATTGAACGCGGCTTCATCGCACTTTCCAAGACAGCCAAGCCCGAGCGTGTCGCTGAAAACTTCGACATATTCGACTTTGAGCTCAGCGTAGAAGACATGACGGCAATCTCCAAACTCGCTGGCCCCAATGGACGACTGGTCAGCCCCGAAGGTCTGACCCCGGTCTGGGACAAATAACGGAGGCTATGATGAGCACGATGACGTCTCACGACAGCGCAACGAAGACGGCCGGTTTCAACTGGCCGCTTCTGGCGCTTGCAATCGGTGCGTTTGGTATTGGCACTACGGAATTTGCACCTATGGGTCTGCTGCCGGTCATTGCCGACGGCATTGACGTTTCCATTCCGACGGCCGGTCTTCTGGTCAGCGCCTATGCCATCGGCGTCATGGTCGGCGCACCGATCATGACACTTGCCTTCGGACGGTTCGGCAAACGCACGGCACTGATGCTGCTGATGAGCATTTTCACACTCGGCAACATCCTGTCGGCTCTCGCACCGGATTACTGGACGCTGCTTGCAGCGCGTCTGGTAACGAGCCTCAATCACGGTGCGTTTTTCGGGCTTGGCTCCATTGTTGCAGCCAGCGTCGTGCCTCCTGAAAAGCGGGCAAGCGCCGTTGCCACCATGTTCATGGGTCTGACGATTGCGAATATTGGCGGCGTCCCGGCTGCGACCTGGATTGGCCAGCAGATCGGCTGGCGCATGTCGTTCGCCGGTACTGCTGTTCTGGGTCTGCTCGCCATCGCGGCGCTCTGGCTTTCGCTGCCGCGTGGCGAGGCAGGCAAGATGCCCGACATCCGTCGTGAGCTCGGCGTCCTGATGCGCCCGACCGTGCTGATGTCGCTCGCAACGACCGTCATGGGCGCTGGTGCCATGTTCACGCTCTACACCTATGTAGCGCCTGTACTGGCCGACCTTACAAGCGCTTCGGAAGGTTTCGTGACGCTGGCGCTCATTCTTATCGGCGTGGGCTTCACTATCGGCAACGCGCTCGGCGGACGCCTCGCAGACTGGTCGCTCAATGGTGCTACGCGGATATTTCTTGCAGCGCTTGCCATCATCAGTCTGGCACTGCCGTTCCTGCTGGGAAGCCATATCGGTGCGGCAATCGGCCTGCTCGCCTGGGGTGCGGCAGCTTTCGCCATCGTTCCTCCGGTTCAGACCCGCGTGATGCAGGCTGCATCGGAAGCACCGGGGCTGGCATCGTCGATCAATATCGGCGCGTTCAACCTCGGCAATGCGGTGGGCGCGGCCCTTGGCGGCGGCGTCATCAGCGCAGGCTATGGCTATGCAGCCATTCCCGTCGCAGGCGGCCTTCTGGCAGCGGCAGGATTGTTGTTCACACTGTCTCGCCGCCCGAAAACAGCGCTGGCTCCATCAGCCTGCTAATCCAACGTTCTCCTGAAGCGCAGAAGCGCCAGCGACGCAAACAGGAACACGAAGAATATGAGGGCGTTCACTTCTCCGGCAATGTCGGAGAGGTGGGCGCCCTTAAGCATGACAGCACGGACGATCCGCAGAAAATGCGTCAGCGGAAAAATCTCGCCCAGCGCCTGCGCCCAATCGGGCATACCCCGAAACGGGAACATGAAACCGGACAACATCAGCGATGGCAGGAAGAAGAAGAAGGTAAGCTGCATGGCCTGCATCTGCGTGCGCGACGCCGTCGAGATCGTATAGCCGAGCAGGACCAGCGACAAGACGAAGATCAGCACGCAGGTCAAAAGCAGCGCCAGCGAACCGACAAAGGGCACCCCGAACAAAAGCTTGGCCGCGACCAGCACGACCACGACCTGCACGCCACCGACGACAAGAAATGGCAGAACCTTCCCCAACATGATTTCGGCGGGCGTTGCGGGCATCGCAAGCAGGTTTTCCATCGTGCCCCGTTCTGTCTCGCGGGTCAGCGCCATAGCCGTCATCATCACCATGGTCATCTGCAGGATTACACCCAGAAGACCAGGGACGATGTTGTATTGCGATACGCCTTCCGGGTTGTAACGGCGATGCACGATGACCTGGAGCTGGCTTCGCGCAGCATCTGAAGCTTCAGCCTGCTTGCCCTGTTCACGCAGGAGCGCCTGACTTGCGACCGTTCCAAGCGTGGAAATCGCACCGCTTGCCACCGACGGGTCCGTCGCATCGGCCTCGATCAGGATCTGCGGCTGTTCGCCTGCATCGACACGTCTTGCAAAATCCGACGGTATCGTCACCACGAAGGAAACGGTGCCGTTGGCAATCAAGGCCTCGGCTTCTGCGGCACTTTGCACGACGTGGTCGAAACGATAATAGCCTGTGGTTTCCAGCGCGGAAATCATGGCACGCGTATAATGATCCTGACTGGTCACGACCAGTGCGCTCGGCAGGCTTTTTGGATCATTATTGATGGCAAAGCCGAAGAGCAGCAGCTGCATCAATGGAACGACCAACATCATGGCGAAGGTGATGCGATCGCGCCGCATCTGGATAAATTCCTTCACCAGCATCGCGCCAAGACGTTCGAACGAGAACCAGCCGCTCATGGTTTGCCGCTCCCGGAGTTCCTGTCCTTGGACATATTATCCTGCGCATTGGCCATGAACTGGATAAACACGTCCTCAAGACTGGTTTCGCCCACCTCGACTGTGGTCCCCTCGCGATGCCTGATCTTCTCCAGAGCCGCCTCAAGCTTCGCCCTGTTGGACCCCACGACATGCAGCGTCGCACCAAAAGGCGCAACCTGCTCGACACCCGGTTCACCTTCCAGTTCATGTGCTACTTCGCCAAGTCGCGGGCCATTGACGATGAAGGTCGTCAGCCCCGCCTTCTCGATGACATCCCGGACGGTCCCGGTGGCCAGAAGCTTGCCATAGGAAATATAGCTGATGCGGTGGCAGCGCTCGGCTTCGTCCATGTAATGGGTCGAGACGAGTACGGTCAGTCCACCATCGGCCAGACGATGTATCTCGTCCCAGAAGTCGCGCCGTGCCTTCGGATCGACCCCAGCGGTCGGTTCATCCAGCAGCAGGAGCCTGGGCTTGTGCATGATACAGGCTGCCAGTGCCAGCCGTTGTTTCCAGCCACCGGAAAGCGTGCCCGCCAACTGATCCCCACGCGAGGTCAGTCCCAGCTCCTCAAGTGTCCGTGCCACGTGCTCCTTCACCGGCTTCAACCGGTAGAGACGCGCAACAAATTCAAGGTTTTCGGCAATGGTCAGGTCTTCATAGAATGAAAAACGCTGCGTCATGTAACCGACTTCGCGCTTGATCTTCAGTCCTTCGGTACGAAGATCGAAACCCAGCACCTTCCCTTCGCCCTCGTCGGGCGTCAGCAGCCCGCACATCATGCGGATCGTGGTCGTCTTGCCCGAACCATTCGGCCCCAGAAAGCCGACAATCTCGCCCTCGGCCACCGACATGCTTACATGATCGACGACCGTAGCGTCACCGAAGCGCTTGACGAGACCTTTGACATCGATAGCGTTCGACATTGCCACCTCCGCCTATCGGGCAGCCAGATCGACATCCACGATCTGACCGGGCTGCAGAGGCGATGCGGGATCGACCGGATGCGCCTCGACGAGATAGACAAGCTTCTGGCGCGTTTCAAGCGAGTAGATGACGGGCGGTGTGAACTCGGGATCGGGCGAAACATAGCTCACACGCGCTTGCAGGCCAGGCGCGCAACCATCGCAGCGCACGGACAGAATATCGCCCACCCGCACCGCCGAAAACTTGTCTTCCGGAATATAGACCTTCAGCTTGACCGCACCGTCCGGCAACATGGTCAGCACCGGTGCGGACGGACCCGCAATATCGCCCGGATTACGGATGACATCGGTGATCCGGCCCGGTGCGGGTGCTTCAATCGTTCGCTTGGTCAGATGCCAGCGTGCGGAATCTAGCTGCGCTTCGGCGCTCTTGACGGCATTTTCCGCCGCCTTGATCTCTTCCGGGCGCGCGGGCAAGCGACCAACCGCCAGATTGGCTGTGGCCTGATTGATCGAGGCCTGAGCCACTTCCACCTTGGTGGCCGCGTCGTCAAGCTGTGCCTGCGTCATCACCCCGCGTTTCGTCAGGTCCTGCGTACGCAAAAGAGTTCTCTGGGCATCGTCTGCCTGTGCCTTTGCTGTCCTGACGGCCGCATCCAGAACTGCAATTTCATCGGGACGCTTGCCAACCTGCAAATCCGCCAGTTGCGCGCGGGCCTGCGCCAGCGCCGCGTCGGCCTGCGCAACGGCGATCTTTGCATCCGCATCTTCCGTCTTTGCTATCGGCTTGCCCGGTTCGACGCGATCACCACGCCTGACGGCAACGGACTGAACCTGCGCCACTTCCAGCGGTGCAAGCTGCACGAATTCACCCTCAACATAACCAACAGCAAGAGGCTGCGCGCTGCATGCGGCGAAAAGGTAGGACGCAAAAGGAACCATACAGAGAATGCTCATGCCAACACCTCGCCGTTTTTGGCGGCGTCCTTCGCTGCAAGAATAGCCATGAGATTCTGGCGTGCGATTGCCGCAACAGCCGCCGCCTCTTCCGAACCCATTGTGGACCAGCCCATGCGCCGTTTCACCGCCTCCCGGCCAATGCGGAAATAAACAACCTGCCCAAGCAGGGTGAAGACGAGAAGCCGCGTAGCCTCGCTCTCGGCAGGTTCGCCCGTCGCGACTTCCCAGATGGCGCACAGCCTTTTGTGCATTGGCTCGAAAACACCGGAATAGATACGATCGAGCGCCGCCGTCGGATGCGCCAGCTCACGCAAAAGGAACTGGACGATCTCGCCGGATTGCGGTTGTGCGACAATGAAATACGTCATCCGCTCCAGCGCCAGACCAAGCTGCTGACGGGCCGTTTCCTTCGTTTCGGCAGGTGCACTGATCACACCGTGGTGCCCGAGCGCCTGCCCCGCAATGCCCTGTATCGTTTCGACAATATAGTCTGCCGCCGCCAGCCGCAGCCCTTCCTTGCCGCCGAAATGGTAGGCAATGGAACCGATATTCGCCTTGGCCATCCCGGCAATCTCGCGGGTCGATGTGGCGTCAAAGCCCTTCGAACCAAACAGTTGCAAGGCCGCATGGATCAGCGCCATCCGCGTCTGATCGACCGAAGGTGACGGAGGCTCTTGTCCTGCATGTTTCGTTTTGCTCATATCATGATTTAATCAATCGATTGATTAAATGTCAAGCATAACAGAACCCAAAGCGCCGATCTTGGATCAGCACCTTGGATCCTACTGAAAATTATAGACGTCGTTCAGCCTCGTCTTCCAACATGCCGACCGACAGCAATCGGTGTCGGCATCTCGCGGTGTGTGTGAGAAAGCCCCTCCAATACGGCCAGAATTTCGGTCTTCGCAGCGACCGCCTTGCCCGCCTTGCTGTCGACATGAAGCAACATCTGCTCGGCGCTGGCAATCTCCGTATCGCCACGCCGGAGGCTGTGAAAGACATGTGCGCGCTTCTCGTCGAAGGAGAGCAACTGCGTTTCGACATGCAGCGCATCGCCTGCCTTGGCCTCGCCGCGATGCATGATATGGGTTTCGACCGTGTAGTAGCTGTGACCGGATTTCAGATAGGCTTCGTCCACACCGATATGCGCCAGAAACCTGTCCGTCGTCTGGCCAAATACATCAAGATAACGATGCTCGGTCATATGTCCGTTATAGTCGATCCATTCCGGGATGACGCGCGCATCCAGTAGGCGCAATGGACCGGAACCTGCCTTGGAAGAACCCGCAGCCGCATCGAGCCGTGCTGTATAGGCGTTGAGAAGCGCGCCTGCGCCCCAACCCTTGCCATTTTGCTGATGCGCCAGAGCGCGAATGATCGCGACCAGATTTTCGTCACGAATCCGCTCCAGATCGCGAATTGAAAGCCCTTCATTTTGCGCGTCCGACTGGTCCGCGATGCGGTTGATGAGGCTGTCATCGAGATCGGGCACATCTGTCAGCTTCGTCCATGGCCATTGCAACGCAGGCCCGAACTGGGCCAGGAAGTGCCGCATGCCTGCCGGACCACCGGCAATGCGATAGGTCTGGAACAGCCCCATCTGCGCCCAGCGAAGCCCGAACGAATAGCGGATGATATTGTCGATCTGCTCGACCGTGGCGATACCGTCACGCACGAGCCACAATGCCTCGCGCCACAGCGCTTCCAGCAGGCGGTCCCCCACGAAAGCATCGATCTCCTTTTCGAGCACGACCGGCTCCATTCCGGTCTGGCGGTAGAGCGCGGACGCACTTTCGATTGTCGATACGGAAGTCTTGCCTCCCGGCACCAGTTCAACCAGCGGCAACAGGTAAACGGGATTGTAGGGATGCGCGATCAAGAGGCGCTCCGGATGCCGTAACCCAGCCTGCAACTTGCTTGGAAGAAAACCGGAGGTGGACGAGGCGATCAGTGCATCGTCTGCACAAGCGGCTTCAATCTCCGCCAGAACGGCAAGTTTCAGGTCGAGACGCTCGGGCACGCTTTCCTGAACAAGCACCGCGCCTGCCACCGCCTCCGCCAGCGAAGAGGAAAACGACAATTGCCCCTCCTGCGGAAGACGCACAGTGGTCAGCGCTGCCAGCGCCTTGCGCGCATTATCGAGAATGTGTTCGGTCGTCGCCTTTGCATCGGGCGACGGATCGTAAACAGCAACGTCGAAACCGTTCAGCAGAAAGCGTGCGGCCCAGCCGCTGCCGATGACACCGCTGCCAATGCAGGCAATCTTGGGAGAATGGCTATTCATGGATTTCACCAACGCTTTGTAAGCTTGAGTTTTTCGCGGACTTCAGCAGGCGTCAGAACCTTCGTTCCCATATTGACGGCGATGGCTTTGGCCCGTTCGACCAGATCGCCATTCGACGCCAGAACGCCCTTGTCGAGCCAGATATTGTCTTCGAGACCCACACGGATATTGCCACCCGCCAGCACGGCAAGGGCCGCATAAGGCAACTGATTACGGCCAATGGAGAACGCCGAGAAAATCCAGTTATCCGGCAGGTTGTGGAGGATGGATACCAGCGTCGCCAGATCGTCCGGCGCGCCCCATGGAATACCCATGCACAGCTGCACCAGAACCGGGTCATCAAGCAGGCCCTGCTGTTGCAACCATTGGGCGAGCGGCAGATGGCCGGTGTCGAAAATCTCGATCTCCGGGCGCACGCCAAGCCGCTGTATCTGCCCGGCCATTTCCCTGAGCATGGCGGGCGTGTTGGTCATCACATAATCGCCTTCACCGAAATTCATCGTGCCGCAATCCAGCGTGCAGATTTCCGGCAAGAGTTCAGCGACATGGGCAAGCCGTTCCGTTGCGCCCGCCATATCGGTCTTGGCGGCATCGGGCGGCAGCGGCGCTTCTGCCGACCCAAAGACCAGATCGCCGCCGACACCTGCCGTCAGATTCAGCACGATATCGACACCGGACGCCCGGATGTGGTCCACAACCTCGCGGAAAAGCTCCAGCTTGCGCGATGGTTCACCCGTTTCCGGATCGCGCACATGAATATGCGCGACAGCGGCACCCGCTTCGGCACTCTCAATGGCCGCATCCGCGATCTGGCGCGGCGTGATCGGCACCTTGTTCGAGCGGTGCGTGGTGGCTCCGGCACCGGTGACGGCGGCGGTGATGAATATTTCGCGGGCGGGCTTTAAAGGCATGATCGTTTCCCTCAATTTTCGCCGAGCTTGACAGGTCACGAAATGCCGGGATTATCATTTTACGAAATCTATTTGGCGAAGAGCGAAACGTATGATCTTTGAGCCCTCCGACGAAGAACTGAGCGTTACCTTGCTGGTCCTGCCGGATTGTTCGCTTATGTCATTGGCTGCAACGCTGGACCCCATGCGCGGCGCCAACCGCGTGACGGGCCGCTCGCTTTATCGCTGGCGGGTGGTGTCGCCGGATGGCAGCGATCCCGTCACATCCAGCGGCCTCAAAGTTGCGGCCAATGGCCGTTTCGAGGCTGGCGCGCAGGATATTCTTATTATCGTCAGCGCTTTTCACGCGCTGGAACATGCGACGCCGAAGCTTCTCGCCATGCTGCGCCAGGCGGCCAAGCAATCGAAACTCGTCGTGGGTGTGGAAGCCGGGTCATGGGTGCTGGCAAAGGCAGGATTGCTGAACGGACGTAAGACAACAACGCACTGGGAAGACATGGAAGCATTCTCGCAGCGCTTCCCGGAAGTCGAAATGCAATCGGATCGTTGGGTGCGGGATGGAGCTTTTCTGACAACCGGAGGCGCGGCACCGGCGCTTGACATGATGCTGGCGCTCATTCGCGCCCGCCACGGCTATTCCATCGCGCTGGATGTGGCGAGCCTCTACATCTACGACGAGGTGAAACAGGCTTCCGATGCGCAGCCGCTGGTATCCCTTGGCCGTTTGCTTAACCGCGAACCACGACTGGCAGATGCCATAAAAATCATGGAAACCCATATCGACCGCCCGATCCCCGTGTCGAGCATAGCCCGAAGACTTGGGCTTTCAACGCGCAGCCTTGAATTGCTGTTCGCCAATGTGATCGGGCAGTCACCGGGCAATTACTACCTGTCGCTTCGGCTGAAAGCGGCCCGGCGGCTGATCCTCGATACGCATCTCTCCATGGCGGATACAGCGGAACAGACCGGCTTTTCGTCGATCAGTTCGCTGTCGCGCGCCTTCAAGCGACATTTCGGTCAATCGCCGAGCAAGCTGCGGCAATAGCGGACGGGTTTCTTACAGATCAAGCCCCGACTTCACCTCTGCGAGCGCGGGCTTGCCGTCGAAAGTGGTCACGCCGTCAAGCCACGCATCAAGCTGCGCCGGGTTGTCCTTGATCCATTTCGTCACGGCGTCCTTGGCTTCTATGCTGTCGTTCAGGATCATGTTCATCATCGTGCTTTCCATCTCCGTGCTGAACTTCAGGTTCGACAGAAAGCGCGAGACATTGGGGCAATCCGCTGCATAGCCCTTGCGGGTCAATGTTTCGACGGTCGCGGCACCGTCATCCGGTCCGAACAGGTTTTCGCCATTTTCCAGATAGGTGAGCTTATAGCGAATATTCATCGGATGCGGCGTCCACGCGAAAAACACAACGGGCTCATCCTTGCGCACCGCGTTTTGAACCTGCGAAAGCATGGCCTGCTCGCTCGATTCCGCGAGCTGGAAATCCTTCAGGCCAAACTTGTCCTTCTCGACCATCGACTGGATCGTGGCGTTGGCGCTGCTGCCAGCCTCAATACCGTAGATCTTGCCGCCAAGCTGATCCTTGAACTTCGCGATATCAGCGTAGTTCTTGATGCCGAGATCCTTGCCTGTTGCTGCAAGACCAATCTTGGCGCCTTCGAGATTGACGCCAGCCTGCTCGACCTTCTTTCCTTCGATATAGGGTTTGCGCGCTTCTTCCTGAAGCGGCATCCAGTTGCCGAGGAAAATATCGATCTGTCCATTTTCCAGAGACTGGAAGGTGACCGGCACGGAAAGAATGGTTGTCTGCGGCTCATACCCGGCTTTCTCAAGCAGCAAAGAAGCGAGTGCTGTCGTCGCAGTAATGTCGGTCCAGCCGACATCGGAGAATTTGGGTGCCTTGCAGTTTGCGCCTTCAGCGGCATGCGCCTGCACGCTGGCAAGGCTGGCGACGCTTGCTGCAAGCAAAAGAACGATGCGTTTCATTATCTTCTCCCCTTTGTTTTTATTGAGAGCAACATGATAGGGGAAACAGGAAACGCCTGTTCGCAATATACGCAATCATCTTTGCGTTTTGCGCAACCTTTGACCATTGATCAGTCGGGTCGATTTCTGAAAGCTGCGCAAAACCGGGGCGAAATTTATTTGCCACCGCCATATTGCACGTCGCTGACATGCTCCATCCAGTCGACGACTTTGCCGTCGAGCTGTTCCTGAATGGCTATATGGGTCATGGCATTGCTCGCGGATGCGCCGTGCCAGTGCTTCTCGCCCGGTTCGAACCAGACCACATCGCCGGGCCGGATTTCCTCAATCGGTCCGCCTTCGCGCTGCACAAGGCCAAGCCCGGCGGTCACGATCAAGGTCTGGCCAAGCGGATGCGTGTGCCATGCAGTGCGTGCGCCGGGCTCAAACGTCACGGTCGCAGCCGCAGCCCGCCGGACATTATTGGGAGAAAACAGCGGATCGATACGGACAGTGCCGGTAAACCAGTCGGCAGGGCCTTTCCCCGAAGGATCAGTTCCGTTGCGCTTGATATCCATGAGGCGTTTCCTTTCCTGTTCACAACGCAACATAGATCAACTTCACGGACTGTTCAGCGCCTTTTGGCGGGGTCCCGCTGCAAAATCACGTTATGCCGTTTCTCAAGCTCTGTGTTGACCGCTTCGATTTCCTGCGCCTTGCGCGCATCGTCCCAGCCAAGCTCCCGCGCCAGAATATCGGCGATTGCAGCAAGATTGCCGGTCGTCAGCGCCCCGTCGATTGCAAGTGTGGTGCGCCGCAAAACGACGTCCGCCAGATGCACGACAAGCTCGTTGCGTGCGATCCATGCGATTTCCGTCGCGCTGACCGTGTCGGTTTCAGGCAGCATCGCGACCGTTACTTCTGCTTCCTCTCGGAGGATCGGCAGGGCCGTGCTGCCATAGCGCTTCAACAATGTCTCAACCCGTGCGGCGGACAACTTTGTTTCGGTGGCATATTTCGTCACCCAAGCCTTGCGGGCGCGATCATCGGACGGATAGTCCCTGCCGCCGCCTATAGGGAGGTTGCGCGTTGAAACCTGCCGCGTCTTGTCGAACCGGCCCAGAACCTTGTCGGCCACTTCCTCGGCAAAGCCGCGGAATGTGGTCCACTTGCCGCCAACAAGCGAAATGATCGCGAATGGCCGTTCGTTATCCGGCTCGATGACGGGCGCGGAATGATCGCGACTGATCAAACCCGGTTCGGAAGCATTGGAAGCCGGAAGCGGACGAATGCCGCTATAAGTGTAGACGATTTGGCTGCGGTCGAATTTGAGCTTCGGCAGCAGCGAACGCAGGCTGTCGATGAAATAGTCGGTTTCAGGATCGTCGCAGCGCACATTGTCGGGATCGTCCGATGGAATATCGGTGGAACCCACCAGCGCCAGACCGTGATAGTCGTAGACAAGGCAGATGCGTCCGTCATCCGCCTCGAAATAGATCATTCGTCCGTTCAGGCTCTTCACCAGTTCGGGGTGATCGACAAGAATATGCGAGCCCTTGGTGCCGCCGATCATCTTGGTCGGCTTGCCAAGCGCAGCATTGACCCGGTCGATCCATGGCCCAGCCGCGTTGATGACCAGCTTCGGCCTGACCGCGAATTTCACACCACCCGGCCCTTCAAAGCCGATAAGGCCGTTCTCGGCGGAAACCAGCGTCGTGAAATTGGCGGCAGCGCTTTTCGAATTGGCGTGCAGTCCGTCGCTGACAAGTTCATAGACCAGACGTTCCGGCTGGCTGACCTTCGCATCATGATAGATGCCGCCCGCCACGATTGCGGGCGTGATATAGGGCATTTCCTTCGTCGCCGCCTCCTTCAGCAGAAAACGGTGACGCGGCATAACGCGCTCGCGCGCACCAAAATAATCGTAAAGCGCCAGACCGATCTTGATCAGCGCGGCGCCACGGCTGCGCGGCGCGGTCGTCGAGCCAAATAGGGTACGCAACGCCGCCGTAATACCCTTGGTCCATGAGAAGACAGGAATGAAAGTCGGCAGCGGCTCGACATTGTGCGGCGCATTTTTCAAAAGCAGATTACGTTCCAGTGTGGACTGGGCCACAAGCCCGAACTCACCGGTTTCCAGATATTTGAGGCCGCCATGGATAAGCCGCGACGGCGCAGCACTTGTGCCTGAACCGAAATCCGCCTTGTCGACGATGAGACAGCTCACGCCCTGCTCGCAAAGATCGCGATAGAGGCCCGCTCCGTTGACACCAGCGCCAAGGATGAGCACATCCACGCCCTCGGCTTCCAGTTGTCCGATGCGGCTTTTCATTCCGGCCTTGCCTGCGAAGTCATTCATCTTACTGTCTTTATGTCTGTGGCGCATCGCGCCTTGTCCTTCAATCCGCAAGAGCTTCGATCTTTGGCCAGACCGGCCCAAGCGCAGATGCGATCTCCTTGAAAAGCTGATAGCGCTTTTCATAAAGCGCGCTTCGCGCTGCATCCGGTTCATAGGTGCGGCCTATGGCGTCGAGATCGCGCGGGTCGCTGTAGACATTGGCAAAGACACCTGCGCCCTTGCCAGCGCAAAGGGCAGCCCCCCAGGCGGCGGCCTCGTCCGTATCCGTAACGGTAACGGGCATGCCGAGCACATTGGCAAACATCTGCGCGAAAGCCGGGCTACGCGACACGCCGCCGGTGAGGCGCGCAGCGGAGATTGCAAACCCGTCCTTCAGGTGATCAACATGGATGCGATGATTGAAGGCAATGCCTTCCCAGATTGCGCGCAGCATATCGCCCCGATCCTGCCAGCCGCGCAGACCGAAAAACGCACCGCTCGCCATCGCCCCATAGGGCGAGCCGAAGAGATAGGGATGGAACATCGCCGTCGAAGGCTTCGCCAATGCCGTATCGATTTCCGGGCGCAGCATGTCGTGGATGGAACGCCCTGTTTCCTCTGCCTCGCGCCGTTCTGCCGGGCAGAGCTTGTCGAGGAACCAGTCGTAATTGGCCGTCGACGCCGGCGAGATCGACATATTGTTCCATTCGCCCGGCGCAATACCATTGCGGCAGAACCAGCTTTTGTCGACACGCGGTTCGGAAGATAATGTTTCGTTGATGGAATAGGTCCCGGCCACCACGGCAACGGTCCCGATGCCAAGCCCGCCGACGCCAAGCGCTGAAGCGGTGACATCGTGCAAGCCACCGACAACCGGTGTTCCGGCAACGAGGCCTGTACGTTGTGCGCATTCGACAGAAACGCTACCCACGATTTCATCGGAACGCGACATGGGTGGTAATGCGTCCCAAAGCGCATCCAGCCCGAAAAGAGCGAGCGCTTCTTTCGAATATTCCTGCGTGTTGACATCGGTGAAGGAGGTCGAGGCTTCGGTGCGATCCGTGCCGACATCGCCGGTCAGGCAAAAGCGCAGCCAGTCCTTGCAGGCGATCACATGCACGATGCGGCCAAAGCGTTCCGGTTCGTTTTCCTTCACCCATGCCAGAATGGCGGATGGTGCCGATGCATGGGGAAGCTGGCCGGTGATGGTTATGGCCTGCTCTGCAACGGGGCTATTGACCCAACGCTCCGCAACATCAACGGCGCGGCTGTCGAGAGACAATATGCCTGCGCCAAGCGGACGGCGATCCTTGTCGAGCATATAGATGCCATCACCATGCGCTGTGGTGGCAATGGCCAGAATGTCGGACGCAGGTCGCCCGCCTTTAGCGATGGCTTCGGCAATAGCATCCGCCGTTGCAGTCCAGAATTCATCCATGTCGCGTTCGACATGGCGGGCGCGCGGAAAGGATTGCGCCACGCGGCGGCGGGCAATGGCAAGGGTGGTTCCGTCAATATCGAACAGTACGGCTTTGGTGACGGTCAGTCCGCTGTCGATTCCGAGCAGAGAGGGCATGTATCGTATTCCTGATAAATATGCGCGAGCTATTCTTGCTTGCCGCCTGTCCCGGCATTGGCGCGGGCAACCACCACGTTGATGCCTTGCGCCTCCATGCGCTCGATATGCGCGAAAGGCGTAGCCTCATCCACGATGACGACATCGAAGTCGCTGAGCGCCCCGAAATTGTGTAAAGCGCGGCGCTCGAATTTTGTGTGATCGGCAAGAAGAATGCGCTTGGCGGCGCAGTCCAGCATGGCACGCTTGGTTTCCACCATTTCCGGTGATTGATGAAACAGGAGGTCGTCGGTGATCGCTGCAATCGAAATGAAGGCCACATCGGCGCGAAGACGACGAATTTCGTGGATCGTCATGCCGCCGACGAATGCGTTGCACCAGTTATAGAGCTGACCGCCAAGACCGAGCAGCGTCACATCCTTGATGTCGCGTACTTCGTTCATCAGAATCAGCGAGTTTGTAATGACGGTGAGCGGCCCCTTGCCCGGAAGATGCGGCACCATTTGCAGAACAGTGGTGGAATCATCGAAGAAAATGGCCTGTCCCGGCTCAACGAACTGCATTGCAGCTTCGGCGATCAGTTTCTTTTCTTCCGACTGGCGGGTAACGCGATAAAGATCGCTTGCCTCGATCAGGCTTGTGGGCGCAGCCGACACGATGCCGCGCGACTTGCGAAACAGGCCGCGGCTGACCAGTTCATCGACGTCGCGATGCGCTGTCATCAGGCTGATGCCGAACCGTTCGGTGAGGTCCTCGATACGCATCGAGCCTTCAGCCATTACAGTTTCCGCAATCTGCTGGCGCCGGACGAGCTGACGCGCATGCCGGCTGTCGTTCGGCACTTGCTCCGTCATAAGCTTGTCAATGCTTGCTTTGTTGCTCACTGCCATGCCTGTCACTTGTCCCCTTGCTTGCGCGTTCCAAAAGCTTCGGAATCGCCTGATAGGCTTTATATTGCGCGGTCTTCAGCCCCAAAATCCAGCGAGTGATTGCATGGGACTTTCTTGAGGAGAGGGACTTCTGGAAATGCGCATCCCGAAAGCGTTCTGCTGCCGGGATGCGCCTTTTCAAACCTTACTGTTCGAGAACGAACGGCGAGGTGTACTTGTCGACATTGTCCTTGGTGATCAGGATGCAGTCGAAGAGCTGCTTTTCATGATCCACACCGGTCTTGCCGGTCTTGATGAAGTTGTCGGCCTGCTTGACGGCAGCTTCCGAGAACACGGCAACCGGCTGCAGAACGGTGTACTGCAGTTCACCCGCCTTGATGGCTGCAACCGCATCCGGCGAACCGTCGAAACCACCGACCTTCACCTGATCCAGCTTGCCAGCCTTCTTCAGAGCAGCAATTGCGCCCAGAGCCATTTCGTCATTACCGGAGATAACGCCGATGATGTCCGGATTGGCCTGAAGCAGAGCCTGCATCTTGTCGTGACCCTGCGTACGGTCCCAGTTGGCGACGTCCTGACCGGCCTTCACCAGATCGGGATACTGCGACAGAACGGTTTCATAGCCGTTCGAGCGCGTTGCGGCGTTGTTGTCCGATGGCGAACCGAACAGCTCGACATACTTGCCCTTGTCGCCAACGCTTTCGACCCACTGGGTCGCACCGATAGCGGCGCCCTGTGCGTTGTTGGAAACGAGCTGTGCCTTGGCCAGGCCTTCCTGGTTGATTTCCGCATTGACGAGGAAAACCGGGATGTTGGCGGCGATTGCACGCTTGACCGCGCCGACCGAACCGTCCGCATTGGCCGGGTCGAGAATGATGGCAACCGACTTGTTGGTGATAGCCGTGTCGATCAGGTTGCTTTCGGTGTTGGTGTCGCCCTTGTGGCCACCGACAACAGCCTTGTAGCCGAGACCTTCAGCGGTCTTCTTGGCAATTTCACCTTCGGTGTACCAGTACGGATTGGACGGATCGTTGACGATGATCGTCATCAGTCCTTCGGCCCAGGCCGTGCTGGCGATGAGAGGCAACGCTGCCGCAGCGGCGAACAGAACGCGCATTCCCTTCTTGAACATGGTCTCACTCCCTTAACATTTTTCGTTTGCGTTATGCCGGTTCCCCGGCGGTACTCATTTCCATCAGGCCGTTTTCGAGATCTTGTGCCCTTTTGGAACTCTTTCGATACGCCCGGCTGTTTTCGCGGCTCCATCCGGAACGGTGGACAGAGCCGCTATCGATCATCGCCGGGAGTATTGAATGCTGTTGAGCAGAACCGCGAGCACGATCACCGCGCCGGTAAAGACGGTCTGCCAGTAGGAGGACACGCCGATAATCACGAGGCCGTCGGAAAGGAAACCGATCACGAAAGCGCCGAGAAGTGTGCCCTGTATAGTACCGCGCCCCCCAGTGAGCGCAGCGCCACCGATAACCACGGCAGCGATTGCCGTCAGTTCGTAAGTGGTGCCTGCTGTCGGACCAGCCGACGTAAGCTGCGAAGAAAGAACCAGACCTGCGATGGCAGCGCAAATGCCGGAAATGACATAGACCGACACCTTGACGCGCTTGACCGGAACGCCGGACAGTTCAGCCGCACGTTCGTTGCCGCCCGATGCATAGAGCCAGCGGCCAAATGCTGTGCGGTTGAGAACGATCGCGCAGATGATGGCGAGAACCGCCAGAACCAGAACGCCGATCGGCACGCCGAACAATTTGTTGAATCCAAGCCATTCAAAGCCCGTATTGCCAAGTTCCGGACGTCCGCCGAGATTGTTGTAGGTCAGGCCATTGGTCATCAGAAGCGCCACGCCGCGCGCGCAATAGAGAACGCCGAGCGTCGCAACGAAGGCCGGAACGCGCAGATATGCGATGAGCACACCGTTGACCGCGCCGACGAACGCGCCGAGCGCACAGGTGATGAGAACCACGGCCCAGACCGGGAAATAGAGAATGATGCCGAATTCCTGCAGCGTCACGCCCTGCATCAGAAAACCGGCGACCACACCGGCCAGCCCCAATGTGGAGCCAACGGAAAGATCGATGCCGCCATTGAGGATGACGAGCAGCATGCCGATGGCAAGCAGGCCGAAAATGGCCACGTGCGACGACATGATGAGGAAGTTGTCGACCGTGAAATAATAAGGCGAAAGGAACGAGAAAACTGCGATGATCGCGATCAGTGCAAAAAATGCACGACCTTCGAGCAGCAGATGCACGATGCCGGGTTTCCGCTTCGCGCCGTTCGGAGCCGCTGTTTCTTTGTTGGTGCTCGTGACTGACATTCTATCAGTGCTCCATAACTATTTTAGTGACCGACCATGGCTTCGCCCGAGGCGGCCATGATCTTCTCCTTGGACACGTCCGATCCGAATTCGGCAGAGATGCGTCCACGGTGCATGACGATGATACGATGAGCGATGCTAAGGCACTCGCCGACTTCCGAAGTCGTGTAGACGACAGCCAGACCCTGCTTCGCCTTTTCAGCTAGAAGCTTGAACACTTCCGCCTTCGCCCCGATGTCGATGCCGCGGCTTGGCTCATCAAGCAGAATGACTTCCGGCTCGGTTGCCAGCATCTTGCCGATCACGACCTTCTGCTGGTTACCACCGGAAAGCGAACCGATTGTCGCTTCGCCGCCATCCGTCTTGATGTGCACATTCTTGATCGACTGATCGACAATCTGCTTTTCACGCTTGCGCGATGTGAAAAGGCCCTTCGTCATTTCGGCGATGCTGGCGAGCGACAGGTTCTTGCCGACCGTCATCGTCTGGACGAGACCGTCGCGCTGGCGATCTTCCGGCACCAGCACAAGGCCCTTCTCGATACGCTGCGCGATGGTGAGGCCGGAAACATCCTGCCCTTTCAGGAGAACACGTCCACCGCTTGCCTTGAGACGACCGGCAACAGTTTCCAGAAGCTCCGTACGACCGGCACCCATGAGGCCATAAATGCAGACGATTTCACCAGCCCGGACCTGAAGCGACATGCGGTCGACCAGCGCGAAGCCCGCACCACCCGGATCGGGAACCGTCAGGTTCTCCACGGAGAGCGCAACATCGCCCCAGTCATAGCCGGTCGGCGGCGAGCCGAGATCGAAATTTTCGCCGACCATGTTGCGGACGATCCATTCCAGATCGATTTCCTCGCGCGGTGCATAGGCCGTCATGGTGCCGTCGCGCAGCACCACCGCATGATTGGTGATCTGCAGCGCTTCTTCCAGATGGTGCGAAATATAGACGATGGCGACACCACGCGCCGTCAGGTCGCGGATCACCTTGAACAGAACCTCGACTTCCGAGGCGCTGAGCGCCGATGTCGGCTCATCCATAATGAGAATACGTGAATTGACCGAAAGAGCACGGGCAATTTCAACGACCTGCTGCTGGCCAAGGCGAAGTTCCTCGACCGGCGTCAGTGGATCGATGTCTTCTTCCAATTCCTTCAGAAGATCACGCGTCAGGCGTTCTTCCTCGGCGAAATCGACGCCGGTCGCAGTACGGATTTCGCGTCCCATGAAGATGTTGTCGCGCACGTTCATGTTGGGCGCGAGGCTCAATTCCTGATGGATGATCGAGATGCCGAGATCGCGCGCTTCAGTAGACGAATTGAACGTCACCGGTTCGCCATCGAGAATGATCGTGCCGGAGGTCGGCTGGATGACGCCGGAAAGCACTTTCATCAGCGTCGATTTTCCGGCACCGTTTTCGCCGAAAAGCGTCGTGACCTGACCACGGCGAATTTCGAAATTCACGCCCTTCAAGGCATGAATGCGACCATAGGCTTTGGCGACGTTGTGCGCGGCAAGAACGACATCGCCGTTTTTGCCTTCGATTTTTGGAGCGGCGCTCATTTCACTTCCAGCCCCACAGGCGTGACGAGCCAGTTCTTCGGATTGACGACCTTGAAGACGCCAACCACCGTCACGGTCTTGCCGACGAGATTCTCGACATCGACGCCCGAAAGCACCTGCTTCTTCATCTCATTGTTCAAAGCCGAGCCGGCGTTCTGATATTCGATCTGGTTCTTGAACTGGCCGAACTGGATTTCGCCGGTCGCATCGCGCAGATCGGTGCCGTTGACGGCAGGGCCGGTCTGGACACGGATGGCGACGCCGTCCGGCAGGCCATCGACCTTCACGACGTTGTAGTTGGACTTGCGCTCTTCGACGACGCCCGTGAACTTGACCGGGATGACCGGATTAACATCGCCCACGCCATATTTCTTTCCGGCTGCGGCCTTGTCGGCGGCGAGAGCCGTTCCAACTTCCACAGCATCCACGGCGCGCTGCTCGACGCTGGCCTTCACCTTGGGGAATTCGGAAGCGCCATAGGCATCGGGAGAGAAAGCCTGCTGGCGCACATCGGAATCAGACCCGATCTTCACGACTTTCGTGTCGAAGGCAATCGCACCGACAACCACCACCACAGCGATCACGCTCCAGACGACGGCGCGGCTCAGCTTTGCGGGTTTTTGTGAAATTTGACTGGTTTGTGCACTCATTATCAAACGCCTTCAGCAATTCTGCCGTATTGTCGTTATGGAAACGGATGATGCGGCTGGATTTAAGCCGCCTGTAGACTATTCTCGATCATTGCCATCGGGCCTGCCGGATAGGCAGGAGCCTCCGCCAAAGCGGCGCAAGATGCGATGGACAAGATCATGATGGCCTCCACATGAATTCCAGGGCCCCGCTCCTCCGTGCAACCTGGAAACAGATGCACCGCAATCAGAGCCTATGATAGCGGTGTGTTATTAACTCCAATAATGATGTTATAAAGCTTGAAAGCTGTCAATCGGATGTTTTCGAAACACCGGTTAATTAGCACCATTCCATGCTGAATCCACATCACAATCCAGAGAAATCCACTACATATTCCGTTACAACGCGAATTATTCACACAGCAACTTTTCACGATAAAAGCATATGGAAACGTAAGAGGTATCCAAAAATATTATTATTTATTTCAGATAGTTAGCAATTTTCTGATAGAAAAATCTTTGCCAGAAAGAAAAGAAACGGGTCAAAATCCGCACATTGAATCACAGCGATTTCCCCTGCAATCACTGTTTGGTGAAAAAAAATTCTCACCATCGAAAATTTTACAGACAACGTGGTAGCGTTATGTTATCTCCAGCATACGCCATTGCCCGACTTCATTATAAACGGGGCTGGGAGCGACGTATTTTCAGTCGCGGGAGGAATCCAAATGTCAATGAAAGCACATATCCGCCATGCGTGAGAAAGGTGACATCATCATCGGGATCGACGCGGGTACTTCCGTGCTCAAGGCAGTCGCTTTCGATCTCAGCGGACGTCAGATCGAGTCTGCAGCCGTTCGCAACAAATACGATACCGGCGACCATGGCGCCGTCACACAATCGCTTTCCCAGACATGGCATGACTGCGCGCGCGCATTGCGCGACCTCGGCGCGAAGGTGCCGGGCCTAGCCGAACGCACTGCGGCAATCGCCGTTACCGGCCAGGGCGACGGAACCTGGCTTGTCGGTCGCGACAACCAGCCGGTTGGCGATGCCTGGCTATGGCTCGATGCCCGTGCGGCAACGACGGTCACGCGGCTTGCCGCTGGCCCCATGAACCGCGCGCGCTTTGAAGCGACCGGCACCGGGCTGAACACCTGCCAGCAGGGCTCCCAGATGGCGCATATGGATGCTATCGCGCCCGAGCTTCTGGATAATGCCGAAGTTGCGCTCCACTGTAAGGACTGGCTCTATCTCAATCTCACCGGCATTCGCGCCACCGACCCCTCGGAAGCAAGCTTCACCTTCGGCAATTTCCGCAATCGCCAGTATGACGATGTCGTCATCGACGCGCTCGGCCTGACGAAACGACGTGGATTGCTGCCGGAAATCATCGACGGCACCGAAGTGCAGCATCCGCTTTCCCCCGAAGCGGCAGCAGCAACGGGCTTGCGGGCAGGAACGCCGGTGAGCCTCGCCTATGTCGATATGGCGATGACCGCACTCGGCGCAGGCGTTCGCGGTGGAACGGCAGGAGCCGGATGCTCGACCATCGGTTCCACAGGCGTGCACATGCGTGCCAAGCCGATTGCCGACATCCACCTGAACAAGGAAGGCACCGGCTACGTCATCGCCCTGCCCATTCCCGGTATCGTCACGCAGGTGCAGACCAATATGGGCGCGACGATCAATATTGACTGGATATTGCAGGTCGCTGCCGATCTCATGTCGACGCCGGACAAGCCTATTTCGCTCGGTGACCTTATTCCCCGCCTTGATGATTGGTTCAATGCCAGCCGTCCGGGGGCGATCCTCTATCATCCGTATATTTCGGAAGCGGGCGAACGCGGCCCCTTCGTCAATGCCTATGCCCGGGCCGGTTTCGTCGGCCTTTCCAGCCGCGACCGTTTCCCCGAAATGGTGCGGTCTGTCGTTGAAGGCCTCGGCATGGCAACGCGCGACTGCTACGCAGCCATGGGTGAAATGCCTGCCGAATTGCGCATCACCGGCGGCGCGGCGCGCTCGAAGGCTCTGCGCAGCACCCTTGCCGCAGCCGTGAATGCGCCAGTGCGTGTTTCCTCGCGCGAAGAGGCGGGAGCCGCAGGTGCTGCCATGATGGCTGCGGTGGCCATCGGCGCCTATCCCAGCATGGATGCATGTATTGCGGAATGGGTCGAGCCGCTGCTTGGCCCGTGCGAGGCCCCGGACGGTCCGCGCGCAAAGCACTATGAGGAACTATTCGTTGCCTATCAGGAAGCTCGGCTGGCACTGACGCCGGTATGGGGCAAGTTGGCACGCATATAGACTATGGGATGCAATTGCATCCGAAGGAGCATGAAATGGCTGAACCGGAAACCTGCGATCTGTTTGTCATCGGCGGTGGTATCAACGGCGCGGGCGTAGCCCGTGACGCCGCCGGGCGCGGCCTCAAGGTTGTGCTGGCGGAAAAGGACGATCTGGCGCAGGGAACATCATCGCGCTCCGGCAAGCTGGTGCATGGTGGCCTGCGTTATCTCGAATATTATGAGTTCCGCCTCGTGCGCGAAGCGCTGATCGAGCGCGAAGTGCTTTTGAACGCCGCTCCCCATATCATCTGGCCGATGCGTTTCGTTCTGCCGCACAGCCCGCAGGACCGTCCAGCCTGGCTGGTGCGGCTCGGCCTGTTTCTCTATGACCACCTCGGCGGTCGCAAGAAGCTTCCCGGCACACGCACGCTCGACCTGCGGCGCGATCCGGAAGGTACGCCGATCGTCGACCAATATACCAAAGGCTTCGAATATTCCGACTGCTGGGTCGATGATGCCCGTCTCGTTGCACTAAATGCGGTTGGCGCTGCTGAAAAAGGCGCGACCATTCTTACCCGCACGCCTGTCGTCTCCGCACGCCGCGAAAAAGGCGGCTGGATTGTGGAAACAAAAAACCGCGACACCGGCGAAACCCGCACATTCCGCGCGCGCTGCATCGTCAACTGCGCCGGACCATGGGTTACGGATGTCATCCACAATGTCGCTGGCTCCAACTCGTCGCGCAATGTGCGTCTCGTCAAGGGCAGCCACATCATCGTTCCGAAATTCTGGTCGGGCGCAAATGCCTATCTCGTCCAGAACCACGACAAGCGCGTTATCTTCATCAATCCTTATGAGGGCGACAAGGCGCTGATTGGCACCACCGACATCGCCTATGAAGGCCGTGCCGAAGACGTTGCAGCGGATGAGAAGGAAATCGAATATCTGCTGACTGCGGTGAACCGCTATTTCAAGGAAAAGCTCAGGCGCGAAGACGTGCTGCATTCCTTCTCCGGTGTTCGCCCGCTGTTCGACGACGGCAAGGGCAACCCTTCCGCCGTCACCCGCGATTATGTCTTCGACCTCGACGAAACCAACGACGCGCCGCTGCTCAACGTCTTTGGCGGCAAGATCACCACGTTCCGCGAGCTGGCGGAGCGCGGCATGCATCGCCTCAAGCACATCTTCCCGAAAATGGGCGGCGACTGGACGCATGGCGCACCGCTTCCGGGCGGCGAAATCGCCAATGCCGATTATGAAACCTTCGCCAATAGCTTGCGCGACACCTATCCGTGGATGCCGCGCACACTCGTCCATCATTATGGCCGCCTCTACGGTGCGCGCACGAAAGAAGTGGTTGCAGGCGCGCAAAACCTCGAAGGTCTCGGTCGCCATTTCGGCAGCAGCTTCTATGAGGCGGAAGTGCGCTATCTGGTAGCGAATGAATGGGCGAAGACGGCAGAGGACATTCTCTATCGCCGTACCAAGCATTACCTGCACCTGACCGAAGCCGAACGTACCGCATTCATCGCATGGTTCGACAACGCAAATTTTACTGCCTGAGGAAGCCATGGCTCTGACGCTTTCGCTGAACACCAATCCACTGGTCAACCGCTTTGCAGAGCCGGACGACCTGATCGAAACCGTGGCGCGCGACCTGCGCCTGCGTGACCTCCAACTCACCCACGAGTTCATCAATCCAAGCTGGCAGGCTTCGACCATTCGCCGCCTGACGCGCGACATGGACAAGGCACTGCAGCGCACCGGCGTTCGTGTCACCTCCGGCATGACCGGCCCCTATGGCCGTCTCAATCACTTCGGCCATCCGGACGCAGAAGTGCGCCGCTATTATATCGACTGGTTCAAGACCTTTGCCGACATTATCGGCGATCTTGGCGGCAAGTCGGTCGGCACGCAGTTTGCGATCTTCACCTACAAGGATTTCGATGACGCTTCGCGCCGCGAAGAGCTTATCAAGATTGCGATCGATTGCTGGGCGGAAGTCGCCGAACATGCGAGCAGTGCCGGTCTCGACTATGTCTTCTGGGAGCCGATGAGCATCGGGCGTGAATTTGGCGAGACGATTGCCGAATGCATGAAGCTTCAGGACCGCCTCACCGCTGCCGACATGGCAATTCCGATGTGGATGATGGCTGATATCGACCATGGCGATGTGACTTCCGCCAATCCGGACGATTTCGATCCCTACGCCTGGGCACGCGCCGTGCCGAAAGTCTCACCGATCATTCACATCAAGCAGAGCCTGATGGACAAGGGCGGACATCGTCCGTTCACCGCCGCGTTCAATGCCAAGGGACGCATCCAGCCAGAACCACTTCTGAAAGCCTTTGCCGAAGGCGGTGCGGTGGACAATGAAATCTGCCTTGAGCTGTCGTTCAAGGAACGCGAGCCGAACGACCGTGAAGTCATTCCGCAGATTGCGGAAAGTGTGGCTTTCTGGGCTCCGCACATTGACACCGGCGCTAAGGACTTGAAGATATAGACAATTTAAGGAACCGGACCGCTTTCAATGGCAGATGCTGACGATTCACTGGCGCTGCGCGCTGCATGGCTTCACTTCGTGGCGGGCATGACCCAGTCAGCCGTTGCGAAGCGCCTTGGTCTGCCGTCCGTGAAAGCGCATCGCCTTATTGCCAAAGCCGTCGCGGACGGTGCGGTGAAGGTCAGTATCGACGGTGACATAACCGAATGTATCGACCTCGAAAACCGCCTCGCCGATATGTACGGCCTCGATTATTGCGAAGTTGCCCCTGACATTGGCGAGGAGGGCCTGCCGCTCATGGCGCTTGGTCATGCGGGTGCGGATTTTCTGCGGCGCGAGATCGAGCATGGCGACCATGAAGTCATCGGCATCGGCCATGGCCGCACGCTTTCGGCCGCAGTCAACTATATGCCCCGCGTGGTAGCCAACGACCTGCGTTTCGTGTCGCTGCTCGGCGGCCTGACACGCAATTTTGCCGCCAACCCGCATGATGTGATGCACCGCATCGCCGAAAAGACAGGTATGCCCGCTTATGTGATGCCGGTGCCCTTCTTCGCCAACACGGCAGAAGACCGCGAAGTGCTGCTCGCACAACGCGGTGTCACCACCGTTTTCGACATGGGTTGCCAAGCTGAACTGAAGATCGTCGGCATCGGCACAGTCGATGCGCAGGCGCAGCTTGTCACATCCGGCATGATAGAACTGGCTGAAGTCGAAGAGATCGCCAGCCTCGGCGGTGTTGGCGAAATGCTCGGCCATTTCTTTGACGCCAATGGCCAGCGCCTCGAAACAGCGCTGACCGCCCGCACCATCGCTGCATCGGTCGAAAACGCGGATATGAGCCGAATTGTGGGCCTTGCCGGTGGAATTTCCAAGGTGGAAGCCATCCGCGCCGTGCTGAAAAGCGGTCGTCTTTACGGCCTCATCACCGATGAGCGCACGGCAAAAGCGCTCGTTGAACAGCCGAACGGAAAATAACATAATAACATTTTTATAATAGATTTTTTTGTGATTTTGTGATCTAACTTCACGCGATAAATGTTCCGCCAATGAGATCGGACGAGAGCGTGAAGCGCGACGACAGAAGACAGGCGATAATAAACCTTCTGATCGAAAATCAGGCCGTCGATCTCGACGATCTGGCGGATCGGTTTGCCGTTTCCAAAATGACGATCCATCGCGATCTGGATTCGCTGGAACATACCGGCGTGCTGCGCAAGGTACGCGGCGGAGCGACGATCGATACCGGTACACAATTTGAAAGCGATTTCCGCTTCCGCGAACGGCAGGACGGCGAAGCGAAGCAGAAGATGGCCCGTACCGCGCTCCAACTTGTCGAGCCGGGTATGACGGTGATGATCAACGACGGCTCCATGGCCGCAGTTCTCGGCGGTTTGCTTCTGGAAAAACGCCCGCTGACGGTCATCACCAACAACGCCGTCATCATTGATGAGCTGAAGGGTGAAAGCGGAATCAATCTCATCGCGCTCGGTGGAACCTATTCAGCCAAGTTCAATGCGTTTTTCGGCATTCTGACAGAAAGCGCCCTGTCACATCTGAGTGCCGATATCGCCTTCATTTCCTCGCCTGCAGTCAATGGCAAGCTCGTCTATCACATGGATGAGAATGTGGTGCGTACAAAGCGCGCCATGACGGCGTCCGCCGCCCGCACCTGTCTTCTGGTCAATCACCAGCGGTTCGGACGCCCCGCACTGCATGTCATGGCTGATCTTTCCGATTTCGACGCGATCATAACCGATGCCTCCCCCGACGCGACTGTACTGGCCGATCTCGAACAGGCTGGCATTGCACTGACCATCGCTGACGACTGCGCATAAACCTAAAGGACGAAAATTGAGCATGACCAAATTCTGGATTGGCACGAGCTGGAAGATGAACAAGACGCTGGCTGAAGCCCGCGTTTTCGCCGAAGCGCTGAAAACTGCCGATGCGAGCCGGTCGTCGGACATCCAGCGCTTCGTCATACCGCCCTTTACCGCCGTGCGCGAAGTGAAGGAAATTCTCTCCGGCACATCCGTCAAGGTGGGCGCGCAGAACATGCATTGGGCCGATCAGGGTGCATGGACCGGCGAGATTTCGCCGCTGATGCTCAAGGATTGTAATCTCGATATTGTCGAACTCGGCCACTCGGAGCGCCGCGAACATTTCGGCGAAACCAACGAAACTATTGGCCTGAAAGTGGAAGCCGCCGTGCGTTACGGTCTGATCCCGCTCATCTGCATCGGTGAGACACTGGAAGACCGTGAAAGCGGACGCGCGGCGCAAGTGCTTGAAGAAGAAGTACGCGGTGCGCTTTCCAAGCTCTCCGATGCGCAGAAGCAGGCCGAAATCCTGTTTGCCTATGAACCGGTCTGGGCCATCGGCGAAAATGGCATCCCGGCATCGGCGGACTATGCAGATGCGCGACAGGCGGAAATCATTGCGGTTGCAGAAAGCGTGCTTGGTCGCCGCTTGCCTTGCCTTTATGGCGGCTCGGTCAATCCGGGCAATTGCGAAGAGCTGATCGCCTGCCCGCATATCGACGGTCTTTTCATCGGTCGCTCGGCATGGAACGTCGAAGGCTATCTCGACATTCTGGCCAAATGCGCCAACAAAATTGCATCCAAATAAGGAGTAACGTCATGAAAGTAGCAGTAGCAGGCGACAGCGCCGGCGAAGGTCTGGCCAAGGTTCTCGCTGATCATCTCAAGGATCGCTTCGAGGTTTCGGAAATCTCACGCACGGACGCTGGCGCAGATGCATTCTACGCCAACCTCTCCGACCGCGTGGCTTCCGCGGTGCTCGATGGCACCTATGATCGCGCCATCCTCGTTTGCGGCACCGGCATCGGTGTATGCATCGCGGCCAACAAAGTTCCCGGCATCCGCGCCGCGTTGACGCACGATACCTATTCGGCAGAGCGCGCAGCGCTTTCCAACAATGCCCAGATCATCACCATGGGCGCCCGCGTCATCGGCTCGGAAGTGGCCAAGACCATTGCCGACGCCTTCCTCGCTGAGACCTTTGACGAAAATGGCCGTTCGGCTGGCAATGTCAACGCGATCAACGAAGTCGACGCAAAATACAACGCACGTTGATCTTCAACGCATGAAACAAAAAAGCGGAGGGTTTCCCCTCCGCTTTTCTTTTGCCGTATCGACAGAATTTAGCTGAACTTCGGATCCAGCGAACCATCGCGATAGCGCTTTGCCATTTCGGAAAGCGGGATCGGACGGATCGAGGCAGCATGACCGGCAGTGCCGAACTGCTCGAAGCGCTCCTTGCAGAGCTTGGTCATCGCGGCCATCGCAGGCTTCAGGTATTTGCGCGGATCGAACTCGCTCGGATCTTCCTGCAGGACGCGGCGGATCTGGCCGGTCAGCGCCATGCGGTTGTCCGTGTCGATGTTGATCTTGCGCACGCCATGCTTGATGCCACGCTGGATTTCCTCAACCGGAACGCCCCAGGTCGGCTTCATCTTGCCGCCATACTTGTTGATGATTTCCTGCAGCTCTTCCGGCACAGAAGACGAACCATGCATGACAAGATGCGTGTTCGGCAGCTTGCGATGGATTTCCTCGATCACATTCATGGCGAGGACGGAACCGTCCGGCTTGCGGCTGAACTTGTAGGCGCCATGCGACGTGCCCATGGCGATTGCCAGTGCATCGACCTTGGTTTCGCGCACGAATTTCACAGCTTCATCCGGATCGGTCAGAAGCTGGTCGTGCGACAGTACGCCTTCCGCGCCGTGGCCGTCTTCTGCATCGCCCATGCCGGTTTCGAGCGAACCCAGAACGCCGAGTTCCCCTTCCACCGAGATGCCGCCAAGATGCGACATCTCGCTGACCTGACGCGTGACGGAAACATTGTAGTCCCAGTCGGCAGGCGTCTTGCCGTCAGCCTTGAGCGAGCCGTCCATCATGACGGAGGTGAAGCCCGCCTGGATGGCGGTCATGCAGGTGGCGGCTTCGTTGCCATGGTCGAGATGCACGCAGACCGGAATATGCGGATAGATTTCCGTTACCGCATCCATCATGTGACGGAGCATGATGTCGTTTGCATAGGAACGCGCACCGCGCGAAGCCTGCAGGATCACCGGCGCATCGGCGGCATCCGCCGCTTCCATGATGGCAAGCGCCTGTTCCATGTTATTGATGTTGAATGCCGGGACGCCGTAACCCTGTTCAGCGGCGTGATCGAGCAATTGCCGCAGCGTAATGCGCGCCATTTCTAGCCTCCTAGAGCGCATCCCGAAAAGTGTGAAACGGTTTTCGGAACAAGATGCGCGTAAAAACAAATGGATGGAGCATTTCCAATGCTCCAGACGATGTCAGATCAGGTTATTTCGCGAAATATTCGCCGAGGATATCCACCTCTTCGGCCACGCCGAACACCAGCGCACTGCGCTCGTGATAGGTTTGCGGGACAATATCGAGAATGGATCTCGAACCGTCGGTCGCCTTGCCACCCGCCTCACGGGCGAGGAAAGCAATGGGATTGGCTTCGTAGACGAGCCGCAAGCGGCCCTTCTCATAGCCGGGGCGGCTGTCATTCACATAGAAGAACAGGCCGCCGCGCTGCATGATGCGGTGCATGTCGCCCACCGCAGCACCGAGCCAGCGCATGTTGAAGTTACGCCCGCGCGGACCATCCTTGCCAAGGAATGCATCGTTGACATAGGCTTGCATGCCAGCGGACAAATGCCGCTGGACGGATGCGTTGAACGCCAGATCGGACGTGTGTTCCGGCAGCGTCACATTGCGGCGCGTGATATGGAAAATCCCGCTTGCCGGATCGAATGTCGCGAAAATCACGCCCTCGCCGACCGAAAAGCCGAGATCGACCGAATTGCCGTAGGAAACATAACCGGCTGCAATCTGGCGGTTGCCGGGCTGCAAAAACGGCTCCGCCGTATCTGCCGGGAAAATCGAGAAAATCGTGCCAAGCGGGGCACCTAGGCCCACATTGCCCGAGCCATCGAGCGGATCGATGGCGACAGCGATCAGCCCATCGGCCTTGCCTGCTACGGGAAGATCCGCTTCCTCCGAAAGAATGGAGGCCGCACCTCCCGCGATCAGCAGCTCAACGAACAGATTGTGCGAACCGACATCGATGCACTTCTGCTGGTCCTGATCGCTATTGACGCCGACAAGCTTGCCCGGATCGCCAGGAAGCGAACCGCGTGCGATGCGACCGGCAAGCCGCGCTGCGCCAGCCAGAATAGCCTTGATTGCATCGGCGGTCGCAAGGCGCAGCGCGTCCTTGCCAGCCCAGTTGTCGAGATAAGCGCCGACAGCTTCGGCTTCCACGCGATCGCTATCGCCAACAAGAACCAGCGGAGAAAAATTGCCAGCCACCGTCATTTGCCCTGCTCCAGCAAGAATTTGGCGCGGGCGATAATCGCCTCGGCCGTGATGCCGAATTTTTCATAGAGCACCTCGGCAGGTGCCGAAGCGCCGAAGCCATCCATGCCGATCACATCGTCTTCGCTGTCGACATAACGCGTCCAGCCGAACTTGCCTGCGGCCTCGACGGCGATGCGCGGCGCATCGCCCAGAACGCCCTTGCGGTATTCCTTGCTCTGCTTTTCGAACAGATCCCAGCTCGGCATGGAGACGACCGCTGTTGCGATGCCTTCTTCAGCAAGCTTTTCGGCAGCCTTCACAGCGAGCGACACTTCCGTGCCCGTGGCAAGCAATGTGATCTGGCGTTCGCCTTTTGCTTCACGCAGTACATAGGCGCCACGCGCGGAGAGGTTCTCGCCATTGTCGGTGCGCAACTGCGGCACGTTCTGGCGCGAAAGGGCCAGCACCGAAGGCGTATGCGGATCGGAAACCGCCACAGCCCAGCATTCCAGCGTCTCAATCGTGTCTGCCGGGCGGAAGACGTGAAGGTTCGGCATGGCGCGCAAGCTGGCCAGATGTTCGACCGGCTGGTGCGTCGGACCGTCTTCGCCGAGACCGATGGAGTCATGCGTCAGCACATGGATGACACGCACACCCATCAGCGCCGAAAGGCGGATGGCGTTGCGGGCGTAATCGGAGAACACCATGAAGGTGCCGCCGTAAGGGATGAAGCCGCCATGGACCGCGATACCGTTCATGGCTGCGCCCATCGCAAATTCACGCACGCCGTAGCTGACATAGCGACCGCTGTTTTCCGGCGTGAAATCGCTGTCGACGGCAGGAACGCGGGTGAGGTTCGAATGGGTAAGGTCAGCCGAGCCGCCGATCATTTCCGGCAGGGCTGCCGTCAGGCTTTCAAGCGCGATCTGGCTTGCCTTGCGGGTCGCAACATTCTGCGGCTTGTCGAGGAGACGTTGCTTGGCATCGCCGACGACCGCTGCAAAGCCTTCCGGCAGAACGCCAGCAATACGACGGTCGAATTCGGCGCGTTCGGTTGCAGGCAGCGCATCGACGCGCTTTTGCCACGCTTCACGCTCCAAAACGCCACGCGCACCGGCTTCACGCCAGGCATTGAGCAAGGGGCCGGGAATTTCGAAAGCTTCCGCCGTCCAGCCGAGCGCTGCCTTGGTGGCGGCATTTTCAGCGGCACCCAGCGGCGCGCCATGCACGCCGCTCGTACCGGCGCGATTTGGCGAACCATAGCCGATGACAGTCTTGAGCGCGATCAGCGTCGGGCGGTCGGCTTGAGCCTTGGCGCGCGTCAGCGCCGCATCGATGGCATGATGATCGTGACCGTCGACCTTCTCAACATTCCAGCCACAAGCTTTGAACTTGGCTGGAATATCGTCGGTGAAGGCAATTTCCGTGCTGCCGTCGATGGTGATGCCGTTATCATCATAGAGCAGGATCAGCTTGCCGAGGCGAAGGTGACCGGCAAGCGAGATCGCTTCCTGTCCCACGCCTTCCATGAGGCAGCCGTCGCCGCAGAACACATAAGTGCGGTGATCGACAATATCCTTGCCGAACTGGCCGGCGAGCGCGCGTTCGGCGATTGCCATGCCGACCGAGCTGGCGAGACCCTGACCGAGCGGGCCGGTGGTCAGCTCAACGCCTTCTGTATGACCATATTCCGGATGACCGGCGGTCTTCGAACCCCACTGGCGGAAGTTCTTCAGCTCATCGATGGACACGTCCTTGTAGCCCGCCAGATAGAGCGCACTGTAAAGCAGCATCGAGCCATGGCCGTTGGAGAGCACGAAACGGTCACGGTCCGCCCAGTTCGGCGTCGACGCATCGAATTTCAGGTGCTTCGAGAACAAAACGGCTGCGGCGTCAGCCATGCCGAGCGGCATTCCCGGATGGCCGGAATTGGCAGCATCGACGGCATCGATCGAGAGAGCGCGAATGCAGTTGGCGAGTTGCAGCATATCTGATACGGGCGGGGCGAAATTCATCGGCGGCAACCTCCTTGCCAAAAGCAAAGCCTTGAGCATGTCCGGCAAACGAAACCCGGTTCGGTGCCGATATGCGTAAAACAACTAAGCCAGAGCGCATTGCGCTCGTGCTGCCTGAGATTTCGCAGTCCTTTTAAGGCCAGCCTCTCAGGCACCAATTGCGGTAACACCGTTTCAAAAGCATAACAATATGGCCATAACATTATAACGATTTAAATGTGATATTGAGTGTGATTTTTCTTTCCACACCCTTGTTTTTGGCCGTTTAGAAAGGGCGAATCGCAGCTTCAGCGCCGCGACTCACCTCCCAAAACGCAAAAAAGCAATCCGTGGATGACCACGGACTGCTCCTTATAATAGTATCGAGATGAGGCGGATTACGCACCGGCCATGCGCTGGCGCCGCTCACGCAAAAGCATCGGACCGTATTCGAGAACATAAAGCCCGAAAGCGCCCATCCAGAGCAAAGCCGATGCGGCGAGGATGGTATGGAAGAAATTCGGCATGACTTCCGCCAGCGGGCGGATCAGCGCGGCGGCGACCAGGCACAGATAGGCAATCTGCGTGACGGGCGAGGCCGTCAGCTCGCGTCCGGTATGGCCTCGCGTCGCCCGCGTCATGACCGCCAGCATCATGCAGCCGATTGCGCCGACAGTCACGACATGCAAGGCGGAATAGGGGTTGAGGCGATCAATGGCGGAAAGACCGATGGCGATGAAACCGAGCGGGATGAAGGCATAGGCGACATGAAGAACCAGCAGCAGCTTTTCCCTCGCCACAGACCATCCCCGCCAGCGGTAAAGCCGCACGATGTGAAACAGGGCTGCGATCCACGCCAGCACCGCCGTTATCGTCTGATCAGGAGCGGCGATCCAGCCGATGCAGGCAGCCACCCCGACAAGAATGCTGAAACCATCATAGCGGTTGAACGGCACCGGAAAGCGTATCCGCCCCATCTTGTTGAGCCAGTTGCGGGTGAAGCTTGGCACAATGCGCCCACCGATCACCATGACCAGCAGGACATAGGCACTGACACCAATGCGGTTGGCCAATGCCACGTCGCCATCGGTCAGGATCAGATAATGAAAGACGAGATTGGCAACCATCACCGTTGCCACGCCGACCAAAACCTTCAGGTTTTTCCACTGGCGCCCGGCAATGATTTCCCGCGCGCAGATGAAAAGCAGCAAGGGCAGAAACAGGCCTTCGACCGCAACGGCGAACCGTATATCGACAAGATCAGGCTCCAGAAACACGAGCCTGCCCGCAATCCACACCCCGAAGAGAACCGCAAGCGGCATCCCCGACACCGGCAGACCGCCGGTCCAGTTCGGAATGGCTGTCAGCAGGAACCCTGCCAAAACGGCGGAGGAGAAGCCAAACACCATTTCATGGGCATGCCAGTTCAGCCCGCCATAGGAACCGCCGAGCGGCATTCCAAGCGTCAGCGACAATATCCAGAAAAGCATGGCCAGAACGGCCCATATGGCTCCGCCCAGAAAAAATGGGCGGAAGCCATAGCTGAGGAGGACGGGACCAGTCATTTTCAGTCCACGCGGCATACCTTTTTGATCGGATGGCATCGCAGCAGGTACTGCCTGCAGGCTTGGCTGTCTGGTCATGATGTCCTCGTCATGTAGCCGGTTCAAGTTCGGCTCATCGAGAGTTTTCGGTCAATCTTATTTGGCGCTGGCGATGACCTTATCCAGCCGCTCCTGAACGATCTTCGGCTTCTTGGCAGAAACGATCTGGTCGAGATTGGCCGGGTTGTCACCGACAGCGATGAGCGCGATCATGCCCATGGCATAATGCGGTGTGCACTTTACCATATATGCGCCGGGATGGGTAACCGTCAGCACATAGTTCTCATTGATCTTGCTTTTGAATTTTTCGGCACCTTCGGGGATCATGTCCTTGATGGACTCGACATTGTGCCCTTTGTCGATCGGTATGAAAGTGATCGTGTCACCGGGATTGGCCTTGATATAGGCGGGTTCGAAAACCATGGCGCCTTCGGCACCCTTGTTGAGCATGTGAACTTCGATATTTTCGGCAAGGGCTGGGGCCGCCAGCACCGAAAGAATGCCTGCTGCAGCAAATTTGATCGCGAGGTTACGCATTTTCGTCCTGATCTCCATCGATTGGCGCACCTGCCGTCTCGGCTTTGACACGCCACGTCACGGGATGTAGACCTGTCGTCTGCCAACCTCTTTGATCTGGATCAAACAGGTGAAGTTATTCCTGATAATGACGCTCAAATTACAATAGAAGCCAAAAGGAGCGCCTCAGCGCTCCCTTCGACTATGGTTTCAGTTCTTGGCCGCAACGACCACGACTTCGATCAATCGCTTCGGGTCGCCCAGATCGGCGATGCCAATCGTGGCGCGGGCGGGAAGGTCGTCCCCATCCAGCCATTCGAGCCAGGCTTCGTTCATCTCTTCCTTCTTCGACATGTCGCTGATGTAGATGCGTGCCGAGACGAGCTGTGTCTTGTCCGAGCCGCATTCGGCAAGCACGTCGTCCAGTTTGGCGCAGACTTGCTGCGTCTGTTCCTTCATGCCGAGCGAAATATCGGACGCCGCATGTCCACCGACGAAAATGAGACCGTTATGCTCCACTGCCGCATGCATGATGCGATGCTTCCGGTAACGCGTTACCATAATTATACCTCTCTTACAGAATTGAATTTCAAATGAGATGACCCGTCACGCAGGCGCGTAACGAGAAAGATCGACGGCGAGCGGCGCGTCGGTCAGAAGGTCGGCCAGCAGTCTGCCTGCGAAAGGTCCGATGGTGAGCCCGGCTGCGCCGAGCCCGTTTCCGACGGTCAGACCCGAGACGCCCGGCACACGGCCCAGGATGGGCTTCATGCTCCGGGATGCCGGACGGAAGCCAATGCGTGTTTCGATGTGGGTCGCGTTTGCAAGGCCAGGAGCCACTGCCAGCCCCGCATTCAGTACTTCAGCCTCCCCACCTGCCGTTACGCGATAATCAAAGCCTGAATTATCTTCGCGAGTAGCGCCGATCACCACGCGGGAATCGTCGAATGCCAACAAATAATGGCTGCCCATGGGCAGGAGCACCGGCCAGTTCGAAGTCTGGACACCCGGCAGACGAAGATGAATGATCTGCCCCTTCTGCGGTTCAACCGGATGATCGAGACCCAGCGGATCAAGTATCTGCGAAGCCCAGGCACCGGCGATCACGACGATTTCGTCTGCCTCAACCACAGTACCGTCGCCTGCAGAGCAAACCGGCTTGCCGTCCTTCAAAACGAGTGAAACCCGATCCTGTCGCACTTTCGCACCAAGAGAGGCCGCAGCGCGCAACATGGCTGCTGCAAGCAGCCGTGCATCGACGCGAGCTGCACCCGGAATGAAGATCGCTTCCATATCGTCGCGCAGTGGCGGAAATTTCTCGCGCGCCGCTGCTGCGCTCAGATGCTCGACCGTGCCTGCCTCCGGAACATTGGCGACCCGACGCGCTACTCGCTCGGCGGCAGCTTCGAATTCCTGCCTGTCTTCGGCGACGACCAGACCGCCGACCTTGCCATAACCGAGATCGGTTTCGCCGAATGATTTGAGCCCTTCCACCAGCGCCGCATAATAGGCCGCGCCTGCGGCATACATATCGTAAAAGGGACCATCCTCAAGTTTGGTTGCCCACGGACATACGATACCGGCACCGGCGAGCGTGGCCTTGCCTTCATGCTGGGCGTCGACGATTTCGACGTCGATGCCCTTGCGGGCGAGATGGTAGGCCGTGCTTGCACCAAGTATGCCCGCACCGATAATCAGGACTTTCATATCTGCTCCCGTATCTGCTCTCATGCGAATGCGCAGTTTGAGGCGGCCCCCAGCGAAACGTGTCGGGAACTGCCTGACTATTCAACTATTCCACGGTGACACCGGAGAACCGGCTCGTCCCGAAAATTGCGGGCTCGAAACCCTTCACATTTTTGGCAACCGTCGTCAGCGTGTCGGCACCGCCGAGAATGACCGCAGGCGCTTCCTCGTAGAAACGTCTTTGCGCCTTCTCATAGAGCTCGATGCGCTTCTCCTTGTCTGTAACGCGGCCGGCCTCATTCATCAGGCTGATAAATTCCTTGTCGCACCACGCGCCCACATTGGACGGACTTGGCTTGCCCTCGGAATCGCAGATGAAATAATTGTTGGGAATCTGGCTCGGGTCGGGGAAATCATAAATACCGCCAAACATCGCGACCGGCGCTTCGCCAGCCCGCGCGCGCTGGATATATTCACCCCATTCAAAAGAGACGATTTCCGCCTTCACACCGATCTTGGCCCAGTCGGCTTGGATCATTTCCGCAGCACGGCGACCATTCGGCATATAGGGCCGATAGACCGGAACGGCCCAGACCTGCGTTGAAAAACCGTCTGGATAACCGGCTTCCGCCAGAAGCGCCTTGGCCTTTTCAGGATTATATTCGTGTGGTGGCAGATCCTTGGCATGTCCCCAGAGGACCGGCGGGATCAGCGCTCCCGTGGATACACCCATGCCGCTATAAACCGCTTCAACCAGCGCGGGGACATTGATTGCTTCAGCAAGAGCAGTTCGCACGCGCTTGTCCTGAAACTTCTCGTCACGGAAGTTGAAATCGATAAAGCCGGTCGAGGCCACCGGTGTCTGCTCGAGTTCAAGCGTTTCGCTCTTCTCGATCGTCGCGCGATCCGCAAGATTGGGGTAAAGCGCAATCTGGCACTCGCCTGCAAGTGCACGTTGCAGGCGCACCGACGCATCCGTGCTGATCGCCATAATGAGTGCGTCGACCATCGGTGTGCGGCTTTTGTCACCGATAGCCGCCCCCCAGGTTTCCTTGAACGGCGCAAGCCGCACGATGGCATCCTGCTGATAGGCCTGCAAGGCGAAAGGGCCTGTCCCGATGGGGTCCATATCGAAAGTCTGCGGCGTTCCAGCCTTCAGGAGAACATCGGCATATTCCGCCGAGGTGATAGCGAGCGACTGGTGCGCCACAACGCCGACAAAAGGTGCCAAAGGCTCCTTCAAGGTGAAGGCGACAGTGTAGTCGTCGATCTTCCTTACCGATTGCAGAGTGTTGGCAAGCTTGGTGTTGAATGTGACGTAGTTGCCGCCATTGATTTTGGCGTAGGGGTTCTCCGGACTCATCATCCGGTCGAAAGTGAAAACCACATCATCCGCGTTGAAATCCCGACTTGGCGTGAACTGCGCATTGGACTGCCATTTGACACCCTTGCGCAGCTTGAACGTGTAGGTACGACCGTCATCCGAAATCGTCCAGCTTTCGGCAAGCGAGGGTTCCAGATCGGAACTGTTCGCCTTCACCGAGACGAGATTGTCGTAAATATTGCCAAGAACGTTCGATGTGGTGCCGTTGCTGCTTAGCTGCGGATTGAAGATTTCCGGCGATCCCTCGACGCAAACCGACAATATTCCCGCATGAGCGGGAGCTGACAGCGACAGGGCCAGCATCGCCGACCCCAATGTGGAAGCAAAGGCCGATGGACGGGCCAGTCTCATGCGCATTCCCCTTTTTATGAAACGAACCGCCTGGCGGCCCGTCGTGCTTTCTTGCAGGGAGAAAAGCGAGACAGGGTATAATTGTCAAATATCAAATTATCCTATCATTATAACCAAACCTCATATTGTCGATTCCAGACGAAAGCGCCTGCATGAACATCCGCCAACTCGAAGCATTTCACAACACGATAGAAACCGGGTCGGTTACGCTTGCTGCCGAACGGATGCGGATTTCGCAACCAGCTGTCAGCAAGCTCCTGCGCAGTTTTTCCGATACCTGCGGTTTCCAGCTTTTCATTCGCTCCGGCGGGCGCCTGACACCAACGCTCGAAGCACGCATGCTCGCTGTCGAGGTCGCCAAGATGTTTTCCGGTACGGCGCGGGTGGCGCGGCTGGCCGATGCTGTGCGAAATCAGGAGTGGGGCGAGATAACGCTCGTCGCGCCGCCGGCGCTCACCACGCGGTTTCTGGCGCAATCGCTCGCGCCGCTCCTCGCCGACCAGCCGGATATCCATTTCACCATGCGCAGCCTGCCCTCCCCACGCATCATCGATCTCGTTGCCGCACAACAGGTTGATATCGGCCTCAGCGTGCTGCCATTTGAACACCCGAATGTCGAGACTGAACGCCTCATGCGGTTTGAAATGGTCTGCGTGCTGCCAGCCGGTCATCCGCTTGCCGACAAGGCCGTCATCGATCTGGAAGACCTCGGCAGCGACCCCTTTGTGTCGCTGGCCCGAGACGATTGTTCGTTGATGACCATCGACCGCGCCTTCCAGATCAAGGGCGTGCAGAAGAGAAACCGCATAGAAGTTCCACTTTCCGAGACGGCCTGTTGCTTCGTGGCCAATGGCGTGGGTGTTTCCATCGTCCCTTCCTTTGTTGGCCTCGATTTTGGTCCCGATATGCTGATCAGGCGACGCATCGTGCCAGAAACGACCATCGATCTCTGGCTGCTTACATCCAAAAATCATCCACGCTCGCTCGCGGCCAACAAACTGATTGATTTTCTTCGCCAGGCTGTCGCACCATTTGATGCACGGCGGTAAGGAGACCGCCCCTTCCACGCCAGCCCTTTTGCCGCAGTCTCCGCCCCGCCTGTGCGGCATGACAACCCTGCATGCATCTTGTATGCATTTAACGAACGATATTCGCCTACACTCGGCCCACCCCTAAGAACTGCGTCCAAAGAATTGCGCCCAAGAATTGGATAGGAATGACAGAATGAGCGACACCATTTCGATTTCGACAGAAGAACTCGCCAAGCTTGTGCGAGAAATCCTGCACAGAACGGGTTTCAGCGCCGATCATGCCGCAGCCATTGCCAAGACGATTGTGGCGGGTGAACGCGACGGCTGCAAATCGCATGGTGTCTACCGTATCGAAGGCTGCCTGCGCACGCTGAAGAGCGGCAAGGTTGTCGCCGATGCCGTCCCGGTCGTCACGACCGACGACAGCGCCGTCGTCCGCGTTGATGCCAAGGGCGGCTTTGCCAATCTAGCATTCGAGCGCGGCACGCCTGCCCTCGTCGAGAAGGCACGCAAGCTCGGTATCGCAGCGCTGGCGATCAACGACTGCACCCATTTCGCAGCCTTGTGGCCTGAAGTCGAAGCACTTGCCGAACAGGGCCTTGCGGCAATGGCCATGTGCCCGAGCTATGCCACCGTGGCGCCAGCAGGCGGAACGAAGCCGCTTCTCGGCACCAACCCATTCGCCTTCGGCTGGCCTCGCTCCGGCGATTACCCTTATGTGTTCGACTTTGCCACCAGCGTTGCCGCGCGTGGCGAACTGGAACTTTACCGTCGTGCCGGAAAGCAGCTACCCGAAGGATGGGCCGTCGATGCGGACGGTAATCCGACGACCGATCCTGAAGCCGCCCTTGCAGGAGCAATGCTGCCGTTTGGCGGGCACAAGGGATCGGCCATCTCCACGATGATCGAGCTTTTGGCCGGTGTGATGATCGGTGATTTCACCAGCCCCGAGGCGCTGGACTTCCTTGGCACGACGACGCTTGCGCCGCGCCACGGCGAACTCATCATCGCCTTCGACCCTGCCCGCATGGCAGGTGGCCGCGGCAACCCGCAGGAGCGTGGCGAAATCCTGATCGAAGCGATTGCCGGACAGGGCGCACGCCTGCCGTCACAGCGCCGCTTTGCCGCCCGTCGCGATTCACTGGCCAAGGGCATTGCGCTCACCGCAGCCGAGATCGCGTTGTTGGAAAAACTGAAGGAAAAGGGTCTCGACGCAGTGTCATGATCCCAAACAAAAAGGCGCCGGAATTCGGCGCCTTTTTGTTTTATCTGTGAAGGGTCAGGACCTAGATTTCAGGCGGCGTATTTCGCCGCTGCGCCGCCCTGCTTGTTCCAGTCGGCATACCAGGTCTGGAAGAGCTTCAACTGGGTTTCGCAATAGCCGCGCTGGCTATCGGACAGCTTGTCCGTCTCGTTGAAATGCAGTTCATATTCCGGATTGCCGGTCAGAACCATCATATGCTTGTAGAAGAGAACGAGGTCCGGGCCTTCATCGAAGGATGACAGTACGTCCAGTGCGGCTTCCAGTTCCAGCGCCAGCTTGCGCGCCGCGACATCGCCTGTGGCGGCCGCCTTCGACAATGCCACGAGATGCTGGACTTCCTTCGGCAGCACATTGCCGATGCCGGTGATGGCACCGGTTGCACCGCAATTGACGAAACCGTGGAAAACGCCGGTATCGACACCGACCATCAGGGTTACATTGTCATCGGCGCTCGTGATGTTTTCGGCTGCGTAACGCATGGCTTCCGCACCGCCGAATTCCTTGAAGCCAATGAGGTTCGGATGTTCCGCACGCAGTGCGAAGAAAAGGTCGGCGCGGGTCGCAAAGCCGTAATACGGGCTGTTGTAGATAACGGCTGGCAGATCAGGAGCTGCCGCAAGGATCGCCTTGAAATGGGCCTTCTGCGCCGAGATCGACGACCCACGCGAGAGAACGCGCGGAATGACCATCAGGCCCTTCGCGCCAACTTTCTGCGCATGGGCCGCGTGGGCGGCGGCGATCTTCGTGTTGACAGCGCCGGTGCCGACGACGACGGGCACGCCTGCCTTGGCAAGCGCTTCGACGCCAGCCATGCGTTCCTCGTCCGAGAGAAGCGGCCAGTCACCCATGGAACCGCAATAGACAACCGCAGACATGCCCTTCGCGATCAGTTCCTTGCCTTTGCGGACCAGCGCATCGAAATCCGGCGTGCGGTCGGGCTTGCAGGGGGTCATGAGGGCCGGAATGCAACCGGAGAAAATGTTAGAGGTCATAGCGTCGTTCCTTGGACGTTTTTCCTTGAGCGTTCTTCACGCGGGCTGGATCTACAATCGGTCTGCCGAACCTTGTATTGAAATCAAATATACACTTTGTATTTTTCTTGTCGACCAAAATTTTTGTTTGAGGTAGGATTGCTTGACTGGATGCGCATTTCCAGCAAAAGTGCGAAGCGGTTTTGCGTTGGATAATGCGTAAAAACAAATGGATAGAGCATTTCCCACGCTTCAGAGGATAGGAAGCGCTCTATGCTGAAACTGGTGTTTGGAGCGCAGTTTGCCGCGCCGTACCTATTTTCGGGTCGCCAAAACATCACGACTGAGGACAGACAAGATCATGGACAAAGACGACGCAAACCAGACAGCCGACCGGAAGAAGGGTTCAGGTGTCAAACTGGTTTACGACGTGCTGCGCGACGAGATTATCGATCTTTCGCTTGCGCCGGGTAGCCCCATTGATGAAAACCAGTTGGCCGAACGCTTTTCCATGTCGCGCACGCCTATACGTGAGGCTTTGGTGCGGCTGGCAAGCGACGGCTTCGTAACCACGCTGCCCAATCGCTCGACCGTTGTGTCCAATATCGACTTTCTGAGCCTCCCCGCATTTTTCGACGCGGTAACGCTGATGTACCGCGTAACGACGCGGCTTGCCGCCCGCAACCGGACCGACAGGGACCTTGAAAACATCCGCGCGCATCAGGAAGCTTTTGCCCGCGCCGTCCGCTCACAAAACGCGCTGGAAATGATCGCGACCAACCGCGATTTTCATGCGGCTATTGCGGAAGCGGGGCGCAATCCCTTCTACACCACCTTCTTTTCGCGGCTTCTCGATGAAGGGCGCAGGCTGTTGCGCCTCTATTACCAGTCTTTCGCCGACCGCCTGCCCGAGCGTTACGTCACTGAGCATGAAGACATGATCCGCGCCATTGAAGAACGGGACGTGGATACCGCCGACCTGCTTGGCAAGGCGCATGGAGACCAGATCGTCTATCAGATCCGCAAGCTGATTGCGGAAGACCGTCGCGATCAGCTCGATTTATAGAGCAGCAATTCCGGCGGAAAGACCGCCGTCAAACGGCTTCCGGCAATTGCCGTAATTCCGTCAGCCGGTCGAACCACCCAAGCGTTGCCTTGCTATCCGCCGCCAGAAGGATACCGCAGTCACCGGCAAAGTCGTTCCATCCGTCGACATAGGTTTCCCGCACCACCGTCAGCACCGGAATCTGGCGCGCATATGCCGTTTCGATGATGGCGCGGAAACCGTGCCCTTCCGTCTCGCCCTTGCCGAAACGGTTGAGGATCAGAACATCGGCGCCGTCATCCAGTTCCGCCAGAAGCGAGCCTGCTACATCGGCAAGGGCCGCCGGGTCGAGGCGGCATCCCTTCGAACCCGAGCCGAGCGACTGCGAGATGATCTGCGTCACGCCGGTGCCTATATGCTTGATCTCGATATCGCGACAGCATTCATCCGTGTTCTTTTCGCGGTGCTGAAGAAAGCCCACAACGTGCAGTCCAGCCTGTCTGGCCCGATGTGCCACGCCTGCCAGAAGCTGGTCAACCGGCTCGTCCTTCGCGGCCCGGATGGCCGCAAGCGTCGGTACACCGCTCATCCATCCGCTCCCTCATTCGAAAGCAGATCGATACCAGTGATATCGGCATCTGCTGCGAGGATCGCGATATATTGCGACACGGCCTTCGACCAGGTGGAGGCTTCCAGCCACCCGGCAATCCTGTCGGCAACATAGTCGAACGGGAGCTCTTCGCCTTCGATGCGGCGATCAAGGCGCACAATGTGAAAGCCAAAGCGGCTTTCAATAGGCGCTGGCGTTATTTCGCCGGGCGTGAGGCGCTCCAGCGCCCGTTCGAATTCAGGCACTGTGCTGCCGCGTGTGAGCTGGCCGAGATTGCCGCCTTGCGCGCCCGAAGGGCAGGACGAGTATTCATGGGCGACCGAAGCGAAGGTGGCAGGCTCGGTAATCACCGAGGTAGCCAGATAGGATGCCGTCGTGCGGGCCTTCTCACGCTCGCGCTGGTCGGTCGGATCGGCGGCGATCAGGATGTGACTTGCCTCCAGAATGGGCGCACTGGTGAAGCGATGGCGGTTTTTTTCGTAGAAGCGCAAGGCTTCCTCGCGCGTGGCGGAAGGCACCTCGACCTCCCGTTCAATCACCATGCGCACGAGGGCATCTTCATCAGTCTCGCTGCGCCCCTCCGCATCTTTCTCGCTTTCTGGCACGATGCCGGTTTCCCTTGCGCGCTGCAGAAGAAGTTCACGCACGGCAAGCGCCCGGGCGGCAGCAAGCAGTGCCGCGCCGGGATTTTCCGACGGATGGTTTTGTGCCTCCGTCAGAATGTCGGTTTCGTTGATCGCCACGCCATTGACGGACACTGCATCGAAAACCGGGCGTGGTTTTGGCGGCACCCGCGTATCCGGCTCCTGATAGGTCGTGTAACCGGTGTTATGATCATGGGCGTGGGCGTGGGCGCCCTGATGCTGTTCAGACGGCTGTTTCCGGTCAAAAAGTGTCACCATGAGCCTTACTCCGCAGGAATACGCATATGCGAGGGCTGAGCCGTATGGTTGCGCTCACGCACGACCTGATAGCCCGGACGCCAGATGTAGCGGACCGGCGCACTCAGCATATGCACAAGCCGCGTGAACGGGAACAGCAGGAAGATGGTCAGCCCCAGGAAGATATGCATCTTGAAGATGAACGACGCATTGGCGATGTAGCTGGATGCCGCCGGATTGAAGGTGAAGATACCTTGTGCCCAGTTCATGAATGTCACCATTTCGCCGCCGTCGATATGCTGCAACGAGATCGGGATGGTGCCGAGCCCCAGCAGAAGCTGCAACCACAACAGAATGATAATCAGCGTGTCGGATGGCCGCGAGGACGCACGAACGCGCGGATCGAATACACGGCGATGCACAAGCATGCTGGCGCCAACGATTGCCATCATACCGGCGATGCCACCCGCCACAACGGCGAGAATCTGCTTTGCCTCATGACTGACGCCGAGCATGTCGAAAACCCAGATCGGCGTCAGCAGGCCGACCAGATGGCCAGCGAAGATAAACAGCACGCCGAGATGGAACAGAACCGACCCCCACATGAGCTGCTTGCGCCGCAAAAGCTGGCTTGAGCCGGAACGCCAGGTATAGGGCTCGCGGTCATAGCGGAAGATCGAGCCGAGCACGAGCACGCTCAGTGCGATGTAGGGATAGATGCCGAAAAGAAACGTATGGAGGTAAGCCATCTTCCGTCTCCTATATATGTGATGGGTTGGACGGGTTGCCGGGCTTGCGCTGTGCTGCACGCATCTGCATGCGCAACCGGTCCGGGCCGCAGGAATTTTCGCCTGCATTGCCGCCAAACGTTACCGCTTCTTCTTCCCATATGCGGTCGAGCGCGGCCAGATCGTTCGGATCATCTTCTTCTTGCCGCAGCAACTCCCCGACGAGATTCTTGTCCGGCTTGGCATTGGCTACATGAAGCAGCGCCGCAAAGGCGTTGGCATAAGGCGACTGGCGCTTGCGCAGACGCTCACCGATGGCCGCTGTAATATGGCCGGTCTGAGTGAGAAGATCGTGGATTTCCTCTGGCGAGCGTGTCGACAGGAATTCGAGGAACAACGGCAGATAGTCCGGCAGTTCCTTGGCATCGACGACAAAGCCATTCTCGTCATACATCTTCATGAGATCGACCATAGCCTGGCCGCGGTCGCGGCTTTCACCATGCACATGCTCGAAAAGATGCAGCGACAGCGAGCGCGTGCGGTCAAAAAGGTGCACGTAACGTTCCTGCGCCTCGTAGAGATCGCAGTCGCAGACATAATCGACAAGGCTGTCGAGCAGCCTGCGGATGCCGGGGGAAAGCTTTTCCCCGGCCAGTGCTTTTTTCAGTTCCTCGCCGCCGAGTTGCAACTCTGCGGTCGGATAGGAAAGCAGCAGCGAAATGATTTTCAGGGTCTTGTTCATTACACCTGCTCCCGGAAAATATCCGTTGGTGTCTGGACGACCTTCTGGCGCTTGGAGCCGAACAGGTCTTCGGTCGACGTTCCACCCGAACAGCCATTGCCGAAAGTGAAGCCGCAGGAGCCGCGCACGTCATAGGCATCCTCGGTGATTTCACGATGCGTGGTCGGGATGACGAAGCGGTCCTCGTAATTGGCAATCGCCATGATGTGGTACATTTCCTCGATCATCGCACCGCTCATGCCGACGCGATCGGCAATCGCCTCATCGATAACGCCATCAACAGTCTTGGCGCGCATATAGGCACGCATGGCGAGCATGCGTTCCAGCGCCGAGATGACCGGCTCTTCCTTGCCTGCTGTCAGAAGATTGGCAAGGTAGCGGACCGGAATGCGCATGGAACGGACATCCGGCAGCGGACCATCCATGCCGAGCTTGCCAGATGCAGCAGCAGACTGGAGCGGCGAGAGCGGCGGTACGTACCAGACCATCGGTAGAGTGCGATATTCAGGATGAAGCGGGAAGGCGATCTTCCAGTCCATCGCCATCTTGTAGACCGGCGAATGTTTCGCCGCTTCCAGCCATGCTTCCGGCACGCCGTCCTTGCGCGCCTGCTCGATCACGGCAGGATCGTTCGGATCGAGGAAGATATTGAGCTGTTCTTCGTAGAGATCCTGCTCATTAGCCGTGGACGCAGCCTCCGAAATGCGGTCGGCATCATAGAGCATCACGCCCAGATAACGGATGCGGCCCACGCAGGTTTCCGAACATACGGTCGGCTGACCGGCTTCAATGCGCGGATAGCAGAAGATGCACTTCTCGGACTTGCCTGAACTCCAGTTGTAATAAATCTTCTTGTAGGGGCAACCGGAGACGCACATGCGCCAGCCGCGGCACTTTTCCTGATCGATCAGGACGATGCCGTCATCCTCGCGCTTGTAGATCGCACCCGACGGGCAGGCCGCAACGCAGGTCGGGTTGAGGCAGTGCTCGCACAGGCGCGGCAGATACATCATGAAGGTGTTTTCGAACTGGCCGTAGATTTCCTTCTCCACGCCTTCGAAATTGTAGTCCTTCGAGCGCTTGGCGAACTCGCCGCCGAGAATTTCTTCCCAGTTCGGCCCCCATTCGATCTTTTCCATCCGCTCGCCGGAAATCAGCGAGCGCGGGCGGGCGGTCGGCATGGTCTTGCTTTCGCCTGCCGTCTGGAGATGGCCGTAATCGAAGTCGAACGGCTCGTAATAGTCGTCGATTTCAGGCAGGTCCGGATTGGCGAAAATCTTGGCGAGGATGCGCCACTTGGAGCCCATCTTCGGCTCGATCTTGCCGTTTTTCTTGCGGACCCAGCCGCCGTTCCACTTCTTCTGGTTTTCCCATTCCTTCGGGAAACCGATGCCGGGCTTGGTCTCGACATTGTTGAACCAGGCATATTCCACGCCTTCACGGTTGGTCCAGACGTTCTTGCACGTCACGGAGCAGGTGTGGCAGCCGATGCACTTGTCGAGATTGAGCACCATTCCAATTTGCGCACGGATTTTCATTCTGCTGCCTCCTTCGCTGCGGAGCTCTGGTTGCCTTCTTCAAGCGGACCTTCCATCCAGTCCACTTTCTCAAGCTTGCGCACGACCACGAACTCGTCGCGGTTGGCACCAACGGTTCCGTAATAGTTGAAACCATAGGACTGGTGGGCATAGCCGCCGATCATATGCGTCGGCTTGGTGATGATGCGGGTGACGGAGTTGTGAATGCCGCCGCGCTGGCCGGTGAGCGGCGAGCCGGGCGTGTTTACGATCTTCTCCTGCGCATGATACATGAAGACGGTTCCGTCCTTCATGCGCTGGGAGACGACCGCACGGGCCACAATGGCGCCATTGGCGTTGTAGACTTCCACCCAGTCATTATCGACGAGGCCTGCCCTTGCGGCATCAGGCTCCGAAATCCAGACAACCGGCCCGCCGCGATTGAGCGTCAGCATCAGGAGATTGTCCGTATAGGTGGAGTGGATGCCCCATTTCTGGTGCGGCGTGATGAAGTTCAGCACCAGATGCGGCTTGCCGTCCGCCTTTTCACGGATTGCCGGGTTGACCGTCTTGGTATCGATCGGCGGGCGATAGACGCAGAAGCCTTCGCCAAATGCACGCATCCACAGGTGATCCTGATAGAGCTGCTGACGACCGGTCAGCGTGCGCCACGGGATCAGCTCATGGACGTTAGTATAGCCTGCATTGTAGCAGACGGTTTCGGATTCGATGCCCGACCAGGTTGGCGAGGAGATGATTTTGCGCGGCTGCGCAACAATATCGCGATAGCGGATCTTCTCGTCTTCCTTGGGGATAGCGAGATGCGAATGGTCGCGTCCTGTGAACTTCGACAGCGCTTCCCATGCCTTGACCGCCACTTCGCCGTTGGTTTCCGGCGCGAGCGACAGAATGACCTCGGTTGCGTCGACGTCGGTATAGATGCGCGGACGTCCCTCGCTTGCCCCTGGCTCATGAACCTTGCCGTTCAGATTAGCGAGCAGCTCGACCTCGTGTTGGGTATTCCATGAAATGCCCTTGCCGCCATTGCCCAGCTTGTCGAGAAGCGGTCCGACGGAGGTATAGCGCTTGTAGAGGTTCGGATAATCGCGCTCCACAACCACGACCGATGGCATCGTCTTGCCGGGAATCGGCTCGACTTCACCCTTCTTCCAGTCAAGAACATCCTTCGGCTGCGCCAGTTCGCCCGCCGTGTCATGCAGGGTCGGCACAAGAACGATGTCCTTCTCGACGCCCAGCACTTCCGGTGCCACTTCCGAGAACTTCCGGGCGATACCCTTGAAGATTTCCCAGTCGCTGCGCGCTTCCCATGCCGGGTCGGCTGCGCTCGACAGCGGATGGATGAAGGGATGCATGTCGGAAGTATTGAGGTCGTTCTTCTCGTACCAGGTGGCAGTCGGCAGAACGATATCGGAATAGACGCAAGTTGTGGACATACGGAAATCGAGCGTGACCAGAAGGTCGAGCTTTCCTTCTGGAGCATTCTCATGCCACACGGCCTCGCGGCTTTCCTGTGCGCCTTCCTGACCCAGATCCTTGCCGAGCAGGCCGTTCGAGGTACCGAGCAGATGCTTCAGGAAATACTCATGCCCCTTGCCCGACGAACCGAGCAGGTTCGAACGCCAGACGAACATGTTGCGCGGCCAGTTGGCCTCATGGTCCGGGTCTTCGCAGGACATCGTGACGGTGCCGTTCTTCAGCGCATTCGCGATAAAGTCCTTTGGCTCCTTGCCCAATGCGGCGGCCTCTTTGGCGAGTTCCAGCGGGTTCGTCTGGAGCTGCGGAGCGGAAGGCAGCCAGCCCATGCGTTCGGCGCGGATGTTATAGTCCATCATCGTGCCGTCCCATGCACCCTCGGGGGCCGTAGGCGAGAGGATGTCCTGCACCTTTACCGTCTCGTAGCGCCACTGGTCGGTATGCGCATAGAAGAACGAGGTGGAGTTCATGTGGCGCGGCGGACGGTTCCAGTCGAGCGCGAAGGCAAGCGCTGTCCAGCCGGTCTGCGGACGCAGCTTTTCCTGCCCCACATAATGGCTCCAGCCGCCGCCGGACTGACCGACGCAACCGCACATCACCAGCATGTTGATGATGCCGCGATAATTCATGTCCATATGGTACCAGTGGTTGAGACCGGCACCGAGGATAACCATCGAACGACCGTTGGTCTTTTCGGCATTGGTTGCGAATTCGCGGGCGACCGCGATGATCTGGTCGCGCGGGACGCCCGTGATTTTTTCAGCCCAGGCCGGAGTGTATGGCAGGCCCTCGTCATAGGACTTGGCGGAGTTCTCGTCGCCAAGCCCGCGATCAAGCCCGTAATTGGCGGCAAACAGGTCGAACACTGTCGCTACCATGACGTCGCCGCCCTTGATCTTCAGCTTGCGGGCCGGAACCTTGCGCACCAGCACACTGTCATGGTCCGTGCCTTCAAAGTAATCGTGCTCGCGATTACCGAAATATGGAAAGGCCACATCGGCAACGGCATCATGGCTGTCCTTGTCGATGAAGCTCTTGGCAAGTTCCACATCCTTGCCCTTGCCGTCCTTTTCTTCAAGGTTCCACTGGCCGTCGTCACCCCAGCGGAAACCGATGGAACCCTGCGGCGCGACATAGGCGCCCGACTTTGTGTCGAAGGCGACCGTCTTCCAGTCGGGATTGTTGCCTTCGCCGAGATCGCCCTTGAAGTCGGACGCGCGCAGGAACCGATCCGGCACATAGCGGCCGTCCTTCTTCGAGAGCATGACCAGCATCGGGAAATCGGAATATTTACGGCAGTAATTCTCGAAATAGGGTACCTGCCGGTCAATGTGATATTCGCGCAGGATGACATGGCCGAGCGCCATGGCCAGCGCGGCATCGGTGCCCTGCTTGGGATGCAGCCACAGATCGGAAAACTTTGCGGCTTCCGAATAATCCGGCGAGACCACGACCGACTTGGTGCCCTTGTAACGCACTTCCGTATAGAAATGCGCATCCGGCGTGCGGGTCTGCGGTACGTTGGAACCCCAGAGCATCAGAAAACCGGCATTATACCAGTCAGCCGATTCCGGCACGTCGGTCTGCTCGCCCCAGGTTTGCGGCGAAGCGGGCGGCAGGTCGCAATACCAGTCATAGAACGACATGCAGACGCCGCCGAGCAGCGACAGGTAACGAGAACCGGCCGCATAGGAAACCATCGACATGGCCGGGATCGGCGAGAAGCCGATGACGCGATCCGGTCCGTAAGTTTTGGCCGTATAGGCATTGGCCGCAGCGATAATCTCGTTGACTTCGTCCCAGGTTGCGCGAACGAAGCCGCCGAGACCGCGTACCTTCATATAGTCGGCGCGCTTGGCAGGGTCCTGCTGAATTGCGGCCCAGGCTGCGACTGGCGTTTTCACCGCACGTTCCTTGCGCCACAGCTTCAGGAGGCGGGAGCGGATCAGCGGATATTTCACGCGGTTGGCCGAATAGACATACCAGCTATAGCTTGCCCCGCGCGAACAGCCGCGCGGTTCATGGTTCGGCAGGTCGGCGCGCGTGCGCGGATAATCCGTCTGCTGGGTTTCCCAGGTGATGATGCCGCCCTTGACATAAACTTTCCACGAGCAAGAGCCGGTGCAATTCACGCCATGGGTGGAGCGGACAATCTTGTCGTGCTGCCAGCGCTTGCGATAGGCCTCTTCCCAGTCACGGTTTTCATTGGTCGTGACGCCATAGCCTTCCGAGAAGGTGCCGACATTCTTGCGCGCGAGAAAATTCAGGCGGTCGAGGAGTAGACTCATGATTTTATCCTCACTTTATTTCTTCAGGCAGCAGCAGCGGCTGTCTTGTTGCGGCGCTCGACGTCATAAAGCAGACCGCCTTTTCGGGTGTAGACGCCCCAGGTGATAATGAGACAGGTCACGTAGAAGATCAGGAAGGCCCAGAGTGCTGCTTCCGGTCCGCCGGTCATGCTGATCGAGGTGCCGTAGCCCTTCGGGATGAAGAAGGCGCCGAAGGCAGCAATGGCCGAGGTGAAGCCGGTGATGGCCGCAGATTCCTTGTCCGCTTCATGACGGCGTTCTTCCGGGCTGGCATTAGGCATCAGCCGCACCATTTCCTTCGACATGATCGCCGGGATCATCTGGAAGGTGGAGGCATTGCCGATACCGGTTGCGAAGAACAGCAGCACGAAGGAAGCAAAGAAGCCCCAGAAAGCATTCGGCTGATCCTTGATACCGACGAAATACAGCACGCCTGCCACGCCGATCATCATCAGGACGAAGGCCCAGATGGTCACGCGCCCGCCGCCGTATTTATCGGCAAGCCAGCCCGAACCCGACCGCGACAGCGCGCCGACCAAAGGTCCAAGGAAGGCGAACTGAAGCGCATTGACCTCGGGGAACAGGATGTTGGTGAGCAGCGGGAAGCCAGCCGAATAGCCGATGAACGAACCGAACGTGCCGGTGTAAAGCCAGCACATAATCCAGTTGTGCTTGCGGCGGAAAATCACGGCCTGATCGGCAAACGATGCTTTGGCCGAGGCGATATCGTTCATGCCGAACCAGTTGGCGAAAGCAGTGATGACGATGAACGGCACGAAGATGAAGCCGGCGTTCTGGAGCCAGAGCGGGGCTTCGCCTGATGCGGTCGCGACCATTGCCGGATCACCGCCAAGCTTGCCGAAGATACCGGCAGTGATGACGAGCGGAACGACGAACTGCACGACGCTGACGCCGAGATTGCCGAGGCCAGCATTGAGCGCCGCCGCATTGCCCTTCTCATGCTTCGGGAAGAAGAACGAGATGTTGGACATGGAGGAGGCAAAGTTGCCGCCACCGAAGCCACAGCAGAGCGCCAACAGCAGGAAGATGAAGTAAGGCGTATTCGGATTCTGCACGGCATAGCCGATACCGATGGCCGGAATGACCAGCGACCAGGTGGTCAGTGTGGTCCAAAGGCGGCCGCCGAAGATCGGCACCATGAAGGAATAGAAGATGCGGAAGGTCGCGCCCGAGATGCCGGGGAGCGCCGCCAGCCAGAATAGCTGGTCGGTCGTGAACTGGTAACCCACCAGCGGCAGCTTTGCCACCACCACGGACCAGACCTGCCAGATGGCGAAGGATAGGAGAAGTGCCGGGATCGAAAGCCACAGGTTGCGCTTGGCGATCTTCCTTCCCTTCTGTTCCCAGAAGGTCGGATCGTCCGGACGCCAGTCGGTGAGAACAGAATCGCCCTTTGCAGGTTTGACTTCGGCCTTCTTGAGCCCCTGCAGTTCGGCAAAGGGCGGAAGCTCTTCCGTCGTCTTGCCTTCGGCTGCACGCTCCATCTGGCGGATCGAGACATGCATCCACGCAAAGGAAACCGCGACGATGACGAAGAGCAGCATGAAGCAGCTTGTCCAGAGGCCGGTCTGGTCCAGAAGCACGCCGAACAGGATCGGCAGGATGAAGCCGCCAAGACCGCCGATCATGCCCACCAGACCGCCGACGGAGCCGACATTGCCCGGATAATAGACCGGAATATGCTTGAAGACGGCGGCCTTGCCCAAGGCCATGAAGAAGCCGAGAATGAAGACGGTGATGGTGAAGCCGATCACACCCATTTCGGCATGGAAAGCAAGCGGACCGTTATCGCTCTGGATGACGTAATCCGTTGGTGGATAGGACAATACGAATGTCGCGACCAGCGAAACGGCGAAGGTCCAGTACATGACCCGGCGCGCGCCATAGACATCCGAAAGATGCCCGCCATAGGCGCGGAAAAGGCTGGCCGGGACAGAGAAGAACGCCGCGATGATGCCCGCCAGACGGATATCGACGCCATAGACATGGATCAGATACTGCGGCAGCCACAACGCGAGAGCCACGAAAGCGCCGAAGACGAAGAAATAGTAAAGCGAGAAACGCCAGACCTGCACGTTCTTGAGCGGTTCCAGCTCCATCAACGTGCTGGCTGGCTTTTCACCTGTGCGCCGACGCTCGACCAGAACCGGATCGTCGCTCGTGGTGAAGTAGAAGATCAGTGCCATGACGACCATCGCGGCCGCCCAGATTTCGGCAACCGCATGCCAGCCGAATGCGACCATGACCATTGGCGCAAAAAACTTCGTCACCGCCGAGCCAACATTGCCCGCGCCGAAAATGCCGAGCGCCACGCCCTGCTTTTCAGGCGGATACCAGCGCGAGACATAGGCAACACCGACCGAGAACGACCCGCCCGCCACGCCGACGCCGAGTGCTGCAATCAGCATCTGCGGGTAGGTGGTGGCATAGGTCAGAAGCCAGGTGGCAACCGCCGAGACCAGCATGGTCAGCGTGAAGATGGCGCGGCCACCATAGCGATCCGCCCAGATGCCCAGGATGACACGGATCAGCGACCCGGTCAGAATAGGCGTACCGACGAGCAGGCCGAACTGCGTTTCGCTCAGGCCAAGCTCGGATCGAATTTCAATGCCGATGATTGCGAAGATGGTCCAGACCGCAAAACAGACTGTGAATGCGGTCGTACTCATCGCCAGCGCGGTAGTCTGCGCCCTGGGATTTTCCCCTGCGACATGTTGCATAGGCGTACTCCGAATTGAATACCATGGAAGGTTTCGCTTGCACTTATGCGTCGACTTTCAGATGAATACATTGATTAAGATCAATATCGCCGGACTATTCAAGTTGAATTTAGGATATTCGTGAGTTAACGCCAAAAATAGATTTAGTTTGTCTGAAGTATTGATTAATACGCATTGCCTAATTGATATTAATCAAGCATAATAGGCCAACAAAAACTTGATCCTAAGAGGGAGGTTTAATGCGGAAGGAAGATATCGACGCGCTGAGAAATCTGCCGCTTTTCATGGATATGGCAGATGCCACATTCGAGCGGATCATGCGTCCGAGCTTCGTGCAGTCATTTCCACCGCGCACGACCTTGATCAAGGAGGACGAGCCTGCGGACTTTCTGTTCGCGATCCTCGATGGCCTCGTGCTGATGTCGGCGAAATCGGATGACGGCGAAACCGCGCTGGAGATATTGCGCAACGACGATATTTTCATTCTCGCCGCGGTTCTCAATGACGACGTGTGCCTGCAGACTGCGCAGACACTGACGCCCACCCGCGTGTTGATGGTGCCCTCCAGCCTTGTCCGGGATTTGATGAGCGAGGATCTAGGCTTCATGCGCGCCGTCGTTTTTGAAACCGCACGCTCCTATCGCCGTCTGGTCAAGGAACTGAAGGCACAGAAGCTTCGAAGCAGTGTGCAGCGCCTCGCCAACTGGATCGTCAAGGAATCGCTGTTGAACAACGGCGCGGAGGTCGTGATGATCCCTTATGAAAAACGGACGCTTGCCGCTTATCTCGGCATGACGCCGGAAAACCTGTCGCGCAATTTTGCGACGCTTGGCTCGCATGGCGTCAGCGTGCAGGCCTCCGCGATCAAGATCACGAACAAGAACAGGCTGCTGCAATTTGCTGCCCCTTCCCATCTGATCGACAGGGAAGAACCGACACGCACCGCCGACAGGGTATGAGACCGGCTTTCATCGTCCTGTCAAACAGAACAGCTATCCGGTGACTTTCCTGATCGAACGGATATCCGTCATGAAAGCACCTTTTGTTGCACTGTTTCTTGCCCTCGCCACCAGCGCCTCAGCACAGGAAATGCAGAAGCCGGAACTTATCGGCGCTATCACGCTGCCGACCGGCTTAAAAATTGGCGGCATTGAATTCGGTGGAATTTCCGGCCTCGATTACGATCCGCGAGAGGATGTCTATTACGCCATTTCCGACGACCGCTCGGAAAACGCACCTGCGCGCTTCTACAAGCTCAAGCTCGCCATCGACGGTTCCGGCGTGCAAAGCCTTGATATTCTGGAAACTGTCACGCTTCTGGACAAGGCCGGCAAACCATTTGGACTGAAGGATGTGGACCCTGAAAGCATCCGTTTCAACGGGGAGACAGGCACGCTCTACTGGTCGAGCGAAGGCGATAGGAATGGCAGGCCTTTTATCGGCGAAGCAAAGACCAACGGCAGCTTCATTCGCGAATTTGCTTTGCCGGAAGCCTACATCCCCGACGAGAGCAAGACACGCGGCATCCGCAACAATCTGTCTTTTGAAAGCCTGACCATCACACCGGACGGAAAGACGCTTCTGGCGGGAACGGAAAACGCCCTGATACAGGATGGAGACAAGGCGACGCTCGACCACGGCAGCCGTTCACGCATCATCGCCTTTGACCTTGCCTCGAGCAATGTGACGGCAGAATTTGCCTATGACACCGACCCGATCTTCACCAAGGCGACGCTGCCGCCCTTCTGGAACGATAACGGCCTGTCGGAATTCATTGCCGACGGAAACGATCTCCTCACTGTCGAGCGCTCCTTCGCCATGGGCGTGGGCAATCGCATTTCGCTTTACCGCGCATCCTTCGACTGCACCAGCAATGTGAAGAATGTGCCCTCACTGGCCAATCAGTCGGTGGCACCGCTCGGCAAGAAACTTCTCCTCCAGCTCAACGAAGGCGATTTCGGCCTCGACATCGACAATATCGAGGCCGTCACCTTCGGGCCGATGGTTGACGGCAAGAAAACGCTGATCCTCGCTTCCGACAACAACTTCAACCACAGTCAGGTTTCGCAGTTCATCACTTTGAAACTCCCCTGACAGGACATCGTCTCACGTCCAGAAGTAACGCACGATGTGAAAGAAGACAGGCGCCGAAAAAACGAGGCTGTCGGCACGGTCAAGCATCCCGCCATGTCCTTCAATCATGTGTCCCCAGTCCTTCACGCCGCGATCACGCTTGATGGCGGAAGCGACCAGCCCGCCGAAAAAGCCCATGATGCAGGAAGTTGCAGCAAGTGCACCCGCCTGAACCGGCGAAAACGGCGTCAGCCATGCAAGACCTGCCCCCAGAAGTGAGGCTGCAGCCACTCCGCCCACAAACCCTTCCCATGTCTTGGATGGCGATATACTGGGCGCGATCCGATATTTTCCGAACAGCTTTCCGAAAATATATTGCAGCACATCGCTGCCCTGCACCGTGGCCACCAGAAACGCGATCAGCAGCAGCTTCTTGCCATCGAAACCGGGAATATCCAGCGTCATCAGCGCGGGCACATGGCTGATGCAATAGACCGAGAGCATGATGCCCCACTGCTGTTCGCTGATGCGCTCCAGAAAGCGCGACGTGTCACCGGAAAGTGCTGTCAGAACCGGCATGGCGAGGAAGCAATAAACCGGGATGAAGATGGAATAGAGCCCGTACCAGTCGATCCAGATCAGATAATATTGCACCGGGATAACCAGCAGGAACATGCCGAGCAGCACGTGATGGTCGGCGCGGCGTGTTTGCGTCAGCGTTGCATATTCACGCAACGCAGCAAACGAGATCAGCGCAAACAGCACGATCACGCCGCCCTTGCCGAACAGGAAGGCGATGCACATGGCGCCAACCATGATCCACCATGCCTTGATGCGGGCATTGAGATTGACCAGCGTGGATGACAGCGGCTTCGGGGCGCGCCAAGAAAGAACACCGGCAACGGCGCTTGCCGTTATCAGAACGCCCATGAGGCCAAGGAATAATCGGGTTGTTTCACTCATGAGTGATTACCATTCTGAGGCTGAATATCGAGAAGGCTCTGGCGAGCGCGGGCGAGAAATTCCTTGCGGTCCTCGCCGTCGCGAAGCTGCACCGGCGCACCAAAAATCACGCGACACAGCAGCGGCACCGGCAGCATTGCGCCCTTGGGCAACACACGCGACATGTTTTCGATCCAGCAGGGCACCAGCTCGACATCAGGACGCGACAGCGCCAGATTATAGATGCCGGAACGAAAGCGCAGCAGCGCTTCATCGGTCATGTTGCGTGTGCCTTCGGGAAAGATGATGAGCGAATGGCCATCGGCCAGCGCTTTCAGCATCACTTCCATCGGGTCTTGCGTGCGTTCCACCCAGTTGCGCTCGACAAGCACGGTGCGCAACAGAACTTCCGCCATGAACTGGCGCACGCGGTTGCCCCGCCAATAATCGGCACCAGCGACAGCACGGGTGCGCGCGCGTTCTTCCTGATCGAGACAGGAGGAAAGCAGGATAAAATCGCCGTGGCTTGTATGGTTGGCAAAATAGATACGCTGATTGCGCGACGGACCAGTGCCGCTCCAGATTGGTCGCACGCCGGTTATCCCGCGCGACAGGATTGCCAGAAACGAACCGAAAATCGATTGCACCTGATGGCGAACCAGTTCCCGCATGTCACAGCCCCCATCCTAATGGCTGCCCCAATGGCACTGTGGCCAGCAGAATGAAAAGCACAATACCAAGCCCCATGAAGAAACACAGACGCCCCATGATCCGTCGCGAGCCTTCCATCCTTTTCGCAAGTGGACGGACCGTGCCGTCATTGGAGCGCAAACCCATGCGCTCAAGAATGCTATCTACCTCACCCAATCCCGTTTCACCGGAACCGGCGATCAGCTTGAAAAGCGCAGCATCGAACAGAAGATGCGCTGCAATACCCAGCACGATCAATGCGCTCGCCAACAGCAGCGGCCAGATCAGCCAGAAAGCCAGATCATGCACCGGGCGCATGAAGGGCCCGGCCGCAAGCAGCACGACGGCGACCGCGATGCCGAGAACGGCATTGCGGCGCAACACAATCGCGATGGACGTTGCCGGAGAATTCATGCCACCCCCTCGGCACGATGCAGATGGACAGGCCAGCCCTTGGAGCGGATCAGCGTTTCGGCCTCACGCACACTGGCGACGCGGCCAGTAGAGACGAGCCACGCGACTGCAACCGCGGCGCTGCGCTGAAAACCAAGCGCACAACAGATGAGCACCGGACCATGATGGCGCGCAGCTTCAACGGCATCGGATGCCAGTCGCACTGTTTCGGATGACGGCGCGACCAGATCAAGCGCGCCAAAGCTTTTCCATTCAATTGAATGACTTGGCAAATGGCGTGGCGGCACCATTTCAGCGGCAAGATCAACGACGGCAGCAAAGGGGGAAAGCTCCGCTGGTTTTGGATACCGTCCAAGAAACACTCCGTCGGCAAGTTCGACATGCGGCGGCAGCTTGCGTGTCCAGAACCGCACGTTCAGTCGGGCAAAAAGCCGGTAGGGCCAAAGCAGCCAGCGGCTTGCGAGGCTGACCGATCCATCTGTCTGTTTCTGGAAAATGCCGGCACCGGCACCGAGATAGCCAAGAGCGACGACGGCAAGTGCCGTCGCGGGCCAGAGCCAGAAAATCGCATAACCAGTGATGGACAAGCCGTGGATTGCCAGAGCCAGAAACGGGACTGCACCCGCCAGATAACAAAAACCGATTCGTTTGGCTCTCGTATCAAAGTTGAAACGAAAGCCCGCGAGCGGCGAAGGACCGCTGCGCGGAAAAAGCCATAGGGCAAACAGGCCAAGCAACGCGCCTGCCGGAATATCGACCGCGTGGTGCTGATAGGTGGTGAGCACCGACAGACCGATCAGCAGACACCAGACATGCCAGACCACGCGCATGGCGTCGCCCATTATGCGGCGCATCTGGTCCCAGATGATAATCAAGAGCGCAATATGCAGCGATGGCGCCTGATTGAAGGGTTTGTCGAAGCCGCCAAGCACATCGAACATGAAACCCGGAAGCCCGGCTGTTGCCGGTTTTACGAAAGTTGCGGTCAACGGAAAAGCGACAAAGCAGAGAACAGCGACGATCTGCGCGGTGAGATAGCGCTTTGCCAGCCGGTCGACCTGTTCCGGGCTGTCATTGACGAACAGCGCAATCGCATAGAACAGATTGACCGACCAATAGGGAATGATGCTCCACGCGATGAAGGGAACATGGTGTTCCCACTCGAAAGCAAGGTTCGGTACGTGACTTTGCTGCGATGCGAACCAGTTCGCCGTACCGTAGGTCAGATAGAAAAAGGGGCCAAGAAACAGAAGCCAAAGGACCGCGCGGCGGATCACTGACCACCGTGAAGATCCATCCACTTCCGTTAATTGCGTGGTCACGCTTCGCCGTCTCCAACGCGTTCTGCAATCGATACGGAAAAAATGCCCCACTGATCGACGCGCTGTTCGAGCTTGCGATAGCCTGCCTTCTCGACAAGCTGGTCCATTTCGCCCTGCGTGCGGCGGCGCATCACCCATGCCTCGCCACCGCGATGCGAGGTCAGTGCCCGCGCGATCATTTCAAGCTGCGGATGCCATGGCTGGTTGGTGTAAATCAGCAATGAGCCGGGTCTCTGCACGCGGGCAAGCCCCGACAGCGAACGATTGATCAGCGCATTATCGGGGAAGAGTTCATAAAGACCGGACACGATGGCGAGGTCCGGCTTAGGCGTGACCGCCGCGAGGGTTTCCGCATTGAAAGCGTCGCCCTCTTCCATATGAGCGATGGATTCCAGCCCGCGATCCCTGATGAGCTTGTTGCCTGCCAGCACATTGATCGGCGAATAATCCCGCAGGTGAATGCTGTCCGGCATTTCGTCAGCACGCACCACCGCATCGATGACATAACGGCCATGGCCGCAGGCAATGTCGAGAATATTGGTCGAGCGGCCCTCGCTTTTGAGCCGTTTGATCGCCGCACCGATCAGTTCCTCCAGATGCACCTTGCGCTGCCGGATGCCTTGCCAGCCGATGGCTTCCAGAAACTGCTTGTCGATAAGCTTGCCGCCCGGCCCGAGGCCCCGCGCTTCATTCTCATAAACGTAATCGAGCGTGGAACCGGAATCGAAGCCCGTGCGCTTGCCGACTTTCAACCCTTCCGAAAACAATGCGCCGAAGGCTATCGAAGCGCGTGTCGACGCCCAGTAAAGCCCCTGCGCGGTCAGAAGCGGCAGCGGGCTGGACAGCCGGTCAGCCTCGTCGCGCGTGTGGCCAGCAATATGCGCTTCGGTCAGATCAGCGCGCTGCGGCTTTTCTGCAAAACGAGCCTCGATGAAATCATGGATGCGTTCGATGGCCGGCTTGCGATCCCGCTCGCCCAGCGTGTCGTGGTAGAAGCCTTTCAGCACATGCCGCTCCTTGATGCGGCTGCCGAGATTCTCGAAGAAGCGATGTTGCGGTGCGGTACGCACGACAAAATCGCTACCGGAAATGAGCAGTTGCGTCGGAACGGTGATCGCCCGCGCATCGTCCACCACGCGCTTTGCCGCCTCATAAAGCTGAAGCAAGATATGCGATGCGATGGGCCGCGTGATCAGCGGATCGGTGCGATAGGATTCGATGCGTTCCGGATCATGAGTTAAAAACTGTGGTTTGACGTAGGAATTGACGTAGAACGTGCCCTTCAGCTTCTGCCACAGGCCGATGCCCTCCTTGGCGAAGGGCACATAGAGCTTGATGTCGAAGGCAGGTGAAGCCAGCACCAGCGCCCGAATATTCGGCGCATAATCATGCACCCAGGCAGCGGCCAGCACCGCGCCAACACTCTGCGCGATAATCGCCACATCTTCGATGGCGGTGCCGGTTTCCTGTCGGATATGGGTTACGAAACTATCCAGGTCACGGATCGACGCACCGAATGAGGGCGAGAAGCCACGCACGCCCGGCGACTGGCCGTGGCCGCGCGCATCCCATGCGTAGAAGGCGTAGTCGTCCAGCCCCAGCTCATCAACGAGGTGCGCGACGCGTCCGCTGTGTTCATGACCGCGATGCAGGAGGACAATCACGCCTTTCGGCTTGTCGGAGAGTGATGGCCAGAAACGGTAGAATAGCGACGTGCCGTCATGGGTGACGAACTGGCTTTCCTGCGCCGCGCGATGCCGGTTTGTAGCGTGCTCGTTCATGCCATCCCCTCTCCAGATGTTTCCTCATGGGACAATTGCCCCCAATTTCTATTGAGTGAAACCAAATGTTTGAATAAACGAGCTGGAGCGAACCGCAAATAGCTGTTCAATACTTATTCTTCGTTTCCCAAGAGATTCTTGATGTCGGTTTATCAACTCAAGTCGCGTTTCCAGAATTTACTGCGGCCTCTTGTCGTGCGACTTGCCGAAGGCGGTGTAACGGCCAATCAGGTTACAGTCGCTGCCGCGCTCGTCTCGGTCATACTTGGCGCTTTTCTGGCGTGGAGTGGAAAGGCGGCATGGTTTGCACTCGTCCCGATCTGGCTGTTCCTGCGCATGGCGCTGAACGCCGTCGACGGAATGCTGGCGCGTGAACATGGGCAGAAATCGACGCTCGGTGCCTATCTCAACGAGATTGGCGATGTCGTCTCCGATGCCGCGCTGTACGCACCGTTTGCGATCATCGCACCTTTGTCAGCGCCCTGGATTTTTGCGATTATACTGCTGGCCACCCTGACGGAGTTTACAGGCGTTACCGGTGCGTCCGTGGGTGCGAGCCGCCGCTATGACGGTCCGATGGGCAAGAGCGACCGCGCCGTCGTCTTCGGCGTACTCGGCGCCTGGATCGCTATTGACGGCGGCCTCCCGGACTGGATTTTCTGGCTGCAGCCGTTCCTTTGCCTGCTTCTGGTCGTAACCACTGCCAAGCGCATCGCAAACGGCATAAACGAGACAAAAACCTGGTAAAAGAGGTTAAATCCAGCCTTCCGGCACTGGTATTGACGCAATTGGGGCCTATGTTGGTCCATTCAATTCCAGCTCAATCGGAGGCCATGCCAATGAAGAAAGCTAACGCTGCTTTTCTGCTTGCGGGCATATTCGCATTCTCATCCACGTTCAGCCCGGCGCTGGCTGCCAGCAATGGCAGTTCGAAGCAACGGGCGAAGGAAGTCACCGCTGTCGTCAATGCCGTCGCGCAGAAAATGCCCGACCAGCCGATCAATACGGTGATGTATATCCGCTCCAATAATTTCGAGGTTCTGGCCGGCGACTGCACCGTGCGTGCGCACATCGTCTCATCGGACCACAAGGCGAAAAGTACCTCTCCCGACAGGATCAAGGTCCGGCTCAACAAGCGGCGCTGCGCGCGCTAACTATTCTGGCTCCAGAGTTTGGCAAAGCGATATTCTATGCCGAAGGGAAAGCCGCACATTTGCGCGGGTGGTTTGGGTTATGTGACAGCGTTAGCAACCGTCAGCTATAGCGCTGAGCAGATCGTGCGGAAGCAATTTGAGACAGCGTGGGATCGGCGTGGGCGGCCTTGTTATCGCCTCCGCTGAACGCCCGTTCGGTTAAGAACGCCCGATTAAACTGTCACCCAAACGGTCCCACTCATTCTCCTTTCCGGTTGGAATGATCACTCTCCAGAGGATCACGTATCGAATGTCGCCAGCGTGCGTAACAGGGTTGAGAAAGTGAGGGAGCGGTTCGCGTCAGACTGGCTGTCGCTGATGCCGTCGTTTCGCGACAGCGACTTGCGGACATTGCTCGGACTGTAGCCAAAATGCTGCGTGAATGCCCGCGTGAAATTGGCTGCCGTATCGAAGCCAAACAGCTGCGCTATGTCGGACACCCTGCGGTTTTCGGATGCATCCGCAAGCATCTCATGTGCTGCAAGCAAACGCTTCTGGCGAATATAGTTGAGCACCCCGCCCGAGCCTTCGAACAGCTGATAGAGATGTGTGCGTGAGATGGCGAGCTCCTTGCTCAGTGCATCGGGCGTGAGTTCACGGGAGGTGAGATTTTTCTGGATGAAGCGTCTGGCCTTGGTCATCAACCCCAGAGAGGCCCCGAGAGACGCATTGTGTTCGCTCGCATCGTTTTCCTTTACCAAAGGGGCGATCGTGTCAAATACGATCTGGCGCAGGGCGTCGCGCAGCTCCGGCAGGTCTTCGCTTCTGATATGGTCAAGTCCCGCCTGGATCGTCGATACGAAATCGATCAGCAGCTTGGCGCGATAGCCTCCGAGCGTCGCATTGTTGCACGCTTCCGGCATACCGCCCAGACCGGCGAAATGATCGACCGGAATGATCAGCAGCACCACGTCCGTTGCCAGCGCACGACCGCGAAACGGATAGCCAAACGAACGGATATTGATCATGCCGGGCTCGTTTTCCGCCACACGATCATCCACCGCCGTCCATGTGCGACCGCTTCGCAGAAAACTGATCTGCCAGTGATCAATCGGGCTGAAACGAACCTTTTCCGCTGTACGTTCATAGCTGAATGGAGGAACAGTCTGTTCTATCAGCAGCATGCCGCGCAGATCCCAGACTTTCTGGGTAACGGCAAAACCGTCTTCGGCGTTCACACCATCCGGCATCCGCACATCATAGAGGGGAGCCACGTGCTGTTGCCATGTGGGAAACTGTGCGCAGGGTTCCAGCTCTTCGGTCGTAAAGACCAGCGGGGTCAGAATATTGGTGCTTCGGGCATCTTCTCCAAGGGGCGCGAGTGGAACGCGCACTGACTGGCGGCGCTCCACAAAATCGGGCTTCAGATCACGCGAGGCCTTGTCGCTCGGGGATGTCACGGCAACTCCCTAAACCAACCCGGAGGCTCGAGGCGCGGTAATGGCGAACCAAGCCCTGCGTCGATAGTAGCATTTGCACGTATAAAATCAAAATAAGCTGGAACACTATCAGCCACGTAACCGTTCAGACCGGTAGCCGACGTTTCCACTTACGCGCCGACAACCCCGCTTTCCCGGCCTCTTCCCAGATTTGACCGGAAGTGTCGGAGCGCGCAAAACGGTCTCTGAAATGAGTTGATTGCATCCCATTTGATGAAAATTTTCATGAAAATCCGGCCAGAATATTAAAACGCATCCGATAGAAAGCACGGTAATAACAACCGGAGGCAATCGCATGAACAATGTATTTGCATATGCCGTACGTCGCGAAGGCTTGAAATGGGCTGCCGCTATCATCGTTGGACTGTCCGCTTCATTTTGCCTGACGGCAGGTGCAGAAGCCAAGGACACACGCAAGCAGAAAAGCGCAACAGTTTCCGTTTATCTCGCCAAGTTCGAGGTTGGCAGTCAAGCTCGCTTCAACAAGCCCGCATCCGCGAAAGTCATCAAGGTTTCCGCATCGCAATATGCGACCGGCACGTCCTATGTGTGCACGCCAAGCGGCTTCGGGCAGAAATCTCGCTGCTTCATCCGTGACTAGAGCGCGATCCGGCCGGCGTGGAACGGCTTCCGGGAGGCGCTCCAAGGCATACCGGCTCGCCAGAACTCGATACTGATCAGCGAGCCGGCATGCGTGCCCGGCGATCATCTCGCCTTGGCTTTCATGATTGCCAGCCCCTTGCTGATACGGTCACCGCGCAGGAGCTTGGCTGCCTCATCGGTCGGGCGTGGGGGATTGTTGCGAAAGACATACCAGCTACCGCCCAGCGAGCGCTTCTGATAGATGACGCCGTCCTGCTCGCGGTGGAGGAAGCAGGTCGTATCGCTGCTGCTCCCCGTCTTGCTGACCCAATAGGCCTGAAGACAGAGCTTGCCGCTGTCGGTGGCATACCAGCGCCCCTGTGCGTAGGACCAGGCCCTGCCCTTCTGCGACCAGGCGATGAAACGATGTCTGTCGGCTGAGAAATAGCCACCTCCATCCTTCCATTTCCATGTTCTGCCGGAGTAAAGCGCCTCAAGCGCCTTGGCTGAGAGCGGTGACGCCGCAGCAGCCTTGATGGCAACCGGATCTTCGGTCTTCGGCTTCGGCGCCGCATCGGCGGCGCCTGCCAGAAGAAGCACGGACAGCGCCGCAGTGACGGTTCTCAAACGGATCGAAAACATTGTCGTATTCCTGTTCAGACGTTAGAGCATGATTAAAATGGAACGGACTCGCATCTCCGGATTAATCAAGCGGATGGTTCGCAACCCGCCAGTCAGGCCGCCCGACACCACGTGGCCACGGATAGACTTCGCGGTCATTGAAGTAGACGGCCGCTGTAAGTTTCGGGAATTCGGGCTGCGGCTTGTTGGTCTCCTGTGCCCAGGCGCGGACATAGGTATCGCTTCCCTCATAGCCGAGTTCGGCGATGACAATCGGCTTCTTGAAGCCTGCGACCCGGTCATATCCGGGCTTAGCCCGTTCGACGAAGGTGGATGCGCGTCCGAGTTCCAGCATATCGTAGGTTTCGTAGCCGAACACCGACAGACCGATCACATCGACATAACCATCGCCCGGATAATAGGCCTCAAGCCCCTCTTCGCCCTTCGGCGACCACATATATTTGGCGTGCGGCAGTGACTTGCGGCAGACGCTGACGACATGCTGATAGGCGCGGATATAACCCTGTGCCGGCCAGTAGGACCAGGTGAACTGGCCAGCCTTGTCCTCCATTTCCTGCGCCCAGCGAATGGTGACCGGGCTCTTCAGCTTGGAAGCGGCAGAGCAGACGGCCGCCATGTTTGAATCGTAGCGGCCACGCACGATTCCGCTCAGAAGATCATCCGGCGCAACGCGCCAGTCGCGAGCCCATGACCAGGGTTCGATGGTGATCAGCAATTCGCGGCCCCGTTCCTGCGCATAGGCATCGGCGGTCGACAGGCTGGTCAGGTCCACATCTTCCCAGGGCAGGAACAGATGCTCGATACGGGAATTGGGATCGTTGGTGAAATCCCCGTGCGGATCATAAGCCCCGAACGTGATGGATTGCGGGGTTATGACCGGGCGCTTGTCATGGAACATGTTACGGGTATCGACATTGGCGCCCGAGACACCGCTTGCCGCGTAAACAGCGGTTGAAAGCATCCCACCGCAAAGAATGGCCGTTGCTATTTTATATGAGGTTTTCATCGCCGCCTCCTTTATTGCGTTGGCGATTGCGCGACGGGCAGCGCCAGATTCAGCGCTTCCGTTTTTGGCGTTATTGTTTCGATGGAGACGAGCTTGCGCGCTTCGTCATCCTTGTTTCCGCCAGCGTGGCGGAAGACATACCAGACACCGTCCGGTTCGCGTTTCTGATAGATCGTCCCATCGGCAATGCGGTGGGAGAAACAGGTCTTGTTCGGGAAGACGCCTTGATCCAGATGCCATTTCGCATCGAAGCACATCTGGCCCGACCAGGTGATCCGCCAGCGGCCTTCAGCCCAGGCCTTGCCCTTGTCGCCATCGACGCGGGCGGTGAATCGGCGGTTCTGGCTTTCCATCCGGCCAGCGCCATCGGCCCATTGCCAGTTCTTGTCACGATAGAGCACGTAAAGCTCTGCAGGTGTCATCACACGGGCGTCCTCGGGCAAGCCATCCGCCGTAGCCGTTGCTGCACCGGCTGGCGTGCCGAGCCCGGCCAGCAGGACAAAGAGCGTGAGAACGCCTCTGCTCCTGTCCGTGCGCCAGCCATACCGGGACCGTTGGCCTTCAAACATCGAATGTTTCATTTGAACCTCCCACGACCTTCAGGTTGCGCGCACCCGCCAAGGGTTCTTGCGATTGACGGATGCGCGCGTGCGGCAGAACGTTTGTTGGTCTTGTTTCCTGCCGCTGTTGAACGGGACGACCGATCGTCGAAATCCGGAAGCCCAGATTCTCGGCAATTGTCGGTGAAAAGACATTACGCAGATCGACGAGCACCGTGTCCTGCATGACCTGTTTCATCCGAACGAGATCAAGCTTGCGAATGCTGTCCCATTCAGTCACGACCACCGCCGCATCGGCTGTGTTCAGACATTCATAGGGATCGTCGCAAAACTCGACATCGCTGAGAAGACAGCGCGCATTCTCCATTCCAGCCGGATCAAAGGCCCGAATTCTGGCGCCGAAACGCTGCAAGGTTTCGATAAGCGGAATGGACGGTGCGTCACGCATATCGTCCGTATCGGGCTTGAACGTCAGACCGAGAACGGCAATCGTCCGGCCTTCGACACTACCGCCGAGCGCATCCAGCACCTTCAGCGCCATGCGACGCTTGCGCGCCTCATTGACGGTAACCGTTTCCTCGACCAGCCGCAGGGCGACCCCGTGATCCTGGGCAGTGCGCAACAGCGCAATCGTATCCTTTGGGAAGCAGGAGCCGCCATAGCCAGGCCCCGCATTGAGAAAGCTGGTGCCAATACGCTTGTCCAGCCCCATGCCGAGCGCCAGCTCGGTGACATCGCTGCCGACTTCCTCGCACAGATCCGCCAGTTCATTGATGAAGGTGATCTTGGTGGCGAGAAAAGCGTTGGCCGCATACTTTATCAGCTCCGATGTCCGGCGCTGCGTAATCACGATTGGCGTCTTTCCAGCTTCGAGCGGCGGAGCATAAAGGGCGACAAGCACGGAACGTGCGCGCTCGTCCTCCACGCCGATGACGACGCGATCAGGCTCAAGAAAATCGCGGATAGCCACACCCTCGCGCAAGAACTCCGGATTGGACGCAACGGAGAATGTGCCGGGTCGGCGAACCGAGCCGATGATCTTTTGCACCACATCGCCTGTGCCGACCGGAACGGTGGACTTGACCACAACGACGCTATAGTCGTCGATCAATGGTGCAAGCTCGCGAGCCGCCATATAGACAAAGGACAGGTCCGCATCGCCGTGTCCCGCACGCGCTGGTGTACCGACTGCGATGAAGACAAGCTCCGCGCCCTTGACCGCTTCCGCCAGATTGGTCGTGAAGCTGAGTCGGCCAAAGGCGAAGTTGCGTTCCACCAGCTCATCCAGCCCCGGCTCGTAGATCGGCACAATGCCGCGCTCCAGCCGGGCGATCTTCTGGGCGTCCTTGTCGACACAGACGACCTCGTGTCCCCATGCTGCGAAACACGTGCCACTGACCAATCCGACATATCCCGTACCGATAACAGCGATCTTCATAATCGTCGCGCCTCTTTCGCCTAGTTCTCTGTGCTGGCAGTATCCGTACGCCAGCGTGGATTGAAAATTGTCCGGTGGAGATCGCGTCCGCCCACACCGGCACCGGCGACCGAGAAGCGATCGTCAAATATCGTGAAGCTTTTCGTGCCCCAGCTCAGCGCCTCGATACCGTCGCGTCCACGTTCAACAGTCGTGAAGCCGGTCAGTGCCACCAGCGCGGTAAAGCTGCATGCCAACACCGGTCGATAGAGGCGGCTCGTCATCCGCACCTGATTTTCGCGGGTGTGCTGAATCACGATCATCGCCAACAGGAACAGGTAGGAACACGCATTGACGATGGCGAAAATGAAGAAGCCCCGCGTTTCATGGGCATCCCTGACGACGAACACCGGCAGGATGGAGAGACCGGAGATCAGCGCATAGGGAGCAATCACCCGCAGCGGCACCGGATCCACCTCGGATGAGCCTTTGGGCGTGACACGAAAATCGACAAAGGAACCGGTCAGCCAGTCGCGGAAGGCTGCGAAGGTGCCAGCCAGAGCCCAGGGCCACCGTGCCAGCAGGAACAGCATCGCTTCCCAACTGAAAATCCTGCCGTCGACCGGACGGAATGTCTTGCTCGACCGCCACCAGAATGCCAGCGCCAAAGTCACGAGCGATAGTGGCAAGAAGTGCATAAGGAAGGCGGGATAGGTAACGCTGACGAAATTATCGCCATAAGCCAGAATGACTATCGGCAGAACGAATGCCAGCGCCAGAAAGAATGCATAGAGAGGATACCAGAGCTGCGAGAACAGGAACTGGAGCTTCAGGCGCAGCGGCAGCCGCCCGATCAGCTTCGGCGTATATTGCAGCAGAATCATCACAAGGCTGCGCGACCACTGGAACTCCTGCGTCACGAGATCGGCGAAGGTGCGCGGGCCGTCACCATGGGCGATGGCGTCCAGCGCATGAACACCACGCCAGCCATACGCGTTCATGAACAGGGTCGTGGAATGATCCTCGGCCAGTTCCGGCCCAAGTCCGCCGATTTCCTTCAGCGCTGCCGTCCGCACGGCATAGTGCGAACCGATGCAGAGCGGGGCAAAGCCGCCATTGTAACCGGCCTGCAGCGAGCCATGCATGCTGGCTTCCACATAGAGACGTCCGCGCGCCGACCAGCTTTCATGCGCATTGCGATCACAAATGCTCGGTGCGGAAACATAACCGACAGCCGGATCGGCAAAAGGCCGCAGGATATTGAAGAGATAGCCCGGTTCAGGCACATGGTCGGCGTCGAGCTGCGAGACGAAATCATAGCGCTCATAGCCATAGTGATCGTAGAAGAAAGCAAGATTGCCTTCCTTGCACCGGGTACGGCGCGGCCAGATCTGCCGATGATAGTCGGCGCGGCCCTTGCGCGTGGAAACGAACACGCCATGCTCACGACACCAGGCAAGCGTCGAGGGCGAAGGGTCCTCATCGGCAAGCCAGGTATCGTGCGGCACATCCTGCGCCAGCATGGCGCGCAACGTTTCAGCCACCACCTCGAAGGGCTCTGACGGAGCCTTGGTGACGACCATGGCGACGCGGCTTCCGGCAGGAATGCGAAGCGGGCCGGTCGGGCGCGCTGCATGGAAGAAAACCGTGATGAAGTAAAGCGGCAGGATCGTGATCCACGCCAAGAGTGCCGTCACCAGAATGGAGCCGAGTAGATGATTGTGCTTTGCGCTGATGAACCACCATTGCCAGAAATAGGCGATGGCGAGGGCCCACAGGACAATGCCCACCACATATTCCGCCCGCTCGCGGCCAGTGAAGATGGGGGCCAGCAATGGTTCCGTTTCGCCTGTATCGCCATCAACGGCTGGATGAAGCTCGCGCCGTGTCATGTTCGTATCTCCAGACCAAAGAAGGGCGCGGCAGTGCGGATGATCGTATCGAGATCGGAATGGAGCGTGCGAAAGCCAAGCTTTGCTGCAGCTTCTGCCGGATCGGCATAAAGCACCGGCGGATCGCCTGCCCGGCGCGCACGCATTTCGACAGGCACCGTGCGTCCGGTCAGCCGGTCTATCGCATCCACGATTTCCTTGATGGATGTTCCGCGCCCGGTTCCCAGATTAAGGATGAGATTGTCGCCGCCATTCAGAAGATGCTCGACTGCAAGCACATGTGCCCGCGCCAGATCGACCACATGGATATAATCGCGGATGCAGGTGCCATCCGGCGTATCATAATCGTCGCCGAACACTTCGAGACAGTCCGCCCTCCCCGCCGCAGCCAGCATGGCGCGCGGTATCAGATGGGTTTCGGGATCGTGCTTTTCGCCCAGTTCGCCATCCAGATCGGCACCGCAGGCATTGAAGTAGCGCAACGCCGCATAGGGCATGCCATAGGCGGCCGAATAATCGGCCAGCATATGTTCCGCGATCAGCTTTGTGCGGCCATAGGGATTGATCGGATTTTGCGTTTCGCCTTCGCGGATCGGCAGCACATCAGGAATACCGTAGGTGGCACAGCTCGATGAGAAGATGACCGGGCGCCCGCCTGTCAGGCGACTGGCTTCCAGAACGGATTGGATGCCGCCGACATTGTTGCGATAATATTTTGCCGGATCCGTGACGGATTCACCCACATAGGCCGAGGCCGCAAAGTGGATGATGGCTGCCGGATCAAAGGTCCTGATTGCAGCAATGAGCTGCTCCTGCGAAAGCGTATCGCCTTCGACAAAATCACCCCAGCGCACGGAAGACCTGTGACCGGTCGACAGGTTGTCATAGACGACCGGGGAAAATCCGCTCCTATGCAGAAGCTTGGCCGTATGGCTGCCAATGAAGCCCGCGCCACCGGTAACGAGTATGTTCTGCCGGGTCATCTTGCCACCTCGAAAAGCTCACCAGAGGGTCTGGCCAACTGGCGTTCGAAATAGGCGATCGTCTGCTTCAGCCCTTCGACAAGTGCTATCTGTGGTTCCCAGCCAAGCTCGCGCTTTGCCAGCATGATGTCCGGACGCCGCTGGCGCGGATCGTCGGTGGGCAGCGGACGATAGACAATGCGCGACGCCGAACCGGTCAGCGCAATGATCTGTTCGGCCAGCTCGCGGACAGTGAATTCTCCCGGATTGCCGAGATTGACGGGCTTCTGAATCTGGCTGTTCATCAACCGGCTGAAACCTTCGATAAGATCTTCGACATAGCAGAAGGAACGGGTCTGCGAGCCGTCGCCATAGATGGTGATTTCTTCGCCCTTGAGGGCCTGTACGATGAAGTTCGACACGACACGGCCATCGTCGGGCCGCATGCGCGGGCCATAGGTATTGAAGATGCGCACGATACGGATATCGACGCCATACTGCTTGTGAAAATCGTAAAACAGCGTTTCGGCTGAGCGCTTGCCTTCGTCGTAGCATGACCGGGGACCGAAGGAGTTTACATTACCCCAATAGGCTTCCGGTTGCGGATGCGTTTGCGGATCGCCATACACTTCCGACGTCGAAGCCTGGAAAATCCGGGCCTGATAATGCGCTGCCAGCTCAAGCAGATTGAGCGAGCCCATGACGCTCGTCTTCATCGTGTGAACCGGATCGGCCTGATAGTGCGGCGGCGATGCCGGGCAGGCCAGATTGTAGATCTCGTCTACAGGCAGATCGATCGGATGGACAATATCGTGGCGCACAAAGCTGAACGTGTCATAACGCAGCAGATTGCGGATGTTCTCGAGCCGTCCCGTCGAAAAATTATCGACACAGATGACAAAGTTTCCTTCGTTCAGAAGACGCTCGCAAAGATGAGAACCGAGAAATCCTGCACCGCCTGCTACGAGAATACGCCGTGTTGCCATGCGATCCGCAGATATACACAATGATCTAAAGTTTATACTCACGAGATCCTCCAACGCTATTACTTCACTTGCGCTATCTGGTAAAATGCAAAGCAATTCCGTCCGCGCGTTCGAATTGAAGCGCACTGGTCAATGTTTCTTTGCTTGCTTTACTAGATGATTGAAGATAGCGGCGCCGGAGACATGAGTCGTTAGCGTAGAATCCGGAATCTTATCCTTGCGTCCATTTTTGACGCCATGCAGTACCGCTCGCTGACGAACCTATTCACAAGGTTTGATATGGATTAGCTTTTCCGCGGCCTTGCCCAGCTCGATACATTTTTGCCCTGAGCAGAACGTCCAGCCCCCGCCTGTCTTGCCGGAGGCGGCGAGGACGATTTCCCGGCGTGGAGGAATGGCTGGGTGATAAACATACCAGCCATTCTTGAGAACAGCATCTGCAGGCGGGTCCATGCCAGCGCCGGAGCCTTTGATGCGCGCCTCGGACAAGACCAGTCCCTGCGACGTAACATTCCAGGACTCCTGCCACGGCACTTTCTCAACGCTGTGCGTCCATGAGAGCAGAAAGCTTGTGGCGGCGATTTTGAGTGCGCCGCCAGCCGTTGCAATGCAGACTGCCATCAACCTGATGACGCGACGACGGAAGGTCGCGATCTCCAGAAATGCCAGACAAGAAAGGCCGCACAGGCCGCAAAGCCGAGCTCATCGCTAAAGGGATAGGTGGCGAGCATCAGAGCAATGGCAACGAAAGCCCATATGCGTTCCCACATCTTCAACGGTGTTCGAAGATGGCCGATGGCGGCCGCTCCCCAAAGCAGAATGCTGAGCAGCGCCTTGATGAACATATAGACGAAGGCGGGCCAGAAACCGAATTTTTCGGAAAGAGGCCCGCCCTCCTGAAGCATGATAACCGGCTCGTACACTGCCATGAAGGGCACTGCAAAACCCGCAACCGCGATCCGGATCGCCTGCATGCCGATCTTCATGCCGGACTCTCGCGCAATCGGCGCCGCTGCAAAAGCTGCGAGCGCGACAGGCGGAGTGAGGTCGGCCATGATGCCAAAATAAAAGACGAACATATGCGACACCAGCAGCGGCACTTCGAGGTGAAGGAGCGCCGGTCCAGCTATCGAGGATGTGATGATGTAATTTGGAATGGTCGGAATGCCCATACCGAGCACGAGACAGGCCAGCATGGTCAATACCAGCGAGAAGAAGAGCGAGTTTTCTCCTACACTGACGATCACGCGTGCGAAAGTTGATCCGGCACCAGTCAGCGCCAGAATGCCGATGATGACGCCAACCAGCGCACAGGCGATGCCCACAGGCAGCGCATTCTTGGCACCTTCCGCGAGGCTTTCGAGGCAAAGGTTCAGCGTTGCACGTCCGCCGCGCACCAGAAAATTTATCGCGACCAACAGCGCAACGAGGCAGATGATCAGTGTGATGCCGCGCAGGACATAGCCGAATATATTGAAGGTGGTGCCGAAAGCCGCAGCCGACATGACGCCGAGCGCGACCCAGAACAGCACGCGCAGCGGCATCGACATGGAGCCGGAAACCGGCACACCGAGGATGATGAGCGCGGTCAGGCTGAGGCCAACCGTGCCTGCAAAAAGTGGCGTATAGCCCGAGAAAAGCAGCCATACCAATGCGACCAGCGGCAGAACCAGAAACCAGCGCTTTCGGATTGCTTCAAGCGCGCTTGGCATTTCGCTTTTATTGAGGCCCTTCATCTTGAGACGACGCGCTTCAAGATCAACCATCACGAAGACAGTTATGAAGTAGAGAATTGCGGGAACGATTGCCGCCTTGACGATCTCGACATAGGGCAGGCCGAGCGTTTCAGCCATGATAAAGGCAACCGCGCCCATGACCGGCGGCATGATCTGGCCGCCCATCGAGGCCACTGCTTCGACACCACCGGCAAAGGCCGGGCGAAAGCCGGAACGCTTCATGAGTGGAATGGTGAACGCGCCTGTCGTTACCACATTGGCGACACCGGAACCGTTGATCGTCCCCATGAGTGCGGACGAGATTACCGAAACTTTTGCTGGCCCGCCCCGCGACGCGCCGACCGTTCCCATGGCAATGTCGTTGAAGAGTTGGATCATGCCAGCGCGTTCGAGAAATGCCCCGAACAGGATGAAAAGGAAAATATAACTCGATGAGACATAGATCGGCGTGCCGTAAATTCCCTCTGTTCCCAGAAAGAGAACCTCGACCACCTGCTCGAAATCATATCCGCGATGATTGAATGGATGCGGCAGATATTGCCCGAACAGACCGTAAGCCAAAAAGATCGCGCAGATGAGCGGCAAGGTCCAGCCCATCATCTTTTTGCCCGCCCAGAAGACGAGACCGACCACAAGAATGCCTATCACGATATCGAGCGTATTGGGTTCGCCAGCCCGGATCACCAGATCTTCGTAGAAAATCCAATGGTAAAGACTGAGCGCGAAAGCGACAATGGCAGCCAGCCAGAACGCCGCTCGCTTGGCAGCGACCGTACTCGCATTGGCATAGAGGCCGAAGAGAAGCAGAAGCAGAAATCCGACATGGATGGAGCGGACCACCTGACTTGGCAATGGTGAATAGGCAGAAGTCCAAAGCTGGAAAACCGAAAAAGCCACGGCGATGGCAAACAGGATTTTTGCGCCTGCGCCGACACCCCAGGCGGGAATATGCTCAGCCGATTCAACGGCGCTGTTCTCGCTCTGCGTCATGAACGAACCTTCATCAGATTATGCAAGTTGAAATGAACAGTTACGGGAGCGATCCGATTGACAGGGATCGAGCGCCGTCGGCCGGAAAAGGACGATACCTGTGAAATGTCACTCGGATATCGTCCACTGGGCAGGACTGCTGCCAGCCTATTCGATGCCTTTTTCCTTATAGTAACGCAACGCGCCGGGATGAACCGGGACAGGTGACACTATGGTGTTTTTGTCGAGCTTGATTGCCTTTGCCGATGAATGGGCGGCAGTCAACTGGTCAAGATTCTCGAACAGCCCCTTGGTCATCTGGTAGACTAGTTCCTCATCCATATCGGGACGAACGATCAGATAGTTGATTACGGAGGCCGTTACGACATCCTTATCCTGCCCGCTGTAGGTATCCGCCGGGATCGTGTTGACCTGATAGGGCGCGCCGATCTTCTCGATGACGTCTGCCGGAACCTCGACAACGTTGATGTCTACCGAATTGGCAAGATCACGCAGCGAGGCAACGCCAAGCCCGGAGGATTGCAAGGTTGCATCCAGTTGGCGATTTTTCATGAGTTCGACCGATTCTGCAAAGGGCAGATACTCGATCTTGCCCAGGTCGTCATAGGAAAGTCCGGCTGCCTCTAGAATGGTTCGTGCATTCAGTTCGGTCCCGGATTTCGGTGCTCCGACGGAAAGCCGCTTTCCCTTGAGATCGGCCAATGTCTTGATGCCGGATTCCTTGGAGGCGACGATCTGAACATAATTCGGATAGATCGCTGCAAGGGTGCTCAGATTGGTGAGCTTCTTTTTAAAACCGGCTGCTTCATTTCCTTCATAGGCATCGCGCAGGGAATCGCCCAGCGTGAACGCAACTTCGCCGCGACCGCTGTTGATGAGATTGATATTCTCAATGGATGCTTTTGTTGCCTGCACCGAAGGGCGCACGTCGGGAATGCCCGAATAGATTTTTTCCATCGCAACGCCCAGCGGATAGTAGACACCGCTGGTTCCGCCAGTCAGAATATTTACAAATTCCTCGGCTTTCGCTTGCGCCGCGCCCCAAACCAGCCCTAGCGCAGTCGCCAGAGAAACAGTTGTTTTCCGATTAAAGATTTGCATATTTCCTCCTCACTCCAATAGATTTTGCCATGGCGCCATGGCCGAGCGGGAAGTTCTTGCAGGTTACTCCCCCACTGTATTTCATCACGTCCTCCCACGGGACTGTGGAAACGCTAACGCATTCTGGATAAAATCCCAAATGTTTTTGGTCGCTTTTTACGGCGAATTTAGTTTTCAATATTTATTGCGTCCAACTGCGGAAGAAAGAGTTTATTTCTGCTGTGCCAAAGAACGAAATAAAAAGAAAAAATCTATGGCCAGCCCGATCCTTAGAATTACACTGTGAATTTCTCTCATCCTAAAATTTAATTATGGAAAAATCATCGGTAAGCTTGCGCGATACTATCAAAGAACCTCACCAGATAGAAAACCATATAGGCTTGGCCACGGCACCGGAAGCCGCAGCCAATATCTCACATACAGACTTCAGACACCTTCTTTTAGTGAACAAACGGCAAGTCCACTTCGCATAGGCGAAAGCCCATTCACTCAAGCCTCAACCCTATACGGCCATTTCCAGTTACGGATTTCAGGCATATCCTCACCATGTTCTCTCACGTATTTTTTGTGAAGCGTCAGTTTGTCTACAAATCTGGCGATCAAAGGTTCTGCGACATCGCCACCGAGTGGCAGTCGCCTGATGGCCTCAATGGCTAGATGAAACCGATCCAGCTCATTCAAGACCGTCATATCAAAGGGCGTGGTCGTCGTCCCTTGTTCGATAAAGCCGCGCACATGGAAATTCGGGTGATTCCTACGCTTATAAACGAGCCGATGAATGAGATATGGATAGCCGTGATAAGCGAAGATCACCGGCCGGTTGGTCGTGAAAATCCGATCAAACTCCTCGTCAGCAATGCCATGGGGATGCTGTTGTGGCGACTGAAGAACCATTAAATCCACGACATTGACTACCCGGATACGCAGATGCGGCAACGACTGCCGCAGAAGATCGACTGCCGCAAGCGTTTCCATCGTCGGAACATCGCCCGCACATGCCATCACGATATCGGGTTCCAGACCATCCTCAGTTCCGGCCCAGCTCCATATGCCGAGACCGGCTTCGCAATGGCGGATGGCTTCATCCATTGACAGCCACTGAGGCTCCGGCTGCTTTCCCGCAACAATTACGTTCACGCGATTCCAGGTTTTCAGGCAATGATCGCCGACCCACAGCAGCGTATTGGCATCGGGTGGAAAATAGGCACGGATGATATCGGCGCTTTTATTGGCCACTAGATCGACAAAACCAGGATCCTGATGGGAGAAGCCATTATGATCCTGACGCCACACGTGCGACGTCAGAAGATAGTTGAGGGAAGAGACAGGCTTTCGCCATTTCAGCTCCCGGGCAACCTGCAGCCATTTTGCGTGCTGATTAAACATGGAATCAACGATATGGATGAAAGCTTCGTAGCAGGAGAAGAAACCATGCCTGCCGGTTAGCAGGTATCCCTCCAACCAGCCTTGGCATAAATTCTCGCTCAACACCTCCATCACGCGACCATCCGCAGAAAGATGATCGTCTATGTCGAGCGTTTCAGCCATCCACACACGGTCACTGGCATCGAAAACCGCACTGAGGCGGTTCGACGCGGTCTCGTCCGGGCCGAACACGCGAAAATTTTTCTCGGGCTCATTCAGCTTGAGCACGTCCCGCAAGTATTCACCAAGTATCTTGGTCGATTGCGCGTCGATGGCGCCCGGTTCATTGACGTCAACGGCGTATTGACGGAAGTCAGGTGTGTGAAGTTCTTTACGCAGCAATCCGCCATTTGCATGTGGATTAGCGCCCATGCGCAGTTCGCCTTTCGGCGCAAGTGCACGCAGTTCTGATTTTAACGCGCCATTTGTGTCAAACAAATCCTCCGGATCATAGCTCCTCATCCATTCTTCGAGAATCTTGCGATGCGCATCATTCTCACGGCAGTTAGCGACAGGCACCTGGTGCGAACGCCAATAGTTCTCGACGATGAGCCCATCAACTTTTTTCGGACCGGTCCAGCCTTTTGGACTTCTGAGGATGACCATCGGCCATCGCGGCCGTTCAGGAGACTTCAGATCAGCGTTTTTCTTAATTTGCTCGATCCTAGCGAAGATCGTATCGAGCGTCGCCGCCATTTTCTGATGCATAGCCTTCGGCTCGCTACCCTCAACGAAGAACGGTTCATAACCATAGCCCTTGAATAGATCGGCCAGATCATTGTCAGAAAGGCGGGCAAGGACAGTGGGGTTTGCGATTTTATAGCCGTTCAGGTGCAGGATCGGCAGAACAACACCGTCACGCACGGGGTTGAGAAATTTGTTCGAATGCCATGAGGTGGCAAGCGTTCCTGTTTCTGCTTCTCCATCACCAACCACGCAGGCGACAACCAGGTCCGGATTATCGAATGCAGCGCCATAGGCGTGTACCAAAGCATAACCAAGTTCTCCGCCTTCATGGATCGAACCAGGTGTTTCCGGCGCGACATGGCTCGGTATACCACCAGGAAAGGAAAACTGCCGGAACAGCTTGCGCATACCCGTTTCGTCTTCGCTAACCTCGGGATATATTTCGGAATAAGAGCCTTCGAGATAAGTGTTCGCAACCATGCCCGGCCCGCCATGGCCGGGGCCGCAAACGTAAATTACATTGGCATCTCGATCCTGAATGATGCGATTGAGATGAGCATAAATAAAATTGAGGCCAGGCGTCGTGCCCCAATGGCCAAGTAATCTTGGCTTGATGTGCTCCGGTTCAAGTGGTTTGCGCAGTAAGGGATTTTCCATCAGATAGATCTGGCCGACGGAGAGATAATTCGCCGCTCGCCAGTAGCGGTCGATCAATGAGAGTTGCTTTGGGGCCAAGGGGTCATGGCCAGTCACGTTGTTCATGTCCTGTCTCCAGCACTAATTGTTAAGCCGTCACATTGACAGCGGCTGCGGCGATGTTCTGGATGACCTCGAGTGTTTCCGAGGCGATGACTTGCTCTTCGTCAGTGGGAAGCATAAACGCGGCTGTACGGCTCGCCTTGTTCGTAATCCTAAACGCATTGTCGCTGTTGGCAGCTGCATCGATTTCAATACCGAGCCATGCGAGACGCTGACAAACCGCTGCACGGATTTCCGGCTGATACTCCCCGATTCCGGCAGTAAAGATAAGCGCGTCGATGCCGCCAAGCGTGGATGCAAGACGGCAAATTTCGCCAGCGATACGCAGAGCAAAAATTTCAAGTGCCTCTCGAGCCTGCATCGTGTCACTTGCGAGCAAATCACGTGTATCGCCACTTTGTCCCGAAATTCCTAGAAGACCTGAGCGATGATAAAGCATATCGGACAACAGATCGGCCTGCATGGCTTCCTGTTGTATCAAATGCATAAGCACCCCAGGATCGACGGCTCCGCAGCGTGTCGCCATCGGTATCCCGTCGAGCGTCGAAAAACTCATACTGGTGTCGACGCTTTTGCCGTCAGCTATGGCACATAAGCTCGCCCCACTTCCCAGATGGGCTGCGACGACTTTGCCGTTGGCAAGCTGCGATTCCCACTGGCTGAAATTCCCGATGATCGATTTGTAGGAGAGACCATGAAAGCCATACCGCTTTATCCCACGTTCATGAAGATCGCGTGGAAGTGCAAAACGCCGGACAGTATCCGGGATGGTCTGATGAAAGGCGGTATCAAAGGACGCTGTTTGCATAAGATGCGGAAAGAGTTTCCGGATAGCTTTTATCAACGCGATGCTTTTCGGCTGATGGAGAGGTGCAAAAACGGACAGACGGTTGATAGCTTCGATATGTTCGTCGTCTATCAATACCGGCTTCGCAAATTGGTCCCCTCCGAAAACCACACGATGCCCGACGGCCTGAATCTGTGTCGGATCGACATGCTCAGCTAACTTCGCAAACAATTCTTCGAGAATGGTCGCAATATCGTCAGTGCCTACGGCAGACAGTGCGATGTCCAGATTTTCTGTCTCACCATGCAGCCGAAGATTCAGAGGAGTTTCGTTCAAGTCGATCACACCCCGCGAAACTTTTCGAATCTGTTGCTCGTCGTAAGCGAACACACCGATTTTCACCGTAGAAGAACCGGCATTGAACGTAACAAGCTGCTTGCCCACACGACAGCTCCCTGTGTTCGTGGCTGATGTATTACAACATAGAGAACTATTCCAAGCTGACGATATGCACAGTGCAGATAATCAATCTTTGATCGAGGATGCTCGGTATCCAGTTCTCCTTATATAAGTATAGAGCACCAAGTTCGGCCGCCGGGCACATACATGCATTGTCTCAAATCAACCAATGCTCTTTTTCAAATATCTCCCTCCTCAAAAAGTGATCATAACAGCCATCAGGAAGGCCAGATCCGCTCTCAATGAGTTTAATTGCCGACGAATTGATTTGTGGTAGCGTGATTGGAGCAGTTGTTGGCGTCTCCGTTCGTGAACAGGAGCCTACGGTGAAGCGTTGGGTTGTCCGCTGTCTTGCACTATTGCTGATTGTTTATGCCGCTTATGTCGGCTGGCAACGTCTTACTCCAAAAGACCCTGCTCTATTCCCCACCGATCAAAGCGAGGCCAAGCGGGGAGGAGGCCGTAACACCAACCTCGAACATGCGGTCAAAACCACGGTTGCAAAATCAGGATCGCTGCCAGTACTGCGCAATACAATCGGCACTATAGTGGCTGTGGCATCAACAGCAGTGAATAGTCCGGAGGCGGGTAATGTTGCAGCATTGAACGTCAAGGATGGCGCGATTGTCAAAGCAGGCGATCTTATTGCTCAGCTTGATGACCAGGCGATCCGTGCAAACCTCAGGAAGGATGCCGCTTCCGTTGCCAAGTCTCGCGCCACGCTGAACGATGCCGAAATTCAGCTGAAGCGCACGCAGGATCTGGTACAAAAAGGAGTCAGTACATCGCAGAGCGGTGACGATGCACTGGCCGCGCTGAAGGTTGCGCAAGCGCAACTACAAGTCGATCAGGCGCAACTTGCAGCTGACCAGGTAACGCTTTCACATATGGGCATTATTGCACCTTTCGACGGACAATTGGGTGTCGTTCAGGTTTCCGTGGGTGCCTATCTCGCAGCAGGAGCGCCTGTTGCAACGATTACGCAGATGACGCCAGTTTATGCAGAATTCACGCTTCCCGAAACCGATCTCGCACGTATTCGTTCGACAATGACTGCCGGAATGTTGAAGGCCGATGTGACTGCGATCTCCGCAGATGGAAGGAGCGTCACCGAAAGTGGCCCCGTCAATTTCATCGATAACGCGATTGATCCGAGCAGCGGTACCGTGCGTTTGCGAGCCACGCTAGACAATCATTCCGGCAACTTTTGGCCGGGGCAGTCCTTGCGTGTCTCTGTCGATGCGGGGCAGATCGATGATCTGGTGCTGGTCCCCGATGTTGCTGTCCAACCGCAGGAAAATGGCTCCATAAGCTATGTGGTCAAACCCGACAATTCCGTTGAAATACGACCGGTGACGGTCACTTTGCGTGCCAACGGCATGGCGGGCTTGAGCGCGGGAATTCAGCCCGGCGAAAGAGTGGTTACGGAAGGCCAAAGCGCGCTCTCTAATGGCACCAAGGTAAAATTGGCCGACGCAGAACCGGATACCAAGGTTTCATCCGACTGAACCGAATGAAGGTAGACTGGCAATGAATATTTCCGAGGTCTTCATTCGTCGCCCGGTAGCGACCATTCTTCTGATGATTGGCGGGTTGATAGGCGGGGTTGCAGCTTACTATCAGCTACCAGTCGCGGCATTGCCTGAAGCGGACTTTCCGACCATCAACGTCTCCGCGCAACTCGCTGGCGCATCGCCTGACACAATGGCCTCTTCCGTCGCAACGCCGCTTATCAAGCAGTTTGAGACGATTGCAGGTATCGATACGATCAGCGCCACATCATCGCTTGGAAACACATCGATTACGTTGCAGTTCGACCTGACGCGCAATATCGATGCAGCAGCAGCAGATGTGCAGGCGGCCATTACGCGTGCGCAACGGCAACTGCCGGATAATCTCACCACGCCACCGAGCTATCGCAAGGCAAACCCCGCTGACGCGCCCGTTATCATTCTGGCCCTAACAAGCGACGGCGCGCGGCTGACCCAGATGGATGATATAGCGCAGAACATTATCTCCCCAGCCTTGTCGACTATCTCGGGCGTGGCACAGGCGCAAGTTTATGGTTCGAAGACCTACGCGGTCCGCGTGGAAGTGGATCCTGACAAACTGGATAGCCGAAATCTGTCGCTATCGGGCCTCGGCGATACCATTGCTGCAGCGAATGACCAGACCCCCGTCGGAACGCTGCAGAACAGTTCGCAGGCACTGACGGTTAACGCGAAAACCCAGCGCACGAATGCGGCGGAGTTCAAGGACTTGATCGTTGCAGGCAGTGGTAACCGTATCGTCCGACTGTCCGATGTAGCCACGGTGCTGGATAGCGTGGATAACGTCAATCAGGGTAGCTGGCTGGATGGGAAACAAACGATCGCTCTGGCTGTTCAGCGTCAGCCCGGTTCGAATACTGTGGCTGTTGTCGATGCGATCCGCGCCAAGCTTCCCGAAATCGAGACGGCGCTGCCTGCACAGATGCATATCGCGGTCGTCAACGATGCTTCAGCATCTATCCGTGCAGCAGTGGCAGATGTTCAAACGACACTGGCCATAACCATCGGCCTTGTGGTGCTGGTGATCTTCCTGTTTCTGGGGCAGTTCTGGGTGACAATGATCCCAGGGCTTGCGGTCCCGCTTTCTCTAGTCACGACATTTGCAGCGATGTATGCCCTCGGTTTTTCCATCGACAATATTTCGCTATTGGCACTGACATTGGCAGTGGGATTGGTCGTCGACGATGCCATCGTGATGCTTGAGAATATCGTCCGTCACGTGGAGGAGGGACTAACCCCTTTTCAGGCAGCTGTTGTCGGTAGTCAGGAAGTGACAGGTACAATAATTTCCATGTCGCTGTCACTGGTTGCCGTCTTTCTGCCGATCCTTCTGATGGGCGGTATCGTCGGACGGGTGTTGAACGAATTCGGCATGGTGGTCACGCTGGCAATTCTGTCTTCGGCGCTGGTCTCGCTGACGGTCACGCCCATGCTTGCTGCCCGTCTGCCGCACACGCAGGCAGAACCTGGACGCATTGCGCAAATGTTGGACCGGGTGACGGCAGGTTACGGACGCGCTGTCGGCTGGTGTCTCCGACATCGACTTCTGGTGATGTTGCTTTTCGTGCTGAGTTTCTTTGGTTCGGTATGGTCGTTCATGACATTGCCACGCAGCTTCTTCCCACAGGAAGATACGGGACTGGTGACCATCTCAACCCAGGCCAGACAGGACATCTCCTATCAGGGCATGAGCGAATTGCAGAAGCAGGCGGCCGCCATCGTTTCTGACAATCCTGCGGTTGAGCATGTTACGGCGTCACTTGGAAGTGGGCCGGGTGGTTCGACATTCAATACAGGCTCCATGTTTGTACAGCTTAAAGCGCGAGATGCGCGCCCGCCGCTGGACCTGACGCTGAGTGAACTTCGGAAGAAACTTGCCGGACTTCCGGGGCTGACTGCATATCTCACCCCAGTACAGAGCTTGCGCTTTGGCGGCCGTAGCACGCAAAGCCAGTATCAGATCGTTTTGCAATCGCTAGATGCCAACGAAGCACGCTCCTGGTCGCAAAAGCTTGGCGACGCGATGAAAGCAGAGCCGAACACTTTCGTTGATGTCGCTTCCGACCTGCAGGACAATGCGTTACAGGCCCACATTGATATTGACGACGACAAGGCGGGAAGCCTCGGCATAACGTCGGAAGCAATCCGCAAGACGCTGGAAGCAGCTTATGGGACACTCACGGTGTCGCAGATACAGACGACTGGCAATAGTTATGATGTCATCATCGAACTTGACCAGAGCAGGCCTTGGGATGAGACGATGCTGGGCGCACTTCGTGTTCCATCCGCGTCAGGCGTGCTTGTTCCGCTCGCAAGTTTTGCGACGATCTCCCGGACGAATGGTCCGGTAACGGTCAATCAGTCCGGTCAGCTCGCTTCTGTCACGCTCTCCTACAACCTGCCAGCAGGTGTTTCTCTTGGCACAGCGACAGATCGTCTGGAAAGCCTGCGCAACGAGATCGGCATGCCGGTTTCCGTTACAATGCGTGCGTCCGGTGCGGCGCAGATTTTTGCTCAATCGACCGGAAACATGGGGCTTCTCATCTTCGCGGCGATCGCAACGATCTATATCGTTCTGGGTGTTCTTTACGAAAGTTTCGCCCACCCGCTGACAATCCTGTCCGGTCTGCCATCGGCGGCTTTCGGCGCGCTGGCGACATTGCAGCTTTTCGGGTTCGACCTTTCGATCATAGCGCTTATAGGTCTTCTCATGCTGATCGGCATCGTGAAGAAAAACGCGATCATGATGGTGGACGTCGCCTTGACATTGAAACGGGATGAAAATCGTGCACCGGACGACGCCATCCATCTTGCCGCCATTCGACGGTTTCGTCCGATCATGATGACGACTTTCTGTGCGCTTCTTGCGGCGGTACCCGTTGCACTCGGTCATGGACAGGGTTCCGAACTGCGCCAGCCGCTTGGGATTGCGGTTATGGGCGGTCTGATCTTAAGTCAGGTGCTGACGCTGTTTATCACACCGGTCATTTTTGTGGAGATTGACCGACTGGCAAGCAGTCGTTGGTTTAGGCGGAAGAAAACTTCAACTAAACAAACGTCAAATACAAATGCCTTCAGGTGAATGGGCCTACAAATCCAGTCAGTTTTGAGGTGCGGGAGCAGCAGTGACTAGCGAGTAAGCCCAGATTACACAAATTCAGTTTAAGTTTAACAGTTAGAACTGCCCTGCAACAAAACCTGCGTAACCGTCGTCCAGCGTCTTGGACAAGATCGCCGAATAGTCGGCGAAGGACCGATCATCGAGGCGTATGCGCCCGAATGAGGGATCTGCGAACTGTTTTATCGGAACAAGCGCAAGCGGCGTTGAAACCGGTGTCAGATGTGCACCTTGCCCGGCACGCAATGTCGTCAGGATACCAAACATTTCACCTGTAATGCTTGGGCGGGAGAGCACGGCCATGCGGTACTGACCGGATGTATTCGTGACGAGATAGATGTGCCCTGAAAGATGCGGAACGGAGACTGTACCCTGTTGCGAGAATGAAACATCGGAACGTTCCCGCTCACAAAAATTGAGATGCCCGACATCGAAATCCCAACCGATTTCCGTGGTGTAAGCGAAGATGGCCTTGTCCTCGCCAAAGGACGGACGCAAGGTCAGGTAATCGCCTTCAAGCCATGAAACCGAGGCGCGCGAATAGGCGCCCAATTCTTCCGCTGCGTGGCTGTTGCCGTTCCTGGCCAACGAGACGGGAGTATCACCTGCCTGTTCGCGCAGGGCGACACCCATTGCCTGTTCAAGCCGGATGATCGTTGCAAGTGTGAAGGGCCTGTGGCCCGACAGCGCTTTTTCCAAAGTCGAAAGACTGATCCGCGCTTCATCGGCCAGAAGCTGGCGCGAAATTCGCCGCCGGGCAATTTCCTCACGAACCCGTACGGCAACGCGGGCATTGAGCTGGTCGGGAAGGTGAGAGTCCTGATCGGACATGGCATATCCTGAATTGCGTACTTTTCTTCACAATTCCACACATATGCGTAACCGGCAAGGCGGTTTGCGGAAAGTGACGGCTGAAACTTGGCAAAGCTTACGCTGGAGTGGAAACAGTGGCTCCAGCGACAATGGCTCCAGTTCTTCGAGGTGAACAAGGAGCACGTCATGTTACCCGCGATAAGTCTTACAAATCATAACAATAGGCGCCGGATACTCTCCCGCTTCTGCTCATTCGTCTGGTTCTGCAACATGGCGCTACTGCCTGCGCTAGCCGTCATCTTCTGCCTGTTGCAGATTGTGCAGGCTCGTGCAGAAACACCCGCTCTCGTCACGCCGAACGAGGTTCAATCCGGCAGTCTTTTGCTTGAGACAAGCGAAGCCGAGCGTTATGTCGAAGCGCCTCGGATCGCAACGGACGTCAATCTCGATGTGAGTGGGCCGACGGCCCGAGCCCGGCTGACGCAGGCATTCGAGAACCCGACCGATGGTTTCGTTGAAGCCCTGTATGTTTTCCCATTGCCGGAAGAAAGTGCGGTCTATTCGCTGAAGATGGTCATCGGCGATCGCGTGATTGTCGCTGAAATCAAGGAGAAGCAGGCAGCGCGCGCAATATATGAACAGGCGAAAAGCGAAGGCAAAAAGGCCACGCTGATCGAACAGCAGCGGCCCAACGTGTTTACCAATGCGGTTGCCAATATCGGCCCGCATGAAAAAGTCGTCATCCAGATCGAGTATCAGCAGGCGGTGCGGCTTTCCGATGATCGTTTCTCGCTGCGTGTGCCTTTGGTCGTCGCACCACGTTACAATCCGGACAATGCCTCACCCGTTGTCCAGGAAGTCGAAATGAAAAACGGTTGGGGCAAGTCGAGCGATAGTGGCAAGCCCGATACTTACAATTCGCCGCTTAGAACGCCTTTGGCCCCACCGGCTGCCTTGCGAACCAATCCTGTGACCATCTCAGTCAATCTGAAGGCAGGCTTCCCGCTTGGAAAGGTCGAAAGCCTTTACCACAGGATCAGGATCGACGCGACGAACGACACGACACGAGAAATCACGTTGGACGGAACGGCTGCTGCTGATCGTGATTTCGTTCTGGAATGGAGCGCTGTCGCAAGTGATGCACCGCAGGTCGGGCTGTTTCGCGAAAATATCGGCAAGGACGATTATGTGCTTGCCTATGTTACGCCACCGGCTGTTGCCAACGCAAAAAAGGTCCAGCGTGAGGTTATCTTCGTGATCGATAATTCCGGATCGATGGGCGGCACTTCCATTGAACAGGCAAAGGCCAGCCTGGATTATGCACTGTCGCATCTCCAGCCCGGAGATCGGTTCAATGTGATCCGCTTTGACGACACATTGACCAAGTTCTTCGAAGATTCTGTCGATGCCAATCAGCAGAATATCGCGTCCGCCCGCCGTTTCGTAACGAACCTTGAAGCGCAAGGCGGTACGGAAATGCTGCCTGCCCTTCATGCAGCGCTTGATGACAGCCACCAGGGAAATGGATTGCGCCAGATCGTGTTTTTGACCGACGGCGAGATCAGTAATGAGCAGCAATTATTGGGTGCCGTTGCGGCACGTCGGGGGCGCTCGCGTATTTTCATGGTCGGCATCGGCTCTGCCCCGAATTCCTATCTGATGAACCGTGCGGCAGAACTTGGACGCGGAACCTTCACCCATATCGGGTCGGCGGCTGAAGTGGACGAACGCATGCGGGCTCTGTTCGACAAGCTTGAAAACCCGGCTGTTACCGATCTGAAGGCCAATTTTTCGGAAAAGAATGTGAGCATGACACCCTCCCTTCTGCCCGATCTTTATCGTGGTGAACCGCTTGTCATCGCCGCACGAATGGGCAAGGCGACCGGAAGCCTTGTTATCGAAGGCCAGATTGATGGCCGTCCGTGGACAGTCAATCTGCCGCTCGACCAGGCAATGAATGCTGAAGGCATCTCAAAATTGTGGGCACGTCGCAAGATTGACGATGCGGAAGTAGACCTTACCCTTGGCAAAATTACTCAGGACGCAGCCGATGCGCGCATTCTTCGCCTGGCACTGGAGCATCATCTGGTCAGCCGGCTGACGAGCCTTGTGGCTGTCGACAAGACACCGTCGCGACCGGCCAATGCACCGCTGACCCGCGCCGATATTCCACTGCAACTGCCTGCCGGGTGGGATTATGACACGCTGTTCGGCATCCGCGCGGACCGCAATGTCGGGGATCACGCAAGCATGGACATAAATGGGGTGAGCGACGCTGTTCGCAGCCATGAAAGCCCTGCCTCACCATCATCGCCATCGCAGTCGATCCCGCTGCCGCAGACGGCAACGCCAGCGACACTGCTGCTTTTGCAAGGCTTGGGTTTGATGCTGGTTGGACTGTTCGTCTTCTGGTTCTTCCGTCGCAAGGAGAATGTGTGATGCCTATCAATCAGCTTGTTACGGGGAGCGCGCTGAAGCGCTCCCTTCTCCCCGCGCTTGGTATGGTGCTGATTGCGATGGGGCTGGCAATTGCCGGTCAGGGAATCTGGATCCATGCGAAAGCGTTTGCGGCTCAGATCCTGTTGGAAAAGGCCTTTTCCGAAAGCATTGAAACGGGCGCTCCGGTTAAACCCTGGAACTGGGCCGATACATGGCCGGTTGCCCGCATCGAAGCCCCAAGGCTCAATGAATCAGCCATTGCCCTGAAAGGTGCCAGCGGACAGGCATTGGCTTTCGGTCCCGCTCATCTGGACAATACGCCGATGGCCGGCGAACGCGGAACGGCCATCTATGCGGCGCATCGCGATACGCATTTCGCATTTTTGAAGAATATCGAAAAGAACGACCAGATACTTGTCACCCGCAGCGACGGAAAGAAGGTCTCCTATCGCGTCAGCTATATGACCGTGGCGCGGTGGGATGAGGCTAATATCGCTCCAGATAGCGAAGGCCACCACCTCGTGCTGGCGACCTGCTACCCATTTGATGCGATTACACCTGGTCCGCTTCGCTATCTGGTCCATGCGGATATGGAGGAGCCGCATTAGCTAGCACCAACTATTGTTTTTACGAAGACAGATGGCGTGATCGAAGCCCAGATGCGCGCTTCTTCCTGAAACTAAAGGTGGCAAGTAAGTCTAACGCCAGAACTGTGAGTCCCAACGACCACGATCACGGATGTCGTCACCGATATCAAATTTCGGAATCCAATAACGCCGTCATCGAGCTAGAATTAACACCCATTCAACCCCGCCGAGCTTTGGCAGAGAAATGCACAGAGCATCGGCATTAGTAAATCAATTACAGTGCGTATTATGGCTATCCAGACGCCAGATGATAGGCCTGACCGCATAAATATAATGACAGAAAAAAGAAGAATTTCTTCCACAAATACTGACACAGTTATGACAACTGGATCAAAATGTCAGACGAAATAATCATTGGGAGAAAGCTACTTTGGCGTCGACTTCTAAATAAGCCAATGCAAACGGCAAGACCAGCCAAGAAGCAGAAAATTCCTATTTAATATTAGCTCATTGCTGAGGCACCCACAAGACAGCGTCTGGATTGATCCCCAATAGCAGTCCCTGTGCAATTGCTCGCGCCTTCACCTCTCCACTTGCCTCGGGCTCGCGCGAAAGTACCCAGAAATAGCTCCGCGTGGACCCGACAATGATCGACCACTGATAATCGTCTTCATCTATATCAACGACATTATAGCCGCCATAGAAAGGTCCGAAGAACGAAACTTTCAGCGCGCCTTCGTCGGTGGATCGCACAAAACGGGCGGTTCCTGTGGCTTGCGTCCAGCGCGCTTTCCACGGATCAAAGCCGCGATTGACCACTTTTACGGTTTGATCGGAGTTCAATGAATATTCTGCTGTCGTCCGGATCAGGCCGCGCTCGAAACGATTTTCGAGGCGGCCGACCTCGTACCAACGGCCCAGATAGCGCGTGAGATCGAAGGGTTTTACCGGCACGATACCCTTTGGAATCTGCGGCGAGCTTGCCCGCGTCAGTGCATATCCCACCGCCAGCCCTGTCAGACCGAGAGCAAGCGTTCCAAATCTCATCCTCTTCCCTTCCTTTGTTGCATGAAGAGACAAACCGATGTGATGGCGATTGGTTCCGAACCGCAAACAGCGCAGGCTTTCGCAGCGTCATCCAACTGTCATGCAATCAGAATAGAAGCTCCCAATCTATTTGGATTGTGGAAAAATGTTGCATTCCTCGAATATTAAAGCGGATATCGCCGTTCGGGCTGAAGGGCTGAATCTGGCCTTTGGTCCGGCCACTATATTGAAGAATATCGATCTTTCACTGCCGAAGGGACAGACGCTCGCTTTGCTCGGGCCATCCGGTTGCGGCAAGACGACCTTGCTCCGTCTCGTGGCTGGCCTTCTCGCCCCGACGAAGGGCTCGATCACAATCAACGGCGTCACCGTCGCCGATGCCAAGACAGGATCATTCATTCCGCCTGAGAAGCGTCATCTGGGCATGGTGTTTCAGGATTATGCGCTCTGGCCGCATATGACTGTTTTCGGCAATGTTTCCTTTCCGCTCGAAATGCGAGGCCTCGGCCGTGCGGAACGCGAAAAACGCGTTGCCTCGGCACTCGATCGCGTCGGCCTTTCGGGCTTCGGTGAGCGCGCCATCAGCGATATGTCGGGCGGCCAGCAACAACGCGTCGCCATTGCCCGTGCCATCGTTGCCGAGCCGGGACTGGTACTATTCGACGAGCCGCTGTCCAATCTCGACCGCGAACTGCGCGAAAACATGGTCACGGAGATCGGCCAGCTTGTCGCCAATCTCGGCCTGACCGCAATCTATGTCACCCATGACCAGAGCGAAGCTTTCTCGCTTGCCGATCAGGTGGCCGTCATGCGCGCCGGTGTGATCGAACAGCTCGCCGCCCCCGAGGCGCTTGTCGAAGAACCGACGACACCGGAAGTTGCAGATTTTCTGCGGCTCGGCTGTGTCGTGCCTGTGGAGCAGCGCGACAATGCCTACAGGATTGCGCGCACCGAAATCCACATCGCCCATGGCTCTCATGCGGGACAGGCAACGCATGTCTTGTTGCCGTCGCGCTCGGTTCGCAGCGTGCCCGCAAGTGATGCAGCCATTCTAGCAACGGTCCTGCGCTCGCAGTTTCGCGGCGACGGCCATCTGACCACGGTGCGCATCGGCTCCCAGCAGGACGGCCACGAACTGACCTATCTCGACAGCATCCGCCTTTCACCCGGCGTTCCGGTCGGTATTTCGGTCGATGCCAGCCAGCTTCGCTGGTTCTCAAAATAAGACCATCACATCAGGTAACATCTCAGGAGGCACAGATGAAGAAATCCATTCTCGGCGCGGGGCTTGCGCTTGTTACTGCTTTGCTCACCAGCACGGCTGCCTATGCGGACATCACGGTCTATTCGGCAGGCCCTGGCAGCCTGATTGAAAAGCTGGCAGCGGGCTTCACTACCAAGACCGGCGCAAAGGTCAATGTCTTTCAGGCAACGACCGGCAAGGTTATGGCCCGCATCGAAGCGGAAGCTGCCAATCCGGTTGTCGACGTTCTGATTTCCGCATCGTGGGATACGGCAACCGATTTCGCCAAGCGCGACTGGCTGGTCGCCTATACCAGCCCGAACGCCGAAAAAGTGCCGGATTTCCTCAAGAATGAAACGGCGGTCGCTCAAGGCGTTTCTGCCCTCGGCATTGCTTGGAACCCTGCCAGCAAGACGCCGAAGCCCGCCGAATGGGCGGATCTCGCCAAGCCTGAATACAAGGATCTGGTCAACCTGCCGGATCCGGCACAGTCGGGCGCGACCTTCGAGCTCGTTGCCGCCCTTCAGGCACAGCAGGGCTGGGACCTGTTCAAGAATCTGCATGAAAACGGCGCCGCTGTCGCCGGTGCCAATGCAGAAGCTTTGAACCCTGTCCTCCAGGGTGCGAAGGCAGCAGTGTTCGGCGCTGTCGACTACATCTCGCTTGCCGGCAAGGCCAAGGGTGAATCCATCGACGTCATTTTCCCGGCATCCGGCACCGTGATCGCCCCCCGCCCAGCCATGATCCTCAAATGGTCGAAGAACCAGGACGAGGCCAAGCAGTTCATCGATTACATGCTGTCCGATCAAGGCCAGAAAATGGTTGCCGACACCTATCTAATGCCGTCGCGCACCGATATTCCAGCCAATCGTCCACTGATCGGCGACCTCAAAATCCTGCCGGTCGACGCCAAGGAAGTCTATGGCAAGCGCAATGAAACGCTGAAGGAGTTCGGCGCCGCTTTCGCCGTTAGCAACTGATTTTTGAAGGACAGACAGATATGAAGACAGGCAGTGCGGCGGCTGGCAATCCGCTCGGATTCGTTGCGGTCGCAGGGCTCGCATTCATCGTCGCGGTGCCGTTTGTCTTCATTGTCCTTCAGGCAATCTTTCCGCAGTTGGGGAGAGGCTCGCTGGCCGAGCCTTTCCTGCATCTCTCAGCCCTTTTCGAAGACCCGAAACTTTTGCGCATGAGCGGCAATACCGTGCTGCTCGGGCTTTCTGTGGTGGCACTTTCCGCCCTTATCGCCGTTCCGCTTGCGGTTTTCCGGGCGCTCTACAAGGTTCCTTTCGCCGTATTGTGGGACGTGCTGATGCTCGTTCCGTTCATGATCCCGCCCTATATCGCCACACTTGGCTGGATCATGACCCTGCAACCGCGCGGCTATCTTGAACAACTCGCCGGTTTCAATCTGGCTCCATTCCTGTTCTCGGTCGCAGGAATGAGCTTCGTCATGGCGCTGAACACGTTTCCGCTCGTCTATTTTGCGGTGTCGCGCACGATCGAAGCGGTCGGCGCGCGTTATTCCGACGTCGGACGCGTGTTCGGAGCTTCGCCGTGGCGCTCCTTTATTCGCATTACCCTGCCGCTTGCGACGCCGGGTCTCGCGGCAAGCCTCCTTCTGGTTTTCGCGGCCGCCATCGAGGAATACGGCACGCCCGCGGCCCTTGGACGCCGCTCCGGTTTTGAAGTTCTGGTGACGGAAATTGATCTCCGCATTTCCGACTGGCCCATCAACCTTGCGGGTGCTGCCGTCTTTTCACTGGCGCTTGTCTGCCTGTCGCTGGCCGCTTTTCTGGTCCAGCGCTGGATACTGAGACGCCGCTCCTATGTGACGACCGGCGGCAAGCCACAGGCAAAGGACAAACGCCCGCTCGGAGCGCTCACCATTCCCGTGGTGGTTCTGTTCGCCATCGTCGCCTTTGCCGCAACCGGTATTCCTTTGCTGGCCATTCTGGCGAGCGCCCTTTCCAAAACTGTTTCCGGCGGGCTGACCCTGTCGAATCTCGGCTTTAACAATTTCGCCGCCATTGCCGACAACAGCGCAGGTGGCATACGTGCACTGCTCAACAGCTTGTCGCTCGGCATTGCAAGCGCCCTGCTAACGGGATTTCTTGGTGCGGTTGCTGCCTATGCCGTGGTGAAAATGCGTTTCAGTGGCCGCTTCTGGCTCGACGTGCTGACCGTTCTGCCGAATGCCCTGCCCGGCGTCGTTGTGGCAGTCGGTCTCATTCTGGCATGGAACCAGCCCGTGCTACCCGTCTCGCCATACAACACACCTCTGATCCTGCTGCTCGCCTATTGCTGCATTCTTCTCCCGCAGCCGATCCGCTATGCATCGGCTGCCTTTCACCAGATCGGTGACAATCTGGAAGCTGCTGCACGTGTTTGCGGCGCAAACAGCTTCACTGCTTTCCGGCGCATCATGCTGCCGCTGATCACGCCGAGCCTCATAACCGCCATGCTGCTCGTCTTCGCTGTCGCGACCCGTGAGCTGGTCGCGTCGATCCTGGTCGCTCCGGTTGGAATGCAGACCATCTCGATCTTCATCTGGCGCCAGTTCGAACAGGGGTCGGTTGGCCTCGGCATGGCCATGGCATTCATCGCCATTCTCATCACCACGCTTTTACCGTTGGTCCTGATGGGATTGTTGAAGCGCTCCGGCCTCGTTAGAGTTTGACCAACCATTTCCAAACACAAGTATATGGCAGCAAGATTTGCAATCGGCTCTCTATCGTTAAACCTTGCTGCCATCCAACTCATCACGTCTCTGATGAGTAACCGAAAGTTACAGCCGGGTTTTCCGCCGTCTCCACCCAGATGCTTTTTGCTTGCGTATATGCCATCAACGCATCCTTACCGCTCGATCGGCCGTAACCGCTCCGACCGAAACCGCCAAACGGCGACATGACCGAAATGGTTTTATAACCATTGATCCAAAAGGTTCCGGCCCGCACGTTGGCCGCAACACGGTGAGCCCGCGCGACATTCTCCGTCCAGACCGCTCCGGCAAGCCCGTAAGGATTGTCATTGGCAAGCACAATTGCCTCCGCCTCCTCGTCGAAAGGCATGACCGCGACGACCGGGCCGAACACTTCCTCCTTGGCAATCGTCATTGCAGGATCGACACGATCAAGGATCGTTGGAGCATAATAATAACCACCTGTCTCCTCCAGTGCTTCCGGCTTCTTACCGCCTGTTGCTAGCACGGCCCCATCGGCGATCCCGTCACGAACCATCTGGTCAATCTTTGACCATTGCCGTTCATTATTGATAGGTCCAATATGCGAGTTATCGTCATAGGGATCGCCTACGACAATACGGCTCGCCGCATCAGCATAACGCTCTACAAATTCCTGATGAATGGAACGATGCACCAGCAAACGTGATCCAGAAACGCAGCTCTGGCCAGCCCCGCTGAAGATTGCCGACTGCGCGCCAACGATTGCGCGATCTATATTGGCATCTGGAAAAACAATATTGCCCGATTTTCCGCCCAGTTCCAGAATGCAAGGGATCAAATTCTTTGCAGCCGTCGCGGCAATCATAGACCCGGCCTGCGCCGAGCCAACAAAAACGACTAGACCCGTGCACGGATGAGACACTGCAGCCTGTCCGGCAGTGGGACCCTGTCCAGCGATTACGTTGACCAGACCACGCGGCACGCCACCTTGCTCGCACATCAAGCCAAGGATAAGGGTCGAAAGCGGTGTCAGTTCAGATGGCTTGATGACAACGCCGTTGCCTGCACAAATTGCGGGTGCGATCTGCCAGCCACCAGTGAAAAGAGGAGCATTCCATGGCGTAATCTGTGTAACGACGCCAATCGGTTCATGGCGCGTATAGTTGAGATGGCTGCTTGGCACCGGAATAACATCACCATAGAGCTTGTCGCACCAGCCGGCATAATATTCGAACATCTCGGCAACGCGCACCGCCTCGCCACGAATGTCGCGGATGGGACGTCCGGCAGAACGGCTTTCGATTTCAGCAATCAGCGGAGCATGCTCGCGGATACGCCGAGCAATTTCGTTCATCACCCGACCACGCGCAGATGCTGTCAGAGCCATCCACTCTTTTTGGGCGCGAGCAGCACTGTCCATCGCCGCATCGATAATCGCTTGGTCCGCATCCTTGAACGAGGCAAAAACCCTACCGGTCGCCGGGTCTGTCAGATTCTGTTGGGCACCGCTTCCGACAATAATCTCACCATTCACTAAACTGCCGATGACGCCTTTCGGAAAGAAACTCTTGAAAATTTCAGCAATACGCGCGGCTTGCGCATTAGGATCAATTCTAGGTGTCATGGTTCTGCTCTTTACTTTGATGAAACAGGCTGGAAGGCGCCCATACGAGTGAAGTCGTCACTATCCTTGAGATTGCCTGAACCGGCCCAGAGTTTTGCCACGACAGATGTCAGAGGATTGTCCGCACCTACGCGCTCAGCCATTTCCTGTGCCAAACGTACATCCTTACGCATCAACCCCATCGAGAAACCACTGTCGAACCGGTCGTTCATTATCCAAGTCGGGAAATGAACTTCGCTGATCATGGATTTGCCAGAAGCAGCATTCAGAACACGGAGGGCAGATTCGGGGCTTATTCCAGCGGCGAGCGCAAGTTTCAGACCCTCGCTAGTTGTCACCATATGAGCCGCAGCAAGCAGGTTGTTGACGAGCTTCGCAACATTACCAGCACCGCTCGGCCCCACATGCAAAGCCTTGGCCGCCATGGATTCGATAACGGGTTGCGCCAGCGCCAAATCCGCATCGCTGCCACCAATCATCATCGTCAGGTTGCCAGAAGCAGCCCCTGCCGGCCCACCACTCACGGGGGCATCAAGGAAACCATGTCCGAGTGCATCGAGCTTTTGCGCAAGCGTACGACTTACATCTGGTTCGGAGGTCGACGTATCGATAATGACCACACGCCCGCGTCCTTCACTCAGTTGATGGATGTGCGCATTGACTACATTCTCGACATCACGCGCCGTCGGAAGTGAAAAAACCAGAAAATTGGATTTTTCGAATAGCAGGTCGAGTGTATCTGCGGGCATTACGTTCGCCTTTTGCGCCAGCGCCTTACGCTCTGCAGACAAATCAAAGCCGAGCGTAGCGAAACCTTTTTTCGCCAAGGTCTGCGCCATGCCGAGCCCCATACTGCCGAGGCCGACCACGCCGATCACCGGCTTTCCCTCTTGCGCCATTCCACTTCTCCATTGTTCCATCAAGCGACCTTGAGGTCGCTCCCGTTTTGAATGGAAAAGCTCGCACCAAAGCGCGCGATCGCATAGCCGGTTTGCAGACAACGCTGCGTCCCGTGACGAGCAACAGTGATTGGGATGACTTATCTGAACGCCGCCATGTTGTTGGCAAGAAATCCGCTCAAGCGTTCAACTGAATTCGGTAGCCGGCGCCGGGCACCCACCATCAGATGTGCACTTGCTTCAGCCAGTAGCGGGTCGGACAGTTCGCGTATGGCGACAGCCTCACGAGCCAATTCGGTGGAGACGGCAAAGCGAGGTAAAAATGATATGCCAAGTCCTGCAATCACGAAACGCCTCAAAACATCAATTGATGTCGTTTCTACGAGGGGCGAAATCGCGAAGCCCCGATCAGCTGCAACCCGCGTGACCAGTTGGGTAATACCGTGCCCTGGTCCAAGCAGCGCATTAGGCAAACCTGCGCAGTCGGCTAGTTCCAGCCGATCCCTTGCTAATAGTGGATGTTCTGGCGGTGCGACCACGCAGAGTGGCTGTTTCGAGATGGCAAGCGAACGAACCCGGGCGTCAGTCAACGGATTATAGGCAATGCCGATATCAGCGTCACCATTGGCAATCCCGTCTAGAACGCTCTCCGTGCCACCAAGCTGCAGATCATACTGTACATCGGGATAGATTTTGACAAAGGAACCAAGACCATATTGCAAGATGTCAGCGAGAAAGCCTTCGCCACAAAGAATGCGGACCCGTCTCTGCTGCACACCCTTCAGAAAGCCAAGCTGCTCCGTCAGCAAGCTATGCTCTTCCAGAACGCGTCTGCTATGTTCCAGAACCAGCTCGCCAGCTTCGGTCAATATCATGCCGCGTGCGTTTCGCTCGAACAGAGGCAAGCCAATACTGCGTTCTGTTTCGGCGATCTGACGGCTTACTACTGAAGGCGCGACATTCATATGTTCGGCAGCACCTCGGATCGATCCGATCCGAACCACCGCCATGAACGTCCGCAATTCTTTTGCATCGAGCGTTTCCATGGCACTATGTTGCTTAGTTAGCATCACGGATCAATTGACGACAGGAACGACACAAGACAGCATTCAGTTTGACGCCAGTTCGCTTGCGACCAGTTTGATCCAAAAATTTGCGCCTATAGGCAAAAGCGCGTCATTGAAATCGTAATACGGCGAATGCAGACCCGGATTAGGACCGTCACGACGGCTACCAAGCCAGAAATAGCAACCCGGTTTCTCCTGCAGCATAAATGCAAAATCCTCCGCTGCCATACTTGGGGCTGCATCAAGAACTTTGAGACCAAGATCGGGCGAAACAGCCAACTCACGGATTTTGCGGGCATTGTCAGCTGTATTGATCGTCGATGGATAACGTTCTTCATAATCAACACGTGCCGCGCAGCCAAAACCTTCGGCGATTGAAGTGGCAAGCGCGTGTATCCGGCGGGCAATCGTCTCCCCGACCTCTGGTTGGAACCAGCGGGTTGTTCCACGGATGATCATACTTTCTGGAATGACGTTCCAAGCGTCACCGCCATGCATCTGCGTTACCGAAACAACAACAGATTCCAGCGGCGAAACATTGCGACTTGCGATGGTCTGCAATCCCGTGACCAATTGCGCGGCGGCAACCACTGGGTCGGCGCCTTCATGTGGCATCGCTCCGTGCGCTCCCTTGCCGATCAGCTCGATCTCGAACGTTCCGAAGGCTGCCATCATCGCATCATCGCGAGCGACACAGGTGCCAACATCCAGTGCGGGCCAATTGTGCAGACCATAAACCGCATCAACCAGGAAATCCTTAAACAGCCCTTCGCGCACCATCTCGCGACCGCCGCCTTCATTTTCTTCAGCCGGTTGGAAAATGAAATGCACAGTTCCATCAAAATCAAGCTTGCTGACAGATTTTGCTGCAGCAAGAGCCATGGCTACATGCCCATCATGACCGCATGCATGCATTTTGCCTGGAGTCTCCGACACATAGCCGACACCGCTTTTTTCAACGATTGGCAGAGCATCCATATCCGCCCGGATACCGATGGCGCGTTTCGATGTTCCCCGCGTCAAGCTGCCAATCACGCCAGTTCCGGCATAACTGGACCGAACGCTGAAACCCCATAGCTGGAGCTTTTCCGCAATGAAGGCAGCGGTCCGATTTTCCTCGAATGCGAGTTCGGGATGCCGATGCAAATCATGGCGCCAAGTCATCGCTTCCGCTACGTCGGCTTCACTGAGAAAAACGGTCATATGAGAAGTCTCCCTACATTTTCATGGCAGACCCGGTCATCGGGCCTGCCATGAGACGGTTTAACCCGTGATACGCAATGTCAGATCGGCGACCACCACCGAACCAAGGTAGGTGCCGATCATCACGCAAATAGCGACGATGACAATCTTCCAACCAGAGCGACGTGCAATCTCGAATTCATTACGCGTCAACGCCAGTCCTCCATAGGCCAGCGCCGGTGTTGCCAACGCCAGAAAATTCAGTTCCCCTACTTTCGCCAGAACGAACTCCGCCCCCGGGACGCCAGGGATGGTGATAAGGATGGCGATGAGGGAAACCCAGGCGACGCTCGGTAGATAGAATGGCATATAGCGCGCGAGCATTAAGCCACCAATGGATACAGCGTAAAGGACAGCCATGCCAGGCAGGGCTTGTAAAGGCGTAACGCCGGTACCAACCCAGTTTGCGACTAGCCCAAGAAAGCACGCAATAACCAGAAGAAGAGCATTCTCGACGATATCAATTTTGCGTTCGTCGGTGGTCTCGACAGACAAGGTCAGGTTGTCGATCGTATTTTTCATCGATTTAGAAGTCATCTGCCTCTCCCCTTACGCAGCGTCACGATATTCTTCGGGACGGCATTTCTTGTAGAGCCATTCCGTCAGTGGCAGCGCCACAAAAAGACCGACGTAAAGTCCGGTCGCATAAGTGAGAATGTTACTGGCCGCGGCCAAGGCTAGAATGAGGTCTTTCTGTTCAGGTAAGACACTGACCAAGCCACCCGTACAGGCAGCAAGCATGCTGCCGGAACCAACACCGCACGACATCGCGAGCGCCCGGAAGTCAAACAGTCCAAGACCGTGCACGAGTGGCGGCATGAGCGCAAACACAAATGTGCCGATCAACGTACCGGTCGCATAGACCCCCATAACCCCAGCGCCCTCCGGACTATCCAGGCCATATTTATCGGCGATCAGCGCCAGATTGGGTTCGCGATCAATGGAATAAGTCGCTCCGACGGTTTCACGCCCCATGCGCAGCAGAAAAACAGCAACCGGAAAAGCGACAGCAATGGTTCCGAGGTTGCCGATCTCCTGCAAGACCAACGCGGGGCCAGCGGCGATGATATTCTCAATCTGAGGACCAACAGTCGTCCCGAATTTTGCAATGAACGGCATGATGGCGATGGTAATCATCGTACCCGAAAGCTTGACAGAATCCGACTTCAAGACTTTCCCTGTCGCCTTCAAAATATTCGGATTCAGGATGACGCCAAGTGCAAATGCGTAAAGCATCGGTAGAAAGATTACAGCACCGATACCGATGGATATTTTCTGAATGCCAATCAGTTCTGAAATACAGATGATTGCCAGTACAAATGCATGCAACCAAATGTGGCGCATCGCAAACACATTATTCCCCTTCACGCGGGCCTCCTTGTTTTTTCTTCATACGCGCTGCGCGCCAGTATGATGAGTTTAGGCTCCAGTACCAGCCTCAGGGGAAGGAACACAGCGTTGCTTTTGCAACAACACAGGAAATTAGTAGTATGTTCACCGAGCCGGACTTCCATCATCTATGGAGATGGATGCCGTATTCTCTGATCGCTAAAAGCCGGGAGGAGCATTTTGACCAAACAAGCCGTTGTTTTGAAAAGAGAGGAGTGGGCGAGGCGCGACGATGCCTGGTCCGGTCGTGTCGAAGGCAAGAGATTTGGCACCGATGCGTCGATCATATTCTTTTCGACCGATATTGTCGGACATGGCCCCAGATTGCACCGACATCCTTATGACGAAATTTTCATCGTACGCCAGGGAAATGCTCTCTTTATTGTTGGCGATGAACAAATTGAGGCGACAGAAGGGCAGGTCGTCTTCGGCCCCGCAAACATACCGCACAAGTTCATCAATCTGGGTCCAGGACGCCTGGAAACAACCGATGTTCATGTGACCCGATACTTCGAACAAGAAGACCTTGAGTGAATCCGGGCAATGGGAGCCGCAACGGCTTTCCTTCTCATGTTTTAGATCCCATGAGGAGTGAACAGCAGCCGCCACTCTGGCAGAGTGAGGTTGCATCAAAACACTCGCTCAGGAGGAGCAGTTTATGGAACCCGCATCCATTCATCCGACCGCTGTCCGCACTGATCTTGGCGCAATTTTTGTGTCATTGGAACTGAGCCGATCGACCTGGTTGATCACTTCGTTGTCGCCGGGCAGTGGCGAGAAGATGTCGAAGTATGTAGTGGCCGGTGGCAATGTGGCAGAGCTGCTGGATCGATTTGAGCAGCTACAGCACAAAGCGCGTTGAGAACAGGAACGTTGTTTCCTATCGTAACGATCCAAGAGGCAGGATTGGACGGCTTCTGGATACACCGGGTGCTGGAGGCTAATGGTATCGAGAGTCACGTCGTCGACGCAGCTTCGATCGCGACCTCCCGCCGACGTCGGCGGGCGAAGACCGATAAGATCGATGGAGAGGCTCTGACGCGCGCATTGCTCGCGTTCAAGCGCGGCGAGCCACGCGTATGTGCGATGGTCAGAGCGCCAGATCCGGAGGACGAAGATCGGCGTCGAATTTGCCGGGAACGCAAAATTTTGATTGCTGAACGCGTCAGGCATGTCAATCGCATGAAGGGACTACTCTTTGCTCAAGGCGTCAGCGGCTATCAACCGCTCCGTAAGGATCGCCGTCAGCGGCTGGAGGAGCTCCAGACCGGAGATGGGCGCGAGTTACCAAAACACCTGAAGGCTCAAATCAATCGCGAACTCGACCGTCTCGAGTTGCTGCTGGAACAGATTGCTGCAGTGGAGAGCGAGCGGAATTCGCTCCTGTCAACGTATGAGCAGCCAGCGGTTGAGGCAACTTCGCCCGCGGCGATGCTGCTGTCCTTGAAGGGGGTTGGCGCTGAGTTTGCCGCCGTCCTTTGGACCGAAGCCCTGTCCCGGCGTTTTGATAATCGGCGGCAGATTGCCGCCTATGCAGGTTTGACACCAACGCCATGGATGAGCGGGACCATCGACCACGAACAGGGTGTCTCAAAAGCAGGGAACCCCCGGCTGCGCACTACGATGATTCAACTGTCGTGGCTGTGGCTACGCAATCAGCCAGCATCAGCGCTTAGCCGTTGGTTTGTGGATCGGGTCCAGTCGAATGGTGGACGCTTAAAGAAAGCCACGATAGTTGCATTGGCGCGCAAGCTCCTTATCGCGCTGTGGAAGTTTGTCACTGCGGGTGTTGTCATCGAGGGGGCAGTTATGAAGACCATCTGACGACCAAAAAACTGGTGAACATAAAAATCTTCCAGGACCGATCACTCCTGGCGGATCCAGGTGAGCGAACCGCTTCAAAGTCGGGCTTCAAATGCCGCGCTTTAGATTGGTGCCGTTCTCCTGAGCCTTGCCGCTACGCAAGCGGGATGATGGTGCTGCCGGACAAAACGGCGACCGTATGTGAGTTTGAACCGGTGACGGAAACCGGCCGCGTCAAGCAAAATGGCTCAGACCATGGGTTCGACACTAAATCGAAGGGGACAAGCTATGAAACTATGATTGATCTTGACGGCGAAATCCTCATGTGAGCTTTGAACGACAGCAATTGGCATAGTAATGCGATGGTATCTGGGCGGTTGCGCTGGCGCGATAGCGCATGCGGCCTATAACGTGTTCGGTTGATAATTCACGCGACTTCAATCAGTTCGCGGCATTCGAGATTCTCACATTAGCCTTGGCGAACGAAAAGCCGCAATCTTACGATTGCGGCTTTTTCATTTCAGTCACGCTCTCATCGTCAGAGCTGGTTGGAAACCGCTTAAATTATCTATAAAAACTTCACTTGAACAATTCTCCGTTCTGATAATAATCTATATTTCATAGATTCTTTCTAGTTTTATAGATAAAAAGGAATGCAGATATTGAACGCGATCAAAGCGGCTTGGGATATCAATGAAAGAGCATCCAAACTGGATGAAGGCGCGTGGACGCTCGCCAGAGCCCGCCTACTCTATGACCTCCCGTTCAACGACCTTCTTTTCGAGGCACAGAGCCTTCACCGCGCCAATTTCGACCCGAACCGCGTCCAGCTCAGCAAACTGCTCAACATCAAGACGGGCGGCTGTCCCGAAGATTGCGGCTATTGCAGCCAATCGGCGCATCATGCTTCGGGCCTGAAAGCGTCAAAACTGATGAATATTGATACGGTTCTTGAAGAAGCGCAGAAGGCAAAGGATAGCGGCGCGACCCGCTACTGCATGGGCGCGGCCTGGCGCAGCCCGAAGCCGCGCGACGAACCGGCCATCGTAGAAATGGTCAAACAGGTGAAAGCGCTCGGTCTGGAAACCTGCATGACACTCGGCATGTTAAACCCGGATCAGGCGAAGACCTTTGCGGAGGCTGGTCTCGATTATTACAACCACAATATCGATACTTCGCAGCGGTTTTATCCGCAGGTCATCACGACGCGCAGTTTCAATGATCGGCTGGAAACGCTCGCCCATGTCCGTGAAGCCGGAATCAAGGTTTGCAGTGGCGGCATTCTCGGCCTTGGAGAAACCGAAGACGACCGCATCGACATGCTGGTAACGCTGGCAAATCTGCCCGTCCCACCGGAAAGCGTACCGATCAATATGTTAATTCCGATGCCCGGATCCCGGCTGGAGAAAGCCTCGCCCATTGATCCTATCGCCTTTGTCCGCATCATCGCGCTTGCCCGCCTGATGATGCCGCAATCGCATGTGCGCCTGACAGCCGGGCGCAATTCGATGAGCGATGAAATGCAGGCTCTCTGCTTTTTCGTGGGCGCAAATTCGATCTTTATCGGCGACACACTGCTGACCGCCTCCAATCCGGGCGAAGACCGTGACATAAGCCTCATGCGACGGCTTGGCCTGACTGCCGATGCGCTGGACGCCCATGCATGAACAGTGATCCGTTGGCCCGCTATGCCGCCAAACTGAAAAGCCTTGAGCGGCGGCGACATCTGCGCACGCTTTCGGATCATCGCGGCGCGGATTTCAGTTCAAACGATTATCTGGGCCTTGCCGCCTCGCCGTCGATCCGCAAAGCATTGATCAACGCGCTCAAAAACGGCCTTGCCACCGGGGCTGGCGGCTCCCGGCTGTTGCGTGGCAATCACTCGGAACACGCGCTTCTGGAGGCTGAAGCTGCGTCCCATTTTCATGCGCCGTCAATGCTGTATTTCAGCAATGGTTATGCGGCAAATCTTGCAGTTCTCTCAACCTTGCCGCAACGCGACGACCTGATCGTCTATGACGCACTAATCCATGCCAGCGCGCATGAAGGCATGCGGACCGGAAAGGCCGAAACCGTTTCCATCCCGCATAATGATGCGGAGGCATTCGACAAGGCGATCCGGATCTGGCGCAACAAGGGGGGAAGCGGCACACCATGGATTGTGGTGGAAAGCCTCTATTCGATGGATGGAGACTGCGCGCCGCTCTCCGACCTCGTTGAAATCGCCGACCGCCACGATGCCTTTCTCTTCATCGACGAAGCCCATGCCACAGGCGTTCACGGACCGGGCGGGCGCGGCTTTGCGGCGGGGCTGGAAAGCAGACCGAATGTGATTGCGCTTCACACCTGCGGCAAGGCCATCGGCAGTGCCGGTGGGCTGGTCGCAGCGGATCCAATCCTACGCAATTTCCTCGTCAATCGCGCGAGACCCTTCATTTATTCGACTGCGCCCTCACCCTTGCAGGTATCTGCAACACGGCTGGCGCTGAAAACCACGATCGCCGAACAACATCGTCGGCACGAATTGCACCGACTTATTGCTTTCGCCAATGCACGCTTCGCCGATCTCTTCGGCAGCCCCGGCAGCGGCACACAGATATTGCCGCTCATCATCGGCGATGCCGACCGCACCTTGCGCATCGCACACCGTTTGCAGGCCGAGGGCTTCGACATACGCGCCATCCGTCAGCCCACAGTGCCCTCTGGCACGGCGCGCCTGCGCATCACCATTACGCTTAATGTCGATGAATCCACAATAACGCGCATGTTCGAGCGCCTTGCCGCGATCATGGCAGAGAAAATGATATGAACCGCACTTTCATCGTTACCGGCACCGATACGAATATCGGCAAAACCGTCTTTTCTGCGGCCCTCGCTGATGCGCTCAATGCTTATTACTGGAAGCCGGTTCAGTCGGGGCTTGAAGAGGCAACCGACAGCGAAACGGTTGTCCAGCTTGCCAGACTTTCGCCTTTGAAAATAATCCCTGAAACTTGGCGCCTGAAAACGCCAGCTTCGCCGCATCTTTCGGCACAGATCGACGGGGTGGAGATCGATACGGATGCGCTCGAAGTACCGTCGGTCGACGCTCCTCTGGTGATTGAAGGGGCAGGTGGATTGCACGTGCCGTTAACGCGCCGCACGACGTTTGTCGACGTTTTTGCGCGCTGGCGGAAGCCAGTCATCCTCTGTGCAGGGACCGGCCTTGGAACCATCAACCACACATTGCTTTCGCTTGAGGCTTTGGACCGGCGCAATATTCCCGTACTCGGCATCGCCTTTATCGGCGAACCGCAACCCGACACCGAAGAAATCATCCCGCAACTCAGCGACGTGCCCAGACTGGGGCGACTGCCGCACCTTGCAAGGCTTGATCCAGATACACTCCGCCACGCCTTTCGCGAGCATTTCGACATAAAAGTTTTTAACGAGGCTTCCGAATGAGCGAGCATTCGTCTCCTGTCTGGCATCCTTTCACCCAGCACGCCACCGAACCGGCTTTCCGCAGGATCGTCAAAACTGATGGTGCCTATCTACAGGATGAAACCAGTCGTTCGGTGCTGGATGCCATATCGTCGTGGTGGGTGATTACACATGGGCACCGTCACCCAAAGATCATGGCGGCGATCCGGGACGCATTGGACCAGTTCGATCAGATCATCTTTGCCGAATTCACTCACGAACCGGCAGAAAAGCTGGCGCAAGAACTGGTCAAACTCACCCCGCAAGGCCTCGCCCATGTGTTCTATTCCGACAGCGGTTCCACAGCAGTCGAAGTCGCTATCAAGATGGCGCTCGGCTTCTATCACAATAGAAACAAACCGCGTTCACGCATCGCAGTGTTGGAGCATAGCTATCACGGCGATACGATTGGCACCATGTCCACCGGTGCGCGCGGTGTGTTCAACTCCGCCTATGCCCCCCTGCTGTTTCAGGTCGACACCATTCCGTTTCCATCGGTGGGGCAGGAGCAGGAAGCACTCGATGCGCTGGAGCACTTCTGCCGGACTGGCAAGGTTGCCGCCCTGCTCTTGGAGCCGCTTGTTCTGGGTGCAGGCGGAATGAAGATCTATCCTCCTCACCTGCTCACCGAGTTCCGGCGGATCACGAAACAATACGGAACACTGCTGATCGCCGATGAAGTGATGACGGGATGGGGACGCACGGGCACCATGTTCGCGTGCGAACAGGCATCCACCTCGCCAGATATTCTTTGCCTTTCCAAAGGCATTACCGGCGGCGCTCTTCCGCTGGCCGCAACGCTCAGCACGGCTGAAATCTTCGATGCGCATTTTTCGAAAGACCGCAGCCGCACATTCTTTCATTCCAGTTCCTACACGGCCAATCCGATTGCCTGCGCGGCAGCACTTGCAAATATAGAAGTCTGGCAAACGGAACCCGTCGCGGATCGCATCAGGACATTGGGGCAATTGCACTCGGAAAGGCTATCGCGTTTTCAGGATGATCCTCGTTTCACCAATTTTCGCCAGCAAGGAACCATTGCCGCCCTTGATCTCGCGGTCAAAAAAACCGGCTACCTTTCCGATGCTGGGCCGCTATTGAAATCCTTCTTCCGCAAACAGGGCGTGCTTCTGCGTCCGCTCGGCAACGTGATCTATCTGATGCCCCCCTATTGCGTAACGCCACTTGATCTGGACCTTGCCTATGACGCGATTCATGCGGCGGCCGATATGATTGAGACGGCAGCGCGATGAGTATCTCGAGCCGTATGGCGGGTTTCGGCCATTACGTGCCTGACCGCCAAGTTGCTAATGATGAACTGGAGCAGCGTCTCGGACTGGATACTGGCTGGATCGAAAGGCGCACCGGCATTCGCGAGCGGCGTTGGGCGGCACCGGATGAAACTCTGACGGACATGGCTATGAAGGCGGGAGAAATGGCTCTCCAGGATGCCGGTGTCCCGCACAATTCGGTGGCGCTTGTCATTCTCGCGACATCAACGCCCGATCATCTCCTGCCACCTTCCGCGCCGCTTCTCGCTCACAGGCTGGGGCTGGAAAACTGCGGCGGGATCGATCTTGCAGGCGCTTGCTCCGGGTTTCTTTATGCGCTTGTTCTGGCAGACGGCTTCGTCAAGAACTTCCGCAAGCCAGTTCTGGTCGTGGCAGCCAATATATTGAGCCGCCGGATCAGTATGGAGGAGCGTAACACAGCAATTCTCTTTGCCGATGCCGCCGGTTCAGTCCTGCTTGCACCATCGAACGATCCACATGCTGGACTGCGTGGGTCGGCGCTCATGTCCGATGGAGGAAATTACGGGCTGATTTCCATTCCCGCTGGCGAGACAAGAATGACCATGCGAGACGGCAAGGCCGTCTTTACGCAGGCCGTTCGTATGATGTTGCGTTGCGTAACCGACGCGCTTGAACAGGCAAAGCTTACTGCCTCCGATGTGAACAGGTTCTTTCCCCATCAGGCCAATGCGCGGATCATCGACACGGTTTGCGACCAGTTGCACCTGCCTGCCTCGATTGCCGCCAGATCGATCGGCGTGTTCGGCAACTCGTCGGCGGCGACGATCCCGCTCTCGCTATCACTGGCATCGAAATCGCAGCCTTTTCAGTCAGGCGAACGGCTACTTCTTTCAGCCGCCGGTGCCGGCATGCTTGCCGGCGCTGCAGTCTGGGAAATTGGCGATGGTTGAAATCCAGCCATGGCTCGAACTGAAATCGGCATTTCCGTCCTGCCTTAGATGGCTACCAGCGCAGTATCCTCGTCAAACATCTCGGAGAGGCTTCGCAGCAAGTCATCCTTGAAACGCTTTCGTATCTCAAGAAGATTGTTCAGTCCCTTGGCAATGCGCCTGGCATAGCAAAGATCATTAAGAAGCGACCTGAGTTGACAAGCAGCCCCGCAAGACGGACAGCCTGCTGTCGAAGCCCTGGACGTGAAGAAGCGTCCATTTCTGCGTGTACAGTCTTCAATGTTCGCTGTCGTCCGAGCTGTCAGACCCGACCACAGAGCATGCAACCGGAACTGCCTGCGTGCCGGGAACAATCTAGCTCAGTTGAACCACGCGGATTTTGCGAGCGGTTGCCTGCAAAAGTGTGAAAGCCTCGAAACGCTGGTCGTGCCATCTGGCCAACCCGGCATCCGGCCTGTTAACTGCTCCTAGTTCCGACATGGCGTCCATGGCCGATGCAAGATCAGGGTAAGCCCCCGACGCGACCGCACCCAGCATGGCAGAGCCGAGCAGAACAGGTTCGGGCGAAGTGGAGGCGGCGATGACAAGACCGGTCGTGTCGGCAAGCACCTGTCGCACCAGATGCGAACGTGCAGCCCCACCCGAGACGACGATAGTATCGGTCGCGATACCCTTTGCTTTCTGGGCCTCCACGATCTGCCGCGCACCATAGCCGAGGCCGCACAGCCCGGCCAAATAAAGTGCCGTAAGGCTGTCGATCCCGGCATCGAGATCGAGCCCGGCAATGATTGCGCGCGCATCAGGGTCCGCGAACGGTGCACGATTACCGAGGAACTCCGGCACGACGTGAATGTCGCCAATGATGGCAGCTGCCTCTTCTGAGCCTCCCCTCGCGTCGACTTCTGCAGCAAGAATGTCGACCAGCCCCTTGCCTCGGGCGGTTGCCTGCTCTTCCGCTTCCTTCGCGAAAGGATGCATGTGGATCAGATGATCGATAGCTGCACCCGCTGCCGATTGTCCTCCCTCGTTAAGCCACAGGCCCGGAACCATTGCCGAATAATACGGACCCCATACACCATCCACGAAAACCGGCTGTTCGGTGGTCGTCATGGTGCAGGCCGACGTGCCAAACACATAGGCCATGCGCGACAATATCCGGCCCTCCGGACCGCGTGCCCCGACCGTGCCGATCCCACCCGCATGAGCGTCGATCAGGCCAGCGGCAATAGCTGTGCCCGGCATAAGACCGAGTTCTGCTGCGGCCTGTTCGCTCAAGCCGCCAAGACTCTCGCCACCGGGTCGAACGTCCGTACCGATGCGGACAAAATTTTCGTCCGCCAGTTCGCCAAGGCCCACTTCACGAAAAAAGGTCTCATCCCAGCGCTTTTCATGACTGAGATAGGTCCATTTGCAGGTGACTGTGCAGGCCGAACGGGCAAGACTGCCGCAAGATTTCCATGTGAGAAAATCGGTAAGATCGAAAAACTGCCATGCAGCAGCGAAGGTTTCCGGCTTGTTTTCCTTGAGCCACAACAGCTTCGGCGTTTCCATCTCGGGGGAAATGGCGCTGCCAACGTAGTCGAGAACCCTGGCTTTGGTCGCATTAATGCGTTCTGCCTGGCCAACAGCGCGATGATCCATCCACACAATAATATCGCGCGCTGGATCGTTGGACGAACCGACTGCAAGCGACTTGCCACCTTCGCCCAGCACAACCAGCGAACATGTCGCGTCATAGCCGATACCGGCAATGTCCGTCGGATCAACATTGGCAGTCTTGACGGTTTCGCGCACGCTTTCGCAAACAGCCTGCCAGATATTGGCGCTCGACTGCTCGACAATGCTGCCCGCCTCACGCCAGATGGTGATATCGCGCTTGGCCGAAGCAAGCATGGTACCGCTGGCGTCGAAAAGACCGGCGCGAGCACTGCCGGTGCCGACATCGACGCCCAGATAATAGCTGGTCATGGTCGCTCCCATTTACAGATCGAGGCTTTGTGGAAGAATGACCAGATCGCGAATGGTAATGTTGCGCGGGCGGGTCAGCATGAACATCACCGATTCCGCAACTTCCTTCGGTTCCATCAGACTGCCATTAGCCAGCGCTTCATCCAGCTTTGCCTTCGGCCAGTCGCTAATAAGTGCGGTAACCACCGGACCCGGCAGAACGCCACCAACGCGGATACCGTGCGGGGCAACCTGACGGCGAACCGTATGAACGAAAGCCTGAACGGCATGTTTGGATGCGGTATAGATAGGCTCCCAGATGACCGGTACGACACCTGCGACAGAGCTTGTCATGATGATATCGCCGGTCTTTCGTTCCATCATATGTGGCAGAACCGCATGAATGGTGCGGAAAGCCGCGTTGATGTTGAGGTTCAGCATGCGGTCCCATGCATCCGGGTCGCCTTCCCAAAGAGGTCCGCCAATATAGGCACCCGCATTGGCGTGAAATACGTCGAGTTTGCCCGCTTGGTCGAGTATTTGCGGCATCATGGTGGCGACTGATGCCGGATTGAGCAGATCAATGACCAGCGGCCTGGCTTTATCGCCAAGCTCGGCGCATTTTTCATTAAGCGCTTTCTCGTCACGGTCGACGAGAAACACCGTCATTCCTGCTTCTAACATGTGCTTTGCACATTCGAAGCCGATGCCAGAGGCAGCACCGGTAACGGCGCCGACTTTTCCATTGAGATCCTGAGCCATTTTTCAGTCCTTAAAGTTTTAGGCGCGACCGTGCGACTGGCGCGAACGGCGGGCAAGGGAGTCGACAATCACGGCGATGGCGAGCACGGCGCCAGTAATCATGTAGCGAAGCGACGATGACAGATCGAGCAGCGTCAAACCGCTGGCAATCGACTGGATTACGATAATGCCAAGTAGAGCCGACCAAGCACTGCCACGTCCGCCAAAGAGGCTAGTACCGCCGATGACCGCTGCTGCAATCGCGTTCAGGTTGACGTCGCCAGTGCCTGCCTGCTGGCTGGAAGAAGCAAGGCGAGCTGCGGCCAGAATGCCGCCTACGGCAGCCAGAACCGAACAGGTCATGAAAGCCGACATATAGATAAATTTCACATTGATGCCGGCACGGCGTGCGGCTTCGCGGTTGCCGCCGACAGCCTGCATCGCGCGCCCCCACTGGGTACGTGTGAGTGCGTAATTCATCGCGATGACCAGCGCCACGAACAGACCGAACATCCACGGCACACCACGCGACTGATTGAGATAAAACACAGCACCGCCGACAATGACTGTGATGACGATGGCCTTGAGCGCTATCCCGACCGACGACGGCGCTGACAGACCGGCTTCACGGCGGCGCTGCGCGGAGCGGAACCCGGTGAAAAAGATCGCAAGTCCGGCAATCAGTACCAACGCATAGGACAGCGGACGCGGCATAACCAGAAGCTGGCCGAAACTCACGAGCCAGGAACCATAAGGCAGGTTGATCGAGCCGGTATTGCCCAGCAGATAAAGCTGAAGGCCAAGCGCCGCCAACAGACCGGCCAGTGTGGAAACAAAGCTTGGCATACTGAAGCGATTATAGAGGAACGCGTAAAGCAGGCCGATCAACGCACCGGTGCACAACGCCGCCAGCATTGCAAAGCCGACAGGCCAGCCATGATTGACCCAAAGCACGCCGACAATGGCAGACGCAAGTCCGCTGACCGAACCGACCGAAAGGTCGATTTCACCCAGCATCAAAATGCAGACGATACCCAGCGAAATCACGCCGATAGTCGAACAGTCGAACAGCAGGTTTACGAGATTGTTGCTCGACAGAAAAACCGGGTTCAACGTCTGGAAAACGGTCCAGATGATGACGAGACCGATGATGACCGGCAGCGATCCAAGATCGCCCGACCGGACACGGTCGAAGAAATTGCGCAGTGCGCCCGAAACGCCTTCATCGTGGCGCACGCGGGTGTCCTGGCGATCGAGAGGGGTATTTCCGGTTGCCTGGTTCATTATGCTTCTCCCCGATCGTGGATCTGACCGGTTTCATGCTGCGCCTGACGCCGTTCGGCACGGCGGGAAACGGAATTGCTGCTTGCGCCGGTGATGGCTGCAACCAGTTCCTCATTTGAGGAATCCGGGTAGAAAACACCATTGTTTCGGCCAAGCCGCAGCACGACGATGCGATCCGCAACAGCACGAACGTCTTCCATATTGTGGCTGATCATCAAGACACCGAGCCCACGGTCACGGACGCGCTCGATAAGATCGAGAACCTCAGCAGTCTGCGCAACGCCAAGTGCTGCCGTCGGTTCGTCGAGCATAATGAGCTTGGGATCAAGCAACAGCGAGCGTGAGATCGCAACCGTCTGGCGCTGGCCACCAGAAAGGGAGGCGACCGGCTCGCGTACGCTCGGGATACGGGCGGAAAGCTCGTTCAGAAGCTTCCACGCCTTGATCTCCATGGACACTTCATCAAGCCGATAGGGGCTCATTTCGCGGCCAAGGAAAATATTGGCGACCACATCGAGGTTCTCGCACAGCGCCAGATCCTGAAAGACCGTCGCAATGCCGAGATCGAGCGCAACGCCCGGCGACGAAAGCACAACCTTCTCACCATTAAATTCGATACTGCCGGATGTCGGTTGATGGACACCTGCCAGTGTCTTGATCAGGGTGGACTTTCCTGCTCCGTTATCACCGACAAGAGCGACAACTTCGCCCGGAAAGACTTCCAGATCGATATCTGTCAGCGCTGAAACGGCACCGAAATTCTTGGATATGCCGCTTAGACGCAGCACTGGCTGCCGCGACGACGCAGCGGCTTCGTGATCTTGGGACATGATCTCACTTTCCCTGGCATATTGCAGGATACGCCATTGCACATCAAACTGCCCGACCGGATAACCGGCCGGGCGCGTCGTTGGTCAGTTGGTGATGCCAAGCTTCTTGCAGCCGTCAGCATAACGGTCGACGCAAAGCGTTTCTGCGGAAACGATGTTCTTGTCGATAATTTCAGCCTTGAGGTTTTCAGCGGTCACCACCACTGGAACGAAAAGCTTTGACGGAGTGTTATAAAGCGTGGCTTCGGCCTTCGGAGTTTCGCCGTTCAGAAGCTGACCCGCGACGCGCGCGGCTTCTGCGGCAACAATTTCAGATGGCTTGTTGATCGTGTTGTACTGATCGCCCGAAATGATCAGCTGAAGTGCTGCAATCGTCGCATCGTTGCCGGTAACCGGCGGTAGCGGATCAATGCCTGCCGCCTTCATGGCTGCGATCGCACCGCCTGCAGTGCCGTCATTGGCAGCGACAACGCCGACGATCTGGTCATTGAAGCGGGTGATCTGGCCACTAGCCCACTGCTGAGCCTTGCTCGGTGCCCATTCAGGCGTGTCATATTCGGCCAGCGTCTTGTAACCGCTGTCCTTCAAGCCGGCGTGAATACCATTCTTGATGAGACCGGCAGCGGCATCGGTTGGCGAACCGTTGATCTGCAGAACGCCGCCCTTGTCACTCGCGACGCCCTTGTCCTTCAGGTGCTTTACCAGCGATTCCGCAATCGACTTGCCGATGGCTTCATTGTCGAACGACACGTAGAAATCAGACGTCGCATCCGGGATCGGACGGTCATAGGCAATGACCTTGATATCCTGTGACTGGGCGAGTTTGACCAGCGAGGCTGCCGCTGCCGTATCGACCGCGTCGAGCACTATCACCTTTGCACCTTGCGATATGACCGAATTGAACTGCTGCTGCTGCTTGCTCGCATCACCATCGGCATTGAGATAAAGCACCTTGCAGCTTTCGCAGATTTTCTTCATCTCGGCAGCGAAGCCCGGATAGTCGCGCTCCTCATAGCGCGTCGATGCCTGGTCTGGCATTAAAAAGCCGACCACTGCATCCTTCACTTCCGCCTGAGCATTGCCAGCGAAAGACGATAGCACCACCGCAGCAAAGGCTGCCTTACCAAACATATTTTTCATGTCTCACTCCCATTGGGTTTTCAATTTTGTATTTTACACAATCTTGCAGACAAACTTTATATCGCTACTCCACCCCATATGTCCTCCCTATAGCGACCTCCAGTTCCCTGGAGTTCCGGCATTCCGGCGCCGCGTTGCGGCGCACCAATCAAATCGAGCAATGCTGACGGGGCTTGTGACGCATGAAGGGAAGCCGTTCCTGGCTTCGGCATGTGTGCACCGCTCCTCTCGGCATACAATCATGTTGCACCATCGATAGTGCAACGTAACCATCGCTCAACATCCTGCATCTGGTCAAGAGGAAAATGACAGAGGAATAGATTGGATTACGCCTTCCCCTACTTGCAGCAAACGCTATCGCACCGCTAAGATCGGGACCCGACCCAGACGCAAAGCAGGCCTGATGAGCACCCCCCGGAAAGTAACCATTTACGATATATCGGAGCGCGCTGGCGTATCCGCGTCGACCGTTGCTTCGGTTATGAATGGCTCATGGGAAAATCGAAGAATTACCAAAGCAACCGCCGACAGAGTTCGAGTAATAGCGGGCGAACTCGGTTATACCACCAACCTTCAGGCACGCGGGTTGCGCATATCCAATTCCGGCATGATCGGCATGATCTTGCCTATGCTGGACAACCGATACTTCAGCTCCATGGCCGCATCGTTTGAGACGGTGGCGCGCTCACGGAATCTTATCCCCGTTGTAGCCAGCACATTACGCGACCCGCAGCAGGAACGCAGCACCGTGGAAACATTGATTGCCCACAATGTCGACGCCTTGTTGATCGCGGGCGCAACCGATCCGGACAGTGTCGCCGAACTCTGCGAAAAGGCTCATCTGAAACATATAAACGTGGATCTTCCCGGAAAGCATGGCGCATCCGTAATCAGTGACAACTATGACGGTGCCCGCGTGCTGACGCATCAGATTGCCAGCCGCAGGTCTCATCGAACGGAAAACAGCTTCTACTTCATCGGTGGCGTGGATAGTGACCACAACACGCGCGCACGTGTGCGCGGGTATAAGGATGAACTGGCTGCGCTGAACTTCCCTGTTCACTCCGACGCCATCATCACGAATGGTTATGGTCCCGATGACGCCGCGAGAACCATCCGCGATGTTTATAACAAATTGAATGGGTTGCCAGAGGCACTGTTCGTCAACTCGACGAGCCCCTTTGAGGGCGTCGTCAGTTTTCTCAAGACGCTGCCGGTTGACGAGGTCCGGGAGTGCTCCATCGGATGTTTCGACTGGGACCCCTTCATCGAAGTTCTCCACTTCCCGGTTGTGATGGTCCGGCAAAATGTTCAAGCAATGATCGAACGCGCCTTTGAACTTCTGGACGAGCCCGTTCAAACGATCAACCTGCCCGAAATGATACCGACAGAGCTCATTATTCCGCGTGGTCTTTGAACCTCATTCCGAGGATAAGAGAAACATGCCATCCACGCGATCACCGATTGTTTTGTTTTTTCAGATAGATAAGCTGAGCTGTCAGTCCTATGATGAGGATGATCAAAAGACTGCCCTGCGCGCCCAGCAACAACGGGGATTTGAGATCAGTCACAAATGGATGTCCATCTGGTACGCGCCGTAATACCTCGCTTACCGCCGGCACCATTAGCAGGAAGGCAGTCAAGCTTAGAAAGACTGTTTCCAGGTAGCGGGTCGCACGACCGAAGACTGAACTGTAACCGATTGAATAACCGGCAATCAGCAGAACCATCGTCACAGCACCGATAACATAGCTGACCTGCTGGCGTGCAACGAGAAATGTTGTGCCGGCACCTATAAGCATCGAGACAAAATAAAGGCCTCCGGATTTTGACCGGGGCAAAATTCGCCCGTAGCGGACGAACATGTAGATGGCCAGGGGAATGGCAGGCAAACTGCCGATCGTGTGCACCCAGCCTAGCGGGGAAATTCCAAACATAACCAAAGCTCCTGTAAAGTTAACAACCTACTAGTAGATAGGTTTTAGAATAAAACCTTGTTCATTGATCAGGACGGTCGATTAACCATTCAAAAGATACTGATAGCATCCATCCACATTCACCACAGTCATCCTTCCCAAAATTCCCTCACCATTTCGACAACTGGCCGACGAGAAACATCGTCGCGACAGCGACATTCCAGAAACAGGCACGCAACATTTCGATATTCATTCCAGGCATTGCCTGCGCCCGGCATGTTTCGAAATATCAATGCGATGATGGCTGCAAGCTGGATAATGGGGTCGCCGCATTCACCTCCCTGCCAATTGATAGCCTGACTACCGAGCATGATCAGGCTTTGATCGAAATCACTGTGCCGCAGCCAGTCTGCGAAGCATTGGTTCAACTATAAGCGAAAACATCTTCGGATCGCTGTGGGCTCTCGCTGACAACATCCCTCCGTGAACGGTAGCAGCAAAGGCTTCTGCCTCGATGTCAGGGGAGTCGATCAAGCGAATGCGGCCCTGTCTTGCGCCGCGTGTGAGGACTGATGTCAACCATCTCGATAACGATCTGAAATAGTTTTGAATCTCAGAAGCAAGTTCCTGTGGCAATACAGGAATTTCGCTTGCCAGAAGCGCCCCTATACAGAATGGCGCACTCCCGTCTGTGATACACGCACTCCAGTATTGAGTATAAGCCTGCAGTTGCGCCAGCGGATCATCGACTTTGCTCTCGAGATTGGCAAAACCTGCTTCTGTATCTTCACGATGCCGCACGATTAGTGCCTTTACCAGATCGACCTTGCTCGGGAAGTGATGATGGATACTGGCCTTGCGAATGCCTACGACGCTGGCGATATCCGCGTAGCTGAATCCATTATACCCACCCGACATGATCAAGGTTTTGGCGCAAGCGAGAATATCATCGGAAGTGGTGGACAAATTGCTCATACTCAGTACCTACCTTCCAGTAGGTTGAATGTCAAGATAGATCAAAGTGAAGAGATTTGTCACACGGTCGAATTTTACCTCATGCAGAACCCGATCCCGTCGACACAGTTCATATGTTGCAACAGTCCGGGGCAAACGGCACGAAATGGATCGGCTCTGGACTTCGCAAACAGGTTAGTGCCGGAAGTCTTGACCGCGGTCGAGTTTCTGGCTCTGACGTATCGCTGCAATTTCCTGGACCCTGGCGGTCGAAACTGTTTGCTGCAAAATCTTCAACTTGTCCTGAAGCCCCTCGAAGACGGAACGTTGTGCCGGAGGCACACGTTTGACGTTGTCACTGTCGCCGCGCATGATTGCGTTGCGCCCGAATCTGAGATCAAGGGCGCGGCTGACACTGACAAGTTCCCGAAGAATATGCGGTTCGAGCGAACCGGCGAGGGCATCAAGCCGTGCGGTCTTCTTTTGCATCGCAGTTGTGATGCGACGGAGCTCTTCGCCGGCCTCTTCTGACAATCCGGGAATGGCGGTTGCCATCTGCTGACGCTCTGCGGCAATTGCTGTTGTTGCAGTCTTCAGGGCTGAGGCCCAGCCCGATCCCAGCGAGCGGACACTTGCCTGCACATCCGGCACGGCTTCCAGTGCTGTCTTTCGCTCGCGGCCACCGGCCAGAAACCTGTCCCTCAGTCGACTGGAGCCGCGCAGGGCACCATAGGCCGCAGGATCATTGGCAATGGCTGCCGCAATCCGCCCGCCGGCAATGCCTTTCCGGATCAGTGCCTCGATCGTATCGACGGCACTGGCGGGTTCCCGCCAGAGATGAGAGGCCGTTTTGGCAAGTGCTGTTCGGTTATGGCGGTAGTGGGCTGCCGCGGATGCCCTCTCGCGCGCCTCAACCTCGACCGGGGTTGTAAACTGTGTCACGGCGGCAAGCAGCGGCGGTATGGAACGGGCTTCCGGGTCCTGCTCGATATGGCTGGTCGGCCGGGCTCGGGGCGAATTCTGGGTGTTTCGATCCACGGACATCCGGGCTGTCGGATTCTGCACGGGGAATCTTTCGGATTGCCTCTCATGATAAGAAACCTTGCGTTCCCGATCGATTGCCAAACCGAGCGCCGCACCTGCCCGCTCCCACAGCATTGCCACCTGCTGGCGCTTTTGTGACAGCCACGCCAGCTGGCGTCTTGCCCTCGCCCCTGTTTCGGCCACAACTTCGGCAAGTGTGTCGATGCCACGCCTACGGGCAAAGTCCCGCACATGTGCCTGGTAACCAGCCTCACCAGCAAAATCCAGCGTCGTGGTTTTGGCGCCCGAACGCCCGAGGCGTTTTGCCAGTTGCCGGAACAATTCCGGCGTGTGGCTTTCCCCTTCAATGCTTTTGCGGCGGACATCGGTGGCTTGATGCAGCCTAGCCGTCCAGACATTGCGTTCGACCGTGCGTTCCTCAAAGCGCCTTTTGCTCCCTTTCGCATCAGGAACTGCAATTTCTACCTTCACGGTCTCGACGCCATCCTTGCGAAGCGTGACCATATCACCTCTGGAAGCTCCCACAGCCGACAGGGCTGCCGGCAGACCGACACCCCGGAGGCGATGGACCTTCCCGCCCTCAACCTTCACATCAGCATAGGGCGTGTCATTCGTATCCTCATCCCCGGGCCGGAATTTTGTCACCCCGGTTTCGACCAGTTCACCGGTGATCCCCTTCGCGTAATCAATACGGGATCTGTCCTCGCGTTCGGGCCTGAAGTCCTCGCGTGCAGCATAAAGATCAGCCCTGTGACGATGACGGGTCATGGACACATAGGTCAGGTGCCTGTCCATCATGCCGCTGGCAAGCACAAGGGTCCGGTCGACAGTCGCGCCCTGCGACTTGTGGATGGTCACCGCATAGCCGTGATCGATGTTGCGGTAACTGTCCTCGCTCAGAACAATCTCGCTGCCACTGTCGAGCCGGACAGAAAGCAGCGGCGCGCGGAATGCGTTGCCGGTGGAGACCACCGTGCCGAACATGCCGTTCCTGACGTATTGCGGACTGTTTCCTCTTGCACGCGGCTCGAGGAAACGGGCGTTCTCGAGAAAGATGATCCGGTCGCCTGCAGCAAACTCCCGCATGCCCCGCTCCGTCCGGAAGCTGCGGGCAGCATCGAGTGCTCCCTCTTCCCTCATCACCTTGCGCAAGGCCTCATTCAGCCTGTGGACATCCCTGTTGGTGTGCGCCAGCACCAGCAATGCATCACCCCGCAACTGGCCACCACCGTTTAGTGCTGCGATCCCCGTCCCTGGCCGCACGCCCCGTCCAGGCGATGATGGCGTGATCAGTTTCCGCCGCGCATCCGTCCAGTCCCTGACCAGACGGCCGATCAGTTCATCCCGGGTTTCCGCCTCGACCAGATGCCCGCGTCCGGCGTAAATCTCCAGTCCGGCCGCGGTGTCGCCGCGGGCGAAGCGACTTGAGGCATCGCGTGCCCATTGGTCCTGTTGCCGGCGTACACCGGCAAGTTCGGCGGAACCGATCCGTTCCGCGATTGCCCGGAAAGCCGCACCGGCCCCGATCGGCTGAAGCTGCATGGCATCGCCGACCAGAACAACCTTTGCGCCAGCCTCCTCTGCAGCATCCAGCACATGTGCCATTTGCAACGAGGAGACCATGCCTGCCTCGTCAATGACGAGGATGTCACCGCGCATCAGCTGGTCACGCCCGTTATTCCAGGCATGCTCCCACGCGGCAAGCGTTCGCGATCTGATACCGGAACTCTCCTCCAGCCCCTCGGCAGCCTTGCCGGAAAGTGCCGCACCAAGGACACGGTGATGCCCGCTCTCCCAGGCAAGGCGTGCAGCTGCAAGCAATGTCGACTTGCCCGTACCGGCAAGACCGACGACAGCAGCGATGCCGTTGTCGCCCGTCACATGCCGAATGGCTTCAATCTGCTCAAGATCCAGCCAGAACGGCTTCAGCGGATTGTCCCCTTCGACGAAACGCACTGCGCCTGCGCGTCCTGCGTCCGAAATCCCGAACCCCTTCCTCCCCGACAGGATATCGGCGGAACGCATCATGTCATGTTCGGTGCGCAGGATCTGGCGAGTGGTGAAGATTGCCGGTTCCATTGCCTCGCCAGTCGCCAGGCCATTCATCGGGCCAGTCACACGACCAGTCATCGGGTCAGCCTGCTGCGGTTTCAGGAGCACCAGATCAGGAGAGGCCATCAGTCGTGCACGGATATTGGCAAAGTCGACCGGATCATCGACGTAGCGGTGGATGACCCTTGCGATATCCTTCTCGTCAAAGGTGGATCGCTCATTGCCAAGCTGCCTGAGGAGAGGCCCCGGATCGGCAAGCAGCCGGGCGGTCATTTTGTGCCGGCGTGCCAGATCGGCGGGTGCAAAATACATCTCGGCGCCCTTGCGCATCATCGCCGACTTTCCGGGCCCCAAATGCCTCTGGGCAATCCCCTCAAGTCCCTGTTCGGCATGGGAACGACCGTCAAGGCGGATGTCACGGCCAGCCAGTGCCAGATACCGGCTGGCTGTCTGCGCCCAGGCGATCTTCCACGCCTTCATCGTTTCCCTGTTACCCGCCCAACACGTATAAACAATATCCCCGTTATGGCGATTTGATTTTACCTCACGTAGTGGTTTCCCATCGGGTCGGCGAACCGGCATATATTTGGGACCAAACCCTTCTTCGGTCAGCGGCCTCAATGCGGTCATCAGGTGAATATGTGGATTGCCGCCCTTGTCGTGATAGACCCAGTCGGCGATCATACCCTTCGAAGTCAGATTGCCCCGGACGAACTCCTGAACCAAACCGATATTTTCCGCCCGGGTCAGTTCCTCCGGCAGAGCAATAATCAACTCACGGGCAAGTTGTGCATCCACCCGCGTCTCAAATGCATCGACAGCATTCCACAGCACCTCACTTGCTTCAGCGACAGTCTTGCCTTCGATTGCCGACCTCAGCCACGCTGGAATATCTTCCGGCAACGCCAGTTCTTCATGGACCAAATCATCGTCGCCGCCGCGATAGTTAAACAAGGTTCCGGTCTGTTCGTCTCTCATCCGGGTGCGATGACGATAAGAGGCCGCAGAGATAATGTTACGTCCTGCCCCTCTGCTGATCATCTGCGCTCGCACGAACATGATTGCCACGTCTTTCCCCCTGACTGTCAGTCAATACGTGTGAAAGCCCCGGATTAACCGGGCAGCAGACTTGCCACTTCTCCGCCCCCTTTCACGAGTTGCTCCGTCGCATTTGGGGGCTTGAATATGAAAACATCTTTAACTATCTATTTTAAATCAGTCAAATTCACAATCTCTACCGTGTCGAGCAACGAGGACCACAAGATGCGCATTGATTTTCTGAGCAAAATATCCAGATGCGACATTAAAGAATGCCGCATGAACATAAAATTTATGAGCACTATAATCAGCTCACCGTTTGAAACGGCCCGCACGACGGCTGGCCAGGTGAACCCGTTGTCCAGACGGAAAGGATGTTTGAACGAACGACACGTCTTCTTGCAAGACCCACAAGAGCAACGCCTTACAGCAAGGCTTTTTATCCTCTGAAGAGCCAGAATGGCGATACTGGAGCAACGGCGTATGTCCAGCAAGACAATTGATCGGACGACAGAAGCGCGGAGCAAACGCCTGCTGGGGGCAATTGTCGTGCGGGCCGACTTGTCGAGGGTCGACCGGGCATTCCTGTTAGGAGGACTGCTGGAACTGGCCAAACTTTCGCCCGGAACATCCGAATACCGCCGTTTGCGCAAGATTGGCGAAATTGCCTTCAGGTCTGAAGCGTCAGGAGAAAATCCAGGCTCAAACCAGGGAGACCGCATTTGATGGTTAGAGCAATACCGCTCCCGGGTCTGCTTTTCGCTCTGGTGCCGGTCGTTCTGTCTGGCTTTACCTTTTATGTCGCGCATTGGTGTTGGAGCGAACTGGCCGCAGGCTTGCCAGGAAAGCTCCAGTACTGGTTTATGCGTGCTGCGCCTGCACCAGTGCTTCTATCGGGGCCGCTTGGGGCACTGCTGACGGTTTGCTTGCTACCGCTGCACCGGCGCCGACCGGTCGCCATGGTCAGCCTGTTTTGCTTTCTGCTTATTGTGGGTTTCTACACGCTACGCGAGATCACCCGCATCTCCCCTTTCGTAGAAAGCGGAGTCCTGCAATGGGATCAGGCTCTATCATTCCTCGATATGGTTACCTTGGTTAGCGTCGCAGTTGGTTTTGTTGTTTCAGCGGTATCCGTGCGCATCTCAAGCGTTGTGCCCGAAACGGTGAAGCGCGCCCGTCGCGGAATCTTTGGAGATGCAGACTGGTTACCGATGTCGGCGGCGGCACGGCTCTTTCCTGCAGACGGCGAAATCGTTGTTGGCGAGCGCTATCGTGTCGACAAGGAACTCATCCATGAACTGCCTTTCGATCCAGTCGATCCGTCTACCTGGGGGCGCAGCGGAAAAGCTCCACTCCTGACTTACAATCAGAATTTCGATTCAACCCATATGCTGTTTTTTGCGGGATCAGGTGGATTTAAAACGACCAGTAATGTCGTGCCTACAGCACTTGTCTATAGTGGTCCGATCGTTTGCCTGGATCCGTCATCCGAGGTTGCATCGATGGTAATCGAACATCGCCGCAAAAGGCTCGGGCGAGACGTCGTGGTGCTCGACCCCGCCAACCCGGTTAACGGTTTCAATGTTCTTGACGGGATCGAAACGTCGATAAAAAAAGAAGAAGACATCGTCAGCATCTCACATATGCTGCTGTCGGAAAGCGCTCGCCTTGAAAGTTCAACGGGGTCTTTTTTCCAGAGTCAGGCACACAATTTGCTAACAGGACTCCTGGCGCATGTAATGCTATCGCCAGAATTTTCCGGGCGGCGCAATCTGCACAGCCTGCGTCAAATTGTTTCCGAACCGGAGACGTCGGTTCTTGCCATGCTGCGTGACGTTCAGGAAAATTCCGTCTCGACATTTATTCGCGAGACGCTTGGCGTTTTCGTCAACATGACTGAGCAGACATTTTCAGGCGTCTACTCTACCGCATCGAAGGATACCCAGTGGCTATCCCTCGCAAATTACGCGTCCCTTGTCTGCGGTGACAGTTTTAAACCAGCACAAATAGCCGAAGGTGAAAAAGACGTATTTCTCAATATCCCCGCATCGATCCTTCGCTCCTACCCGGCAATCGGACGAGTAATCATTGGCTCGTTAATCAATGCAATGATCGAGGCGAATGGCGCATTCCGGCGACGGGTTTTGTTCATGCTCGATGAGGTCGATCTGCTTGGCTATATGCGCATACTGGAAGAGGCACGTGATCGAGGGCGCAAATACGGAATCAGCTTGATGCTGATGTACCAGTCCGTTGGCCAGCTGGAACGCCATTTTGGCAAAGATGGTGCAGTTTCATGGATCGATGGATGCGCATTCGCGAGCTATGCTGCGATCAAGGCGCTCGATACCGCGCGTAATGTGTCAGCGCAATGCGGGGAGATGACGGTAGAAGTGAAGAACAGTTCACGCAGCACAGGATGGGATAAGACCCATCTTTCCCGAAAATCTGAAAGCATCAATTTCCAGCGTCGACCGCTTATAATGCCGCATGAGGTTACCCAGTCGATGCGCAAGGATGAACAGATCATTATTGTACAGGGGCACCGCCCCATCCGCTGCGGTCGGGCTATTTATTTTCGACGCAAGGAAATGGACATGACCGCCGCAGTCAACCGGTTCGTTAAAACCTCCAAAAGTCAGTAGCCCGTGCAGGCGTCAGGACCAAAACAAAGTTCACCGGATTCGATACGCTCATTGACCTGGTTGAGCTTCAGTTCCGCCAACGAAAGGCGCATTCGCAATGTAGTCTCCCCTTTGGACCCGACCACGATCACCCTTCTGAACTATGGGAGGGACTGTAAAGAACATCGAAGTTTCGACAATAAGTGGCGTGGTTCCTCCCAATGGCAAACTGATGATTATTGCTCCGCTGGATGAGCAGCTTCTTATCGAGGCTCGCATTCTCCGCGTGACATTGCCTACATCCATCCCGGCCAGCCCGCAACGGTCAAGATAACAGCCTATGACTATGCGATATAGGGCAGCTTAAAAAGGGAAGTGGGGAGTATTTCACCCGATACGATTCAGGATGAAATCAAGCCGGAGGAATTCTACTATCGGGCTTTCATCAAGACAGATGCACTTTTTAACAAAAAGTGGCGAACGTTTTTCGATCGTCCCGCGCATGGTAGCTGCCACTGATATCAATACAGGCAGCAAAACTGTGCTGGATTACCTGATTAAACCGTTTAACAGAGCACGCGAGGCATTGCGCGAGCGATGGTCTCGACCATCAGTGGAATGCTGAAAATATAAAGATGGATTCTCTGGAGCCAAACTGCTTCTGTACTGTCCACACCGCACCAGAAAAGCTGGCAGCCTCATTTCACACGAGCCTGAAATCCTGCGTTTGACCAAAAGTGGCGGGATTTGCCAATCGGCTCCCTGACAATATTGCCAGGGAGCTCTGATGCAGATGTTTTTTTGCCGGCTGCGCCGCGGAACGCGCGGCGACTTGCTACTGGATAAACAATCCCACGCCCGGTGCAATCGGCAGACCGAGTTCCATCCAAAGGATAAGGAACAACAACCACGAGACAAGAAAACCGAGTGCGACGGGAATTGTCATCGACGCAAGTGTACCGATACCCGCATCCTTTTGATACCGCTGCAAGAATGCGAGGCAGACCGCGAAATAGGGGCTCATCGGCGTCACGATATTGGTGGAGGAGTCAGCGATGCGGAAAGCTGCCTGGATGAGTGCCGGTTCGAATCCAACCAGCATCATCATCGGCACGAAAATTGGTGCCATCAAGGACCATTGTGCAGACCCCGACGTGATAAACAGGTTCATGACAGTAGCCAGTACGACAAACGACACCAGAAGCGGGATACCGCCAAATCCGCTGGCATCGAGCATGTGAGAGCCGCCTACGGCGATCCACTCGCCCAGGTTTGTCCACTTGAACCAGGCAAGGAACTGCGAAATGGCAAAGAACAGAACCAATGTCGGTGCAAGCTCCTTCACTGCTTCTGCCATGAAGTTTATGCCATCTTGTGAAGTTTTGATTTTACCGACAGTCCGGCCATAGATCCAGCCGAGGAAGAGGAAGAATATGGCAAAAATAGCCACTGCGCTTTCCAGTAATGGTGAAGGCACCAGTCCACCATTTTCATTGCGAAGCGGCGATCCGGCAGGCACTACGGCTGCGACTATGATGGCTATGAGTGCCAGCGTTGCCCAGCCAACGCGCTTCAACCCTTTCAGCTCCAGTTCACTGACAGGATGAACATCGAGCACCACGCTACCACGATAGGTGCCAGCCATGGGTTCAACAATTCGCTCGATAATGAATGCACCAACAATTGAAAGTATGACCGCTGAGGATGCAATGAAATAGTAGTTGTCGATAGGCGATACGTATGCGTTTGCATCGACAGTGTGTGCAGCACTTGTTGTAATGCCTGAGAGTATAACGTCTGCCGGCGTGATCAGCAGGCTCGCATCATAGCCAGCTCCGACAGCTACATATCCTGTCACTGCACCCACCAGAGGATTCCGGCCCATTGCCTGGAAAATCATCGCTGAAAGCGGGATGAGGATTATATAGGCCGCATCAGACGCAACGTGGCTGCACATACCAACCAGAAAAATGACGAATGTAGTCAGATAGCGAGGGGCCTTCATCACGCTGACTTGCATCAGTGCAGCAATAAGACCTGTCTTGTCCGCAACTCCGATGGCAAGCATGATAACGAGCACCACACCGAGTGGTGGAAACATCACAAAATTCTTGGCCACGGTGGTCAGAGCAAATACCAGTCCTTCGCCAGACACGAGGCTTTTGACGGTGACGCTTGCGCCGGTTTTCGGATTTACTCCTGATACGCCGTAGATTGCCAGAACCCATGATAAAAGCGCGACGACAACACAAAGAGATGCGAAAAGGATGACGGGATGCGGCAGTTTATTGCCTGCCCGTTCGATCGCATTGAAAAAACGTTGCATATTAATTCTTCCCTTCCAGGCCCTGTACTGTCCGATCCGCACCTTGTAATGCGGTTCCTCCCGACAGCGCAGGGTCGGCTTCATGATGAATGGCTTCAAGCAGAGGGGTTAAACCGCAACCTGAAGCCGGCTTTTCAAGGATTTGTTTTGAGGCGCTGTTCAGCTATTGCGACGAACATGCCTGCCGCCACCGGCAATATCTCGTCGCGATAGTTGTAATGCGGATGGTGGAGGTAGGCGCTATCTTCACCGTTACCGACAAAGAAGAAGCAACCGGGAATCTTTTCCAGATAGAATGCAAAATCCTCCGCACCCATCGTGGGCAATTGATGCATGAAACCGGCGTTTTCAGCGCCGAATCTCTCGACAGCAACCTTTATTGTAAAGTCCGTTTCATCGCTGTCATTGACAACAGGCGGAATCCGCATTGTCTGTTCTAGTCTGACGCTTGCACCATAGGCCTCGCAAGTCTGCGCAACGACCCGGCGAAGTTCCCTGTCGATTGTCGCTGCAGCCTCAGGCGAGCCATCGCGCGTGTTGATCATCATTGTTGCCTGGCCTGGAATGACGTTGTGACTATTGCCGCCATGGAACTGGGTAACCGTAACGACACCTGAATCCAGCGGTGACACGCGTCGAGCAATGACACTTTGCAACGATTGAATAACTCCTGCTCCGATAAATATCGGATCGATGGCCAGGTCGGGGCGGGAAGCATGACCACCCTTACCCGTTATGGTGACCTCATAAAGCGAACTTCCACCCATCGCAGGTCCGGCCTTGGCAAAGACCCGCCCTAATGGGTAACCGGGCCGGTTATGATAACCAAAAATGGTCTCGACCCGGTCCAGTGCACCTTCTTCGATCATGCGTGCAGCCCCAAGGCCGCCTTCTTCTGCTGGCTGGAACAACAGCGTAATCCGACCAGAAAGATGCTCGTGATGCCGCGCAAGTTTGTCCGCCGCCAACAACAGCGAAGCAGTATGCCCGTCGTGGCCGCACGCATGCATTTTGCCGGGTGTCTTCGAAGCGTAAGTCAGGCCTGTTTCTTCCTGGATAGGCAATGCGTCCATATCGGCACGAAAGCCGATTGAGGAACCGGGGCGCCCTGTATCAAGGATGGCAAGTACACCCGTCTGGGCGAGACCGGTTTTGACCTCATAGCCGCGCTGTTTCAGGAATTCAGCGACCAGATCACTCGTTGCATGTTCCTCATACTTGAGCTCGGGATTGCTGTGCAATTGTTGGCGAATAGCCGTTGCATCGGCAATGGCCTCACTGGTGAAAACAGACATTAAAACCTCCCTGAAAGCGAAATATCGGGACGTTAAGGGCCCTCGATCCTCAGTTCAGGCTTGATATCAAGCGGATAGACATGCCACAATTTCATAAATTAGTTCATATCGTTGCGTTTTTGGCAAAGCAGAAAGGCCGTTATGCAGCACATTGCCTTGCGCTATTTTCTGGAGGTAGCCCGAACAGGCTCGATAACCGAGGCCTCCGCACAGTTGAACGTCTCGGGTTCAGCGATCAGTCGCCAGATATCGCGACTGGAAACCGAGCTTGCTGTGGAACTGTTCGAACGCAGACCGCGCGGGATGGTTTTGAGCCCGGCAGGCGAACTGCTGGTCAAGCATGTCAGGCGTATCGCATTGGATACCGAACGCGCTTTGGCTGACGTGCGGGAAATGCGCGGACCACAGCGCGGGCTAGTGCGTGTCGCAACTTACGAGGGCTTCGCAGTCGACCGCCTGGCGCGTATCATTGCTGATTTTCGTGCGCAGTTTCCGGGCGTTCTTTTTCATGTGTGGGTGGGAAACTCGTCAGAAATTTGCGAACGCGTCAATGAAGGCAACGCTGATATCGGCATTACCTACAGTTATTCCGCACCTGCCGGGGTGAAAATAGAGCGTATCGCCAGAAGGCCAATGTACGCCCTGATTCCACGCTCCCATCCGCTGGCCCGGCGGAAACAGGTTACACTTGCAGATCTTTCAACAGAACCGATGGCCATGCCTGACAAGGGTCGAACCCAGCGCCAGCTCATCGACACCGCTCTGGCTACCAAGGGACTGGTAATGGATCCCGTTTTTTCCACCAATTCCATGGCAACTCTGAAAGTATTCGCCTTCGCTGCGGAAACGATTATGTTTTCCAGTTCAGCCGGCAGCAAGGACAATACCCTTCCGGAAAACATTGTTGCCATTCCTGTAGTTGACGAGACCATGAAAGCCAGTGTGCTGCAAATTGTAACCATGCAGGGACGAAACCTTCCGCGAAGCATTGCTGCATTTCTGGACTTCCTTGGTCAATCGGTGATTGAGCGCTGATCGTGGCTGGAGCATTAGATTACAGTCAAACCGAGATTGAAGTTTGCACGATACTCTGCGCCGATTTTGTGCTGGAACTGCCTTTTGCGAGGCAAAGTGCTTGCATCCTTGGCTGGAGCAAGAAAGACGACACCCATGAATTTCAGGCCCAGCTTTCCATCTCGTCGCGAAAGTAAATCTCCGTAGCCCTGAAAGATCCGTCAATTCGCCTGCATTGAACCACGATATCAATGGCAATCTTAAGTGACGAAAGCACTTCGACGCGCTCAAGAGCACGTCCCGCCTCCGATTCTTTGACGAGGGTGGCGAGTTGCTCGAATGCGAGTTGTGTCGATCCGGCATGAACGGTGGTGATCGAGCCGGGATGTCCCGAGTTCACGTTTCGGATATAATAAAATGCAGTACCATCCCTCAGTTCCTGCAAAAGAATACGGTCCGGTCGCATGCGAAGACAGGATTCCAGAAGCTCGCAGGGGCCGACCCCGGATAGCCCCTGCCCGCCCTTCGAATAGAACAGACGGACATGATTGGGCTGAGGAATAACCAGCTCTGGTGTGTCCTCGATCGAAATCACTCGTTCGTGATGGGGGATGTGTTTGATCAGGGCCTTTGCAAGGGTTGTTTTGGCAGAACCCGTAGCGCCGGAAATTACGACATTCTTACGAGCAATGACAGCGTGCTGCAGAAACAACTTATACTCGCCGTTGCGATATAACTCCGCCAGTTTGGTTTCTGGTCCTGAACAGGCTGCGCTTGTGCTTCTCGCTTCGGAAAAGAAGCCATTAGCTTCCAGGTCCTCAAGCGCGAGGTCCACCGATGAAGGCTTGCGGATCGTGATGCTGACCGTGGCATTCGTGGTAGCAGGCGGTATGACGATTTGAATGCGTTCATCGTCTGGAAGCGTCGCCGAAAGAATTGGCCGCTTTTCATCGATAGACTGGTTCGAGAATGTAGCAACGGCCCTTGCAAGACGCATGAGCCTTTCGAAGGTCAGACCCGGTGCATCATGGGAGCACCATCCATCGGGTCCTTCTGTCAGTACCTGCCCAGGCTTATTGATAATCACTTCATAAAGCGACCTGTCCTGGAGAAAGATTGCAATTGGTGACAACAGTTCGCGAACGACTGCCGCATTCGTGCTGTCCATCCTTTACTACCTTTACTTCGTCACCACTTTCGCTTCCGGCTTGAAATCACCCAACACAGCCCGATCGAAGATGCGGTTCTTCGGTTCGGTAACGCGAAGGCGATAAACATCCGAAAAATCGAGATCACGAGCCACGAAGATGGAGACGATCTCGCCCTGGTGCTTGTTTAGCGTTGGGGGAATATCGATCGACTTCTCGACTGCGATTGCCGCTGCTTGCTGACCGGCACTCATGGTGTCTTGAGCTTCGACACCGCTATTCTGCAGACGACTGTTGGCATAGCTGGTTGCGTCGCCCACAATCGACAAAAGCAACGCGCTTCCAAAGCGTTCCCACCAATGCCTATCGATGTGGCCATCGAAGCCAGAGCGTCCAAGCGCGTCGGTCGCGGGAGATGCCAGCGTGATGATCACGCCTTCGGGCGTCTTCGCTCTATTCCACAAAACGAGCAATCGTTTCTGGCCACGCTGAAGCCCTCCGCGGTACTCTCCAACGACCTGCGTCCCTTTCTTCATCAATACCACCCTGCCATTGTCGGAAAGTACGTCTCTATCAATGACGCAACTCGTGAAACCTGGTTGATCGGAAGCGAGTGCGGTCTCGAGCACGCAAGGAATGGAGTTTCCCATCGCGACGATGAAATTACGATTGCCAAGCGTTCCTGCGCGTGCGCCTTCAAGACGTGTCGGTCGCAATAGACTATCGAACCGTTGCTCATCGTTGCTCACCTGGCCCTGGCTCATCGCGTTGCTATCGAGCGGCAAGAAGTTGCCATCTATCGATTGTGCCGGATTGTCACCGGCTTGCCGTACCGGTGACTTACCCTGTTCCCGGCTATAGGCCAGAACGGGTGCCCGACGTGCGGAATCGAGCAGCTTGTCTTCTATTTCCGGAACTGGCTCCAATGTGGGTGTTGGAAGCACCGTCTTTGGCGCAGGCACAGGCGCAACTGGCTCCACCTTCTCCTTTGCTGGCTCAAAAGCGTTGGTTTGGCGAATGATCACACGCTCAGGGTCGGTACGTTGATCCTTGTTGTCCTTTCCGGAAGTAGACCAGATGGCAAAGCCGATAAACGCCACTACTGCGAGTGCAATCGCGCCGCGTTTGACAACCGGATTGCTGTCGATGCGCTGATCGGTGATCGTCTCGGTGCGCTCACCGGGGATACGGGCTTCTTCTTCGTCTGCCATGTTTTCCCCCTTTATTGTTCCGCGGGATCGGATCTCGTGACACGTTCTACGGAGGGTGACGTGGTGTTGGTATCCGGATTGATGCCGACGCGGCTGTAGGCTTCGTTGAAAACACACAAAACGTCCTTGCCGCGGCGCAGGATGAACTTACTGCTGATCGCGTGAACCAAGACTAGGTTGCCGTCGACAGATTTCGACACCAGGCTTTCTGAGCCATCCGGGTTTTCGATATAGATTGCCGGCATTTCCTGATTGCCCACGAAAGCGAAAGTCGTGATCTTGCCGTTATCGTAGACGGTTTGCGGTTCGAGCGACTGGGGCCCCTGCGCCGAATAGCGCCAGTTGCGAGGCCCATAGGCTTCATGGAGGGCCAGCACATCGTCAGCTTCCCTGGCCTTGGCAGCGCGTGCACGTGCCGCAGCTTGCTGTCGTCGCGCGTCTGCTTCATCTGCAGGATACCGGAATTTCACATAGAAGTAGGTATTCTGGCCTACCTCAACGGTTCCGTCTCGCGCAGTCAATTCCATCTGGTAGCTGCGCGTGGAACCGTCACGTCTGGTCGTTACTACGGAAATATTGGTGACCGGCTGTTTTTCGCGCGGCTTTAGAAACAGAATATTGCCGGCTGGTGCAACTTCCCAGGCAACGCTGTTGCCAAGCGCGACATGGGCGATCTCTTCGTCTGCAGCAAACTCAACCTGGACAGAAGATCTTAACGAACCAACGATCCTGGTGATGTTGAAGGGCTGATAATTGACGAAGCGGACGCGGCTATCCTGCGAGGCACTGTGCGGAATTTCGAGGGCATGCCCCGGAAAGGCGGCACCTGAACACAGTGCAGATAAAAGGAGTGTCTGTCTTATCAATTGATCGCCTCCGGATCCGAACGATATTCGCTAACCGCAAAGCCAAGCGGGTTCACAAGACGATCCGTGGAGGACATGGGTGCATTGGCGTAGGCATAGGTCAGGCTTGCGATCCAGTGTGTCGTCCGGACTTCATCACCTCGAGTGACGGTGCGCATATAACGCACGGACGCTACGTTCTGATTTATAAGCGAGATTGAAGCGATCCTGATTTTGGTCGTCGCCGCACGCCCATAGATGACTTGCGGCGAACCTGGATTGCTACCGCGATAGTGGCTCGCAAAGCGATCCTGCTCCGCTTGCGTAGAGAGGAGCGCGACCGTCCTGAAATTTGTCTGTGCCTCACTCCAGACATAACCTTCGCGGGCACGAACATATCTCGCTGCAAAATATTTTGTCACCGCTTCATCGTAAGTCCCGGCGGTTGACGTCAGCGCCGAAACCACATCGACGATACCGGTCGAATTGTCGACACGAACAACAAAGGGCTCCACCGTCTTCAATGGTGTCAACGCAGCAACTGCCAGGATCGAGACGACCGCAACCAGACTTGCTGCCAACGCGATAGACCACGCCAATCGGTTCGATCGCTCTATCTGGATCATCCGCTCCTGGTCAAAACGGCGCGCTTTTTCGAAGTAGGATTTGAGGCTTTCAGTCGTAACCATCTCCTCACCCCGCGCAAGAACGATGCGATGCAGCGATATCGAGATGGGCAAACGCCGCAGGTTCTTTGCCCTGCTCAACGTAAGGCAATGCTGACATTGATGATCTTGTATCCTGGCGATGGGGTTTCAGGTTTCGGTTTTCATCCCATTCCCACATAGCGCGATTGAGCGGACGGCGGGTCTGGCCATCGCACTTCGGCAAGGGATAGTTCAACGATGCGCAGCCGGCAAGCAATGTGGCCAGCGCAACGGACCAGAAAAATCTGTTCATCGGGAAAAACCTCTTCTTTTCGATAACGTCATGTGTTCGCGCCTCTGGGGCCAACCGTTCGCCCCACGAGACGAACAGTGCGTTTAAGGGCGCGCCCGGTGCATCTGGTGCTTCTGGTGCTTCGCGCAAGCATACCCTCATGAGCATCACGCGCTGTGCTGTAACCATAGGCAAGCGATGCGCCTCCGGCAGCGAGCGCCGAAGCAATATGTGGGAGTTGATAAAAAACGTAGAGTGCGGCGATCCCGATTGCGCAAAGGGCAATCGGACGCATGAGGACGTCGGAATAGGCATCGATGGCAGTAAAGGTGGAATCGATACACGAGATCAGCAACGATCCCACCGCAACGACGAGGACTTGCAGAATGACGAAATTGACGAGTTGTCCGATCCAGGCCTCGGTGAAACGCCTTGTGGACTGAAACAGAGCCAGTGCAACGAAGATGGGCCCGACCGCCAGTATGATTGCCAATGCCAGACGCGCATAAAGCGAGACGACATAGCCAATGCCGGCAACCAGAAAGCTCACCGCGATCACCAAAATTCCTGCAACGCCTGTAACAATATCGATGGGCCAGGAAGCGCGCGACCAGATGTCGGTGGCGGACGCCTGTCCCTTGTCCAGAAGACTGTCAAAAGTGCTGGCACCTGGAGCCGGACCAGAGTTGAGTGCCCCGGCAATTTCATGCGGGAGCACATTGAAGAAAACGTTCGTGACGTAGGTCTGGTAATCGCCGGCGTTCTTGACCAGCGTTACGATAATCGCGAGCTTGATCGCCCGGAACACGAATTCGAGGATCGGCTCGCTAACCGAGCCGCGCAGTACCAGATAACCATAAAGCACGATGTATAGGGTGACGGCAGCGGTCAACGGGCCTGTTATCCATTGTGCGATGTTCAATGTTCCATCCGAAACAAACGTTTCCAGTGGTTGTTTGAACTGCCCGTCGATAAAGTCGAACACCTGATACATCGCATCAATTCCCCAACGTTTCGCGCATCTTGCGTAGCCTTCGTTTTCCGTCCGCCGCTTCGGCGTTCACACACCCTGGCGTGCCGCGCAGTTGGCCCGGATCATTGCGGCATTCAGCAAGGATGCGGTTGAGCAGCGTCTCGTCCGCCATCAGCACCTCAACGGGAAGGGTTGGATTTCTTTCTTCAGAGCAGCCAGTCGCACAGACAAGGACAGCAATCGAAACAAGCCGTTTCATTGCAATACCGCTTTCATCGAATCCATGCGCTTGCGCCAGTCTTCGGCCTTGCGTTGTTCGTCGACCCGGGTTTGTGTGCGCTGAAGCATTTGCAGACCTTCCATTCGCAAGACATCTGTCTGGAGGAATGCCTGTTCGGCCTGAAGCCGGGCCTGGAGGTCAGCGATCTCCTTGGCATCGCTGGCGGAAGATATTTTCTCTCGCAACTCATCGATCCCGTCGATGCGTTTGGTAGCTACATCGTAGATCTGCTGACCTATACTCATCTGCCCGGCATTATTGTTCTGAATGCGCGATAACTCCTTTGCGTAGTAATCGTCGGCGTCGGTCCGATAACGGGAATTGCCTTCGAGAAATTTTGAAGCAGATTGTCCGATCGAGCCTGATCCGTCGCCCTTGAACAAGCTTTCAATGGCTGCGAAATCTGGAGGCAACGCCTTGCGAATGACCGGATCGTTAAGAACGCTGGCAACATCGGCCATGTCGGTCAGTTTGTTGAGCGAACCATAAAGTTGCTGCGCCTGCTCGATCTGCTGATGGAGCGCATCGAGTTGCGATTTCAGTTGCGCGATACTCTCCATGTGCTTGAGGATTGATGTTCTGTCGATGACAGGGATTCCTTCACCGCTCGCAGTCCCGGCTGAGAAGATCAGCGCCGCAACAATGGCCACGCACTGAATTCTATTCGCAATCATCAGCTTGCACTCCTTCTTTCCTGGAAAAGGGGTATCCAGTTTTCAAGCCCGTCGCCGACTTCACTTCGAATTGCGTCTGCAAGTTCGACATTGGCAGTCCGACCGGAAAGAATGGCGAGTTCATCGTCAAAGCCGTGGAGGTTCAATTCGGCGACGACGCTGTTATGACCTTGCTTGAGAACGAAGCGGCGGCTTTCGACACTGAGTTCGCGTGCGATCAGCTCGTATTCACGTTCTGTCAGTTTGAAACCATCGACGTAGTCGGCATGGCTTCCGCGTGCGTTCGGAAGAAAAATTTGCGTTGGGCACTGCTCTATGATGGTGTGGGCGATCGATGAGTTGATGGCGTCACGAGGACTTTGCGTCGCAAAAAGCATGAGACCATTTTGCTTGCGGATCGTCTTGAGCTTGTTCTGTGCAAGGTCGAGGAAGGCGTCATCCTGCAAAGCCTTCCAGAACTCGTCAATGACGATGACAATGCGCCTACCGTCGATGAGTTGCTCCACGCGATAGAAAAGATAAGCCATCAAAGGCGAGCGGATTTCCTCATTATCGAGGAAGTCGGTCATGTCATATCCGACCAGTTTTCCACCAACCCCGAATTCTGCGAATCCGGTTTCCTCATTGACATTGTCGAAGACCCAGCCTAGCGGCCCTCCGCTCTCCCATCGGCGCAACCGGGCGGCGATACCTTCGGGGGTCGTATTGTCGAGGAAAGTCCGGAGCGCACCGATCGTACGTTGTTCCACCGGAAGATCCGCAAGCCCATCGATGGCGGTGGCAATGTCGCGCAGTTCGGTGACAGACAACTGACCCGACAACGACCCCACCAGCTTTCCGATCCAGTCCGCGAGGAAGATCTTGTTTTCTGGCGTCAGGTCGAGTGCCTTAAGTGGCGCACAACCGGTGGGCTTTCCGTTTTTAAGCGGATGATAGGTGCCACCGGCGGCACGGATGTAGAGATCGGCGCCGCGGTCCTTATCGAAAAAGACCACGTGCGGATCGTGCTTTTCAAGCTGGGACAACATGAAATTGAGCAACACGGTCTTGCCAGCGCCCGAGGGCCCGCAAATGAAGGCGTTGCCGAGGTCACCGTAATGGAAATTGAAATAGTATGGCGAACCGGATGCGGTTTTGAGGAGCGCGATGGCAGCCCCCCATTCGTTGTCGTCCTTCTGGCCGGCCGGATAGGAGTGGAACGGCGACAGTGCTGCGAAATTCCGTGAGGTAATTGCACCGGAACGCGCGCGATACCTGAAATTACCAGGGAGTTGAGCCCACCACGCAGCTTCGAGACCAAGGTCTTCGCGCGCGACAACAGCACCGCCATTGGTGAGGCCAGCGCGTGCTTTGGCGAGATGATCGCCCAGTTCTTTCACTGAAGAGCCAAACACTGCCAGTGACAGATGATGCTCGCCGAGAACAAAACGGTTGGATTCCAGATCGTCCATGGCATCGTCGAGCTCTTCGATCTGCGAAGCAGCCTTGTCACCGCTGCTGAGCATCTGGTTTTGTTTGCGACCCATAATTGTGCGGGCGTCGGCCTTCGAGACGAAGGAAAAGGATTGCGACAAAATCAGCTCGAAGGGGCTAATCAGGACAATATCCAACATGCCCGGCTTCGTGGTAGCGGGATATTCCTTGAGACTCAGCATCCCAGTAAAACGGCTTTCAGCCTCGTGCCGGATTTCGATTGTCTCCCGACCGAAAATAACACGATCAGAATAGATCGCCGAGGCAATGCGTCCCTCTGTGAGCGGGATCGGCTCCCTTCGTCCGCCGACGAGTTGATGCAAGACTTCGCACGGTTCGGAAAAAAGCAGGCCATCGGCATTGTACAGCGATAACACTCGCGGCTCGAAGCGTTTCAATCCTGCTGTGATGTCGACCACCTTGTCGCGGAGTTGTTTAAGTGCCTCGTGGTCGAATTCGATATCGCCGTTGCGCGCACGGACCAGACGCGAAAGCAGGTTTGCCGCTTTTTCGGCAGGATCGCGCAGCGGTGACCAGATGATCGTCAGATATAGATCATTGCGAAAAAGATCTTCGCTCACCATTCGCTGGCGATAATTTTCGTTGAGTTGAGCGGAGAATTTCGCTTTAAACCGTCCATCGGGATAGGTCTTGTCACGCCGACGGATCAGATGGGTCCATAGTGCGAGCCGCTCATCGGCGATGTTCCTGTACAGCGTGTTGATATCGCGGTGCAGAGCGTTGATATCCAGAACATCTGCAGTTTCGAACGAAACGCCTTCAAGTGCAATCATCACCATGAGCGAACGCGAGTTCAAGGCGATTGTCGTTTCATCGACGTGACGCACGTAAGGAATAAAAGTTTCGGGACCGAGCTCTCGGGATTTGAAGATTGCGGTATCAGGCAAGACCGAGATCCCTTTCGTCGAAGCGGCGGGAGAGTCTGAGCGGCGTGACCGAGCCACCACCCCACAGGGAGGTGTTTCGCGACCGGCCACGCGTCTCGACCCAGGCTACGGCGATACGAAACATGTTGTGATCGTGCTTGACGAGCGCGCGGAAGATGCAATGAAAAACCACACCTACGAGCGCATAGACAACAGAACCGGCTGCGAGATAGAAAATCGTCGTTGCGATGACGTTCATGCCCATGGCTTCCATGGTGACACCTGCGAACATGGCAGGTCGGGTACAGGCGATGAACAGTGTATCTTCCTCAAGCACAGGCTTTGAGATCGACATTGCCTCAACTCCCGACAATCGTGCTGACAAGCTCGGAAGAACCGGCTATCACGCCGATTCCGATGATCCAGTAGCCAGCCCGACGGAGGTCCATGTAACCGAACATCCAGGCGACTGCGATCAGTATGACCGCGATGGTCGCGATCAACTTGAAGATATTGCCTGTGAGGAGATCGACGATGTTCTGAAGGATGGACTCGATGCCTGCGGCCTGGGCGAAGGCCGGTTCGACCAGGGTTGCGAAAATTATGGTCGTCATAATGGCGGACGTTGCAATCGAGCGCATACGGTAACCATAGGTCATTTCATTCTCCTCCACGCTGGTTCTGGAAAACGAGGACCGACGACTGACGCCTGGACTTGAAGACATCCCAGGAAGGCGCGGTGGCGTCGGAGGTGGCCTTCCGGCCGAGATTCTCTGCGACAGCGTTTGATGTAGCATCGGCCCATTCTTCGCGCTGTCCATCTTGACTGTTGCCGACACTCAACGTCGCGCTCGTTGATTTTAGCCGTTCAATCTCACGTTGAACCTGACTGTCATATTCGGCGGATGAACCGGCAGAGATATCTCCGCCACCGTAAAATGACTGAAGCATGATCTTCCCAGCTTCGGTTTCATCAGCACCGGCCTGGATCGCGCGACGATAGGTGCTGTCAAGCAGTGTCGCGGTCGCTTTCAGATTGAGGCACGGATCGAAAGCTTCCGCGATCGTGAGGTTGAGCCTACTGAGGTCATCAAGACCTAATCCCGCGAGACCAAGCTGAATGTCCTGATGCCCGGCGGCCAGGGCAGCGGCGACTTCTATCGCCTCGGCTTTTGAGGCCGGCTGTTGCTTTAAAGGGGGGCCGTTATTGATGCGGATGTTAAATGGTTCGAAACGGCTTTCGAGGCTGATAATACCGGCAAGCGTTTCGGTAGCAACGGACGGCGCGCAGTTGTGGGCAAGATCGACAAACGATACGGGCATGACTAGAACCACACCCTCTGCTTGCCGACACCGTCGATCGTAACATCAATGTAGTTAGGTTTTTCGCGAACAAGAGGTCGAGCAGTTTTATGGCCCATACACTGAGGGTAGCCTTTTTCGTACTGCCATTTGGCATCAACGAACAGGCTATCGTCATTGCGAAGCTGTTCGCTGCGATGTTTGCACAGGCTGCTGTTTACAGCCTGCGCCGAAGTGGAGACGCAAGACACTACGCGTCTGCGATCAGCGTAAGAAACGGTAAGGCGATAACCGTCATTACAATAATACGGTTCGTAGCGAGGACGTGAGCTCTCAAACCCTGCGCTGCTGCAGGTTGGAAACGACTTGCCTCTGGCAAGCCACCGCCATAGCTTTTGCACCGGTGGACGGCATTGTGCATATTGCGTGGCCCCACCGGAATTGGATAAGCACAAGATAACTTTACAACCCCAGTCATCGGCACGAGCGTTTTGACTGGAACCGAGATATAATGCACCGAGTCCGAAAACTGCGATGGTACCATGAAAGAGAAAGTTGCTCATGCCTCCTATCCTCCGATTGTTGTTGGGCAAGTTGTCAGAACTCGTTGCGCCTCAACTCCCTTACTATACAAATAATCCATAGTTAAAAAAATGGCAAGCAATTTAAGCGAACGATGGCAAAACCAGGCGCTGGCTCTTTTTGGCCTTCGGGAAATTCTGGAAAAACCGATTGAAGATGAATCGCCGCAATCGCGTATCAAACAGATCGGAATGCTGAATGTACTGTACATGATGCATCAGGCTCATGAGCCACTAACCCTTTCATCTATCATGAAAATTACCGGATTGACGCGCGGCGGCGTTATCGAAACGGTCGAACAGCTGGTGCAACGTGGCATCCTCACCGAGACGCTTGGACGCAATTCGATGGGTCGGGGAACGGCGAGGCAGTTTGAATTCGCACGCAACGTATTCGAGCAGATCCGATCCACCGGCGCAGAGTAATTTAACTTATAAGTATATTATAAGTTAAATGAATTTTGGTCCCGACTATCCATTTGAAGGGCCTACCTTTGATTACTCTTGTCGAAGCAAGAGGGAACGGATTTCTCGATGAAGCCCTCAACGCAGAGCAATAAGGGATCGCCAATCGGAACACTGACAAATCGGAAGGGCTTCCTTTATGTGACCGATGAGCGACAGCCGCTCACAGTGCGTCGATCATCTCACTTGAACGCGCTTCCTTCTCAAAAATCCAGTCAAACCCCACCTGTGGTCCCCTTTTGCTGAGAGTGAGGCCGATAGTGAGGAGAGACCGTATTCCAACGAAAGTAACCAAGTCCGACGCCTCCACCCGAAGGTGAAGGCCATTTGTGAGGGGTCGCAGAAACGCGTAACCGTCGCCAAAACCGATGACGCTCTCACGACCAATAATGTCGATCGACACAAATTGTGCACTGAATTCGGTGTGTAGAAATTTGCCTGCCTCATCGGGGTTCGAAACGAGGACGAACGCTTCAGCACGGTGTTTATACGCAAGATTTTTCATCATAGAGCCTGAGTTTTTCACCTTCCGACGCGCAGAGCACCTTTCTCCATTACGGTCGCTGAACTGCTTGCACCTCTGCAGTTGCCCTCACTAAACCAACATATCGATCAGTTACGGCTGATCGTCATGCAATGTCCGTCGTCGAATGATTTGAGACTATTTGTGCTTTTGAAGATTGGAGTTTCCGGCTCGGTTTGGGGTTTGATTTAAGCGGCTTTGGCTTGGTGGTTCAAGCGGCGTTTTTTGATCGTGTCTCGTTTGATCCTTTCGCGTTCGAGCAGGATGGTCTGTCCGCGTCCGAAGTAGACGTCGGCGGGAGTGAGATTGTCGAGGCTCTCATGGTAACGGCGATGATTGTAATGCTCAACGAAGGCTGCAATCTGGGCTTCGAGGTCCTCCTTGAAGAAGTAGTTTTCAAGCAGGATGCGGTTCTTCAGCGTCTGGTGCCAGCGTTCGATTTTCCCTTGCGTCTGCGGGTGGCCGGGAGCGCCGTGAACCTGGTCGATCTTGTATTTCTCCAGCCATTCGCCGAGATCGGAGGCGACGTAACACGAACCGTTGTCCGACAGCAGACGCGGCCGGTGCTCAACCTTGACCTTGTCACAGCCTGAGGCGGCCAATGCAAGATCGAGTGTATCGGTGACGTCATCCACCTTCATGCTGGTGCACAGCTTCCAGGCGATGATGTAGCGGGAGTAGTCATCGAGGATGGTCGATAGGTAAAACCATCCCCAGCCGATGACCTTCAGGTAGGTGAAGTCGGTTTGCCACATCTCGTTCGGCCTCGTGGTCTTGTCCTTGAACTCGTCATTGGCCTTGATGACAATATAGGCTGGCGACGTGATCAGGTCGTGAGCCTTGAGTAAGCGATAGACCGAAGCCTCTGATACAAAATAACTTTCCGTATCAGTGAACTTCACCGCCAGTTCACGCGGTGACAGGTCGGCATGATCGAGCGCCAGTGCGATGATGCGATCCCGGATATCGTCAGGGATACGATTCCACACCCGCGAAGGTGCGGACGTCCGGTCTTCCAGCCCCTCGAC
>NZ_CADEAR010000003.1 GCF_902825325.1 Brucella tritici | reverse complement strand
GCAGACACTGCTTACGACAGCGACGCTTTGCGAGACTTCCTTGCAACGCGAGGCACGCAACCGGTCATTCCCAACAAGCCAACCCGAAAGCGGATCAGGCCGTTCGACCCCATCGCCTATCGACGGCGAAATATCATCGAATGCACCTTCTGCCGCCTCAAGGATTGGAGGCGCGTCGCGACACGATATGACAAGCTCATGATTAACTTCGCGGCGACCTGCTACATCGCCGCCATCGTCACATGGTGGATCAATTGAGTCTGGAGCCTAAAGCGCAATCCGGTACAGAAAACTGAATCACATTCGCAAGGAATGGATTCAGCTTCCTGATTTCAAAGAATTTTCCTATCTCAGAAATGCACGGAAACGCTGAAGCGCAAAGTAGAACAGCACGGAACCAATAACGATCAGTGCCAGAAATTGCGGCCAGACGACGCCCAGCCCTGCCCCGCGAAACAGGATCGATTGCGCCAATATGACGAAATGCGTATTCGGCGCGGCCAGCATGATTGTCTGGATGATCTCGGGCATGCTTTCACGGGGCGTTGTCCCCCCTGAAAGCACCTGCAAAGGCAAAAGCACCAGCATCAGCAACATACCAAACTGCGGCATGGAGCCAGCCGATGTCGCCAGAAAGATACCGAGACTGGTGGTTGCGAAAAGCTGGAGCGCCGCACCAACCAGAAAAAGCAACACCGACCCATAGATCGGTACGGCAAGTAGGCCTTGGACTACAAAAACCAACGCAAAAGCCGAAGCGACCAGCACAACCAACCCCATCGACCATATCTTGCTGACCATGATTTCAACCGGCGTGACGGGCATCACCAATAGATGTTCGATGGTTCCATGTTCGCGTTCCCGAATGAGCGCCGCGCCCGTCAGGATAATCGACAGCATCGTAACCGATGAAATCACATTGTTGATCGCACCGAACCAGCCCTTGTTCAAATCCTGATTGAATCTCGCCCTGAGATTGAGTTCAACGGGCGTTTGTGCGCTACCGCGATAGCGGTTGAGGAATTCGCTTACCTCGCTCGACACAATCGACTGCACATAACCGCCCCCGGTAAAGGCTTGGCTCATCCGGGTTGCATCGACATTGAGTTGGATTGTTGGTGAGCGGCCTGCCAGAAGATCACGCTGGAAATTCGGCGGTATGTTCAGTGCAAATGTATCCAGCCCCTCATCCATCCGGGCATCCATCTCATAGGATGAAATCAACTTCGGAGGCACGAAATATGGCGGATAGAATGCTGTCGTTATCCGGCTCGAAACCGGCGACTGGTCTTCATCTACGATTGCTATCGCCGCATTGTTGAGAGTCTCAGGCATCGCCTTAGAGGCTGTATAGATCGCAAGCGTGAAAGCGTAGACGATGAGGATCATCAGCATCGGGTCACGTGCAAGGCCACGCAGTTCCTTCACGCCAAGCTGGAATACGTTGGATATCCGCATCTTAGCTCGCCTGTTTCTTGAGAAGAACGATGGCGAGCACCATGAGTACCGGCACCGCTATCAATAGGGGTAGAAACGAACTTGCTAGATCGGCAAATCCTAACGCCTTCGAGAAAACCCCGCGCGAAATGGTCACAAAATAGGTCGCCGGATAGATTTTACCGATGAACGCTCCTGCACCTTGCAGCGACGATACGGGATCAATAATACCAGAATATTGTACAGCCGGAATGAGTGTCAACAGCGCTGTTCCGAAAATCGCTGCGATCTGGCTGTTCATGAAAGTGGACAGCACCAACCCCATGCCGGTCGCAATCGTCACATAGAGCAGCGCCGCCAGCGCATAAGTCGGAAAGCTCCCCGTGAACGGCACCTGGAAAATAAACACCGCAAAGGCAGTCAGCATCAGGAAGTTGAGAAACGCCAGCCCGATATAGGGTAACTGCTTGCCGAACAGAAACTCAAATTTCGTCACGGGCGTCACGTAGAAATTGATAATCGAGCCCAATTCCTTTTCCCGAACGACACTCAGTACTGCCAGCATTGCAGGGATCATGAGAAGCAGCAGCGGAATGACCGCCGGCACCATTGCCACGAGGCTTTGTACATCTGGGTTATAACGGTAGCGTATCTCCAGATTGAAACTGCCGACCGTGGCAGCGCTACCATAAAGCTCGCGGGCTTTCTGCGCCAGCCAGTTGGCATGCATCCCCTGAACATAGCCTTTAACTGTCTCAGCACGAGACGGCATCGCGCCGTCAATCCACGCAGCTACTTCCACGGGGCGTCCGCGCATTACATCTGCGCCGAAATTCGGTGGAATTTCAATAGCAAGACTGATTTCACCGTCACGCATCCGTCGATCAAGATCATCGTAATCTGTTAAGGCAGGTTGCTCAGAGAAATAGCGCGAACCCGCAATCTGCTGGGTATAATCACGACTGATCGTCGTATCGTCACGATCAAGCACCGCAAACTTCAGATTTTCGACATCCAGATTAATTCCGTAACCGATAACGAACATCAGGATGACGCTACCGAGAATGGCAAGCGTTGCACGGATCGGATCACGTTTCAGTTCCAATGCCTCACGCCGCGTATAAGCCAGCATGCGCCGCAGGTCGGGTAACCAGCTTGAAGCCTTCTTTGGATGTGTTTCCCCTGCCTCCGTCGCCTGTTCTGGAAGAATTGCAGGTAATGGGGCTGACTGTTCTGTTTCGCCGATGGCATCCTGAAGATATGCAACGAAGGCTTCTTCCAACGTCTTGGCGTGGCGACTTTCGGTAATCGCCTTCGGTGTGTCGCTGATCAGAACTTTACCAGCGTGCATCAGCGAAATCCGGTCGCAAAGTTCGGCTTCATTCATGAAATGAGTAGAAACGAAGATCGTCACATTGTCTTGGCGCGACAGATTGGCGAGGATTTGCCAGAAAGCATCACGAGCCACCGGGTCCACACCAGATGTCGGCTCATCAAGAATGAGAATATCGGGCGAATGGATCAAGGCCACAGCGAGCGACAGGCGCTGACGAATGCCCAGCGGCATGGCATCGGGCAACACATCCATGACACCAGCTAGGTCGAGACGCTCGGTCAGTTCCTTGATGCGCTGTTCGGTCAATACCGGCTCCATACCGAAAAGCTTGGCATGAAGTTCGAGATTTTGACGAACGGTCAGTTCCGAATAGAGCGAGAATGCCTGAGTCATGTAGCCGACACGGCGACGTATATCGATATCCTTGGGATCGACTTCGCGCCCGAACAGTTTCGCCGTCCCCTCGCTGGCTGGTAACAGCCCGGTCAAAACCTTCATTGTCGTGGTTTTGCCGCAACCATTCGACCCCAAAAACCCGAAGATTTCACCACGCGGAATTCGAAAACTCACATCATTCACCGCAGTAAAGCTGCCGAAGCGAACGGTGACATGTTCTGCTTCAATCGCGATTTCTGCATCCGCACCGAAATCGCGGCGCGGAATTTCGATATCCTGATGGCCTTTCCGCAATTCTTCTGGCAGGAGCGCGATGAAAGCTGCATCGAGATTTGGAGTGTTGGTGCGCTCCAGCAATTCCTGCGGTGTACCCGTCGCCAGAATCTGCCCATCATTCATGGCAATCAGCCAGTCGAAGCCCTGCGCTTCTTCCATATAGGCTGTGGCGACGATGACGCTCATTCCGGGGCGGTCCTTCCGGATATCATTGATCATTTCCCAGAACTGGCGCCGGGATAGAGGGTCAACACCGGTCGTCGGCTCATCAAGTATAAGCAGGTCAGGATCATGAATGAGCGAGCAACAGAGGCTGGTCTTCTGCTTCATACCGCCTGATAGTTTGCCAGCCGGGCGATCCGCGAAAGCCGACATGCCCGTGCGGCCTAAAAGATCGGCGATGCGACGTTCACGCTCTTTTCGATCATGTCCGAACAGCCGTCCGAAAAAGTCGATATTCTCGAACACCGAAAGCGTGGGATAGAGGTTCTTTCCAAGTCCTTGCGGCATATAGGCGATACGGGGATAGGCGGACTGAAGATGACGCTTATCCGAAATATCACCACCAAGAACCTCGATGCTGCCCTGCTGTATAGTCCGCGCTCCGGCGACCAACGATAACAGACTTGATTTTCCAACCCCGTCAGGTCCGATCAGGCCGACCATACGGCCGGCGGGAATATCAAGATTAACATCGCGCAGGGCGCGCGTTCTCCCGTAGGTCAGCCCTACACCTTGCGCTCGGACGACAAAGCTGTCGTCATTGGCGCCAGCTTTGACCGGAACATCGTTCATTTCACGGTTTCCGCGAGATTCTTCGGCCACTCAGCATCAGGATCAAGCTTGACATAGGCCATACCCGGCAATCCGGTTTTCACCTGCTTTATGTATTTCTCAAGCAGTTCTTGTGGAACCTTCGCTTTGACGCGGAACACGAGTTTCTGGCGCTCCTCCTCCGTTTCCACGGTCTTTGGCGTAAATTGCGCCACATCTGCCACAAAGCTGATTTTGGCGGGAATAACATATTGCGGTGCCGCATCAAGGACGATGCGTGCATCGGCACCTATGGCAACACGGCCAGCCTGCGCTGTAGGTAGGAAAAAGGTCATATAGACATCGCTGAGATCAACGAGATTGAGGACTCGCCCACCAGCAGACAGTACCTCGCCTGGTTGGGCCACACGATACTGGACCCGGCCCGGCTTCGGCGCTACCAGCGTAGCATCACGAATATCAGCTTCAACACTCGCAATCGCAGCCTTCGCAGCCTCAACAGACGCTTCAGCGTCAACGACCTGCGCTTTGGCGGCACTAATGGCCGCTTCCGTCGCAGCCAGTTGCGCCTTAGCCGCCCCAACAGCAGCTTCAGCACCCTCCGCAGTCGCGCGATCATCGTCGAGAACCTGTTGCGAGACTGTGCGCGTTTCTACCAGTTGCTGCGAGCGAGTGAAACGGCGTTGCGCTGCATTAAACTGTGCTTCACGCTGGGCCACAGTCGCCTCGGCGGCTGTCTGTTCCGCTTGCCGCTGTTTGACCAGACTGTTCGCAGTTTCAATACTTATTTGCGCCCGGCGCAATTGCGCCTCAGCCTGCTTGCGCTGGCTTTCCAGTTGATCCGTATCCATGCGAGCGAGGATGTCATTTGCCTGCACGAAATCGCCCTCATCCGCGAGGATTTCGCGAATGCGCCCTGGACTCTTTGTCGAAATATCGATTTCAACCGCCTCGATGCGACCGTTGCCCTTGGCGATGCCTTCCGGCAACCCGTCGCCGTTCAGCGTTTTCCAGGCATAATATCCGCCTGTGGCAAGGACGATAATCGCGCCAGCCAATATCCATTGTTTACGGTTGAAAGCCATAACGAAACACCCTCATTGCCATCGTCTTCACAACACCGCCTTCAAATGAAGCACCGGCGGGCGGTCGCTGTCTGCAAGGATTTTCATTGTCCCCACCGCCCCGCCTCTGACATCAGCCAGAACCTTCTCGGGAGGATATGGAACTACCTTCTCATTTAGCAACCGGTGAATTGGGGGAAACGATCCAGAATCGCAAACGCCCGGTTAAGCTTGCTCTAATCGCAATCGCAACTGCCAGCCTTGATTAGGATCAAGAACTGCTAAAAGGTTCCCATTCTTATAGAAATTGGACGCGGGTGCTGGTTTGATGAAACAGAGGGGAGCAACGCCGACAGCACCCGCTGGCTGTCGACAGACGACGTTACGGAAAGATCGCGCTCATGCGCTCGACAGATTGATTTAGCCGGGGTGCCATTCGAGTAGGGCCTCGGCACCCCGGGTCACCGACTCTGGTGGAAACCGGCAACGATTGTTGGTTAGCACCCGCTCAAACGAAGCTCTTTGATTTCAATCAAACAAACGACAATTCAGCAATCCATCGTCATTTTTTGCTGTCAGTTTTTCGCAGCCGGCATTTGACCCACGTCTTCTTCAGATAGTTCGACACACCTTTGAGCTTCGGATCGGAGAGGAAACCCTGGCGAAAGAGAATGCTCCCTTTCACTTCCGGCAAAGATTCATTGAATTCTAGCTGGCGTTTAATTTCGGTCACGCCCTCACCCGCCTGCCAGGTGGGTTCAAGTGTGGTTCCGGAACCGGCACGATAAAGTGCCAAGCCAATATAGAGATCGGTCTTCGTCCCGCGAACCGTATCTGCCCACCATTTCGCAATCGTTCCGTAAGCCACATCCTTGCGGCCAAAGGACCAGTAAATCTGCGGCGCGATATAGTCGATTATGCCTTCTTTCACCCATCGCCGCGTGTCGGCAAAATCTCCGTCATAGTTGGTTTTTCCGGCACGGGTTGCAGAACCGCGCGGATCGTCCGCAGCATTGCGCCAAACGCCGCTCGGGCTGATGCCGAAACGGACATTTGGTTTGATGGCCTTTATCCTGTCCGAAATTTCCCGCACCAGCGTATGAGTATTGTAGCGACGCCATTCGTATTTGCTCGAAAAGCGTGTGCCAAACTGTGCATATGATTTGTCGTCATTGAGTTTCGATGATGCTGTTTCGTAGTAGAAATAATCATCGAACTGAATGCCATCGACATCATATTTCTGCACGACCTCCGCCGTCACATTCGTCACCCATTCGCGAACCGCAGGAATACCGGGATCAAGGACATAACGGTCGGCTGAAACAGCGACCCAATCGGGATGTGACTTGAAAACACTGACTGGCGACTCGTTTGACGAATTCCGTAATTCCTTGCGGGTAGACGGCTTCGTATCCATCGAAACACGATAGGGATTAAGCCATGCATGCAGCTCTATGCCGCGTTTGTGCGCTTCCTGAATTGCAAATTTCAGCGGATCAAAGCCTGGATCTTTACCCAAAGTTCCAGTCAGATAGGACGACCACGGCAAATAGGATGACTGATAAAATGCATCGGCAGCCGGTGAAACCTGAAAAATGACGGCATTGATACCATGCTCGGATGCTTCATCGAAAAGCCTGATCAATTCTTGCTTCTGGCGATTTATTCGTTCGCCATCGTCCTCGAGGCGGGACGAACTGCGCGACGGCCAATCGAGATTGAGAACTGTCGCTATCCAGCTGGCATGAAATGCGTCGCAGTCCAGGGGCATGAAATCGTTCCGTCTAAACAACTTGTCAGGCAAGGGGTTTGATATGGCTCTTTAACGCATTAGCTTAAAGATACAGAAACTACAGCGAGGGCAACATGTACAAGAATATTCTCGTGACAACCGATGGGTCAGAGTTTGCAGAACGCGGGCTCGTCCACGCATTTAAACTGGCGCGGACAGTCGGCGCGAAGGTAACAGTATTGACTGTGACCGCTCCCTATTCCGTTTCCGGGCTTCCGGGTGGCTGGACTGATAGCCCTGCTTTCATCGAGCGCTTCGAACACGAATGGAACGAATATGCCGATAAATCCCTCGCCCGCGCCCGGGAGCTGGCGGCTGAAGCTGAAATCGAGGTCCATACGTTGCATGAGGTTGCCCCGCATCCGGCGACATCCATCATCGAGACAGCCAAGGAACTGCGCAACGATCTTATCGTCATGGCTTCCCACGGTCGTCGTGGATTAAAAGGAATGCTTCTCGGCAGTCAGACTTATGAAGTACTGACTCGCGGCAACACACCGGTTCTGGTGGTAAAATAAAGCACTATCGAAAAGGCCCGAAAATATCGGGCCTTTTTCGCTATCAGCCAGTCTGGTGACCTGTCGCACTGTCGATATCGATACGGAAGAAGACCGGATCAAGTTTGCGTTCTTTCCCGTCTTTCGCAATCGTCTTTATGTATGCTGGTTCCCACCACGTCGGTTCCGACGCCATAAGTGCGACGATCGAGTTCTTCTCGTCCTCACGTTCGATCTCCCGATAGCGACCGTTCAATACAACGGTACGCCAATTGGTCCGGGATTCGATATGATCGAAAAGAATGCAAACCGCATCGTTCTTACGCAGAGCTTCGGTCTTCTGCCCATCGGTAGTAAAGGAATAGAGTGAACCACCGCTGAACCGGAAACTGAGTGGTATAATAAACGGACGATTATCGAGAACATAAGCCAGCTGCCCTAGATGGGTATGCTGTATCATGTCCCGTATATCGTATTCCGACATTTCCCTGATCATCATAGCTCGCCTCGCAGTTTGCTTATCTATCAATAAACTAACATAGGGCAGCGTTGCGGCTTTGACCGTAATCAAAACACAAGCAGGGCTAATTTATCAGACGAACAAACGCCCTTCTGCGATCTTGACCGCCGTGCCTCCAATCCGCGCTCCTGTGAGCTGTTGCTTGGCAACGTCCAGTTCGAGACGAATCCGCGAGGACCGCCCCATCTCCATTCCCTGCTCGATCCACCATTGCGAACTACCGTCAACAGGCTTGTCGTTCTTCTGGATCATGCCTGCAAAGGCTGCGGCAGCCGAACCCGTAGCTGGATCTTCATAGACATTGGCACCAGTCACAAACATACGCGCATGGAAATTGCTGTCGAACAAAATCGTTTCGCGGCAATAAACGTAAATTGGTAGAGGTCGGCCATCGACGTGCGGCAAGCTTTCGTTGACATATACCGGGTCGATAGACACTTTCGCTGCGGCAATCAGGTTATGAACCGGCACGAGCAGATAGGGCGTACCTGCGCTCCAAACGGCAGGTACATGGTTCTCAAATCCGATCTCATGTGTGCCGAGACCGATCGCGGCAGCGGCCTCCTCTTTCTCGACCTTGACGTCAACTCTCTCAGGCAGGCGGGGCAGATCGAATTCGGCAAAGGCGCTATTCTCGCCAAGTATCACGCCACAGCGAACGATACCGACCTTCTCTTCCAGAGCCACCAGCCTATCGGTCTCATCACCCGTTTTGCGACGGCGAGCGAGCGACACAGCAGCGCCAACTGTCGGATGCCCGGCAAAGGGAAGTTCGTAGTCGGGCGTGAAGATGCGAACAGCCGCTTCATGCGCAGGATTGCTCGGCGGAAAAATGAACACCGTTTCGGAAAGATTAAACTCGCGCGCTATGGCCTGCATACGCGTATCGTTCAAACCTTCGCTATCATGGACGACAGCCAGCGGATTTCCAGCCAGAGCCTTGTCGGCGAAAACGTCGAAAACCTCATAGAATCTGCCGGAAACGGCGGCGTCACTCATCCTTCATTCTCCCCTCGACCTGCTTGCAAAACCGACTGTAAGGCCGATTTCACTCCAATGTCTCATGCTTCGCATTAATTGCGAGCATAGCCAATTTCGCGTCGCTGTCATCTGCAAGTCCGACCAAGTTTTAGAGATTGTTGAAATGCCAGTCGGCAAATGCTCGCACATAAGATGGTGTGGCCTCTCCCATGACGCCCGCTGCCTTCACCGTTATGATCTCTGATAGTTCCGGCTCCTCCTCTGCAGACAGGTGTTGCTCAATCCGCAATACTAGTTCCTTTGACGGCACATCGAAATAATAACGACGGAAAAGCGCAATACTGCGGTTTCCGGTCACAAGATTGACCTGTTGCTCTGCACGCGCATCAAGAAGATCAAGACCCGTTTCCTCGCGAACCTCCCGTCGCCGATTGGCGTCATAATCGACATATCCGTCGACAATGTCATTATCATCCACTGAGCCTGCCGGAAAATAGACCCTTCCCGCACCCGCATTTTGTGCGCTCATACGCCCGGCAATTAGATGTCCGTCGCTCGAGACAATCACGCCGACGCCGAAAATATGCCACGGACGTTCCTGCGACTCGTCATGCCGCCAATGCATCAGCGTCGCAAAGCTCGTGCGCTTGAAACCGGCCTGAAAAGCACTACCCGTTAATTCGGCTTGTGGTGCCAGATAAAACTCGCCGTCGAACAAAGTTGGATTCGCGACCTGCTCACGTGTCCAGTTTGACGCGATCGCGTCGCTGTTTTCCACGGCATATAGCAAAGGACCGGACAGCACCCGAACATCGGCGCTACCGATAATGTGGACAGTGTTTTCCCGTACCTGCTTCATCACTCAAACCATATTCAGGGTTACGGCTACCGGACAATGATCGCTCGCCTTTGGGCGATCCCATCCGGTTCGGGGATAACGATCGACCTGTTGGTCAGGCGGAAAGATTGTGCGCCAGGGCTGACCGCGCCGGATTATATTCGGAACCGCCTTCTCATTCTTCTCCGCGAATGATGGAGAAGCCATGATGTAATCGAGCTGGCAAAGATGACGCTCTTGTGGACCACGCGTGTGATAAAGCGTCCAGCGGTCCATAACAGGGCGACGCTCGACCAGATTGATCGCGAAGCCATCCCCTAAAAGCACGTCGAGCGCGCTTTCTTCTTCAACTATCGGCGTGAATTGATAGCCATTCCATTCGTCACCACCAATAATGATCCGCTCACGGTAATCATTGAAATCACCGCAGATCAGCCAGCGGCGATTTGCAACATTAGACGGTCCGAATTTATCCTCGATGATACGGCGAATGGCCCGCGCTTCTGCGCGTCGTACCGGCAGAGACGCTGTCCGTCCGTCAAATCCGTTGCGCGCACCCGTCATCGACTTCAGATGAGTCACAAAAAGCGATATGGGCTTACCTGCAATGCGAATATCCACATTCAGGCAATCCCGCTTGAAAATACGGTCATGGGGTTCAAGCCCGAGCTCGCCAAGGATAGGCTCATAAAGACCGAAATCATTATAAGTTACGTAGGCATAGCTCGTGACTTCATCGACCTCGATAGGCTGTCCGTCCCGTGTCGTGTCGCGCATCATAACGGCAACATCGATCCCGCGGCTGTCATTGCCATCTATGAGATATTTATGCCGGAAGCCATGGCCTATCATCTTGAAAAGGTAGCCATACTCGAAGGCATTGAGCGCAGCGAGATTGTCCACTTCCTGCAGGCAAAGAATATCAGCCCGTGTTTCGGCAATAGCGAGCGCCGTCATCTGGCGCGTATCGTCTGCATGCGCCACAGCGCGTGCCTGCTCGAGAAGGCGATATTGCGCCTCATCGTTGATTTCGAACAATTGCAAGGTGCGATCCTGATGCAATTCATTGCGAAAGCCGGAAAAATCGAACCGGCGCATCAGATTTTCGACATTGAAAGTAGCTATGGTAAACATGTCTTCGCAATCTCTCTGCTTGCCGCGGGATTGGCAAGAGGATGATTTTCGAAACCAATAAATTTCTGCCGAAGCAGTGACTTGGATATAGAATATACCCATATATCGGGAGAACGTTGATAGAAGCGAGCCGAAACGATGCGAAAAACTCTGTGCCTGACGATACTGACAGGACTGTTCGTTGCGGGCATTGCAAGTGCGGGTTCAGCCGTCGAACTGCGTAACAGCCAGTATCTTCCCTCGTTGAAACCGAGCGGTCCATTGATTATCGGCGGTCAGGCAGGCGCCAATCGGACAGATCCGAGCGCTCGCAACTGCTACGGTTCAACACTTTGCCGGGAAAGTGGGACTTATATTACTGAACACGGCGTATTGAACTACAAGAACGGCGATGCTCTGCAATATCGACGCACGATGCAACCGCCAACCGCCGGTGCGCGGCCAAGCAGCAATCATATTCAGTGGTGTTCAAACCGCTATCGCAGCTATCGGACATCCGACAATACGTTCCAGCCATTGGCCGGTCCGAGAACAGGCTGCAATTCGCCATTCCAGTAAGAAAAGAGCCGGGTCAAAACCCGGCTTTTTTATTTCCACCAACTCAGGCAGCAGCGGATTTCGTATGAGTCCGTATCAAACGGCCAAGACGCTTGATGCCTTCATCAATCATCTCATCATTGGCGCATGAATAGCTGAGGCGCAGCGTATTGGCACCAGTCCCATCGGCAAAGAATGCCCTACCGGGGACGAACGCCACTTTTTCACTATCGATAGATGCAGCCAGTAGCGCGGCACCATCCATACCTTCAGGCAGCGTAACCCAGATGAACATGCCACCTTCGGGCTTCGTCCAGCTTGTGGTCTCCGGCATATATTTCGCCAGCGCTTCGAGCATCTTGTCGCGGCGGTGCTTATAAACCTTGTGAAGCTTCGCCACCTGAACGCCAAAGCCGTTGCTCGCAACGCGCTGAATGGCGATCTGGTTGATCGTGGACGAATGAAGGTCCGCAGCCTGCTTCATCAGAACAAGCTTGCGAATAACCGGCTTCGACGCAACCACATAGCCAACGCGTAAACCCGGAGCCAGCGTCTTTGAGAACGAACCACAATAGATGGTGCGGGTTTTCTCGATGTCACCACCGTTTCGAGCAATGTCGAGCGCCAGGATTGGCGAGATCGCATCACCATTGTAGCGAAGATACTGATAGGCCGCATCTTCGATCACCGGAATGTCGAGTTCATCCGCCTGAGCGAGCAGTTTCTCGCGACCGGCAAGATCGACCGTTTCACCGGTCGGGTTACTGAAATCGGCAGACAGATAAGCAAACTTCACCTGACCGCCAGCTTTCTTGGCAGCTTCAACGTAGGATGCTGGGGTACGATTGCCGTTGATTGCCAGCGTATCGTAGTTCGGCTCATAAGCGTTGAAAGCCTGCAGCGCGCCGAGATAGGTCGGCGCGGTCACAAGTGCTGTGTCGGCAGGCGACAAAAACAGCTTGCCCAGATAATCGAGAGCCTGCTGCGAACCCGACGTGATAAACACATTGTCTTCCGTGCAGGGAATGCCGATCTTGGCAAGCTCACCCACCAGCCAGGTGCGCAGAGACTTGTAGCCTTCCGAAACAGAATATTGCAGCGCGGCATTGGCTTCAGGGCCAGTAAGAATATCCTTATAGGCTGCCTGGAATTCTTCGTGCGGGAAAAGAGCCGGATCAGGAATTCCGCCCGCGAACGAAATAATATCTGGACGTTCCAGAAGCTTCAGCAGTTCGCGGATTTCCGATGCGCGCATACGTTTCGAGCGCGTTGCAAATACATTTTCCCAGTCCAACACGGGAAATCTCCTCAATTAGACTATCCGTACATTTTACGGAACTTGTAACAGCCAAGTCTCCTCAAAACTTGGCTATTGGATGTGAAGCTCTAGCGCACTTTTCAGCAGACGAGAACAGCTTTTCCCATGCTTCTATGGAATAAAGATATTCGGAATTGTTTTGGCCTTCAAAGTGCACGAAACGAAAAAACTGGCGCAGAATTTGGGTTATTTTCGTTCGCCATATACTTACGATCACCCCTGTTACAACGCACCATGTATGAAGGGGCGCCAAGAAACGCCCCTCTTTTCATGTTTCATCGAATTCCAAAATCAAATGATATTCCGGCTCTGGCGTTTGCATCATTTGCAGACAACCAGAGCCTGAATCCCGCTGTTTTTAGTTGCGCGCCTTGTCGACGAGCTTGTTCGCTGCGATCCACGGCATCATGCCGCGGAGCTTTTCGCCGACTTCTTCGATCTGGTGGCTGTCGTTGTTGCGACGAATGCCCTTGAAGCGCGCTGCACCTGCACGATATTCCTGCATCCAATCGGAAGTGAACTTGCCGGTCTGAATGTCCTTCAGAACGCGCTTCATTTCTTCCTTGGTTTCAGCAGTGATGATGCGCGGACCGGTGACATATTCGCCCCACTCTGCAGTGTTCGAGATCGAGTAGTTCATGTTGGCGATGCCGCCTTCGTAGATCAGGTCCACGATCAGCTTCATTTCGTGCAGGCACTCGAAGTAAGCCATTTCCGGCGCATAGCCAGCTTCAACCAGAACTTCAAAACCGGTGCGGATCAGTTCGACCACGCCGCCGCAAAGAACAGCCTGCTCACCGAACAGGTCGGTTTCGCACTCTTCTTTGAAGGTGGTTTCGATGACGCCCGAACGACCGCCGCCAACGCCCGAAGCGTAGGAGAGAGCCAGATCGTGAGCATTGCCCGAGGCGTCGTGATGAATGGCGATGAGGCAAGGAACGCCGCCGCCCTTCTGGTATTCGCCGCGAACCGTATGGCCTGGGCCCTTCGGTGCGATCATGACGACGTCAATCGACTTCTTCGGCTCGATGAGGCCGAAATGCACATTGAGACCGTGGGCGAAAGCGATTGCCGCGCCATCACGAAGATTGTCGTGAATGTGTTCCTTGTAGATGTCAGCCTGCAACTCGTCAGGGGTTGCCATCATCATGAGATCGGCCCACTTGGCGGCATCGGCGACGTTCATCACTTCAAAGCCATCAGCCTGTGCCTTCTTCGCGGTTGCAGAACCTTCACGAAGGGCAACACGCACGTTGGCGGCACCGGAATCCTTGAGGTTCAGCGCATGGGCGCGGCCCTGGCTGCCATAACCGACGATAACCACCTTCTTCGACTTGATCAGGTTAACGTCTGCATCCCGATCGTAGTAAACGCGCATTTCCTTATTCCCTTCGTTCAGATTGTTCTTCGGCTTTCTTGCGTCCACCGATGTGATTAGGCCCCATAAAGGGCGAAAAACTGCTTGGTGGCGCGCCGGGCGTCCCGGATGACCACGTCGTCAGTCAATTCCAGATGGTCGCCAAGCAGCAACCGTATTTGCATGTCCCGGACGACAAGCCCGAAAAACGTGCGAAATGCCTCATCGATATCGTCGAAGGCCAGCAAACGTGCCTCCTGCCCCATATGGAGAATGGGTTTGAGGCGCTTGGCCATAGCCACTGGGCCGTTAGCCAGGACGATATCACCCAATGTCGATTTGCCAGACGCTGCATGGCTGACCGCCAGCCGATTCAGTGCAATCGATGTTTTTCCCGATAGCACCAGCAGCCAATCGCGTGCAAAATGCTCCAGGCTCGAGAAAAGAGATTCCGCATCCAGCTTCTCGCGGGTCAGCGGCACCACGCGGACTTTCGATGCTTGCCAGCGAACCATCGCCGTCAGCAGGCCATCGCGATCGCCAAACCATTTGTAGAGGCTTTCTTTCGAGCAGTTGGCGGCACGTGCAATGCTTGCCGTCGTCAAAGCGCGATCCCCGCCTTCCACTAGAAGACGCAACGCCTGCTCCAGAACGTCGTTCTGACGCGGCGAGAGAGCCTGCTGCTTTTGAGCCTGCAATTCGTCGCTGGTATCAGTCACGGGTCTTTTCCTCCACCTTGTACCGTACGGTACGGTTCCCTATTCATAATTATTGTTTCGTCAGCGGTCAAGCATGTTTTCTAAAATTGCAGCCGCCTAATACGGGAATATTTTCCATCGACATCAAATGCAAAAAGCGCCTTCCCGAAACCGGGAAAGCGCCCTTTAAAACTATCGATTCAGATGGATTTACAGATTCACCTGCGTTCCAATTTCCACCACACGACCAGTTGGAATCTGGAAATATTCTGTCGCGTCAGACGCGGTTCGAGCGAGCAGAATAAACAGCTTGTCCTGCCAGAGCGGCAAGCCGGAATGGGCCGATGCCTTGAGCGATCGACGCGACAGGAAGAACGACGTCGTCATGATGTCGAATTTCCAGCCAAGCTTGCGGCATATGCCAAGCGCGCGCGGAATATTCGGCTGCTGCATATAGCCGAAAGTGAGCGTTACCTGCATGAAGCGCTCGTTATACTGGGATACGCGCGCTCGATCAGCACTGGAAACCCATGGTCTCGACGCGGTCACGACCGTCAATATGACATTGTTTTCGTGCAGAACCTTGTAGTGTTTCAGGCTGTGCATGAGCGCGGTCGGAGCGCTTTTGGGATCGCCTGTCAGAAAAACGGCAGTACCCGGCACAATGGTCGGCGGGCGTTTGGTCATCTGCTGGACGATAAGATCAAGCGGAACTTCAGCCTTGCGAGTCTTGTGAAAGAGATGCCGCGTTCCGCGAACCCAGGTCCACATGATGAGAACGAGCACGACGGCAATACCGATCGAAGCCCAGCCGCCCTCATGAACCTTGATGATATTCGCACTGAAGAACATGATATCGATGATAAGGAAGCCGAGAATAATCGGCAGGGCGCGGCTCACGCGCCAGTTCCAGATACGGGTCATCACGATATAAAGAAGCACCGTGGTGACCAGCATGTTGCCAGTGACGGCAATGCCATAGGCTGCAGCCAGATTGCTGGACTTCTCAAATCCGAGCACCAGAATGACCACTGCCAATCCCAACAACAGATTGACCCGCGGAATATAAATCTGGCCATGCAGTTTTTCCGAAGTGTGCTGAATTTCAAGGCGCGGCAGAATGTTGAGCTGAACAGCCTGACGCGCCACCGAATAGGCGCCTGTAATCACTGCCTGGCTGGCAATCACGGTTGCCGCCGTTGCCAGCAGAACCATCGGCCAAAGCGCGAAACTCGGCATCATTTGGAAGAACGGCAATGCTGCGGCTTCACCATGCGAGAGGATGAATGCGGCTTGCCCGAAATAATTAAGCAGCAGGCACGGGAACACGACCCACAACCATGCACGTACGATCGGTTTGCGTCCGAAATGCCCCAGATCGGCGTAAAGAGCTTCAGCGCCGGTCATCGCAAGGAACACGGCACCAACCGTAATGAACGCCACACCAGGACTAACCGTCAGAAAGCGCACCGCATAATAGGGATTGAGCGCCACCATAACCGTGGGATCATCGAAAATATGCCATAAACCCGACGCACCCAGCGCCAGAAACCACAATGCCATGATCGGCCCGAAGACGATGGCGACCTTTCCCGTGCCCAGTTTTTGCACTGAAAACAGCGTCACCAGAATAACGACTGTTATAGGCACCACGAATGGCGTTAAGTCTGGAGCGACGATCTCAAGACCTTCCATTGCCGAGAGAACCGAGATTGCGGGCGTAATGACTGCATCACCAAAAAACAACGCGGCACCGCAGATACCGACACCCAGGATCAGGTCAGGTCTGCCTTTCAGTGCGCCCCTGACAAGCGCCATCAGCGAAAGAATACCGCCCTCGCCGTTATTGTCCGCACGCAAAACGAACAGCACGTATTTGATAGTCACAACAAGCGTCAGTGCCCAGAATATCAGCGACACAACACCCAAAATGTCGCTACGGGCGAGAATACCGTCGCTCGCCGCCGCATGGAGAGCTTCACGAAAGGCATAGATAGGGCTCGTGCCGATGTCACCATAAACGACGCCCAGCGCGCCAAGCACCAGCGTCTTCATACTCTCGTTGTGCTGCTCGGCATCTTCAGCAAATGCGACGCTCTCTGGAACGCCAACAGCAGGCATAGCGGCCTCTGTCGGCGTGTCATTGCCATTTAGCTCGCCGCTCATGTGCAGGCACCTCGCAACTTCCTGAAACGGTTCTGGCTGGAGTTACTGGGGATAGAATTGGAATAATGAGTGTATTCGCAAAAAGTTGCGAATTGCAGCATAGCTGCCGCACCTTTGCCCAAATCAGTTTTAATCATGGACATTGCGTCGATTGAGCGTAGCAATCTGCCCGAATGCAACAGATATTGAATTGCCTCGGCGCGGAAAGCGGACGTCGGAAAACTGCTTCAATGCGTCCCTCATACGATCCTGCGCGCCCCCAACGCGTATAATTAGTGGCGGACGCCTAAAGCTTGTCTCGCCCGAATGCAAATGCACTTTTTGCACAGCTCCAATCTGAGCCATGCATTGAGCGCATCGACTGATGCATTACGCCAGTGCGGCGATGTAACGACTAACCGTTACTGGCATCCCGTACATCAGTGCATCGGCTGTCAATCCATGTCCAATGGAAACTTCGTTCAACTGCGGAATACGTTTCACCAGCGCAGGCAGATTTTCTACTGTCAAATCATGTCCCGCATTGAGGTCCAATCCCAACGCTGTAGCCGTGCTTGCCGCCTTTTCCAGTCGATCCAGTTCACGCACTGCAGCAGCCGGATCGTCATGTGTCGCGCCATAGGGACCGGTGTAGAGCTCTACACGATCCGCGCCGATAGCTTTGGCACGTTCGTAGCCCGCCGGATCAGGGTCAGCGAACAATGAGACACGCATTCTGCCAGCTTTAAGGCGGGCCACGACCGGAGCCAGAAAATCAGCTTTCGACACGAAGTCCCAGCCATGATCCGACGTCGCCTGCGTTGGATCATCAGGCACGAGCGTCACCTGTTCCGGCTGATGCTTCTCCACGAGATCAAGGAACGCCTCGCTTGGGAAACCTTCAATATTGAACTCTGCCTGCGGAAATTCATCATCGATCAAAGCGCGTATATCGCCGAGATCGGAAAACCGGATATGACGCTGATCGGGACGCGGATGTACCGTCAATCCGGCAGCTCCGGCGGCAAGAGCAGCGCGGCCCAGACCGGTAACGCTTGGCCATGGCAAATCACGCCGGTTTCGCAGCATCGCAACAGCGTTGAGATTGACCGATAATTTCGCAGGCATTGAAGACTCCCGGATGAATATTCCGCTTTATAACGCCTGCTACGGAAAAATGTGAGTGTTTTGCCGTCGCACCGCAGCCGCAATCCCCAATCATGAAATCTGCTTGTAACAAATTGGGTTTGCAGGGTTTTCAAGCCCACATCAATTTACAGGGCAATCGCAACCTTTGTCGCTGCATCGGCGTTTAAAATAGATCAATTACGGAGGTCTACAATGCGAAATGAGGACATACCCGTCATTCGCCGCATTCCAACAAATCGGGACGACGTTTTCGCCTTTGCAATCGAAGGCCATCTCGATGATGCGTCATTGGAGAATCTCTACGGGCTTCTCGACGCAGCTTACGAAACGCATGAAGAAATCGATCTACTGATCCGCCTAACCGGCTATGAAGGGGTCGATTGGACGGCTGCGTTCTCAGAAAGCATGCTCTCCATGCGCTCTAAATCCCTGAAAAAGCTTCGCCACTATGCAATTGTCGGCGGGCCTTTATGGATTCAGGCAAGCATAACTCTGATGCAGCCTTTCCTGTCTATTGAGCTTCGTGCGTTCGAAGCAGACGAGGAAAACGAAGCCTGGGAGTGGCTCAGCGCACGACCGATAGACGAATAATTATTTTACAATGGTCAAACGTTCGGCTGCACGCGTGATCGCCGTGTAAAGCCACCGCTCACGTGTATCGCGAAACGCGAAACTTTCGTCAAAGAGCACGACTTCATCCCATTGAGAACCCTGCGCTTTGTGTACCGTCAATGCATAACCATAATCAAAATCGTCGTAGCGCTTTTTAGTCTGCCAGGGAATTTCACTGTCGGGATCTTCAAACTGCGCCTTGAGCAGCTTGATCTTCGCCACACCACGATCATCGTCCTCAGGTGTAACCAGAAGATTGATGCCGGGCTTCACCGTTTCCTTGGATGAAGTCATCACCTTCCAAAGTGAACCGTTGAGAAGTCCCTTGGCAGGATCGTTACGCAGGCAGACCAGCTTGTCGCCAGCCTGTGGGTAATCCGCAGTAAAGCCTTTTAGCTCCCGAAGGCGCTGGTTATAGCGGCGGCGCGTTCGATTGGTGCCGACGAGCACCTGATCGGCAGACAGCACCATTTCCTGATTGACGTCGCCTTTTCCGATAACTCTTGCAGCGCCATGGTCGCCATAGGGAAGCTCACGCCCTTCCCGCACATCGAGCGCCATACGGATGATTGGATTGTCCTGTGCCTGACGATGAATCTCGGTCAGGAGATAATCTGGGTCGTGTTCCGTGAAAAAGCCACCTCCGGAAATAGGAGGCAACTGTCCAGGATCGCCAAGAACGAGGATCGGAGTGCCGAAACTCATCAGATCGCGTCCCAGCGCCTCATCGACCATGGAACATTCGTCCACGACGATCATCGCCGCTTTGGCGACAGGGCTTTGCCGGTTAAGCGAGAAGGTCGGCGCGATGGAAGTCTTGCCGGTCGTTTCGTCCTCAATCGCTTCTTCGCCACGTGGGCGGTAGATGAGCGAATGGAGCGTGCGGGCATTGCTGGCGCCTTTCGAGCGCAGCACCTGTGCCGCCTTGCCGGTAAAGGCTGCAAACTGCACATCGCCATCCACATGCTCGGCGAAATAGCGGGCGAGCGTCGTCTTGCCCGTACCCGCATAGCCGAACAATCTGAAAATGGGACTGCGGCCGTCTTTAAGCCATTGCCCGACGGCCTTCAGCGCCTGATCCTGTTCCGGTGAAAACTGCATGATCCTTTCAGACAGGATTCGCTGCCCGAAAACAAGATCAAACCGTGATCAAACGTTTTTGCTCACCAGCGCTGCAAATCGATCGAGATCGACATTGCCACCGCTGACGATCACGCCCACCCGCTTGCCTTGCAGCTTAGATGCCACCTGCCGCGCACCGGCAAAAGCCAGACATCCTGTCGGCTCGACCACCATTTTCATCCGGCTGGCAAAGAACTTCATGCCTTGCACTAACTCATCGTCGCTGACGGCCAGAATATCACTAACAGCTTCGCGGATAATGGCAAAAGTCATGTCACCAAGGGCCTGTGTCTGGGCACCGTCGGCCAACGTCTTCGGCACGTCGATATGGACTATTTTGCCCGACCGGAACGACTGCTGACCATCATTTCCTGCCTCTGGTTCCACGCCGTAGACATTGCACTCCGGCGACAAGGCTTTCGCGGCCAGTGCCGAACCTGCAAGCAGACCACCGCCGCCAAGACAAACGAACAGAGCATCAAGCGGACCCGTTTCCTCGATCAACTCCTTGGCCGCAGTTCCCTGCCCGGCGATGATATCAGGATGATTGAACGGTGGAATGAGGGTCAGTCCCCCCTCTTCTGCCAGACGCTTTGAGATTACATCGCGATCTTCTTCATAGCGGTTATAGGTGACAACCTTCGCGCCGTAACCTCGCGTAGCGTCAAGTTTCGCGCGCGGCGCATCCTCGGGCATGATGATCGTCGCGCTAATGCCGAGCAATTTTGCTGCGAGCGCAATTGCCTGCGCGTGATTGCCGGATGAAAAAGCCAACACACCTCGCGCCTTTTGCTCATCTGTAAATCGGGACAGGGCATTGAAGGCGCCACGAAACTTGAAGGCACCTATCCGCTGGAAATTTTCGCATTTGAAAAAGAACTGGGCACCAGTTTCGTGATCGATGGTGGACGATGTGAATACCGGTGTCTGGTGAGCATAGCCTTCGATCTGCTTTGCAGCCGAAACCACGTCATCATAAGTTGGAAGCTTGTTCATCATTTGCCCTTCACCTTTATTTCAGCATCGGCCACAAGCTCAAAATGAGCAGTAAAGCCATGATAAAATTGAAACATTTCAACCGAAAGGGATCGGAAAGCCAACTGCGCAGCAATGTGCCAAATCCTGCCCACACTGACACGCTTGGCAAATTCACAATCGCAAAGGCGACGCTGACCAGAAACACCGCGACATAATAGTTGTCGTGGTTGGCATAGGTGGCAATTCCTGTAATCCCCATCACCCATGCTTTTGGATTGACCCATTGGAATGCTGCCGCCTGTAAGAAAGTCATTGGCTCGCTTTTATCCCGATGCTTGGCATCGCCAATGGAGCGCGACATCGCAATTTTCCAGGCGAGATAGAGCATATAGGCACCACCGGCAAACTTCAGCGCCACATAGAATGACGGCACCATCTCCATCAAAGCGCCGAGACCGAAACCAACCGCCAGCAGCAATACGAAGAAGCCCACGCCGATCCCCAACATATGCGGAATGGTGCGGCGGAAACCGAAGTTTACGCCCGAAGCCAGAAGCATCAGATTGTTTGGTCCCGGTGTGACGGACGAGACGAAGGCGAAGACAAGAAGCGCCAAAAAAACTTCAACGGACATAGGACGGCCTCGATTTATGGGGACAAATTAGCTCATTAAAAAACCGGCACAATCGAAACATTGTGCCGGTTTTCAACGATATTGTATCGGTTTTGATTGAAGGCTGTTACATACCTTCCGGCCCGCGATTCATGGCCGCGACGCCCGTACGGCAGGTCTCAACCAGACCAAGCGGCTTCATGATCGAAATAAACTGATCAATCTTCGCGGTTTTCCCGGTAATCTCCAGAATGAAGTGATCAGTCGTCGCATCAACCACCTTGGCCTTGAAAGCATCGGCAAGGCGAAGCGTTTCAGCCCTTGCCTCACCTTTGCCGGCGACCTTCACCAGCGCCAGTTCACGCTCGACAGGACGATCATGGCCGAGTTCAAAGGCGCGGTGGCTGAGATCGACAACACGATGAACCGGAACAATGCGGGCCAACTGATGGCGGATCTGGTCCAGCACGTGCGGCGTGCCGCGCGTCACGATTGTAATGCGCGACAGGTGTTTTTCATGCTCGGTTTCCGAAACCGTCAGGCTTTCAATATTATAGCCACGACCAGAGAAAAGGCCGATCACGCGAGCTAGGACGCCCGGTTCGTTGTCAACGAGTACGGCAAGCGTATGCGTTTCCGGCGTTTGCGTTTCGGCTGCAATGAAATAGGCCGATCCGGAAGCTAGGTTCTGTGCATTCATGATTTCTTTCCTCCGGATCAGACGAGCGCGCGGCCCTTGGCATCGATGGCGTTGGCAACCGCCTCATCTGTTGCTTCATCCGGCAACAGCATTTCGTTATGCGCCTTGCCCGACGGGATCATTGGGAAGCAGTTGGCGAGATTTGCCACGCGGCAATCGAAGATAACCGGCTTGTCGATGTCGATCATTTCCTGAATAGCAGCATCGAGATTACCCGGCTTGTCACAGCGAATACCATGCGCGCCGTAGGCTTCGGCCAGCTTGACGAAATCCGGCATCGCTTCGGTATAGGAGTGCGATAGGCGGTTGCCATGCAGGAGCTGCTGCCATTGGCGCACCATGCCCATATACTGGTTGTTCAGGATGAAGATCTTGATCGGCGCATTATGCTGGATGGCAGCCGACATTTCCTGAATGCACATCTGGATCGAGGCATCGCCTGCAATGTCGATAACCAGCGCATCAGGGTGCGCGATCTGTACCCCGAGAGCCGCCGGCAGGCCGTAACCCATGGTGCCGAGACCGCCAGAGGTCAACCAGCGGTTCGGTTCCTCGAAGCCATAGAACTGTGCAGCCCACATCTGGTGCTGGCCAACTTCTGTAGTGATGTAGGTCTTCCGATCCTTGGTCAGTTCATAAAGCCGCTCAATTGCATATTGCGGCATGATGACGTCCTTGTTCGGCGCATAGGCGAGCGAATTACGGGCACGCCAGCGATTGATCTGTTCCCACCAGGCACCGATTGCCTGCTTTTCGGGCTTCTTGTCAGAGGCACGGAACTGCCGAACGATATCTTCCAGAACATGCGCGACATCGCCAATGATCGGCACATCGACACGCACGCTCTTGTTAATCGACGACGGGTCGATATCGATATGGATTTTCTTCGAGTTCGGAGAAAATGCGTTCAGACGTCCGGTGATGCGGTCATCGAAACGGGCACCGATGCACAGCATGACATCACAATCATGCATGGTCATGTTGGCTTCGTATGTGCCGTGCATACCAAGCATGCCGAGCCAGTTCTTGCCGGAGGCTGGATAAGCGCCGAGCCCCATCAGCGTGGATGTGATCGGGAAATTGCTGATCTCGACCAACTCGCGCAGCAGACGGGAAGCTGCCGGGCCGGAATTGATCACGCCGCCGCCGGAATAGATGACGGGCTTCTTTGCATTAAGGAGCAGACGAACGGCATCCGAAATTGCCTGAGCATTGCCGTCGAGGACCGGACGGTAGCTGGTACGCGGCGCGGTTTCCGGCGGCGTATATATGCCCTTTGCGAACTGGATATCCTTCGGAATGTCGACCACAACGGGACCGGGACGACCGGTGGAAGCGACATGAAAGGCTTCGTGCAGGATGCGCGCCAGATCGTTGACGTCCTTCACCAGCCAGTTGTGCTTGGTGCAGGGGCGCGTGATACCGATCGTATCGCATTCCTGAAACGCATCGGAGCCAATCAGCGTTGTCGGAACCTGACCGGAAATGCAAACGAGCGGAATGGAGTCCATCAGAGCATCCTGCAGCGGCGTAACTGCATTGGTTGCACCCGGACCGGACGTAACAAGCATCACACCGACTTTGCCGGTCGAACGTGCATAGCCCTCCGCAGCGTGTCCTGCACCCTGCTCATGCCGGACCAGAACGTGCTGAACTTTGTCCTGCTGGAACAACTCGTCATAGATCGGAAGCACGGCGCCGCCGGGATAACCAAAGATGCTCTCCACACCCTGATCGATCAAAGCCTGAATGACCATTTCAGCGCCGGTCATTTCGCGTGGATTGCTCGCTTCTTGCGTTTCTGCGGCGTTTGCGTCCGCCTCACGTTTACCTGCAGTCATTGTTCTCTTCCCGTCGTCTGCATTTTATTTCTGATTTGGATAATAAAAAAGGCCCCCGAGGGAGCCTGTCTTTCGCGCATGGGAGCTTTCGCCGGATGGTTACACCATCCTGCCCATGCGCGCCCGTACCACAAGAATAATAATCATGTTCATGGTGGCGGACACTAATAGCCGGATTTGGCGTCGTCAACGCATAAATACATTGCCTGCGATATTTTCTTAGGCTCACCCGCCCCAAACGATAACTTTATTTCAACGGAAGATTCTTATCCTGACGCGAAACCTCCTGTTGAGGGCTGGGGCGGAGTGGGCAGCATGAGCGAAATCGGGGACAGTTCCAACGCGCGAGAACAAGGCGAATATGTGCAGCGCAATCGTACGGAAGGCCATGTCATCCAATGCGACGGCGAGAGCGCAATCGTCTCGGCATTGTCAGGTCCCTCTTCGGCAGCATCTGACGATTATTGGGCCGTAGGCCAGCTTATATCCATTCAGACCGGCAATAATCGCGTTGTAGGTCTCATCCGCAACGTGCTTGTTCCCGGAGATGTCTGGATACGCGGCGGTGACAATACGCTCCATATCCATGTCGAGTTTCTGGGCGAGGTTCGCGTGCAGCCGAACGGACAGACCTCATTCAATGGTGGCATTTCGCAGTTCCCCCACCCCGGCGCTATTGCCCATCGCATCCGTGCCGCCGATCTTGCTGCGATTTATGCACAAACCGCTCACAACAGCGTTTCGATCGGTACACTCACGCAGGATGCAACCGTTCCCGCCTACATATCTGTCGATGATCTTATCTCCCGGCATTTTGCTATCGTCGGCACAACGGGCGTCGGCAAATCGAGCGCCGTCATGCTGCTCCTACGCCGGATCGTCGCCGAAAAGCCCAATCTGCGCGTACTCATCCTCGATCCACACAATGAGTTCGCGAGCGCATTTCCCGATCTGGCCGTGGCGGTCGATCAGACGAATATCGAATTGCCATTCTGGATGCTGCGGCTGGATGAATTTGCAGATGTGATCTTTCGCGGGCGCGCGCCGAACCCGATGGAACTCGATATATTGCGCGATCTGGTCCTGCTTGCCCGCGAAAAAATGCAGGGCACTGAACTGTCAGCCACGAAAACATTGCGACGACAGCTTGCCGACCGCCAGAGCGTCAGCGCCGACACGCCTATCGCCTATCGTCTGCTTGACCTGATAGCCCTTATCGATGAGCGGATGGGACTTCTCGACAGCAAGGCGGAACGTCCCTATCTGCGCAGCCTTAAGGTTCGGCTGGAATCGATCTCTGTCGATCCCCGCTTCCGTTTCATGTTCGCAGTAACTGGTGGCCCGGAAACAATGCGGCAGGCCATTGGCCGGATTTTCCGCATACCGCAAAACGAAAGGCCTATCTGCACATTCCAGCTTGCAGGATTGCCGTCCGAAGTCGTCAATGCCGTTGCTTCCGTCTTGTGCCGTCTGGCATTCGATATCGCTCTTTCAAGCGAGGGCAGCCTGCAGACGCTCGTGATCTGTGAAGAAGCCCACCGTTATATTCCCGTCGACCGCGACGCCGGGTTCTGGCCGACAAGACAAGCCATAGCGCGAATTGCCAAAGAAGGTCGGAAATACGGCTCCTATCTCGGAGTGATAAGCCAGCGCCCCGGTGAGCTTGATCCAACGATCCTGTCACAGTGCAATTCGATTTTTGCGATGCGGCTCGGTAATGAGCGCGATCAGGAAATCATCAGGGGGGCTATTCGTGGCGGCGCGCAAAGCATGGCTGGCTTTCTGTCATCAATCGCTAACCGCGAAGCGATAGCCTTTGGCGAAGCATTCTCGACACCGATGCGCCTGACATTCGAAACCATCCCGCCGCATCAGCTTCCGGGACGCAGCAAGAGCGAAAGCGCTCTTTCAAGCTGGCGCAGCGATGGCAAAATATCGCTCGACCGTATCGTCGAAAAATTGCGTGCTTTTGAGAACAGTTCGCAGCCTGAACCGGTGGACCCGATCGGAAACGAGGATAATCTGTGGGGCAGCCCGGTCTCCACCAGTCGCCGTGACCCAACGCCTATGGACGAAGACTACCATCGTTCTTCTTCATCAAAGCCGCAAACATCACTTAGCCTCGACACAAAACAGAGCATTGAGAAGATGGGCGAACTGGTGCGCAGCTTTCGCAAGGACCGCGAGCGTTAGGCGCAGACGCGGTTACGGCCCATGTTCTTCGCGGCATAGAGCATCTTGTCAGCGCGACGATAGAGGTCCTTCGAGTTCTCGCGCCGGTCCCATATGGCAAGGCCAATACTGACGGTGACGCCAAGCCTCTCATCGCCCAGATCGATTTCAAGCGTCGATATGGCCTTGCGGATACGATTAGCAAGCTTGATCATCAATTCCGCGTCCATGTTCGGCGCAAGAACTGCGAACTCCTCGCCGCCAAGCCGGGCAACAACATCATGATACCGCGTATAGTCCTTCAGACACCGCGCCACTTCTTGCAGCACGATATCACCAATGTCATGCCCATAAGTATCATTCACTGTCTTGAAATGATCGAGATCGATAATCATCAACCCGACAGGCCGCTGAATCCGGTCGAACTGGACCAGATATTCCTTCAGCGCCTCATCGAAATACCGCCTGTTCTGCATGCCGGTCAGGCTATCCGTCAGCGCGGCATGTTCGAGGGTCTGCGACCGTTCGGAAAGATCCTGCGTGATGACCTGCAGCTTGCCGCGGTCCTGCGCATCGGTACGGATTTGCGGATAGATCAGGAAAAGCCCGCAAGCGATAGTCGCAATCAGCACCCAGATTGTGACGTAACTCAACTGATCGAGCCTCGAAACCAGTTCCGACGCACTCACATCAAGTGGCAAGGTCTGCAATTGTCCGATGTCGACACGAGCCTGGTAAAGCAACAGCCCAATACCGAACATCAAAACAATCAGAATAAAAAATGCCCGCTCCGATTTATGAAATCGCATAGTCCGCGCCCGCCTCTCCTGCTTCAGAGAGTGCCAGCGAGTTATTTCGTTGTCGTTAATTGAGCGAAGGCATCATCAGAATTTGCATGCACACACCAGCGATCATCAAGCTGATTTCGAAACCAGGTCGACTGACGCTTTGCATATTGCCGGGTGGCGATAACCGAACGTTCAATTGTTTCTTCCCGCGACATCGAGCCTTGCAGAAATGCCGTGATCTCACGCACACCAATGGCCTTCATTGCGGGCAATGCCGGGTCGAGATCAAGCGTCAGCAACGCTTTGACTTCATCAACCGCGCCATCGTCCCACATCAGAGCAAAACGCTGGGCAATACGCTCGGAAAGCCACGTCCGATCCGGCAGCAATACGATCTTGCGTGCTCTCTCATCGTCTATCAGTGCCTGCCCTTTCGTCTGCTGCCAAGCAAGAAGCGACTTTCCGGTGCCTTCAAAAACTTCCAGCGCCCGAACGATGCGCTGGCTGTCGAAGGGTTGAAGGGTTGCGGCCATATCCGGGTCACGTTCGCTGAGAAGCTGGTGAAGAAGTTCCGGACCATTCGCCTCCATACGTCCCCGCCAATAGGCCCGAACATCACCCGGCACCTCTGGCATCTGCGACAGTCCACCGAGCAGCGCTTTGAAATAAAGCCCCGTGCCACCAACAAAGATTGGGGTCCTGTGCTTCATGGCAGGTTGAGATAGCAGGCCAGCCACATCATCCAGCCATCGTCCAGTCGAATAGGATATCGACGGCGCGATGTGTCCATAGAGATGATGTTCGGCCGCAGCGAGATCCGCTTTGCTCGGTCGCGCACTCAGAAGATCAAGAACATCGTAAACCTGCATAGAATCGGTGTTCACGATGAAACCGCCAGTCTCACGAGCCATGCGAATGGCAAGTGCCGACTTGCCGCTGGCCGTTGGGCCAGCTATCAGGATTGCATTCGTGACCGCACCCTCATTCATCGCCGGAATTGTTCTCCATGTCCCAACAGGTTTCTCTCGTCGCCACTTTGATTGCCAACCCGGCCAAAGCATCGCTTGCATCAGCGCTCGGGATTAAAGCCTCAGCAGCGGTGAATGCAACCGGACTCTATTGGCTGGCCGACAACATTGCCTGCGACATTGCACTTCCATCGGGGATCAGCAGTGAAGAAGCCGAAACCCTGCTGCGCCACTCGCTTGATGGCGCGCCGATCGATGTGGTGGTGCAGGAACAGGAGCTCCGGCGCAAGAAAATTCTGATTGCCGACATGGATTCCACGATGATCCAGCAAGAGTGCATCGACGAATTGGCAGAGGAAGCCGGACTGCGCGAGCATGTGGCGGCAATCACCGCACGCGCCATGAATGGTGAAATCGCTTTCGAACCTGCCTTGCGCGAGCGGGTGGCCTTGTTGAAAGGCCTGCCGCTCAATGTCATCGACAAGGTCATTTCAACCCGCATCACACTGATGCCCGGCGGGCCGGAACTCGTGCGTACCATGCGGAAACATGGTGCTTACACCGCGCTTGTGTCCGGCGGTTTTACCTCATTTACCCAGCGTATCGCCGAAATGATCGGCTTCAATGAAGACCGCGCTAACAGGCTGATCGACGATGGCATGTATTTGACCGGCCTTGTCACAGAGCCAATTCTCGGTCGTGAAGCCAAGGTCGAGAAACTCGTGGAAATCGCCGAGCGCCTCGGTCTCACACCGGATGACGCAATTGCGGTGGGCGACGGAGCGAACGATCTCGGCATGATCCAGCTTGCAGGCACTGGTATCGCACTTCACGCGAAGCCGACTGTGGCAGCGCAGGCTCGAATGCGGGTTGACCATGGCGACCTGACCGCCCTCCTCTATATTCAGGGCTATAGAAAGGCGGATTTCGTTCAATGATCATTCTGCAAACGCCGCGCCTCATCATCCGGAACTGGGAGGATCGCGACCGCGACCTGTTCCATGTCATCAATTCCGATGAAGAGGTAATGCGTTTCTTTCCCTTCCGCAGGAACCGCTCGCAATCGGATGAACTGTTCGACCACCTCCAGAAGATGATTTCTGAAACGGGTCTCGGTTTCTATGCCCTGGAAGAAAAAGAAGGCGGTCAGTGCATCGGCTTCGCCGGTCTCGCCCGCACCAGCCTCGAACCTTATTTCCCGGACGGTACTGTTGAAATTGGCTGGCGGCTGGCCACTCCATTTTGGGGCAAGGGCTATGTAACCGAAGCGGGCAAAGCGCTGATCGAATATGCTTTCGGCACCCTTGACCTCTCGGAAGTCGTTTCCTTCGCCGTCCATAATAACAAGCGGTCCACAGCCGTTATGCAGCGCATCGGCATGACCCGTGATCCGTCGAGCGATTTCGACCATCCCCGTGTGCCGGATGAAACTCCACATTTGAAGCTTCATTCCGTCTATCGCATTCAGGCAGACTGACCGGCCACCCATCCCGAAGACCACGCCCACTGGAAATTATAGCCGCCGAGCCACCCCGTAACATCGACCACCTCGCCGATGAAAAACAGGCCGGGAACGGATTTGGCTTCCATGGTCTTGGAGTCGAGATCGCGCGTGTCGACCCCTCCAAGCGTAACTTCAGCTGTACGGTAGCCTTCCGAACCGGCAGGTTTGATGCGCCAGTCGTTTATCGCTGCCTCGACACGGCGGAACGTCTTGTCGGACATATCTGCCAGATGGCCAGTCGCACTGATATCTTCGGCTATGGTCTGTGCAAGTTTCCTCGGAAGATAAAGCGCCAGCGCGGTCTGCAATGCCTGCTTGCCGTTCTGTTTGCGTTGCTCGCGCAGTGCTTCGAAAATACCCGTTTCCGGCAGCATCGCAATGCGGATTTCTTCACCTTCCCGCCAGTAGGAAGAAATCTGCAAGATCGAAGGGCCACTGATACCACGATGCGTAAAAAGCATTGCCTCGGCAAATTTGGTTTTGCCACAGGAGACAACGGCATCGACGGCAACACCGGCCAGCGGCTTCAGGCGTTCCAGTGTATTGGGTTCAAATGTCAGCGGAACCAGCGCCGGTCGTGTTTCGACAATCCGCAATCCGAACTGCGTCGCGATATCGTAACCGAAACCCGTCGCTCCCATCTTGGGGATCGACTTTCCTCCACACGCCACCACCAGTGATCGACAGCGCACTGGACCATCCGACAACTGGAGAGAAAAGCCCTGTGCTGATTTCTCGACGGAACTGACACTGCAGCCAAGCTTCAGTCGCGCGCCATGGCGCTTCATTTCCCCCAGCAACATTTCGATTATCTGCAACGCAGAGCCATCACAGAAGAGTTGGCCAAGCGTCTTCTCGTGATAAGCGATGCGGTGACGCTCCACGAGCGCGATGAAGTCGCGCTGCGTGTAGCGACTCATAGCCGAGATACAGAAATGCGGGTTCTGCGAGAGGTAGTTCTTCGGGCTTGCATAAAGATTGGTGAAATTGCAGCGACCACCGCCCGATATGCGGATTTTCTCACCGGCTGCCTTGGCGTGATCCACGACCAGTACGGAACGCCCGCGTTTGGCCGCCTCGATGGCACACATCATGCCTGCCGCGCCAGCGCCTATGACCACAATATCGACTGTTTCCAACTCACCCTACTCCGAATGGCGCCGGTCCATAGCACACCGGAGGCGAATGAAACAGAAGGCCCTGCAATTTTGAACGACGAATGAGGAGCACTAGAATCTCTTCGTGCGGTTCCGACGCCAAGTGATTCAAACCGCAAAACAAAACGGCATTGCAGTTTTCCCTGCAATGCCGTTTCAGCAGTACACTCAATTCAGGATCAATTGATCCGGACAGTCACAAAACGCAGTTCTCCCGAACGTGAGGCCAGCATCATAAGCGCGTTCTTGCGTCCTTCGCGGCGCAGCGCATCAATACGCTTCTTCACGTCCTCGGGCGTCTTCACATTCACCTGTCCGATATCGACGATAACATCGCCGGTTTCGATACGTTTCTCACCTGCGGCTGAGCCGGGGGAAACATACAGGACCGCAACACCTTCCACATCTTCCGCAATGCCAAATTCTCCGCGAACATCGTCATTCAGTTCGCTGAGCTTCATTCCAAGCACGCTCGGGGCAGCATCGCTTTTCTGCTCCTTTTTCGGCATATCCGGCGTTACCGTGCCTTCATCACCGCCCTCACCTTCCGGCGGCGGAGCCTGATCTTCCGTCGCAGCTTCGGTGCTCTTGTCGTCCTCAACCAGACGTCCCAGCTTGACTTTCAGCGTCTTTTCCTCGCCTTGGCGAACCACAACGATCTCGACTTCCTTGCCGACCGGAGTTTCTGCAACTAAGCGCGGCAGATCGCGGGCGGTATCGACCGGCTTGCCTTCGTAGCGGATCACGACATCGCCGGCTTCAATGGCCTCGTTGTCAACACCGGAATTTTCAATCAGCCCGGCAATCAGCGCACCCTTGGCTTCCTTCAGACCGAGGCTCTGGGCTATATCTTCAGTTACAGGCTGGATACGCACACCAAGCCAGCCACGGCGAACTTCGCCAAACTCCTTAAGCTGGTCGATAACACCCACAGCCATCTCGGCCGGGATAGCAAAGCCGATACCGATAGAGCCGCCCGATGGTGAGATGATCGCCGTGTTGATGCCGATCACCTTGCCATCCATGTCAAACAGCGGGCCGCCCGAATTGCCTCGGTTGATGGCCGCGTCAGTCTGGATGAAGTCATCATAGGGGCCAGAATTAATGTCGCGCTTGCGAGCCGAAATGATGCCCGCTGTTACCGTTCCACCGAGACCGAATGGGTTGCCAATTGCAAGAACCCAATCACCGATACGCGCTTTTTCCGAATTACCGAACTGCACGGCCTTCAGCTGGTGCTTGGACGGATCAACCTTGAGAATTGCCAAATCGGTCTTGATGTCTTTTCCAACCAGTTCCGCTTTCAGCTTGGAACCATCGTTGAAATTGACTTCGATTTCGTCCGCATCGGCGATGACGTGATTGTTGGTGACGATGAAGCCCTTGTCGGAATCGATGACGAAGCCGGAACCAAGCGACTGGACCTTGCGCGATTCGTCTCCCTGCACACCGCCCTTGTCACCAAAAAAATCCTTGAAATACTCCTGGAATGGAGAGCCTTCCGGCACCTGCGGCATCGGAATCGCACCGTCACTTTCGCCGTCTTCTTTGACGGTCTGCGAGGTCGAGATATTCACGACCGCATCCAGCAGTCCTTCGGCCAGATCGGCGACGGAAGCTGGCCCCTGAGCCGCGATTGCCGGAGGCGTTCCTATCGAAAGAGTGCCAGCGACGGTCATCGCTCCCAATGCCACGGTTGCGAAAAGGGTGCGAACAAATCCCGCCTTTGGTGCAATTGCCATGAAGCCCTGCTCCGTTCCTGTCTGCTTGCAGTCGTTTGATTAGCGATAAGTCGCTGCAAAATACGGCCTGTTTACGGCCCCGCATAGACTACAGACGATAAATAACGGAAGGAAAGCGGCTTATCCCCTGACAAGCCAGACAATGCCGACGCCGATTGCAAGGGCTGCAATCCCGGCAATGCGCAACATATTCTCCGGCGTCTCGCTCGCTTCACGAGCGAGCTTCTTCGCCAAAAAAGGAAAGCCGCCGTAGAGCAGCCCTTCGAGAACGAAGAGAAGACCTACGGCGGCTAGAAAATCGCTCATGAGCGTTTGACCCGGTTGTTACTGGGCAGGCGTTGCCAGCTTGCCGCCAGCATCACGGAAGAACTTGAAGAACTCCGAATCCGGCGAAAGAACCAGCGTTGTATCCGGTGTCTCAAGCGCTTCACGATAAGCGGACATCGACCGATAGAAGGCGAAGAAGCCAGGGTCTTTGCCTGCAGAACGTGCGAAGATTTCACTGCGCTGCGCATCGCCTTCACCGCGAAGGATTTCTGATTCCTTGCGTGCTTCCGCAATTGTTTCGACGACCTGGCGATCTGCAACAGCGCGGATACGCTGGGCAGCTTCACGGCCACGGGCACGCAGGCGCTCGGCTTCGGCAAGACGCTCCGCCTTCATGCGGTCATAGGTCTGCTGCGAGACTTCAGCTGTCAGATCGGTACGACGGATGCGCACATCGGCGATGGTCAGGCCAAGCGACGTTGCATCGGGACGAAGCTGGTCACGCACTTCGCGCATCATGTCGCCACGTTCTTCCGAAAGTGCCGCTTCGAAACCACGCTGGCCGTAAACACTACGCAATGCAGCATCGAGACGGGTGCGAAGACGCTGTTCAGCAAGCAGCGTGCTACCGGAAACGGTTTCACGGAACTTGCGCGCATCGGTGATGCGGTAGACGAGGAACGCGTCGACATCATAGAACTTGCCGCCCGAAACCTGAACGCGGATATCGTCCAGATCGAAACGCAACAGACGATCATCGATCAGCTGCACGGTATCTGCATCGAGGAAACCGAAAGGCAGTTTGAAATAGATGCCCGGTTCCGTCTTCACATCAACAATCTGACCGAAACGAAGCACGATGGCCTGCTGACGCTCAGATACGATAAAAGTAGCAGAGTAGATCAGGAAAGCGATGACGGCGATTATACCGCCAATGATTGGGAGCCTGTTCTGGGCCATTACTGGTTACCTCCGCTCGGGGTCGTCGTGGTCGCATTCACGCCGGGACGTGGCTGCTGGCGCATGAGTTCGTTCAGCGGCAGATAAGGCACGACATCCTTTCCAGGTTCGACAATAACTTTCTTGGTGCTCTTCAGCACCTGTTCCATGGTTTCGAGGAACAGACGGTTGCGCGTCACTTCCGGCGCCTTCTGGTATTCACCCAGAACGGAGCTGAAACGCTGCGCCTCACCTTCCGCGTCCTGAACGACACGGTTCTTGTAAGCGGCTGCCTCTTCGCGAAGCTGTGCTGCTTCACCGCGAGCCTGACCGAGCTTCTGGTTCGAATACTGGTTCGATTCTTCTACGAAACGATCTTCGTCCTGTTCAGCACGCTGCACTTCATCAAAGGCATCAGCCACTTCACGCGGCGGCGCTGCATCTTCGATGGAAACGGCATTGATCTGGATACCGGCCTTGTAAGTATCGAGCGTCTGCTGAACGATATCGCGAACGCTGGATGCGATTGCAGAACGGTTATCACGGAAAACGTCTTGAGCGGGACGACGACCGACGATTTCGCGGATCGCGCTTTCAGAAACCTGCTGCACCATCGCATCCGGATTATCGACGTTAAACAGATATGCCTGCGGATCGGAAACGCGGTAGAGAACCGAGAACTGAACGTTGACGATGTTCTGGTCGCCCGTCAGCATCAAGCCCTGCGTGGCACTCCGGTTGCCCTGCCCGCCAATATTGATCTGCTTTTCGACGATCTGCGCCTTTTCATAGGTTTCGATTGGCCACCAATGGAAATGCAGGCCCGGCTCGGACACTTCTTCCTTCGGCTTGCCAAAGCGCAGTTCAACGGCAAGTTCGTCCGGCTGCACGGTATAGATCGACTGGAAGAGCCAGAAGCCGACGACTGCCGCGCCAATAAGGAAAAGAACGCCGCGATTGCTGCCGCCCTTGCCACCACCACCGGGGAAGACCTGCTTCAGACGATCTTGTCCTTTACGCAGAATGTCTTCGAGATCAGGTGGTGTGTTCGGGCCGCCGCCGCGTGGGCCCTTCGGTCCTTGTCCCCAGGGGCCGCCATTATTGTTGTTATTGTTATTATCGCCGCCGCCGCCCCATGGGCCGCCGCCACCATTCTGATTACTCCAGGGCATCCTCACCTCTCGTCCAGGCGACGGGAAAGCGAGCTGCCCACTCCCGTCATCAACTAATGTTTCCGTTTTATAGGCATCGGGAGGTCCGCTTTCAACGCGAAGACGACAAAATTCGTGAACTATGCTTTACACAGCACGTTTTTCGTACACGAAATAGCGCGTTGGGTGACTATCCTTGTCACCGGCGGGCACATCCTCCTGCGAAATGACGCACCAGATTTGCGGATCGATTTCTGGAAAATGCGTATCTCCGTCGATCTCGGCCAGAACCCGAGTCAGATGAATGCGATCGGCAAGCGGCAAGGCCTCCGCATAAATCTTTCCGCCACCTATGATGCAAACCTCTCTGAGGCCCAGATCAAAAGCCAGCTTTTGTCCGAGCGCAATTGCCTCTTCGAGAGAACCGACAATGCTCGCGCCTTCAGTCCGAAATTCCTTGTCCCTCGTCACCACGATATTGGGTCGCCCCGGCAAGGGACGTCCGATGGATTCCCAGGTCCTCCGCCCCATGATAACCGGCTTGCCGAGTGTCAGGGCCTTGAAACGCTTGAGATCAGTCGAGAGACGCCATGGCATATCGTTGTCACGCCCGATGACACCGTTTTCGGCGGCAGCAACAATGATCGAAACTATCGGCCGACTAGAGGACATAGTGCACCTCAGACCGCAATCGGGGCTTTGATCGTCGGGTCAGCTTCGTAACCTTCAAGCTGGAAATCCTCGAAACGGAAGGCAAATAGGTCCTTCACTTCTGGATTGATCCACATGGTCGGCAATTTCTTTGGCGTCCGGGTAAGCTGCAAATGCGCCTGCTCGAAATGATTGGCGTAAATATGCGCATCACCCAGCGTATGAATAAATTCTCCCGGCTTCAGCCCGGCGACCTGCGCGATCATCATCGTCAACAACGCATAGGAAGCGATATTGAACGGCACGCCCAGAAAAATATCCGCCGAACGCTGATAAAGCTGGCAGGAGAGCTTTCCGTCCGCGACATAAAACTGGAAAAGACAGTGACATGGCGGCAGGGCCATTTCATCGACCAACGCCGGGTTCCACGCCGATACGATCAGACGCCGCGAATTGGGATTTCCATGCAGCATTTTCATAAGATTCGCGATCTGATCGATGTGACGGCCATCCGGCGCAGGCCAAGAGCGCCATTGATAGCCGTAAACTGGCCCGAGATCGCCATTCTCGTCTGCCCATTCGTCCCAAATCGAGACACCGTTCTCCTTCAGATAGGCGATATTCGTGTCGCCTTTCAAGAACCACAGCAGCTCATGGATAATCGAGCGGAGATGCAGCTTCTTGGTCGTAAGAACCGGGAAGCCTTCTTCAAGATTGAAGCGCATCTGATAGCCGAAAACCGACCGCGTGCCGGTGCCTGTGCGGTCGCCACGGTCCACGCCGTTATCCAGCACATGTTGAAGAAGATCGAGATAGGTGCGCATGAGGATTATCCGGAACCGATTCGTTTTGAAACCACTATAAAGAAAAAACCCCGGCGTGAGACACCGGGGCTTTGGATTCACGAGATCGCTGTGGATCAAAGGTCGCCGAGTTTTCCGAGCTGCTTTGCAACCAGATAATAGAAGGTGACGCGATTTTTGTTGCGGTCGCCCTTCATAACTTCTGCAACATGCGCAACCACTTCATCGCCCTTGGCTTCATCATCGACGCCGAGTTTCTTCGCAACCCAGTTGGTGCGGACGCGCTTCATCTCTTCCGGGTCCGTTGCCGAAACGAGCGAGGAATCGCGATTGCGCAACGCAATACCCAGATGCTTGACGATCTTGTCGACTACAGCTTCATCGGCACCGGCATCGTAGCGACGGACATCCGCGAGATATTCACTCATATATCCACTCTCCTTCGAATGGGGTACAGTACCCCGTTTCAGCCACGGAATCCGGCTATATAAGAATTCACTTGCCGACCCCGATATGTTGCGAGGATTGACCAGCAAATGCAGGCTGTCAATGAAAAATGAACGCAAGGGCTAGTTGTCGAGGTTCGCAGGCAAACCCCGTTAAAAACTGCGCCCCCTCTTCCAATCACGATCAACCGCGCCTATATACGGCGTGTCGGCGCAAGCCGACTATGGTGATAAACGGACGGTGTAATAAACCCATTGGACCCGGGGGCGGTACCCGGCGCCTCCACCAGAATACAGATCAGCCTATCGGTTTGTACTGTGGCGGGGGCGAAATAGGATCGACAAGGGTGTAAAGATCGCTCTTTTACTCGGCATGATACCACCGTTATCGGGTCAATTGAGTAGTTGCAAATGACAACAAAGCTCAGGGTTATGCTCTCGCTGCCTAATGGCGGTGCGGGAAACCCACTCTAAAGTCCTTAGGGTTAGCCCCTTAAGGCGGGGTTCGGAGGCACCTGGCAACAGAAGCCTCCACTTTCCCTTCCCCAAAGCCTATGCAGCCGCAGCTTCCGTATCCAGTTCGCTCGCCTTACGCGAAAGAACGATCTGCGTCAGCACGAAGGCCGTCAGCGCACAACCGGCGATTCCGCCTACCATCGGCAGAGCCGTTCCATCAAAGAATGAACCGGTTACACCAATCGCCACGCCGCCAATCACGAAATGCAGCGTCCCCATCAGCGCGGAAGCAGTTCCAGCAATCTCGCCGTAATCCTCAAGAGCCAGAACTGCCGTTGTCGGGATAACGAGGCCGAGAAAACCATATCCCACGAACAGGAAGCCTGCGATCAGCCAAAGCGACTGATGGCCCATGAGTGCCGCGGCGAACATGGCGAGCATTGCCGCTGCAAAACCGGAGACCGCGAATCGCATGACGCGGCGAAGCCCGAAGCGCGATCCCAACCACCCATTCAACTGCGACACGCCGAAGAACGATACCGCATTGGCCGAGAATGCAATGGCATATTGCGTCGGCGTCAGGCCGTAATGGTCGATAAGCACGAAGGACGAATTCGCGAGATAGACGAAGAACGACGCGATGCCAAAGCCGCCGACAAAAACCAACCCAAGGAAATAACGGTCCTTGAGCAGACGGCCATAGCCGCGCAGGGCACTGCCCAGATTGCTTTCAAGTCGTGCCTCTGCCGTCCGCGTCTCTTTCTGTGCAGTTGCCACCAGAATGATACCGATAGCGGCAGCGACCAGAACCGCCCAGAAAACACCACGCCAGCCAAAGAAACTGATGATGACCGAGCCGGTCAGCGGCGCCAGAATCGGCGAAATAGAGAAAACCAGCATCAGAAGCGACATCAGACGCGCTGCCTCGATGCCTGTATGAAGGTCGCGCACGACAGCCCGTGGAATGACCATACCTGCCGCTGCTCCCAGCCCCTGAACGAAGCGGAAAAGCACCAGCACATCTATATCGGTCGCCATAGCAGAACCGATACTGCCGATACCAAACAGTACCAGACCGCCGTAAAGCGGAAGTTTGCGTCCGACCATGTCGGACAGCGGCCCGCAGAAAAGCTGCGCAACCGCAAGAGCAATGAAAAAGGCCAGAAGACTCATCTGCACAGCACCAGTTTCCGCATGCAAATCAGCGGCAATGGTGGGCAGAGCTGGCAGATACATATCGATCGCAAATGGGCCAATGGCGGAAAGAAGGCCAAGAACAATGGCATTGCGCACAAGACTAGAAGCCATGGGGGACGCGCTTTCATCAATGTTTCGTGAGATTCCCGCACCGATTTCGGATCTCCGGTTTTGCTTGGGAGGATGGCGCCATCGGGCTCGCAAAATCGGTACAGGACAGATAATTATTTGTATTCGCTACCAGTTTTCGTCTGAGCCGTATGATGTCGACCTGTTTTCCATTACAGTCGACACTTGAAAACTCTGCAACGAAAGGCATTCTATACGCATGGTCAAAACAGATTTGACACTAATGTCAAATTAGACACCATTGTCCAAAACGTCAAGCTATCTTATGTTGGAGTTATGAAGCCTACTGACATAATCGACATGGCCGCCCTGCCCGAGAAGCGTGCTGTATCCGAAAAGGGCCTGAATTCCGCGGCGATAAAGCCCGGACAGTGCATGAAGCGCGACTTCATTTTGTGCTCTGCGGCACGCGTTTTCAATCGCGATGGTTTTCAGGGCGCGAGCATAGACCTTATTGCCAACGAAGCGGGCGTGTCGCGTCAGACCATCTATAATCACTATCGCGACAAGGAAGCCTTGCTTGCCGCCGTCGTTGAGGATGCGCTTGCGCGCATGAATGCGAGCCTGTTCGCAGTTCTGGCTACCTTCCCCCAGACTGGGGAAAATCTGGAGCACGATCTGGTGGCTTTCTCGATCCGCATGAGCCGGAATTGCATTTACGATTCGTCCGGTGCGTTTCTGCGCAAGGTCATGCAGGCCAACGATACCAATCTGCCGCTCGCAGCCAATATTTGCAGCACCAAAGGTCCGGCACAAGCTATTCCGGCTATAGCGGCACGTCTGGCGCGCCTTGCCATGGATGGACATCTACGCGTTGACGATCCAGATCTTGCTGCACGCCATTTCATGGCACTCATCAATGCCGATACGCACTATCATATGCTGACGGGCCAAGGCGTTGATGATGCAATCATCGAGAAGAGCGCCGTCAACGGAGTGCGCACCTTCCTGATGGCCTTCGGAAGACGATAGGGCAAGCGCACCCTGCTGCGTTCAAAAATTGCACATCTTTCCGCCACAGGCATCGCCCTGTAGCATTTTCAAGTCATATATCATCGGTTCCTGCGAGAACGAACTTGACATCGACCTCCGAATCCGTGGGATAAGCAAACCATGGTACAGGACCTAATCCGTTACGATATTCTCGCTCAGGAAGCCCTACGCGGCGTCATTCGCAAGGTTCTTGCGGAAGTGGCCAAGGCTGGCTTGCCAGGTAACCATCATTTCTTCATCACGTTCCTGACTGGAGCGCCCGGTGTGCGAATTTCCTCGCGCCTGAAGGAGAAATATCCCGAGCAGATGACAATCGTTTTGCAGCATCAGTTCTGGGACATGCTGGTTACAGATCAGCTGTTCGAAGTTGGCCTGTCGTTCGGTGATATTCCTGAAAAGCTTACGGTGCCTTTTTCTGCCGTCCGTGGCTTCTACGACCCTTCGGTCAATTTCGAACTCGAGTTCGATGTCGCGGTCGCACAGCCGGAAAGCGACAATGACGAAGGCGGCAATGTAGCCCCTATCGAAATCCTCCCGACGGAAGCACCGGTCGAGAAGTCAGAAAAGCCCAAATCGAAGTCGCGCAAGACTGCAGCCGAAAAAGAAGCCGCCGCGGCCAAAGACAGCAATGCAGATGATGGCGCCGACAAGGAAGCCAAACCTTCTGCCGATGTTGTTTCTCTGGATGCCTTTCGGAAGAAATAATTCCGCGCGGTCCATCCTCATGTGAAGAATGTGCCAGAGCTCCTGCTGGTTTCGTCCGTTTGTTTGATTGGATAGTTCAGATTCACTGTTGATCGTGATCAATGGTGAAAAACAAGCAGGCGTTTTATACTCTGTTCTGACGGCAACCAGTTCAGGATTGATTTCGATGATTCGTGCAATTGCTCAGGCAGTATTGTGGATAAGCGGCATCGTAGCCGCCTTCTTTGTGGCAAAGGACGAACCCAACTTTCCTCTTCTGCAGATGACAGTTGGGCTCATACTTCTAATTCTGGTGTCCTTGGCCATCTGGTGGTTTACCAATCCGAAGGACCCCCAGAAATAAAGCCAGCCTATTACGAGCTTGCTAGATTGAACCGAAACGCAGTATTTTTTCAGAAGCTTCAACATTTCCACGTGGTTCCATGAGCGACATCGTCAATCTCAGGCAGTTTAAAAAGCAGAAAGCCCGCGCTGAAAAAGAAAATCGGGCTGACCAGAACCGCATTCAATTCGGTCTAACGAAGACTGAAAAGGCCTTCGCCCGTACGGAAGCAACGAAAGTGGAACGTTTTCTGGATCAGAACCGTCTGGAAAAGAACGATAAGCCGGACGAGACAAAGTGAACTCGTCCGGGCGGTTACGCAAACATTCCGTCAGTATTCGCGGACACGCGACCAGCTACACGCTTGAAGACCCATTTTTCGAACTGATTGAGGAGATTGCTGCCGAGCGGGAGTTGTCCGTGGCGGCTCTGATCGCCGAAATCGACAGCAAGCGTGACAGGTCAATCAATCTGTCTTCCGCGCTCAGGCTCCACGTTCTCGACTGGCTTAAGTCCAGAATAACTCAAGGCTGAGGTGCTGGTAGCGCAGGTGTCGGTTCCAGACTTTTCAGGAATTCATTCAGGGATTGACCGCCCTCTGGCGATACCAGGGGATCTTTCGATCCACCAGCCGGCCCGCCTTGGGGTTTCTCTGCCTCAAGCCGTTGGGCTTCCTCAGCAGTTTTCCGAGCCACTTCGCGCGCACTGGCCTCGGCGCGTCGTCTCGCCTCGTCCTCACGCTGCGAACGATCACGTTCCGCTTCATCCGCTTCGAAAAGCCCAAGCTGACGACGAAGACGCTGCTTTTCCATCAGGCTCGCCTGCATGGATTCAACACGTTCCTGTTCCCGTTCAAGCGCACGCTGGGTCAGGAACTGAACGAGCGGCTGCTTGTCGAATGACATCTGGGGCTCGTTGTAGCTACCGCCCAGCGAGAAGGCTACCTGCGGCGAGATGCCAGTATCGGCGCCATCCCCGTTCTGGAATGTCAAAGTACCGTTTCCGCCAATTCCAAGTGTCGACAGATCGAATTGCAGATCGCTGAGAAGAGCAGCACTTCCATCGCTCAGATTTGCCGCAGCCATACGCGCGACACCGCCGCTGATCGTAAAGTCAAACCGCGCATTACCGGGTGCAAATGTGCCCTGCCCGGTTGCCTTATCGGCAATGGCGACAAATTGCTTGGAAGCGAGCTTGTCAGGACCGGAAGACTGGTCGCCCGTGGCATCGGCTGCCGCGATCATTGCAGGCAATGCCGTCCCATCCAGACCATTGACGGTAAAATTCTCCACATCAAAACTTGCAGTTCCGGCCAATGACCCGACCAGTGCGGTAACGCTCTCACCACTGCCATTCAGATTAACAGCAGCCTTCACTACACCGCCAAGCGGTGCAATACCACTCTCGAGCTGGTAAAAATCCTTGAGGTTTGCGCCACTCCATTTCAGCTCTGTCGAGAGGATAGCGTTCTTGTCGCTGTTGCTCAGAGACACGTTGCCAATGAGATATCCACCCGCCCAGTTGCCGGTCAATTCATTCAACTGGAGCCCGTCCATGGTCTTCACAAGCCGTGCGGCAAAGTCCGTGGCCGTTCCAAATCCATCCATGTGAGCCTGCGCCACGCTGAGTTTCATGTCCAACAGCAGCGGCAGTGACGGGCGGACCGCGAATGCTCCGCGTGGCCAGATTGACTTCGCGGTGGGCTTTGCCGGCTCGAATGCATCCTGCCCAAGCATGATCGCTGCAAGACTAGCGACCTCAAGCGTCGCGAGCTTTGCCTCCCCCTTCAACTGCGGCAGACCGCTATCGGCAAAATTGGCCTCCAGCCGCGCGGAAACATCTTCTCCATCCAGCTTTCCGGCGAGATTGGGGAACCGCAAGATACCCTTTGCAAACTGAAAATCGCTGGCAAGGTCTGCCGAAAGCCCTTCACCAAATCCGGGCAGTGCGAAACCCGCCGTTGCGATGAACGGTTGCAGATCGGCGGACTTCAGTTGGGCCTTGCCGCTGGCAGCGACATCCCCTCCGATCAACGAAATCACACCATCTGCCACAGCCGACCCGTCAGGTACCGTGAGCTTGAGCAATGTCCGCATGCCTGCACTCGGCGCACCCTGCATGCTCAGATCGGCAGTGAGCTCACCAGCAAGCCCAAGCGGCAAGGCGGGTAAGCCGATCAATGCGAGTACCACCTCGCCTTGATCCGATGTTGCCGTGCCGTTCAATTGCATCTGTAACGGCTCGCTCTCACCCTCGCCGCCGCTCGCCGTGCCCGAAAGGTCCAACTTCATGCCGCCTGTTTTTCCGGTAACGCTGAACGAAAATTCGCCGACACCAGGAGCGCTTTTGGTATTTGTCTCGACAGGCCGTGCACCCTTGCCCTTGGATGCCGTACCTTTTGAAGGCACCTTGTCGGCTTGTGGCACGGACGGCGCCACCGCGTTGGCAATGACATTAATTTCGCTATCCTCGAACAACCCTGGAAAATTCGCCGCACGGATCGAGAGCGCATGAAACAGCGGGAGCTGCGGATAGCGATTGGCCATCAACGAGAGGAAACGCGAAAGGTCGCCGGACAGGATCGTCGCATCGAGCGAGCCGGAAGGCGTATTGGCAAAAGGCTCATAAGTGCCTGTTGCGGTCAGCGTCGTGCCCGCTACATCACCGACCAGCAGCCGGTCGAAATCGAAGCGCCCGTCATGCAGCCGAATCGCCATATCGACATTGCCCGCTTCCATGTCCTGATAGCGGACGGGCCCTGCCTTGAATGCCAGGTTCAGCGACTGACCGTCGAGAAAACCCAGCCCGTCACCACTGGAGAAAAAGGCTGTAAAGGCTTGTAGCGCTTCGCTTTCAACCGCGCCGCCATTGAGGGCTAGCGTGATCGCTGGCTGCGCCAGCCCCTTCACTTCGCGAACAAACGAGCCTTTGAGTGTTGTCTTCCCCAACGCAATTTCGAGATTATCGATCCGCTGCATTCCGTCACGAAGATCGACCTGTCCTGAAAAACCCGCGCCTTCGAGCTTGCGCACGGAATCGTCAACAGTCTCGTTGAGCCAGCTTGCCAGACCGGACGGCTGACGTGAGGCAACGAGCATATCGCCCCTGAAGCCGAAATCCTTGCCAACCGAGAGCGTGCCCTTGGCTTCTACCTTGGTTCGTCCCGGAAGGTCGGCAGCGAACTGACGAATATTCCAGTTCTTTCCGTCCGGTTCCGCGCTCACTGTGACCGAGCGTATCGTTGTGCCGCCCGCGATGACGGCAGGAAGACGCAAATCCACATTGCCGGGTATGGTCGGAATGGGCAGTTGCTCGAGAACGCGGCGTGCTATCGTAATACGATCAGCCGCCGGCATTGCGGAACCGGATTGTTCTTCGCTGGTGGCTTCATTCGGCCCCCAGAAAAGCTGCTGTCCATCGGCGCTGACCTCGAAACGCGGCTTGTCGCCATAATCGATAAATGCCTTGCCGTTCACTACATAAGGATTGTCGGCAGGTCCCTGCTCCATCCGGAATTCGCTGGCATCGAAGCGATTGCGATCCGCCTTGAATTTACCGGTTACTCGCACACCACTGAAGAAGGGCGCTTCCGTCGGCGTTTTCTGTTCCTTAGTCGTCTTGGCAACCATATCGGAAGAGCGAAGCGAAAAATCACCGGCATAGTCGAGCCGACCGTCAGTTACGGTCACATCGCCATCCGTCTCGAAAGTAGCTGGGATAGCATCCGGCGAGATTCGAGCGCGTACACGTAGCGACCCGTCCGGCTTCGCCTCGCCGCTCGAAAGATCGATCGCCAGCCTTTCGCCCTGAAGAACGAGACTTCCGTTTGCTTGCCACGGACCTGCAAGACTGTTTGCCGAGATCACAGCATTGAGTTCGGTAGCTGTATGACTGCGACCGCTTGCCTGTTCGCGAAGGGTAATCGTTCCGTCATTGACGGAAAGCCGTTCCAGCTTGATTTTCGTCGGATCGAGCGGCGTCGATGGGCGGATTGCCCAATCAACCTTGCCGCTTTTGTCGAGAGAAATTGTAGCCCGAGGACGATCCACGCGCATATCGAAAATCAGAAGCTGGCCGCGCAGAAACGGCATCAGTTCGGCATCCATCGAAAACGTATCGACAGTCATCACCGGATGAGTTGCATCGGCCCCAACACGCACATCAGAGAACGCGACGGAAGGAAACGGCAAAAGCCGCGCACTGACGTCACCGGCGACCTTGACGGGACGGCCCAGAACACGGCTCGCCTCGCGCTCGAAATCGGCACGATAGCCGCTCCAGTCAACAAAAGGCGGCACAACAAGTGCTGCCGTCAACAGCAGCACGAGAAGCCCGCCGACGATGACGAATATGCGGCCCAAGAACCAGCTCCGGTCAAACAGATTGCAAGTTAGCGCGAAACAAAGAGTGAATCACGCTGTCTTTATCTGCGCAACATAACGGCATCGATCCGGCGACAACAAGGCAAATTGCATCGCAGCCACATCGATATGCACGCCTGCCTGAATCAAACTATTGGCAAACCCGTCCAAACGGCTGATTTGAATCACGAAATCAGTATTTTGCCCGGGTTCATGATATTATCGGGATCGAGTGCGTTCTTGATGGCGCGCATATAGTCCGTGGCTTCACCCAGCTCCATCGCCAGATACTTCATCTTGCCCTGCCCGATGCCATGTTCGCCGGTGCAGGTTCCCTCCATGGCAATGGCGCGTTTGGCCAGCCGATCCATGAAAGCTTCGGCGCGCTCCATCTCGCTGGCGTCTCCTGTATCAAGGAGCAGGAGAAGGTGAAAATTACCATCCCCCACATGCCCGACAATCGGAGCTATAAGGCCTGTTTCGGCAAGGTCTTTTTCCGTCTCGCCGATGCAATCGGCCAGACGCGAAATCGGCACGCAGACATCGGTGGAAACGCCCTTGCAACCGGGCCTCAGCAGGAAGGACGCAAGATAGGCGTCGTGACGCGCGCGCCAAAGCCGGTCACGTTCCTCAGCATCGTGGGTCCACCGGAATTCGCCGCCGCCATTGCCCGCAGCAATTTCTCCAAACAATTCCGCCTGTTCGGCAACGCCATTTTCCGTGCCGTGGAACTCAACAAACAGATAGGGCTGCGCCTCGTAAGGCAGTTTGGAGTGAAGGATCAGCGCCTGCATCTGGAGTGTATTCACAAGCTCGATACGTGCAACGGGAATACCCATCTGGATGGTTTCAATCACTGTGCGGCAAGCCGAATCCACATCCGGGAAAGGACAGATACCACCGGAGATCGCCTGCGGTATCCCCTGCAGTTTCAATGTCAATTCAGTGATGATGCCAAGTGTTCCCTCGGCTCCGACGAGCAGCCTCGTGAGATCGTAACCCGCAGCCGTCTTCTTCACACGCTTGGAAGTCTCGATCAGCCGCCCATCGGGCATCACAGCTTTCAGCGCCAGCACATTCTCGCGCATGGTCCCATAACGCACTGCATTCGTACCGGACGCACGGGTGGAAGCCATGCCGCCCAGCGTGGCATTGGCACCCGGATCAATCGGAAAGAACAGTCCCGTATCGCGCAGATATTCATTCAGTTCCCGGCGCGTAATGCCCGGTTCCACCACGCAATCCAGATCTTCCGCGTGCACGGCAATCACCCTATTCATGCGCGTGAGGTCAAGAGAGACGCCACCAGCGGGCGCATTCACCTGCCCTTCGAGCGACGAACCGGCGCCGAAGGCGATAACCGGAACGCGGTGTTCGGCGCAGATACGCACAACATCCTGCACCTCCTGCGCAGTCTCCGCAAAGATGACGATGTCCGGCGCCTGTGTCGGCACATAGGTCGTCGTGTGGCCGTGCTGCTCGCGGATAGCCTGACCGGTCTGCGCACGCTCACCGAAACGCTGCTTGAGAATACCCACGGCTGCTGCAATACCGTTCTCATTGCGTGCAAGCGCGACAACATTTTCGAGCGACATCGTTCATTCTCCGAAATTCATATTCAAACAGCAGGCAACGCCAATGCGACAGGGTCTTGTCCAAGGTGTTCGGCGACAGCCCGGATAACCAGATTATGGTCCTCGCGCTGCGGCAGCCCCGATACGATTACGGCGCCGATCACGCCGGCCCCGGAAACACGGATCGGAAATCCGCCACCCGCGAGCGCGTAATCTTCCACATTCAATGCTTTATGGGGAGCAAACATGCGATCGTCGCGATTCTGTTCCAGAACAAGACGATAGGTCGAAGCATGAAAGCGGCGCACGACATTGAACTTACGGCGCAACCACTCCTGATTGTCCACAGTGCTTCCGGCGGTCGTCGCATAAAATAATTGCCGGTCCCACAGGGAAATTTCGGTGGCAATACCTAGCTTTTCCTTCACGGCGATATCGCGAATGCGCGCGCCCACCGCAAATGCGCCGTTCTCGTCAAATGACGGAAAAATAAGCGCCTGTTCCTGCCGGATGATCTGCGCAATCGCCTGCTTGTTGTCGTCGCCCTGTGCCATTTTCTGCATTCCCCCGATGAGCCGCACGAAATCTGTGCGTTCCTTGTGCGCCTTCGATCACGTGATTGCAATAAGGGTTGTCCGCCATCAAACTTGATTGATCGAACACAAGCGGCTAGTGGAGCCTTATGGTTCAGAACCCCAATATAGATGTGCCTTTGAAAGGCGATCAAATACCGGAATTTGTCGAAACCGCCGTGTTCAAGCGCGACGTGTTCTCGGAAACCCATGCCGGCTACTTCGTAGGCGATCCCGATACCCGTATCATCCGTCGCGTCGTAAGCGCTGCTCCCTGGTGGTCGAAGCCGCTGGCATGGATATTGGCCCGGCGCGAAATCCGCGGCCTCAAGACGGTACGCGGCATTGAAGGTGTCCCGCAACTGATCGCCACCGACAAGGACGGGCTGTATCGATCCTGGACCGAAGGCACACCGCTGCATCTTGCGCGTCCTTCCGATCCGAAATGGTATCGCACCGCGCACCGCATCCTGCGCGATATGCGCCGTCTTGGTGTCACCCACAATGACCTCGCCAAACCACAAAACTGGCTGATGACGCCCGAAGGTGAAGCTGCAGTCATCGATTTCCAGCTTGCAAGTGTTCATCATCGTCGTGGCGCCCTCTATCGCCTGATGGCTTATGAAGACTTCCGCCATCTCATCAAGCAGAAGCGCGCTTTTGCAAAGGACATGATGACACCAACGGAAAAGCGCATTCTGGCGCGCCGTTCCCTGCCGTCGCGCATCTGGCTGGCGACAGGCAAGAAAGTTTACAACTTCATCACGCGCGGCATTTTCAGCTGGTCGGACGGCGAAGGCACCGGTGACCGGATCGACAATGAAGGTCCTGCTATTCAGGCTGCCCTCAAATCCGATCCGCGTGTCTCGGATGTAGCTCTCGCGCTTTATTCGCTGCCAGCCAAGGGCGTCGGCATCTACGCCTTCGTGGAAACGCTAAGTGCCGACGAAAAAAGCCTGCGCGCAAGACTCAAGGGCCAGAAGGTTGAACTGATCCAGCCGGTTGCCCATCTGCCACGACGCATAGACGGAACCATCCGGGACGACATTCTGCGGCTGATCGCGATGAACCAGATGACGGAACTCGACGATCTGTTGCAGCGCGAACCGGAACTGCGTGGACTGGTTGAAGCACTGGCTTCGCATCGCCTGAACTTTACGGATCGTCGCGTCACTCAATTAGAGTAGTCGAATATTTTAACCCTTTCGCTGGTCTTTCAGCCACGAATCATTACATTCGGGTCAAATGTCTGACTTTCCCGACGATATGCCGTTTTTCGGCGATGACGACGCTCCGGCAGGCCGCACGCCTGCTCCCGGTGGCATCGCCGCACGTGCCATGGCAGCACGCAACCAGCAGCGTGGCGAACCCGATTACCTGAAAGGGCTGAACCCGGAACAGCGTCAGGCTGTCCTGACGACAGAGGGTCCTGTTCTGGTACTTGCCGGTGCGGGGACGGGAAAAACGCGCGTTCTGACAACGCGTATCGCACATATTCTGACCACCGGCCTTGCCTATCCGAGCCAGATTCTCGCCGTGACTTTCACGAACAAGGCCGCGCGCGAAATGAAAGAGCGCATAGGTCATCTGGTTGGAGGTGCGGTCGAAGGCATGCCATGGCTTGGCACGTTCCACTCGATCGGTGTCAAGCTGTTGCGCCGTCATGCGGAACTTGCAAATCTGACATCGGATTTCACGATCCTCGATACCGATGACGTGATCCGCCTCATCAAGCAGCTCATTCAGGCGGAAGGCCTTGATGACAAGCGCTGGCCTGCCCGCACCTTCGCCAACATGATCGACGGCTGGAAGAACAAGGGATTCGGGCCGTCCGATATTCCCGAAGGCGATGCGCGCTCGTTCGGCAACGGTCGCGGACGCGAGCTTTATCAGGCCTATCAGGAGCGCCTGCGGACATTGAACGCCTGCGATTTCGGCGATCTTCTGCTGCATCCGATCCGTATCTTCCGCAATCATCCGGATATCCTGCGCGAATATCACGCGAAGTTCCGCTACATTCTGGTGGACGAATATCAGGATACGAATACGGCGCAATATTTGTGGCTGCGTCTGCTGGCACAGCGACCAAAACCACGAACGACAGCGCCAACACAGGCCGGAGGCTCGCCAGTACAGCCCGCTAGGGCGTCCGAAGGCCCCCGCAGAGCCGATGAGCGCAGCGAATTCGGCGTGAGCGGGGATAAGGTCAATCTATGTTGCGTCGGCGACGACGATCAGTCGATCTACGGCTGGCGCGGAGCGGAAGTGGACAATATTCTTCGCTTCGAAAAGGATTTTCCGGGCGCAGTCGTCATCAAGCTTGAGCGCAACTACCGCTCCACGGCACATATCCTCGGCGCAGCCGCCCACCTGATCGCACATAATGAAGGCCGTCTCGGCAAAACACTGTTTACCGAAGCGCCCAATCCGGACGATCCGAAGGTAAAAGTTCATGCAGCATGGGATTCCGAAGAGGAAGCCCGTGCTGTCGGCGAAGCCATTGAGCAGGCCCAGCGTCAGGGGCACCTCCTCAACAACATGGCGATCCTCGTCCGCGCTTCCTTCCAGATGCGTGAGTTCGAAGACCGTTTTGTCACGCTCGGCCTCAACTATCGCGTCATCGGCGGCCCACGCTTCTACGAGCGGCTCGAAATACGTGATGCGATGGCCTATCTGCGCGTCGTGGCACAACCGGCCGACGATCTGGCGCTGGAGCGCATCATCAACACGCCTAAGCGTGGTCTGGGCGAAGCCGCGATCCGCCAGATTCACGACTATGCCCGCGCGCGCGATATTTCCATGTTCGCTGCTGCCTGCGACCTCATTGAAACCGAGGAATTGAAGCCGAAGCCACGCTCCGCACTGCGCGAAGTGGTCGAAAACTTCCTGCGCTGGCAATCCCTGATCGACAACACACCGCATACGGAACTGGCCGAAACCATTCTGGATGAATCCGGCTATACGGCCATGTGGCAGAATGACAAGTCTGCGGAAGCGCCGGGCCGGCTTGAAAACCTCAAGGAACTGATCCGTTCCATGGAGGAATATGAGAGTCTGCGTGGATTCCTTGAGCACGTCGCACTCGTCATGGATGCCGAGCAGAACGAGGATCTCGATGCCGTCAACATCATGACGCTGCATTCGGCCAAGGGTCTGGAGTTTGAAACCGTTTTCCTTCCCGGCTGGGAAGAAGGCTTGTTTCCGCACCAGCGCGCACTTGATGAAGGCGGACGTTCCGGCCTTGAGGAAGAGCGCCGTCTCGCCTATGTCGGCGTGACCCGCGCCAAGAAAAATCTGCATATCTGGTTCGTTTCCAACCGACGCATCCACGGCATGTGGCAATCGACCATTCCTTCCCGTTTTCTGGAAGAACTGCCGGAAGCACATGTGGAAGTGGCCGAACTGGAGGGCAATTACGGCGGTTATGGCGGCGGCTACGGACAGTCCCGCTTCGACAAGGCCGATCCGTTCCAGAATTCCTATTCGACGCCGGGCTGGCAGCGTGCACAGCAGAACCGATCCGATGCCACACGCAACAACTGGGGTTCTCGTTCGGGCAGCAAAGTGGAACGCATCGGCTATGGCGAGACCGATTCCGGCTTTGGTGCCGGGCGCGGCTCCGTGAAGGGACGCACGATTGACGGTGAACTGGTGGCCAAGTCAGTGGCTGACAAGCCATCGGCCTTCAAGCCCGGCGATCGCGTGTTCCATATCAAGTTCGGAAATGGCACGATCTCGCTTATCGATGGCAACAAGCTGACCATCGATTTCGACAAGGCCGGACAGAAGCGCGTTCTCGACAGCTTCGTCCAGCCTATCTAAATTCCATCTTGAATCAGAGATTGGCAGCTGGACTATTCCGGCTTGCCCTTCGCCCAAGTGACATCACCCTTGTAAAGCGGCACGGTTGAAAGCGACGTTTTCGCTGAACCGTCCTGAACCTGTGTCGCATGGGCGAGATAAAGCAGCGTATTATTTGTCTTGTCATAAATGCGGGTGATGACAAGCTTCTTCCAGATCAGACTGGTACGCTCGGAGAAAACCCGTTCTCCACCCTTGCCGAGATTGATATCACCGATTGTGATCGGCCCTGTCTGCTCGCATGAGATGGACGCATTGGACGGGTCCTCAAACCAGTTGCCTTTCTGCAGCCGATCGATCATGCCGCGCGAAAACGACGCCAGATGACAGGTTACGCCCTGCACTTTCGGGTCCTGCACCGCATCGATGACGATATCGTTTCCAAGCCAGTCGACGCCAACCTTGCCAACTTCTTCCGCCGGCGCCGCCGAAGCGGCAACGACCAGCATGGGAGCAAGCAACAACCAGGCAAAACGCTTCAGTCCGACCATATCTTCCAGCCTCCAGAACTGTTGTGATGCGAAGGTGGGTGAACAATTACGGCTTTGCAAGAGCAGAAATCAGCTGCTCCACTTTTCAAGAAATGCTTCGATTTCGAGCATCTGAATGTCCGGTACTGCTTCATAGAGCTTTTCCACCGGCCAGTTCCACCATTCGAGTTCAAGCAGCCGTTCTATGATGGCATTATCGAAGCGTTTGCGGATGAACCGGGCGGGAACACCACCGACCACATGATAGGGTGGCACGTCCTTTGTTACGACCGCGTTCGCACCAATCACAGCACCATGACCGATCTGGATGCCCGGTGTGATGACCGCACCATGGCCGATCCATACATCGTTGCCGATGACCACGCGCTGTTCCTGACGCCTTGCCCGGAACTCTCCATCAACGCCCAGATAGCGAAAATACTCATTCGGCCGATAGCTGATCTTATGCGTCGTCAGCCGTTCCATCGGGTGTTCGAGAGCATTGATGCGAACATTCGCGGCAATGGAACAGAACTTGCCGATTTCGGCGTAGATCCCCTCACCGTTACGCTCGAAATAGGTGAAGTCGCCGACCGTGACTTCACGAAGAATCACGCGCTCGCCAATATCGGCATATCGCCCCAGCTTGACGGATTTCAGTTGGGCCGTGGAATGAATGCGCGGTTCGCTGTTCTGGAAACGAAGATCACCGGACGACGTCATTGCAAATTCACCCCAAGCTTCCCTGCAGCACAGTCAGCTCTGGAACGAACTGCCTAAGCCGCTTCCTGCGAACCATCTTCCTCGCCGGAAAGATAATCCTTGATAACATTCGGCAGAACATCGTCAAACTTCGCAATGAGGGTCTGGTGAATTTTGGCACGGAACGCGGGATCGAAACGCTCAAACCCCTGCACACAGCCGAAGGGTGCTGATCCCGCTTCGATTGCTTGCAGTTCTTCCGCCCAATGCTTCTCCTGGACGAAATCCAGATAAGCCAGTTCTCTTGCCGGGCGAACGGAGGCTTTGTGCCGCAAGATCTCCAAATGATTGGCGAGAGCAACGGTATTGAACTGTTCGATATCGCGATATCGGAAACTGACCTGCTTATTCAGAACGTCGGGCTTCTCCGCGAAGAAAGTCGCCAGCGTGCTGCGCCGCAGCGGATGGGGGTGATGATGGATCGACATAAAGCGATCCTTCGTGCCAGCGGCAACGGCGCCCTTCCATTGCGCCATGCGGAATTTCGGAAACGTATATTCGTATCGCGATACCTTGCCGAGCAATCGGCGCAGCTTGTATTTCCAGCGGGTGTTTTCAGGTCTTACCCAGTCACCATGGAGAACAGGACGTTCGTTCTCATAAAGATCGGAAATTGTCAGCGGAGCATTCACGAAGAAATCGTCGTTGGAATAGATGAAATGTTCCGACAGGCCCGGTATCCGCCACATCGCGCCTTCGATAGCACGGGCGTTGAACGAAGGACGGGCAGCGGGCAGACCTTTAAAAATGTCATCATGTGACACGATCTGGATAAAGGACGCGTCGCACTTGCTCTCCTGCTTGAACGCATCGAGGAACCGTGGCTTCTGATGATCGGTGATGATGAAAATACGCTTGATGAACGGCGCGAATTTGATGACGGAAGCGATGTTGTAATAAATCTCGCCATTATCGAGATAGCGTTCGCTGGTTACGGCTTCAAAATGCGTGCGAGCGGAATCGGGAGCGAACTGTTTTCTGGCAGCCATATGCGCCGGGTCCTGCCCATCGACCCAGGCAATGATATAATCGATTTCCACTATGTCACTCACAAGAAATTGCGGTTTTATGACGGAAATATATCAGTTTAGCTGACCTTGCAAAAAGAAAGAATGGAGAAGCTGTTCAATTTTGGTCATGTCTGAACGACTCTGGCTCCACAAGCTATGAGGAGCCATTTCTACCGCGCGACAAATCGTCAAAAATTTCAGAAATTATTGAAAATTGAGCAGATGGCAGTACATTACCGGCACGCTCTTCGTGATGGCAGGGATGCGGCTATATCGACCGTTCTGCAACGCATAAAGAAAAGATAGGTTGTTGAGCAGCGCAGCAAGGCGCGTTGCGAAATTCAAGGCTGACTGGACATGAAAAAATTTCTGCCCATCTTCATCATTGCCTTCATCGTCGTCATTGTCGGCGCTGCAGGTTTCAACCTTTTCCGCGACAAGCAGGCAGCAAAAGAACCCTTCGGTGGTCCGCTCAACCTCGTGACTATGGACGGCACGCCTTTCACCGAGAAGGACCTGCGCGCCGCGCCAGCAGCCATTTTCTTCGGTTTCACCCATTGCCCGGACGTTTGTCCTACGACGCTTTATGAACTGGATGGCTGGCTGAAGCAGCTTGGACCCGAAGCCAGTGACATCAAGGCTTATTTTATCACTGTCGATCCGGAGCGCGATACGCAGGAAGTCATGAAGACCTATGTGGGCAATGTTTCCGACCGCATCATCGGAGTCACGGGCACGCCGGAGAATATTGCTGATGTAGTCAAATCCTACCACGTCTACGCCAAGAAAGTTCCGGGCGAAGACGGCGAATATACGATGGATCATACGGCGTCGGTATTTCTGCTCGACAAGGGCGGTCGCTTCCGCAGCACCATCGCCTATCAGGAAAACCCGGATACAGCTCTAGAAAAGTTGAAGAACCTGGCCAAAGGCGCTGCGAACGGCTAGCGCGGTTCTTGTGAAAAGTGGAAGCGTGAACCCGCCCCCGCTGTTTGGTTTTACGCATTATCCAACGCAAAACCGCTTCGCACTTTTGCAGGAAATGCTCTAAGTAGAGGCTCCGAAGCATTTCCTTCGGAAATGCGTCAAAGATAGAGAGCTTTTTACTTCATGGCCCAGTCACGACTTTTCTTTTCGGCGGATAAGGCGGAAGCCGAGCGCGTCTACAACACTCTCGAACAGTCTTTCGAGGAAGACGGTTTCCCAATCGCTATCACCGAGATCGATGAAGACCGGCAGATTTTCGAAGTATCGGTCTATGTCGAGGACGATGCCGAAGATGTAGCCAGGCGGATCGGTGCCTTGGTAGGGCCGGGTCTTTTCGCCGTCGAGGAACTCCCTGATATCGACTGGGTCACACATTCGCTGGAAGGTCTGAAGCCTGTCAGAGCCGGACATTTCTTTGTCCATGGCTCGCACGACCGCGACAAGATCGAAGCCGGCGACATCCCTATCGAGATCGATGCCGGTCTTGCCTTCGGCACCGGTCACCATGGAACGACTGCAGGATGCCTTGAACTGATCGAGGAAACCGTCAACAGCGAACACCCGACCAATGCGCTCGACCTTGGCACAGGCAGCGCTGTTCTTGCCATCGCCATCGCCAAGCTGGCTCCCATTCCGGTACTGGCTACCGACATCGACCCTATCGCCGTTACGGTCGCCGCTGAAAATGCCGCCAAGAACAGCGTGGCAGAACATATCGTTACGGCAACAGCGGAAGGCTTCGGTCATCCGATCTTCCGCTCCTATTCGCCATTCGACCTGATCGTCGCCAACATTCTCGCCAATCCCCTGATCGAACTCGCGCCATCCCTCAAGGAACATATGGCATCCGGCGGTTCCATCATTCTGTCCGGAATACTTGACAGCCAGCACGATGCGGTGCTCGCTGCCTATCAGGCACAGGGACTCACCCATCAAAAGACGCTGCATCGCGAAGGCTGGGTGGCAATTCATCTGAAGTAACAGGCCGTATAAATCACGGCGTATTCCTGTTTTGAGCGAGTTACACCTATGGCTTTTCAGAGTTTCGACGTCACCACAAACCCGGCCAATGGTGGCCCGCGCGTTGCGAAGCTGCGTGCGAAAATGGCCGAATTGGGCCTCGACGGTTTTCTGGTTCCTCGCGCGGACGAGCATCAGGGCGAATATGTTCCGCCCCGTGCGCAGCGCCTCGCATGGCTGACCGGTTTCACCGGATCGGCCGGTGCCGCGCTCATCCTCAAGAACAGTGCCTTTATTTTCGTCGATGGACGTTATGAGCTGCAGGTTCGCGCCCAGACCGACCCGAAGGTCTTCTCCTATGAAAGCCTCGTTACAAATCCGCCAGCTTCCTGGCTGGCAGACAACGGCAAGGGCCTGCATATCGGCTTCGATCCTTGGCTCCATACCATTTCCGAAGCCCGCAGTTTACGTGAAGCACTGGAGGCTCAGGGCGGTCAGCTCGTTCCGGTCGAAATCAATCTTGTCGACGCCGTATGGGACGACCAGCCTGAAGTGCCGACGGCGGAAGTCACTATCCAGCCAGCCCGTTTCGCCGGACATGAAGCGGAAGACAAGATCAAGGAAATGCAGGCAGCAGTTGCCGCAAGCGGCGCTCGTGCTACCGTCCTGACTGACCCGTCATCAGTCGCATGGGTGTTCAATATTCGCGGCAAGGACGTGTCCAACACGCCGCTTCCATTGAGCTTTGCCATCATTCCTGCAAAGGGTGAACCAGAGCTTTTCATCGATGAACGCAAGCTCGCCATCGAACCGCGCGCCTATCTGACCCAACTCGCCAAGCTCTCGGCACCGAGCGATCTGGAGGGGCACCTCAGCGCTCTCGCGGCCAAGGGAGAAGCTATTCTTCTCGACCCGATCCTCGCGGCAGAAAAACTTCGCCTCATTGTCACCAGCGCAGGTGGCAGCGTAATCGAAGGCAAAGACCCTGCCCGTATTCCACGCGCAATCAAGAACAAGGCCGAGCTTGACGGCTCACGAGCTGCCCATGAGCGCGACGGCGTGGCGATGGTCAATTTCCTATCATGGGTCGACGCCCAGAAGCCCGGCACAATCGATGAAATCAGCGCGGCGCAGAAGCTGGAAGAATCGCGCGCAGAAGCTGGGCGCGACTTCCAGATGCCGCTGGAAGATATATCCTTCGACACGATCTCCGGTGCGGGGCCAAACGGCGCTATCATCCATTATCGCGTCAATACCGACACCAACAGAACGCTTGAAGATGGCGAGCTTTATCTGGTCGATTCCGGCGCACAATATCGCGACGGCACCACCGACATCACACGCACCGTCCCCATCGGCAAGGTAACGCCAGAGACGATCAAGGCATTCACGCTCGTATTAAAAGGTGTGATTGCGATCACGACGGCTCGCTTCCCGAAAGGCACACGCGGGCAGGATATCGACGTTCTGGCGCGTATCGCACTATGGAAGCATGGTTTCGACTATGCGCACGGAACCGGCCACGGCGTCGGCTCCTACCTGTCGGTGCATGAGGGCCCGCAGAGCATTTCGAAAAAGGGCGCACAGGAACTGCTGCCGGGCATGATCCTTTCCAATGAACCGGGCTATTACAAGCCAGGCTCATTCGGCATCCGCATCGAAAATCTCATCATCGTCACCGAACCGGAAATCCCTGAAGGCGGCGACATTCCGATGATGGGCTTCGAGACACTGACGTTCTGCCCTATCGACCGGCGCCTGATCGACAAGTCGCTTTTCACGCAGGAGGAAATCGACTGGCTGAACCGCTACCATGCCAGCGTGCGCGAAAAGCTTTCAGCCCACCTCAAGGACACTGAGCGCAAATGGCTCGAAGCGGCAACCGCGCCGCTTTGATAAAGCATTCACACGGTGAAATGGCGTAGCGCGATCAAAAGCGCTACGCCTGCAAAAAACATGGTCATCATGCTGAGCCGCAACGAAAGCACGATACAGACCGCAAGCACGAGCAGTTCCCGCCAGCCGTGATCTGATGCAGGTGCGGCCACAATGGCCGTCAAAACGGCCGCAGGCACGGCGTTGAGCGCCGCTTCCACCCTATAATGCACATGGCTGAAGCGTGACAGCACCAGATGTCCGCCGATGCGGGTGAGATAGGTGCAGAGCGCACCGGCAAGAATGATCCAGATCGTGGTGGACATTTACGCCTCCCCTTCGCGTGGCTTGGCAATAATCGCCGCAAGTACAATGCCGCCGAGTGCACCCAGCGACACATGCCACGGAGATCCCACGAACTTGTAGGCCGCCACGGCTGAAATCGCACTGACGATGACAACCGGCAACCAGTTCTGCCGATGGCGGAAACTCATCACCATGCCGAGAAAATAGATCGGCAACAAAAAGTCGATGCCGAAGGCATAGGGATTCGTGATCAGATTGCCGAACAGCCCGCCAATCAGCGCTTCGAGAACCCAGGTCAGATAGAATGTGAGCCCGATGGCCATATACCAGACGAAGGTGACCGGCTTACCGGCTTCGGCTCGTTGTTCAACTTCCGCATACTGGATGTCCACCAGAACGAAAAAGGCCAGCGCCTTCTGCCATGGCTTGAAGTGACGGATGCGCCGACCCGTGGTCGCCGAATAGAGCACGTGCCGGAAATTGACGGCGAAGATCGACATGACGATCATCCACGGCGCGATGTTCTGGCCGAAAAGATCAAGCCCGACCATCTGGCTGGCGCCGGCATAGATGATGGAGCTCATGAACACCGCTTCGGCAAGCGACAATCCGTTATCGACTGCAAGTGCGCCGAACAGCAAGCCAAAGGGCGCTCCGGCAACGACAAGCGGAAGTCCGCGCCGGACACCGTCAATAATATCGGCGCGCGCTGAAGCCCTTACGGGCCGAAAAGTCTGGTCCACGAATATTCACTCCTCCGAATGAAGAGTAGTTAGGAAATTCTGCGGCCCGTTGGAATATGATTTCCCAAAAAATCATACTATTAAACAGGAATGCCGCATTTGCGCATCACTCATAAATCCGGCTGATGCATTCATGAACGATCATGATTGTTGCGGAATGGTCTTTTCGATTTTGTGCATCCAGTCCACAAGCGGGCGAGCCCGTTCAGTGAAGTCGACAAGACGATCTGCCAGATCAGCGCGGGTAATCGTTTCAGGGTCGATTTCTATCCGCACCGAAAAATGCCGATTGCGAATTGCTTCCAGCAAATCATCATCGGTCACGGCCTCAAAACCACGCGGCGTGCGTTTCAGCCGGTCGTAGTCGCTGATTTTCAAACCGTTTTTCTTGAGTTTCGCGACCATGCCGCGGAATTCTTCCGGCTTCTCGGCAATAGAAGTGCGTATGGCCAGAAGCAGTTCTTTTTTCGGGCCCCACCACGCAACACAAGCGTAGCAATCGCGGACACCCGGCAGGCCGATGCAGACATAGAAGCACCCGCTTTCGTCCCATTTCGTGCCCGATTGCGACAGCAGCGCAGACAGGTGGCGGTTATAGGGTGCCTTGTCCTTGGAAAACCGCGTATCGCGTTTGATGCGGAACTGCGATTTCACTCGGTCGCCCTTGAACGGCAGACCGGCCTTTTCGAAACGACCTGTCAGTTCGTCCACAAGATCGCCAAGCGGCTCCTTCAATTGCTGCTCGAAAAGATCCTTGTTCTCAACGAACCATTCGCGATTCTGGTGAAAATCCAGAGCTTTCAGAAACGGGATCGCTTTCTCACCGAATCCACTGAACGGGGCCATTATTCTTCTCCGACCAATGTGAACCAGGCGTCTTCATCGATGACTTCGATACCAAGCTCCGACGCCTTGGCGAGTTTGGAACCCGCTCCCGGTCCGGCCACCACGAGATCGGTCTTTTTCGACACCGATCCGGCTGTCTTTGCCCCGTAGCGCTCGGCCATGGCCTTTGCCTCATCGCGCGACATACGTTCCAGACTGCCGGTAAATACCACCGTCTTGCCTTCAACCGGCGAACCGGTGGCAACGCGCGCTTCCTCATCAAGCGGCGTTACTTCGGCGAGAAGAGCGGCCAGCACTTCGCGGTTATGTGGCTCCGCATAAAAATCCACGACAGCTTCAGCAACGATGGAACCGATGCCCTCAACCGCAATCAGTTCCTGCCAGGATTCGTTGCCCTTATCGGTGCGGTCGCCTTCTTTCGGCGGTACAGCCTCCAGAGCCGCTTTTTCAAAAGCCGCATAAGACAGATAGGCCCGCGCAAAACGCTTGGCATTCACCTCGCCAACGTGACGGATGCCAAGGCCGAACAGAAAACGATGCAGGGCAATCTCGCGCCGGTCATTGATCGCATCGTAAAGCTTCTTCACGGAAGTCACGCCGAAGCCTTCGATGTTCTCGAGTTTCTTCAGAGGCGAATCCGCCTGTCGTTTTTGCAGCGTGAAAATATCCGCAGGCGATTTGATCTTCAGGCTGTCATCTTCGGCATGGAAGAAAAACTCGACCTGTTTTTCACCAAGACCTTCAATATCGAACGCATTGCGCGATACGAAATGGCGAATGCGCTCAACTGCCTGTGCAGCGCAGGTCAGACCGCCGGTGCAGCGATAAACCGCCTCCCCCTCTTCGCGGACCGCATGGCTACCACAGACCGGGCATTCATGCGGGAATTGGAAAGGAACAGCATCAGCCGGGCGCTTCTCCAGCACAACATCGACAATCTGGGGGATGACATCGCCTGCACGCTGCACGATGACCGTATCGCCGACGCGAATGTCATGCTCATCCGCGCGAATACGCTCACCCTTGAGGCCGATACCCTTGATATAGTCCTCGTTGTGCAGCGTCGCATTCGTGACGACTACTCCGCCGACAGTGATCGGCTCCAGTCGCGCTACCGGCGTCAACGCGCCGGTGCGCCCGACCTGAATGTCGATACCGCGCAAGATCGTCGTAGCCTGTTCTGCCGGAAACTTGTGCGCAATGGCCCATCGCGGGCTGCGCGAGCGGAAACCGAGCCGCGTCTGCAGATCGAGCCGATCAACCTTATAAACGACACCATCAATGTCATAATCGAGTTCGGCGCGCTCAAGACCGATGGCACGGTAATGCGCGAGCAATTCGTCTGCACCGTGAAGCCGCTTCGTCAGCGGATTGACCGGGAAACCCCATTCGCGGAAAATCTCGACCATGCCCGTCTGCGTATCGGCAGGCATGTCCGACATCTCACCCCAGGCATAGGCAAAGAATTTCAGCTTGCGGCTCGCTGTCACCTTGGCGTCGAGCTGGCGGAGCGAACCTGCTGCCGTGTTGCGCGGGTTCACATAAGTCTGCTTGCCTTCGGCCGCCATCTGCTCGTTGAGCGCGAGGAAGTCGCTCTTGGCCATATAGACCTCGCCGCGCACTTCCACGACGGAAGGCGCACCCGCCGGAAGCCGGTTCGGAATTTCAGCAATAGTGCGGATATTCGCCGTCACATTCTCGCCGGTCGTGCCGTCCCCGCGCGTCGCACCGCTAACCAGAATTCCATTCTCGTAACGGATCGACATGGAAAGTCCGTCAATCTTCGGTTCAGCGGTAAATGCGATGGAATTATCCGGCAGATGCCCTAGGAAGCGATAGACACTGCCCACGAAATCGCGGACGTCCTCATCCGAAAACGCATTGCCGAGCGAAAGCATCGGGCGTGCGTGAACAACCTGCGCGAATTTCGAAACCGGCGCAGTGCCAACCCGCAAGGATGGGCTATCCGCCCGCACCAGATGCGGGAAGCGCGCTTCTATCGCATCGTTACGCCGCTTCAGCGCGTCATACTCGGCATCGGAAATCTCTGGCCGGTCATTGGCATGATAAAGCTCGTCATGATGAGCAATTTCGCGCGCCAGCCGTTCCAGTTCAGAAACGGCTTCAGGCTCGGTCAGTTTTTCGACGGGAGTATCGGTCATAAGCGAAGCAAAACCTGCTGATTCAATTTTGCTCAACATAACCAAGAAATACGGCTACGCATACAGCCGCGCACGGTTACGAACATGTGGTCACACTGACAACGTTCTGTCAGGAGACGAGCGCGCTATTTCTTTGTTGGTACCCCATATCCGACGCCAAACCGCTTCGCACTTTTGCTGGAAATGCTCAATTCTCGGCCAGCAGGCGCTCTGCTGCTGCACGCGCTTCATCGGTGATGCTGGCACCGGCCAGCATACGGGCAATCTCTTCCTGCCGCTCATCGACCCCGATGGATCGGATCGAGGTCGCCATCCGGTCTTCATGGGTTGCCGATTTGGCAATCAGGAAATGTGTGGAGGCACGCGCTGCCACCTGCGGCGCATGTGTGACCGAAAGAACCTGTACACGACCGGAAAGCCGTGCAAGGCGCTGCCCGATGGCATCCGCCACCGCACCGCCCACGCCGGTATCGATTTCATCGAATACGAGCGTCGGAGCAGAACCGCGATCCGCAAGCGCCACCTTCAGCGCCAACAGGAAACGTGAAAGCTCCCCACCTGAAGCGACCTTCATCATCGGCCCGGCCCGCGTGCCGGGATTGGTGCGCACCCAATACTCAACCGTATCGATGCCTTCCGCAGCCCGCGCTTGCGCGTCGGTCGTCATTTCAACGATGAATTCTGCGCGCTCCAGCTTCAGTGCAGGCAATTCGGCCATCACAGCCGCCTTCAGATGCTCCGCTGTTTCTTTACGTGACCCGGAAAGTTTAGCCGCTGCCGTGTCATAGGCCGCCCGCATTTCGGTTGCCTGACCTTCAAGCTGGATAAGCTTTTCCGCTCCAGCGTCCAGATCGGCAAGATCAGCATCCATTTTGTCACGCAGCGCAGGCAATCCCTCCACCGCGACAGAATACTTGCGCGCCGCAGCGCGCAGAGCAAAAAGCCGCTCCTCGACCTGTTCCAGCACACGCGGATCGAAATCGATCTCGCGCATGGCGTGATCTATACCGTCCTGAGCGAGAGCCAAACTGTTGAGCGCCTCATCGATTGCCTTGCAAACCGGCTCCAGCAGATGCGGCGCTTCCGGAATCTTGCGCTCCAGACGGCGCACGAGGCTCGCCAGCGTCGGTACAGGTGATCCCTGCCCCGACAGCAACTCGCCAGCTTCGTTCACGTCACCGGCGATCTTTTCGGATTTCATCATGATCGCGCGGCGCTCGGCGAGCTCTTCTTCCTCGCCGGGTTGCGGATCAAGCTTGGTCAGTTCTTCAACCGAAGAGCGCAGGTAGTCACCTTCACGCTCGGCCTGCTCGACGCGGGCGCGATGCTTGGCAAGTGCGGTTTCCGCATCGCGCCAGGCCTTGTGACGCTCGCGAACCACTGCCACCTCTGGCTCGAGACCACCGAAAGCATCCAACAATGTGCGGTGAAGATCGGTATCGATCAGCGCGCGGTCGTCATGCTGGCCGTGGATTTCCACCAGCCTGCGCCCAAGATCGCGAAGAAGCGCGACGCTTGCCGCCTGATCATTGATGAAGACGCGCGTGCGACCATCGCCCATCTGCAGGCGACGCAGGATGATGTCACCATCATCTTCGAAACCGTTATCACGCAGAAAAATCCGGGCCGGATGCGCGCCCGGCACATCGAACACCGCTGTCACCTGCCCCTGATCGGCACCGTGACGCACCAACGAAGCGTCGCCACGTGCGCCAAGCGCCAGCGAAAGCGAATCAAGCAAAATAGACTTGCCCGCCCCGGTTTCACCGGTAAGCACGGACAAGCCTGTCTTGAACTCGATGTCGAGCCTTTCAATCAGAACAATATCGCGGATCGACAGGTGCGACAGCATGTGAGAATCAGCTTATGAGCCGCCGCCGGTAATGAGCGACGAAGCCTTGGCCAGCCACGAATTGCCGTTTTCGCGTGGTTCAAGACCACCACTCTGCAGAAGCTTGTAGCTGTCCTTATACCACGGGCTATCCGGATAGTTCTTGCCGAGAACCGAAGCTGCCATCTGGGCTTCAGACGTCAGGCCAAGCGCATAGTAGGCTTCGACGAGACGAGCGAGCGCTTCTTCCACCTGACGGGTGTTGGAATATTCCTCCACAACGCCACGGAAGCGCTTGATAGAGGCAAGATATTCCTTGCGTTCCAGATAGTAGCGGCCAACCTGCATTTCCTTGCCTGCGAGCTGGTCGCGGGCGAAGCGGATCTTGGCCTTGGCATCATCCGTATATTCGGAATCCGGGAAACGATCGACCACCTCCTGCATCGCAGCGATTGCGCGACGGCTTGCAGCCTGATCGCGGGTCACGTCCGGAATCTGGCGGAAGTAGGAAAGACCGATGATGTAATAGGCATAGGCTGATTCAGGCGAAGTCGGGTAAAGCGTATTGTAACGCTTCGCCATCGAGATCGCTTCTTCGTAATTGCCCTTGCGGTAGTTGGTAAAGGCAGCCATCACGAGCGATTTGCGTGCCCATTCCGTGTAGGGATGCTGGCGGTCGACGGCGGCGAACTTCTTCGCAGCTTCATCAAGGCGACCTGCATCCAGATTGGCGAGACCTTCATTGTAGGTTTTGTCGGCAGGATCGATCGTCTCGACATACTTGGTGAGATCGATGTCGTCGTCCTTGCTGGCACAACCGGCGAGCGGGATAAGAACGGCGATAGCGCCAGTCAGCAGCGCGGTTTTCGTCACACCCTTGAATTTGAAACTCGTCATGCGGTCTCCGGCCTTTTGGCAGCGTCATTCCTGTTTGGAGTTGCGTGCTTCTAGCACTGCACGGCTGCTCCATCCATACAAATCATTCAGCTTCAGCGAATGTACAAACATAGCTGACGCCGTTTTGGCCGTCCATAAACCACATGCAGGCGAAATCGGCAATCGTCTAGTGGTCTGAAATCCGCGGGACGGCATATCGAAACGCGTAACCAGTGTGAATTGTCCCCGGTATTGGCTACCCGTATGGGTAGATGCTCCCCGATCAATCCACCGCAGAACGGCGCACCGACTCAATTGCGAGGTGAACCGGCGAACACGGCTCAATTAAGGCCATGCGCCGATGCACACTCATTTCTTTGCTGATATTAAAGCGCCCATGGAGCCGCGATATTCGGCTTCACGGCGACGAAATCGGATGCTCTGGAATTCTGGCGAATACCGGATGCCTCGACAATATCGAATGCCGTCTTGTCCGACAGCAGCGCCTTGACCGTTTCTGCATTCAGCCGGTGGCCGCTGCGATAGGAACGGAAGCAACCGAGAAACGGCAGACCGGCTAGTGCCAGATCGCCGACGGCATCAAGCGTCTTATGACGGACGAACTCATCCCTGAAACGCAGACCGCCCGGATTGATGACAGAATTGTCGTCACCAATGACAAGCGAATTGTCGAGCGACGAGCCAAGCGCATGGCCGGAAGCCCAGAGGCGCTCCACATCCTTCATGAAACCGAAAGTGCGCGCGGTGGAAAGCTCCTTGCGGAAGGTCGCTTCGTCCACATCGTCGGCAAATTTCTGCCGGCCGATCAGCGGGCACTCGAAGTCGATCTCGACCTCAAACCTTGTACCGGCAAAGGGACGGAATTCCCCCCAGGAGCCACCGGCTTCAACGCGGACCGTTTTCAGAATACGGATAAAGCGGCGTTTCGCTTCCTGCGTGACGATACCCGCCTCATCGAAAGCTTCGATGAAACGAGCAGAAGTACCGTCGAGAATAGGAACTTCAGGACCGTCAATTTCAACGACAAGGTTATCAATGCCCAGCGCAGCGACCGCAGCCATCAGGTGCTCGACCGTGTCGATCTTGGATTCTTTCGGTCCGAGCGACGTGCAGAGGTCAGTGGCGCCAATCTGTGAAACATGGGCCCGTACTTCCGGTGCCTTGCCCTTCAGGTCCGAGCGCTGAAACACGATACCCGTATCGGCATCGGCTGGGAAAAACGTCGCCGAAGCCGGGGCCCCGCCATGAACGCCGACGCCTGAAAGCGTGACCGCACGACCAATTGTCTTTTGATAAGCGCTCAAGACAGTTCCAATCTGCTGAATAAAATGAATGCAGGCCGTTCAAACGGAATTTCAACACAGCCCGTTTCGCAATTCTTTGCGTCTATATGGATAGATATAGCTAAAATTGCGACCGGAAATACACAGGGTTCACAAACATGTGCTGCCCCAACCATACCCCGTTTCAATTAAAATAATAATTTGCGTGACTTGAACAAAATCACGCTTTCTTACGAATGTTTTGATTTTGTTTACTGAAACGAAAAAACCGCGGGAGTTACCCGCGGTTTTCCTATTCACTAACCGAAATGGCTCAGTTCGACTGACGGCGCAGGAATGCCGGGATTTCAAGCTGATCTTCTTCCGAAGCTGCACGCGGCTGCGGGCGGCCCTGATCGTCAAGCTGGCCGCGACGCGGTGCGTAGATCGACGAGTCCTGCTGCGGAGCACGACGTTCAGCCGGACGCATGCCAGGTTCACGATGCTGAGCCGGTTCCAGACGAGCGGCAGGCTGATCTTCCTCACGACGCGAAAGACCATGGGTCAGGCGCTTCAGGAGGCTCATCGGGCCGCGCGGCTCTTCCTGTGCAGGCTGCTGCGGAGCGCGACGGGCATTGATTTCAGCCTGTGCAACCGGCGGGAAATCCGAAACGGCAGGCATGCGCGGAGCCGGGCGCGGCTCGCGTGCCGGCTGTTCGTGCATCTGCGGCTGCTGGTAGGACTGCGGCTGCGCTGCCTGAAGACCTGCCGGGGCCTGCGGCATCGGTGCACGGGCAACCGGAGCGCGTTCAAAGGATTCCGGTGCCGGAGCCTGGAAAATGCGGCTCTGCGGACGGAATTCCGGCTCAGCAGAAGCGGCAGGAGCTGCCGGTGCGGCTGGAATTTCAGCTTCGGCAGACTGGATTGCCTGGGCAATCGGATCGACCTGACGCGGCTGTTCAACGACCGGAGGACGAAGTGCGCCATGTGGAGCCATCGGCTTCGCCTGTGCCGTCTGCTTTACCGGCTGGCGAAATTCCAGCGGCGCAGGCGCCGCGTCTCCTAACTGCTTATCGATACCGGTAGCGACGACAGAAACGCGGATGACGCCTTCGAGGCCTTCGTCGAAGGTTGCGCCAAGGATGATGTTCGCATCCGGATCGACTTCTTCACGAATACGCGTCGCAGCTTCGTCAACTTCGAACAGGGTCATGTCGCGACCACCGGTGATCGAGATCAGGAGGCCCTTTGCACCGCGCATTGAGGTTTCGTCGAGCAGCGGGTTGGCGATTGCAGCTTCGGCAGCAGCCATTGCACGGCCTTCACCGGAGGCTTCGCCTGTACCCATCATGGCCTTGCCCATTTCGCGCATCACCGAACGAACGTCAGCGAAGTCGAGATTGATGAGGCCTTCCTTGACCATCAGGTCTGTGATGCAGGCAACGCCCGAATAGAGCACCTGGTCAGCCATTGCGAAAGCATCGGCGAAGGTGGTCTTGTCGTTGGCGATGCGGAAGAGATTCTGGTTCGGAATGACGATAAGCGTATCGACATTCTTCTGCAGTTCTTCGATGCCAAGATCGGCAGTCTTCATGCGGCGGGCGCCTTCGAAATGGAAAGGCTTGGTCACGACGCCAACGGTGAGAATGCCACGTTCACGGGCAGCGCGCGCCACGACCGGAGCTGCACCCGTACCGGTACCGCCGCCCATGCCGGCAGTCACGAAGCACATATGCGTGCCGTTCAGGTGATCGACGATTTCGTCGATGCATTCTTCAGCAGCCGCGCGGCCAACCTCTGGCTGGGAACCAGCACCAAGGCCTTCTGTGACAGCAGCGCCAAGCTGGATCATGCGTTCGGACTTCGACATCGTCAAAGCCTGAGCGTCGGTGTTGGCTACGACAAAATCCACGCCGCGCAGACCGGCATTGATCATGTTGTTGACCGCATTGCCGCCGCCGCCGCCGACACCGAATACGGTGATGCGGGGCTTCAGCTCGGTGATATCCGGCTTTTGCAGATTGATAGTCATAGGTCCTTGTTCCTCTTAAGCCTTACCACCGCTTCGCCGCCGCGGTGTGGATTGGTTGTTACCCAGATGGTCACGCCCCAATAATTCAACACGCTATTTCAAAAGCTTACACAACACTTGCTACTCAGAAACTCTCTTTCAGCCATTGGCTGACACGTTGAATGCGCCCACCCGTACCGGTCATGAGACCGGAGGAAGCCGCTTTCACCGACCGCTCTTCTATCCCGGCCACCTGCGGGTAAATCAGAAGTCCAACGGTCGCGGCAAAAGCTGCCCCCTTAGCCGCCTCAGGCAATCCCGCTATTCCTAGAGGACGCCCGATTCGTACATTTCTTGCAAGGATTCGCCGGGCCGCCTCTGGCATACCTGGCAGCTGGCTTGCGCCGCCGGTCAGAACCACACGCTTGCCGACAATATGTCCAAGACCTGACTGGTTGAGCCTGTCGCGCACCAGTTCCAGCGTCTCTTCCACTCTTGCACGGATAATCCGCGTCAGCACCGAGCGCGGATATTGATTGGGTACATCACGCTCATCGTCGCCGATGGGCGGCACTGAGATGAGATCGCGGTCATCGGCAGCGCTCGGCAGAGCGGAGCCGTACATGACCTTGAGGCGTTCAGCGTCTTCCATCCGGGTGGAGAAGCCGCGAGCCACGTCCATCGTCACGTGATTGCCGCCGATGGCTACTGCATCGGCGTGAATAAACTTGCCTTCGGAGAAAACGGAAATCGTCGTCGTGCCGCCGCCCATATCGATGCAGGCCGCACCCATTTCAGCCTCGTCGCCGACCAGAGCCGCAAGACCGCTGGCATAAGGCGTCGCTACGATGGCTTCCACCGACAGGTGGCAGCGATTGATGCAAAGTTCCAGATTGCGCAACGGCGCTGCATCGGCAGTCAACACATGCATGTCGACGCCAAGGCTGTCGCCCAGCATTCCGAGAGGATCGCGAATACCACGTTCACCGTCGAGCGTATAACCGACAGGGAGTGAATGAACGAGGTGACGCTCGGCTGCGAGCGCCTGCTTGGCACCAGCGGCCAGAACGCGGCGAATATCAGTCTGCTCGACTTCATGGCCGCCCAGATTGACGCTTGCCGTGAAGGTTTCGCTCTTGAGGCGACCGGCTGAAATATTGACGATCAGGCTATCGACGGTAAGGCCAGCCATGCGTTCTGCTGCATCGACCGCAAGACGAATCGACTGCTCAGCCGCATCCAGATCGATGATGACGCCCGACTTGACGCCGCGCGAACGCTGATGGCCTATGCCCAGCACTTCCATACGATGCGTGCGACCCGGCAGCAGTGCGCCGCCTTCATGCGGACGCAACCGTGCGATGACGCAGGAAACCTTGCTCGATCCGACATCCAGAACCGTTAACAGGCGCACCTTGCGCCCTGCAGTTCCGCCTTGTGATGATCCCTTGCCGCCCAGAATACTCATACGCGCTTCCCCGTGCGGGATAGTTCTTTTTTACGCTCTGCCAGAAACTTCTGGCGCTGCTCCATGCCAGTTACCGTCAATTGGACCGTCACACGATCATCGAGACGAAGATCGACCGCAGCGATATCGCGCGACAGAAGATGCTGGTCCTGATCGAGCTTTTCGACCTGCGCCAATGCCTTCAGCGGATCGGTTTCCGGCAGCATGATGCGCACGCCATTATCGAGAAGCAGATCCCAGCGACGGTCGCCGACGCGGATGTAGGCGCGAACCTTTCCGGCCAGACCGGGATAGGCAGCAATCTCATCAACGAACCCTTTGACCTTCTTTTCCGCACCCTCACCCACGACGAGCGGCAGCGAATTGTAACGGCCGGAACGGAACGGAACGATCGTGTCGCCAGCGGCGTCGATCAGCGACAGGTCCTTGTCGTTCTGCCAGATGGCGAACGCCTTGCGCTCATGCAGCGAAACAAGAACGGTGCCGGGATAAACCTTGCGAACTTCTGCGCTTTCAACCCAGGGCAGCTTGTCGATGGACTGGCGCGCTTCTTCTGCGCTCAGGCCGACAAGAGACGTCTCGCCGTCGAGATCAAGCTGGCCCAGAACATCGATATCGGAGGTCTCGTTGTTTCCAACGACCTTTACATCCTCGATTGCAAAACCGAGCGTGGAAGCAGTCGCCTTGACCACCTCCGGCGTGTGACCGCCAACCGCCATGCCATAAAGGCCGGTAGCACCGAGGAAACCCAGCATGCCGACAGTGCCGGCATGGCGCGGAATATTAACATTGCCCTGGAAAAGGCGGACGGCAAAGCGGAACGGCTTGCGCAGGAAGCGCGGCAGGACAAAAGCAGCACCCATCGCCCCCGATGCATCCCGCATCGAGCCCGAGCGCCCATATCCGTCCGATTTTCCGTTCAACGCAAACAAGACGCGTCCTCCACCATCCAACTCAACAATTCACCGAAAGAGATACCAGCCGCTTTGGCGATATCAGGCACGAGCGAGGTAGGAGTCATCCCCGGCTGGGTATTGATTTCCAGCCAGATAACTTCGCCATCTTCAGAGAAACGATCATCGAAACGGAAGTCTGACCGGCTTACGCCCCGACACCCGATTGCCCGATGCGCCGTAAGGGCCATTGTTTGTATTTTTTGGTAAATATTTGGTAAAATTTTTGCCGGACACACGTGAGAAGACGCGCCTGCAACATATTTTGAATCATAGTCGTAGAACTGATGCCCTACCGGAATGATCTCGCACACGTCCATGACGCGATCACCCATCACAGCGCAGGTCAATTCCCGACCGGGAATGTATTGTTCGACCAGCACCTCAGCACCGTAATTCCACTCAGCCGAACTGATGATTTGCGGAGGATGCGCCTGATCCTCCTTAACGATCACAACACCAAAGCTCGAGCCTTCACGGACCGGCTTGACCACGTAAGGTGGCTCCATCGGATGCTCAGTACCGATTTCAAAACGGTTGAGCAGAAGCGAGGGAGCAACAGCAACGCCAGCAGCAGCCGCAACCTTCTTGGCGCGATCCTTGTCCATGGCAAGCGCCGAAGCGAGCACGCCCGAATGGGTGTAGGGAATCTGGAGATATTCGAGAACACCCTGAATAGCACCATCTTCACCGAAAGGACCATGCAGCGCATTAAACGCAACGTCAGGCTTCAGTTCGGCAAGAACGCTGGCAACATTGCGGTCCACATCAACACGCGTCACGCGATAGCCGCGCTCTTCAAGGGTCGCAGCGCAAGCTGCTCCGGAGGACAAGCTGACCGGACGCTCCGAAGAGAAACCGCCCATCAAAACGGCGACGTGCTTTCCCGTCATGTTAGCATCCCCTCTGCGCAATCCCCTGCGCATCAATTAAACAGAATCCGAGTAACCCAGCAGCACAGGCCGCAGGCACCCGCGGCAGGAAAATCCTGCCGAATCAAATCACTGTGTGGTTAACCCTAAAGAATCAGAGGATTGATTCCGTGACAAGACCCTATAGGAAGGGACGAACCTTACGCGTCGCTTGTGAAGGCAAAAAAGCCCGGAATATCAGGTAGAAAATCCGGGCAACTTTTTTATCAAAATTTTCCAAGAAACTCTTCAACCGGCTCACCCTCGCGGAACAAACCGAGACGTTTGATTTCCCAATGAAGGCGAATACCCGAATTTTCGAAAACTTTGGCGCGTACCGTTTCGCCCAAAGTCTCCAGATCATGCCCCGTTGCGGTGCCTGTATTGATCATAAAATTGCAGTGCATTTCGGACATCTGCGCGCCGCCGACACGCAAACCGCGACAGCCTGCCTTGTCGATTTCCTTCCAGGCCGACGTGCCTTCCGGATTCTTGAAGGTCGAACCGCCCGTCTTTTCGCGCACCGGCTGCACCGTCTCGCGATGGTGCTGCACCTCGTCCATGGCCTGCCTGATTGTATCAGGCTCGCCCGGATTGCCTTCGAACAATACGGAAGTGAAAATCAGATCCGGTGAGGCTGAGGAATGACGATAGGCGTAGCCCATATCGGCATTGGAAAGCACATGCACCTCGCCCTTTCGATCAAGTGCACGAACTTCCACGACGCGCTCGCGTGTTTCCACGCCGTTTGCGCCTGCATTCATGCGCAAAGCGCCGCCAATGCCGCCGGGAATGCCGTGGTAGAAATGAAAGCCAGCTAGCCTCGCTTCCAGCGCCGCTGCGGCCACACGCTTGTCAGGCGTCGCCGCCCCTGCCCGCAACTGCGTATCGGAAACCTGTTCGACTTCGCCGAAGCCTTTTGCAGAAAGCCGCACGACGAAACCGGGGACACCGCCATCGCGTACAAGCAGGTTGGAGCCAATGCCGACGACGAGGATCGGCATCTCTTCCGGCACGGCTTTCAGAAATACGGAGAGGTCCTCTTCGTCGGCAGGCTGAAACAGGACCTGTGCCGGTCCGCCAGCGCGGAACCAGGTGATTTTGTCCATACCGGCATCGGGTGTCAGCCGACCACGCAGGCCCGACAGTTTGCCGTCGAGCTTCTTCAGAAGCGTCTCGCCGCTTTCCATCTTACTTCTTACCCTGCTCAGCCAGTTCCTTCGGCAGTGCATATGCCCACTGCGTAATATTGCCTGCGCCGAGGCAGACCACGAAGTCGCCCGGCTCTGCAATCGACGCAACCAACGGTGCCAGCGCCTCTGGACCACTGGCATAGCGCGCATCGCGATGACCTGCGGTCTTGATGCGTGATACGAGCGTTTCGGAATTGATGCCGTCGATCGGGTCTTCGCCTGCCGTATAGACCGGCGCCACGATGACTGTATCGGCATCGTTGAAACATGCCGCGAATTCGTCAAACAGGCTTGCCAGACGCGTGAAACGGTGCGGCTGCACGATGGCAACCACACGGCCTTTCGTGGCTTCACGCGCGGCTTTCAGCACGGCGCGGATTTCAACCGGGTGATGGCCGTAATCGTCGAATATCTCGACGCCGTTCCATGTGCCGGTATGAGTGAAACGGCGCTTCACGCCGCCGAACGAGCCGAGACCGCGACGAATATCGTCGGGTGAAATACCCAGTTCGTGCGCAACAGCGATTGCTGCCGTCGCATTGGATACGTTGTGCTGGCCCGGCATCGGCAGACGCAGATCCTTGATCTCGGTCGCCTCACCCTTGCGGGAGCGGATCACGACATCGAACAGGCTCGCCGCACCATCCATGCGGTGATTGACAAAACGCACATCGGCCTGCGGGTTTTGGCCGTAAGTCACAATGCGGCGGTCTTCGATGCGGCTCACCAGAGCCTGCACTTCCGGATGATCGAGGCACATCACGCCAAAGCCATAGAATGGAACATTCTCGACAAACTGCGCGAAAGCCGCACGCACGGCATCGAAATTGCCGTAATGATCGAGATGTTCCGGATCAATATTGGTGACGACCGCGATATCGGCTGGCAGTTTGAGGAACGTGCCGTCGCTTTCGTCGGCTTCCACCACCATCCAATCGCCATCGCCCATACGGGCATTGGTACCGTAAGCATTGATGATACCGCCATTGATGACGGTCGGATCAAGATGCCCGGCATCAAGCAAGGCCGCAACCATCGACGTCGTGGTGGTCTTGCCATGCGTGCCGCCAATCGCGACCGCATGACGGAAGCGCATCAGTTCAGCCAGCATTTCGGCGCGGCGCACGATGGGCAGCAGCTTTTCGCGTGCCGCAACCAGCTCGGGATTGTTTTTCTTGATTGCAGTCGAAACGACAACCACTTCGGCATCGCCGATGTTTTCAGCCTTGTGGCCGACAAAGACCTCAATGCCTTTTTCACGCAGGCGCTGTACATTGGCGCTGTCGGACTGGTCAGAGCCCTGCACATGATAGCCAAGATTATGCAGCACTTCGGCAATACCGCTCATGCCGATGCCGCCAATTCCGATGAAATGGACAAGCCCGATATTCAGCGGCATTTTCATGGCCGAGTTCCTTCTTTAAATTCCTGAACTGATTTACCTGCTGCAATAGCCTCTGCCAGATCAGCAAGCAACCGCGCTGCATCCGGCCTACCAACGCTTTTTGCAGCTTTTGCTTGTGTTTCGAGGCGTTCGGGCTCATTCATCGCCGCCTGGAGTATCGTGGCCAAGCGTTCGGGCGACAATTCCGACTGGCGGACGACCTCGCCACCGCCGACAGCCGCGAGCGCTGCCGCATTCGCCGCCTGGTCATGATCGAGCGCATGCGGAAACGGCACCAGCATCGCCGGGCGACCGATCACCGTGATCTCGGAAACAGTCGAGGCACCGGAACGCGAAATCACAAACTGGGCATCCGCCATGCGTGCCGGCATATCGTTGAAAAACGGCGCAACATCAGCGGGAACACCAAGTTTCTTATAAGCTTCCCGCACGGCGGCTTCGTCTTCCTTGCGCGCCTGTTGGGTAATCAGCAACCGCGCCCGGTCTTTCTCTGGCAGCAAGGCCACGGCAGCGGGAATGGCTGTCGAAAAGAACTGCGCGCCCTGGCTGCCGCCAAAGACCAGCAGACGAAACCGTTCATCCGCCTTGACCGGTTTGTAGCGTGTTCCGGCAGCGGCCAGAACTGGAGGACGCACCGGATTGCCGGTCGTGACCGTCTTTTCAGCATAGGCCCCCCCGGTTTCGGGCAGGAAACCACCAGCAATTGCTTTCACACGACCTGCAAGCCCTTTATTGGCGCGGCCCATGACGGCATTCTGCTCGTGCACCATCGTCGGGATATTCATGTTGCTCGCGGCATAAAGCGGCGGCAGCGTCGGATAGCCACCAAAGCCCGCGACGAGTTTGGGCTTCAGCCGGCGGAATAATTTACGGGAATCGAGATTGCCCTGCCACAGCGACCAGAACGTCTTCAGGAGCGCTATCGGATTCCGGCCCGCAATTGTTGCCGAACGAATGACATGAACATGGTCTTCCGCGAAGGCACCCGCGAAACGCTGCGCGCGCGCATCAGTCGCCAGATGGACGTCCCAACCACGTGCCTTCAATTCATGCGCCAGCGCTTCCGCCGGAAAGAGATGGCCGCCCGTTCCACCGGCGGCCAGTACGATTACGCCTTTTGCCATCGGCTCCTCACAGCGCAGGAATGCGTTTGCCCATATCGACACCGCTACCGACCGTATGGGTCATCCGGGCTTCTGGACGGCGGCGCGTCAGAGCCAGAAGAATACCCATCGTGATGGCGATGGCGATGAGCGAGGAACCGCCATAGGAAATGAACGGCAGGGTCATGCCCTTTGCAGGCATGAGATGCAGGTTCACGGCCATGTTGATGATCGACTGGAAGCCGAACAGAATGACAATCCCCGAGACGGCCAGACGGGTGAACGGATCACGCTCGCGCAGCGCAATCGACAGACCGCGCACAACGATGAATGCGAAAAGCAGCATGATGATCATGCACAGAATGATGCCGTATTCTTCCGCCGCAACCGAGAAAATGAAATCGGTATGGCTGTCCGGGATGATGCGCTTGATAGTGCCTTCGCCCGGACCTTGTCCGAACCAGCCGCCGCGCAGGATCGCTTCACGACCGGCATCAACCTGAAACGTGTCGCCCTCGCCGGTCAGGAAGCGATTGACGCGCCCCGAAACGTGATCGAACACAAAATAGGCTGAAACACCACCGCAAACAGCAAGACCACCCAGGACCAGAATCCAGAACATCGGCAGGCCGGCGAGGAAGAACATGGCACCCCACGTACCTGTGGTCAGCATGGTCTGCCCAAGGTCAGGCTGGAGAACGAGCAGAGCGGCAACAGTGCCGAAAAGCAGCATGGCTAGAAAATTGCCGGGCATTTCGCCACCGCGTTCCCGCTCTGAGAACAGCCAGGCGCAAACCACCACAAACGCGGGCTTCATGAATTCCGACGGCTGGATGGAGATGCCCGCCAGATTGACCCAGCGCCGCGCACCCTTCACCTCGATGCCGAAAAACAGTGCGGCAACCATCAGCACGAGTGAAATACCAAGTAGGATCAATGCAAATCGCCTGATCTGACGCGGCGAGAGAAACGAAACGCCGATCATGACACCAACTGCCGGAACCATGAAGAAAATCTGGCGTTCTACGAAATGGAACCCGTCGAGGCCAATACGCTGGGCCACGGCAGGACTTGCGGCGAATGACAGCAGAATGCCAAGCCCCATCAGGGCCAGACATGCAGCGAGGAAGAAGCGGTCTATTGTCCACCACCAATTGGCGACAGGACCGCGATCGACACGGCTTACCATCAGCTTTTTCCTCCTATGGGCTCAACACCCGGAAGCGCCAGAACAGCGCTGCGGAATGCATCGCCACGTTTTTCAAAATTCTGGAACTGGTCGAAGCTCGCGCAGGCGGGTGACAACAGCACGACTGGCTCGGGAGCAGCATCGTTACCGGCATCGTGAGCCGCGTGTTCGACGGCGACCGCAAGCGTGTCGGAAATCTCAAACGGCGCTGCATCGCCGAGCGTTGCCGCAAACTGTGCTGCGGCTTCACCAATCAGATAGGCCTTGGCAATCCGCGGGAAGAACTCTGCCAGCGACGCAATTCCGCCAGCTTTCGGCACACCGCCTGCAATCCAGTAGATGTTTTGCGGGAAGGACGACAAAGCAGGAGCTGTTGCTTCCGCATTGGTCGCCTTGGAATCGTTGACGAACAAGACTTTCCCGCGATGCCCGACCTGCTCCATGCGATGAGCCAGACCAGGGAAACTCTTCAATCCGGCATGTATCTCTTCAAGGCTTAAGCCCACCGACAGACAGGCAACTATAGCCGCCAGCGCGTTCTGCGCATTGTGCGCGCCACGCAGCGAACCGATGCCTTCCAGCGAAGCGATTTCATCGATTTCGCCATCCTGCGACCAGAGCAGCTTTGCGCCGTCAGCAAAATAACCTTTGCCGAGGCGCTTTTCCTTGGAAATCCGCACGACATTTACGCCGTCACGATAGAGCCGGTCCGCAATGGCTTCGCAATAATGATCGTCAACGCCGACAATTGCCGTATCGCTCGCCACCACCAGACGTTCCTTGATCGCGGCGTAATTTTCCATCGAACCATGACGGTCGAGATGATCCGGCGTCAGATTCAGCAGGATGCCCGCCGTCGGGTTCAGCGAGGGCGCGAGATCAATCTGATAGGAAGAACACTCGACCACATAAAAGCGATCTGCCCGCGGCGGCTCCAGCGTCAGGATTGCCGTGCCGATATTGCCGCCCAGTTGCATATCCCGGCCAGAGGCCTTGATGATATGGGCGATCAAAGCAGTCGTCGTCGATTTGCCATTGGTGCCGGTAATGGCGATGAACGGGCAGTCGGGAGCAATATGATTGCGCTCGCGGACGAACAGCTCCACATCGCCGATGATTTCGACATCTGCGGCATGCGCCAGATCGACAGTCCAGTGCGGCTTTGGGTGGGTCAGCGGGACGCCCGGCGAAAGCACGAAGGCCGCGAACTGCGACCAGTCGGCCTGCCGTAGATCACCTGTGGCAATACCCGCGCTCTGGGCACGGGCAACGCTGTCTGGATTGTCATCCCAGGCAATGATCTTTGCGCCGCCCGCAAGAATGGCCTTGGCGGTCGCAATGCCCGACCCGCCCAGTCCGAAAAGGGCGACTGTCTTATCCTTGAGGGCGGTGATCGGGATCATTCGATATGCCTGTTATCTGAGCTTCAAGGTGGAAAGACCAATCATCGCGAGAATGATCGCAACGATCCAGAACCGGATCACGACCTGGCTCTCGGTCCAGCCCTTCTTTTCGAAATGGTGGTGGATAGGCGCCATGAGGAAGACGCGCTTGCCGGTCAGCTTGAAGGAGCCAACCTGAATGATGACGGAAAGCGCTTCGACGACAAACAGGCCGCCGATGATCGCGAGAACAATTTCATGCTTCGTCGCAACTGCAACCGTGCCCAGCATGCCGCCCAGCGCCAGCGAACCTGTATCGCCCATGAAGATAGCCGCGGGAGGCGCGTTGAACCATAGGAAGCCAAGTCCCGCGCCGATAACAGCGCCGAGAACCACGGCAAGTTCACCTGTGCCTGGCACGAAATGGATCTGCAAATAGTCGGCGAAGATCGCATTACCGGAAAGATAGGCGATGAAGCCGAAGGAGGCTGCAGCCACCATGACCGGCACGATTGCAAGCCCGTCGAGACCATCGGTCAGGTTTACGGCATTGCCTGCGCCGACCATGACGAAGGCGGCAAACGGAATGAAGAACCAGCTCAGATTGACGACGAACTGCTTGGCAAACGGGAATGTCAGTGAAGAGGAGAACGGCTCCTGCCCTGCCCGCATGATGACGAAAGCGGCAATAGCGGCGATCAGGAATTCGATGCCAAGACGCGCCTTGCCGGAAAAACCCTTGTCGGACTGCTTCGTCACCTTGAGATAATCGTCATAGAAGCCGATGGCGCCGAAACCTATCGTAACCAGCAGAACAACCCAGACATAGACGCTGGCCAGATTGGCCCAGAGCAGGCACGACACAAGAATGCCGGTCATGATCATGAGGCCGCCCATGGTGGGCGTACCGGCCTTCTTGAAGTGGGTCTGCGGACCGTCAGCACGGATCGGCTGGCCCTTCCCCTGACGCACCCGCAGCGAATTGATGATCGACGGGCCGAACAGGAACACGATCAGCGCCGATGTAATCATCGCGCCTCCGGTGCGGAAGGTAATGTAGCGGAACACATTGAGCGGTGTCATATGTTCGGCGAAGAAGGTGAGAAGCATCAACATGTAGAGAAAAATCCCTCAAATACCGCTTACTCCGCGGGTTCCACCGGCGGAAACTGGCTGATCAGAGCCTTGACGATTTTGGAAAAGCCGATCCCCTTCGACGATTTCACCATGATGACATCGCCCGGACGGACCGCCTTGATCACCAGAGGCAACAATTCGTCGGTGCTTTGCCTGTACTCGGTCTGAATTTCAACCGGCAAGGCATTTTTAAGTGCCGACATGTCCGGTCCACCGATAAAAAGCGCATTCACTTCGGCATCCACAATCGGGCGCGCCAGATCGGCATGAAGTTTGCCCGACTGGCGGCCAAGCTCCAGCATGTCCCCCAAAACAGCAATGCGACGGCCACGCGAGCCTTCCGGTGTTGTCGAATGCAGCAGCGACAGGGCTGCGCGCATCGAGGTCGGGTTCGCGTTGTAGCTTTCGTCAATCAGCGTGAACGTTCCCTCGGGATGCTGAAGCACATGGCGTGCGCCGCGACCACCTTCGGCGGAAAGCGTCGCCATGGCCATCATCACCTTGGCAATATCGGCCCCGACCAGATCAGCGGCACCGAGAACAGCAAGCATATTCTGCACGATATGACGGCCCGGCATGCCAACCTTCACCGCTGCTTCCTGCGTGCCGATCTTCACCGTCATGCACGAGCAGGTAGGATGAAGCTTCACTTCGCGCAGGCGGTAGTCGGAACGGGCATTTTCCCCGAATGTGGCAATGTGTTCGACACCGGCCTTTTCGGCCAGTTCTTCCAGCTGCTTGAAGCGCTTGTCGTCGCGGTTGAGAAGCGCATAACCACCTGGAACAATACCTTCGAAAATCTCCGCCTTGGCAACGGCGATTTCTTCCAGATTGGCGAAATGACCGAGATGCGCGGGTGCTATCAGCGTAATCAGCGCCACATGCGGACGCACCATCTTCACCAGCGGACGAATTTCATCGTGGTGGTTCATGCCAATTTCGAAGACACCGTAATCGGTATCAACTGGCATGCGTGCAAGCGTCAGCGGCACACCCCAATGATTGTTGAACGACGCCACTGAGGCATGAACCTTGCCAACTTCCGAAAGCACATGACGCAAGGCTTCCTTGGTCGTCGTCTTGCCGACGGAACCAGTCACAGCGATGATCTGCGCCTTCGAGCGTGCCCGCGAGGCAATCCCAAGCTTGGTCAGGGCCTCAAGCACATCCTCGACCACGATCATCGGCACTTTTGAATTGCCGAATGCGGGCAGACGATGCTCGGCCACCACGAGAAGACCTGCACCGGCAGCCATGGCAGAGGTTACGAAGTCATGCCCGTCGAATTGTTCGCCCTTGATCGCGAAAAATGCCTCGCCGGGTTTCAGCGAGCGGCTATCAATGGAGATACCGGTTATACCAGCAGGAAGGATGCCGAAGGGCCTGCCTTCCATGGCTTCAACCATATCGTTGGACGTCCAGAGCCAGTCACTCATTCCGAGCGCTCCTCAAGGCGGGCAGCAAGTGCTGCAGCAACTTCCGCATGATCCGAGAACGGCAGGGTAATATTGCCGACAATCTGCCCTTCTTCGTGCCCCTTGCCTGCAACGACCAGTGTATCACCCGGCTGCATCATGGACACGGCGGTGAAGATCGCTTCACGACGATCACCGATTTCGGTCGCACCCGGCGCTGCCGCCATGATTTCGGAGCGAATTTGGGCTGGAACCTCCGAACGCGGATTGTCGTCCGTGACGATCGCCACATCCGCCAGTCGCGAGGCGATCTCGCCCATGATCGGACGCTTGCCCTTGTCGCGGTCGCCACCGCAACCGAAAACCACGATCACCCGGCCCGTCGTAAACGGGCGCACGGAAGTCAGAACATTTTCCAGTGCCTCGGGCTTATGGGCGTAATCGACATAGGCCGGGGCGCCATCTTCCGTCGCGCCGACGAGATCGAGTCGTCCCGGTGCGCCTTTCAGGAGCGCCAAGGCACGCATTGCAGCTGCAGCCGGAACGCCCGTAACCATGGCAAGCCCGGCGGCAACCAGTGCATTTGCGACCTGAAAATCTCCGGCGAGCGGCAGTTCGATCTCAAAAATCTCGTCGCCGATGCGCACTTCGACATGCTGGCGGAAACGCTCGTGTTCCACGCGCTTGAGCGCAATGAAATTGCCTTTCCGGCCAACCGTTTTCACGTCGCATCCGGCAAGCGTTGCCGCTTCGATGGCCTGCGCCGAGAAATGATCGTCGGAGAAGATGATGGCTGGCGCGCCCTTCGGCAGCAACGTATTGAAGAGGCGCATCTTCGCACCAAGATATTCTTCGATGGTCGCGTGATAATCCATATGGTCGCGACCGAGATTGGTGAAGGCACCGGCAGCGAGCCTGACGCCGTCCAGACGGCGCTGGTCAAGGCCATGCGATGAGGCTTCCATAGCCGCATGAGTCACACCTTCATCGGCAAGCTCCGCCAGTACACGATGCAGTTCCACCGGATCGGGTGTGGTCAGCGAATTATAGTCACTGCGGGTCGGCGAGAATACGCCGGTCGTGCCGATATTCGCCGCAGGAAAACCGGCATAGGCCCAGATCTGCCGGGTAAAGGACGCAACGGAAGTCTTGCCGCTGGTACCTGTAACGGCAACCATAACTTGTGGCTGCTTGCCATAGAACTGCGCCGCAGCAACTGCCAATGCAAGGCGGGGATCATCGACATGAAGAACCGGCACACCTGCATCAGCGACAGCCGTATCCTTGCCTGCGATAATGGCGCTTGCGCCGCGCTTGACGGCATCGGCGACAAAAGCCGCACCGTCCGCTTTCACGCCCTTCAGCGCTGCGAAAAGAAAACCGCGTTCGACCTTGCGGGAGTCCGACGTAACGCCGGTGATCTCCACCTCACCGGCATTGCCGGAGGCCAGTTCCTTAAAGAGAGCGATTTCCTTCAGTTTCATGGTCATACCAAATCCAGATTCAGTTGTGCGCGTTTCGCTGCAAAGGCTGCTTTATGCGAATCAGTCGTATTCGTTGGAAACCATTGCTGGCGGCACTTCCTGTTGAAAATCAGGCCTGCCGCTTAAATTGCTAACCATTGCTGGCTGGGCTTCGAGCTGGAAATCGGGTTTCACACCGAGGAACGAAGCAGACCGGCGGATGATCTCCGAAACCATCGGTGCTGCATTAAGACCAGCGGTTGCGCTGAACTTGCCTTCTTCCGGCTTCGGTTCGTCAATGATGGTCAGGACGACATAGGTCGGATCATCCATCGGAAATGACGCCAGAAATGCGTTGAAGCGCACGTCCTTCGAGTAGCGGCCATGCACGACCTTTTCCGCCGTGCCGGTCTTGCCGCCGACGCGATAGCCCGGAACCGTGGCCCGCTTGCCGGAGCCGCCCTGGGCGGTTGCATTGAGACGGTAGAGGTAGCGCATATCCGCAGAAACCTGTGGATGAATGACCTGCTTGGCCACCTGATCGGCCTGAGCCTGCGATCGCATCAGGAAAGTCGGCTCCATCAGCTTGCCACCATTCATCAGCGCGGCAGCACCAACCGCCGTCTGCAGCGGTGTCGTCATCATGCCATGACCGAACGAAATGGTCATCGAATGGACCTTCTTCCACACGCGCGGCTCGACGGGACGCGCCACTTCCGGCAACTCCGTCTGCATGCGGTCGAGAAGGCCGATCTTCTTCAGAAATGCGCGATGACCTTCGATGCCGACAGCATCGGCTTCGCGACCCGAACCGATATTGGACGAGAAGATGAAGACTTCCGGCAGTGTCAGCCAGCGGCCCTTGCCGTGGAAGTCGCGGATCGTCTGGCGACCGAATACCAGCGGACGGCTGGCATCGAGTTTCGACTGCAGGTTGAACTTACCTGAATCGAGCGCCATCGCCGTGGTGAAGCTCTTGATGGTCGAACCCATTTCATAGGTGCCTGCCGACATGCGGTTCAGGCGGTCCTTATCCAACGCATGGACCGGATTGTTCGGATCAAAATCCGGCACCGATGCCATGGCAATCACTTCGCCAGTCTTGACGTTCAGCACCACCGCACCGGCAGCAATCGCCCGGTAGCGTTCCATGGCCTTGACCAGCACGTCGCGCATGATGTGCTGCACGCGAATATCGATCGACAGGCGCACCGGCTCCAGCGACTGGCCGGTCGCAAGGCCGACAGAGCGCAAGTCGGTCAGCCCCTGGCTGTCGATATATTTTTCCATGCCCGCAATGCCCTGATTGTCGACATTGACGAGACCGAGGATGTGCGAAGCGGTTGGGCCGCCCGGATAGAAGCGGCGCTTTTCCGTGCGGAAGCCGATGCCCGGCACGCCGAGCGCCATGATCTGGCTCTGCTGCTTCGGGGTCAGCCCGCGCTTCACCCAGACGAAACCGGCACCGCTTTTCAGACGCCTATATGTCGCTTCCCAATCGAGATCGGGCAGCACCGTCGACAGCATTTCGATGGTTTCGTCGGGATCGACAATCTTGCGTGGCTCTGCATAAAGCGAAGCAGTCTTGATATCTGTCGCGAGAATTTCGCCGTTGCGGTCGAGGATATCCGGCCGCGATGCTAACTGGTGAACCGCCGGGCCTGCATTATCCTCGTTTTCGCCGCCGATGACACCGAAATAGATAAGCTTGCCGCCCATCACACCATAGATGCCGACAAAGCAGGCGATAGCCATCCAGAGGCGATTGCGCGCGCGATTGCCATGCTTCTTGCGCGAGCCGACAAACGCCATGTTGCCGGCCAGCTTTTCATCGCCAACCGGCTCAACACCGTCACCTGCCCGCATATTCTTTTTTCTGAAAAGTCTCAGCCGCATGATCAGTGCCTCGCCCCGCTTTTCTTGACGCTGCCGGTCGTGATGGCATCCTTTTCAAGCACGCCGCTTGCAAGCAGTTCGTCGCTGCCGGAGATGATCTTCTGGATATCATCAACCGGGCGTTCCGGAATTTCGCTGACGCCCAGCACAAGCTGTTCGGCTTCGATCGGCTGGAGGTTGAGTTCCTTTTCGTAGACACCAACGAGGCTTTGCAGGCGGCCAGGCTGAGTCATCAGAGCCCAGTCAGCGCGCAGGAGCGTGATCGTGTCCTTTTCGGAGTCGATCTGTCGCTTCAGCTTGGCGATGACCGCGATCTGCTTTTCCGCGTCATATTTGATCGTGTAGGTGACGGTCGCCGCCACCAGCATCGCCGCTATCATGATGATGTCGAAAGTACGCAGCACTCGTTTAACTCCGGGCCAGTTCGTTCGTCTCGGGCAGTTTGGGCAGTCCGAAAAGGGATAGATCGTCTTCCAGTGGCGGATTTTCCGTCCTGATGCTTGCGCGCAGCTTCGCCGAGCGCGCGCGCGGATTTCGTTCTTCTTCCTCTGCGGTCGGGCCGACAGCGCCCTTGACCGCAGGTGTAAAGCTCGGCAGACGCACATGCGTTTCCGGTAGATGGCGCGACCCCGCACTGCCGCCCGCACGGTCCGCGAAATAGCGCTTCACCATGCGGTCCTCGAGCGAATGGAAAGTCACGACAACCAACCGACCGCCTGGCTTCAGGATTCGTTCGGCCGCAAGTAGCGCACGCGCCAGTTCGCCCAGTTCGTCATTCACATAGACGCGCAGCGCCTGAAACACCCGCGTCGCCGGATGAATAGGTACTTTCGGATTACGACCCACAAGCGTTTCGATAGCGTTGGCAAGATCGAGCGTGCGCGTGAAAGGCTGCGCGGTCCGGCGCTTGTCGATCATGCGTGCGATGCGACCTGCGTGGCGTTCCTCGCCAAGAAAATTGAAGATGCGGGCAAGATCACCGGTCTTGAGGCGGTTCACCACATCGGCAGCGCTTGGTCCTTTTTTCGACATGCGCATGTCGAGCGGACCATCCTTCTGGAAGGAAAAGCCGCGCTCGGCCTCATCGATCTGCATCGACGATACGCCAATATCGAGCACAACGCCGTCCACCTTGCTGCCCGTTCCCTTAACCTTCGAGACAGCCTCATCAAGAACGGAGAACCGGGACTCGACCAGATCGAGCCTGCCCGGAAATTGCTTTTCCATCGCCCGCCCGGCTTCGATTGCAGTCGGATCGCGGTCAATCGCGATCACGTCCGCGCCCCTTTCCAGTATGCGGCGCGTATAACCACCGGCACCGAATGTCCCATCGACAATCACTGCGCCAGGTACAGGCTTCAGGGCGTCGATCACTTCGGCGATCAGCACCGGAACGTGACGGACTTCAGCCCCTTCGGCTTGAGAATTGTCTCCGCCGAGGCTTGCCATCATTCCGATCCTTTCCCGGGTACGCAGCCCGTTATCTAAAGCGTGTGGTGCTTTAATCGTTTGTTTTCGCACATGTCCTTGCCCCAAAATCGGTTCCCATTTTTGGGAGACATGCTGTGATATCTGCTTGCGGATTCCGGCCATTTGCCGTCAACTTGTCGACATGGCGGATTCGTTCGTCAGTTATCGGATATTAAGCTTAATGAAGCGTTATCCTTTGGGTCAGGTCCGCTGCAGAGCCCTCCTATTATCAGAATTTTCAACAGAGATTTTTTAAACAACGTCAGCGCTGGCTGGCGTCGAAAGCAGGCGCTGGCTTCACTCCACACACAATACATCACGAGCTTATGATTTGTGATGCCCCTCCCCCTGTTGACGCATTCCCATCATTGGCATATTTAATGCAAATAGTTTGCAACTGCATAAACACCCAAGGCATAAATTATGGCACCCCATGGAGCAGGCCCCTCCGGCGCTGGTGAAGTTACATTTGAAGGCTGGCGGCGAGATCGTGGCGAGGCATCCATGTCCGATGTTCATCGCTCCATCAGAGTCAATCGTTCCAGTTCGAAGTTCCGCCGCGCATTATCATTTTTCGGACCAGGCTATCTGGTAGCAGTTGGCTATATGGACCCCGGCAATTGGGCCACCTCACTCGCTGGTGGTTCCCGCTTCGGCTACACATTGCTATCCGTCGTCCTGCTCTCCAATATCATGGCGGTTCTCCTGCAGGCGCTCTGCGCGCGCCTCGCCGTCGCCACGGGCCGCGATCTGGCGCAGGCCTGTCGCGATGCATATCCGCGTTTTCTAGCCTGGCCGCTCTGGCTTCTGGCCGAACTTGCGATCTGCGCCACCGATCTGGCGGAAGTCATCGGCACGGCCATCGGCCTCAACCTCCTCTTCGGCATTCCGCTTGAAATCGGCGTTATCATCACTGCTGCCGATGTGCTTCTGGTTCTTTATCTCCAGAACAAGGGATTCCGCCGCATTGAGGCGCTCATCATCACCCTTCTGGGCGTGATCGCGCTCTGCTTCCTCATCCAGATTCTGATGGCGCAGCCGCAATGGGGGGCCGTCATAAAGGGATTTGCGCCAACGACCGAGATTATCCGCAATCCGGACATGCTCTATATTGCTCTCGGTATCATCGGCGCCACAGTCATGCCGCATAACCTCTATCTGCATTCCGGCATCATCCAGACACGCGATTACGGCCATACGACCGCTGAAAAGCGCGAGGCTATTCGCTTTGCGACGTGGGATTCCACGATTGCCCTGACTTTCGCGCTTCTGGTCAATGCATCGATCCTGATCCTGGCTGCGGCAAGCTTCAACGCCACCGGCAATACCGGTGTCGAAGACCTGGACAAGGCGCATGCCCTTCTCAACCCGCTTCTGGGATCAGCCCTCGCGCCAACGCTCTTCGCCATTGCGCTTCTGTGCTGCGGTCTGAACTCGACCATCACTGCGACCATGGCCGGACAAATCGTCATGGAAGGCTTCATCGATATTCGACTGAAGCCGTGGCTGCGCCGTGCGATCACCCGCTTTGTGGCCATTGTTCCGGCTGCCGTCGTAACAATCATGTACGGTTCTCGAGGGACAACCGAGCTTCTGATCCTGTCTCAGGTCGTGTTGAGCCTTCAGCTACCCTTTGCCGTCATTCCGCTCGTCATATTCACCGCCGAGAAAAAGAAAATGGGATCGCTGGTCGCGCCGCGCTGGGTGACCTTGCTTGCCGCTATCACCGCTGCAATCATCGTCGTGCTGAATATGAAGCTGATCTACGATTTCCTGTCCGGCGTACCAATTTAAGCCCCTCCCGAGGCTTTTCGAATGGGCGACTTCATATCTCGAAGCCGCCCATTCTTTTACTTCACCGCCGCATTGCCGCCATCAGCATAAAGCGCCGAACCAGCGACAAAACTCGACATCGGGCCTGCCAGAAACAGCGCAGCCTGTGCGATTTCTTCGGGCTGGGCGATCCGTTTCATAGCATGCAGGCCAGCCGCCCATTCCTTCTGTTTCTCATCTCCGCCCATCGGCGTATCGACACCACCCGGCAAAAGCGCATTTGCCCGGATGCCGCGAGCGCCGTAGTCTGCGGTTATGCCCTTCACCATCCCCATGAGGGCTGCCTTCGAGGTTCCGTAAACCGACATGCCCGGAATGCCGACGCTGGTGCCGACAAATGTCGAGGTGAAGACAATCGAGCCCCCACCCCTTTCAAGCATCAGCGGGATTTGTGATCTCGCTCCCAGAAACGCCGAGGTCAGATTACCTGCCAGCACCCCCGCCCAATCATCGGGCGCGATTTCGGCAAGCGGCGCGATAGGACCCACCGTGCCAGCATTGTTGACTGCTACATCAAGCCCACCGAATTTATCCTTCGCTGCCGCAGCAAGTGCCTCATGGGTTTCAGCTTCAGAAACATCGCCAGCAACACAATGCGCCTTTCCGCCAAACGCCGCGATCTCCTCCGCAACACGTTCGAGACCGGCAAGCCCACGGGCATTCAGCACAATGGCTGCGCCCTCTCTGGCAAAAAGTAATGCAGTGGCGCGTCCTATACCCGACGATGCGCCGGTAATGATTGCGACCTTGTCTTTCAAGCTGGACATATTGAGCCTCCATGATTTCGTGGAGGTCCCAATTAGAGTTCCGACCGCAACGCAACCATCCGTTTCTTGCGTTCGAATGTCGAAACAGTCTTGTGAGAAAAATTGTCAGTCGGTCTGTAAGCCGGGTTCTGTATGGCCGGGCTTTCGCCCGACGTGGCAGCCATTCATCTGGGACGGATGTCGCCACCCGCCTCGTGCAACCCACCCGGACGGCTGATCCGGAAACCGATTGCCAGCCCTTGCGAGCCAGCGCGCCGTCCCTATTCGGTTTTGCTCCCGATGGGGTTTACCGTGCCGTCTGCATTGCTGCAGACGCGGTGGGCTCTTACCCCACCCTTTCACCCTTACCCCGTCATCCCTGCCGTTTCATCACGCAACGGTACGGAAGACGGGGCGGTCTGCTTTCTGTGGCACTTTCCCTGGGGTCGCCCCCGCCGGGCGTTACCCGGCATCGTGTTTCCATGGAGCCCGGACTTTCCTCACCTGCCGCCTTTCGGCACATGACAGGCGCGGCTGCCCGACCGACTGACAGCGCGCATATAGCAACGATAACGGAATAGCGAAACCGGATTCCGGAAAAAATCTCAACTCAGCGGAAACAGAAAAGCCGACAGTGTCTCCACTGTCGGCTCTCCGTTCACATCGGGCGGCCTGTACTCTACGCGACCGCCGACGTAAATCTGCGTTCACATCAGAGCGCGCGCATATAGGCCTTGACTGAGCTGCAATACTTTGCGGAAGTCGGGTTCATGCGCGTAGCGCCGTGACCGGCATTGTACTTCAGGATCGTGCCGCAGGTGCTTCCACCGCCGAGCTTCTGTGCCATTGCAAGGTATTTCATGCCGAACTGGATGTTCGTGGATGGCTCGTAAAGGCCCTTGGCGGAACCCGTATAACCGAGGCCGCGTGCGGTCGAGAGCTTGATCTGCATCAGGCCGATTTCACCGGCCTTGCCGCGCACGTTCGGCTGGAAATTGCTTTCGTGACGCACAACCGCATGTGCCAGCGCGGAAGGCACACCATAGGTCGATGCGTAACGGTTAATGATGTTGGAGTAGGTGCTGCCACCCTTGGCGCTACGGGCAGTCGTGTCTTTCGACTGCGCACGCTTGCCTGTGGACCCCTTGGTGGCCGGTGCCGCACGGCGGGTGACGACCGATGCCTTCTTAGGCGTTGTGGTTGGTTTTTCCGCCTCCGCAGACTTGTTCTGCTGGCGTGCCTTGAGGAGAGCTGCGAGGTTGGTCGGTTCAGTTGAAGGGGCACTCAGTGCTGGATTCAGGCCAAACGAACTCATCGCGCCGACAAGGGCGCAAACAACAACAAATTTAGTTTTCATAACCTACCGTCTTGGAACGTTTCTTTTGTCAGACCGCCCGTCTTGGGAGAGGCAGTCCTGTTTTTTGATCCCGCCCGATAAGGGTTGTTAGGCCCGTGTCCGCTGGGATTGAGCGATGAAGTGCCGGGCAAATGCAGCTGAAGATTGGTTGCAAAAGTAAAATAGTCTTACAGGTTGTAACATTTGCGATTCACGCATCGACAAGCGGAACCTTTGTCGAAATCCTCCGGCAGCCACCTGGATCAATCTATTTTTTTGAAATCATTACGGAAATGCAAATCAACGCTAAATAGAAAAGTTGCCCGCACACACCTGGTCAGGCGGTAACATTTTGCAGGGAAAAAATTAGCCTGTAGAGGGTATCTATAGTAGATACATCGGCCACACCGTCCACATTTTGTGTCCGAAAATGACGCTGAAAGGCCTTAATCACGGTTTCTGTGCCTTCATCGAAGACACCCGTGATGGCCATCTCATAGCCATAAAGTGCCAGCATGGATTGCAAGGCTTCGACAGGCTGACCGTTTTCGCCACGTGCCAGAAACCGTCCACCGCGGATCGATGTCGGCTCGATATAGTGCCCGACGCCCGCATCGTGGAGCCGCTTCCAGGGGAAGTTATGGCCGGGATCGGTCTTGCGCGACGGTGCTATATCCGAATGGGCCAGAACATTTTCCGGCTTGATGGCATAACGCTCGCATATATCGCGGCAGAGGCGGATGAGTGCATCGACCTGCGCATCCTTGAAGGGCGGATAATTTTCGAGATTGCCAGGATTGACGATCTCGATGCCGATAGAAGCGGAATTGATGTCCGTTTCACCCTTCCAGAAGCTCTTGCCCGCATGCCAGGCACGCGCCTTTTCCGAAACCATCTGTACGATCCGCCCATCTTCATGGACAAGATAATGCGCGGAAACTTCCATATCCGGCGATTTCAGAACCTGCACCGCTTCTTCGGCAGTCGCCAGCCCGGTATAATGGAGAATGAGAAAGGCGGGCACCTTGCCATCGCGGCGAGGACCGAAATTGGGCGACGGATCGAGCGTTACCCCGGCGAAATCGGGCTGCTCGAGCGCCAGCTCCTGCAACAATTCACTCTCGATTTCGTTCACGCTGCTCATGCAGCCTCCAGATTCTTCTCAATGCTCGCCCAGGCAGCGTTTATCGCCGCCAGACGCCTGTTGGCAATGGTTATGAATTCCAGCGGCAAGCCTTCTGCGACCAGCCGGTCAGGATGATGCTCCTTGACCAGCGAACGATAGCGCTTGCGGGCCATCTCGAAGGAAACACCGCGCTCCAGCCCCAGAATGGCATAGGGATCGTCGGCGCCACGCTGGACATGCCGGATAGCGATCCGATCGAAAGCAACTTCGTCATAGCCGAAAATATCAGCTACGCCCGCAAGAAAGGCCATTTCCTTTTCGTGCACATAACCATCGGCAGTGGCGATATGAAAAAGGCCGTCGAGAATGTCTTCCAGCAAATGACAATCGGTCTGCCCTTCGCTGCATAATCCGGCAAGCTGGCGCGCATAGGATTCATAGCCTGCGACGTCCTGCTTGGCGAGATCATAGAGCCGCGCGACATGCGCCGTCTCTTCCTTCGGCACGGAGAATATGTCCTGGAAGGCGCGGATTTCATCCTGGGTAACCACCCCGTCGGCCTTCGCCATTTTGGCTGAAAGCGCGATCATCGCGATGGAAAAGGCCACCCGACGACGCGTATCGGCATCGCCCTCGAAAACGGTGCGCACGGCTTCGATAACGCCAGTAATGGCATTCGACGCCACGGACGTTACAAACTCACCAATGCGAACCCAAATCGACATGGAACTTTTCTATAGAATTCCGAATGAACTGAAAACCGTCCACACAGACGAAAGCCGAAAAAACAAACATTTAGAAAGAATGAGAAGGCATTGGCTTAGATTGTTGCCGTGTTCCGCAACGAACGCTTACTGCTGAGGTTCGCGTTCATCGAATGAGCGCTGTGCGACCGTAGCTGCCGCGTCTCCCGCCGTCTGCGCCTGCTGATCCGTCTGCCCCACAGATTTTGCCGCAGCGACAGCATTTGTGCGCGCACGTTCAATGGCTGCCGCTTTCTCTTCCGGGCTTATTACACCGGAACTATCGCGGAGCGATTTGACCAGATCGGGGCCTTTTTCCGTGCTTCCTCTTTCTGTCGGTTTTGCAGGCTGCGATACCGCCGCAGCTCCCTGCTCGCCGCCGTTGGTTGTGGCAGCGGTCTCGTCACTTCCCTTGCCGCAGGCGGCAAGCGCAACAAGAACAATCGCAGAGATGAAAAACAGGGCGTTACGGTTCATGACAAAAGCCATAACCGAACCGAGCCTGCGTTGAAACACGGAAAACGCAGAATGCCCGTCTTTTCCCGACGTGGTTGCTTTAACGTTCATCTCAAAACCCATTGGCACGAATGGCGACCCGGAGACCGGATCGCCATCCAAATGCAGACGCATGATGCGTCACGGCTCTGCACCATTAGTTGGCAGGTGCCGTGCCCGTACCCGGCGTTGATGGTGCCGGATTGGTTGGGGCTGGCGTCGTCGTCGTGTCATTGTTCGAAGGCGCTGCCGGCGCGGATGGTGCCGGTGCGTTGCTCGTGTCATCCTTCTTGTCGTTGCAAGCTGCAAGGCCGAGAAGTGATACGGCGGCGACGGAAGCAATCAGAAACTTCTTCACGTTGGCTCTCCTTCCTAGATCAGGCTCGTTGGCCTGGTTTCAGGCATCAAATGGCAATATTGCCAAACGCCTCTCTCTGTTTTCTCCGTGCGTGACCGGTTTGTCCGGCCAATCACCTTTACGGTCGCTCATCGACACAGAAATCCTGTCGACTGGGACCGTCACACAAGAAAACGGCAACAGCGCGAAAAAGTTCTCTCAAATAGTCTTACCGGCCGTAATAAACCGACAGTATTAAAGGCGTATAGCGGCATTCATCAGGTTTAAAAATCCGCAGTTAATTCGTCACGCCCCTGTCATTGGACGATGTTTAACTTTGCGAAATCGAAGTCGGGATTCGTGCATCAGGGGAACTTTTAATGACAGAGCAAACATCAGCCGACACAATTCTCAAACGTGCCGTAACCCAGAACAGCGCCCTCTCGCGTGCGGGCTTTTCCGAAAGGTTGTTTGCCTGGCTCTTCAAAGGGCTAGTCTATCCGCAGATTTGGGAAGACCCCGAAGTCGATATGGCTGCTCTGGCCATCAAGCCGGGTCACCGCATCGTCACCATCGCGTCCGGCGGATGCAATGCCATGTCCTACTTGACCGCCGCGCAGATCGCATGACCGTGCAGAACGCGAGCTACACCGACTTTCTCGCTGCCAAGCCTGGCTCTTCCGTCGACCGTTACATTCTGCTGGACGCGCAGGACTGGATGAATGACGAACAGCTCAATGCCCTCTGGAGTGAAATTACCCGTACGGCAGCAGCAAATGCCCGTGTCATCTTCCGTACTGCAGCGGAACCGAGCCTGCTTCCGGGACGGGTGGCACCACAAATTCTGGACCGCTGGGAATATCAAGCGGATGAATCCCGCACCCTGCATGACCGCGACCGCTCGTCGATCTATGGTGGTTTCCATCTCTATACGCTGAAGGATGCCTGACATGTTGCGCAGCCCGTGGAGCGTTCAGGGTGTCAAACATGCCAATCTCATGGATCGGGTCTATCGCCGTCAGCGGCATTTCTATGATGCTACCCGCAAGTATTATCTTCTGGGCCGGGACCCCATGATCGCGGGACTGTCCGTGCCCAAGGAGGGCACAGTTCTGGAGATCGGCTGCGGCACAGGTCGCAATCTGGTGAAAGCTGCGGAAAATTATCCGGATGCGAAACTCTTCGGCATCGATATTTCAGCAGAAATGCTGGATACGGCACGCCGGGCGGCAGAGCGCGCAGGCATTGAAGATCGCGTCCGGCTTGATCGCGCAGATGCAGCCCAGTTCGACCCTGATCGACTGTTCGGACAGACCGGCTTCGACCGGATTTTCATTTCCTATGCCGTATCGATGATCCCGCAATGGCAGTCGGTCATTCGTGAAAGCATCCGGCACCTTAATGCAGATGGGGAATTGCATATCGTCGATTTTGGAAATCAGGCCCGCCTGCCGCGCTGGTTCGGAAAGGCACTCTTCAAGTGGCTCGAATGGTTCCATGTCACGCCGCGTTTCGACTTGTTCTCGGTTTGCGATCAGTTCGCGCAGGAACGCAGTGCTGTCGTTGAAAAGCGTATTCTTTATCGTGGTTTTGCCTGGATAACGATCATTCGTTCGACAACGTCGCCCGCTCCCAAAGATTAGCACCAAACTTGCCCGCCAGACTGGTGACGTCCGGCTTCGGATCGCGTAACCGTTAGAGGACTGATTCGCGACACGGAACCCCTTTATGAACCGTCTGGCCAGCTACAGCATTCTCGCCCTCGGCGCATTTATTCTTTCCGCCTGCACGACGGTGGATTACGACTTTTCCGACGTAAAGAAATCAGGCAGCTCAGTGGCGCGGATCGCACCGCCGTCCGGCCCTGTGAAAGCGCCGCGCTTCGGCGATCGCGACCCGCATGACTGGACCGGCAAGACGCCCTGGCATTATCCGATACACGGCACCGATGTTTCCAAATATCAGACCAATGTGGACTGGAGCGCCGTGCGCGCCAGCGGCATTTCCTTCGCCTTCATCAAGGCGACGGAGGGCGGCGACCGCGTCGATGACCGTTTCAAGGAACACTGGAACGGCGCCCATCAGGCAGGCATCGCGCGGAGCGCCTATCATTTCTATTATTTCTGCCGTCCGGCTATCGAACAGGCACGCTGGTATATCCAGAACGTACCGCGTGATCCGAGCGCGCTTCCGCCCGTTCTCGATATGGAATGGAACCCGCAGTCGCCAACCTGCAAGCTGCGCCCCAATGCTGCCGTTGTGCGCAAGGAAATGCGCATCTTCCTGCAGGCGCTGGAAAAGCATTACGGCAAGCGTCCGATTGTTTACACGACGGTCGATTTCTTCGATGACAACGACTTGCGGCAGATGGCTGACTATGCGTTCTGGCTGCGCTCCGTTGCCGGTCATCCGGATGAGAAATACGGTCCCCATCCGTGGACGTTCTGGCAATATACGGGCACCGGCTCCATTCCAGGCATCAAGGGCGACGCCGACATCAATGTCTTCGCCGGCGATGCCAACGCATGGAAAAAGTGGCTGGAAAGCAACAAAGTTCGGTAACACAGCGCAGTTTGGCAGTTCACACCAAGTTTTGCTTCATTTCCGGGGCTTGTTGAGGCAATAGCTAAAACAATCCTCGGATGGAGCGGCTTGCTCCCAATCTATTAGTGTGAGTTACCAATGAAGTTTTTTGCTTCAGTTATCGCAGCCGCCTTGCTTGCATCGACAGCCATGTCCCATGCACAGGCTGCCGCTTCTCCCGCGCCCGCTGCGACGCCAACTGAAAACACCGTCAATCTTCCCAAGCCGGAATGCGAGATCGATTACGGCCAGTGGATGGACAATCTGACCAAGGAAGCCCGTGACGCCGGTGTCGGCGAAAAGGGCATCGCCGAATTGCACAAGGCCATGCTTGAGCAAAAGGTGCTTGATCGCGACCGCAAGCAGACTGTTTTCAATCTGACTTTCACCGAATTTTCCAAGCGCCTCATCTCGGAAGCGCGCCTGAAAAAAGGCCGTGAAAATCTGGTCAAATATGCAGATGTCTTCAAGAAGGTCGAAGATACCTATGGCGTTCCGGGGCCAGTCCTTGCCGCCTTCTGGGGGCTTGAAACCGACTATGGTGCCATTCAGGGCGATTTCGACACGTTAAATGCGCTCGTTACCCTCTCCTACGACTGCCGCCGTCCAGACCTGTTCCGCCCGCAGTTGATTGCCCTTCTCAAGCTTTTCGATCAGGGCGTCGTCGATGCGGCAACCACCGGCGCATGGGCTGGCGAGATCGGCATGATGCAGCTTCTGCCGAAGGATTATCTTGAACGTGGCGTCGATGGCGACGGCGACGGTAAGGTCGACCTGAAGAACAGCGTTCCCGATGCCATGATGACTGCCGGTCGCATGATTTCGGAACTCGGCTGGAAGCGTGGCCAGCCTTGGCTTGAAGAGGTGCGTCTCACCAAGGATCTGCCTTGGGAAGAAGCAATCCGCACCAACCGCAAGCCGCATTCATGGTGGGCTGAGCAGGGTGTGATGGGCCTCAACGGTCCGCTTGGCGCAGATGATGGCGATGCGTCACTTCTGCTGCCGCTTGGCCGCAAGGGACCGGCTTTCCTGTCTTATCCCAACTTCGACGTATTCGTGGAATGGAACAAGTCCATAGTCTACGCCACAACCGCCGCTTATTTCGCGACCCGCCTCGCTGGTGCGCCAGCCTTCGATCCGGGCAACCCGGTTCCGGGCCTGACGCAGGAGCAGCTTAAGGAACTCCAGACCAAGCTTCAGGCCCGCGGTTACGACATGGGCGAAAAGATCGACGGTGTGTTCGGTCTCCTGACCCGCGATGCCGTGCGCGCTGAGCAGATGCGTCTTGGAATGCCCGCCGATTCCTGGCCGACCCAGGAGCTTCTCGACAAGCTGTAAGCAAATCATAAGGCGCGGGATCATCCCCGCGCCTTTTCCTATTCTGCTCTCACCACGAATGCCCGTTTCATGCTCACTACCCTGCTCGTCGTCCTTCCCGTTTTCGCGTTGATTTTCTCCGGCTGGGGTGCCTTCAAGCTGAAAATACTCGGGCCTCATGCGATAGCGGAGCTGAACCGTTTCGTCGTCTATCTGGCACTGCCTGCTCTTCTCTTCGACATCATGGCCAATACCCATGGCAGCGAGCTCTGGCAGCCGGGTTTCATCGCAGTATTTCTGCTTTCAAGCGCAATTGCGTTCGCCTTGCCCTTTCTGGTGCGGCTGCGTGGAAGGCTGCCTCTGGCAGATACTGCGCTTGACGGGCTGAACGCCGCCTATCCGAATACCGGCTATATGGGCATTCCACTTTCGATGATCGCCTTCGGGTCAGGCGTTTTGGCAGCGACCACCATTTCGATCATCATCACCGTCTGCGTCACCTTTGCTTTTGCGATCGTGCTGATTGAAATCGGCTTGCAGACCGAGAAGAAGCCGCTTCATCTCGTCTGGAAGGTCATGCGGTCCCTGATCCGCAATCCGCTGCTTGTCGCTCCGGCGCTTGGCGCTGTGGTGTCCTTTCTGGGGCTCGCCATCCCCGCCCCGGCGGAAACTTTCCTGAAGATGCTCGGTGGCGCCGCATCCCCTTGCGCGCTGGTGGCGCTTGGCCTGTTCCTCGCCCAGCCGCGCAAGATCGAACGCGAAAGCGTCAATGCCATTGCTTTTCTTGTTTCAGTCAAGCTCATCGTCCAGCCTCTCGCAACCTGGCTGCTGGTGGTCTATGTATTTGGACTGCCTCCCCTGCTCGCACAAAGCGCGGCTCTTCTTGCAGCACTTCCGACCGGCACGGGCCCCTTCATGCTGGCCGAGCATTATCGTCGCGAGGCAGCGATTACCTCCAACGTCATCCTCTATTCGACAGTGATATCTATCCTCACCTTGTTGGCATATTTGGCGCTAATTCGCTAAAAATCGCAAAAAACATGCCAAAAAACCTGTGGCAACTGCGGCGAAAACAGTACCAAACGTGGCAGTTCGGTGTCTTTTTCATGAAATGTGAATAAATTTTTCTAGTCAAATATTTCAATAGTTTAGGTGGTAAACGATAGGTTTATTTCTCCATCACGGCAGATTGCAGTGCGAAATCTTCTTTTGTTCGAGGCGTTTTGCGCTTAGATTCGAGCTTCCTACCAGCGCGCGTCCGGTCACCCGGACGCATATGAAGGAGACAGACCAATGGGACTTACGCGATCTTTGAATGTCCTCATGATCTGTGCGGCATTTGCATTTGTTGCAGCGTTGATAGCAGGCGTCATCCCTTAGGGGAATTAGCCTAAACCATTACGGCGGCTTCGGTTTTGAGGATAGGCCAACCCGCACGAAAACAAGAAAGCCCGGCGTCACCGCCGGGCTTTTTATGTTTAGGCAACTTCCAGAGTTGCTTCCGTCTTTGGCCTTATGCCGATCATGTGACAGATCGCAAAGGGCAGATCGGCGCGATTCATCGTGTAGAAATGGAAATCCTGCACGCCGCGTTCGATCAGATCCATCACCTGCTCGGCGGCAATTGCAGCGGCTACCAGCTGATGTGTCTGCGGATCGTTGTCCAGTCCTTCGAAACGCTCCGCCAGCCAGCTCGGAATATGGGTCGCCGACCGCGCACAGAAATTCTTGACCTGCTTGAAATTATGCACTGGCAAAACACCTGGAACGATCGGGATATAGATACCCGCACGGCGAACGCGCTCGACATAACGTTCGTAAAGATCGTTTTCGAAGAAGAACTGGGTAATGGCGCGTGTCGCACCATTATCGACCTTGCGCTTCAGCATATCGATATCGGTTGCAAAATCCGGGCTTTCCGGATGCTTTTCCGGATAGGCGGAAACTGAAATGTCGAAATCCGCAATATTGCGCAAACCAGAGACCAGTTCGGCACCGTTCTGATAGCCACCCGGCGTCGGCACATATTTCTCGCCGATACCGGCGGCTGGATCGCCGCGCAGCGCCACGAAGCGGTTGACACCGAGTTCTGCGAATTCACGCACGACGCGATCAACTTCCTCGCGTGTCGCATCCACGCAGGTTAGATGCGCCGCTGGCTTGACGTCGGTTTCCTTGAGGATGCGCGCCACGGTGCGTGTCGTGCGTTCACGCGTGGAGCCTCCGGCACCATAGGTCACGGAGACGAATTCAGGCTGCAGCGGAGCAAGCCGCGTCACCGTATCCCAGAGACGCTGTTCCATTTCCTCCGACTTGGGCGGGAAGAATTCGAACGATACCCGGGTGGTCTGGCCAACATCCGGTCGGCGGGAAAGACCGTAAAAACCCATCAAACTGTCTCCGTCATGCTTATTGTCTGTTTTTGCCGCATGTCTTTATCCCAAAACCGGTTCCGACTTTTGGGAGGCATGCGAAACCGGATCGGCGATGAGAAGGCGTGGATCGCGGGCGAGCCACAGCTTCACTGTCAGCCCCTCATCCCCATTGGCCGCCTTCGGCTCCAGTTCCAGTGTCTTTTCCGGCTCAAGACCGGCATCTCTCATCCAGCCCAGCATCTGTTCATCGCTGAAGCCAAGCCGCAAATGTGCGTGTTCCTCGCGCAGGAACTCGAGCTTGTGCGGTGCGAAATCGACGATCAGCAATCGCCCGTTGGGACGCAAAGCCCGCGCCGCTTCGCGAATGGCGGCAAGTGGATCATCAAGGAAGTGCAGAACCTGATGAATGGTCACCAGATCGAAGCTCTCACGCTCCACCGGCAGCGCATAGACATCGCCCTGACGAACCTGCGCATTGCCAACGGCTGCGAGATCGAGATTGGCGCGCGCCATAGCCAGCATATCGCGATTGATATCGATACCGACACCGCGAAGGTAAAGCGGCGCAAAAAGCTCCAGCAACCGGCCCGTTCCCGTGCCGACATCGAGCATCGCCTGAAACGGTTTGTCACCGACAACCTTCTTGAGGGCCACTTCGACCGCATTCTCGGAAACATGCAGCCTGCGAATCTGATCCCAGCTACCGGCATTGGCGCTGAAATAGGCGGCGGCCTTTTCCTGACGGCTGGATTTCACCTGCAACAGGCGTTCCATGTCACGTTCAACAAGAGCATCGGTGTTGTCGAGACGAGCCAGAAGCCCGCGTGCAAGGTCACCGCTGATCGCATTGTCAGCGAGACGGAAATAAGCCCATGCGCCTTCCTGATAGCGATCAATGAGATCGGCTTCCGCGAGCAGCTTCAAATGACGCGACACGCGCGGCTGGGATTGCCCCAATATCGTCGTGAGGTCGGAGACGGTGAGATCACCGCGCGAAAGAAGTGCAAGAATGCGCAAGCGGCTTGGCTCAGCCACCGCCTTTAGCACATCTACCATCAGATCGAGTTGCAGTTGCAAACCGGCCATGCCTTCCGCTCTTTGTTGACGCATTTTCTCATTCACGGCCCATCACGGATATCCGTAAAAGATATAAAGATATGTTTATATGGAAAGCAGTTCCTGTGCAAGCGATTTTCGTGACAGAATGGCCAAGCAAAGGATTCGCACAAACAACTGACTGTAAGGATGAGCCATGGGTGCAGGCACAATGCGTCAGAAAGCAATCGCCAAATCGCTGACGCTTCTGCTTCCGGCGATACCCTATTCGGATTCCGAGCCTATCCGTGCGGCAGCGCTCAGCCCTCATATGAAGATGCTGCCGCCATCCACTGCCGTCTGGCTGGCGACAGTCGCGCATGTGCGTCACACGCATACCGATTACGATGCGCTACGTGATGATGGATATGACAGGGATTCAGCGCGCTTCTTCGTGCTCGACGCAATCAATGCCAAGCTGACCGAATGGCGCGCGACACGGCTTCTGTCGCCGGAAGACGACGAGGCGGTGAATATGTAAAAACGCCGCCCGGAGGCGGCGTTTTTACTGATGAATGTGATCTGATTATTCGGTACCGTGCCCCTGCAGATAGCCGTGCTCACGCGGGTTCGGCATGAAGATGCTGACCGCAAACACGATGACCATCATGATGGTCACGTACCAAAAGAAGCCGCTTTCCATACCCTGCTGCTTGAACCAGAGTGCCACATATTCAGCGGTACCGCCGAAGATCGCATTGGCGATGGCATAAGCAAAGCCGACACCGAGCGCCCGCACTTCCGCCGGAAACAGCTCTGCCTTCACGATGCCGCTAATCGAGGTGTACATGCTGACAACCGCCAGAGCGATCACGATATAGATGAATGCCATGGTCGGGCTCTGCACCGAACCGATCAGCGTCATGAGCGGAATCGTGGTCAGGATCGAAATACCGCCAAAGCCGATCATCATCGCCTTACGGCCAATCTTGTCGGACAACGCGCCGAAAAGCGGCTGCATCAGCATGTAGGCCAACAGCACGAAGGTCATGGTTTCGCTGGCCGTTTCCTTGCTCATGCCAGCGGTGTTGACCAGATATTTCTGCATATAGGTGGTGAAGGTATAGAAGGCGAGCGAACCGCCAGCCGTGAAGCCGACGACGACAAGGAAGGCCTTGCGGTGGTTCTTCCAAATATTGGCAAAGCTGCCTGCCGCCTTGTTGCTGCGGGTTTCTTCCGTCGAGGTCTCGTGAAGGGTCCGCCGCAGGAATAGTGCGACGATGGCCGCAACGCCGCCAATAGCGAAAGGAATGCGCCAACCCCAGGCATGAAGCTCGTCCGACGTTAGGAAGAACTGCAGCACCACGATCACCAGAACAGCAAGCAACTGCCCGCCAATCAGCGTGACATACTGGAACGACGAGAAGAAGCCCCGGCGCCCGGCCAGCGCCACTTCGCTCATATAGGTAGCGGTGGTACCATATTCGCCGCCGACCGAAAGGCCCTGCAGCAAACGCACGATCAGCAGCAGGAATGGTGCCAGAACACCGATTGTTTCATAGGTCGGCAAAATGGCGATGGCGAAGGAGCCAAGGCACATCATCGTGACCGAAATCAGCATGGATTTGCGGCGACCGAGCTTGTCGGCAATGCGGCCAAACAGCCAGCCGCCGATGGGGCGCATGAGGAAGCCAGCCGCAAAAATCGCAGCCGCATTCAGCAGCTGACTGGTCTGATCCTCGGCAGGGAAAAACTGCGATGCGAAATAAAGTGCACCGAAGGAATAGACGTAAAAATCGTACCACTCCACCAGATTACCCGATGCGCTGGCCACGATGGCAAAGACGCGGCGGCGCGTGTCATGGGCATCATGTGCCGCTTCGACCTCGCCATTGGCGTCAGCATGCATTTCTGCATTGTTCATTCTGAAAACTCCCGATAGCAGGCGGTTCTCAAACAGCCTGCAAGCCGCCGACCCCAGGCAGGGATTACCGAAATCGGCGATTGTTTCACTTCATAAACATAAAACTGCGAACCGCATTTCAACTGGAAAGCAGGCTCGCATTTGAAATGTCCTCCCGGTCGAAATCATACTGTTTGGATCAATTGCGAAGACGCAAAGACGCCTGAAACAGTCCTTGAACCGGCAGCCTCGGCGTTCATTTCCATTGAAAAGTAAAAACGGAGCAAGAGCATCGAAACCGGCCTCCTGAACGAAATCGCAACGGGGATGGCGCGCATCGCGGCGTTGCGATCATGACGGCTCCATATCTAGAGCGGTTTCAGGATGCGGCCAGACCATAGGAACAAAATCGTTTGCATGCAATCTATTCCAATATGAGAAGTTGCTAAAAGATATGATTGGCGTCGCCGTGCAATGATGCGGAAACATAATGCATTGAAATAATTATATAATAATCAATTCTCTCTACACAGGCAATCGATCAATTCCCCGTGTAGAGTTGTCTGTCGGGCGACTATTTCTTCTGAACAACCAGAAAAATACGTGGGAAACGCAGCAGGACTTTCCCATCGACAGCCGCCGGATAATGCGTCGCAATCCTCGCCTTGTAAGCTTTCAGATAGTCGGCCTGCTCCTGTTCATCGAGCGGATCGAGAAACGGTCGCAACCCTGTCCCCTTCACCCATTCCACAATCGCATCAACGCCATCCAGCGGGTGGTTATAGACCGTATGCCATATGTCGAGCCGCGCAGCCTGACCGGCGAGCGCGTTATAATATTCCATCACCGGCGGCAGAGGTCCCCTGCCCTTGGTGCCGATCTTGGCGACGAAGGCCTCTGTTTTTGCGACGTCACGCATACCAACATGGGTCTGCTCGCCCATATTATCCGGCATCTGGACGGCCAGCACCGCGCCGGGTTGCAGCAGTGACAACAGCCGCTGCAATTGCTCGATATGGTCCGGCAACCATTGGAAAACAGCATTGGAAAACAGCACATCCGTTTCGGCATCCGGCTCGAAACTGGCGGCATCACTGATGAAGAACTCTACGTCTGGCAGACGGGTCTTCGCCTTTTCGATCATGTCTGGCGACGTATCGAAGCCTGAAATCTGTGCATCCGGCCAGCGCTCCACAAGAAGCTCGGTCGAATTGCCGGGTCCGCAGCCGATATCCACCACCTTGCGCGGCGCTGGCAGGGGTATCTGCGCCAGAAGATCGCGCGCCGGGCGGCTGCGTTCATCTTCAAACTTCAGATACTGTTTTGCGGACCAGTCTTTCATCGTCTTTCCTTTCATCACGTGAAAAGGGCCTGAAATAAAAAGGCCGGTGCGATGCACCGGCCTTGGAAGTCATTATCGGGTAAGCGGCTTATACGTTACCCGCTTCGGGTTGACACTCTCGGGTCCGAGACGACGAACCTTGTCAGCCTCATAATCTTCGAAGTTGCCTTCGAACCATTCAACATGGCTATCGCCTTCGAAGGCGAGGATATGTGTCGCGAGACGGTCGAGGAACATACGATCATGGGAGATGATAACAGCGCAGCCAGCATACTTTTCAAGCGCATCTTCGAGCGCTGCCAGCGTTTCCGTATCAAGATCGTTGGTCGGTTCGTCGAGCAGCAGAACGTTGCCGCCTGCCTGCAACATCTTGGCGAGATGCACGCGGTTGCGCTGACCGCCGGACAGATTGCCAACCTTGGCCTGCTGATCACCACCCTTGAAATTGAACGCACCGCAATAAGCGCGGGAGTTCATTTCGAACTTGCCGAGCTTGATGATGTCGTTGCCGCCGGAAATTTCTTCCCAGACATTCTTGTTCGGATCGAGGTGGTCGCGGCTCTGATCGACATAACCAAGATGCACAGTATCGCCGATGCGGATCGAACCGGAATCCGGCTTTTCCTGACCGGTAATCATCTTGAACAGCGTCGACTTACCGGCACCGTTTGGACCGATAACACCAACAATGCCACCTGGAGGCAGCTTGAATGTCAGGTCTTCGATCAGCATACGGTCGCCAAACGACTTGGTCAGACCTTCAGCTTCAATAACCACCTGACCGAGACGTTCGCCTGCCGGGATCAGAATCTGGGCATCGCCCGGACGCTGGTTTTCCGCAGCTTCAACGAGCTGATCGTAAGCCTTGATACGAGCTTTCGACTTGGCCTGACGTGCCTTCGGGCTTGCGGCAATCCACTGGCGCTCACGCTCAAGAGCTTTCTGACGCGAATCTTCTTCACGTCCTTCCTGAATCATGCGCTTGGCCTTGGCTTCGAGATAAGCCGAGTAGTTGCCTTCGTAAGGAATGCCACGACCGCGGTCGAGTTCGAGAATCCAGCCGGTCACATTGTCGAGGAAGTAGCGATCGTGCGTGATGAGCAGGACAGCGCCCTGATATTCGCGCAGATGCTTTTCCAGCCAAGCGGTGGTTTCAGCGTCAAGGTGGTTGGTTGGTTCGTCGAGCAGCAGCAGATCAGGCTTCGAAAGCAGCAGCTTGCAAAGCGCAACGCGGCGACGCTCACCGCCCGAAAGCTTGGTGACATCGGCATCGGCTGGCGGGCAGCGCAAGGCTTCCATCGCCATTTCAACCTGGCTTTCCAGATCCCAGAGGTTCTGGCTGTCGATGACATCCTGAAGCGCCGCACCTTCGTCGGCGGTTTCATCAGAATAGTTCATCATCAGCTCGTTATAACGCTCAAGAATGGCGGTCTTCGCAGCCACACCTTCCATAACGTTGCCAAGCACAGTTTTTTCTGGATCGAGATGCGGTTCCTGCGCGAGATAACCGCAAGTGGCACCGTCGGCGAGCCACGCTTCACCGGTATATTCCTTGTCGAGACCGGCCATGATCTTGAGGATCGTCGACTTACCGGCACCGTTGGGGCCGAGAATACCGATCTTCGCATCTGGATAGAATGACAGATGAAGGTTTTCGATAACCTTCTTGGCGCCGTAGGCCTTATTCAGCCCGGACATATGATAGATGAATTGGCGTGCCATAAAGCGCGTCGTCTCCGCAGGTTGAGAAGCGCGATCGGTCCAATGCTTACCGAGCCGCGCGGAAATTGTTGACGCGTATGTAGGCTAATTATGCCCCGGAAGCAAACGGCAACCCGCGAAACAGAAGCAGTGGCAACAGCCAATCAATGTTTGATGAGAACCATAAATAATGAAACCGGGCGCGGATATTTCCGTCACCCGGTTTCCCCTCTGGCCACCGTCCGCGAAAGTTTCCTCCCTTTCATCGGACGGCCTGCAAGTTATGACGTGAAATCCTGTTTAAAACGCCCCTGATTGCCCTTCAAAAACCCTGTCTGCAAAACTAGATTTGCCCAAGCTTTTGCGCTTTTCAAGCGGAATCTGCACAAAAAACGTAATTGCCTAAAATTCATTCACACTCCGTTCCAATGCCTGTTTAAGCGACGCCGCATCGTGGGAGATTGACTATTTGCGCGGCATAAAATCAGATGGCGAAATGACATTCAAAACCATTCATCATCTGACGGTTTCCGACAAATCGGAACTCCCGTTCCGCACCGTCCGCGCCGGGACACCGCGAGGAGTTGTCCAGATATGCCATGGCCTTGCCGAACATTCCGCGCGCTATGAACGTTTCGCCTCCGCCTTGGTCGCGGCGGGCTACCACGTCTATATCCACGACCATCGCGGGCATGGCACCAATATCGGCGCTCATGCGACGAGAGGAATGTTCGCACAAAAGCTGGGCCATGTTGTAGCTATCGAGGACGTGCGCGCGCTTAACCGACATATTCACGAGAACCATCCGGGTCTCCCGATCGTGCTTTTCGGACATTCCATGGGCGGGCTGATCACACTGAACTATGTGCTGAACTACGCCGATACAGTCGATGCGGCCGCGATCTGGAACGCCAATGTCGATGGCGGTGTGGAAAGCGCTTTGGCACTCGCACTCCTTTATACGGAGCGCATGCTGAAAGGTTCGGACGTTCCAAGCGCCATTCTGCCGAAAATGACCTTCCGCGCCTGGGGTCGATCCGTACAAGGCCACCGCACGCTATTCGACTGGCTTTCGCATGATACGGCGGAAGTCGATGCATATGTCGCCGATCCGCTTTGCGGCTTCGACGCCAGCGTGGCGTTATGGATCGACATTTTCCGCATGATCCGCCGTGGCGCTGATGACCGGAACTTCTCGAAAGTCCCGCGAAACATGCCGTTCAGTCTCGTTGGCGGGGCCGAAGACCCCGCAACGGTGAACGGCGCTGCCGTGCGCAGGCTGGCGGAGAGAATGCTGAAAATGGGTTTCGAGCGTGTCCAATGCATGATCCTGCCCTGCACCCGCCACGAGAGCCTCAATGAGATCAACCGGGATGAAGTGACGCAGAATTTTCTGGATTGGCTGGAGGAGGCTCTTCCGTATCCGGCTATGTCCGGCTAAAAAACGGCAGTCAACCGATCAATCGAGCTATTATCCGGGCCAGAACTCACGTTTACTTGAACCGTCTTGGCTTTGCCATCCAATCAATGCTATGGAGCGCGCCTTGCGCTTTATCGGGTTTCCGGGCAGGAAAGCCGAGCTTAAGCAGATAGCGCGAGGAATAAAGGAACACTCCGCTTGGACACACCGACGATTTCTGTGGTTATCCCCTGCCGCAACGAAGCCGACAATCTTGCCTTTTTGCTGGATGAAGTCGATGCCGCCATGCAGGGCCGCGCATACGAAGTCATCGTCGTCGACGACGGTTCGACGGACTCAACCAGCGATGTACTCGCAGGCCGCATTCATGCAGGCAAGCCACTGCGCCATCTGCGCCACGACCGGTCGTCAGGCCAGAGCGCCGCTGTGCGTTCCGGCGTTTTCGCAGCACGCGGCAAGATCGTCGTGACCATGGACGGCGACGGACAGAACAACCCCGCCTATCTCCCCGTTCTGGCAGATGCGCTGTTAAAGGCCGGGCCTGATTACGGCATTGCTGCCGGACAGCGCCTCAAGCGTACGGATACAAAACTCAAGCAGCTTTCGTCACGCTTTGCCAATAATCTGCGCGGCGCGATCCTCAAGGACAAGACCCGCGATTCCGGCTGTGGCCTGAAAGCGCTGCACACTGACCTGTTCCGACAACTGCCTTTCTTTGATGGATGGCATCGCTATCTGCCTGCCTTGGCGATCCGCGAGGGCTTCGACGTCGTGCATGTCGATGTGGTCGACCGCGAACGCCGCCACGGCAAATCCAATTACGGCATTCTGGACCGTGGAGTGCGCGGCATTCTGGATCTTTATGGCGTCTGGTGGCTGCGGAAGCGCCGCAAGGTCGTTCCGCGTGTGAGAGAGATCACCCATGACTGATATTTTCAACAGCCTGTCACAGTGGCTGCACGAGGTCTTCGTGGCGCAGTGGGATGGCTGGATCGTGCTGGGCTTCGTCGCTCAGGCCTGCTTCACCATGCGCTTCGTCGTGCAGTGGCTGGCATCCGAAAAGGCGAAGCGCAGCGTCATGCCGGTCGCCTTCTGGTTCTTCTCGCTTTTCGGCGGCACCTTGCTGCTGATCTATGCGATCCAGCGCAAGGACCCGGTCTTCATCGCGGGCCAAGGCCTTGGCCTCGTCGTCTATATCCGCAATCTCTGGCTCATCGCCAATGAGAAGAAGCGGCTGACGGTCGGGGAGTAACTCCCCGGCATTTCCAGAGCGCACCCCGAAAAGTGTGAAACGGTTTTCGGAAAAGATGCGCGTCAAAATAAACAGTTAGAGCGCGTTTCGGACGCAACACCGGTTTCCACTTTTGCTGGAAATGCTCTGGTCAGGCCCGAAGCGTCCGGCCGACGGAACGATAATCAAGGCCGGTGCCTGCAATGTCTTCTGCCTTGTAGACATTGCGCAGATCGATCAGCACATTTCCGGCCATACCATTGGCCACCCGTTTCAGATCGAGCGCACGATAGGCGTTCCATTCGGTCAGCAGGGCAACAACGCCTGCGCCCTTCGCCGCTTCATAGGCCGAATTGCACCAGACAACATCCGGCAGCACCGCCCTGGCAGCGTCCATGGCTTCAGGATCATGCGCCTGCACCTTGATCCCTGCTTTCTGAATGGCCGCGATAATGTCGAGCGCAGGAGACTCGCGGATATCATCGGTGTTCGGCTTGAAGGCGACGCCCAGGACAGCAACCGTGTCTGCACCGTTTTCCTTGGCAGCAGTCACGATCCGTTCGGCCATCGACTGTTTGCGCGTCTCATTGACCGCAATGACCTGTTCGATCAGCGATTGCGGCGCATCATATTTCTTGCCCGTCGCAGCGAAGGCACGTGTGTCCTTCGGGAAGCACGACCCGCCAAAGCCCGGACCGGCATGCAGGAATTTCGAGCCGATGCGGTTATCCATGCCGATTGCGCGAGCCACTTCCTGCACATTGCCGCCAGTCTTCTCGCAAAGGTCGGCAACCTCGTTGATGAATGTCACCTTCATGGCCAGAAAGGCATTGGCCGCATATTTGATGATCTCGGCATTTTCCAGCGACGTGACGACCATCGGCGTTTCACGCAGGTAAAGCGGACGATAGAGGCGCTGCATTGCGGTTCTGCCGCGTTCGTCTTCCACCCCGACAACCACACGGTCGGGTCGCATGAAATCCTCGATTGCCGAACCTTCCCGCAGGAATTCCGGATTGGACACCATTGAGAACGAGACACCCGGATTGGCAGTCTTGATGCGGTCGCGTATGCGCGCATTGGTACCGACCACGACCGTCGACTTGATAACGACCACGGCACCAGGCTTCATGGCAGCGGCGATTTCATCCGCAGCCGCTTCAATATATTGCAGGTCCGCCTCGCCATCTCCGCGACGGGATGGCGTGCCGACCGCGATGAAGATGACGTCAGCGTCCGCGACACTTGCCGGAAGATCGGTACTGAACTCCAGCCGGCCATCGCGAATATTGCGGGTCATCAGTTCATCGAGCCCCGGCTCGAAGATGGTGACTTTCCCGGCCTTCAGCCGTTCGATGATCGATGGATTCTTGTCGACGCAGGTGACGTGAAAGCCGAATTCGGCAAAACACACACCCGAAACCAGCCCCACATAGCCCGTTCCGATCATCGCCAGCTTCATATGTTCAGTCCTTCAGTTGCCTTCGCGAGAGCCTGTTGAGCTTCCCGACCCCGTTTGCCGGAAATGACGGCGTTAGAGAACCGGGGAGCCGTTCACTTAAAGTTACATGCAGACCGGAAGCGTCAAACAACTTCATTTGCAGGCAGCCAGAACCGAAATATCGGTAGGCTTACAGCCATTTGTCGTAGTCGGACACCAGGAGATGTAGCGGCTTCTCGTTTTCTTCGATATTCGAAAAACGGCCGATCGGCTCGCGGAAAATATTGTCGGTCAGGTCGTCGTTGACAGTCGAAACCTCGCCAATCAGCACATCGCCGCCCTCGCCCCAGAAAGCATGCCAGTTGCCCGGCAGCAGCGTCACGCTTTCGCCCGGCTGCAGCTTCAGGTGAGCACCAGCCTTCTGCGTCACAAGGCGTCCGTCGGTGGCAACCGTCACGTCGGTTTCCTCATCCACACTGCCATCCGGCAGTGAATTGAACAGTTCCAGCACCAGTGTGCCGCCACCACGATTGATAATGTCTTCGGCCTTCACCACATGGCGGTGCATCGGAGAAAGCTGGTTCTTGCGCGAGATCATGATCTTTTCGGCATAAAGCATGCCACCGCCGCGCTTGAGGTCCTCGGCATTGCCGTTGCGCGTGGTGAAGAGAAACAGGCCGAGATCGGCAAATTTGCCCTGCCCGTAATCGGTGATATCCCAGCCAAGGCGCGCGTCGCGAATAGCATGCGCATCCGAAGAGGTCCGCGCCTTCAATTCCTCGGGAGACCAGTATGCGAAAGGCGGCATGACATAGCCGAAAGAGCGAATGAAAGCGTCGCTTTCGCGGATGATTTCGTTGATTTCAGAACGTTTCATGGCCACCGAGCCTCCCATGGAATGAAACAGATTGGGATGTGGTTGACGTGGTAACTGGCTTTTAAACCAATTTGCAATCCCGGAAACGCTCCGAAGGCATATGTAACACATATTTGCTACGATCTGATCACGCCGCAAAAGCGACATTTTGGCGTGTCGTCTTTACGCGAAAACCATGTCGCATCCCAATGCGCGTTTAGAATAGTTCAGTGATTGAATCAGAATAACGGAAGCTAGTTCACAGACCTCGGGAGATGTGAGCAAGCCATTGAGATAACGGGATAAGCCGTGCTTCCGGAAGACAAAGGGAACACCGGATCGAGCCATAGTCGCTGGGAGAACAGCAGAGGGCAGATCCAAGATGGAAAGCAAGGGTTCGATTCTATGGACGTTCGCAACGAAATGCTGGGGCTGTTGACCGGGCGCGACCCCAATTTCAGCCTGGAGCAAAAATTCTACACCGATCCGGAATATCACAAGCTGGATTTGGAGAATATTTTCTACAAGGACTGGCTGTTTGTGGGCCATGATTGCGAATTGCCGAAGACCGGTTCCTATATGACCGTGCAGATCGGCGCTTATCCCGTTGTCATCGTTCGCGATGCGCAGGGGGGCATTCGTGCTTTCCATAATTCCTGCCGCCATCGCGGTTCGCGCATTTGCGCGGCCGAAAAAGGAACTGCAGCAAAGCTCGTCTGCCCTTATCATCAGTGGACCTACGAACTGGACGGACGCCTGCTCTTCGCACGTCAGGTCGGCCCTGATTTCAAACCTGCCGAATATGGCCTGAAGCCGGTGCATTGTGAAACCGTCGCCGGCTATATCTATGTCTGTGTCGCCGAGGAAGCGCCTGATTTCGGTGCTTTCCGCAATCTGGTTGAACCCTATCTCGCGCCGCACAATATCAAGGACGCAAAGGTCGCTTTCGAAAGCTCGATCATCGAAAAGGGCAACTGGAAGCTCGTCTGGGAAAACAACCGTGAGTGCTATCACTGCGCCGCGAACCATCCAGAACTCTGCCGCACCTATCCGGAAGCTCCTTCGGCAACCGGCGTGCAGGGTGTGATGGAAGACCCCGAGATCAACCAGCTCTGGAAAAATTGCGCCAACGTCGGCCTGCCTGCGGAATTCAACATGTCCGAGGATGGACGCTATCGCATCACCCGCATTCCGCTTCTGCGCGACGCGGTGAGCTACACCATGTCCGGCAAGGCAGCCGTCAAGAAGCCTTTGAGCGATCAGGTGGCTGGCAACACGAATATCGGCGCAATGCTGCTGTTCAACTATCCGTCGACCTGGAACCATCTGATGGCGGATCATGCGATTTCCTTCCGCGTTCTGCCGATCAGCGCCGAGGAAACGCTCGTCACCACCAAATGGCTCGTCCACAAGGATGCCGTCGAAGGCGTGGATTACGATCTTGATGAGCTGACCCATGTTTGGATCCAGACCAATGACCAGGACCGGCAGATCGTTGAAGAAAATGCGGTTGGCATTCGCTCGCCCGCTTATCAGCCCGGCCCGTATTCGGTCGAACATGAAGGCGGCGTGATGCAATTCCTCGAATGGTATACCAACACCATTACACCGCGCCTGCGTGGCGAAGCAGCAAAGCTCAGCCGCGTCGCCTGATAGTGTATGCGAATTGAGAAGTGAGAAGGCCATGCAGCCTCTGAAATATCTGGACGAGATGCTGCCGTGGAACGACAGGTTGCAGATGCTGGAATGCATCTCGGCCATCGAAGAAGCGCCAGACGTGATGACCTTCTCCTTCAAGACCACCGAGGACAACTGGTTCCGCTATACGCCAGGCCAGTTCATCACTCTGGAACTGCCGATAGAACGGGCGGATGGTCTTGGCCCGGTGCTTCGGACTTATACGCTTTCCTCGACCCCATCCCGTCCCTACCATATCTCCGTCACGGTCAAGGCGCAGAAGGACAGCATAGGCACCCGCTGGATGCTCGACAATCTGCGCCCGTCGATGAAGATCAAGGCTTACGGGCCGAACGGCGATTTCTCGCTTGCCAACCATCCGGGCGAAAAATATCTCTTCGTTTCTGCCGGCTCCGGCATCACGCCGATGGTCTCCATGACGCGCTGGCTCTTCGACTGCGCACCGGCAACCGACGTCGCCTTCATCAATTGCGCGCGCACGCCGGACGACATCATCTTCCGCCGCGAACTGGAACTGCTTACCGGTCGCATGGAAGCAATGCATCTGGCTTTCATCGTGGAACAGTCGTCACCGCGACACGTATGGCTGGGTCTGCACGGACGCATCGACCGTGCCCGGCTTGAATTGCTGGCGCCTGATTTTCTGCATCGCAAGGTGTTCTGCTGTGGACCGGAACCATTCATGAACGGTGTACGCGGCCTGCTGGAAGACGCTGGCTTCAACATGGCCAACTACCATCAAGAAAGCTTTAACCCGGCCAGCGAGATTTCGTCGGTTCCGGTGCCATCCACGCTCTCCGAAGCAGCGAGCACTGTGGCAGCACCCGCCGCCCCGGCACCGGCAGTTGCCGCCGCAAGCGTCGTCTTCAGCCTTTCAGGTGTGGAAGTCGAATGCACGGAAAACGACACGATTCTGCTTGCCGCACGTAATGGAGGTCTCAAGATTCCGAGCGCCTGCGAGTTCGGAATCTGTGGCACCTGCAAGGTGAAGTGCCTCGGCGGCGAAACCGAAATGAACCACAATGGCGGCATTCGCGACGATGAAATCGCCGAGGGCTATATCCTCGCCTGCTGCAGCCGCCCACGTGGACGCGTGGAGATCGATGCCTGATAACGGAGCCTGAATCAAAAAGCGGCATGTGTGTGCGAAAATGGTGATTTTCGAGTACCGGAGCGGCGCGTACTTAAGGGTACGTGAGCACCGAAACGCAGAAAATTGCCATTTGCAGCCACACAGGGCGACTTTTGGAACAGGCTCTTAGGCTTTTTTCAGAAATTCGGTCCGCAGCACCAGTCCCTTGACCTGCTTGGTGCTGCAATCGACTTCGTCCGGATTTCCGGTGAGGCGAATGCCCTTGACCAGCGTTCCCCGCTTCAGTGTCGTCGAGGTGCCCTTGACCTTCAGGTCCTTGATGAGCGTGACGGAATCGCCGTCATTCAACTGAGTGCCATTGCTGTCGCGGACGATTACGTCTGTCATGATCGTTTCCTGTCTGGTTCCTGATTGGAATCGTCCGTAGCACTCTTGCCGATGTTATACCAGAACGCGGCTTATTGCTGGTCTCGCGAACCCTGTCTGGCTATAGTCGGTTATGAAATGAGAAAAGCGAGTATTCCATGATCGGTCATGCACTTGTGGTTGTCGACGTCCAGAATGATTTTTGCCCCGGCGGCGCGCTGCCGGTTGATCGCGGCGACGAAATCATTCCCGCCGTCAACCGGCTGATCGATGAAAGCGAACACGTCATCCTCACGCAGGACTGGCATCCAGCCAATCATTCGAGCTTCGCCTCAACCCATCCTGGTACCAAACCTTTCAACACTGTCGAGATGGCCTATGGCCTGCAGACGCTCTGGCCCGACCATTGCGTGTAAGGCAGTCACGGTGCGGATTTTCACGCTGACCTGCAATGGACGCGGGCACAGCTCGTCCTTCGAAAAGGCTTTCGCATCGGCATAGACAGCTATTCGGCATTCTTCGAAAACGACCGCAGCACACCGACTGGTCTTGGCGGATATTTGCGCGAACGCGATATCGGTTCGCTCACATTGGTCGGGCTGGCCACCGATTTCTGCGTCGCCTATTCGGCGCTCGACGCCATAGAAGAAGGTTTTCAGGTGCGCGTCCGTCTCGATGCGTGCCGTGGGATCGACCTTAACGGCTCGATGGACATCATGCTGCAGAAGATGAAACAGGCTGGCGTCGAACTGATCGACGAGCCTGTTTCAGCATCGCATCTATTCTAGTGGTCTGATTCCGACATTTGCGTCCCTCTGATACAGGCGCCGAGCAAATGTCGGAATCGCAAAGACCACTAGTAACTTTATGTATCTAGTGGATTTTTCGAATTTGACGTTTGAAACAGCATCTCATTCAGTCGGGATTCAAACGTCAAATTCAATCCACTAGCTCGCCGTCCGGCATAACGACGAAGATCAGCACTGCAATGATCGTGATGAAGAACCGGAACGCGGATTCGATCCCGTTCCAGGTTTGCGACATCCACATACCGAACCATTCCCCGCCAACCGACATGAAACCGACCTGCCAGACCAGAAAGCCAAGCGACAGACCGGCAATGGCCCATTTCTTGGAGCGGTTGAAACTCGCTGCCCGTTCGGTCAGCCGACCGAGCATGGCGAATGTTCCGATCCAGCATAGAATTGCCGTCAGCGTCTCCGCCGCGATGATGAGAATATAGGCGGCATTGTGCAGCATTGGATTATCGATAGCGCGATATTTGATCGTCGCGTCGGGAAAGATCGTGTCCATCATCAGCACGTGCTGCACGAACCCGAAATTGGTGTCGTAATCGGTGATATTACCGAACGAAACCAGCGTTGCGAAAAAGGCAATCGCCGCCACGAAGGCGGTCTTGCTTAACCGTGTCACGATCATGGAAACGTCTCTCCCCGAAAAGGCCGCAGCATGCCGATCATGTCCCCTGAAACGATCTGCGGCATGAAAGCGATATCAATCGCACCCGGATGATGGTCCTCAACTCCGGCGATTCGGTCAAGACCAACAAAAAGGGCAGCCGAAGCTGCCCTTTTGATCCAGTCAGACACATCAGACTAGTGCCCTGCGACCTCTTCGGCTTCTTCCTGCCAGTTCGGATTGAGCCGGTTATAGCGCAGCGAAGACATGAACGAGAGACCGATCAAAGCGGCGCCGATAAGGCCGGTAATGACTTCCGGAATATGCACCAGCGTCTGGACATACATTATGACCGCCAGAACCAGGATCGCATAGAAAGCGCCATGTTCGAGATAGCGGTACTGGCCCAGCGTCTTGCGCTCAACAAGCATGATGGTCAGCGAGCGCACATAGAATGCACCAATACCAAGCCCTATTGCGATAATGAACAGGTTCGTAGTCAGTGCGAACGCACCGATAACGCCATCGAACGAGAAGCTGGCATCAAGCACTTCAAGATAGATGAAGGCGCCCAGGCCACCACGATGGACCATGTCCATCTGCTCCTGCGTGGCATCCAGAACCTCACCAAGCCCTTCGACAGCCAGGAAGGTCAGAAGACCGAACAGCGCGGCAATCAGGAATGTATGCGAGTGCTCGGCATCCAGTTGATAGGAGAAGAAGATAATCAGAGCGATTGCAACGCCGATCTCGACACCTTGCACGGAAGCGAATTTCGACATGCGGCTTTCGATGGCCTTGATCCAGTGCACATCCTTCTCGACATCGAAGAAATACTTCATGCCGACCATCAGCAGGAATGTACCGCCGAAGGCCGCAATGCCTGTATGCGAATCCGAGATCACGCGGGCATATTCATCCGGCTGCCAGATCGCAAGCTTCAGCGCCGAGATCGGATCGGTCCACATGGCAACCGCAACGATAGCCAACGGGAAAATGATGCGCATGCCGAAAACGGCAATCACAATGCCCCAGGTCAGGAAGCGATGCTGCCATTCCGGCGTCATGTCGCGCAGGATGCGCGCATTGACGATGGCGTTATCGAAAGAAAGTGAAATTTCGAGAACGCTCAGAACCGCACAGATGATGAAGACGGAGACCATTCCCCCAAAGGTGCCGGTCATTTCGTAGCCGAGCCAGAGAGCACCTGCGAGACCCAATACGGTGAAGACCATGGGCCAGATAAAGTATCGAAGAGTGGCCATTGCAAACCATCGAATTATTATTGTTATCAAACGGAAACAGGCACTGGTCGCTACAGCGCGACTTCCCGCGAAGCGAAATCCGCTTCCCGTCGCACGCTCTACCTGACCAATGCTCTTCCCGCCAAGGCGTATCGGCTATGTAAGTAGGCCATCAGATGCAAACAAGAGAAAGCGTGGCAATAATTTGGCTTCTTTGCGGATTTGATGTGCTGAAATATTTCGTTACTATTTCGTGATACTAAAGTAGAACGGTCGCGCAACTCCACCTGCTTGCCTCATAGTAAATTTTGCCGAAACGCCAGATTTGTACGAATTGTCACGTGGCAAAAACTTTATCTCAACATAAATTCATAGTGTGGGTGGCAAATCGCTGTCGGTTGCGCACCCTTCAGGAATAAGGGAATTCAACAAATGATTGCTCCGGAAGAGCTACAGCGTCGAATAGAAAGAAGACTTGCCGAGAGCAGTTTTTCACAGCCGGAACTTTTGATCCGGCGGGCGCATCGCATGGCGCAGGAAGGCAAAAACGGATCTGCCTCCGTTGCCGACGCGTTGCTCAAGGAAGCCGGATCGCAAATAAGTCTGCGTGAACTCTCTGAAATAATTGACCACAAGCCCTGGCTGCTCGAAACGATTATCAACGGTGCGGGAAAAAAGAGCGGTAACTCCGACCACCATTAAAACGTTTTCCTACAACAGCGTGAAACGGCTTTCGAAACTATAGGCGCCAAAGCGCGCTACGCTTCCAGCATTTATCTCCAGTACATGACTGCAAGGGGAGAAAGACATGATGATAACCGGACCTCAATGCCGCGCTGCCAGAGCTCTCGTGGAGTTCTCCCGCGATCGCCTGGCCCAACTATCCGGCATCGACACAGCGACCATTGAACAGTTTGAACGCAAGCTCGGCACGCCATCGGACGAACAAATACAGGCATTGGCCGACACCCTGGAAAAGGCCGGGGCGCTGTTCATTCCGGAAAATGGCGGCGGTGCTGGGGTGCGTCTGAAATTCAATCGCTCGGAAACTCGACGCATTGCCAATCTGGAGAACGAAGGCGGCCCGACTGCCTCCGATGACGTACCCTGAAACGAAAAAGGGCGGCTAACCGCCGCCCTTGAATCCATACAACTAGAGCATTTCCAGCAAAAATACGAAGCAGTTTTGCGCAGGATAATGCAACGAAACAAATACTTAGGCGATTTCTACGACTCCGTTTTAACCGGAACCGCTCAAAGTTACTTCTTCTCGATCAATGCCGGTGCTATCGGCAAAGGGTCCATCTTGACCGTTACAAGGTCCTTGGCATCAAGGTCCATATCCTTGAGGGATACGCTGCGCAAAACCTGATTGTCGTAGGTCTTGATGTAATAAATGTCATTTTTCATATCAGCGATCGAGGTCCACTGGGTATATTCCAGCGGAGCCTGCGGGTCTCGAATGAGACCTTTCGGAATATCGAAATTATTGGCGATATGCTCAGCCAGACGAACGCTTTCAGGGCCGCTGGGCAGTTTTGCTGCTGATAGCACATAGGCGCTTGCGCGCACGAAACGCGATGGCGGCGTAGAATCTCCCGGCACACCGAGCAGACCCGACCCCTGCCCCAGCGGCTTGATCGTCGCATTGTTAATGACGAGCGGCTTGGCGTTTTCAGGCGACAGATTGACGTAATTGCGCAGGTTCGTCAGATGCCAGTCGAAATTCGGTGAATTGGTCATGACACCAAGCGGATTATCATAAACCTTGAGCTTTCCATCGACCGGTTCAATGACAATCGAAGCTCCCGTCTCGTCATGCAACGTGTAATGGAACGGCGGCGCGATACCCAGGTTTTCCTGTTTCACATTGATGACGGAAACCGTATCGAGTGCGGCCTTGACCTCAGCGACTGTCGCAAAATTGGTTAGCGCCCAGCTCAGAAAATCCCAAGGCGCAAGACTCTTCGCCGGATCGGCCGTGGCCGGGTCCTGATACTGCGCGAAATCTGGAAAATAGAGAATTCCGCCCGCAAGCCCCTTTTCGTTCATACCGTCAGTAAGCGCCGGTACGCCAAAAGCATTCATCCCGACAGCCGCATACTGACCCTTCCACTTCATGCCGGGTTTGCCGGCCGCTGCAGTCGATGTTATTTCAAATTTGCGCGGAATGACGATGAGATCGGATTTCAGTTCGAAAGCGAACTCCATCGTGCGTGCGTAAACATAGCCATCATCCGTCGTCGGGAGAACAAAGCTCGTGCAGGCAAACGCAGCCTGTGGAACAACCAGACCAGCGCCGATAAGAGCCGTGGCGACACCGCGCGCAAAAACCTGGCGATATGACTTCCAGATAGAATGTTTCGTTTTCATGATGACCTCGTTACTCCACGATTTGTCATTTCAAAAATGTCCAAACTAACAACCCTTGCCTTACCCTGACGAACAGAGAGGCCCTCTCCCTTTTTCGAATAAATGGTTGCGCTCCATCAAAGTCAACAGAACAAACCTTAATATAAGTATCAATTTTCAGTTTATTTCGCGCAATGATTAACATATATATAGATCAAGATTTGAATCTGATGTATTATCGGAATTGCTAATACATAATCTAGGGGGTTTTTTCGGTGAAAGACGGAAGATCGCGTAACCATAACGGGAATTTACTGTTAAAATTTTCCAGAAATATTATATTAGCATCAACTGTTTTAATAGGTACATCAGCAGCATCGCTCGCTGCAGATGCCGTGGCGACACAACCAGAAATTCAGGATCAGCAGCGCTGGCGCGTGATCTTCAGCCCTTATGTTTGGGGCGCATCGCTGAATGGTAGCGCCGGCCTGCTGGGCCGCAGCACCGATGTGAATGTCCCCTTCCGCGAGATTTTCGACAATCTCGATATGAGCTTCATGGGCAATATCGACGTCAACAATGGGACGGTTGGCTTTTTTATCGACGGACAGTACGTCAAGACCAGCCAGGACGAAAATCTGCGGGATAACGAGCTTGCTCTCGATATCAAGACAACGACCCTGTCCGGCGGTGCATATTATCGCATCTATGAACAGCAGCTCGAAGGAACCACGCTCTTCGGAAACCAACGGGTTTTCGCAATTGAACCAACGGTCGGTGTGCGCTGGACAAAGCTGGAGGCCGGACTTGAAGTCGGTCCTTTCAGCGGATCACGCAAGGTGGAGTGGACCGATCCGTTCATTGGTACGCGCGTCTTTTACGACATCAACGACCGCTGGAACATTTTTGCAGAAGCCGACATTGGCGGTTTCGGGGCTGGAACCAAGCTCAGCGCCAACGGCCAGATTTATCTCGGTTACCGTACGCTCGTTTTTGATGTTCCGACGACATTCCGCGTCGGCTATCGGGCGCTCTATCAGGATTACAAAGACAACGACACTATCGAGAAGTTCAAGTATGACGTGACCCAGCATGGGCCGGTCATCGGTCTCTCCGTTACATTCTAGTTCACAGCACAATTAATCTCTGTTGCTCGACCCGCCGGTGATACCGGCGGGTTTTTGCTATTCGGCCCAGACCAGCGCAACCTTCTGCTGGAATATAGTCGGATGAGATCACCAAAATAGGGAAAGGATTGTTAGGGAGAACTTCCCTAAGTAAAACGCAACGACTCCCGATAATAATAAGCGGGAGATTTGAGTGCACACCGAAAAATAGAAAACGATTTTCGGGATGCGTGTCTAAAAAACAGTCAGAGCGCCGATCACATCCAATCAGAAGAAACGCGCGCTGACTTTGGGGGAATGAATGACTTACATCTTTGAGCTGCCGATTTACCTTTCGTTTGCGGCCTTCGCCATACTCGGGATTGTGTTTTATGCGGTCGGACGTTTCGCACTCGACATGCTGTCCAAACACGCAGCCAGTGATATTCTTTCCATTCCCATCGGCGCTTTCATCAGCACTATTGCGACAGCTTGGGCTTTATCGCTCGGCTTTGTTGCTGCGGACATATGGAGCGTTAATTCCAGGGCTGATCAGGCGATCAGTGAAGAACGTTCGGCCATTTCCCGTTTGATCGGAACCTCCCATACGGAAATATTGAACGCACCTGCACTTACTGCCGCCCTTACCGGCTATCGCCTTGCTGTAATCGACGACGAATGGCGCGACAAGATCAATGTCGAGCCGGCTGGTTCCGTGGAAACGGCGTTGCAGAACATAAGGCGCGAGATCATCAATCTGGCGCGCGGCGATGTACCCTCACCTGTTATCTCCCAGCTCATCAACGACTTCGATGAACTGCAGGACGCACGCAATACCCGTCTGGCTGTAGGATCGACCTCAATCGACTATTACAAATGGTATCTTGTGCTTTCGCTGACATTCCTGACAGCGATAACCATCGCAGCCACCCATGCTGACCGCGTACGAGCTGGCGTAAAGGCGCTCGTCATTTATTCGCTGACAGCATCGTTCTGCCTCTGGATTCTCGCAATCCATGCCAATCCATATCAGGGGCTGGAACGCCTTGAACCATCACTCCTTTTCACCAGCCACAAGCACGGCTAAGATACCGGAAGATTCGATCTATTTTATCCTGCTGAAATTACAGGGAAATCCGTTTAGAACGCGGAGTAGCGATTTGATAAAATTCCTGGGTGCTGGCGCCCTTATAGGTTTGGTGTTTCCCGTCGGAATGGCTTCGGCACAGACTTTCAGCGTCTGTCACGGCTATGAATGCCATTACCGAACAAAGGTTACGCTTACCGCGAAAGATGAACAGCGCATCCGGAATCTTCTGCAGAACGGTAGCCGTAGCGCAGATGGGGAGCGGAACGGATTGCGGACTGCGGTTGCAATCTTCGAACAGCGAAGCACCGCAGCCATCGGCGTTCGGGACAAGCCGAAAATGCAGTTCGGCAAGGCCCGCATCAAGGGCCAGATGGATTGCATCGATGAATCGACCAATACGGATAACTTCCTGCGCTATTTGCAGTCGCGCGGCTGGCTGAAGCATCACAAGGTCGCACGACGCACCTCTCGCGGCGCGTTCTTCGACGGTCGTTATCCGCACTGGACCGCCGTTATTGAGGACAGGAAGGGCCAGAAATGGGCCGTCGATTCCTGGTATGAGGCAGGCGGCGGGCCGCCAGATATAATGCCGCTGCAGCAATGGAAGCAGCGCGGCTATATGGGCGAGCGTTAAAACCCGTGCACCTGTCTTTCTAGTAACGATCTTCGCCTTATATCGCGTAGCGAGGGCATCCACCCAATCATCCTGACTAACGGGCATCCTGCCCCAGAGATTACCGGGCATTTTAGAGGGGACGATCCATGCCGATTTTGAAGCGGTCCTTTTCCAGCATCTGCACCACCACGCTCGTTGCAGGCAGCATGCTTGCCGCGCCGATTGCCGAAGCCTGCACGCGTTTCGTTTATCACGGAGCCAACGATCAGGTAATGACTGCGCGATCCATGGATTGGAAAGTAGACGTTGCAACCAACCTCTGGATTTTTCCACGTGGCATGAAGCGTTCCGGCGAGGCGGGCAAGAACTCGCTCCAGTGGACGTCCAAATATGGCAGCGTCATCGCTTCAGGTTACGACATTTCAACGACGGATGGGTTGAACGAAGCTGGACTTTCCGTCGGCGCACTGTGGCTGGTCGAATCCGAATATCCCAAATACGACGGTACCACCCCGGGTCTCAGCATCGCGGCATGGGCGCAATATGTGCTCGATAACTTTGCCACGGTCGATGAGGCAGTAAAGAAGCTGAGCACCGATCCTTTCACAATTGTAACGGACAAGGTGCCCGGCGAAGACAGGCTGGCGACACTCCATCTGGCGATATCCGATTCCAGCGGCGACAGCGCGGTCATCGAATATATCGACGGCAAGCAGGTGATCCATCACGGCAAGCAATATCAGGTGATGACCAACTCGCCGACCTATGACGAGCAGCTGGCGCTCAACTCTTACTGGACCCAGATTGGCGGTACAGTCATGCTGCCGGGCACCAACCGAGCCGCCGATCGTTTCGCACGCGCTTCCTTCTACGTAAATGCCATTCCGAAAGCCGAAGACCCGGTCGAGTCGATTGCCAGTGTATTCAGCGTCATCCGGAACACCTCGGTCCCCTATGGCCTGACGACACCTGACCAGCCGAACATTTCCTCGACACGCTGGCGGACAGTGGCCGACCAGAAGCGCAAGCTCTATTTCTTCGAGTCCGCTTTGACACCCAATGTCTTCTGGGTTGATTTGAAGAAAATCGACTTTTCACCAGAGAGCGGCAAGGTCAAGAAACTCGATCTAGGTGCCAATCAAACCAACACGTTCAATGGCGTCGTCAACGACAGTTTCAAGGAAAACGAGCCCTTCAAGTTCCTCGGCCTCTGAGCTGGTTCTGCAATTTTTTGCTGAACCAATCGCTCCCCGTTGCGTTAGTTAACCATAACCAAGCCAGAACGGGGGGCCAGAACGGAGGAACAACCAATGGACTGGAATCGCGTTGAAGGAAACTGGAAACAGGCCAAAGGCAGGATCAAGGAACAGTGGGGCAAACTCACCGATGACGATCTCGACCAGATCAACGGTCGACGCGAGCAGTTGGAAGGTAAAATCCAGGAACGCTACGGCCTAGAAAAGGACCGCGTGCGTTCCGATCTGGACGATTGGTACAATCGCCAGACCTGGCTTTCGTAAAGCCCACATTATTCCAGAGAAAGCCCTGCCAGTCGGCAGGGCTTTTCCAACTGTTACCGGCAGCCATCCACGCGCTGCAGTGATGCCGACAGCCCCATCAGGGAAAACGTATAGCGGGTCTGCGTGCCGCGTGCCGATGTCGCCTGCACGTTGAGCGTTTTGCCAGCGCGCATGGCGCGCATCAGCTTCGCCTCATCAGCAACATTTTCCGCCCAGGCACGATTGCCCTCGCTGAAGAATGGAAAGCGCGTGCCATCCACCATCACGTTGACCGAGCTGTCAGTCTTCAGCTCATACCCCATCACCAATTGAGGGCTGTATTGGCCATCCGCCTTGGAAATAATCACGAAATTATCGCCGTGCCGCACACCGGCGGGATGAAAATTGATCGGCACCGTCAAGGCATAGCACTTGTTACCCGCTAGGTCGGTGTTCTGGTAAACGCCCCAATCGCGGAACTCACCCAAATAACTCGTCTTCGCTGAAGCCGCGAGAGAACTCGCCACCAACCCTGCCAATGCCAGCGCAACGGTGGTTGCATTTTTTCTCATCGCCCAAAACCTCCATTTTGTTGCCAGTTCACGTCACTTAAAAAATTGTTTCATTGCGTTACTATTTTCTTAACGAACTGCTAAAATTTGTTGAAAGTTTGCGATGAGAACCAAAACACCGATCTGGTGAAACAGACCGGTGTTCTGCAAACCGGATCGAAACGCGCCCTAGAACCGGAATTGAAGCCCCAATGAGTAGCCAACCTCATTGCCGTCTTCATGTGCAAAACGCGCATTGATTTCGCTGAACAGGCCAATGTTCTCAGTTACTGCCAGCTGGGCTCCCAATTGGGCGCGCCCAAAGTCCTTATCGACACCTCCAAGAAAAGCAATTCGGTCGCGGCCATCGGCTATACTGGTCAGACGGATTGTCTCAGGGCGGCCATCAGCCAATTCCCGCACCCATTTCACACTCGTATATGGCCGTAGGACCATACCATTTGCGAACGTCATGGTGCCATGCAGACGCCAACCAATACTGGCCTCGAGCGAATCGAAATCCTGCTTCGCGTAGTCTAACGCGGTTCTGAAGACGTCCCCTTCATCGAAGCCATCAATACGGTAGCGCATATAATCGAGACCGGCCACCGGACCGCTCTTCATACCGGCCCAGCTGAAATCATGACCACCTTCGATGCGGGCACCCCAGAACAGTGCGGAAGTATCGGACTGCAATTGTTGATTCAGCAGAACAGGACCGTTCATTGCCTGCAGGAAGACCGAGCGATCATTATCGAAGCTGGTCCGCCCGATATTGATGTCGCCCGCAAACCAGTTGGAGGCCGCATCCTGATAAAGGGCGTACAAAGCCCCCTGCCAGCTATCGCCGTCAATCGAACCGTCATTGGCCAGCTTGTCCCGACTGCGCTGAAAGCTGAGGCTTCCACCGAGCGTCCACGCTTGATTGTAGCGATAATCACCGAGAAGGTGAAAGCCAAGACGATTGGCATCCGAAATTCCGGGCAGGTCGAAACCGCCACCCGGATATAACTCCCCTTCCACACTTGCTTCACCGCTGAACGTTCCGACGGCGCGATCGCTTTCAAGCAAAGTCAACCAACGACGGCTATGCAAACTCGTCAGTGCTTGATGCTGACGCTGCAATTGATCCGTCATTTGCCGGATCATCGTGCCTCCGGAAGCCGTCGAGGCAAGCAGATCTGCGCCCGTCAGTTCGAGGACGAGACGGGTCAGCAGCCTTGAAAAGTCCTGGAGTCTCTGGTCAATACGCTCCTGACCGAAGGCATTGGTGAGAACATCCTTATTGTCGAGACTCGGCGTATGCCATGTCGAACCGCCGGGGATCGCCGAATTGTCCGTCTGCTGATAACCGTCGAGATCGCCAAGTTCCCAGTTGGTCGCCTCAATGAACAGAACCGGCACACCGAGCCCGTTGAAACTTTCCCCATCGCTACAGCAACCAGTTCCAGCCGGATACTCATGATTGAGTCCGGGATTGGTAAAGAGCGGAATATCAAGCTCGTTCGCGATGCGCAAAATCTGGTCACGATAAGCAGTCAAAGCCGGATTATCGATGCTATTGCTGCCTGCATGGGCATACATCTTATCGCCGGTAATGAGGCTGTCGAGATTGATCATGCCGAGCATATTTGCGCGCTGTTCGTCACTGAGCGACGCAACATAGGCTCTAGATCCCCGCAGTCCCTCCTCTTCCGCTCCAAAACCGACCACTTCCAGACCATTTTCCAGAGGAATACCAGCTAGATTGCGGGCGATCTCGGTCAAGACGGCTGCACCGGAGGCATTATCATCGAGCCCCTGAAGCGTTGGACGGCCGTAATAGGTGTCGTAATGTGCGCCGAGAACCAGATACTGGTCGCTCGTGCCGGGTGCCGATGCAATAACATTCTGCGAACTGCGGCTGCCTGCCCAAGTAAAGTCCTGTCTGCTTGTCGCGTAACCAACACCGAGGCGCGACTGCATCCAGTCCGTCGCACCGACAAAACTGGCCGTACCGCGATAACGACCGGGATATTCAGTAATCAGTCGTTCAAGCGTCTCATTGGCATATTGTCCATAGTCATATGCCGACGCTTCTTTTGCTAAACCTGTGCTGGCAATACCAGCCGACAGAACAACTACATGCATCATACGGCGAAATGCCGATGTCCGTGTCAATGCCATCTTATGTGAAGCGATTATTCCTGCAGTACGGAGTCTATCCGGCCGCTTTCCCCACTTATAATACACCATGAACCCCAATCATTATTATGTTTCATGGTGTGATTGTTAGTTAAGCGAGCTTACGACGTCACGGAATTATTGAGGAGAATTCACATATAACTTACGTTCAAGGGAAGAATGACGGATCGTTTAAAGCCGATTCATTGAAAATGACGATAAACACAGTGCTGCAATACAAATGGAAATGCCGCCCATTGGCATAAAATAACTGAAGAAAAAATGGTGGGCCCGGAGGGACTCGAACCCCCAACCAAGCGGTTATGAGCCGCCGGCTCTAACCAATTGAGCTACAGGCCCCACGCACCCTTGCCCTACCCTAAAGAAAGCCGGGACACAAGCTGTCAAATGCATCAGTTGCCCTAATGCGCACATATTCAGTTGCGATGCATGCAACCTGGAGCATTTCCAGTAAAAGTGCGAAGCGGTGTTGCGTGGGATGATGCGACGAAACAAATACTTAAAGCGGCTCCAGCGACTCCGCATGAACTGGAACCACTCTAGAGCCACGGTCTTTCTGATTTGAACCGGCAGTTGCAATTGGCACGCATTTCGAATCTGATATCGTCGGCTTCAGACAAGAGCGGGAACTTAAGAAATAAATGATTTCAAAGGCAAAGCGGCTAACCGCACCGGTGCAACCAGCTTTGCCAGAGCTGCCTCAACTTTCTCTATAGGAGATTTTATGAACAACCGCGCTACCACTCTTCTTGCAACCTCCTTTTCTGCAATCATGCTCGCAGGCGCACTGACGCTGCCAGCTCTGGCACAGGAGAATCAGATGACGAAGCAGCCTGCGCGTATCGCCGTCACCGGCGAAGGCACCATGACCGCCTCGCCCGATATGGCCATCCTCAATCTCTCCGTATTGCGCGAGGCAAAGACCGCGCGCGAAGCCATGACCGCAAACAATGAAGCCATGGCGAAAGTACTCGAAGCCATGAAGAAAGCTGGCATTGAAGACCGCGATCTTCAGACCGGCGGCATCAACATCCAGCCGCGCTACGTCTATCCGGACGACAAGAACGGGCTGAAAGAGCCGAACATCACCGGCTATACGGTTTCAAACAGCCTGACGGTTCGCGTGCGCGATCTGGCCAAGGTGGGCAACGTGCTTGATGAATCCGTCACGCTCGGCGTCAATCAGGGGGGCGATCTGAGCTTCGTCAACGACAATCCGGCAGCCACGATCAATGAAGCGCGCAAGCGCGCCGTTGCCGACGCTATCGCCAAGGCGAAGACGCTTGCCGATGCTGCCGGTGTAGGTATCGGTCGCGTTGTCGAGATCAACGAGCAGAGCCGCCCACCCATGCCAATGCCGATCGCTCGCGCGCAGTTCAAGACCATGGCTGCCGCAGCACCGGAAGATGCCGTGCCCGTTGCAGCAGGCGAAAACAGCTACAACGTTTCGGTCAATGTCGTTTTCGAAATCAAGGAATAACGGCAGCTCAATTGGCAAGAGCAAGGGGCGCACCAGCGCCCCTTTTTTTGCCTGCCATAAAAGAAAAGCCCCGGCCTGATTGCTCAGGCCGGGGCTTTTGAAACTCTACTATGCTGTTAGCGAATGATCGGGCAGCCGCGTACATTGGCGAATACAACACCGGCAGGACGGCCGTGACGGAAGCCGCGAACCTGGACCGACTTGCCACGATAGACGACACGCGCATTGCGGATGCCCATGCGATTGGCCTTCATCTTGGCACCTTCCACAGAGCAGGCAGGGCCGCGATAGGCTGGACGGCCATGGCGATAGCCTCTGTAATCAACATTCACGATGGCAGAGCTTGCCGACGTGCCGATGGCTGGAGCAACGACCGGCGATGCGGAGCTGGCCGAAGCTGCCGTCGTGAAGATGGCGGCAACACCAAGAGCGGCGGTTACGACGAACGACTTGAGCGAAATAGCAGACATCTTTGAACCTCTTTCAATTTGTTTTCAGGTCTTGCCTGAGACACCCGAGAAGTAGCGCCCGATAGATGAACAGAATGAAAAACTCACGTTCATGTGCCGTTCAGCTTCGTTTGAAGTAAAAGGAACAGCAACATACAGGCTTTATTAATTCAATAAATTCAATGTGTTATGGGAGAACAAAATCCGTGCTACAATATTCGAAGCACAGATTAAATTTACGCAATGTTTGAAAACCGCAAGCGCGCCATCAGCCTTGGCCCGGCATCACCATATGATCCAGATAATCATCGTCATCTTCCAGATCGTGATCGAAAGCCGTCACCTTGCCGCGAACGGAAACACCTGCCTCGTGCACCGTTTCGGGTGAACCCGAAACAAGCGGATGCCACCAATAGAGATCCGAACCTTCTGCAACCAGACGGTAGGCACAGGTGACAGGGAGCCAATCCACCTCGTCAACGATTTCCGGTGTCAGAAAAACGCAGTCCGGCACCGTCTTCTTCCGGTTCGGATAATCGCGGCACTGGCAGCTGTCGGGGTTGAGCAACGTGCAGGCAACGCTGGTCCAGTAAATCTCGTTGGTGTCGTCATCCTGCAATTTATGCAGGCAGCATTGGCCGCAACCGTCACACAGGCTCTCCCACTCGCTGCGGGTGAGTTGATTCAAGGTCTTGGTGCGCCAGAATGGTTTGTCGTTCATGATGCAGCGTATAATGGAATTGTGTCGGGAATGGCGTGGACAAATCGCCGCCATTTCAGAACACTTGATATCCGATCCTTATCGGGTTATTAGATCCACGTCATCATCATGACCGTAAGCGTCTTACGTTAGGCAACGCATCAATCTCGCCGGGAACGGCAATTCGCATTGATGTTTCGTTGCGCCTTCCCCGCATAATATTCAGGAATACACATGTCTCAGTTTGAATGCGGCCGCCGCAGAAAGCTGCCAGCACGCTATGCATCTATTGTGATGCCTTTCATCCTATCGATCATGATGACATTCATCGTCTCATTGATTGCGACCGCCAAGAGCCTTGGCGTTACCCATCCCAATCTTGCATCGAGCTGGATGACTGCATGGGCTCTCTCATGGGCGGTCGCCTTTCCGGTCCTCCTCGCCATTCTGCCCGTCGTGCGCAAAATGGTCGCCATGGTGTGCCACCCGCATTAATCTCTAAACAGAAAAAGCCGCGCATATATTATATGCGCGGCTTTTAATTTTTTCTGCAGGTGGTTCAGCGGAAAATAGCTTCGCCCTGTTCATCCACGATCTGCCGGCCCTTATTCAGCGAAATGCTGGCGGCATCTTCGATGCCGGGGCAACGGTCGGCCCGAACGAAGCGATATTCCTTCACTTCGCCATCAATCGTCTTGGAAATGACGCCGCAGACCTGATACTGCCCGCCCTCGCTATAGGGCGTGGCAATGATCAGAAAATCCTTGTGCTCAAGGCGACCAGCCTCTTTCGGCTCTGCCGGTGTCTCGGAGGCAGGGCCCCCACCGAAAAGACGCTTCAAAAAAGACATATCGCCTCCCTTCCCGTATGTTTTTGTTCAGTTCAGCTTAGCTATCCAGGCCCTAGCTATCCAGGAACGAACGCAGCTTACGCGAACGGCTCGGATGCTTCAGCTTGCGCAGCGCCTTGGCCTCGATCTGGCGGATACGTTCCCGGGTAACCGAGAACTGCTGACCGACTTCTTCCAGCGTGTGATCGGTGTTCATGCCGATGCCGAAGCGCATACGCAGAACGCGTTCTTCACGCGGCGTCAGCGAAGCCAGAACACGGGTCGTCGTATCGCGCAGGTTGGCCTGAATGGCTGCATCGATTGGCAGAAGCGCGTTCTTGTCCTCGATGAAATCGCCTAAGTGTGAATCTTCCTCGTCGCCAACCGGCGTTTCGAGCGAAATCGGCTCCTTGGCGATCTTCAGTACCTTGCGCACTTTTTCGAGCGGCATGGCGAGCTTTTCAGCCAGTTCTTCCGGCGTCGGTTCACGGCCGATTTCATGCAGCATCTGGCGCGAAGTGCGAACGATCTTGTTGATCGTTTCGATCATATGCACCGGAATACGAATGGTACGCGCCTGATCGGCAATCGAACGGGTGATCGCCTGACGAATCCACCATGTCGCATAGGTCGAGAACTTGTAACCGCGGCGATACTCGAACTTGTCGACAGCCTTCATCAGGCCGATATTGCCTTCCTGAATGAGATCGAGGAACTGCAGGCCACGGTTCGTGTACTTCTTGGCGATCGAGATGACGAGGCGAAGGTTGGCTTCGACCATTTCCTTCTTGGCGATGGTCGCTTCGCGCTCGCCCTTCTGCACCTGATTGACGATACGGCGGAATTCGCCGATGGAAATCGCGGTTTCGGTCGCCAGCATCTGGATTTCAGAACGCAGACGGTCGATGGCGCGCTCTTCCTTGGCTGCGAATTCCTTCCAGCCTCGGGCTGAAAGCGTGCTGACGCGCTCCACCCACTTCGGGTCCAGCTCGTGGCCCTGATATTCCTTCAGGAATTCCTCACGACGCACGCCGAAGGATTCTGCCAGACGCAGCAGCTTGCCTTCGTTCTGCACCAGACGCTTGTTGATGTCGTAAAGCTGTTCGACGAGCTGTTCGATACGGTTCTGATTCAGCGACAGTGACTTCACTGCCTTGATGAGCTGATCCTTCAGTTCCTTGTAGCGACGCTCCTGGCTCGACGACAGTTCGCCCGTCGCGGCCAGACGGCCCTCGACCTGCTGGTCCTGCAGCTTGCGCAGTTTCTTGTAGGTGTCGGCGATGAGGTCGAGCGTTTCCATGACCTGCGGACGCAGTTCGGCTTCCATGGCCGCCAGCGACAGGTTGGCTTCGTCTTCGTCCTCTTCCTCTTCTTCCGTAGGCATGTCGCCGCCGACATTGGTAATGTCGTCGTCATCACGCGAGCGGCGCTGAGGCTTGTCATCGCGCGGCTTTTCCTCTTCCACGCGCTCGATCACCGGAGCCTGCTTGGCTTCCGGACCGGCATAGGTGGTTTCGAGATCGATGATTTCGCGCAGCAGAATGTTGGAATCGTTCAACTGGTCGCGCCAGATGATGATCGCCTGGAAGGTCAGCGGGCTTTCGCAAAGCCCGGCGATCATCGTTTCACGACCGGCCTCGATGCGCTTTGCAATCGCAATTTCGCCTTCACGCGACAGAAGCTCGACGGAACCCATTTCGCGCAGATACATGCGCACCGGATCGTCGGTACGGTCGGTCGGCTCTTTCTTGGTCGTGGTGGTGGCGACAGCCGTACCGCCGGACTCAACCAGATCGCCGCCCTCTTCCGAGTCGTCGTCGTTGTTCTCTTCGCGGTCGTTGTCCTGCTCGTCATCTTCAACGACGTTGATGCCCATATCGGAAAGCATCGACATCGTGTCTTCGATCTGCTCGGATGTCACTTCCTCGGAAGGCAGCACGGCATTCAGCTCGTCCATGGTGACGTAGCCGCGCTTCTTCGCGAGTTTGATCATCTTCTTGACAGCATCGTCAGAAAGGTCGAGAAGCGGACCGTCGGCGGCACCTTCGCGCTCGACTTCGGCTTCTTCGTTTTCCTTAACCTTCGTTGCCATATGTTCTTCTCCAGGCGACCCCGGTCGCTTCTAAGATATATAGAGTTCTCGGACAGTTTTGCGAGGCCGCAATCCGTCAGTTGATTCTGCGAGTAGCCGATTTCCTGTTAATGGCGGATTAACCTTGCCATCGGTATCGGGCTTCTTCATCTCCGATTTCTTGTGGGCAGATCAGGCGGTCGACCAGACATTGCCTTTTACCAGGCCTTTTTCCCGGCCATTTTTCGGCCCGACCCCAGCTTGCCGCCCTGCAGCCTCGGATATCACCGGTTTCTGTTCTTTTCCTTGTTCGAACTGTCGTGATTCCGTCATTTACGCCATACGTCAAGAGCGACTCACCTGATTCGCGCTTAAAAAGCGAATCATTTTGTTGTCGCAGCCTCTTCGCTGGCCAGATAGAGCACGTTTTTCGGATCGCAACCCCGCATTTCCGGCTTTTCTCGCATCACTGATTCGGAAATCCGAATCAGAAACCGCCGGGCGGACGCCCTGAAGACAGGCCAAAACCGTCAATCAGAGCTTCAGTCGCATCAGCTTTCAAAATCTGATTTTGTATATCTCTGAGACGCGCAAACAATTCACCCGTCTCGTCTGTTTCAAGCGCAGCCTCAACAGCTCGCAGCTCCTTATGTAGTGTGCGCGCACGCTGATGCAAGTGAAGCGCTTGCCGAAGGGCTTCACGCGCGTCGTCTTCTGCGGCCAGAGCCGTCGCAGTCCAGAGTTTCGCGCCCTTTACCACGAGTTCGAGCATTTCAATCTGCTCGCCATGACCGGCATTAACGAGTGCGTGCCGCATGGCGTGGCCATCTTCCATGTGACCGGCAGCCAGCACATCCAGCATGGCCAGATGCAGCGACTTGAGGACTTCGTGTCCCAGATCGAGTGCAGCCAGCGTCTCGAAATCCTCTTCGATCAGACGCGGATGATTGAGAAGCGTCAGCACGATAGCCGTTTCACGCAACGGGGCATGTGATCCCGCGCCCGGCCTGCCGCCCTTTACCAGCGTCGAGCGGACAAGACTGTCGGAAAATGCAAGACGGCCATTGCCGCCAGCCGGCCCGCCGCGCCCACGTCCGCCATCATTTCTGCTATTGAAAGACGAATTGCGCTGACCACCGCCTTGATACCCCTGACGCCCCTGATGACGTCCTTGCCCAAAAAAGGCTTGTGCCCGGTCGCGCATATCCTGACTGTAGTGGCGCCGAATATCCTCATTCGCGATGCGGCTCGTTATTTCACGCAGGCGCGCTTCAAGTTCGGCCCGGCGTTCCGGCGTATCGAACACACCGCCCGTCGTCTCCCGCGTCCACACCATATCGACCAGCGGTCTGGCGTCATGCAGGACCGCGTGAAAAGCGGCAGGGCCTTCCGCCTTGACCAGATCGTCCGGATCCTGCCCTTCCGGTAATAGCGCAAAGCGCAGCGATTTGCCCGGCTGCAAGGCAGGCAATCCGAGATCGACGGCGCGATGAGCGGCACGAAGCCCCGCCCCGTCGCCATCGAAGCACAGAACGGGTTCAGGGCTGATGCGCCAGAGAAGTTCGAGCTGTTCTTCCGTCAGTGCCGTGCCAAGCGGAGCCACCACCTGATGGATGCCTGCCTGCGCCAGCGCAATCACATCCATATAGCCTTCGACGGCAATGATGGATTTGGCGGGTTCCCCCCCTTGCGGCTGACAGGCCTTGCGTGCCCGCAATCCGTTATAGAGGACCCGTCCCTTGTGAAAGAGTTCGGTTTCCGGCGAATTCAGATATTTGGCCGGAGCATCGGCAGAAAGCGCACGCCCGCCGAAAGCAATTATGCGCCCGCGCAAATCCTCGATCGGGAACATGACGCGATCGCGAAAACGGTCGTAGGAAACGGCAATGCCTTCGCCATGCACGACAAGGCCGCACGCCTCGATCTGCTCGCGCGACACGCCTTTGCCGGCCAGAAATTCCTTCAACGCATTGCGCGATTCCGGCGCATAGCCAATACGGAACGACTGCTGCGTTGCGCTCGAAAGTCCGCGGTCGCGCAGATAGGCGCGCGCCTTGGCCCCGACGGCGCTTTGCAACTGGTTTTCGAAGAACTGCGCAGCCAGCTCCATGACATCGTAAAGCGTGGCGCGCTGTGCCTCGCGCTTTTCCATCTCCGGATCGCGCGCAGGCATCGGAACGCCCGCCATATCGGCGACGCGCTCCACTGCTTCGGGGAAGCTCAAACCCTCAAGGTCAGTCAGAAACTTGAAGTGATCGCCAGTCACACCGCAGCCGAAACAATGATACCGTCCCTTGCGATCTTCACAGTGAAAGCTCGGCGTCTTCTCGCCATGGAACGGACAGCAGGCCCAGAAATCCCCCTTCGGAGGATTGCTTTTCTTGCGGTCGAACGAAGCGCGCGTTCCTATCAGCGTCGAGATCGGGACGCGGTCTCTGATCTCATCGAGAAAGGAGGGCGGAAAACGCATTACAGATTTCACTTTCAGTTCGGTCGGGCAGGTCATTCAGACAGCGGGTTTGTATTCCATAGAGTATATAGGCGCGCCCGTTCCGACAGTCCATCGTGCAGGCATGTCCCTCCCCGCTAATCACATGTCGCTGGCAAACAAGCGCTCTGTCACAAAACTGTCATATATTCGTCATGACACTGCAGGATTGGATTGCTTTTAGTTGCGAATAAGCCCATATCTCTTGAAGAATTGATTAGCCGGAACATATTTTTTCTTCATTTGTTGCGTTAGCTTAATCACAAATGTCCACCTCCAACCCGAAGGGATTTTGCCGTGAATGGTTCTTTGGTCCTTTTGCATCTGGCCGGTGCAGTTGCGCTTTTGCTTTGGGCGACACGCATGGTCCGGACCGGGGTGGAGCGTGCCTATGGCGACCGGTTGCGCAGACGCCTGCGCAACCAGATGCAGAACCCGCTGCTTTCCGTCGCCTTCGGCCTTGCCCTTGCTGTCGCCCTGCAAAGCTCGACAGCGGTTACGCTTCTCGTCGGTTCATTTGTCGGTTCAGGTTTTGTCAGCGGTGTCGCAGGCCTCATGGCCGTGCGCGGCGGTGAGCTGGGCTCCGCCCTCGTCGTCAAGATCTTAAGCTACGACCTCACGCTTCTGGTGCCGCTCTGCCTTGTCATTGGCACTGGCATCTTCATGACGACCGAGCGCCGCGACTGGCGCCAGATCGGCCGCATTCTGGTCGGTATCGGCCTGCTCATCATGTCGCTGGAAATGACGGGACAGGCCACCGAGCCTTTGCGGCAAAGCGAATTGCTGCCGGTCATCGTCGATTATCTGTCAGGCGATCCGATTACGGCCTATCTGCTTGCCGCCCTGATGACATGGCTGTTTCATTCCAGTGTTGCCGCCGTCATCCTGCTCACCACCTTTGCCTCGCGCGGGCTGATCCACCCAGAGCTTGCCGTCGTGATGGTCCTCGGCGTCAATCTGGGTTCGTCGATCATCGCTCCGATCCTGACCCGCCAGGCGCCGCCTGAAACCCGCGTCGTGCCGCTCGGCAACCTCCTGATGCGCGGTGCCGGATCGCTCATCATGCTCGTGCTTTACCAGACGTTCAAACCGTCGGTCGCCTTTCTCGGCACCGATCCGGTTTCGCAGGTGGTCAATGCGCATATCCTGTTTAATGTCATCGTGATGGTTGCTGGTATTCCGCTTTCCGGCCTCGTGCTGCGTGCAACTGAAGCTCTGGTCAATCTCAATGCAGGCAAGGATAGCCCTGTTTCGCAACAGCCGATCGAGATCGAGCAATATAGCGCGCTCGATACTGCCGTACTCGACCGGCCTTCGCAGGCGCTTGCCAATGCAACCCGCGAAGTGGTCGGCGTCTGCGACACGATCGAAGTCATGCTGCGGCGGATCATCGAGCTTTATGAAAAGCCCGATCAGATACGGATCGATGAACTTGAAGCCCTCGATGATCGCGTGGACAAGCGTCATGCCGCGATCAAGCTCTATCTGACCAAGCTCGCAACCCATGAGCTCAGCGATTTCGAGTCGCTGCGCATGCAGGAATTGCTGGGCGCATGCGTGAAGCTTGAGCAGGTCGGCGACATCATCGTGCGCAACATGCTCGCGCATGTTCAAAAGAAGATGGACCACAAACTGGAATTCACGGAGGAAGGCTGGAAGGAACTCAGCCATTTCCACGCCATGGTTCTGGCCAATGCGCATATGGCATTCAATGTGATCGTCTCACGCGATGGCCGCACGGCCCGTCAGCTAGTGCAGGAAAAAGACCAGCTGCGTGAACTGGAAAAGCAGACGAGCATGCGTCATTTCAGCCGCCTGCGCGAAGGTGCCACCCGCAGCATAGAGACCAGCAGCATCCATCTCGACACCATCCGCGATCTCAAGCAGATCAACTCGCTGCTCGCCTCGATGGCCTATCCCGTCCTCGAAGAACAGGGCCTCCTCAGCGATACGCGACTCAAGACCGTCAAGCAGAGCTGAAATCAGACCACGCGGCGGCGGATACACACCCGTTGCCGCATGACGTTGAATATCAAAAGGAAATATCCGCAGCAGGGCGGACCCGAACACGGGCATTTCCAGCCTTGAAGCCATTCAACGTTTCATTGTGATGCGCAACGATATCCGCAAATTGCAGGCTGGCGGTGTCGCCCGTGGTATGCGCGTCCCCGATCAGGGTGACGTCATAGCCGAGAGAAACGGCGCGCCGGACGGTCGTGTCGATGCAATATTGTGTCTGACAACCACCGATGACGAGATGCGAAATATCCAGCCTTTGCAAAAGAGCCTGAAGGTCCGTCTCATGGAAAGAGTCGCAGCTGCGCTTCTCAACGAGGGTATCTCCCGGTCTTAAAGCAAGTTCTTCGCGGATTTCCCAACCGACTATGCCTTTTTCAAGCTCGTCGCCCGGACCGCCATCATGCTGCACCATGATGACCGGAACGCCGGCCTGACGCGCTTTCTCCCGCAGATCGCGCAGTCTGATGACAATCTCATCGAGGGCATGGTCGATAGCAGGCTGCCGTTCCGGCGTGCCAGTCCCCGCCACAATGTCGTTTTGAACGTCTATGACAAGCAAGGCTGTTTTCATCGGTCCACATCCGGTCATCGATTAATCCTTGTCATGCATAGCATAAGAAAAAGCCCCCGCCAGAGCGGAGGCTGAAACATAAAGCAAAAGGCGCTTATGCCTGACGCTTTCACTGCAGAAGCGATTTCACGATGGCGCTGGCCTTGGTGAAATCCATCTTGCCTGCATAGCGCTCTTTAAGAACAGCCATGCACTTGCCCATGTCGCGCAGGCCCTGAGCGCCGATTTCCGCAATCACATCCGCACAGGCCTGCTTGACTTCATCCTCGGTCATCTGCTGTGGCAGAAACTCGGAAATGATCGTGATTTCCTCGCGCTCGGCTTCCGCGAGTTCAAGGCGGCTGCCTTCTTCATAGATACGGGCGGATTCTTCGCGCTGCTTGACCATCTTGCCGAGAATACCCAGCAATTCTTCGTCCCCGACCGGGTCCTTGCCGGCGGTACGGTTGGCGATATCTCGGTCCTTTACCGCAGCCAGGATCAAACGCAGCGTCGACATGCGACGCTTCTCCTGTGCTTTCAGCGCGGTCGTGAGGGCCTGGGAAATCTCCTGGCGAAGCATAACGTCTCTCCTGACGGTGTAAGTTCTGTGTTGTTCGTTTCCTGCATCTATACAACAGGCGAATAGAAACGCCGAGCTGTCCGAACCACCATCCCGAGAAATAATAATACGACGATTATCGTCATTATTTCAGGAAAGCATGGCTTCGGACGATTGACCCGGCCTTCAAGTTTCTCTATTGCTCAAGGCTTAGCAGGACATCGGCACGTGCTCGCGGCGGGAGGTTTCAAATCCCCGCTGCCTTTTGGCGCATATATGACCCTTGACGCTCCATCTTTCAAGCTATCCGCCTGTAACGGCAGTGTAGCTGGCTGAAACATGGATACGTGCCGCCTAAAGCATGCCGCCCAAAAGTGGGAACCGGTTTTGGGACAACGGCATGCACGAAAACAAACAGTTGGGGTGTCGATTTGATTCCATCAGTTCGACGCACTAACTGATAACGAAATAACAGCACACGCTGGCGCGCGGCTAACGAAACAGGAGTGCAGACCATGACAGAAACCACACCGAAAACAGCACCCTGGACTGTTGAAAAGCGAACCGCCGTCCTCGTACTCGCCGATGGAACCGTGATCGAAGGCAAGGGCCTCGGCGCAATCGGCGCGGTCGAAGCCGAAGTCGTGTTCAACACGGCGTTGACCGGTTACGAAGAAATCCTGACCGACCCATCCTACGCCGGTCAGATCGTGACGTTCACCTTCCCGCATATCGGCAATGTCGGTACCAATGCCGAAGACGTTGAAGACTTGACGCCAGCCAATCGCCACGGCGCGGTCGGCGCGATCTTCAAGGCGGACATCACGTCGCCGTCGAATTTCCGCGCAACGGAAGATCTGGACGCCTGGCTGAAGCATCGCGGCATCATTGCGCTTGCTGGTATCGACACGCGTGCGCTAACCGCACTTATCCGCGAGCGCGGCGCACAGAACGCTGTCATCGCGCATGATCCAAGCGGCAAGTTCGACCTCGACGCACTCAAGGCGCGCGCTGCCGCCTGGAGCGGTCTTGAAAATCTCGATCTTGCCAAGGACGTCACGGTTGGCCAGAGCCTCACATGGAAGGAAACGCCATGGACGCTTGCAGACGGCTATGGTGAACAGGACGCCCCGGAATATCACGTGGTGGCGCTCGACTTCGGCGTGAAGCGCAACATTCTGCGCCTCCTCACCGGCCTCGGCGCAAAGGTCACCGTGCTGCCTGCAACGGCTACGGCTGAAGACGTTCTAGCCCACAACCCGGATGGCGTCTTCCTGTCCAACGGCCCCGGCGATCCGGCAGCGACCGGCGAATATGCCGTTCCGACCATCAAGAAGCTTGTCGAAACCGATCTTCCGGTCTTCGGCATCTGCCTCGGCCACCAGATGCTGGCGCTCGCGCTCGGCGGACGCACCGAGAAGATGCATCAGGGCCATCACGGCGCCAACCATCCGGTGAAGGACTACACGACGGGCAAGGTCGAGATCGTATCGATGAACCACGGCTTCGCGGTCGATTCAGACTCGCTGCCAGAAAATGTCGAGGAAACGCATGTATCGCTCTTCGACGGCACTAATTGCGGCCTGCGCGTCGTTGGCAAGCCAGTATTCTCGGTGCAGCACCATCCGGAAGCATCGCCCGGCCCGCAGGATTCGCACTATCTGTTCCGCCGCTTCATCAACCTGATCCGCGAAAATAAGGGCGAAACGCCGCTTCCCGAGCGCGAACAGGCTGCATAAACCCGCCGCATGAGTTATCAAAGTAAAAGGTCGGAGAAAAAACTCCGGCCTTTTCGTTTTCCGTATCGATCAAACCTCTGACAGCTTCGCCGATGGCGTCGGGCGCACCCGCGCCACCACGATGACCAGCGCCAGAAAGACCAGCCCCGCACCAACGGCATAGGGCATGCCCGCAAAGACGAACGGCGCATTCATACCGGTGAACACGGCGAAAAGCTGCGTAAAGATAAGCGGGCCGATGATGGTCGTAATGCTCGACACACTCGTCAGCGCGCCCTGCAACTCGCCTTGCGCCGACGGAGGAACCTTGCCCGCCGCAATACTGCGCAGCGGCGGATCGGCCAGACCTTCCAGCGCCGTCAGAAAGATGACTGCATAAACCATCCAGCCTTCCCATGCGATGGCGTAGCCGATCATGCCCAGACAGGAGAACAGCACACCAGTGATCGCCGTGCGCCGCTCGCCGAGCACTGGCAGAACCCGTGGCAGAACCAGCGCCATCACGAACGCGGCCCCGATACCGAAGAGCCCGAGCGACAGACCGATCTGGGCTTCGCTCCAGTTATAGCGATAAGCACCGACGAAGGACCAGACGGACGGATAGACGGCGTGGGCCAACCAGAACAGGAAGAAGACCAGAACCACCCAGCCGATGCCGGGATAGTTTCGCATCTGCTTGAGCGCGCCAAGCGGATTGGCCCGGGCAATCTGGAACGTGCGTCGGTTTTCGCGCTTCAACGTCTCCGGCAGCAGGAAATAGGCGAGGATGAAGTTGATGAAAGACAGGAACGCCGCTCCATAGAACGGAACGCGCGGACCGAATTCACCCAGCAAGCCGCCCAGAACAGGGCCGAGTGCAAAGCCGACACCGAAGGCAATGCCGATCAGGCCGAAATTGCGCGCACGATTGCTGTCATCGCTGACATCGGCGATATAGGCTGATGCCGTTGCAAAGCTCGCTCCGCTGATACCTGCCAGCACACGGCCGACAAACAGCATCCAGTAGGAGACTGCGAGCGCGCAGATCAGATTGTCGAGCGCGAAGGTGAAGATCGAGGCGAGCAGCACCGGGCGGCGCCCGAAACGGTCGCTCAGATTGCCGATCATCGGGGCGAAGAGGAACTGCATCCCGGCATAGACCAGCAAAAGCCAGCCACCATCGACGGCCGCGGTGCTGATATCCGCGCCGGTCAGCTCTTCGAGAAAAGTCGGCAGAACCGGCATGATGATCGCAATGCCGATAATGTCGAGGAACAGTGTCATAAAGACGAGTAACAAGCCCCGCCGTACAAACTGGGGATCATGCATGGGACACCTGAAATATGCTCCACGACAGACCGAGTGGAACATTCATAAATCGTGTTGATTGGAGAACTCGCGCGCCATCGCCGCTCAAAACTGAGCGTCACGCTTGTAAATCGGAAAAAGGCCGCGCCGGTGCGGAAGCATTTATCTGGAAAATTATTTCGCGACAAGACGAATATTGCAGGCTTTCGACAAAAAGAATGGGTGTTTTTCCTGCATAAAGAAAAAGGCGGTCGAAACCGCCTTTTTCTACAGTAGCAGAACGATTTTAAACGTCGCCGCTAAACGTATCGCATGATTCCAGCTTGCCGCTATCGAAACCGCGCTGGAACCACTTGGCGCGCTGGGCGGAGGTGCCGTGGTTGAAGCTTTCCGGCACGACATAACCCTGACTCCGGCGCTGCAGCGTGTCATCACCAATCTGGTGCGCCGCGTTCAAGGCCTCTTCAAGATCGCCTGCTTCCAGAATACCCTTCTGCTCCGTGTAGTAACCCCACACACCGGCAAAGCAATCGGCCTGAAGTTCGACGCGAACCGACATCTGGTTGGCCTGAGCTTCGCTCATCTGCTGACGCATCTGGTTGAATTTCGGCAGAATGCCCAGAAGATTCTGGACATGGTGTCCGACTTCATGCGCCAGGACATAGGCTTGGGCGAAATCGCCGGAAGCGCCGAAACGGTTTGCCAGTTCCTTATAGAAACTCAGATCGATGTAGAGCTTGCGATCGCCGGGGCAATAAAACGGCCCGGACGCAGCGGAAGCAAAACCGCAGGCCGAACGAACCTGCCCGGAAAACAGCACCATCGTCGGCGGTGTATAGGTCTGGCCACGCGACTTGAAAATGCCGCTCCAGACGTCTTCCGTCTCAGCCAGAACCGTACGGGCGAACTGCGTTGTCTCGTCATTGGCAACAGCGCCACCCTCGGCAGCGGTCCGTCCGGATTGTCCGGCCTGCTGGGTTACGCTCGGCCCCATGCTGCCATCCCCGAACAGGATCGGCAGCGGATCGATACCAACCGCACGCAGCACGAAGAACATCACCACCAGAATGAGAATGCCGGAAATGCCGCCGCCGCGAACGATTCGAAAACCGGGCCCGCCAAGGCCACCACCGCGACCGAAGCCACCGCCTATGCCACCGTCCTGCGCTCCGCGCTGATCTTCCACATTGTCACTTTGCCTACGGCCTTGCCAGCGCATTGACCAACTCCCCTGCACCGTGCCGCCCTCAACGAAGCAGCACCAAACTATACCTGCGATTGTCGCATAAAGAGTTGGCACGGCAACATAAAAAGTAAATGGCAGCGTCAATCACAAACGAAGACTCTTTCGCAATAGTTTGGACACAGGAAAGCCTCTTCTGCTTCGACGGGCAAAAGCTACTGCAACAAGCGCCATCAGAAGACATGCCACGAGAAATGGTGACCTCAAGCCATGGGGAAAGGCGACTTCATTCATGATGCGCCCGGGCATAAAGGCGAAGAAACCTGCCCCGAGAATACCGCCCAGATAGACGCTTTTGATGATTCGACGATGCATCTCGATCTGCCCCCTCCGGGCCGCCGCGACAGCGCGCGCGCACCCCAACAGCACCAGTATCGAAAGGACATGTATGGGACTGAACCCGGCGACGAGATTGATCTGATGAATGAAGAAGCTGGAGATTGCGGTCACGATCATCAGCATCACCCAAAGCCGTCCGAGCACTTTGTGCGATCTGGTGCCTTTGCGACGCATGAAGATGACAAGGCCGATGATTGCAGCCGGCAAGACAGCCGCAACGTGAATTTGAATGGCGAGCGGCGCATGAAGAAGTGGTTCGAAGTTCATCGCAGGGCTCCTGTTGAATTTCCTTTCGCTTTCAACAAGACTGCGCTCGTCTCAATCGAAACGGCGTCAAATGCAGGAAAACTTCGTGAACGGCGGCCTGTTGCAATTCGCGCTTCGTGAATTGTCGACCATTCTTCGTGCGCCACGCCTCTGGGGCACCTTCATCATCGTCGTCCTGATCTTCACTATTACCGGCCCCTTCGGAACGGACCTGTCCATGCCGGTGGCGGTTCGCTTCTTTTACTGGCTCTCGGTCCAGTTTGCCGGATGGGCTACGGCAATTATCTTTTCCGTCCTGGCTGATGCTTTCCTTGAACCTGTCGCAAGACACGCCTTTGCCCGCATGATGACCGGAGCAGTTGTGGCCGCCCTGCCGATCGGGCTTTGGGTTGCATTCATCGACTGGGGATTTTCCGGCAGAGCGCCGACGACTGCAGCCATCCTTGCCAATGCCGTCATTGCGCTGCCACTCAGTGCCCTGTTCTGCATTCTGGCCTATATGACGCTGCGTCATGATCTGGAAGCCGTGCCGAGAAATATTTCTGAGTCGTCACCTCCATTGCTGGCCCGGCTGAAACCGGATAATCGGGGTGCGATCCTGCGTCTCACCGCAGAAGATCACTACACACGGGTGGTCACCAGTCGGGGGCAGGAACTCGTTCTTCTGCGCTTTTCCGATGCTGTGAAAGAGGTTGGCGCGACGAGCGGACTTCAGATACATCGCTCGCACTGGATTGCCGACCGGCATGTCGCGGGATTGCGCAAAGCCAATGGCGGTTTCAGCCTACTGACAAATGACGGCGACCTGCTGCCAGTCAGCCGCGCAAGCCAGAAATCGGCCCGTGAGCGCTTTGGTTCGGTTATAACATCCATAGAGAAAGCATAAGTGCTTTCGGCAACTACCTGTGCCTCACAATCTATACGCTAGCAATTGCGGAAATGCTCGGCATTCGTTACAGCGTGTACCGTCAATGGGGGCATAGGCGATGCAAAACCGAAAGCAGCTTTATTCGATCCAGATTTTGCGCGGTCTTGCGGCAACGGCCGTCCTGATCGCTCATACGATTGAGCATCCGCGCGCAGAAACGAACAATGCCATAACGATGCTGGGCGTTTTCGGCGTTCAACTGTTCTTCGTCATCAGCGGTTTCATCATTGCTTATGTCAATGCCGACGGTCCGTTCAGGCCCGGTGACTTTCTGCTACGCCGCGTTTTCCGCATCGTGCCGCTTTACTGGCTCTGCACGATCACGGTTTTCTTCTGCGCGCTCTATCTGCCTTCACTATTCAAGACGACGGTTCCGGATGTAGCCTATTTCATCAAATCGCTGTTTTTCATACCCGCCGCCACACCGGGCGACCCAAGCGATTGGCGCCCGCTCTTCAAACTCGGCTGGTCGCTGAACTACGAATTGTTTTTCTATCTCGTGTTCGCCTTGTTCTGGTGGTGCAAAAATGCCTTGCAGCGTACGATCTTGCTGACAGGCATATTCGGCGCATGTGTCATCGGAAGCTTCTTCGTCGAACCATCGGCGAGCATCGCAGCGTTCTATCTACACAAGAACCTGCTGACTTTCATGTGCGGCATGTGGCTGGCCGAAGCGGAAAAGCATCGCCTGTGGGAAAGAATGCCCCCGGTCGTACTGGCCGGAATCGGCATCCTCGCCATAGCAGCGCTCTACGGCACCTTTTCCACCCCACTGGTCGCGTTCAACAACTTCTCCACCTATCTGATCATGTGCAGCGCGGCTGTATTGCTGGTTGTCGGTGCATTGGGCATCGAACGTTGGCTCGGCGACCTGCGAGACAATTTCTTTGTCGATCTTGGTGCAACTTCCTATTCGCTCTACCTGACCCATATGTTCGTGGTCGGTTTCGGCTGGGCGGTGATGCGCAAGCTGAACCTCGGTCCCACGCTTGAAATCGCCGGCATGGCTGCCATCGTGATTGGCGCGATCATCGCAGCAAAGATTTCCTACCGACTGATCGAACTACCGTCGAACAGGCTCGGCCATATGCTCACAAAGCGCAAAAAGCCGTCTCTGAAGGTCGCTCAGGCAGAAGCCTGAACGGCCCGCGAAGGCTGCAGTTGGGTTATAACATCCTTAGAGAAAGCGTGAGGCGGGCAAGAATTATCGTGAATGCCCGCACTTTCTTTGAAATAAAACGATTTGTGGGGTTCCGCTTATCGAAATGATTGCCTATAAGGCCCGCTTAGCCCACAGAATTCATACGCTGCCAACCCGCCGGAAAACCGTGCGGGCTTTTCTGGCAGGCTAAGCAGCATGTCTCTCGAAAGTGGGAAGCGGTTTCGAGACCAAGACATGCTTAAAACAAGAGCATGATCCCGAAAAATGGGAACCGGTTTTCGGACAAGATCATGCGCGAGAAGAAGATAGGACGAGCGCCCATGCCGAAACGTACAGATATCAAATCGATCCTGATTATCGGCGCGGGCCCCATTGTCATCGGCCAGGCTTGTGAATTCGACTATTCGGGCACACAAGCCTGCAAGGCGTTGAAAGAGGAAGGCTACCGGATCATCCTCGTCAACTCCAACCCGGCCACGATCATGACCGATCCCGATCTGGCGGATGCGACCTATATCGAACCGATCACGCCTGAAGTGGTCGCCAAGATCATCGCCAAGGAACGCCCGGACGCGCTGCTGCCGACCATGGGCGGCCAGACCGCACTGAACACCGCATTGTCGCTGCGCCGCATGGGCGTGCTGGAGCGCTACAATGTCGAGATGATCGGCGCGAATGCAGAAGCCATCGACAAGGCGGAAGATCGCGCGCTCTTCCGTGAAGCCATGGAAAAGATCGGCCTCGATACGCCGGAATCCAGGCTCGCAAACGCCACCGAAATCAAGGACGAGGACCGCAAGCGTCACGAAGCAAAGCGCGCCGAAGTCAAGGCTCAGTTTTCGGGTGACGAGCTGGACAAGGCTCTCGACAAGCTTGAAACCGAGTGGCAGCTCGGCGAAGTCGAACGCAAGCAGCGTTACATGACGCACGCGCTTGCCAAGGCTGCGCAGGCGCTCGACGTGGTTGGCCTGCCTGCCATTATCCGCCCAAGCTTCACGCTCGGCGGTACGGGCGGCGGCATTGCCTATAACCGCCAGGAATTCTTCGAAATCATCGAGCGCGGTCTGGATGCATCGCCGACGACTGAAGTTCTGATCGAAGAGTCGGTTCTTGGCTGGAAAGAATATGAAATGGAAGTCGTCCGCGACAAGGCGGACAACTGCATCATCATCTGCTCGATTGAAAACCTCGATCCGATGGGCGTGCATACTGGCGACTCGATCACCGTTGCACCGGCGCTGACGCTGACCGACAAAGAATACCAGATCATGCGTAACGCCTCGATTGCGGTGCTGCGCGAGATCGGCGTCGAAACCGGTGGCTCTAACGTGCAGTTCGCGATCAACCCGGCCAATGGCCGTATGATCGTCATCGAAATGAACCCGCGCGTGTCGCGTTCCTCGGCTCTGGCTTCCAAGGCGACCGGGTTCCCGATTGCAAAGGTTGCGGCCAAGCTCGCCGTCGGTTACACGCTCGATGAGCTGGATAACGACATTACCGGCGGCGCGACGCCTGCCTCGTTCGAACCGTCGATCGACTATGTGGTCACCAAGATCCCGCGCTTCGCATTCGAAAAATTCCCTGGCTCCTCACCGATCCTGACCACCGCCATGAAATCGGTCGGTGAAGTGATGGCCATCGGCCGTACCTTCCAGGAAAGCTTGCAGAAGGCGCTTCGCGGGCTTGAAACCGGCCTGACGGGTCTTGACGAAATCGCCATTCCGAACATCGAGGAAGGCGACGAGAAGAATGCAATCCGCGCTGCCATCGGCACGCCGACGCCGGATCGTCTGCGCATGGTCGCGCAGGCAATGCGTCTCGGCCTGACCACCGAGCAGGTGCACGACGCATCGAAGATCGACCCTTGGTTCCTCGAGCAGATCGAAGCCATTGTGAAGACCGAAGAGCGCATCCGCGAACACGGCCTGCCGCAGGACGCTGAAAACCTGCGCATGTTGAAGTCCATGGGCTTCTCCGACGCACGCCTCGCAAGCCTGACGGGCAAGGACGCGGAAGACGTGGCCAAACTGCGTGGCGAGCTCGATGTGCATCCGGTCTACAAGCGCATCGACACCTGCGCTGCCGAATTCGCCTCGCCAACCGCCTATATGTACTCGACTTATGAAACGCCTTTCGTCGGCCAGCCGCGTTCGGAAGCTGAAGTCTCAGATCGCAAGAAGGTCGTCATCCTCGGCGGCGGTCCGAACCGTATCGGTCAGGGCATCGAGTTCGATTATTGCTGCTGCCATGCGGCTTTCGCGCTCAATGATGCCGATTACGAAGCCATCATGATCAACTGCAACCCGGAAACGGTTTCAACCGACTATGATACGTCGGATCGTCTCTATTTCGAACCGCTGACTGCAGAAGACGTGCTGGAAATCCTGCGCGTTGAACAGGAGAAGGGCACACTTCACGGCGTTATCGTGCAGTTTGGCGGCCAGACCCCGCTCAAGCTCGCCAATGCGCTTGAAAAGGCCGGCATCCCGATCCTCGGCACGTCGCCTGACGCCATCGACCTTGCGGAAGATCGCGACCGGTTCCAGAAGCTTCTCATCAAGCTCGATCTCAACCAGCCGAAGAACGGTATCGCCTATTCGGTCGAACAGGCCCGCCTCGTCGCCGCCGATCTGGGCTTCCCGCTTGTCGTGCGCCCGTCCTATGTTCTGGGCGGCCGCGCCATGCAGATCATCCATGATGAACGTTCCTTGCAGAACTATCTGCTCGACACCGTGCCGGAACTGGTCCCGGAAGACATCAAGGCCAAGTATCCGAACGACAAGACCGGCCAGATCAACACGCTGCTCGGCAAGAACCCGCTTCTGTTCGACACCTACCTGACCGAAGCCATCGAAGTGGACGTCGACTGCCTGTGTGACGGCAAGGACAGCTTTGTCGCCGGTATCATGGAACATATCGAGGAAGCCGGTATCCATTCGGGCGACTCGGCCTGCTCGCTGCCGGTGCATACACTTTCGCCTGAAACCGTTGCTGAACTGGAACGCCAGACGGCGGCGCTTGCCAAGGCGCTTCATGTCGGCGGCTTGATGAACGTCCAGTTCGCCATCAAGGACGGCGAAATCTTCATTCTCGAAGTCAACCCGCGTGCATCACGTACGGTTCCGTTCGTCGCCAAGACGGTCGGCACCCCGATCGCCAAGGTTGCAGCCCGCGTCATGGCCGGTGAAAGCCTGGAAGCCGCACTCGGCGCCTATGGCGGCAAGCCGAAGACACCTTCCCGCCCACATATCGCAGTCAAGGAAGCCGTGTTCCCGTTTGCCCGTTTCCCCGGCGTCGATACGCTGCTTGGACCGGAAATGCGCTCGACCGGCGAAGTCATGGGCCTCGATTACGACTATGCGCTGGCTTTTGCGAAGGCACAGCTTGGCGCAGGCGTGGAACTGCCGCGTGAAGGTACGGTCTTCGTTTCTGTTCGCGACGAAGACAAGGAACGCGTGCTCGGCCCGGTCCGCCTGCTGGCAAGCATCGGCTTCAAGGTCATGGCAACCGGCGGAACGCAGAAGTTCCTCGAAGCCAACGGCGTTGAATCGACCAAGATCAACAAGGTCATCGAAGGCCGTCCGCATGTGGAAGATGCGATTCGCAATCGCCAGATCCATCTCGTCTTCAACACCACGGACAGCGCCAGCGCAGTTTCCGATAGCAAGTCGATCCGCCGCGCAACGCTGATGCAGAAGCTGCCTTACTACACGACCATGGCCGGAGCGGAAGCCGCCGCCGAAGCCATCGCCGCCCTTAAGGCCGGATCGCTGGAAGTTCGCCCGCTGCAGGACTACTTCCGCTAATCACGTCGATATCGATGCAAAAAGCCGCCGGGTGACCGGCGGCTTTTTCATGCGGTTTTCAAGGCCGGCAATTCCAGAGGTTTTCCGGAAGGATCGTCTTCCAGATTGACTTGCTGCGTGAAAAGCCCGTCGTGCAGATGCGGCTTGCCGAGATGAATGACGGCAGCGTCTTTCAGTTCACTGTTCAGCATGTCGCGAATCCGGTCGTAGGCTTCGGCATCAAGGCCGTCTAGCGCGCCATCGATGACGATCCACTCGGGCTTCTGCAGGATCAGGCGGGCGAAAGCGATACATTGGCGCTCATCGTCGGTAAGAACACGATCCCAGCGCGCAACGCGATCAAGGCTCGTGGAAAGCCGTTCAAGCCCGGCCCGCCGCAGCACATTTTCCAGATCCTCTTCCGAAAACTTCTTGATATCAAGCGGATAGACAATCACACCCTTGAGGTTGCCGGGTGGAAAATAAGGTGCGCGCGGCATGAAGGCGACACCATCGCCGGCGGGCATACCGATCCGCCCCTCGCCCCACGGCCAAAGCCCGCCCAATGCGCGGAACAAGAGCGTTCTCTGCGTCTCGGTACCACCCGTAACTAGCACCCGCTCGCCGGGCTTTACCGAAAAGGCCTTGCGGGAAAGCTTCAGGCACAGATCGGGAGCGGCGATGGAAACGCCGTCCAGTGTCAGCCTGTCATTATCATTCGTCGCAAGATCAATCTGCCGGTCCAGATGGCCGAGTTCGTCCATACGCAGCACCGCCTGACGGAAGCTCGCGACGCGCAGCAGCGTCGCCCGCCAGTCCGCAATCGCCCCGAAATTATCGACAAACCAGCGCAGCGAATTGTGCACCTGCGTAAACGCGCCGACGGCCATCATCAGGCCACCGAAGGTCAGCCCACCGGAGAAATAGACCGGCGCCGCCACGAGGATCGGCGCAACGATTGTCAGCCAGCCGTAACCGGCGGTCACCCATGTAAGCCGCGTCGTGGCGGAAACGATCTTGCGAATCGCACCCAACACTGCATCGATATCCAGATCAAGGCGGCGTCTTTCATCCCCTTCGCCACGCGACAGGGTGACGGCATCCAGATGTTCGTTGACCCGCATCAGCGATGCGCGGAAATCCGCTTCTCGCGCATAGCGGTTAGCATTGATATTAACCAGACTGCGCCCGACGATCCATGTCAGCCACGAAGCGGAAGCCGCATAGATGATGACCGCCCAGACCATATAGCCCGGAATCGAAAAACTGTAGCCCGCGACATGAAACACAAAGCCACTCGACAGCGACCATAGAACACCGACAAAACTCACCAGAATGACGGTCGACTGAAGAAGATTTATGCCAAGATTGCACGAGGTTTCCGCGAGGTGACGTGCATCTTCATGCAGGCGCTGATCAGGATTAATACCAATTTCACCCGCATTGGCGAGGCGAAATGCCCGGCCCGGTACGAGCCATTGGCCCACCAGATCACGCGCCAATCCCTCACGCATCTTGAGCGCAAACATCTGATTGAGCCAGGTTTGCGATACGTTGAGCACAAGCAGGCTGCCCGCGATCCCGAAAAAAACCATCAGCTGGTGAAAGAAAGCCTGTAGATCCCGACGGGAGAGCGCATCGTAGAAAGGTTCGTTCCAGCGGTTGATGGCGACCTGCCCGACGGCGATCAGCACGACAAGAACGAAAATGCCGGTTCCGAGCGCAATCAGCGTATTGCGCACCGGCGAGATCATAAAAGCCCCGACCATCATCGAGACCTGGGAGAAAAGATCGGTCCCGTCACGCGACGGAGCACCGCCGATCAACTTCGCCGAACTCTTGCGCAAGCGCTCGGTAACGCTGCGCCTGGGCTTTCTGCGACGGCGCTCCTTTTTAGGCGCGCTCTGCTTCGTCTTGTCCTTATCTGGTTCAGACGTCATGTCCTGCCTCGCTGCCCATCCGCCCGCTCAATTTTGCAGATATGTTTGCAACATGCGCATTATGTACGTCATGCGGAAGTCAAAGATAGGAGATCAGCACGCTTTTCCGGCAAACCAGCTATAATGGCCCACAACAATATGCGGGTTTAGGAAAAAACCGTCCGCTGTAATCATGGCCTGCGCTCCAACCCTACCGGAAAATTCCATGGCCATTACAATCCAGCCCATCGACAAAGTGCTCATTTATGCAACCTGGAACGGCCGCCTTCTGGTTTTTGAAGAACCGGATTTTCCTGAAACGCCGCTTCAGGTGCCGGGTGGTACGGTCGATGCAGGAGAAGATATTCCCGCGGCCGCCTATCGCGAATTCGCCGAAGAAACAGGGCTTTTCTACGACGACGGCATGATCCATCTCGAAACTATCGATTATGATTATCCCGAACGGGGACAGACCGAGCTTCACCGCCGCCACTGCTTTCATTTGCAATTGAGACGGGCCACGCCTGAAACCTGGGACCATTATGAAATGACGCCATGCGATGGCAGCGCCCCGATTCTGTTGCGGCTGTTCTGGCTCGACCGTTTGAGTGCGCAAAACCGGCTCGGGCTGGGCATGGCAGAAAGCCTGAGTAAAATCAGTTTCTAGCTAGCATTCTAGCTGTCTTGTATTGGTCAAATTTGTCGCATATAGTTAGCGCATCGATTTTTCGGTCAAGTGACTTTGCGACCCGTGCGGCCCGCCGTGCTTCCTGACGATCTCCTGTCCATAAATTCGATTCACAGGGACGTGTGCGAAGCATACGGACTACTCTACTACTAATGTTACAAAGGAATTTCCCATGGCTACGGGAACAGTTAAGTGGTTCAACACGACCAAGGGCTTCGGCTTCATTCAGCCTGATCAGGGCGGCACGGACGTTTTCGTTCACATCTCCGCCGTTCAGCGCGCTGGTCTGGCCACGCTCGATGAAGGCCAGAAGGTTTCGTACGAAATCGTACAGGACCGTCGTTCGGGCCGTTCGTCTGCCGACAACCTGGTCGCAGCATAAGTTTTGCCGCAAGGCAGAGAGAAGGCGGGTCTTCGGGCCCGCCTTTTTTATTTGCCTGCCTTACTCAGCCTCTCGCCAGCGCGCTTGCACCCAGAATCAAGGCCGCGATCAGCGCCGCGACGGTGCGAACGTGATTCCATACGGTCCAGTCGCGTACATAAGCGAGCCAGACATCCGGCGAAGCGGCGGCATTGGCATCCATCACGGCAAGCTGGTTGTTCAGCGGCACATTCAAAGCCATCGTGACGCCAATAGTGCCGACGAGATAGACGGCAGCGCCGATCATCGCCCATTTCGACAAGCCTCCGAAGCCCATCAATCCCAGTACGATAATCGCCAGACACAACAATGCAGTGCCGAAGAAGACGGCAAAGAACGTGCCATTAATGACGGTGATATTGATCGACTGCATAGCCGTTATGCCCGCATTGGCCGGAATGCGCGCCAGCGCGGCCATCACGAAACTTGAAAACGCATAGAAAATGCCACCGGTAATCGCGCTTCCCCATGCTGTCAGCAGAACAAGCAATTGAAAACTCATTGTCATGATTATCCCTCCCATATGCCTTCAACGGCAGCCTTGCGCGCAAAATCTGCAAACCGGCGCGGCTTTCGTCCAAGGGCTTCCTCCACGCCATGCGCCACATTGGCGTTGCGGCCATCGAAAAGTTCGGTGAAAAGATAGCGCAAAAGCGTGATGACATCTTCCGGCAATGCCTGTTCACGCAATGCGGCTTCGTAATCGGCGAATGAGACCGGATGAAACGACAGCGCCCGACCTGTCGCTCCGGCGATTTCGCTCACAGCCTCGTTGAAGCTGAACAGTTCCGGCCCAGTCAGCTCATAGAGCCGGTTGCGATGCCCCGCCTCGGTCAGCGCGGCAACCGCCACATCCGCAATGTCGTCGGCATCGATGAAAGGTTCCTTCGTCGGTCCGACCGGCAAGGTCAGCGAGCCTGAAAGCAACTCGTCCCGCATGTAGTTTTCGCTGAAATTCTGCATGAACCAGCTGGCACGCAGCACGGTCCAGTCCAGCCCGGAAGCCTGCAGAACCCGTTCCGCAGCTTCCGCCTCCTCCTCGCCCCGTCCAGACAGAAGCACGACATGCTTGACACCTGCCGTCTTTGCCGCCGCGAGAAATGCGCGAATGACATCGACGGCGCCCGGCAAGGCAATATCCGGCTGGTATGTCACATAGGCGCTGTCGATACCGTCAAGCGCCGCAGCCCAGGTGGATTGGCTGTTCCAGTCAAAGGGAATCTCGGTGCTCCGCGATACGGCCCGAACTGAAAGCCCCTTCTGCCGCAGCTTTTCCGCAACGCGCCTGCCGGTTTTGCCGGTAGCACCAATCACCAGATAACGATCATCAAGATACGTATTCATCTTCCTTCTCCCAAAATATGAGTAACCCTCATATTTGCAATATGTGAGCAATCCTCATATTCTGTCAAGAGAGAAAAATTGTGAGTCGGTCATGAAGCAGAATTCCGCCAAGCAAGCAGAGACAACCAGCGCACCGATCCTACGCCGCACGCCCAGCCAGAGCCGCGCACAGGAAAAGATTCGACGCATCGCTGAATGCGCCACGGCGCTGATCGCCGCCAAGGGCAGCGACAGCCTCAAGATGAGTGAAATCGCCCAGCAGGCCGGTATCTCCATCGGCGCGCTCTATCAGTATTTTCCCGATAAAAGCGCCCTGATCCGCTACCTGTTTGAAAGCTGTAACGCGCAATCGCGCCAGTGCATCGCGGAAGGGCTTGCAGCAGCCAGTTCGGCTGACGAGTTGATCGTCGCCTTCAATGCACTGATCGATGAATATCTGACCCTGATGCGGCTGGAACCGGCGATGCGCGACATCTGGTCGGCGACCCAGACAGACAAATCCCTGTCAAAACTGGAAATTGCCGAAAGCAGGCAGAACGGCCAGCTGCTGGCCGATACGATCCGCCGGATCGCCCCCGGCAAGCTGCCGGCGCAACTCGACGAAACCGCCTTCCTGCTGATGCATTTTGGCGAATCCACCATGCGCATCGCGGTCGAGGTTTCGGAAAACGAATGCCATGCGCTGATAGACGCCTACAAGGTCATGGCCATGCGCAGCTTGCGCGACCTGATGGTGGAATAGGACTTCACGGCAGCCAGTCGATCGGCACATGCCCCTTGTCGCTGGCCACGCGCTGCAACCATTCACGCACAGCGGGATAGTGCCGCATATTGAAACCACCCAGATGCGCTTCATGCGTGTAGGCATAGAGCGCGATATCAGCCACCGTATAATTGTTACCCGCGATGAACGGCGTTTTCTTCAGCTGGGTTTCCATCACGGCCAGCGCCTTTTCGCCGCCGGCCAGCGTGGAAGCGAGGCGTTCCGGCGTCGCATCGCGAGACCGCTCTGGATAAACCATCAATGCCCGGCGTACTGCGATATAAGGTTCGTGGCTATATTGTTCAAAGAAAAGCCACTGATAGACCAGTGCGCGTTCATAAGCGTCTTTCGGCAAAAAGGGCGTCCCCTCGGCCAGATGCAGAAGAATGGCATTCGATTCAGCGAGAAAACGGCCGTCTTCCAGTTCCAGCAACGGAACCTTACCGTTCGGGTTCTTGACCAGATATTCAGGCGTGCGCGTCGATCCATCAAGCGAGGAGACCGCGACATGGCGAAAGGGCCTACCGATTTTTGCCAGAAGCAGGCGGGGTTTGTAGCAATTACCGGAATCGGCGTGCTCATAAAGCGTCAGCATGGTCATCTCCTGTTCTGCCGCAATATTTCTGCCCGTCCGCCTCCTGTCCAATCAGTTTCTTTGCGATAATATGTCAGCATTGCTGATGGATTTGTTCGTTTCGGCAACACATTTTCGCGAAATCAAGCAATTACCGATGAAATCACAATCCATCTGTTGCGCTTCCTGCGCCGATGGGACATAGAAAACCCGCAAAACCGGACCTGCCCGGTGCCGGTTAACAGAGCCTGCCATCTATGGAGATCTATCATGGCATTTCTCGCCGACGCCCTTTCTCGTGTAAAGCCATCTGCGACCATCGCGGTCAGCCAGAAAGCACGTGAACTGAAAGCCAAGGGCAAGGACGTGATTGGTCTCGGTGCGGGCGAGCCCGACTTCGACACACCCACGAATATCAAGCAGGCTGCCATCGACGCGATCAACCGCGGCGAAACGAAATACACGCCTGTTGCCGGTATCCCCGAACTGCGTCAGGCCATCGTCGCCAAGTTCAAGCGTGAAAACGGCCTCGATTACAAGCCGGAACAGGTCATCGTCGGCACTGGTGGCAAGCAGATTCTGTTCAACGCCTTCATGGCAACGCTGAACCCCGGCGATGAAGTCATCGTTCCTGCTCCTTACTGGGTCAGCTATCCGGAAATGGTGGCGATCAACGGCGGCAATCCGGTTTTCATCAACACGAAGATCGAAGACAATTTCAAGCTGACGGCCGCCGATCTGGAAAAGGCGATCACGCCGAAGACCAAGTGGCTGATCTTCAACTCGCCGTCGAACCCGACCGGCGCGGCTTACACGGAAGCAGAACTCAAGTCCCTGACCGACGTTCTGGTTCGTCATCCGCATGTCTGGATCCTGACCGACGACATGTATGAGCATCTGGTCTATGGCGACTTCGTCTTCACGACGCCTGCTCAGGTCGAGCCTTCGCTTTATGACCGCACGCTCACCATGAACGGCGTTTCCAAGGCCTATGCCATGACCGGCTGGCGTATCGGCTACGCAGCAGGACCACTGCAACTCATCAAGGCCATGGATATGGTGCAGGGTCAGCAGACCTCGGGCGCTTGCTCCATCGCACAATGGGCCGCAGTCGAAGCCCTCAACGGCACCCAGGATTTCATCCCGGAAAACAAGAAGATCTTCCAGGCCCGTCGCGATCTGGTCGTGTCAATGCTCAATCAGGCCAAGGGCATCAAGTGCCCGACGCCGGAAGGTGCTTTCTACGTCTATCCGTCCTGCGCTGACCTGATCGGCAAGAAGACGGAAGCTGGCAAGGTCATCGAGACAGACGAAGACTTCGTCACCGAACTGCTGGAAGCTGAAGGCGTCGCCGTTGTTCATGGTTCGGCTTTCGGACTTGGACCGAACTTCCGCATTTCCTATGCAACGTCGGATACGCTGCTTGAAGAAGCCTGCACCCGCATCCAGCGCTTCTGTGCAAGCCTGCGCTAAACACTTCAGGTACAGAATGACCAAGGGGCCGAAAGGCCCCTTTTTCATATCCAGACTTCGGGAAAACTTGCGCTCCGGCAAAAAGCCAAAAAAAAAGCCAGACAAATGTCTGGCTTTGAGTTTTGAAGGTGCCTTTGAGGCAAACCTCCAGAGGGGAACACTCAGCCTGCGCAAATGGGAGGAGGAAACGCAGCGCTGAGATGATCTTTATATGCCTGTTGCCCATTGTTTTTGCAATGCAACTTTAGCGCAATGCAGCTATGCGTTTTACGCATGTCTAGATCAGGGCATAAATCAATTCAAAAACAATAGGTTACGGAGATACAAATTACTTCGTAATATTATAATGTGCAGATTGATCGCCTAAAGCATGAGCAGTGGCGAAACAACGATGCCTCCAAATTTGGCAAATCACCCTTTTTGAGTCGCTCCAAGCAGATGTCATGCAACTGTCACTGCAGTGCAGCGGGCTTGTCATACAACGCGCCTAAAAGCCCCGGCAAGATGCCGCGCACAATGCGCTCGGCGGAGTGCAGCACAAGAAAAAGTGCTGCGACAAGAGACAGACCCGAGAAGGAGCGTACCCGTGCGGATCGTTCAGATTACAGACACCCACCTCAGCCCCATCAAGCCGCACTTCAACCGCAACTGGGAACCGCTCGTTGCCTGGATCGATCAGCAGAAACCGGATCTCATCATCCATACCGGCGACCTTACAGTCGACGGCGCCGATGTGGAGGCCGACCTTCTGTTCTGCCGTGCCTGCCTGAATGAGCTTCCGGCGCGTGTTCTCAGCCTTCCGGGTAATCACGATATCGGCCACCTTCCCGAAAGCCACCAGCCGGTCAATCCGCAGCGCCTGATGCGCTGGCGCCGTCATATCGGCCCGGACCGTTGGGCGGAAAACTTCGGCAACTGGCGTATCATCGGCCTCAACAGTCTCATCATCGGTTCCGACGAAGCCGAAGAAGCAGACCAGTTCCAGTGGCTCGAAGACGAATTGAAAAACAGCGATGGCAAGCCCGTCGCCGTCTTCGCGCACAAGCCGCTCTTTGTGGACGATCCAGATGAAGGAGATAGCGGCTACTGGGGTATCCGCCCTGCTCCGCGCCAGCGTCTTTATGATCTTTTCGCCCAGTATAATGTGCAGCTTCATGCCAGCGGTCACCTGCACCGCGCATGGTCGGGCGATGCGTTCGGCACGAATTATGTCTGGGCGCCTGCCGCCGCCTTCATCGTCGGGCCAATGGAACGCGACCTTCCCGGCGAGCGTATCCTCGGCGCTGCCATTCACGATCTCGATGAAGTTGCCACAAGCAGCATTGTCCGCATCAACGAGCTGACACCCTACGTCATTGATGACGTGGTGCATGAAGTTTATCCGCACCACTCCGGCGATGGCGAGAAAGTCACCGAGGAGGCAAGCCAGTGAGCACGCTCATCCTTCGCGACATCGGCAAATCCTACGGGGGCAACCGCATTCTCGATGGCATTTCCATTGAAGCTGCAGAAGGCGAATTCATCGCCCTCGTTGGCCCGTCAGGCTGCGGAAAGAGCACATTGCTGCGTATTCTCGCCGGTCTGGACCATGCGGATGAAGGAAGCGTGGAACTTGCAGGGCGCAACATAACCGGCGCTCACCCTGCCGATCGGAACATCGCCATGGTGTTTCAGTCCTACGCGCTCTACCCCCATCTGACGACGGCACAGAATATCGCGGTGCCGCTGGCAATGCGTGATCTGACCGCCGTGGAACGCCTGCCCATGATCGGCGCTTTCATTCCCGGCCAGCGCAGCAAGCGCGCCGCCATCCAGAAGCAGGTCAAGGCAACCGCAACGAGCCTCAAGATAGACCATCTGCTTGACCGCAAGCCGGGCCAGATGTCCGGGGGCCAGCGCCAGCGCGTCGCCCTTGCCCGCGCGCTCGTCCGCCAGCCCGGCGCATTCCTGATGGATGAGCCGCTATCGAACCTCGATGCCAATCTGCGCGTTCACACCCGTGCGGAAATCGTTGAACTGCATCGCCGCGCCGGTGTCCCCACAATCTACGTTACCCACGACCAGGCCGAAGCACTCAGCATGGCCGACCGTGTAGCGGTGATGATAGGCGGCAAACTGCTCCAGATCGACACGCCGACCGCGATCTATAACGATCCACGCCATATCGAGGTCGCGCAATTCATCGGCACGCCGCGCATCAATATTCTGGAAGCGTTGGTCAGCGATAATGGCATGGTGCATTTTGCAGGCCGTGCCATCCTGCAGGACGTCGCCGCCCATTCCGGCACCGCTATCCGCATTGGCATTCGTCCGGAACATTTCCAGCTCAAGCCGCACGACAAGACAGGCATAGCGGGCACAGTCTCACGGATCGAATTTCTCGGCTCGGAAGTTCTCGTCTATCTCAAAGCTCCCGGCGCTTCGCACGACCTCACTGTGAAGCTTTCCCCCGAGGAAGCCCGCGACATCGTCGTCGGCCTGCCCGTGGGCCTGCATTTCGATGCCAGCAACGCTTACCTCTTCGGAGAAGATGGCCTGCGCCTGCGCCAGCCCGCCGGAAACATTGTCAAGCTTGCAGCACCGGCAAAGGCTGCCGCTCATGTCTGATATGACGCTCTCCAGCTCTGCAGCCATTGGCGCACGCACGGCAGCTGAGGAAGCCCGTCGTCGCGAAGAACGGCTAGCCTGGAAACTGGCAGCTCCGGCCATCATTTTGACGGTGCTGCTGATCCTCCTGCCGACTGCCGCCGTCATTTTCTGGAGCCTGACCAATTTCGAGCTTGGCTATGACGGTTTCGAATTCATCGGACTGGATAACTATGCCGAACTGTTCAGCGACCGGACATTTCTGATCTCGCTGAAGAACACCGCCATCTATACCGCGATCGTAGCGCCTGCTTCCGTCTTTCTGGGTCTCGGCGTGGCCCTCCTTATCGAAGGCGAAGTTCGTGGCAAAGCCTTCTTCCGCACGGTCTATTTTCTGCCGGTCGCTTCGCTCCTCGTCGCCATGGCAACCGTCTGGCAATATCTGCTGCATCCGACACTTGGCCCCGTCAATGCCATGCTGGGCATGATCGGCAATGCTGGCCCCAACTGGCTTGGCTCCAGCGAGACGGTGCTGCTCAGCCTCGCATTGATCGGCATCTGGCAGAGCGTCGGCTTCAACATGGTGCTGTTTCTGGCCGGTCTCACGGCCATCCCGCGAGAACTCTATTCGGCTGCTGAAGTGGACGGCGTGAAAAACAGCTGGGAACGCTTCCGACTGGTCACATGGCCCCTGCTCGGCCCCACCACGCTTTTTGTCACGACGATCAGCATCATCAATGCCGTGAAGGTGTTCGAGACGGTCAAGACGCTGACCGAGGGCGGCCCGAACAAGGCTTCGGAAGTCCTGCTCTGGACGATCTATCAGGAAGGCTTCGTCTATCTGCGCGTCGGCTATGCTTCGGCGATGACGGTGATCTTTCTCGCGGTCCTCGTGATCCTGATGATGTTGCAGTTCCGCGTGCTGGACCGCCGCACCCACTATTGAGGAATCCGGTATGTCTTTCGCCCGTTCACTTCGCCTCGGCATCCTTTCACTGGGGGCCCTGCTTTTCCTCGCACCCTATATCTTCATGCTGTCGACGGCGGCAAAGTCGCAGCAGGATATTTTCTCGTCTTCCCTGTCGCTGATCCCGCACAACTGGGCACTCCTGGATAATCTTGCCAAGGCATTCAGCCGTGTGCCGATGGGGCTTTTGCTGTTCAACGGCGTCGTTGTCTGCGCGCTCATTCTGGTCATTCAGGTCGTGGTCGCCATTCCCTGCGCCTATGCCATGGCAAAGCTCAATTTCCGCGGCCAGCGCACTATGATGATGATGGTCATGCTCGGCCTGCTCGTGCCGATCCATGCCACCGCATTGCCCTTCTACGTAGGTTTCAACCAGCTCGGCGTGCTCAACAGCTATTTTGCTCTCAGCGCACCGTTCTTCATCTCGGTCTTCGGCATATTCCTGTTTCTGCAATTCTTCCGCGCCATGCCGGACGATCTGATCAGCGCCGCGCGTCTCGATGGCATGTCGGAAGCAGGCATCGTCATGCGGGTGATCGTGCCGAATGCCTGGCCTGCCATCACCGCCTTTTCGATCTTTTCGGTTGTCGCGCACTGGAACGATCTGTTCTGGCCGCTGATCGTCGTCAACGGCATGGAACGCGCCACGCCACCGCTCGGCCTCCTCTATTTCCGCGCTGCGGAAGCAGGCGACGATTACGGGGCGCTGATGGCCGCGACTCTCATCATCACCCTGCCGCTGCTGCTGGCATTTCTCGCCGCCCAGCGCCGCTTCATCGAAGGCATCACCCTCACCGGCCTCAAGGGCTGAATTCTTCCCTCCCATCCTCCACAGGAGTCCCAAACATGAAACGCCTCGCAAGCAATCTTGGCGCACTTGCCGCTCTGGCTATGACAACGGCCTTCGGCTCGCCCGCCTTTGCCGACACGACACTGAACGTGCACTATCCGATGCCGGGTTTCTTCAAGGATGTCATGGCCGACATCTCCAAAAAATTCATGGAGGACAATCCGAACATCAAGATCAACTTCGTCAGCCCGTCGGCGACCTACGAGGAAGGCATCCAGACGATCATGCGTCAGGCCGGAACGTCGGAAATGCCGGATATCACCTTCACCGGTTTGAACCGCCTGCGTGTGCTGGCGGAACGCAATATCGGCGTCGACATGAAGCCGCTGGTCGAAAAAGAAGCCGACATGGAAGCGCAGGGCTTCACCGATCACCTGCTGAGCCTCGCCCGCGTCGGTGACCGTCAGGTCGGTCTTGCTTTCGCAACCTCCAACCCGATCATGTATTACAATGCCGATCTTCTGAAGGCGGCAGGCGGCAATCCCGACACTCCGCCCACCACCTGGGATGAAGTGATTGAACTCGGCGGCAAGATCAAGGCCCTCGGCAACGGCAATGAGGGCATCGACTTCCGCTGGCAGGGCGACGACTGGATGTTCTCAGCCCTTCTGTTCGGCGCGGGCGGCACCATGCTGACCGAAGACGAGAAGAAGGTCGCTTTCAACGGACCGGAAGGTCTCGAAGCCTTCAAGCTGGTCGACCGCATGGTGAAGGAAGGCGGCATGCCGGTTCTGACCAAGGCTGCAGGCGAACAGGCTTTCGCAGCAGGCAAGGTCGGCTTCTCGTTCCAGACCACCGGTGCACTGCGCAACACGATCAAGAATGCCGGCGACAAGTTCGATCTTCGCACGGCAAAAATCCCGCTCATCAATGCTGAAAAGGGTCGCCTGCCAACTGGCGGCAACGCAGTTGTCATCCTGACCGAAGATCAGGCCAAGCAGGATGCAGCATGGAAATTCGCCAAGTTCGCTGCCGGTCCATACGGTGCTTCCGTTGTCGTTCCCGGCACCGGCTACGTGCCGAATAACGAACTGGCTGCAAAGTCCGATGAATATCTCGGCAAGTTCTATGAGGAAAATCCGCTCTTCAAGGCCGGTCTCAGCCAGATGTCGCTGATGATCCCGTGGTATGCCTTCCCTGGTTCGAACGGCGTGAAGGTAACGCAGACCATTGTGGACAATCTTTCGCGCGTCGTTGAGCAGTCCGCCACGCCGGAAGATGCCCTTGCCGATGCGTCCAAGGAAGTCCAGCGCCTGCTGCCGCGCAAGTAATCAGCCATCACCAAAAAAACAAAAGGCCGCGCTGATTGCCAGCGCGGCCTTTTTTTAAATCGCAAGCTGCAATCAATATGTCCAGTTGCGGGCCTTTGAGAACAGGAAGTCGCGGAAGGCGTGCAGTTTCGCGGAATTCTTCAAGGCTTCCGGGTAGCAGAAGAACGTATCGAAAGACGGTATTTCTTCCAGTTCCGGCAGAAGCTGTACCAGACCGGATTCCTTGTCGGCCATATAATCGGGCAGAACCGCGATACCGACCCCACGCTGAACAGCGCGACGAATCGACAGCAGATTGTTCACCTGCAACGCCGGAATACGTGTGCTGCCATCGGCACGTCCGGCAATCTCCAGCCAGTTCAGGCCCGTCAGATAGCTTGGCGCCGGTTCACCGAAAGTGACGACGCGATGCTGGTCGATCTCGTCTATCGAATTCAGCTTGCCATATTTCGAAACATACCCGGCGGACGCATAGACATGCATATGCACCGTGAACAGCCGACGCTGGATCAGATCCGGCTGCTGCGGCTGCCGCAACCGGATGGCACAATCCGCATGGCGCATCGTCAGGTCCAGTTCCTCATTGTCGAGGATCAGTTGCAGCTGGATATCGGGATAAAGCTCGACGAACTCCTGAATGCGCTCGACCAGCCAGCCGGAACCAAGACCAACAGTCGTCGTCACGCGGAGACGGCCTGTCGGCTTTTCCTTGCTCTCGGCAAGTTTCGAGCGAACATTTTCGAGCTTCATCAGAACGTCATGTGCCGTACGATAAAGCGTTTCGCCCTGCTCGGTCAGGATGAGACCGCGCGCATGACGATGAAACAGCGGGACGCCGACATCCTGCTCCAGCGCGCTTACCTGACGCGAGATAGCCGATTGCGACAGATGCAATGTCTGGGCTGCGTGGGTAAACGACCCAGCCTCAGCCGCAGCATGAAAAATGCGCAGTTTATCCCAGTCGAGCGGAGCGACCACGATTATCCCCTCTCATTGTTTTCACCGCATTCATCTTACGCAAAACCGCCTCACACTTTTGGCCAGGAAATGCTCTATTCTGCGGCTTCGTGCAGCGGTTCCTGTGCAGCAAGCCAGCGCTCGGCTTCAAGAGCAGCCATGCAACCCAAACCGGCGGCAGTCACAGCCTGACGATAGATATCGTCCGTGACGTCGCCCGCAGCGAAGATGCCCGGAACGTCGGTGGCGGTCGAATCAGGCGCCGTCCACAGATAACCGTTTGGCTTCTGCTTGAGTTTGCCCTCGAACAAAGAAACCGCAGGTGCGTGGCCGATGGCGACAAAAACGCCATGCGTGTCGAGTTCCTGCGTCTCGCCCGTCACCACGTTCTTGAGGCGCACGCCGGTCACGGTCGCGCCCATTGGCGGCTTTGCCTCGGTGCCGAGGATTTCGTCAATCACGCTGTTCCAGACAACCGAGACGTTCTGGCGCGAAAGCAGGCGATCCTGCATGATTTTTTCTGCACGGAAACCGTCGCGGCGATGCACGACCGTCACGCTCTTGGCGATATGCGAAAGATAAAGCGCTTCCTCGACAGCGGTATTGCCGCCGCCGACAACAACCACATCCTTGCCGCGATAGAAGAAACCGTCACAGGTTGCGCAAGCCGAAACGCCGCCGCCCATGAAGGTCTGTTCGCTGTCGAGGCCAAGCCACTTGGCCTGTGCACCCGTGGCGATAATCAGGGCATCGCAGGTATAGATCGTGCCGGAATCACCCTTCAGGCGGAAAGGACGCACCGTGGTTTCGACCTCGGTGATGATGTCATGGACGATTTCTGCGCCGACATTCTGCGCCTGCGTCGCCATCTGGTCCATCATCCATGGCCCCTGCACCGGCTCGGCATAGCCCGGATAGTTTTCCACATCCGTGGTAATCATGAGCTGTCCGCCCTGCTGCAACCCAGCAATGACGATTGGCTTCAGCATGGCGCGCGCGGCATAAATCGCGGCAGTATAACCAGCAGGACCTGAGCCGATGACAATGACTGGCGCATGACGCTGTGACATGAAGTTCTCTCCGGTCCCGGAGCGTTTGGACCTGATCAAGCCAGATCGGCGCTCCATATGTTGGTTTTCACACGTTTGCTTTTACGGCACCTTGTCCAAAAATGTTTCACACTTTCAGGGTGCACTCTAAAATCGATTTAAAGTGGCAGGCTCCAGCTCACCAGAATCGCTTTCGCGTCCCGTCTAGCCAATGCCCCGACCTTATGGCCAAGGTAGGTCTGCCCCTGATTGTTTGCAAGGTTCGACGGGGATTTGCTGTGCTTTAGCCACAGCTTGTGACCTTTAAGCAAACGCTTTGATAGCCACACGTTGCGGGTGGATCGATCTCACGCTAAACAAACATCACATAACGGACAATTCGCCTAACCTCGGAGCCGGCCGCCATCTATAAAACAGTCGCCAATATCTGCGCGCGCTTCGGCCTTGTCATGGCTGCTGCCATGCTCCTGCCTGCCGCAATCGACCTGCGCGACGGTAGCGACGACTGGCTGGTTTTCGTCCGCTCCGCGGCGGCGACTGGTGCATTGTCCGCCCTTTTCCTGCTGGCCACCCAAAACCAGACAATGCGCTTCACGCCGCGCCTCGGCTTTTTGCTGACGGCCTGTCTCTGGCTCACTGCAAGCTTTCTCGGCTCGATTCCGCTCTATTTTTCGCATCTGCCGATCAGCTATGCGACGGCGTTCTTCGAGGCCATGTCGGGCGTGACGTCGACCGGCGCGACCGCGCTGACCGGGCTCGACAACATGCAGCGCGGCATTCTCTTGTGGCGTTCGCTTCTCTGCTGGATCGGGGGCGTCGGCTTTATCGGCCTGGCACTCTTGATGCTCCCCTCGCTGCGGGCGGGCGGGCTTGCGCTCTTTCATATGGAGAATTCCGACAAATCGGAAAAAATCCTCCCGCGCATGAACCAGATAGCGCTGGGCATCGTGCTTGCTTACCTCAGCCTGACGGCTGCTTGCATCATCGCCTATTTTGCCGTTGGCATGAGCGTGTTCGACGCCATCAATCATGGCCTGACAACCGTTGCCACGGCAGGCTTCTCTACACACGACAGTTCAATCGGCTTCTATGAAGGGAACCGCCTGCTCCTGGTCGTGTCCACGATCTTCATGGCCCTGTCAGCGTTGCCCTTCGTGCTTTACATCAAGGCCTTCATGCCACGCCGCATGGAATCGCTCGCCGATCCGCAAGTGAAACTGTTCTTCTCAATCGTGATCGGGTTCAGCTTTGCGCTCGCCGTAGTTCTGCGGCTCGGCTCCGATGTACCTTTCGGTGACGCGCTGATCTCGGCCTCGTTTCATTTTGTGTCGGTCATGACGACGACAGGCTATGCCACCGAGGACTATTCGCTCTGGGGACCGCCGGCGATCGGAATTTTCTTTCTCGCATCGTTTCTGGGCGGCTGCGCCGGATCGACGTCGGGCGGCATCAAGATGAACCGCCTCATCATCCTGTGGAGCCTGACACAGGCCAATCTCGCCCGGCTCATCATGCCGCACGCCGTCATCAAGATCCGTTACGGCAGCTCGGAAATTTCCGGTGAAATCGCGCAGAATGTCCTCCTTTACCTGTTCCTCTACTGCGCTTCGCTCATTACAGGCGCAGTCCTGCTCGCCTCGCTCGGACTCGACTTCGTATCTGCCTTCACCGGCGCCCTGACCGCCCTTTCCAACGTCGGCCCCGGTTTGGGCGATACCATTGGTCCCGTTGGCAACTTCTCAACCATTCGGGACCAGGCCTTATGGGTCCTTTCCTTCCTCATGCTGGCCGGGCGTCTGGAGCTCGTTACCATATATATCCTGTTCACTCGTGCTTTTTGGGTGCGTTGACAGAACGTTAGGCAGTTTACATCCGCCTGCTTCATTTGATATGAGCAGGATTAGATTGCGCCACGATGGCGACGAATGTTCTATAATTACCCCGGAATGAAATTTCCTTGCGCGCGGAGTTACGCATGCCGATCAAGGCCGATCTGGATGAAATCGATTGGAAAATCCTTCGGGAGCTCCAGAACAACGGGCGCATCACCAATGTCGAGCTGGCGGAACGTGTCGGCATTTCAGCTCCGCCCTGTCTTCGCCGTGTGCGCAAGCTGGAAGAAAGCGGCGTCATCCGGGGCTATCGCGCCATTCTCAATGGCAATTCACTCGGGCAGGATCTGGTCGCCTTCTGTTCAGTCGGCCTCCATCGTCAGGCCGATGCGGATCTCAAGGCGTTTGCCGAGAAAACCAAGCAATGGCCGCTGGTACGCCGCGCCTGGATGGTTTCGGGCGAATCCGATTTCCTCCTCCATTGTGTCGCGCGCGATCTGAACACGTTCCAGACCTTCGTGATCGAAGAGCTGACCGCCGCTCCCAATGTGGATTCCGTGCGCACTGCTCTGACCATTCGTCCGGTCAAGGACGAACCACTGATGATCCTTTAAATATTAGAGCATTTCCAGCAAAAGTGCGAAGCGGTTTTGCGTAGGATAATGCGTATAAACAAAGAGATAGAGCGGCCTCACGATTCCGTTTTAACTGGAACCGCTCTAGATTTTGCGCCGGGGTACTTATCACTTCCCGGCGAATACGCGCTCGTAAACGCTGCTGATTGCGGCAGCTTCCTTTTCGAGCGGAAAGGTGGCGCGAACATGCCTGAGAGCATTTTCGCCGTCACGCTCGGCCAGAGCCGGATCGGCCAGATATGGCTCGATAGCCTTGCGCAAGGCTTCCCCGTCGCCAGCCGCAACCGATGTCCCGGTGCCGTCAACGATCATTTCCGCATAGGCGCCCGCATCGCTGGCAACGACCGCTGTTCGCGACGCCATGGCTTCGAGCGGCGTCAGCCCGAAGCCTTCATTGCGCGAAGGCGCAACATAGAGCGTCAGGCGACGATACCAGACGCGGATATCCGGCACTTCCCCCAGAATGAGGATACGGTCCTGCAGACCGGCAGCGGCGATCTTCGCCTTCAGATCGTCCAGGAAAGACTGGTGCTCAGCAGTCGTGCGCCCGGTGATGATGGCGGTCCATTCAGGATATTTCGGCAGTAACGCGATCATCGCATCGACGAAGAGGTCCGTCCCCTTGGAGGAACGCACGCGGCCGAAACAACCGACGGCATATTTTCCGGGCAGGCCCGATCCCGCAAATTTGTCGTCGTCACCAACAGGCGGGTGGAAGCGCTGCAGGTCCACGCCATGCATGATGACCTGATGCGGAACTTCGAGAAAGCTCCCTGACCGGCCACTCGTCGCAATTACCGCATTCATGCGACGGATGAGCCATTTGGTAAAAGGCTTGTGGTGGCGCTGCGCAGCCGAGGTAAACACCAGCCTCAGTTTCATGCGCAGCACATCGCGCATGAAAATACCGGCGAGCATTTCGATATTGCGCCGCGCATGCCAGATGCGGAACGGTTTCGTCCTCGGCTTCGACCAGAAGGACCAAAGCGCGCTCCATCCCAGATGCGGTAGCGTGTCCGGCAGGCCCGGTCCCATCGTTGCAATGTTCAGCCCCGTTGCGCGCTGCAAAGGGATCAACTGAACAATTGTCGATGTGACACCGGAGAGGCGGCGCTTGAAATTCGGCGCCACCACCTCGACATCCTGAACTCGAACCTGTCCGGAATCTGGCTTATGCGCGGACACGGAAATCAGACGAACTTCAAGCCGACGATTTCGTAGGAACGCGAACCGCCCGGAGCGTTGACTTCAATCGTGTCGCCTTCGCCTTTGCCGATCAGCGCACGTGCAATCGGTGATGAAATGGAGATACGGCCTTCCTTCACATCGGCTTCCTGATCGCCGACAATCTGGTAGATTTTCTCTTCTTCCGTATCTTCGTCTATCATGGTGACAGTGGCGCCGAACTTGATGCGGTCGCCTGACAGTTTCGAGACGTCGATAATCTCGGCACGCGCAACCAGATCTTCCAGTTCGTTGATACGACCTTCATTCAGGCTTTGGGCTTCTTTCGCAGCGTGATACTCGGCGTTTTCCGACAGATCGCCATGCGCACGCGCTTCAGCGATTGCCTCAATAATCCGAGGGCGCTCCGATTGCTGACGCCAACGCAGCTCTTCCTTGAGCTTTTCGAAACCGCCAGGGGTCATAGGGAACTTTTCCATACCCAGTCCTTTCCTTCGCCCGGTGCTCGCCTCTCCCCGAGGCCTGCACGCACCGGCATCTTGATTTGCCCGCCTCACCTCGCGCAATGCTTGGATAGTGCGAGGCGCTTTTCGGCGGCTGACCAGCCGCCGACACACAAAAAGAAAACGGTCACCGAAACACCCGTCTCGGAACCGTTCGAATAGCCGTTCATAGAACTATAGCATTTCCATCAATCATTTCACGCGGAAAAATATCGGCCTGTCAACTCTCTCCAAAAACGGCACCTATTTCGCGTTGATCGGCCAGCTCGCAGGCCATTTCTCCGGGCCTCCGGCATAATTGCCATCGCAGTCACCTTTCGACCGCTCCTGTAGCAGAACGAAACGCACCCGCCCCTCGCCGCTATCGGTGGCTTTCCAGACATCATAGATGCCGCAATCTCCAAGCCCTCTCCCCTTGAAGAAGGCTGTCAGCGTCAAGGCTTTCTGTGACCAGTCGATGTTCCACGCAGTGTCGGTCACCGTCGGACCATCGTCCGAAATGGTTGGCAGGGAGATCGGCACGGTCTTGTTTTCATAGCGGCTGTAGAACGAGTAAGGCTGATTATAGGCCCCCGGCGAACCGCAGGGCAGGCCGATAAGATCAAGACCATCGGCAATCTTCGTCTCGAAACCGCCCGCATTGCGGAACGTGCCGGGACTGGCTCCGCCGCAAACCGCCGCTTCGTCGGAAAAATCCTTGCGGATTTCTGCCGGTATCTCTTCGACCGTTTCAATCAGCTTGAGCTGCGGCGAAACCGGTGCCGGCTTGCTGCCCTTGACCTGCAACGCCTCGATAGTTCCGTCGCGCGATTGCTGTTCGTCCACATAAATCAGCCCGCCGACGAGGCCCGAAAGCGAATAGGTCGAGGTCTTTCCGGCAAATTTCAGTTGCAGTTTCTGGCCGTTCTTCATCGCATCAAGTATCTTGGCAAGATCGCCCGTATAATCGAGCTGATCGTCCTCAGCCTTCAAAGTCGAGACATCGACATCAAGCAGGGTTTGACCGTCGATGGCAATCTCCAGCCTGCCAGTTTTCTGTGATGGATCGACATAGGAAAGCCTGAGCACCGGCTTCGAACCGGACTGGCTACTGCGAAAGATGCCAAGCCCCATACCAGAATTCGATGCGCCTTCGCTCGCGACTGGTGAGAGTGTCACGGTGCAGTTTTGCGCAAAATCGCACAGAATCAGCGTGTCGCGAACCTTCTTGAAGGCAGCCTGCGATTCCCCACCCGCCAGAAACAGCATCGTCGTGGCAATCGTTGTCACCGCAACAGATCGACGATTCAAAGAAAGCATAAAACACCTCGTCAGTAAGAAATCGCTCTAAAATAGATCATGCATGAATGTCGCAGAATCGGAAGTTCTCTTGCCGCCTGCCCGTAATATTGCCTATAGCATAGCGACCGGAAAAGGCTGAAAAGCGTCCGGTTTCTCTTTCTATTGTGACATATGCTGAAAAGTTCGAAACGAGGCAATGATGACGCGCGTACAAGCCAACATGCTGCTGCTTCTGGCAGGCGTCATCTGGGGCATGGGTTTCGTCGCCCAATCAACGGCGATGGCCAGTATCGGTCCGTTTCTGTTCATCGGCATCCGCTCGGCAATCGCATCGCTCACGGTCCTGCCATGGGCCGTAGCGGAAGGGCGTCGGACGAAGGTCCGTCTGAGCCGGTCGAACTATATCTTCTTCATCATCATCGGACTAAGCCTGTTCACCGGGCTTGTCCTCCAGCAGATCGGGCTTATCACCACATCCGTCACCAATGCCGGCTTTCTGACCGGGCTTTATGTCGTGATGGTGCCCGTGCTCGGCGTCATTCTGTTTCGCACATGGCCGCATCCGGTCGTATGGCCAAGTGCGGCGGCATGTCTTGCTGGCATATTTCTGCTTTCAGGAGGCGCGCTGACCGCGCTCAAGCAAGGGGATTGGCTGGTCATTTGCGGTGCAATTTTCTGGGCCTTGCAGGTGGTCTTGATCAGCAGGGCAAACCGCGCAGGGCGACCGATAACGCTAAGCTGCATCCAGTTTGCGACCAGCGCCGTTGTCGGGCTTGTCATCGCATCTATGGTCGAAGACTTCAACTGGACTGCCATTACGCTCACCTGGAAGGAAATCCTGTTCACCGGCGTCTTCTCGTCCGGCGTCGCCTTCACCTTGCAGGCCATCGGGCAGCGCTATACGACGTCCGCACAGGCCGCGATCTTCCTGGCATCGGAAGCGCTTTTCGCGGCGCTGTTCGGCGCGCTCTTCCTTGGCGAGCGGGTGACCTTTATCGGCTTCATCGGCTGCGGACTGATCTTCGCCGCCATGATGGCGGTCGAACTCATCCCCATGTTCTGGAAACGCAAGTCTGATCTTGTCCCTGCCGAATGACCCCAATCACCCCTTGAAGATGAGAGCCGCCCCACCCGCTATGAACGCAAAGCCCAGCAGATGGTGCCATGTAAAGGCTTCCTTGAGGTAGAACACCGAGAACAGGCTGAAGATCACCAGCGTGATGACCTCCTGAATGGTCTTGAGCTGTGCCGCCGAATAGACCTCGTGCCCGATGCGATTGGCCGGAACCGCGAGGCAATATTCGATCAGCGCGATACCCCAGCTGATGAAAATGACGGTAACGAGTGGTGTATTGGTGAATTTCAGGTGCCCGTACCAGGCGAATGTCATGAAGATGTTCGAGCCGATGAGAAGCAGGATCGGCAAAACGCTTGGCGAAATCAGTGCTGACATGGAAGTGACTTCAGGGACCGGGAGGATGTTGTCTGCGGCGTGGCCCGAAGCCGCAGCACGGTGATAGAACAAAGGCAGGATTTTGCCAATCCTGCACCCTGCCCCGTTTACGCCACAGCCCTTAACGCGGACGCTGACTCTTCCTTTACGCTTGCGGGCTAATATTCGGGAAACGCCATCGGTCTGGTCTCCTGAAGAAAAGGTATGGACATGAGTTCTGCGTTGTCCGCCACCGCTCCAGTCAGCCGCCAGCGCACCCGGTTGCGGGGTCTGGCCCCGTCTTTATCCATCGCCCTGCTGGCCATCATCGCCGGCTGTTCCGGCGAGAGTGCCCCGCGCCCGCAGGCCAGTGTCGGCAATTCCGATATGATGGTTCCCGACGCGCCGGTCGCAAGTGCTGCCCCGGTTAATGCCCCAGTCGTGGAGGCACCTGCCGTAGAACCACCTGTCATGCAGGCGCCGCAGGAAGAACGCGTCGTCGGGCTTGCCGAAGAGGAAGAAAATCACGTCGCGCGATCCCAACAGCAGAGCCAGCCGCAATATTCCGGCGACTACGGCTTTACGGCGCCCATTCAAAATCCGGTGACAGCCGCTGAAAACATCTACACGATGTCCAATGCGGAAGCGGCCTGCCGCACGCGCCTGAAACGGCTTGGCGTCGTCTTCAAGGAAAAGCCGACAATCTATCGCAGCAGTTCCTGCCATATCGAAAACCCGATTGAAGTATCGGGTTTCAACAGCGGTTCCATCGCCTTCAAACCGGCGGCGACGCTGAACTGTCAGGTGACCGAAGCCTTTGCGCGCTGGATCAAGGGCGACCTGCAACCCGCCTCCCGGATGCGCTATCTGTCCGGCGTAAGCACGATCTATAATGCCGGGGGCTATTCCTGCCGCACCATGAACAACCGCCGCGGCGCGAAAATGTCGGAACATTCACGCGGCAACGCCATCGATGTCACCAAGATCGTGCTGAACAATGGCAAGAACATCATGGTGCGCAAGCCGGGATTCTTCGCCTTCCGCGAAAAGGGCCTGCTCAACAGCGTTCGCTCCGATGCGTGCGGCTATTTCTCGACGGTTCTCGGTCCCGGCTATAACCCGGAACATGCCGATCACTTCCATTTCGACCTGATGCAGCGCCGCAGCGGCTATCGCGCCTGCAAATAAGCCCGGCGCAATACCGGGCTTGACGTTGCTTTATTCTTCCTGCGGCACCGGTGTCGGCTTGCCGTCCGCATCCAGGGAAACCATGATGAATTCGGCATGCGTAACAAGGTCGCGTTTATCGCTGAGATAGCGCTTCGCCCACGCCTCGACCCGCAGTGTGATGGAAGTGCGGCCTACCCGCGTTATATCCGTGTATACGCAGAGCGTGTCACCGATCTTCACTGGCCGGGCGAATGACATTTCGCGTACCGCCGCTGTCACCGTACGCCCCTTGGCGCGCTCGGCGGAACGGATGCCAGCAGCCATATCCATCTGCGCCATCACCCAGCCGCCGAAAATATCATAGGCTGAATTGGCGTCCTTGGGCATGGCGGAAACGCGGATGGTCAGCGTGCCATTCGGCTCATTGTCAGTACTCATCAATGTCAGTCCTTAAGTGCTTGAGAGAGTCGGCCTCTAATATGAGACAAGCCCGGCGCGAAGAAAAGTACCGCGCAAAGCACTTAAACCGTTAGAATGCAGCCCGATTTCAGGATGTCGATATTCATTAATCATGAATTGAAATCGAAGAATCGTGATGCGCGTAAATAATAATCCCCATGCTATAAGTAACCAACAGAAGTATATTAGAGGAATGATATATGAAACTATCGGTAAAATCTTCCATAGTTACATTAGCGCTTCTTATTTCAACAAATGCTTATGCATCATCGGCAATCGTAACATCGACAATTAATCTGCGCGTCGGCCCCGGCACACAGTATGGAACCATCGGGTCAATCCCGAATGGCGTCGGTATTACGGTTGCCGGCTGCACCAGCGGCTATGGCTGGTGTCAGGTGACCTATGACGGCATGACCGGCTGGGCCGCATCGAGCTACATCGCCATTCAGACCGGCAATGGCGGTTATACGACGAACAATAATTTCGGATCGACCGCCGCAGCCGTCGGGATACCGCTCATCGCGGGCATAGCCATTGGTTCGGCCCTGTCCGCCAATAGCGGCCCTTATTGGGGACCCGGCTGGGGTCCTGGCCCTTATCGCGGCTGGAATGGCGGCGGCAATGTCTATAATGGCTGCATCGGACGCAATTGCCAGTCGAACTGGGGTCCGCCACGCCCACATTGGACGGACCGTCCAGGCTGGCGTGACCATCCGGGTTATCATCCCGGTTTTGGCCCCGGCTTTGGTCCGGGTCCCCGCATGCGTCCCGGCGGCAGACTGTAAAGCACTCCGAAAAAACCGCGCCTCCTGACAGCCTTCTGTCAGGAGCATCGCCGGATAGGAAATGGCTACGGAGGATTTCGCCTTCGCGCTCTTTTCATTTGGACGCTGAAATTCCATATTGGAAGCATGTCGCGGAAAAGTGGAAACCGGTTTTCCGCTTAAGACATGCGGTAACAATATAGGGTCATGGCTTCCTCAAAAGACAAACACTCCCAGGATTCGCACGACAAGGCTGGCGGCTTCGGTGAAGCTCCACAGGCCGAATTTTCCGGCGCACCCCTATCCGGTTCCATCGCCGGCCCCATTGCTGATTGGGCGAAGGAGATCGGCGACGAGGCTGCGAAGCCCCGCGCGAAAAACCCAAAACAACCCAAGAAGATTCCCGAGCGCAGCAAGGAAGCGTCGCGTAGCGGGCGCGGCACGTCCATGGGTGGCGCTGCTTCCGCCAAGGAACGTGCGGCGGCTGGCCTCAATCCCGTTGCCGGTCTCGATATCAGCCTGGAGGACGCAGCCGGACTAAATCCGTCCGGCGCAACGGCAACGGTTCAGGCCCTGTCGGACCTGATTGCCTCCGGCAATCCGCTGTTCAAGAATGGTGAGCTCTGGACGCCTCACCGCCCGGCCCGCCCGGAAAAATCCGAAGGCGGCATCGCCATCGAGATGGAAACCAGTTTCGAGCCGTCCGGTGACCAGCCGACAGCTATCCGCGATCTGCTGGAAGGGCTGGACAACGACGACCGCACGCAGGTCCTGCTCGGCGTCACCGGTTCGGGCAAGACCTTCACCATGGCGCAGGTCATCCAGCGGACCCAACGCCCAGCCCTGATCCTCGCGCCCAACAAGACCTTGGCCGCGCAGCTTTACGGCGAGTTCAAGAGCTTCTTCCCGAACAATGCCGTCGAATATTTCGTTTCCTACTACGATTACTACCAGCCGGAAGCCTATGTGCCGCGCTCGGACACTTATATCGAGAAGGAATCGTCCATCAACGAACAGATCGACCGGATGCGCCACTCGGCCACCCGCGCACTGCTTGAGCGCGACGATGTGATTATCGTCGCCTCCGTATCGTGCATCTACGGTATCGGATCGGTGGAAACCTATACGGCCATGACCTTCGAAATGAAGATCGGGGACCGGCTCGACCAGCGCCAGCTGCTCGCCGATCTCGTGGCCCAGCAATATAAGCGTCAGGACATCAATTTCGTGCGCGGCTCGTTCCGCGTGCGCGGCGACACGATCGAATTGTTCCCGGCCCACTTGGAAGATCGCGCCTGGCGCATTTCGCTTTTCGGCGATGAGATCGAGACCATAACCGAATTCGATCCGCTGACCGGCCAGAAGACCGGCGATCTGAAATCGGTGAAGATCTACGCAAACTCACACTATGTGACGCCGCGCCCGACCCTCAATCAGGCGATCAAGTCGATCAAGGAAGAGCTGAAGCATCGTCTTGTCGAACTGAACAATGCCGGTCGCCTTCTGGAAGCGCAGCGCCTCGACCAGCGCACGACCTTCGATCTGGAAATGCTGGAAGCAACCGGTTCCTGCGCGGGTATTGAAAACTATTCGCGCTATCTGACCGGCCGTAATCCCGGCGAGCCACCGCCGACGCTGTTCGAGTATATTCCCGACAATGCGCTGGTCTTCATCGACGAAAGCCACGTCACGGTTCCGCAGATCGGCGGCATGTATCGCGGCGACTTCCGCCGCAAGGCAACGCTTGCCGAATACGGTTTCCGCCTGCCATCCTGCATGGACAACCGCCCGCTCCGTTTCGAGGAATGGGACGCCATGCGCCCGCAGACCATTGCTGTTTCGGCAACACCGGGCGGCTGGGAAATGGAAGAAGCTGGCGGCGTGTTCGCAGAACAGGTCATCCGTCCGACCGGGCTGATCGATCCGCCGGTCGAAATTCGCCCTGCCAAGACGCAGGTTGACGACGTGCTCGGCGAAATTCGCGAAACGGCACAGAAGGGTTACCGTACACTGGTCACGGTGCTGACCAAGCGCATGGCCGAAGACCTGACGGAATATCTGCATGAACAGGGCGTGCGCGTTCGCTACATGCACTCCGACATCGACACGCTGGAGCGTATCGAGATCATTCGCGACCTTCGGCTTGGCGCCTTCGACGTGCTGGTTGGCATCAACCTCCTGCGTGAAGGTCTCGACATTCCGGAATGCGGCTTCGTCGCCATTCTGGATGCCGACAAGGAAGGCTTCCTGCGTTCGGAAACGTCACTGGTCCAGACGATTGGCCGTGCAGCGCGTAACGTCGACGGCAAGGTCATTCTCTACGCCGACAATATTACCGGCTCGATGCAGCGCGCGATGGACGAAACCAGCCGCCGCCGTGAGAAACAGGTTGCCTATAATGAAGAGCACGGCATCACGCCTGCTTCGGTGAAGAAGAATATCTCGGATATTCTCGGCTCGGTCTACGAGCGCGATCATGTCCGCGCGGATATTTCAGGCTTTGCGGAAGAAGGCGCGATGATGGGCAACAATCTTGCCGCCCATCTGGAGCATCTGGAAAAGCAGATGCGCGACGCCGCTGCCGATCTCGACTTCGAAAAGGCCGCGCGCCTGCGCGACGAGATCAAGCGGTTGCGCGAGACGGAGCTGGCTATTGCCGACGATCCGCTGGCACGCGAATTCGAAGCGGGCGATGCGGGTGCAGGCCGCAACAAGGGCAAGCCCACCGGCAATTCGCGTTTCCGCAAGCCGAAGCTGGATGAAATGGGTGCCGACACGACACGTCCGGCTGGCAAGCCGTCTCTGTTCCAGAAGCCGTCGCTCGACGATATGGGACCGGGCACCGACATGGCGAAACCGCTGTTCCGCAAGAACACGCTGGACGAGATGACGGTCAAGCGGACCGAAGTGCCAAGCGGTGGAAACGATGCCGCAATCCGCCGTGAGCGCGCTGGCATCGGGTCTTACGAAGACCCTGCCGAAACGGCGCGCAAGAAGCGCCGCCCCGGCAAGACGGGCCGTCCGGGGCGTTAAAGCGCATCCCGAAAGTGTGAAGCGGTTTTCGGAAAAGAAGCCCGTCGAGACAGATAGTTAGACACCACTGATTATGTGTTGGAGGGCTTACCAGCCTTCCAACACGATCTTGCCCTTCGCCTTGCCGCTTTCCAGCACGCCATGAGCGGCCTTGAGGTTAGCAGCATTGATCGGTGAAAGAACTTCCGTCAGCGTTGTCCTGATCTTGCCCTCATCGACCAGTTTCGCGACTTCATTCAGCAGGCAGCCCTGCTCTCCAATATCTGCGGTCCGATAGATCGGGCGAGTGAACATCAGTTCCCAGTGCACGGAAACTGACTTGCGCTTGAACGGCATGATGTCGAGCTTGTCGGGATCATCGATCAGACCAAACCGGCCCTGAGGTGCGATAAGCGCGACGATTTCGGAAAGATGATCGGGTGTCTGCGTTGTCGAAAAGACGAAGGCCGGTGCGCCAATCCCCAGAGCCTCAACCTGCCCGGCCAGCGGCTTGCTGTGGTCAATGACGTGATGCGCGCCGAGCTGCTTGATCCACTCTTGCGTTTCGGATCGCGAAGCCGTTGCGATGACCGTTAAATCCGTCAGCGCTCGTGCAAGCTGGATTGCAATCGAGCCGACACCACCGGCTCCGCCGATGATAAGAATGGCGTTAGCCGCTCCCGCCACGGGTTTACGCACATCAAGCCTGTCGAAAAGCATTTCCCACGCGGTAATCGACGTCAGCGGCAGGGCGGCGGCTTCGCTATTGGCAAGTGTTTCGGGCTTGTGCCCAACAATGCGTTCATCGACCAGATGAAACTCGCTATTGGCGCCCGGACGGATCAGGGAGCCTGCATACCAGACCTTATCGCCAGTTTTGAAATTCTGCACATACTCGCCGGTCTCGACGACGGTGCCAACCGCATCCCAGCCAAGCACTTTCCACTGGCCAGCCTCGGGCGAAACGCCGTTACGGATTTTGTAATCGACCGGATTTACAGAAACCGCCTCCACCTGAACCAGCAGATCGCGCCCGGCAGCAACCGGCTTGTCCAGTGTCACATCGACAAGCGAATCCGCTCGATCCAGTTTACCGGCGTTCTGATAGGCAACAGCTTTCATTGTCTTTGCTCCATTTGCTATGGACCAAATATTAGACTACTATGAGAATATGAAAATACGCACAAAAACTGCCAATAGTACTGATTTTTGTACTTAGTATAAAAAGGATACCTAAATGGCTAAGGCGAAACACTCCCGTTTTGATTGCAGTCCCGGTTGCGCGGTCGAGGCAGCCATCAGCCTTATTGACGGTAAATGGAAAAGCGTTGTGCTGTTTCATCTTCTGGATGGAACGCTACGTTTCAACGAATTGAGACGACAGATACCAGGCGTCACGCAGCGCATGCTGACAAACCAGCTTCGCGAACTGGAAGAAGACGGCCTGATCAAGCGCAAGATCTATGCACAGGTGCCGCCGAAGGTGGAATATAGTCTTTCCCCACTGGGTCGCAGCATCGAGCCTATTCTGCTTGCCCTCAAAGACTGGGGCGACACGAATATCGACCGCTTCAGCAAACCAAGCAAGACGCAGGCCGCCGCTTAAAAAGGGCGACCGAAGGCCGCCCTCTCTATACCTGGTTCAGTTAACGGCACTGTCCGCCATTCATGATGCGATAGCCTGCACGGTCGGCTTCGCAACGGTTGGAGAATGTGCGCCGTTCGTTACCGCGTTTTGCGCAAACAGGCATATATTCCCGCGTGCAGGCGCCCATGCCCGGCCTGCCTGGCCTGTTACCCTGATGTGGCGGATGCATTCCGCCTGCGCCGCCCCAACCCGGACCCGGTCTTGACGAGCACTGGCCGTTTGCGATGATGCGATAGCCCTGCGCTCTCGCCTGACATGAATTACCGAATGTCTTGCGCGAAGAACCCCGCGTTGCGCAGACGGGCGCATAATTCATCGGGCAGATTTGCGGCTGCGACGGTCCGGGACGCATCGGTGGACGATGATCCATTCCGCCGCCTTCAGCCACGCAACCGGCGAGAAGCAGAGCGCCCGCAAGCGCAGCCAATTGTCTCAATTGATGAAATTGCATTTTCCTCTCCCTTTGTCCCGAAGGTTAAGATGGCGCAACCTGCGATAAGGGCAAGTCTTTTTACAAAAGTGCAAAACCTTGCGGACCATATCGACAACCCGCCCATATAGGTTACCTTGGCCGAAGTTGAGGGGGCGGAACAGGCAGCATGAATCGTTACCGGCACAGCATAGCGATTATCCTGGCTTCGCAGCTTTTCAGCCTGCCTTTCGGCGTCGCTTCACCCTACGCAGCGAGCGAACCGAATCCACCGGTCTATGCGCCGCCCCTGCCACCAGAGAAGAAGACACCGACCGTCGGCCGCATCTGCCAGCTCATCGGTGCCAATGCCGACGCCCATGGCATTCCGCGTGATTTCTTCGCCCGGCTGATCTGGAAGGAAAGCCGTTTCGACCATAACGCAGTCAGTCCTGTCGGCGCCGAGGGCATTGCGCAATTCATGCCTTATACAGCGAAGGAACGCGGCCTCGCCGATCCCTTCGACATTGAGCAGGCCATCCCCGCATCCGCGAGTTTCCTGCGCGACCTGAAAGGTGCATTCGGCAATTGGGGCCTTGCAGCCGCCGCCTATAATGCAGGGGCCGGGCGCGTTTCAAGCTGGATGCGGTCCGGCGGTTTTCTGCCGCTCGAAACTGAAAACTACGTGCTGGATATAACCGGCGCGCCCGCCGACGACTTCGCGGCAGGCAAGGAGATCGTGAACCGTCCGCTCGACCCTAAGCTCGCATTCCATGATGCCTGCAAGCGTCTGCCGATCATTCGCAGTGCCACGATTCCGATGTCGCGCGTGAAGCCCAAGCCGTGGGGCATTCAGGTCGCCGGTAATTTCCGCCGCAGCGCAGCCGTCAATCAATGGGCGCGCCTGCGCAAGCAATTTAGCAGCGTGCTGGCGGGCCATGATCCCGTCATCAGTCGGATACGGACCCCCATGGGACGCCGCGGTATATATGCAGTACGCATAGGCGCTGACAGCCGTGGGGAAGCCGATAGCATTTGCGCAAAGCTTCGCGCTGCCGGTGGCGCATGCATAGTTTCGCGCAATCGATGAGATGGCAAAGACATATCCCGTTATATTCTTGATATATTAGGGATAGCCTGTTCTGTTTTGGAAATGAGCAGTGGATTTTCTTGAAACAATCGTAAAAAATTATGACGATACCGGTTCAAAGATAACCAATCATATGCTCCCCAAAGAATTTGCTTGCCAAATACCGCTTCATAGATCAGTCTCCACCTGTTCGGGCACTTAGCGAACAAATGGAAGACTGAAGAACGGCGTGCCGGGGCCGCTATAAGTTCCGGGTCGAAGGCTCCCCTTCGGCAATGATCGGTTCCTTCCCAATGTCGAGAACTGCCTGCATAACCCTCTGCCGGGTGTGTGGTGCGCTTGGCAGAATTTGTAATACCACTGTCTCCACAAGAGCGGTGGCGCCAAGGAAAAGGAACGGATCCCATGGCACAGACCGGACAGGTCAAATTCTTCAATACCGAAAAAGGCTTCGGTTTTATCAAGCCGGACGACGGTGGCGCTGACATCTTCGTACATATCTCTGCTGTACAGGCTTCTGGCCTCACTGGCCTCGCAGACAATCAGAAGGTTTCCTACGAGACGGAACCGGATCGTCGCGGCAAGGGCCCCAAGGCCGTGAACATCACCGTTACCGGCTGATTGTTCATAAAAGAACCTACCATTTGCCCCGGCTTTCGCCGGGGTTTTTTATTGCCTGTAGGCAACCCTGAACGGATCATCATCCGGGCGCGAAATATTACAGATGCTGCATGTAATTGACCGGAAACGAACAGCTTTTCATCGCCCTTCACCATTGTTCAGCCTCCATTCATGTCGAAAGAGTTAATCAGTTATTCATAAACGATACGTGCGTGCCTGTTCGGCGAGCGTATCGGAAAAATTACAGTCGAGCTTCTGAAGGAGCGAACAATGAACCGATTTGCGAAAACAGCCATCCTGGCAGCGGCATCCCTCGCGGCAGTTGCCGCACCGCTTGCAACAGCATCGGCAGATTCCTGGGGTCGTCATGGTTGGGATCGTGGCGGTTGGGATCGTCCTTACTACCGCGACCGGCATCGCGGCAATGGCGACGCCGTCGCCGCAGGCGTGATCGGCCTCGCGGCAGGCGCCCTCATCGGCAGCGCACTGAGCCAGCCGCAGCCGACCTATGTGCAGCCTGCCCCGGTCTACGCGCCGCCTCCCCCGCCTCCGGCCTATTACCCGGCAGCACCGGCTCGCCAGGTAACCTATTATCGCTCAAGTTATGAGCCATGGAGCCGCGGCTGGTATCAGTATTGCTCCGATCGCTATCGGTCGTTCAATCCGAATACCGGCACCTATCGCGGTTACGACGGGCGCGATCACTTCTGCTCCGCCAACTAAAGCCGGAATTTAATAGGAAAAGCCGCCTTTAAAGGCGGCTTTTTTATTTATGCATATCCGATGTCGTTCAAAAACGGATTGGAACGCCGCTCATCGCCGAACCGGCTGCCGGGACCGTGCCCGCAAATGAAGCCGATATCGTCGCCGAGTGGCAGCAGCTTTTCCTTGATGGAGCGAATCAGCGCCGCGTGATCACCGCCAGGCAGATCCGTACGCCCGACCGAGCCATTGAAAAGCACGTCACCAACAATGGCAAACCGGGCCTCCGGGCTGAAGAAAACGACATGTCCCGGTGCATGGCCCGGCGTATGGAAGACATCGAACTCGTGACCGGCGACGGAAACCTTGTCGCCCTCATCGAGCCAGCGATCCGGCGTGACATTGCGCACGCCTTCAGTGATGCCATATTTCAGGCCGGTCGTTTCCAGATTATCGAGCAGGAATTTATCGTCCTTGTGCGGGCCGATAATGTCCACGTTCAGGGCTTCCTTGAGATCAAGCGCAGCCGCAGCATGATCGATATGGCCATGCGTGATCCAGATGGCCTCGACATCGATCCCTTGAGATTCAATTGCCTCCCGGATGCGATCAAGATCGCCGCCCGGATCGATCACGACTCCCTTCTTGCTCTCGCTGTCAAACAGAATTGTGCAATTCTGCTGAAAAGGCGTGACGGGAACGATAATGGCCTGCAATTGCCCCATGCTCTTTACTCCACTCGATATGCGGTTTCCTGTTCACACATAATGGTCAGCCGTGGCCGCGTGAAGGCTTTGTAAAATAAAAACGGACGGCGAATAGCCGTCCGTTTTTCCCTCTCCGACAGTTCGTCTTGCCGATCGTCCCCACAATCAGGCAATCAGAGCGCTATTCGATCTGATTGAAGCAGATCGGTACGCTAACCTCTTTTTAAAGCATAATCTTATCGATCCTCGTTTCACTCAGATCGTATTATGCTCTAATCGAAGTATATTCCGAAAAGCGAGCCTGCTTTTCGGGCTGAAGGTTTCTCACCTCCGCATGAAGCGCCGCCACAAAAGGGGCCGCGCCCCAAATGCGTCAGGCCTTGGCGGCCATAGAGTTCTTGATCAGGCCGACAATAGCCGTCAGCACGATACCGCCAACACCGCCGCCCGCCAACTGGCCGACAACGCCATTGAGCACGGAATCGAGACCGCCGCCGGACAGCATCGGAAGGAGCTGACCGAGGATGACACCACCGATGCCACCAGCCACCGTGTTGCCCGTTGTGCCTAGACTGATATTTTTCACGGCACCTGCGATGTTGCCACCAACTGCGCCAGCGACAAGCTGGAGAATGATAGGTAGTAGAGATTCCATAATCGTCACCCCATCTGAGTTTTAAACCGGAATAGTGCGAGTCCGGTCGAAAAAATCTTGGACCGAAACTGCCCAATGTCAAACAATAAGCGACGACATAATTAAAAAGCGGTCCGAAGACCGCTCTTTTTCTGTTTACAACTCAGTTATTCCGCTGCCGCACGCTTTGGCTGAACTTCTGCGGAATAGTCATTCATTAGAACATTCGTGATCTCGGAAGGCTTGAACCGGTATTGACCGATCTCGGAAACCGGCGTCACTTCCGCTGCTGTTCCACACAGGAAGCATTCAGAGAAACCGGCAAGTTCTTCCGGCATGATTGCCCGCTCGATAACTTCAATACCGCGGCGCTTGGCAAGATCAATGATCGTGCGGCGTGTAATACCGTCAAGGAAACAGTCAGGCTTCGGCGTGTGCAGCGCTCCGTCCTTCACGAAGAAGACGTTTGCGCCGGTTGCTTCGGCAACCTGTCCGCGCCAGTCGAGCATCAATGCATCGGCATAGCCCTTGGCTTCGGCGGCATGTTTGGAAATCGTGCAGATCATATAAAGACCTGCAGCCTTTGAACGCGAAGGCGCGGTGCGCGGGTCCGGGCGGCAATATTCAGCAATATCGAGCCGGATACCCTTCATTTTTTCTTCAGGCGAGAAATAGCTCGGCCACTGCCAGATGGCGATTGCAAGATGAATGCGGTTGTTCTGCGCCGAAACGCCAAGCGATTCCGAACCGCGCCAGGCAATCGGACGCACATAGGCATCTTCAAAACCCTGCTTCTTGAGAAGTTCACGGCAAGCATCATTGATTTCTGCAACGCTGAAAGGAATCTCGAAACCGAGAATACGCGCAGATTCATGCAGACGTTCGGTGTGTTCATTGAGCTTGAAGATCTCGCCGCCATAGGCGCGCTCGCCTTCAAACACGGCGCTCGCATAATGCAGGCCATGGGTCAGCACATGAATCTTTGCATCTTTCCAGTCGACGAATTCTCCGTCCAGCCAGATAAATCCGTCCCGTTGATCGAATGGAATCGCAGCCATTTTCTTGCTCCTGAATATTTCGCGGCGCTGTCTCGAAACCGATTTCCGGTCGGGCAACCTTCTCCGCAACCTGTCTTCCCCAATTAAATCGATATAACTGGTGAGACGGCCACCTTTTTCTGCGTAATTGCTGGCCTTTTTGTTCGAAATGCTCTGAGGTCACGCAAACATATTGCGCGAATCCCAGGCGGAGCATGCATGGAAAGAAAATAAATCCTCCACCGGGATAGAATATTGCGGCAACCATCCTCATCGCCCATCTTTTGGACGGTGACGGAAAGCCAGTCAGCGCAATTATTCCTCCTCCTTGCATGCGTCAGCGCGAACATTATTCCAAAAAAGCCAGCCTACGCTTATCGAAAATTATCTGGGCGATTGAATTATGTCAATAATGCTGACATATTTAACGCGACAGAACGGAGCACCGATGTGAATTCGACGAACGATATGAATTATATAAGCAATCCGTTGACGGCTGAGGAGGCTGCCGATCTCAACGTCATTGAGCTTCTGTTTTTTTCTTATCGCGATTTCACTGCCGACCCTGATCTTATCCTGGAAAAGATCGGATTCGGGCGGGCGCATCACCGTGTCCTCTACTTCATCAACCGCAAGCCGGGCATGACAGTCGCGGAGCTTCTGGAAGTGTTGCGGATCACCAAGCAGAGCCTGTCGCGCGTGCTTAAACAGCTTATCGATACGGGCCATGTCGTTCAGGCCACCGGCCTGCACGACCGCCGCCACCGCAAGCTTTATCCGACCAAGAGCGGTCGCCAGCTCACGCTTGCGCTCGCCCTTCCACAGTCACGGCGTATCGCGCGCGCACTGGAAGGCTGCGCACCGCAAGACCGCGAAGTGATCGAACGTTTTCTTTATAATATGGTCAATCCCGAGCGGCGCGCCCAGATTGACGAGTTTTCTGCTGATGACAACTCAGCCAGACGCCTCTGAACCGACAATACTGAGTTTGAGTGTTACGTCTGGTTGCACTAAGTGCTTGTACAAGAAAGCTTCCATGCAGGCAGTGAATAGACGCGCCGCATTCCTGTCGGTAATATGCCGGACGGCGCATGTTGCGTCATAGAGCGCCGTGCGTCCATTCGGACGCACAAAGGTCGCTCTAACTTATTGAATCTACGCATCGTGCTTTCCAAAAAATCGATTCCGATTTTTGGGCCGATGCTGTAGTCGAATTGAAACGGAATGGGATCGAAAGACGCCATGGCTGTAGAAGAAGAAAAGACGCTCTCGGACGACGCGCCGCATCTCCTCGTTGTTGACGACGATACGCGTATCCGCAGCCTTCTCTCGCAATATCTGACCAACAGCGGATTCCGTGTCACCATGGCTGGAAGCGCTGCCGAAGCGCGCCGCAAGCTGGAAGGCATCGATTTCGATCTGCTGATCCTCGACGTGATGATGCCGGGCGAAACCGGCGTTTCGCTGACGAGATCGCTGCGCGAGCAGAAGAACGTTCCCATCCTGATGCTGACGGCATTGTCGGAAACCGACAGCCGCATCGATGGTCTGGCTGCCGGTGCAGACGACTATCTGCCCAAACCGTTCGATCCCCGCGAGCTGACGCTGCGCATCAACAATATCCTGCGGCGCGGCGCACCACCCGCACAGCCGAAGATCGAGCAGATCGTGTTCGGCCCCTATACTTTCTTCATCCCGCGTCGCGAGCTGAAGAAGGGTACGGAAACAATCAAGCTGACTGATCGCGAGCAGGACATCATGGCGATCTTCGCCGAGCGCGCCGGTGAAACGATCCCCCGCCATGAGCTGACCGGTCAGGACGGCGATGTCGGCGAGCGCACAATCGACGTCCAGATCAATCGTCTTCGCCGCAAGATCGAGCAGGACCCGGCCAATCCGGTCTGGCTCCAGACCGTGCGCGGCATCGGCTACAAGCTCAGCATCGAATAGCAACCATCGGCAATCGGGAATATCGCGATCAGAAAATGGTGTTTTCTCAAAACGCAGGGCGACGTGTACAAACGGTACAGCCGCAATGTTGTTCATGGAAAACGTCATTTGCAGACAGCGATATTTCCGGAAGCGCATTTTCGAGCCAAAGGTGCGACGCAGCTTTGCGACAAAATAAGTATTTTGGGCGCAACCACGGAGTACTGAGGGACGTTTTAACACGATGAAATCGCCCTTGAGAAAATTCTCCCGCTGGTTGGCGCGCATCATGCCGAAGGGGCTTTATGCGCGGTCGCTCATCATCATCATTGCCCCGATGGTTCTGCTGCAGTCCGTGATCGCCTATGTGTTCATGGAGCGTCACTGGCAGATGGTGACCGAACGACTGTCGACCGCTGTTGTGCGCGATATTGCGGGCATCATCGATATTCTCGAAACCTATCCGCAGGAACCGGGCTACGACAATCTCATCCGCATCGCGCAGCAGCGGCTGGCGCTGAACATTTCGATCCTGCCGCCCGATCCGCTGCCGCCTCCCGGACCGAAGCCTTTTTTCGCCATTCTCGATTACTTCCTCAGCGAAGAGATTACCCGCCAGATCAATCGCCCTTTCTGGGTGGACACGGTTGGCGATTCCGATCTCATCGAAATCCGCATCAAGCTTGAGGACAAGGTGTTGCGCGTCTTTGCGCGACGCAGCCAGGCCTATGCGTCCAATACGGGCATCTTCCTGACATGGATGGTCGGCACCGCACTCGTTCTGCTGATTATCGCCATCGCCTTCCTCCGCAACCAGATCAAGCCGATCCAGCAGCTTGCCGAAGCGGCGGAAAGTTTCGGCAAGGGGCGCCCCATGCCGGAAGGCTTCCATCCACGCGGGGCCGAGGAAGTACGCCGCGCAGGCATTGCCTTCATCCAGATGCGCTCGCGCATCGAGCGCCAGATCGAGCAGCGCACTGCCATGCTTTCTGGCGTCAGCCACGATCTGCGCACCATTCTGACCCGCTTCAAGCTGCAGCTTGCACTGGCTGGCCACTCCATCGACACCGAGCCTCTCAATCAGGATATTGCCGACATGCAGACGATGCTCGAAGGCTATCTCGCCTTTGCGCGCGGCGAAGGTTCAGAGGAAACGGCAAGCTACGACGTCACGAAGCTTTGCGAAAAACTGGAGCACGAAGCGCGCCTGCGCGAACGCGGCTTCAAATATCATATTGAAGGCGACAGCGAGGTCTATGTGCGTCCAAACGCCTTCTCGCGCCTCGTCAGCAATCTCGTATCGAATGCCTTCCGTCACGCGCAGAATGTCGAGCTTTCAATTTCGCATGAGGATGGCTGGCTGAAGGTCGTCGTGGATGATGACGGGCCAGGCATTCCGGAAGACCGTCGCGAGGACGTCTTCAAGCCTTTCGTCCGGCTGGATGAAGCACGTACGCAGGATTCCGGCGGCACCGGCGGGCTGGGGCTTGCCATTGCACGCGATATTGCACGCAGCCACGGTGGCGACATTACGCTGGAAGACGCCCCGACGGGCGGCTTGCGCGCCATCATCCACATTCCGGCGTGAAGCATGTCGTTTGAAAGCGGGAAGCCGTTGCGGACTTATCTGAAAACAAAGGGTTAGACAAAGCCTGGGATATCAGGGCGGTCGGAACGTCGTCTTGTCCGAGATGGTTTGACTTGTCCCGGCCTTCCCGCGGAGCAAACAACGCCTCCCCTCATTCTGAGGAGGTTTCTGAGCTTGCGAAGGAACCGTCTCGAAGGACGAGGGCAAGCGCCTAGTTTTCCCTCGTCCTTCGAGACGCCGTTTTCAACGGCTCCTCAGGATGAGGGAAAAGGATACCGCTGCTTGTTCACCTAAAAACCACGCTCTTAATAAAGCTTGCCGCCGTTCGGCACGGGCTTATCGATTGCTGCGAGAACCACTTCGCCGTCCTCGTCCGGCATACCGAGTGTCAGCACTTCCGACATGAAGGGGCCGATCTGTCGTGGCGGGAAATTCACCACGGCCATGATCTGTTTGCCGATGAGTTGCTCCGGCGTGTAGTGCCGGGTGATCTGGGCTGACGACTTCTTGATGCCGATCTTTTCGCCGAAATCGATCTTCAGCTTGAAGGCAGGCTTGCGGGCTTCGGGAAATGGCACAGCTTCCACGATGGTTCCGCTGCGGATATCGACCTTTTCGAAATCTGCCCAGGTAATGGTGGTTGCTTCGCTCATTCTTTCACTCCCCGGCCCTCATTCCCGGCCTCGCAGAAAACCCGGCGCGAACGCCGGGCCAAAACTCAGTTAATGGATAGTCAGGCGCGACCGACGGTCTCGAACACCACGCATTCCAGCGCTTCACGCGCCGTAACACCCGACCAGACCACAAACTGGAAAGCCTGGAAATAGGCTTCGCAAGCTTCCAGCGCTGCCGACAGCAATACTTCCACCTGACGGCTCGTCGGTTCCGCACCGCCTGCCAGCAGCAGCGACTGGCGGTACATGATCGCGCCTTCCTGCTGCCAGAGATCGAAATGCCCCATCAGAAGCTTTTCATTGATGAGCGACAGCAGGCGCATCACTTCGTTCACACGTGGCTCGGCCACCTTGATGTCGAATGCGCAGGCCAGATGCAGTGCCTCGAAATCCTCCATCCAGGAAAACGAGATGTGATAGTCAGTCCAGTTGCCCGCAACCGAAATTGCGATTTCGTCGTCGCCAGTCCGCTCGAACGTCCAGTCGTTTGAATGCGCGACCTGTTCGATCACATCCACCGGATGCGCCTCACGTGCGAATTCAAGCTCAAGAAGGCTCATGTCCGTTTCCTGTTCTGGGAACCATCTGCCCCCAGATGTTTCCTAATTCCCGGCGCGCAAGTCATTGCTCGCCCGTGCCAGCCACCGCGCAAGAACAAGCGCAGGAAAACAGGCACGAATTGATCGGTTGAGGAACCGGCATGCACGACGGCATGCAAGCGCCTCAATGGCACACGCACATACGCAACTGATACTGGAAAGCAGCCTGAAAGACGCGAAACCTGACACTCAGCCCCTCGCCGCCGCCTACATGACCGCGTTACGAATCATGTAGTGTTTTCAGTCTATTGATGCTGAATCTGAACGCCAGCCCCTTTTGAACAAAGAGCCGTGAAAGCATGTGGAAATATACGAGGGACCGACCGCGACCCTTGCCTTAACCGACTCTAAGACAAGGGTTTTTGCCACTTGCGGCCTGTTAATAAATATTCAGGGATTATTTTTGGATTTTGCCGAAGATGAAGCCGATTTTGCCGGTTTGGCATCAGAATCAACTTCGAATTTCGCAAGACGTGCTTCGAGAGCTTCGATTCTTGCCAACAACGCGCTGTTTTCCGCACGCGCCTTGATTGCCAATTCGCGAACGGCTTCGAAGTCTTCGCGCTGTACGACATCGAGCGTGTTGAGCACGCGCTCGCTCTGGGAACGCAACGCCGTTTCCACTTCACGGCGCACGCCCTGCGCAGCGCCTGCCGCATCCGTCACAAGCTTGGCGAGTTCATCAAGAACCCGGTTCTGTCCGCTGGTCATGGCAATCATTCCTTATTTCCAGGTGAGACCTGTTGAAAACATAAATTTGAAATAGGGCCGTCTCAGTTCCGATGCAAGCGCAGCTATAGAAAGTGATCGGCTTCAATGCAGCTGAATCAACAATTGCGGACCTCGCGAGAATAGCCGTCTGCGAGAACCCGAGGCGCCAGTGGAGAATGTACTTAAGGCTGCCTTAAGGGTAAATCAGCACCGGAAGCCCCGAAACCGCAATTTGCAACCGCTATTGCAAACGCGATTTGCAGCCGACGGGAACAGCTTGACCATATCGGGCCGGTCCAGCATGTTCCGTCACAAAACGGAGTGATTTCATGATTGAGACGTTGCTGCCCGCATCGGCGCTCGCCTTCCCCAATATCGATCCGGTGATCTTCCGGGTCGGGCCACTGGCAGTGCACTGGTACGGCCTCGGCTATGTCGTCGGCATCATGTTCGCCTGGTGGTACGGCAAGAAACTCTTGCGAAGCCATCGCCTGTGGGCCAATAACCAGCCGCCCATGGCACCGGAAGCGCTTGATGATTTCGTCATATGGGCAGCGCTCGGCGTCGTGCTTGGTGGCCGTATCGGCTACGTGCTCTTCTATAATTTCTCCTATTATATTTCCAATCCCCTCGCCATTCCGGCGGTGTGGGATGGCGGCATGTCGTTTCACGGCGGCATTCTGGGCACAACGCTTGCCATGTTCCTGTTTGCCCGTTCGCGCGGCATCAAGGTCTGGAGCATGTTCGACACGATTGCCGCCGGCGTTCCGGTCGGACTTGGCGTGGTGCGCGTCGCCAATTTCATCAATTCGGAACTCTGGGGCCGTGTCAGCGATGTGCCATGGGCAGTATACTTCCCCAATGGCGGCCCGCTGCCGCGCCATCCAAGCCAGCTTTATGAAGCGTTCCTTGAGGGTGTGGTCCTCTTCTTCGTGCTGTTCCTCCTCGTCTGGGTCGGACGCAAACTGAAGAAGCCCGGCTTCATTGCAGGCGCTTTCGTCACGGGCTACGGCCTCAGCCGCATCGTGGTCGAATTCTTCCGCGAGCCGGATGCACAGCTCGGCTATCTCTTCGGCGGATGGCTCACCATGGGCATGGTCCTCTCGGTGCCGATGGTACTGATCGGGCTTTGGGCCATGTGGCGCGCAAACCGGGCTGCTGCCAAGGATGCCTGATCTTCCGCTGAAAGACCGGCTGAAACGCCTGATCGCCACTTCGGGGCCGATCAGCGTTGCCGATTACATGGCAGCCTGCCTCGGCGACCGTGAGGCGGGCTATTACACCACGCGCGAACCTTTCGGACGAGACGGCGATTTCATCACCGCGCCGGAAGTGAGCCAGATGTTTGGTGAACTGATCGGCATCTGGTGCGTCAGCGAATGGGACGCGCTGGGACGCCCGGACAATATCGTGCTGTGCGAAATCGGCCCCGGTCGCGGCACGCTGATGAGCGACATGCTGCGCACCATCGGCAGGCTTGCCCCGCAAATGCTGGCCCATGCGCGGGTCGCCATGGTGGAAACCAGCCCGCGCCTTGTCGAAAGGCAAAGGGAAAAGCTGTCCGATACCGGAGCGAAGATCGACTGGTTCGAACGCTTTTCCGATATTTCCGCCGATACTGCCAACAGGCCGCTGATCCTCGTGACCAATGAGCTGTTCGATGCCATCCCGTTCCGGCAGTTCGTCAAGGTCGATGGCCGCTTTGTCGAACGCATGATCGCGCTCGACGAAAAGGATGAGTTCCATTTTGTCAGTGGTCTGGGCGGCATTGATCCGGCGCTTTTACCTGCAAGCCATGTGCAAGCACCCGAAGGCACGATCTTTGAAGCGGCTCCAGCGCGCACGGCCTTGATGCAGGAAATTGCCAGTCATATCGCGGCCACGCGCGGTGCAGCGCTCAATATCGACTACGGCCATCTGAAAGCCGGTTTCGGCGATACGCTGCAAGCCATGTTGAAACACAGCTTTGACGATGTCTTTGCCAATCCGGGCGTTGCGGACCTCACCAGCCATGTCGATTTCGATAGTCTGGAGAAGACCGCACGGGCCAGCGGCTGCAAGACCGGAATGATGACGCAGGGCGAATTTCTGCTTGCAATGGGCCTGCTCGATCGCGCCGGACGGCTTGGCGCCGGCAAGGATGCCGCGTTTCAGGAAAAAATCCGGCAGGACGTCGAAAGACTGGCCGCCTCCGATCAAATGGGAACCTTGTTCAAGGTGCTGGCCATCAGCGATTCCGACACAAAACTCATTCCGTTTGCAGTTCCATGACGGCGAAAGCTTCGATTGACAAGCTGTGCCTCCTCCCCCACCATCCCGCCGTTTACGAAAGCCAGCAAGATGACCGACATGCCGCAACCGCTCCGCTCGCCTCTCCTTGAAAAGCCCGTCGGACAGAACGGGAAGCGGATTGCGCATGGCTTTTTCACCCGCAAGGGCGGCGTTTCCGATGGCATCTATACGGGCCTGAATGTCGGAAGCGGTTCGAACGATGTACCGGAAAAAGTTGCGGAGAATCGCCGTCGCGTCGCCGAAAACCTTGGCGTTGCGCCCGATCATCTCATGACCGTGCATCAGGTTCATTCGCCCGATGTCCTGCACGTCACCGAACCGTTCGGCGCCCCACGCCCGAAGGCTGACGCAATGGTCACAAATGTGCCGGGCATCGCCATCGGTGCGCTTTCCGCCGATTGCGGGCCAGTGCTTTTTGCCGATCACGAAGCGGGAATCATCGGTTCCGCCCATGCCGGATGGCGTGGCGCTTTCGGCGGTGTTCTGGAGAACACCATCGAAGCCATGATCGGTCTTGGTGCAAAACGCGAGAATATCGTTGCCGTCCTCGGGCCGACCATTGGTCCGGAAAACTATGAAGTCGGTCCGGAATTCTACGCCGAATTCATCGGCAAGGATGCTGCCTACGCCACCTATTTCCGGCCTTCCGACAAGCCCGACCACAAGCTGTTCGATCTGTGGACATTCATCACCGACCGCCTGACGAAAGCTGGCGTGCAGGCAGAATCCCTTCGCCAGTGCACCTATGCCGATGAGGAACAGTTCTATTCCTACCGGCGCACCACCCATCGCAACGAACCCGATTACGGGCGTCAGATTGCAGCGATCGCCATCATAGAAGATTAGGAGAACCGCATGGCCCTTCACTTCGAGCCGGAAGAATTCGCCGCACGTCGCGACCGCCTGATCTTGAAGATGGAAGAGGAAAAGCTGGATGCGCTTCTGCTGTTCGCACAGGAGAGCATGTACTGGCTGACCGGCTATGACACATTCGGATTCTGCTTCTTCCAGTGTCTCGTCGTGAAGGCAGACGGGTCAATGGTGCTGATGACGCGCTCCGCCGATCTGCGGCAGGCGCGCCATACGTCGAATATCGAGAACATCGTCGTCTGGACCGACCGCGACAATGCCAATCCCGCCGCTGACCTGCGCAATATCCTGACGGAACTCGACCTTCTCGGCACGCGGATCGGGATCGAATATCAGACGCACGGCCTCACCGGCGCCAATGCCCGCAAGCTGGATGAACAGTTGCAGAGCTTTGCCAAGCTTTACGACGCATCCGGCATGGTGGACCGCCTGCGCCTTTTGAAAAGCCCTGCTGAAATCGCCTATGCCAAGCGCGCTGCCGAACTCAGCGACGATGCACTCGATGCTGCAATAAAGCTGACCAAGGCAAGCGCCAACGAGGCCGATATTCTGGCTGGGATGATGAGCGCCAATTTCGCGGGCGACGGCGATTTTCCCGCCAACGAATATATCATCGGCTCGGGCGACGATGCCCTGCTCTGCCGCTACAAATCCGGTCGGCGCAAGCTGAACAAGAACGACCAGCTCACGCTCGAATGGTCGGGCGTCTTCCGCCACTACCATGCGCCGATGATGCGCACGCTGATCGTCGGGAAGCCGACCACGCATCATCTGGAACTCTATGCCGCCGCACGCGAGGCACTGGAAGCCGTGGAAGCGGCGATGACACCCGCCTCGACATTCGGCGACGTTTTCGACGCCCATGCCCGCACTATGGAAGCTCATGGGCTCACCCGCCATCGCCTCAATGCCTGCGGCTATTCGGTGGGCGCCCGATTTGCGCCCTCATGGATGGACCCACAGATGTTCTATGCTGGAAATCCGGAAAGCATCCAGCCGGATATGACGCTTTTCGCGCATATGATTATCATGGATTCCGATACGCAGACCGCAATGACGCTGGGGCAGACATATCTCACAACAAATGGTGCAGCTCAGCCATTATCCCGCCATTCTCTTGATATGATTGTAAAATGAGGCGCAATCGGCGATAAAACTGCCACAAGCGCACGTCGGAAACTGGAAAGTGGTTTTCGGACAAGATGCACATCGACAAAAATCGATAGATTATTTCAAACTGGAAATGCCCTACCGCAGAAAATCTGCGCCTTCAGGAGCATGAAGCCGAAGATGAACAAGGCACGTCTTTCAACGATGTTGTTGCTGGCCGGAGTGCTTACAAGCCTGCTCGCCGCCTGCAACAGCACCGAATCCGCTCTGAACGTACAGGGCAGCAATCAGAGTTCTGGGCAAACCGTTGCACCTGCGACGACACCGGGCTCCCCGGCGACGGGTGCCGCTCCCGTGCAGCCTGCGGGAACAACCCCGCCTGCAACGACCACGCCAGTGGCACCGCAGCGCAGTGCGGCGCTCAAGCCGGGCAAACTGCATATTGCCCCGATTGTCGGTGCACCGGTCAATGTGGTGACGCCGCTGACCCATCGCATGAATGATGACGCCAAGACGAAGGGCATTGAGCTTGCGGGCAATAATGACCCAAGTGCTGCCTATGTCATGAAGGGTTATTTCTCCGTTCTTTCGGAAGATAACCAGACCACGGTGCTTTACGTCTGGGACGTGCTGGATGCTTCCGGCAATCGTCTTCACCGGATACAGGGGCAGGAGAAAGTTCCAGGTGCGGCCGCAGACTCATGGAGCGTCGTTCCAGCTTCCGCAATGCAGGCAATCGCCGACCGCACCATGCAGGAATATTCGACCTGGCTTGCGGCAAATCGCGCATAGAAACTTGCTTTGGCAGCAAAAGACTGAAATCTTTTGCTGAATCTGTTTTGCCTACTGTGGGAAAGCCGGAAAACCGGGCTTTTTACAGCAATTGTGTTCCGAGGGGCCTTGCAATGACGGTGACTCTTTGCAATAGGCCCCACATCCGAAAGAAAACCTTGCGAGCTGCAGTACTTGATCCCGTCAGAAAGTACGCAGCTTAAAGTTTTTAAGAGATTACGTCCGTTACGGCGGACTGTTGCGACAGAACCAAACTGCAAACCGCGACCGCATCGGCGTCAGAGGCAAAAGAATGAAACTTTTCGCAGGCAACTCCAACCGGGTTCTTGCCGAATCCGTTGCTCAATATCTCAACATTCCACTCGGTAAGGCCAGCGTCCGTCGCTTCGCCGATCAGGAAATCTTCGTAGAGATTCAGGAAAACGTGCGCGGCGAAGACGTATTCGTTCTGCAATCGACCTCCTATCCGGCAAACGATCACCTGATGGAACTGCTCATCATGATCGATGCCTTCCGCCGCTCCTCCGCACGTCGCATCACTGCCGTCCTGCCCTATTTCGGCTATGCCCGTCAGGACCGCAAGCCCGGTCCGCGCACGCCGATCTCGGCAAAGCTCGTAGCCAACCTCATTACCGAAGCCGGCGCCAACCGCGTTCTGACGCTTGACCTTCATGCCGGTCAGATTCAGGGCTTCTTCGATATCCCGACCGACAATCTCTACGCCGTTCCGGTCATCGCGCGCGACGTGAAGGCCAAATACGCAACCGGCAACTGCATGGTCGTTTCGCCTGACGTTGGCGGCGTGGTGCGTGCCCGTTCGCTGGCAAAGCGCATCGATGCGCAGCTCGCCATCGTTGACAAGCGCCGTGAGCGTCCAGGTGAATCGGAAGTCATGAATGTCATCGGCGATGTTTCCGGCAAGGACTGCCTGCTGTTCGACGATATCGTTGATTCCGGCGGCACGCTCTGCAACGCAGCCGAAGCCCTGCTCAACAAGGGTGCAAACAGCGTCACCGCCTATATCACGCATGGCGTTCTGTCCGGCGGCGCAGTTGCCCGTATTGCCGCGTCTAAGCTGAAGGAACTGGTCATCACCGATTCCATCCAGCCGACCACCGCCATCAACGATGCGCCGAATATCCGCGTGCTCTCGATTTCCGACCTGATTGGCGAAGCCATTGCCCGCACGGCAGCGGAAGAGTCCGTTTCGAGCCTGTTCGACTAATCAAAACATTAGGCGAATAGCAATTCCGAAACATGCCGCCAGCAACAGTACGAGCGGCATGTTCATTTTGAAGACGACAAGCAATAATGCCGCCGCGCCTGCGATCAGGACGGCGGCATTGTCTATTGTGCTCCAGACTGGAAGCGGCAATGTGACGGGGCCGACAGCCTTCTCTACCACCTGCGAAAACAGGGCGTGCAGCGAGAACCATAGCGCCAGATTGGCAATCACGCCGACAACCGCAGCCGTAATGCCGCCCAGCATGGCAGACAGCCAGCGTACCTGACGCAGCCGTTCCACGAACGGCGCCCCTGCCAGTATCCATAGAAAGCAGGGCACGAAGGTAAACCACAGCGCGATCAATCCGCCGAAAAAGCCGCCCAGAAGCGGCGGCAGGCCCGACAGGTTTGCGGCTCCCACAAAGCCGACAAAGACCAGCACGAGGATCAGCGGTCCCGGCGTGGTCTCGGCCAGTCCCAGCCCGGTCAGCATTTCGCCCGGCTTCATCCAGCCGAAATGCTCGACCGCCTGCTGCGCCGTATAGGAAAGAGCGGCATAAGCGCCCCCAAATGTCACCGCGGCAAGCTTCGAGAAGAAGGCCGCTTCCTGCACGAAAACATGCGCACCGCCAAAAGCGAAGAAGAGCCCGAGTAAAGGTAAAAGCCACAACCCGCCCCAGATGAGTGTCTGCTGCGTGAATTCACGCAGGGCACCGGGCGTCGCATCCCCCAGAACGGTCGCTGCACTCTTCCCCTGAACGACATGTCGTAGTCCGCCCACAAGAGCTGCCAGCAGGACGACAAGCGGAAACGGCAGTTTCAGAAAGGCTATCGCAATGAATGCCGCAATCGCCACTGTGTAGGAGAAGCTGGAGGCCAAGGTCCGTTTGGCCATGCGGTAGAGCGCTTCGAAAACCACGGCCAGAACCGCAGCCTTGAGGCCGAACAACAGTCCGGCCACGATCTCGACATGCCCGAAGGCAATATAAAGCCCCGACAGTGCAAGCATGACGACAGCGCCGGGCAGCACGAACAACAGCCCCGCCAGCAAACCGCCGCGCCAGCCTTTCACCGCCCAGCCGGAATAGGTCGCAAGCTGCATGGCTTCCGGCCCCGGCAGCAACATGCAGAAATTCAGCGCATGGATCAGCCGCTCCTGATCCATCCATTTTTTCTCATCCACGAGGATACGCTGCAGCATCGCAATCTGCGCCGCCGGTCCGCCGAAGGACAGAAGCCCCACTTTACCGAAGGTCGTGAAAAGTTCTTTGAAACCTGGCTGCTTTACTGGCTCTGTCACGCTGTCATCCCGAATGATCCCTGGCACTGCAGTTGCAAATTCGTCAGGCCGTAGCGAAAAGAGTGATTTTCGAGTACCGGAGCGGAGCGTACTTAAAGGTACGTGAGCACCGGAACGCAGACAAAGCGCTCTTTGCAGCCCGGCATCACGAAGAATGCAACTGTAGTGCAGCTGTCGGCGAGGATCATTACAGGTTCATGACAGTTTTCACAGGCAACAACTTATTCTATTCCGCCGCAGCGCCTTCTTCCGTAAGCTCATCCGGCGCATTCGGGTTGCCCGGAGCGGTCTCACAGGCGAGATCGGGGAAATTGACGATGCGCATTCCCTTGAAATCATTGCGAACAACCAGAAGCCCGCGCTCCTCGAAATAGGTTAGCAAACGCCGCGCGCGGCTGAACGAATGCGTGCCGTAAGCCCGCGCCAAAGCCGCATCGGAGGGGCAAGGCGCACCGGTGACGGCTGCCTGCGCCACGATCAGGAACACGCCCTGCACATCGTCGGTGAGGCTTTCCGACAAGGAAAGCGCCTGCTGCCATGTTTCGCCACTGGCCACATCACTTTCAATGCTGGCCTGCGCCACCGCCAGCCTGCGCCGGAAGGCAGGCAGAGCCAGCGGTTCGCCGGGAACGCGGTGAATGCGGCAGCGCACCAGAAAATCCTGATAGAGAACGGCAACCGAGCGGAACGACGCTTCCGGGTCGTCCACGATCTCGCGCATGACCTTTTCAAGAAGCTCATCGCGTTCGGCTTCCACGATGCCGGGAAACAACGGCTCTTGTGCCGGTTCGGCTTCGGGCTTGGGCTTTGCTACCTGGGCCAGAATTTCCGCCGTCGATGGCGGCGGTGGAGGCGGCGGCGCTCGGCGCACGGCGGTACGGATTTCCTGCGGCGCAGGCGTGAAGATCAGGTCGAGCGCATCTTCCGGCGCTTCGGGCAGCGGCATCAGTTTGGGCGACGACGAACGCGCCGATGTCTCCACCTTGCCGATCTTGATCGGCAATGGACGGCGCGACAATGCGGGACCAAGCGCCACAAAATGTCCGCGCTGCAAATCGCGGAACATTTCAGCCTGCTTGCGCTCCATGCCGAGAAGATCGGCAGCACGCGCCATGTCGATATCGAGGAAGGTGCGCCCCATGAGGAAGTTGGAGGCTTCGGCAGCAACGTTCTTGGCAAGCTTCGCCAGTCGCTGCGTGGCGATGACACCGGCCAGTCCGCGCTTGCGCCCACGACACATGAGATTGGTCATCGCGCCCAGCGACAACTTACGCGCTTCGTCCGACACTTCGCCTGCGGCGGCAGGCGCAAAAAGCTGCGCCTCATCCACCACGACAAGCATCGGGTACCAATAGTCGCGCTCCGCATCGAAGAGGCCACCGAGGAAAGCTGCGGCCGAGCGCATCTGCTGCTCGACGTCCAGCCCTTCCAGATTGAGCACGACCGAAACACGGTGCTGGCGGATGCGTCCGGCAATACGGGTCAGTTCAGCTTCGGTGCGAGCGGCATCGACAACGACATGGCCGTAAAGATCGGCCAGCGTGACGAAATCGCCTTCCGGGTCGACAATGCACTGCTGCACCCATTGCGCGCTCTGTTCCAGAAGGCGGCGCAAAAGATGCGACTTGCCGGAGCCGGAATTGCCCTGCACGAGCAGCCGCGTGGCGAGAAGCTCCTCAAGATCAAGCATGGCCTGCTTGCCACCGCCAAGCGCTGCTGCCGAGGCAGAACCGCTTCCGGCAACAGAACCCATGTCGATACCGACCTGCATCTCGCCTCCTTGTTTCACTATTGCAGGAACAGACGACTCGTCCGGTCAAGCCGCCAGTCGATCAGGCATTCGCTTAACATCTTTGACGCCGCCAATGCCACCGGTTATGAGAAATGCCCACAGATGCCGGGCACGGGAACTGCTCGCAGCCCAAAAAACTTGCGCCGCCGCACGCTATGGTCTATAGCCACCGCCATCCGCGTAGACACCCTTGGAGGCAACGCGGAATGGAGCGGTCCGGTCTTTCACCCTGTGACAGACGATACGGGCTGTTTCATGTCGTTTGTTGAAGCACGATCCCGAAATGTGGAAACCGGTTTTCGGACAAGATCATGCGCAGAAAACAAGCGACACTCCAGTAACTTTGAAAGGAAATGCCATGAGCGAGACTTACGTGCTCAAGGCCGATCTGCGTACCCGGGTTGGTAAGGGGTCCTCCCGCGAACTGCGTCGCAACGGCCAGATTCCTGCAGTCATCTATGGCGACAAGCAGGAACCCCTCGCAATCGCCGTCTCCTACAAGGAGATTTTCTACAAGATTCATGGCGGTGGCTTCAAGACCACTGTTGCCACGATCGAAGTAGACGGCAAGAAGATTCAGGTCCTCCCGAAGGACTACCAGCTGGATCCGGTCCGTGACTTCCCGCAGCATGTCGACTTCCTGCGCGTTTCCGCGAAGTCGGTCGTCCACGTGAATGTTCCGGTTCACTTCAAGAACGAAGAAGCCGCTCCGGGCATCAAGCGCGGCGGCGTTCTCAACATCGTTCGTCACGACGTTGAACTGATCGTTCCGGCCAATGCAATTCCGGAAGCACTCGAGTTCGACCTGACCGGCCTCGAAATCGGCGACTCCGTCCACATTTCGGCAATCAAGCTGCCGAAGGGCGTAACGCCTGCCATCCAGGATCGCGACTTCACCATCGCCACGATTGCTGCTCCTGCCGGCCTGAAGTCGGAAGAAGCTGCCTCGGAAGGCGCTGCAGAAGAAGAAGTCAAGGACGGCGAATAATCGCTGTCCGTATTTTGGGGGCTCTGAACCATGCTGCTCATCGCAGGTCTTGGCAATCCGGGCCCCAAATATGCGCATAACCGGCACAATATCGGTTTCATGGCGGCGGATGAAATATTCCGCCGCCATCGCTTTTCCAACTGGCAGAAGAAGTTTCAGGCCGAGATCGCCGATGGTGTGATCGATGGCGAAAAGGTGCTGCTGGTCAAACCGCAGACGTTCATGAACCTCTCGGGTCAGTCTATCGGCGAGGCCATGCGCTTCTACAAGCTGACACCTGCCGATCTCGTCGTTATTTATGACGAACTCGACCTCGTTCCGGGCAAGCTGCGCATCAAGACCGGCGGCGGCTCCGGCGGCCATAACGGCATCAAATCCATCGACGCACATGTGCAGTCCTTCCCTGGCGGCCAGAATTATCGCCGTATGCGACTTGGCATCGGTCATCCGGGCGCGAAGGAACTCGTGCATAATTATGTCCTCGGCGATTTTGCCAAGGCCGACAATGAATGGCTGGAAACGCTTTTGGGCGCCATCGCCGATAATGTGGCCCTGCTTGCCACCAAGGGCGAAGACAACAGCTTCATGAACCGCATTGCGCTTGCCATGGGCGACGGCAATCAGCGGCCAAGCGGTTTCAAGGCCGATCCCGCGCAATTGGAGAAGGCCCCCCTTGCAGCAAAGCCAAAGGCGCAGAGCCATATTCGCCAGGCGCGGCAAAACCAGAAGAAGCCGGATATTCCTGCAAGCGGCCCGATGGCTGAAATGCTGAAAAAGCTGCTGGGGAAGAAGGATTGATCCCCGGCGACGGCTGCGCCTCTTGACGCTTCACACCTCAATGTCGCATAGCGACGGTAATTCTATTCTAGTCTGACAGGTACGATCATGGGTTTCAAATGCGGCATCGTCGGTCTGCCAAATGTTGGCAAGTCGACGCTTTTCAACGCGCTGACCAAAACGGCCGCCGCACAGGCCGCAAACTATCCGTTCTGCACCATTGAGCCGAACACCGGCGAAGTGGCGGTTCCCGATCCGCGCCAGAACGAGATTGCCAAGATTGCAGGTTCGAAGGAAATCATCCCGACCCGCATCAACTTCGTGGACATTGCAGGTCTCGTGCGCGGCGCATCGAAGGGCGAAGGTCTCGGCAACCAGTTCCTCGCCAATATTCGAGAAGTCGATGCCATCGTACATGTGCTGCGCTGCTTCGAGGACGATGACATCACCCATGTCGAAGGCCGCATCGATCCGGTATCGGATGCCCAGACGGTTGAAACGGAACTGATGCTGTCGGACCTCGAAAGCATCGAACGCCGCATCGTTCAGATCCGCAAGCGCGCCACCGGCAAGGACAAGGAAGCCCTCACCATTCTGCCGGTGATGGAAACGGCACTCGAACTGCTCCAGAACGGCCAGCCGGTCCGCCTGATGCTGAAGGACATTGCTGCAGAAGACCTGCTGACGCTGAAGGGCCTGAACCTTCTGACCTCCAAGCCTGTTCTTTATGTCTGCAACGTCGCAGAAGGCGACGCCGCCAAGGGCAACGAATTTAGCGCTGCCGTCGACAAGATGGCCGACGAACAGGGCGCGCAGACGGTCATCATTTCGGCTGCAATCGAAGCGGAAGTTGCACAGCTTCCCGATGAGGAAGCCAAGGAATATCTGGAAAGCATGGACCTTGAGGAACCGGGTCTCGACCGCCTGATCCGCGCCGGTTACAAGCTTCTCGACCTCATCACCTATTTCACCGCAGGACCGAAGGAAACCCGCGCCTGGACCATCCGGCGCGGCACCAAGGCTCCGGGCGCTGCCGGTGTGATCCACACCGATTTCGAGCGCGGCTTCATCCGCGCCCAGACCATCGCCTATGAAGACTACGTCAAATACAACGGCGAAGTCGGAGCGAAGGAAGCTGGCAAGGCAAGGGACGAAGGCAAGGAATACATCGTCCATGACGGCGATGTGATGCTGTTCCGCTTCAATACCTGATACGTTCAGGCCGCCGAAAACCGGCGGCCTTTTCTTTATGCCTACAGGGAGGAGATCGAGGGTGAGCAAACCTCTGCCGAAATATGCTTATGAGGATATGGAACCGGGAATGGCCCTTCCCTTCGGTCCTCGTACGATCAACAAGGAAGAAATCATCGAATTCGCCAGCGAGTTCGATCCGCAGCCATTCCATCTCGATGAGGAAGCGGGCAAGGCCAGCGTCCTCGGTGGGCTGGCCGCATCAGGCTGGCAGACAGCCTCCCTCATCATGCGCATGGTCTGCGACGCCTATCTCACCAATTCCACCTCGCAAGGCGGTCCCGGCGTCGAGTTCACACGCTGGAAACGCCCCGTGCTTGCGGGCGATACGCTGAATGGCGTGACGACGATCAAGGACAAGCGCATTTCCAAATCACGCCCGGCAATCGGGCTGGTAACGTTCCATCATGAGCTGTTCAATCAGCGCGGCGAAAGCGTGTGCGAAATGCAGCACCCATGCATGATGCTTCGCCGCGATTACGATGCGACGACGGGAGGAGCAGCATGAGCTTTCTGGAAGAAAATCTCGGGCAGAACCTCGTTATCGGCAGCTATACGTTTACGCCTGAGGAAATCATCGATTTCGCCAAAAAATACGATCCGCAGCCGTTCCATCTGGATGCCGAAGCAGCAAAGAAGAGCGTCTTCGGCGGGCTTTGCGCCTCCGGCTGGCACACCACGGCGGTGTTCATGAAGCTCAATGTCGCTTCCATCGTCCAGGCCACCAAGGATGCGCTGAAACGCGGTGAGACGCCGCCGACATTTGGCCCCTCGCCCGGTTTCGAGAACCTGAAATGGCCGAAGCCCGTTTATGCCGGAGATACCATTACCTACAAGCGTGTAGTCCATGCCATCAGGCCGCTCGCTTCCCGACCCGGCTGGTCCATGCTGACCATGACGACAAGCGCCCATAACCAGAATGGTGAAGAGGTGCTGTCCTTCGACAATGCGGCGATGGTGAAGCTGCCGCCCAAGGCCGATGCCTGAAACAACAAAGCCCGGAGCGATCCGGGCTTTTTCTTATTCTCAGTCGCCTTCAAAGGCAACGAGTGTGCGAACCGGCACGCCGAGAGCTTCAAGCTTCTTGCGACCACCCAGATCGGGCAGATCGATAATGAAGCAGGCCGCGACGATATCCGCCCCCATTTGAAGCAGAAGCTTCGCAGCCGCTTCCGCCGTTCCGCCCGTGGCGATCAGATCGTCCACCAGAATAATCCGCTCGCCCTTTTCAATCGCATCGCGGTGCATTTCCATTTCATCAATGCCATATTCGAGGCTATAGGCGATGCGCACTGTATCGCGCGGCAGCTTGCCCTTCTTGCGAATCGGCACGAAACCAGCCGAAAGCTGATGCGCAATTGCGCCGCCAAGAATGAAGCCACGCGCTTCAATACCGGCGACCTTGTCGACCTTGTTGCCTGCATAGGGATAGACCAGTTCATCGACAGAGCGACGAAATGCCTGTGCATCGCCCATAAGCGTGGTCACGTCACGGAACTGGACGCCCGGCTTCGGATAGTCCGGAATGGTGCGGATCGCATCCTTCAGGCTGGCTCTAAATCCGGATTCCATTTTCCATCCTTTCAGGCGGCCTGCAGGCCGGTCAAGTTAATCAAGGCAAAGTTGGGGCCAAGCTCCTTTACACCCTCAAACGGGCAAATTGCAAAAGAAACCGCCCATTTCTGCCAAGAACATTACGGCGACGCGCTGTCTTTTTCATGGCTTATTTGTGGCGCAGCCGACCTTCCAGCTACAGCACAAAAAAATGGGCGCTCACGGCGCCCATTTTTCAACTCAGGTTGATCCATTGTCAGTGCTTGACATCCGACCAGATCGAACGCTTGGCAACATAAACCAGACCAGCAAAAAGGATCAGGAATATGATGACCCGGAAACCGGTCCGCTTGCGATCTTCCAGATGCGGCTCTGCAGCCCACATGAGGAACGCCGAGACGTCGCGTGCGTACTGATCGACCGTCTGCGGCGAACCATCGTCATAGGTGACCTGGTCGTCGCTCAGCGGCTTCGCCATAGCGAGCGCCTTTGCCGAAATGAAGTACGGATTGTAATGCGTACCTTCAGCGATCTGCATACCTGCCGGCGGCTGCTCATCGAAGCCGGTCAACAGAGAATGGATATAATCCGGGCCACCTTCGGCATATTGCGTGAATATATCGAAGATGAACTGCGGAAACCCACGCTCCACTGCACGCGCCTTGGCGATCAGCGAAAAGTCCGGCGGAGCCGCACCATTGTTTGCCGCCGCAGCCGCAGCCGCGTTCGGATATGGCGACGGGAAGTGATCGGTCGGAAGCGCCTTGCGGGTGAACATTTCGCCATCCGCGTTCGGGCCGTCCTGCACTTCATATTCAGCGGCAAGCGCCTTGACCTGTTCCGGCGAGTAACCGAGACCTTCCAGTGTACGGAAGGCCACCAGGTTCATCGAGTGACAAGCCGAGCAGACTTCCTTGTAGACCTTCAGGCCACGCTGAAGCTGGCCCTTGTCATAGGTTCCGAACGGGCCGGAAAAGCTCCACTTTTCCTGCTTGGGATGGTGGATCGGAAAATGTTCCGGCTCCGCAGCATTCCCGCCTTCCTCAGCCGAGGCACCACCCATCGAACTGGCGAAGGCGATACCAAGCGCAACCAGCGGAGCAATACCGAAGGCAGCGAAATTCTTGAGGATGTTTTTCATTGTTACGTCCTTCATCTCTCTCGCTGGTTCAGCCCTTGATTTCCACTGGGGTAATCTCGGCCTTGCCGCTCTTCTCCAGAACCGCCTCGGTGATCGAGTTCGGCAAACGCTTCGGCGTTTCGATCAGGCCGATGACCGGCATGATGATGATGAAGAATGCAAAGTAGTAGAGCGTACCCAGCTGCGCCATGAAGACGTAGGAACCTTCTGCAGGACGCGAACCCAGCCAGCCGAGGAAGATGGCGTTGATCACGAACAGCCAGAAGAACAGCTTGAACCATGGACGATAGACAGCCGAACGAACCTTCGATGTATCGAGCCAAGGCACGACGAAGAGGATCGCGATCGAACCGAACATGGTCAGAACGCCGCCGAGCTTCGAATCGATCGGGCCGATATTGAAGGTGATGGCGCGCAGCATCGCGTAGAACGGCAGGAAGTACCATTCAGGAACGATGTGAGCAGGCGTCTTCAGGGAATCTGCCGGGATATAGTTATCCGGATGACCGAGGAAGTTCGGCAGGTAGAAGACAAAATAGGCGAAGAACACGAAGAAGACGAGCGCACCGAAAGCGTCCTTGATGGTCGCATAAGGCGTGAACGGCAGCGTATCGGTCTTGGACTTGACTTCAATGCCGGTCGGATTGGTCTGACCCGTCACATGCAGCGCCCATACGTGCAGGATAACGACACCCGCAATCATGAACGGCAGCAGATAGTGCAGCGAGAAGAAGCGGTTGAGCGTTGGATTGTCGACCGCAAAACCACCGAGCAGCAATTGCTGGATCGGTTCGCCGATGATCGGGAAAGCCGTGAAGAAACCGGTGATAACCGTTGCACCCCAGAAGGACATCTGGCCCCATGGCAGCACGTAGCCCATGAAGGCGGTTGCCATCATAAGAAGGAAGATCACCACGCCCAGGATCCACAGAAGCTCGCGCGGTGCCTTGTAGGAACCGTAATAGAGACCGCGGGCAATATGGAGATAGACGGCGATGAAGAAGAAGGATGCACCGTTGGAGTGCATGTAGCGCAGCAGCCAACCGGAGTTGACGTCGCGCATGATCTTTTCAACGGAATTGAACGCAATGCCCGTATCCGCAGCATAATGCATGGCCAGCACAACGCCGGTCAGAATTTGCGAAATGAGCATGAAGCTCAGAATGCCACCGAAGGTGTACATGTAGTTCAGGTTACGCGGCGTCGGATAGGCCACGAAAGAATCATAGACGAGACGCGGCAAGGGAAGCCGTTCGTCCACCCATTTTTCGATGCCGGTCTTCGGCGTGTATGTGGAGTGTCCAGCACTCATGTCTTCTCTCCCCAAGACCTGTTAGCCGATCCTGATGACCGTATCGGAAGTGAACGCATATTGCGGGATGTGCATGTTTTCCGGCGCCGGACCGCTGCGGATACGACCGGCAGTGTCATAGGTCGAACCATGGCATGGGCAGAACCAGCCACCGAAAGAACCGGATTCACCGAGCGGCACGCAACCCAGATGGGTACATACGCCGATCATCACCAGCCAGTTTTCCTTGCCTTCGCCTGCCGAGCGGGCGAGATCGGTCGCCTGCGCGTCCGAAGCAAGATTGGCATTACGCGCGATCGGATCCTTGAGATCACCAAGAGCGGTTGTCTTGGCATCCTCGACTTCCTTGGCGGAGCGGTTACGGATGAAAACCGGCTTACCACGCCATTTAACAGTTAATGATGCTCCTTCCGTCAGGGACGAAACATCAACCTCGATGGACGCAGCCGCGAGTGTCGAAGCGTCCGGACGCATCTGGTCGATAAACGGCCAGGCCAGTCCGCCAACTCCGACGACACCGGCCATTCCCGTCGCAATATACAAAAAATCACGCCGTGTCGGCTCAGCCGTGTCGTGTGCGCTCACGTGCCAATTCCTTTTCAACCTGCATGTTCAATTGAACTCTCCCCTCGTCCTCTTTTGCACTTGCGCAAAAGTAGTCCCGCAAGTGCTCACAGGACGAAATTCCCTCCATTTCACTATCCGGTTTATGCGTGTAAAAATCGCTTGTCCAGACACCAAGCCCTTATGACGGCACGATGTCGCAGGCGGATTTGCTTGCTCAATTCAGCGAATGCACAGCAGATCGATAATGGACCACAGACAATGGAAAGCTTTCAACTTTCACCATTCCGCCCTATGAAACCGCCCGACTGACGGGCCCAAAGTCCCGCATAGATGCCGCCACGGGCGATAAGTTCGTCATGCGTCCCCTCCTCCACAATGCGGCCCTGATCCATCACCACGAGACGATCGAGCGCTGCAATGGTGGAAAGGCGATGTGCGATCGCAATCACGGTCTTTCCGTCCATGAGACGTTTCAGATTCTCCTGAATCGAGGCTTCCACTTCCGAATCGAGTGCGGAAGTCGCCTCATCGAGGATCAGGATCGGCGCGTCCTTCAATATGGCGCGTGCGATGGCGATACGCTGGCGCTGCCCGCCGGAAAGCTTGACGCCGCGTTCGCCCACAAAGGCGTCGAAGGAGCGCCGCCCCTGAAAATCCTCGAGATTGGCGATGAACCCGTCAGCCTCGGCCTGACGTGCCGCCTGCAGCAATTCCTCATCGGTCGCATCGTCGCGCGCCAGCATGATATTGTCGCGCAGCGACCTGTGCAGCAGTGCCGTTTCCTGACTGACGACTGCAACGGCCCGGCGCAGCGATGTTTGGGTGACATCGCGAATATCCTGTCCGTCGACAAGGATAGAGCCCTTCTCGACATCATAGAGGCGCAGGATGAGGTTCACGAGAGTGGACTTGCCTGCGCCGGAATGGCCGACGAGACCGACCCTTTCACCACCGCGCACAGTGAGGTTGATATTGTCGAGAACGCCTGCAGCCTTTCCATAATGGAACGTGACATTCTGGACATCGATACGCGCCTTTGTCACCTGCAACGGCTTCGCATTGGGCCGATCCTCAAGACCGAGCGGAGCCGAAACCAGCCGCATGGAGTTTTCGATCAGTCCGAGCTGACGCAGCATTCCGTTGAGCTGCATCATGAGACGGCCAAGCAGCATATTGAGGCGCAGCACGAGGCCAAGCGTGAATGACACTTGCCCGACTGTGATGGCATCGCGGGTCCAAAGATCGATAGCGATCGCCGCAACCGTCACGATCATCAAGCCGGAAAGTGCTGTAAGCGAAACGCGAACGCCGGTGAGCGAGCGCATGAACGGAAGAATAGCGCCAAGATACCGTTCGAAACCGTCGCGCAGATAGCGCTCATCGTCATCGGCAGTATTGAGCTTGATCGTCTGGATGTTGGAATAGCTGTCAACGATACGCCCGTTAATCATCGATCCCGCCTCGGCGGACGCCTCGGCATTCTTGCGGATGCGCGGCAGGTAGCGCCAGGCGATGAAGCCGAAGGCAATGATCCACAGGACCACCGCCGCTGCCAGCCGCCAGTCGAGCCGACCGACCAGAAACAGCGTTGTAATACTGTAGATCGCCATGAACCAGACGACCTGAATAAGGCTTTCGATGAGGTCGCCTGCCGCCTGCCCTGCCTGCCAGACCTTGGTGGCAATGCGCCCGGCAAAATCATTCTGGAAGAAGGCGTAGGACTGGCGGAGAACATAGGAATTCGCCTGCCAGCGGATCATGTTGTAGAAGCCCGGCGACAGGGTCTGGTCCTCGATCAGCGTATTGATCGCTGTCACGACAAGGCGGATCACCAGGACGGTTATACCCATGAACAGAAGTTCGGGCCCTGCCGCCTGCAAAAGCGCCGACCAGCTTCGCTCGACGCCACCTTTTCCCGCCTGATCGAGAATATCGACCAGCCTGCCCGTGAAATAGAATAGGCCCGCCTCGACCAGCGGCAGCAATCCGCCAACCACAAGGGAAGCGGCCAGCGGCCATTTCGCCTGTCTTGCATAATGCCACAGAAAGCCGAGTGTGGTGGAAGGCGGTCTCAGCCGGTCCGGTTCACGAAAGGGATCGACCCAACGTTCGAACAGACTGTAAACCGCTTTCATCAATGGCTTCTGTCCTTATTTTACCAGCGCATCCTCGGTATTTTCATCGAAGCCGAGGAAGCCGCCGGACTGGCGGGCCCATAGACTTGCATAAATGCCGCCGAGCGCCACAAGTTCCTCATGCGTGCCGTCTTCGACGATGCGCCCCTTGTCCATCACGACGAGACGATCAAGTGCCGCGATGGTTGAAAGGCGGTGCGCGATGGCGATCACGGTCTTGCCTTCCATCAAGGTATTGAGGCTGTCCTGAATGGCCGCCTCGACTTCCGAATCGAGCGCCGAGGTGGCCTCGTCCAGAATAAGGATCGGCGCATCTTTCAGCATCACGCGCGCAATGGCAATGCGCTGGCGCTGTCCGCCCGAAAGCTTGACGCCGCGTTCGCCGACATGCGCATCCAGCCCCTGCCGTCCCTTCGGGTCGGTCAACAGCGGAATGAACTGGTCGGCCTGCGCCAGACGGATCGCCTGCTGCAACATTTCTTCTGTCGCATCCGGTCGCCCATACATGATGTTTTCGCGAACCGAACGGTGCAGAAGCGACGTATCCTGTGTCACCATGCCGATATTGGCGCGAAGTGAATCCTGCGTGACTTTGGAAATGTCCTGCCCGTCGATCAGAATGCGGCCCTTCTCCAGATCGTAGAAGCGCAACAGCAGATTGACCAGCGTGGACTTGCCAGCACCAGACCGTCCAACCAAGCCCACTTTCTGGCCCGGCTGGATGGTAAGCGTGAGATTTTCGATAACCCCTTTGCCCTTGCCGTAATGGAAGCCGATCCTGTCGAAGTCGAGCTCGCCTCTGGTCACATGCAATGCCGGTGCATTGGGAATGTCCACGACCTCATGTGAACGCGCAATCGTCGTGATCCCGTCCTCCACCGTGCCTATGTTTTCAAACAGGGCCGACATTTCCCACATGATCCATTGCGACATGCCGTTGAGGCGCAGCACAAGGCCGATGCCGACGGCAACGGCGCCGACGGAAATCGCTTCATTCATCCAGAGCTGTATGCCGATTGCACCCACAGCAAACAGCAGAATACAGTTCGCCATATAGAGCGTGAAATGAAACAATGTGATGAGCCGCATCTGCCGATGCACGGTGCCGAGGAAGCCATCGAGGCTTTCCTTCACATATGATTCTTCCCGGCTTGAATGCGAGAAAAGCTTCACGGTTGCGATATTGGTATAGCTGTCGACGATGCGCCCTGTCATCGACGAACGCGCATCGGCCTGCTGTTCCGAAATCACGCGCAGACGGGGAATGAAGACACGCAGCAATATGATGTAGACGACGAGCCAGACGGCAAACGGGATCATCAGCACCAGATCCGCAGACGCTGCGATGAACAGCGTGCCCGCGAAATAGACGATAACATAGTTGAGCACGTCCAGAAGCTTCATCACCGTTTCGCGAACGGCAAGAGCAGTCTGCATCAGCTTGGTCGAGATACGTCCGGCAAACTCGTCCTGAAAGAACGCCATCGACTGGCGGATCAAGTAACGGTGCATCAGCCAGCGCACGCGCATCGGATAATTGCCGAGCAATGTCTGGTGGATCAGCAGCGAATGGATCAGCACCACACCTGGCAGGCCGATCAGGACGACCCCCGCAATCAGCGCAAGCCGCCAGCCTTCATTGCTCAGGAATGTCTCGCGCGACTGGTGTGACAGCCAATCGACAATATTACCCATGAAGGCAAAGAGCGACACTTCGATCACGGCGATGAGCGTCGTGAAGATCGCCATGCCGATGATCCATGGCCATGCGCCGCGGGTATAATAAAGGCAAAAGGCGACCAGTCCGCGCGGGGGTTCGCGCGGCGGCTCTTCTGGATAGGCTTCGAGTCGTTTTTCAAACCATCTAAACATGGTGCACCTTTTAGGTGGTCCCGGAAGAATTGCCAAGACGGAAGAGGAACAAAACGGGAATATTTCTACAGAGGTGTTCCATAGAAATCACAAGACCGGAGCTGTTGATGCTCTGGCTGTTGCCGCCTTCGGAGCTTGCGACAAACTACATTTCGCGTTACCCGCATCATATGGAACTGCGCGTCGCACTTTACCAGCCCGACATTCCGGGCAATACGGGAACCATCCTGCGTATGGCCGCTTGTCTCGGCTTTGCGGTCGACCTGATCGAACCCGCCGGATTCGACATTTCCGACCGGTCCCTGAAGCGCGCCGGCATGGACTATCTGGAGCAGGCAGCCCTCACCCGTCATCCGGATTGGCGTCACTTCGAAGACTGGCGGCTGCAGGCCGGACGCCGCATCGTATTGCTGTCCACCAAGGCAGCGATTCCCTATACGGATTACCAGTTTCAGGAAAATGACATTCTGCTCTTCGGGCGTGAATCGTCGGGCGTTCCCGACAATGTCCACGATTGTGCCGATACACGACTCCTGATCCCGATGATGCCCGGCGCGAGATCGCTAAATCTTGCGGTTTCGGTTGCGATGACGGCAGGCGAAGCTCTGCGCCAACGAAGGGAAATCGTCGATTCCCTCCGGCAGGAATGACAACATCAGAATCGCGCTTCGCGAAAGGACCGGCTTCGCAAGGCATCCCATCCCCCATCCGGTCTGAAAGGCTCGCTTCGTCCATGAACCTGTCTGTTCGCACACTCGCTCTCGCTGCTTGCACGATTTCTCTGCTGGCAAGCACCTCGGCCTTTGCCAAGGAGGCTTCGCCCATCGCACCGAAGGTGATGGTCATCACCATGTTCGGCGAAGAAGCCAAGCCATGGCTTGAAGGCGAAAAATTCACGCAGAAGCTCAAGCTTCCGGGCCTGAGCCCCGAATATCCGGAGATCGACTGCACCGCCGAAGGGCTTTGCCACATGACGACGGCCATGGGTTTTGCCAATGCCGCAAGCGCAACGGCGGCTATGGCGCTGAGCGACAAGCTCGACCTCAGCCACACCTATTTCCTGATCGCTGGCATTGCCGGTGTCGACCCCAAGCACGGCACGCTCGGATTGGCACATTGGGCAAAATATTCCATTGATGCCAATCTGAACCACCGCATCGACATTCGTGAAGCGCCGGAAGGCTGGCCCACGGATTTCTTCGGCCTCGGCGCTGCAAAGCCCGGCGAGAAGCCGAAATGGGCCGCAGGCACGGAAGTGTTCGAACTGAACGGCAAGCTGGCCGACTACGCACTGGCGACGACCAAGGGCGTCGCACTTCTGGATAGCGACGCAGCGAAGGAATATCGCAAGCACTATGCGCAGGAAGCGGCGACCGGCGCACCCAAGGTCACGATCTGCGATACGGCTTCGGGCGACACCTACTGGCATGGCGCGAAGCTTGGCGAAGCCATGACCGAATGGGTAAAGCTTCTGACCGACGGCAAGGCCGACTATTGCACATCACAGATGGAAGACAATGCTACACTGACCTCGCTGAAACGCGCTGCAGAAGCTGGCAAGCTCGATTTTGACCGCATCGCTTTGCTGCGTACCGCGTCGAACTTCGACCGTCAGGGCAAGGACCAGACGCCAGCTGAATCGCTTGCGGCAAATTCAGGCGGCTTCCCGCTCGCCACGACCAACGCCTATCGCGTCGGCAAGGCTTACGCCGACAGCATCATCCAGAACTGGAATGCGTGGGAAAAGGCACCACAGACTACGGCGCAGTAAGCCTGTAATGGAATAACAATTCAAACAGAGAAGGCGCCCACGAGGCGCCTTTTTGAATCCCTAATCTGAATCATATTTCAAGGCTTTGACCGTTGCGATTAAAGCGCAACTCAATCCGCAGTCGCCAGCCGGCGCATGGTGAATTCGATCACATCGTCCGGTCGCTCGCACCAGCTCTCGATTTCCGTCCAGTAGGCCGCTTTCGGGAATGTCTCGAACCATTCGCGTGCTTTTTCGCGGGCTGCCAGCCTCGGCAGGGTGAATGTCTCGCGAACGAAACCGTCGCGCGGCATCCGGCTCTGCTTCAGGCCTTTCTGGGCGCGACTCTTCTGAAGCTGCTTGCGCAAGCCTTCGAGCGGTGGACGGGGCGGTGCTGCTGTCATGCGTTTGCCTCCAAACCCTAGGTAGAGAAAGATAGGGGAGCAGGTTAACAAAGACGAGTCTTTTCTTGGGGAGAGGGTCTATACTGCCCTGCGATCGCGCGCTTCGCGCTTTGCGCCAGCAGCGGACTTTGATAAGCCAAGAAACAATAGTTCATCCATTTACCCTTGGCCGCCAGATACCGCCGAGCGATCCGGCAAACCGCGCCGGAAGGAAACAGACAATGCAACGCGACGAAATTCCAGCAATCATCCCCGCAGACATCGAAGAGAAGAAGCAGGCGGCACAGCGCTGGTTCGAGGAACTACGCGACCGCATCTGCGCAAGCTACGAACAACTTGAAGATGAATTGCAGGGCCCGCTTTCGGATCGTGAGCCCGGACGCTTCGTCCGCACGCCCTGGCAGAAGGATGAAGGCCGTGGCGGCGGCGGTGTCATGTCCATCATGCATGGCCGTGTCTTCGAAAAGGTCGGCGTGCATGTCTCGACGGTCTATGGCGAGTTCTCGCCGGAATTCCGCAAGCAGATTCCGGGTGCCGAGGAAGACCCGCGCTATTGGGCCAGCGGCATTTCGCTCATCGCCCATCCGCAGAACCCGAATGTACCTGCCGTCCATATGAATACGCGCATGGTCGTAACCACGCGCCAGTGGTTTGGCGGCGGCGCCGATCTGACGCCGGTTCTCGACAGCCGCCGCACCCAGGATGATCCCGATACACTCGCCTTCCACAAGGCTTTTCGTTTCATCTGCGAGAAGCACAAGGATATTGTCGACTACCAGCGCGTGAAGGACTGGTGCGACGAATATTTCTTCCTGCCGCATCGCAACGAGCCGCGCGGTACCGGCGGCATCTTCTATGACTGGCTGCATTCACCGGACGACAAGGGCGGCTGGGACGCGGATTTTGCCTATACGCGCGATGTGGGGCGTGGCTTCTCGGTCGTCTATCCGCATCTCGTTCGCCAGAACTTCAACAAGGATTGGACCGACGCGGATCGCAACGAGCAGCTCATCCGCCGTGGCCGCTATGTCGAGTTCAACCTGCTTTACGACCGGGGCACGATCTTCGGCCTCAAGACCGGTGGCAATGTGAATTCCATCCTGTCTTCCATGCCACCCGTGGTGAAGTGGCCGTAACAGGACTGATTGAAAAGGGCCGGTTTCCCGGCCCTTTTTTATATGTGGAATGCCACGTGATAGGTCACATCGCCTTCCGGTATATCCGACCCGAAGGCCAGACACTGGAAATATTCCGCTGGCACGCCCAGCAATTTCAGTCGCGCATCGGCCTTGAAGCCGAAACGACCGTAATAGCCGGGATCGCCCAGAAGGACACAGCCTTTGGCGCCTTCCTGCCGCAGAATGGCAAGACCCTCGCGGATCAGCATGCCGCCGATCCCCTCGCCTTGCCGGTCTGGACGAACCGAGACAGGACCAAGCCCGTACCACCCCATATCCTCGCCGTCGATCAGGACCGGCGAAAAGGCGACATGGCCAAAAATCTGTCCGTTCTCCTCCGCAACCAGCGACAGGGTGAGTGCGTTTGCAGCACGAAGTGCATCGACGATCTCCCCTTCCTTCTGATTGCTATAGGACACGGGGAGGAAAGCGGTCTCCGTCACCTGGCGGATTTCAGCCGCATCTTCGGGCGTTTCCGTGCGAATATGCATGATGCTCTCCTTCACCGGTTATTGAGCTGAGCGCGAACATTTTCGCGCCCTTTGAACGAGATGCGATAAGGACTGCCCATTCGGGATTCGATCAGCCGCTTGCGGCGTAATTGCTGGAAGACCGCCATCGTGCAATCGGAAAGCAGATAGCCTTCACGGGTAAAGCATTCGATTTCGCAGATACGTCCGTCTTCGCGCAGATGGCGGATGTAACCGCCCTGCGCCAGCACGTGCAAGACGCGCTGTTCCATACGTGAGATATTCATTGTTGTTTTTGCCTGGATGGAAACCATGACAAGCACCAGCGCGCGCGGACGGTGAACCATCCACGGCCAATGCCGTTTCCGCTCCTGAACACTGCCCGTCAGGCGTTTTCAGCGCCCGCCATCTTGCAGCTTGTTCGGAACGATCAAAGGCTTCCTACAATCTCCAGCATCAACAATTCCTCGTTCAGAGGTGGATAGTTAAAAGGGCCACACGGCCCTTTATCCGTATCTAAGAGCGCACGATCTGAAAGTCAAACCAGTGTCAGGCCAGCCTCAGAGCCTGACTCAAAAAGCGGCAGACCGTGGCGAAAATGGTGATTTTCGAGTACCGGAGCGCAGTATACGAACGTACATGAGCACCGGAACGCAGAAAAGCGCCATTTGCAGACCGGGATGGCGACTTTCGGAACAGCTCTCAGTTCTTCGGCTGGTTACGAAGCTTTTCTGCTTCCGCATAGAACTTCTTTTCCCACTCATTGTGGTTATCGAGCCCTTCCTTGATGAAGGGCGTGAAGATCGCAAGATTCATCAGGCACCAGTTGACGAAACGCGCCGGGAACTTGAGCGGCTTCACGAAATCGACGAAAAGGACCACGCGCGTCTTGTCGGTGTGGTTCCACGCCTCATGCTCATAGGCATCGTCGAAAATCAGCACCTTGCCTTCGTGCCAATGGCAGACTTGCTTGTCCACGCGAATGGCAAGCTGGTCGTTGGGTTCCGGCACGATAAGGCCAAGATGCAGGCGCAGCACGCCATTATAAGGCCCGCGATGCGGCGGCAGATGCTTGCCCGGTTCGAAGATGGAGAACATTGCCGTCGTCAGGCCGGGGATCTTGTTGACGATACGCCAGGTTTCCGGGCAGGCATTGATGTTCTGTTCCGACTTCACGCCGAAACCGAGCAGGAAGAATGTCTTCCAGCGATTGTCGGTCGAGATCGTCTTCACATCGGTCGAAATATCCTGAAAGGAAGGCAGCTCACTCTGACGCAGAAGAACCTTTTCGAGCTCCTTGCGGATGGCGGGCCATTCCTTCTCGATTTCGGCTGACCAGGGGAAAGTCGCATTGTCATAGACCGGCGGGTTGCCGAGCTTGGCATATTTCAGATTGAGACCTTCGGCCCAGGATACGATCCCCATGAAGAAACGGGTGATCGGGCTTGGCCGGTCCATGGCGGCGATGCCTTCAGTGCCAAATTTCTGCTTCGGATCGGTCGCTGCCTTGTCTTGTATCGATGTATCGGGATTAGACATCTCATATTCTTTCAAAACGCGCGCTGAAAAGTTTTCATTGCCTATATTGGGCCTGTATTGGGCCTGTTTTGCCCCAAAACCGGTTCCCACTTTTGGGAAACATGCTCCCGCTATAAAGCGATGAAACTACGGCTGAAATTTGCAAGCAAGCCGTCAGTTGTTCATTTTAAAAGCATTTCCAACAAAAGTGAGACACGGTTTTGTGTTCGGAAATGCTTGGGAAAAAACGGTTAGAGCGGAACCGCTCTAACCGCGATCAAGTTTGTCCAGAAGCGTGGCACGGTCAAGACTAAAACCGGAGTCAATCCAGAAAGTTTCAAGCGACCGCAATGCCTCTCCGAGCCCCGGCCCTTTTTCAATGCCCAGAGCCAGAAGATCACTGCCCGTGACGGGGAAAACAGGAGCATCATAATGTTCGGCGGCCTCCAGAAGACGCGCGAAACCGCCCGCGCGGATCATTGCATCGTCGCTGCCTGCAGCGTCGGTCCGCGCTGCCGCATAGGCCAGGCGAATACGATCAAGCACAGCCTGCTTGCTGCCGCGATAGATTGTCTTCTTCAGCGCTTGTTCTGAAAGCTCGGGCTTTACAGCGTCGGCCCGCGCCCAGGCTTCAAGCCGCGCCCTTTCTGCATTGGACATTTTCAGCCGCTTGCCCATCTCTTCCATCCGCACGCTATCGGGCGGAATGATACCCTCAAGCCGCAGCAGCGGATCAGGTTGCCAGCCAAGATCGGCCTCGGTTCGCACCAGCCCATGAATGGCGTCGATACCCCATTTCTCGCTTTCAGGCAGAATAAGATTCAGCACTCCCGCCTGCCGCATCCACAAAAGCGCGCGCGACGGATCGGGAGCGGACAGGAGTTTCTTCAGTTCCGACCAGACCCGTTCGGCAGAAAGCTGTGAAAGACCGTCCTTCAACCGCGCGCTGGCGCGCAAGCCGTCGGCCTCGGGCCGCCCTGAACCATACCAGGCGAAAAAACGGAAAAAACGCAGGATGCGCAGGTAATCCTCGCGAATGCGCTGTTCTGCATCGCCAATGAAGCGCAGCGTCCGGCTCTCGATATCGGCAAGGCCGCCGACCTCATCGATAATTGTGCCATCGGCGGTCACATAAAGCGCATTGATGGTAAAATCACGCCGTTCAGCATCGGCTTTCCAGTCGGTTCCGAAAGCGACTTTCGCGTGGCGACCATTGGTTTCGATATCCTGCCGCAGCGTTGTGACCTCGAATGGATGTCCCTGCACGACGACGGTGATTGTGCCATGCTCGATGCCGGTCGGCACCGGTTTGAAACCGGCTTCCGTCGCAAGCCGCATGGTTTCTTGCGGCAGATGCGTCGTCGCCAGATCGACATCGCTCACCTTGGTGCCAAGCAATGTGTTGCGCACGGCGCCACCCACGACACGCACTTCGCCGCCATCACGATTCAGCGCCTTGAACAGGGCTTGCAACGGCTTTGCCTTCAGCCAGTCCGCCTTGCCGGAAATATTCATATTCTCGCTCAAACGTAGAGCCTTTCGTAAAGTCCGCGAATGATACCTGCGGTTGCCCCCCAGATGAATCGCTCGTGATAGGGCATGGCGTAATAGAAGCGTTCCTTGCCGTTGAATAGCCGGCTTTCACGCCGATGGTTCTCCGGGTTCATCAGGAAGGAAAGCGGTACCTCGAAAATATCGGCGACTTCATCCGGGTTCGGATGCACGTCGAACGGTGTTTTCACCACCGCCAGAATGGGCGTGATCGAAAAACCGCTGCCGGTGAGATAACGCGGCAGATTGCCGATGATCTCGGCACGATCCGCTGCGAGCCCGATTTCCTCATTGGCCTCGCGAAGTGCTGCCCGCTCCGCCGTGCCATCCTCCGGGTCGATCGCGCCGCCCGGAAAGGCAATCTGGCCGGAATGCTTGCGCAATGTATCGGTGCGCTGTGTCAGAAGAAGCGTTGCCTCCGATCCGCGATCCACCACCGGCACCAGCACGGCGGCGTCGCGCATCTTGGCCATCTGCATTAATTGCGTAATATCGGGGTTAAGCGAGTGATCGCCGATCAGATCATCGTGATCGGGGCGCCATTGCCGAACCCGCTCGGCAAAATCACCCGCTGAAAAAGTAGGGAATTCACTCATTGCAGTGCAGCCTCCAGTGCATCGGACGCCATGATCGGAAAGACCGCGCCGCCCGAGCGAACGGCAAATGTCGGCACGCCGTCGATTTCGATTTCCTCGCCCAGCGCCACCAGATCATACATGACAGCTCGGGCAATCAGTGCCTCCAGCCGTCCACGAACCAGCACATAGGGTTTCAGTCCGCCGCTTGTCGGTTCCACCGCAAAACGCAAGGGATGGTCCGCGCCAGCTTCCACCACGTCCCCCACATTGGTGCGGAACGTCAGCGCCTGCGCCTCGCCTTCGCCGGAAACTTCCATTTCCACCGCAACGAAATGTGCGTCCTCGACACGGATGCCGACTTTTTCCACCGGCGTGACGAGATAGGTTTTCCCGTCCGCATCCTTACGCAATACGGTCGAAAACAACCGCACAAGCTGTTTGCGGCCAATCGGCGTGCCCATGTAGAACCAGGTGCCATCCGCCTTGATTTCCATATCGAGATCGCCGCAAAAATCCGGGTTCCAGCGCTCAACCGGCGGAATTCCGCGCTCGTTCGTCGCCGGACCGCTTTGCGCATCGGCATGGGCGCGCGCAATCAGGGCTTCCAGTCCGCTGGTCGTCTCAGTGCTCCGCCCAATATCGCACAGAGATTCTTGCGGCGCGTCTTTGCCTTCAGGGGTGCTTTTTATCATCCGACTCGGTTATTCCTGCGCAAATAGACTCAAAGCCATGAAATAGTCACCCTTTCGCGGCTTGTCAGTATTATATAGCGATTTATGAGGCAGTTCCGCCAGAGCGGTCATATTGCGAGGTTCCCATGAGTGTCGTCATCACGCCCGAAACCGCCAATCCCGAACAGATCGTCGCGGAGGCCGAACGGGCGCTCGCAGACCTTGCCCGCATCAAGGAAAGCGTCGGGACTGTGATCTTTGGTCAGGAAAACGTGATCGAGCGCACGCTCGTCGCCGTTCTGGCTGGCGGACACGCGCTTCTGGTCGGCGTACCGGGTCTCGCCAAGACCAAGCTGGTCGAAACGCTGGGCACCGTGCTTGGTCTCTCAGGCCAGCGCATCCAGTTCACGCCCGACCTGATGCCGTCCGACATCATCGGCTCGGAAGTCATGGAACAGGATGCCGACGGGCGCCGCTCGTTCCGCTATCTCAAGGGCCCGATCTTCGCGCAGCTCCTGATGGCCGACGAAATCAACCGTGCTTCGCCACGCACCCAGTCCGCGCTTTTGCAGGCAATGCAGGAATATCACGTCACGGTCGCGGGCCAGCGCTACGACTTGCCCGCACCGTTTCATGTGCTTGCGACGCAAAACCCGCTGGAACAGGAAGGAACCTATCCGCTGCCGGAAGCTCAGCTCGACCGCTTCCTGATGCAGATCGACATTCTCTATCCGGAACTGGATGCGGAACGCCGCATTCTTCTGGAAACAACCGGCGTTGCCGAAGCAAAGGCCTATGAGATCATCAACGCCGAACGGCTGATCGAAATGCAGACTTTGGTGCGACGTATGCCGGTGTCGGAAAGCGTCGTGGAAGCAATCCTCAAGCTGGTGCGCTCCGCCCGCCCGGATGCCGACAACGACCACGCGAAGAAACATATTGCCTGGGGGCCTGGCCCGCGCGCCAGCCAGGCTTTGATGCTGTGCGCCCGCGCCCGCGCGCTCTTTGAAAGCCGTCTCGCACCTTCGGTGGACGACGTGAAGGCACTGGCCGAGCCGGTTCTGCAACACCGCATGGCGCTCAATTTTGCTGCACGCGCCGATGGCATGCATATTCGTGACGTCATCGCCAATCTGGTAAAGGCTGCCGTCTGATGGTCATTGGCGCAGAAGTTTCCACCGCAGATCGCAAGGAGACACTTGCTCGCGCCCGTGCGCGGGCCGCAAGCCTCCCCGATCTGCTGGTCGAAGCTCAGCGCGTGGTCAACACCGTCATGAATGGCTGGCACGGACGGCGCAAACGCGGTCCCGGCGAAAATTTCTGGCAGTTCCGTCCCTATGTGGACGGCGAATCCCTTTCCCGCATCGACTGGCGGCGTTCCGCGCGCGACGATCATACCTATGTCCGCGACCGCGAATGGGAATCCGCTCATACGGTCTGGCTCTGGTGCGATTTCTCGCCCTCGATGCTCTACCGCTCGCAGCTCGCGCCAGTATCCAAGGAAGCTCGTTCGCTCGTGCTGACGCTCGCTCTTGCCGAACTTCTGTCCCGCTCTGGTGAACGCATTGCCTTTCCGGCGCTGATCCAGCCTTTTTCGGCTCGCAACGGCGCCGAACGTCTGGCGGCAGCGCTGATGCACGAAGCGCCGGTTGCGGCGCTGCCGGACATCGGGCAGATCCGCCGTTTTTCGGAAGTCGTCCTCGTATCGGATTTCCTGCATCCGTTCGATGAACTGACCGATCTTCTCAACCGTCTGGCGCAGCGCGGTGTCCGCGCGCATCTGGTGGAAGTTGCCGATCCGGCGGAAGAAACATTCCCCTATTCGGGCCGCACCGAGTTCCGCGATCCGGAAACCGGCGCCACGCTCGTCGCCGGTCGGGCGGAAACCTATGCGGACGACTATCGCCGCCTCTACATTGCGCGCCGTGAAACCCTGTCGGATTTCTGCAAGCGGCTCGGCTGGAGCTATACGGTTCATCGGACAGACAGGCCGACGGCGGAAGCACTGGCACGGCTTCACGATGCCCTGAGCGCAACAGGGAGCAGCGCCATGGGGGCTAGCACCAAGGGAAGCAGCACATGAATTTTCTGCCGCTCGCCTTCGGTTCGCCGCTCATTCTCGCCGGGCTGATCGCCCTGCCGGTCATCTGGTGGCTTCTGCGCATGACGCCGCCGCGTCCGCAGGAGGAGACTTTTCCGCCGCTCCGCATTCTGGCACAGGTCTTCAAGCGCGAGGAAGTCCCGTCGAAAAGCCCATGGTGGATGACCTTGCTGCGGCTGCTGATTGCCGCGCTCGTCATTCTGGCGCTGGCCTCGCCGATCTGGAATCCACGTCCGGTGGCACTGTCCGGCAATGAGCCGCTTGCCATCGTCATCGACAATGGCTGGGCTTCCGCCGAGGACTGGCAACAGCGGGTCAATGCCGCCGAAAAACTCATCTCCGATACGGGAGGCACCGATGCGCCGATCTACATCTTGGGTTCGGCAGGACCGGCCAATGCCGAAATCGGCCCCTATGACGGCAAGCGCGCTGCCGAGCGTCTTCAGGCACTGGAACCGCGCCCCATCCCGGTTGATCGCAAGTCGGCAATGGAAAGACTGGCTTCCGCCTTGCCCGCCGGTGCCAAGGTCCGCCTTGCCTTCATGAGCGACGGACTGGCATCGCCAGATGATGCGGAAACCTTCGCGGAACTGGACAAGTCAGGGCATCTGGCCTCCGTTCTCTGGTATGGCGCGAGCCTCAGTCGCACTTTCGCGCTGACCGGCATCGACAACAAGGCTGACAGTCTGGAAGCCGTCGCCATCCGCCCGGAAGGCGTATCTGCTCCGCGCACGCTCACTGCTGCTGCCTATGACGACAAGGGACGCCGCATTGCCGAAGCGCCGCTTTCCTTCGCGCTTGGGAGCGCAGAAGGCACGGCACGGTTCAACCTGCCGGTGGAACTTCGCAACGATTTCCGCCTGATCCGCGTTGATGGTATCGAACAGGCAGGCGCGACCCGGCTGATCGATGCGGGATCGGAACGGCGCACGGTCGGCCTTATCGCCAGCGGTGACGGTGATCTGGCACAGCCTTTGCTCTCGCCGCTGCATTATATTTCCAGGGCGCTTTCGCCCTATGTCAATCTGATCGAACCGCGCTCTGCCGATCTTCTGCAATCCGTGCCGGAAGTGCTGGATGCAAAGCCGTCGATTCTCATCATGGCCGATATCGGCACGCTGCCGCAGCCTGTCACCGAACAGCTTTCCAAATGGATACAAGACGGCGGTACACTGGTGCGGTTCGCAGGTCCGCGCCTTGCGGGTGCCAGCGACAATGATCCGCTTCTGCCGGTGAAATTGCGCAAGGGCGAACGCGCACTTGGCGGCACGCTGTCCTGGTCGGAGCCGCAGAAGCTGCGCATTTTCCCTGACAAGGGACCTTTTGCCGGCCTGACTGTCCCAGAGGATGTGACGGTCACCCGGCAGGTTCTTGCTGAACCTTCGTTCGATCTCAACGACAAGGCTTACGCCGTTCTGCAGGACGGAACACCGCTTGTGACCGGCGAACAGCGCGGGCGCGGCAATATCGTATTGTTCCACATCTCTCCCGATGCCAGCTGGTCGAGCCTGCCCATTTCGGGTTCCTTTGTGGAAATGCTGCGCCGCATCGTGTCACTGTCACAGAGAACCGGCGCGCAGGAAAATCAGGCTTCGGTCTCGCTGCCGCCTTACCAGCTGCTTTCGGCTTCCGGTGCGCTGACCCCACCAACATCCGAAGCCAAGCCGCTGATCGTCGAAAAGAACAAGCAGGCCAGCGTCAGCATCAACACACCGCCCGGTTTCTATGGCAATGAGGACGGCTTGAAAGCGCTCAACATCTTTGAAGGTGCAAACATCAAGCTGCAACCGATTGCCCAACCGACGCTATCCGTCGGAATAACGCCCGCCTCCTATACATCGGACCAGTCAATCTCGCTGGCGGGACCGTTCTTTGCGGTCGCTGCAATGCTTCTCGCACTCGATACGCTTTTGATGCTGTGGTTGCGGGGTGCCCTCCGACGCCGCATGAAAGTGCGTGCCAAGGCAGCGGGAATAGCCGTTTTGCTGGCCGGTTCATTGGCCTTCAACCTTCTTCCTTCCGGAATGGGCAAAGCACAAGCTCAGACTCAGGCACAATCCCAGTCTGAGGCTCAAGAGCAGGTGCATGATGACAGCAAGCCGGGAGACGAGGCGATCATCAACTCGGTCTCGCAGACGCATCTTGCCTATGTCATCACCGGCAGCGCCCAGACCGATGACATCAGCAAGGCAGGCATGCGTGGCTTGAGCTTCGCGCTGATGGACAAGACCGCGCTCGAACCGGGCGACCCTGTCGGCGTTGATCCCGCCAAGGATGAACTGGCCTTTTATCCGCTGATCTACTGGCCGATCGACCCGCAAGCGCCGATGCCAAGCCCGGAAGCGATTGCCAAGGTCGATGCCTATATGCAGCAAGGTGGCACAGTGCTTTTCGACACGCGCGACCAGTTGCAGGCCGGCGCAAGCCTTGATCCGTCAGCCTCACCCGCCAACCAGCGCCTGCGCGCCATTCTCGACGGGATGAACGTTCCGCCGCTGGAACCCGTGCCCGACGATCATGTGCTGACCAAATCCTTCTTCATCATGCCGGATTTCCCCGGCCGCTATGAAGGAAGCCCGCTGTGGGTCGAGGCCTCCACACCGAACGCCTCGCCCAGGGAGCGCCCCGTGCGCACCGGCGACGGCGTAACGCCGATCATGATTACAGCCAATGATTTTGCGGGCGCGTGGGCCGTGGATGAGCAAGGCAATCCGCTGCTTCCGACCGTGCCGAACGACCCGATGCAGCGCATCTATGCCATTCGCGGCGGCGTGAACATCGTGATGTATATGCTGACCGGCAACTACAAGTCCGATCAGGTCCACGCCAAGGACCTCATCGAGCGGTTGGGGAATTAGCATGATGTTTTGCAGCCCTATTACCACCCGATCCCGTTTGTCTTTCCCCCTCATCCTGAGGAGCCATCCCGCGCTTACGCGGGGATGGCGTCTCGAAGGGTTGGGGGGAAACGCACGGCGCGCCTGCCCTCACCCTCGATCCTTCGAGGCTTCGCTTCGCTCCGCACCTCAGGATGAGGGTAGAAGCGTAGTAGCTGACGCGGTAGAAACCTACGGCGATAGGAGGTGAGAATGAATATCGAATTCGAACCGTTCCTCTCCACGCCATGGCTTATTGCCATTCTCGTGCCGCTGGCGCTGTTGGTTCTGGCCACGATTGCGCTAAGAATGCGTGGCGGGCTGATCCGCCTTCTGGCTGCGGCGGCACTTGCACTCGCTCTTTTCAATCCCGTCATCATCAATGAAGAACGCGAACCGCTGAAAAGCGTGGTCTCGGTGGTCGTGGATCGCAGCCAGAGTCAGGAACTCGGCAGCCGCCGCGCCGACACGGATGCCGCCTTGAAGGCGGTTCAGGACCAGCTTGCAATCATGCCGCAGTTTGAAACTCGCGTTGTGGAAGCAGGCCAACCCGGTGAAAACGAAGACGGTTATGCAACCCGGCTTTTCGGGCCGCTGGCGCGTTCGCTTCTCGATGTGCCGCCATCGCGCGTGGCGGGCGCGATCATGATTACCGACGGTCAGGTGCATGATATTCCTGCCAACAAGAATGCGCTTGGCTTCGATGCGCCGCTGCACAGTCTTGTGACCGGCAAACCGGACGAATTCGACCGCCGCATCCGCTTCAACAAGGCACCGCGCTATGGCATCAGCGGCAAGCCGCTCGAAATGTCGTTTACGGTGATCGATGAAGGCAAGAATCTCGGTAGCCCTGCGCAAGTCGAAATCCGCGTCAATGGCGAAACCGTCAGCGAGGAAGAAGCGCAGGTCGGGCAGGAAACCCCCGTCACAATCACCCTGCCGCGCGCCGGCGTGAACATCGTCGAAATCGCCACGCCAGCACTTCCCGGTGAAGTAACGGATGCCAACAATCGCGCTGTCGCGACCGTAGATGGCGTTCGCGAGAACCTGCGCGTGCTGCTCGTCTCCGGTGAGCCGCACAATGGCGAACGCACATGGCGCAACCTGCTGAAATCCGACGCCGCCGTCGATCTGGTTCATTTCACCATTTTGCGCCCGCCGGAAAAGCAGGACGGCACGCCGATCAACGAATTGTCGCTGATTGCCTTCCCGACGCGTGAACTCTTCGTCGACAAGGTCAACGAATTCGACCTCATCATTCTCGACCGCTACCAGCACCGAGATGTGCTGCCGCTCCTCTATTACGATTACATCGCACAATATGTGGAGAATGGCGGTGCCTTGCTGGTCGCTGCCGGCCCGGAATATGCAGGCGAAATGTCAATTGCCCGCACCCCGCTTTATAGCGCCCTGCCCGCCATGCCGACTGGCGCGGTGACGGAAAAGGCGTTCTATCCGCGCCTCACGACGATCGGCAAACGCCACCCCGTCACACGCGGTCTCGACGGCAGCGATCAGGAACCGCCGCACTGGAGCCGCTGGTTCCGCACCATCGACATTACCGCGCCGCAGGGCGAAACGGTGATGAGCGGCGCAGACAACAAGCCATTGCTGGTTCTCAACCGCGTCGGAAAAGGCCGTGTCGGCATGTTCCTCTCCGATCAGGGCTGGCTCTGGGCACGCGGCTTTGAAGGCGGCGGCCCCTATGCTTCGCTCTATCGCCGTATCGCCCATTGGCTGATGCAGGAGCCGGAACTGGAGGAAGAGGCACTGACCGCCTCCGGCAATGGCCGCACACTTTCTATCCGTCGCCAGACCATGGGCGACAATCCCGGTGTTGCAACCGTCGCGACCCCATCCGGCAAGGAGTTGCAGGTCAATCTTGCGCAAAGCAAGCCGGGTCTGTTCGAAGGTTCATTGCAGACGGACGAAATCGGCATCTTCCGGGTGAAAAACGGCGATCTTGAAGCACTGGCCCATGTGGGGCCGATCGATGCACCGGAATTCGCCGACAGCATCTCCACGACGGATCGCCTGAAGCCGCTCGCTGACGCGACCGGCGGCTCGGTCCATCGCGTGCATGCAAGCGCCGACAGTTCGGTGCGTGTTCCCACGATTACCGCCGTCAGTCGTAATCGTAGTGCCAGCGGCAATGACTGGATCGGCCTGCGTGAAACTGCGGATACGCAGCTGAAAAGCGTTAACCGCCTGCCGTTGTTCTCCGGCTTCTTGGCGCTCAGCCTGCTGCTCTTCGTCTTCGGCAGCATGTGGTATCGCGAAGGGCGGTAAACCGCCCCTCGCTTTCCCCTCTTTTTAACTATATTGCCCGGTTTGCGTGGCGCACGATCCCGCTGGCATCATTCAGCGCGCCGGGCGCCAGTTCGCAAGCAAGCATCCGGCGCGGATCGACCGATGCTGGCATGACCATCGAACCCGGCTCCACCATCTTGAAGCCGAACGGGCCATAATAGGGTTCATCACCGACGAGAATGACCAGCTTGTGACCGGCTTTCGTCGCCGCTTCCAGCGACATGCGCATCAGCTTGCCGCCAATGCCCCGCTTCTTCCATTCAGGTCTGACCGCAAGCGGTCCAAGCAGAAGTGCGGGCGTCTTGCCGACGATAACCGGCGTCTGCCGCACTGACCCCACGACGATACCACCCATCAGCGCCACGAAGGAAAGTTCGAGATCGTGCGGGCCGCCTTCGCGGATGAAATGCGCGGCCCGGGTAAAGCGGCCCGGTCCGAAGGCTTCAGCATTGATAGCTTCGATTTCAATGTCGTGCGCCGGGCATTCCTGCGCGTAGGTCAGTTCAAGCTGCTGCATGGGCTTAGATCGCAATAGGAGAAGTCGGTGACCGTCAGGTCAATGGAATGCATTCCGCGCTTTGGCACGGTCCAAGTTTCATCGTCGGATGAAAAGCATTTCCATTACATCATTCTCCTTGGCGGTCGGCGTTTGGATGACCGCAATTTGGAAGTTGCATTACACCAAAATGGACAGAGGTAAAACTATTTTTTTCAAAATGGCGGCTTTGACTGACCTTTTTGGCATCGTTACGCACTGTTCACGGCTTGCAATGCTGCAAAATGGCGGTTCTCGGCCTATTCTCTTTCCAAAAGGAGAAATCACATGGGACTTCTGGTCGATGGCAAGTGGCACGATGTCTGGTACGACACCGAGAGCACGAAAGGCCGCTTTGAACGTTCAAAATCGCAATTCCGCAACTGGGTGACCGCAGACGGCAGCGCCGGCCCGAGCGGCGAAGGCGGCTTCAAGGCAGAGCCGGGGCGCTATCATCTCTATGTTTCCTATGCCTGTCCGTGGGCGCATCGCACGTTGATCTTTCGCGCGCTGAAGGGACTGGAAGACGTCATTTCGGTCTCGGTGGTGGACTATCTGATGGCGGAAGAAGGCTGGACCTTCACCGGCACGACCGGCAGCACCGGCGACGCGCTCTACGGTTCGAAGCGGCTGTATGAAATCTACACCCGCGCCGATCCGAACTATTCCGGTCGCGTCACCGTGCCAGTTCTGTGGGACAAAGAGCGCCAGACGATTGTTTCCAACGAATCGTCGGAAATCATTCGCATGCTCAACACTGCCTTCAACGATTTCGGCAATGCCTCGCTCGATTTCTATCCGGAAGCACTGCGCGGCGAGATCGATGCGCTCAACGATTTCATCTATCCCAATATCAACAATGGGGTTTATCGCGCCGGCTTCGCCACCACACAGGAAGCTTACGAAGAAGCGTTCGGGCAATTGTTCGCAGCGCTTGATTCGCTTGAGGATCGCCTTTCGCGGCAGCGCTATCTGACCGGCGACCGCCTGACAGAAGCCGACTGGCGGCTGTTCACGACACTGTTGCGCTTCGATCCGGTCTATGTCGGCCATTTCAAGTGCAATCTGCGCCGTATCGCCGATTACCCGAACCTTTGGAATTACACGCGTGAGCTCTATCAGACGCCGGGCGTGGCTGCGACTGTGAACATGGAGCACATCAAGGGCCATTACTATCGCAGCCACAAGACGATCAACCCGACCGGCGTTGTACCGCTTGGACCGGAAATCGACTTCTCTGCACCACATGACCGGGACCGGTTCCCGAAAGCCTGACCGGACCAACTGCGTTCTTCCTGCAACACTGTTGTTAGAACATCAGCACTCTCTCAAATCTCTTGCGCCCCTTTGATTTCGATCAATGGGGCGTTTCGTTGCGCGGTCCAGATTGCACGCATCACTACCCCCAAGGCGAACAAGACTGACCACGACTTAAGGAGAGAGAAGATGAACCGCTTCACGATGGGATTGCTGACTGCAACCGCGCTGAGCTTTGCCGCACCGGCAGCATTTGCTGCGGACGCCATCGTAGCCCAGCCTGCATCGGAAATTCAGGCCGTACCGGAAGCCCTGTCGCCATGGCAGATCCGTGTGCGCGCACTCGGCGTCATCCCCCAGAATTCCGGCTATGTGAACGGCGTTTCAGGTTCGGATCTCGACTATTCGAAGTCGATCACGCCTGAACTCGACATCACCTATTACTTCACCGACAATTTCGCAGCCGAACTCATTCTCGGCACGACCTATGCCAATATCAATGGCGCCGGTTCAATCGACGGATTGGGCAAGATCGGCAAGGCATGGATTCTGCCTCCGACCCTCACCCTGCAGTATCACTTCACCAATTTCGGCGCCTTCAAGCCTTATGTCGGTGCTGGCGTGAATTACACCATGTTCTACAACCAGGATGCGACCGGCGTTGAATATCTCAAGGTCAAGAACGCATTCGGCGGCGCGCTGCAGATCGGCTTCGACTACATGCTCAACGAGCATTGGGGCGTGAACTTCGACGTCAAGAAGCTGTTCCTGGAACCCAAGTTCGACGCCACTCTGGCTGGCGGCGTGGAAGTCAGCGGCAAGGCCAAGCTTAATCCATGGCTGATCGGTACGGGTATCACCTACCGCTTCTAAACCTCTATGTTCCGGTAAAGGCGCGGCATCCGCGCCTTTACCAAAGCGGAAGCGGTTCCAGATCGTGAAGCGCTTCCTGCAGACGCCGCTTGGTTGACGGCGTTGTCCCTTCCGGCAGATCGTCCAGCGGGAAGAAGCCGCATTCGGCGATTTCCCGATCCGGCAAACGCGGTGCCGTCTGTTCGAATTTCCTGCATATATAAAGCGCTACATGGTCGCGCGGCGATGCATGTGCATTCTTGTAGAGCGCAAAAAGCTGCGGCGGGCCTGTCAGAACGATATTGGCCTCCTCGCGCAACTCCTTTTCCAGCGCCTGCCCGAACGTCTCTCCACGTTCGACGCCACCGCCCGGCAATTGCCATCCGGGCACATAGGTATGCTTTACAAGGAAAACGGAATTTTTGTTTTCATCGAAGACAATAGCCCTGACGCCCAATGTCATCGGGCGTCGCATTAAAAAATAAGTATGAAATATGAAATGACGAAAGCGCATACCGTCTCTCCGCGAGGCACTATACCTACAGCATCAGCCCAAAAATCGGAATCGATTTTTGGAAAACACGATGCGTAGATTCAATAGTTTAGAGCGACCTTTGTGCATCCTTAAGAACACACGGCGCTCTATCCAAAACAGCAATGACATCAACAAAAAGTCGCTAAACAGGTTTCGATTCTAAGAATAATACAGTAAATGGGCCTTATGTTTCGTCTGGCCCATATCTCCGATATACATCTTTCGCCTCTGCCGCGCGTGCGATATCGCGAATTGGCATCGAAGCGTATCACCGGCTATATCAATTGGCTGCGTAATCGTAAAAATGCGATGCACGGAACTGTGCTGGACAGTCTCATCGGCGACATGCAGGCGCAATCGCCTGACCACATCGCAGTGACGGGTGATCTCGTCAATCTGGCGCTCAACCTCGAAATCGATATTGCCTATGACTGGCTGTCCAAATTGGGCAACCCGGATGATGTTTCGGTCGTTCCTGGCAATCATGATGCCTATGTTCCCGGTGCGCTCGACAAGTCCTGCCGGAAATGGGAACCGTGGATGCGCGGCGACGGCATCGACAATCACGGCAATCGCCCGCAATTTCCCTATATGCGCGTGCGTGGACCTGTTGCGCTGATCGGCGTATCGTCAGCGCGTGCGACGGCCCCCTTCATGGCGAGCGGTGATTTCCGGTCTGCGCAAGGCAAGCGTCTGGCCGCAATGCTGGATGAAGCCGGTGCGCGTGGCCTCTTCCGCATCGTGATGATCCATCATCCACCAATCTATGGCGCAACGCCTGCCCATAAACGTCTTTACGGCATTCGCCGTTTCCAGAAGATCATACGCAAGCACGGTGCGGAACTGATCATTCACGGCCATACGCATCTTATCACGCACTATGAAATCGACGGGCCGAACGGCAAGATCCCCGTTATCAGCGTGCCATCTGCAAGCCAGAATTTCGGCGGCCATAAACCCGCTGCTCGCTATAATATATTCAGCATCGATAAACGGCCTGACGGCGGCTGGTCCTGCCTGATGGAAGAGCACGGCGTTTCCGATGCAAGCGAGAAAATAACGAAGCTCAACGAACGCGTTCTTTATTGACTCCATAACAAAAACGGCGCCGAAGCGCCGTTTTCATTTCATTTATGTTCGCTCATTTGTTGATGACGCGGTTGGCCGCCGACACGATGGCTTCCAGTGAAGCACTGACGATATTGTCGTTGATGCCAGCGCCGAACAATTTGCCGCCCGGATGAGCCATTTCGACATAGGAGATGGCCGAAGCGTCCGAACCCTGCTGTAGCGAATGTTCGGAATAGTCGACGACCGACATCTTCACGCCGAGATATTTGGACAGCGCATCGACAAATCCGTCGATTGGGCCGGTGCCTTTGCCCTCGATATTCTTGGTCACGCCATTATCGGTAATCTCGGCGGTCAGGATACGACGGCCCTTCTGCTCGGGATCCGGCATGGTGTGATGATCGACGAACTTGATGCGGGCATCCGGCTGCGTCACATAGAGTTGCTGGAACTCCTCGTGAATGCGCTTCGACGGCAGTTCCTTGCCTTCTTCATCGGTGATGTTCTGGATGATCTCACGGAACTCGACCTGGAGGTTGCGCGGCAGGTTCAAACCGTAATCCGCCTGCAGGATATAGGCGATACCGCCCTTGCCGGACTGCGAATTGATGCGGATGATCGCTTCGTAGGAGCGGCCGACATCCTGCGGATCAATTGGGAGATAGGGCACTTCCCAGATCGGCGAATTGGCCGAACGGCGTGCCTTCATGCCCTTGTTGATCGCGTCCTGATGCGAGCCGGAGAAAGCCGTATAGACCAGTTCGCCAACATAAGGGTGGCGCTCGGCAATCTTCAACTGGTTCGAATATTCATAGACTTCCTTCATCCGGTTGATGTCGGTGCAGTCCAGTTCAGGGTCCACGCCCTGCGTGTACATGTTGAGCGCCAGCGTCACCACATCGACATTGCCGGTGCGTTCGCCATTGCCGAACAGCGTGCCTTCAACGCGGTCAGCGCCCGCCATCAGGCCCAGTTCGGTAGCGGCAATACCTGTACCGCGGTCGTTATGCGGATGCAGCGAGATAATCAGGTTCTCTCGATTGTCGAGATTGCGGCACATCCATTCGATCTGGTCGGCATAGATGTTCGGCGTGTTCATCTCGACCGTCGAGGGCAGATTGACGATCAGCTTGTTATCAGCGGTCGGCTTCACGATCTCGATCACCGCATTGCAGATTTCCAGCGCCACATCCATTTCGGTGCCGGTAAAGCTTTCCGGCGAATACTGAAAGCGATAGCCGCCGCCCGCCTTTGCCGCCATATCCATAATCATCTTGGCGGCGTCGGTTGCGATCTGCTTGATGCCGCCGACATCCTTGGCGAAAACCACGCGGCGCTGCAATTCACTGGTGGAATTGTAGAAATGGATGATCGGCGACTTCGCACCTTCCAGTGCTTCGAAAGTGCGCGTGATCAGTTCGGGGCGGCACTGGACCAAAACCTGCAGGTCCACTTCGTCGGGAACATCGCCCTGCTCGATAGCCCAACGGCAGAAGTCGAAATCCGTCTGAGAAGCGGATGGAAAACCGATCTCGATTTCCGGAAAACCCATATCGACCAGCAGGCGGAACATGCGTTCCTTGCGATCATGCCCCATGGGGTCGATCAGGGCCTGGTTGCCGTCACGCAGATCGACCGAACACCAGATCGGTGCCTTTTCGATACGCTTGGACGGCCAGGTACGGTCATCGAGCCGCGGGACCGGGAAAGGCGAATATTTGCTGCCTGCAATAGGCATGCCTTTGCGCTCGGAGGTGGATTTTGATTGCGGCGTGGCGACGGACTGATTCATTTTCGTTTCCTCCCGGCTTTCGACGGCATTATAGCCCGTCAAGCACGGATACTACTGATCGATTATAAGGGTTTTTTGAAAAGGAGCACAGGCCAGCGGGACCGTTTTCGACCGCCGGACGCTCCTTCAGCGAGCCCGGCGATCGCCGCTAAGGCCGAGGGTAAGAAGCGAGTTTAGAACGCAAACATCAACGCGCGCGCCGAAGGCGGCTGCGGAATGTTCCAGGGATGTTGCGTTTTTGATCGTCATGGCAAAAGCTTTTACACGCGAGATTTGTACTGCGCAAGACAGTATTTCATTCAGTGTCTAGTTCAAAAAGCGGCAGGCTGCGGCGAAAATGGTGATTTCGAGAACCGGAGCGGAGTGTACTTGAACGTACATGAGCACCGGAAGCGCAGAAATTGTCATTTGCAGCCCGGCATGGCGACTTTTGGATCAGGCACTCAGGCGAACGGTACTGCGCTCGTCCCCGGAGGCAACTTTGCCTCGTCTTCCGGCTCGACATGGATCACCACCCGCGCGCTGTCGATCTGCTTCTTCAAAGCGTCTTCGATACGGTCGCAGATCACATGGGCATCGCCGACGCTCATATCTGCGGCCACGACCAGATGAAACTCGATGAAGGTAACACGGCCCGCAATACGGGTCTTCAGATCATGAACCTCGATGGCGCCACCCGCATTGGCCGAAATGACATCGCGAATGCGCATTTCCTCGGTCGGCTCGACACCAATATCCATCAATCCCTGCACCGAGGAATTGATGACATGCCAGCCCTGCCAGAGAATGTTGATCGCCACCAGAATGGCGAGCAGCGGATCAAGTATGGCCCAGCCGGTCACGACAGCACCGACGAGACCGACCAGAACACCTACAGAGGTGAACACATCGGTCATGATATGTTTTCCGTCGGCTTCCAGCGCAGGTGAGCGAGACTTGCGCCCGGTGCGAATCAACAATGTCGCCCACACGCCGTTTATGACAGCGGCTGCCGTGTTGATACCGAGACCCAGCCAGGGTTCATCGAGCATTCGCGGTGTTTGGAGCGCAAACCACGCCTCGCGGAAGATCAAAAGTGCGGCGACCGTAATCAGAACGCCTTCCACGACAGCCGAAATATACTCGGCCTTATGATGTCCGAAGGGATGGTTGTCGTCGGCAGGCAGATAGCTGACCCGGATGGCCCACCACGCGCCGATTGCCGCGATCACATTGACGATCGATTCCAGCGCGTCCGAATAAAGGGCCACGGAGCCGGTCAGTGCATAGGCCAGATATTTCAGACCCATCACACCGAAAGCAATCGGAATAGACCAAGCGGCAAGCCGCCGAACCTTTGCACTCGCGTCCATGATGAACCTTTGAATATTTTTGATTTTGTCCCGAAACCGGGACGGGCCTACGCACAGCCCTTCATTCATTTGCTGGCTCGCAGAACGCATCCAAAACGCATCTGGCCTATGCAGCAGCAATTCACCGGCGTTCTATACCCCAGAAAAGCTAAACTTCGTACCCCTGTTTTTTCAGTTCCGGCATTTAATTTTCTCCTGCAAATGCAAGGCATTACAGTTGCAAATGAGTTGCCAAAGCAGGCAATGGGTAGGCAATAGAAAAGCACCGTCAGAGCATAAAAAAAACCAGCCGCAGCAATAGCTGCGGCCGGCTCAAAATCAGGACGAAAGGCGGTTCGATCAGTAGTTGGTACGGCGCGCCTTGTTCTTGCCCGCCAGATGCGTCACCACATTCTCGATCATGCGCATTCCGGCGTTGTGGCCCAGCGTCATGATGGATTCCGGGTGGAACTGTACGGCGGCAACTGGCTCCTTCTTGTGCTCGAAAGCCATGATGACACCATCTTCGGTCTCTGCTGTCACCAGGAAATCATCCGGCAAACGTTCCGGATCAGCGAAGATCGAATGATAACGCCCGACCGTCACTTCCTTTGGCAGGCCCGAGAATATCCGCTCCGGCTTCGACACGCGAATGCGCGACGGCTTGCCGTGCATCGGAATACGCAACTGGCGCAGCGTGCCGCCATAGGCTTCGGCCAGCGCCTGCAATCCAAGACAGACACCGAAGATCGGCAGTTCACGCTTGCGCGCCTTGTCGATGGTCGCCTTGCAATCGAAATCCTGCGGCGTGCCCGGTCCGGGTGACAGGACCACGAGATCAGGCTTGACCCTGTCGAACACATCATCGGCCACGGGAGAACGCACGGTCGAAACCGTAGCGCCGGTCTGGCGGAAATAATTGGCGAGCGTGTGCACGAAGGAATCTTCGTGATCAACGAGCAGGATCGAAATCCCCTCGCCCACCTTTGCCGCCACACGCTCTTCGGCGATATGATTGCTCTTCTGTGCTTCGCGCACAGCCGCAATCATTGCCGATGCCTTCAATTCGGTTTCGGCTTCTTCTTCATCCGGGTTGGAATCGAACAGCAACGTTGCACCGGCGCGGATTTCAGCCACGCCATCCTTCACGCGGATCGTGCGCAGCGTGAGGCCGGTATTCATGTCACCATTGAAGTGCATCATACCAATGGCGCCACCATACCATGCGCGCGGGCTGCGTTCATTTTCCTCAAGGAACCGCATCGCCCACAGCTTCGGCGCACCGGTTACCGTCACAGCCCATGCATGGCTGAGGAAACCGTCGAAAGCATCCATACCGTCACGCAGACGGCCTTCAATATGGTCGACCGTGTGGATCAGGCGCGAATACATCTCGATCTGGCGGCGACCGATGACGCGCACCGAACCCGGCTCGCAAACGCGGCTCTTGTCGTTGCGGTCGACATCCGAACACATGGTCAGCTCGGATTCGTCCTTCTTGGAATTGAGCAGTTTCAGAATCTGTTCCGAATCCGAAATCGCATCCTCACCGCGCTTGATCGTGCCGGAGATGGGGCAGGTTTCGATACGCCGCCCGTTGACCCGCACGAACATTTCCGGAGATGCGCCGACCAGATATTCGTTGTCACCCAGATTGATGAAGAACGAATAGGGCGACGGATTGATCGTCTTCAACCGGCGGAAAATCTCGGACGGCGGTGTGTGGCAGCGTTCATAGAAAGTCTGGCCCGGAACCACTTCGAAGAGGTCGCCGCGCTTGAAGCTTTCCTTGGCGCGCTCGACGAGCTTGGCATATTCGCCCGGATTGTGATCGCCACGCGCGAGCTTGGCTTCCGAAGGCTTGAATGCCTGTGCGGGCGTTGCCCGTGCAAGACCATGCGTGGAAGACCCGCCACAGGTAAATTCATAACGGTCCACCCAGGCACGTGCCGCATAATGGTCTGCCACGAAGATTTCATCGGGAATGAACAGCACCAGATCGCGCTGATCGTCGGGGCGCTTCAGCTTGTACTGAACCGGATCGAACTGGAACGCCAGATCGTAACCGAAGGCACCGTAAAGACCGAGATTGGCGTCTTCCTCGGAAAAGAACAGGCCGACAATGGCCCGCAGAACCGTGAAAACCGAAGGCATGCGCGAGCGCTCTTCCTCGGTAAAGGTTCCGCTGGGCTCGGCAATGGTCAACTCGATGCGATTTTCCTCGGCCTTGTCGACCGTTACTTCGGCAAGAGCCTTCACCGTATCCAGGATAGGCCGCAGAAGAATGATGCCACGAGCATTCAGTGCTTCGATGCGCACGCTGCGGGCGCGTGACGTGATCACCACTGGAGGATCAACGATAGCCGTGTCCCATCGCGTGTAGCGGCCCGGATATTCGTAATTTGACGAAAACACCGCACCGCGCCTTTCGTTGAGCGCATCGATATAGGTTTCGATCGCACCCTTATAGGCTGTGAGGTGGCGCACGCGCTCGACGACGATGCCGCCTGCCGTCTCGTGCTGGAATATCTCGCTATCCGCAATCTTCGCATTCATGATCGGCTATCCCAAATTTAACTGTTTCCGAATACTTCCAGAACCCGGTTTCCCCCGCCGGTCTTATTCAAACAGCCAAACAAAAAGGCCGCCCGGATAATCCCAGCGGCCTGTTTCCTAAACGCAAATGCACAAACGCCTGCGTGGCCGCTTTTAGCGGGCCCACCACCAACCGTTGATGACGATATTGCGCGAAATGTTCATGGACGTACTGTTAGCGTTCAATGTGTTCGCTTGCAACCGGAAAATTAAACCGCCGAAATGCGCGGTGCAGACCCTCTCAGGGAAGAGATTCGATCAATCTCGCAAAGAAAATCCGGACAGTTTGGGGCTGTCCGGATTTCCTCAGAACCGGGATGGACGAAACGGAAGGAATGGGACGATTCCTCCAGCTTCAGGCCCCCCCTTCACCCCATGCCAAAATTTACAGGTGTAATATAACTTTCAGTATGCACAGTATCCTTACCATAGGTTGCGCATATTTTGCAACCTATGATTGTTATTTGCATTTATGCTGATGTTTAAGCGGCATTCATCGAAACAGTTCGACAATTTGTAGGACCACCCAACAAGTTTCGTCTTGCGTCAGGGGCCGATTTCGGATTGATTTCCGTGGCAACTCAAACACATATGCAAAAATCAAGAACAGAGCCGTCACATATAAACGGCCATTGGGGACAACTGATGAAGAATCTCGATGCGATGGACAGGAGTATTTTGCGCGCCCTTCAGGAGAATGGACGCCTGACCAACACTGAACTGGCCGATCGCATAAATCTCTCGCAGACAGCGACCGCCGAACGCGTCAAGCGCCTAACCCGAGAAGGGTATATTCTCGGCTATTCGGCAAGGCTTTCACCCAAGATGCTCGACCGCGCCATGCTGGTCTTCATCGAGATCAAACTGGACCGCACCACGCCGGAAGTCTTCGAGACCTTCTCGACCTTCACCCGCAGCAATCCCGACATTCTGGAATGCCACATGGTTGCGGGCGGCTTCGATTATCTCGTCAAAGCCCGTGTATCCGATATGGATCACTATCGGCGCTTCCTTTCGGAGGCGCTTCTTTCTCTGCCCGGCGTGCGAGAATCGCACACCTATGCCGTGATGGAGGAAGTGAAAGAAACCGCCTATATCGCGGTATAGTCCCGGTCAACAGGGCACGAGCGTTACCTGAAAGCATCGTTGCTGTCAGCAGAATGGCAGCAACGAACTCCCTGTTTTTCACTTCGATCTTGCTATCGGTCATTTACGGGTATATACCCGCAATATGTCACATCCGTGTTTCTGTATCCTTCTGCGTCAGGCAGCCCGCAAGACATCGAGCGTCTATGACAACGCTCTGGCGCCGCTTGGCATCAACGTTGCCCAGTTCAGTACACTGCGAAAAATCCGCCGTGCAGGCTCCATTTCGCTGACGGAACTTGCACATCTGTCCGATTTGGATCGTTCGACCATGGGGCGCAATGTGAAGGTTCTGCAGCGCATGGGCCTGATCGAGCCTGCGACCAGCGACGACCACCGCGAGACCAGCGTAACGCTGACCGCCGAAGGTCGCGACCTCGTGGAGCGCGGCGGTCCGCTCTGGGATCAGGCGCAGGAGGAGATTGAAGCCAGACTGGGAGAGGACGGCGTAGAGCAATTGCAAAGCCTTCTTCGCAGTCTCGATTGATCGGGCCCGAACGCCCTTTGACTGAAAACAATGACCTGAAGCCACGCGCCCGTTATGGAGCGCACGGTTTCGCCATCAGCCCATGGCTGGCCAATAGCCAGCTTGAAACCAGCTTGAACCCGAAAGCGCCAAAGATGATTTCTGCCCGCCTTGCCAGCTTTCTCGCCCAGAGAAACATCCATTACGGATGGGTCGTCGCTGCCATCACCTTCCTGACCATGCTGGCCACGGCTGCCGCCATGGGATCGGCGGGTATTCTGATCGAACCGCTCCAGCGTGAATTCGGCTGGACGAATGCGAATATCTCCTTCGCAATGGCGCTCCGCCTTGTGCTTTTCGGCCTGATGGGCCCGTTTGCCGCTGCCTTCATGAACCAGTTCGGCCTGCGCCGCGTGGTTGCAGCCGCTCTCGTCATGATTTCACTGGGGCTTGTCGGTTCCATTTTCATGACCGAAGAATGGCAGATGGTTGCGCTCTGGGGCGTCGTGATCGGCCTTGGCACCGGCATGACGGCGCTCGTGCTCGGCGCAACCGTCGCAGCACGCTGGTTCGAAAAGCGGCGCGGCCTCGTCGTCGGCCTGATGACAGCCAGCAACGCTACCGGCCAGCTCGTCTTCATGCCGATCCTTGCCAGCGTCAGCCAGACGATTGGCTGGCGCACATCGCTCACCATCGTTGTTTGCTTCCTTGTTGCCGCGCTTGTGCTGGTTCTCGCTTTGATGCGCGATCATCCGGCGGATATCGGCTTGAAGCCTTATGGCCGCACTGCACCGCTTCCGACACCCGAGCCCCGGAAGAGCTTCGGCGCCATGCTGGCCTCACCGCTCGTCACCCTGCGCGAAGCATCTTCAACCGCCACTTTCTGGGTCCTGTTTCTGACCTTCTTCGTCTGCGGCTTTTCCACCAACGGCCTGATCCAGACGCATTGGATCACGCTCTGCGGCGATTTTGGCATCGCACCAGTCGGTGCGGCAGGCATCCTTGCCGTGATCGGCGCATTCGACCTGATCGGCACGATCATGTCCGGCTGGCTTTCCGACCGCTTCGACAATCGCTGGCTTCTGTTCTGGTTCTATGCGCTGCGCGGCCTGTCGTTGATCTACCTGACCTTCACTGACTTCACCGTCTACGAACTGGCATTGTTCGCCGTCTTTTACGGGCTGGACTGGGTGGCGACCGTGCCGCCAACCGTCAAGCTCGCCGCCGAGCGTTTCGGCCCGGAAAAAGCCGGTCTGGTCTTCGGTTGGGTCTTTACCGGCCATCAGATCGGTGCCGCGGCCGCAGCAGCCTTCGCCGGCTTCGTCCGCACGGATTATGACAGCTATACCCCTGCCCTGATCCTCGCCGGTGCCATGTGCTTTGCCGCTGCGGCCATGGTATTCATCATCAACCGCCCTGCTGCGAGGCCAGTGCTGCAGGCTTCATGATGCGACAGACTTCTTTCCCTTCCTGTTCAGTGCCAGCACACCGACGCTGATCAGGAAGGCGGCGAGCGTGTCGGTCCAGCCCGGCACCTCACCCAGCAGGACAAGCGCCAGAACCAGAGTGATGACAGGGATCAGTGCCGACAGCGCTGCCCCTGCCGCCGTTCCCAGCAGCACAACGGCACGGTTGAAGGCAAAGACGCCGAAGGCCGAAGTAAGTACGCCCTGATAGAAACCCTGCAGGGCAATATCGCCCCAGGATGTCGCGCCAAGCCCCTTGGGCAGGAAAATCATGTAGATCGGCAGATAGACGATTGCCGAGGTGACGGCTGCGATGGCGGTCGCGTGCAGTCCATCCATTCCCTTCCTGCGAAACACCATGACATAGATCGCCCACACCAGTGCTGCGACGAAAAAGAAAAGATGTCCGAGCATTTCCGGCCCGCCCAGTTGCGACAGACCGGCGATCAGCATGGCGCCGATCAGGATCAGCACGACCCCGGACCAGCGCGACGGCGTAAGATGTTCCTTGAGAAGCGCCATTCCCAGAACGGCAACCATTGCTGTCATCAGCCCCGGAATGAGCGCGGCTGCATGGGACGCCGGAGCATATTGCAGGCCGCAAGTGGTTAAAAGCGCATAGGGAACGCCTGCACCGGAAACCAGAAGCACAAAACCGAGCGGACCAAGCTTGCGAAAGCCAAATCCTTTCATCAGAACCACCGGCAACAGCACCAGCCCTGCCACGCCGAAGCGCAGGGCAATGATGTCGAAAGGCGTCAATGCGGTCTTGAACCCGAAACGGGTCAAGACAAACGACCCGGACCATACCAGAACCCCGGACAGCCCCCAGGCCAGACCGCGTATGGTGTCCGAAGTCGAGCTCGTCGGGGTGGTTTCGGTAATTGCCGTCATGGTCACTCACTACAGGATGAAGAAGGAGCGCAGACTATTGCACCCCTGGCATGCGCGAGCGCCACGGATAAGCAAGATATGAGATATTAGAATTTCTTATGCCGCCCGGCTTCTGGCATCCACTGCCATATCGCAGAACCGTTCGACCAGATGCCTGACCGGACTATCGGCCCGAAAAACAATATAGACGGTGCGGAACGTCGGCGGATCGAGGCGGCGCGCCCGCAACCCATGCAGATCGGCGCCCGGCAGGCTGATTTCTGACAGAAGCGTCGTGCCGATGCCATGCCGCACCATTTCCAGCACCGTGGCAACGTCGCGGGTGCGCACCTGCTCGCTGCGCGTCTCACCCTCACCATGAATAATCCGGTCGATAATCATTTCGCAGCCTGCAGCCGCGATCAACTGGCGATCCCGCAAGTCCCCGGCAGTGATTGTGTCATTGCGCATGAAAGGGTCATCACGCCGCCCCACCACGACAAGTTCTTCCCGGCCAACTTCCCGTGCCTCAAGCTCGGGCGTCGGTAACGATGTAATGCCGAGATCGGCAATACCGTCGCGCACCCACAGGCTGACATCATCGTGCCCGCCCTCGAAAGCGCTGAATTCAATACCGGGATAAAGCTGTTGAAATGTCTTTCGCAGACCCGGCAAAACATATTCAAGCTGGCTTGGAATTGCCGCGACGCGCAGCCGTTCGGGCACACCGGAAGCACTGCATCGTGCCTGCAATTCTATCCGGTCGACTGCGGCAAGGGCGGCCTTGGCATCCGCAAGGATCGATTGTCCGAACGCCGTCAGGGCGGCCCCATCGCGCTTTCGCGCCAGCACATCGACCCCGAGGATTTTTTCCAGTGTTGCAATCGCCTGACTGGCCCCCGATTGCGTGAGACGCAAGCGCCGTGCCGCAGCACCGACACTGCCGGTTTCCGCGACAGCTTCAAGCAGACGTAACTGGACCAGACTGATCTTCATCGTTTTGGTTCCGGGTTTCGGTTCCGGCTCACTCTTTCATCAAGGCATCACCCCAGTCGGCGCGACGCGCCCAACGGAACAGATCCCCGTCGCGCTTGGTCAGGAGGCGCTCTTCTGCCATGCCGTCATTCTTGCAGAGTTTAACCGAAACTTTGCCGCCGCCAACCCGCGTCGGCGCGATGACCCGCGCTTCCACATCACCGACCGTCTCGCGCACCGCAGCAAGATAGATAAACTTCTCGTCCTCCCACGGCACTTCGGCTTCCTTGGTCAGACGATGAATGCGCGAGCGCGCAACCCGGCGCGAAAAATGGCACCAGTCGGGCGCGACCAACGGGCAATCGAGCTGGTGTGGACAGGGTGCCGCAATGACTGCGCCTTCAGCAACAAGCGCCCTGCGTGCATCGAGAATACGCTGCCAGCCTGCTGGTGTGCCCGGTTCCACAATCACCAGCATGTGCCGTGCTGACGCCCACAGACGCTCGATCAGTCCCAACCGCTTTTCAGGAGCAAGCTCGTCGAGCACATAGGCAATGGTCACAAGATCGGCTTGCGGAAAATCAAGTTTTTCCCGAACCACATCCCCTGCCCGCCAGTCGAGGTCAGGCAGTCCGCTATTTTGCGAAAGATCGTTGCCCACAGCTCTGATCGCAGGGCTTGCCTCGATCATGGTAGCGGCTTGAAGTGTCGGCCAGCACTGCTTTGCCGCCCAAAGGGCGGTTCCCGGCCCGGCACCCACATCGAGCATGGATTGTGGCGCAAAATCGGGACAAACCTCGGCTGCACTGTCCATGCTGGCGCGAACCGCCGCATAGGTCGCAGGCAGGCGCGCCGCCAGATAGGCCTTTGCCGCAAGATCGTCGGAAATATGCATTCGTCCGTCCCGCGTCTCAGCGCGGTAGCGGCGTGAAAGCAGTTCAGAGACGCGCTTGAGGTCGGCCAATGCCACGCCCTCAAGCGCGGCATCCACCGCCTGTCGCAAGGAAGCTGGCAGTTCCATTGCCGGTCAGCGCTCCAGAACCTGTTTCACGTCCACCAGATTGGAACGGACACGCAGAATGTAGAAGCCCATCGTGGTCAGATGCGACGGCGTGAACCAGGCATCAGGACTACCATTGGAAACGATGAAAGGCTGCATGTCGAGCGCGGCACGCATCTGCTTTTCCATCTCGTCCCACACACCATCGAGGTGCTTTTCAGCCAGAACGCCGCGGAAATCCGAATGCGCCGCACGCAGCAGGCCGTAATAGGCATAGAGCTGACCATAGGCGAACCAGAAACGGTCATCCGCCCGTGTGTCGAACCAGCCAGCGTGGTAATTCTCAGCACGGTCCTTGAGGATCGCCGAAGTGGAACCGAGGTCGCTCGCGATACGGTCGACGAACTGGATCAGGTTGTCGGCGCGGGCATCGAAGGTCGCCTGACAATTTTCAAGCCGTCCGTTGAAGGAACGCAAATCCTTGATCGCCGAACGGTAATAGCTCGGCGTCGGCGTCTTTGGACCGAACGGGCTCAGGCCGAAATACCAGGAATCTTCGGCAAATTGCAGATTGCCACGCGCCTTTTGCAGATCGCCGTCGATCTGCGATGTGCCGCGCAGACGGCCGATATTGTCAACGAGTTCAATCGCAGTACGGCGTACCGCTGCATTGATGCCGCGCTGGAACGACGCCTTGTTGTCGAGGAATGGGGTGCGATCCCAGTCCATACCAAAAAGACCGAGCTTGTAGAGCAACATGGAGGAAATCCATGCATTCTGGTTGACATTGAAGTCGGTGAGATCGGCAGCGACTTCGGCAATGGCCGAGCGGGAACATTTGCGCGCCAAGGATGGCAATTGCGCGGCCTGAACCGGCTGATTCGTAGATGCTTCATTGCCGGTCTGGCTGGCTTCGGGTGTGGCAGCAGGCTGCTCCACTGGCGCTGCGGTGGAAGGTGCTTCAGCCGGTGCGACCTCCGCTTTCACCTCTTCACCGGGCGTGGTCGCATCCTGATAGCTGTACTTGGCCGGATAGTCGGGATCGAAATTCGTCCATACCTGAGTCTGCCAGATGAAATAGACGTAAAGACCGCCAAGACCGATCACGACGACCGCAACCGCGACTTTCCACAAAATTCCGAGCCGCAGGAAAAGCCGCCATAATCCGCCAAGCGGAATGGCTATCAGACGAGCAAGCGCGGCTAGGAAACGGCCCAGGAAGGAAAAAACGCCCTTTGCTGCATTCCACACTGTAACAAATCCTTCCTTTTGCCCGAAACTCCGGGCTTTCCACCGCTTCTGCGTCGTCCACGGAACTATGCATCGCATGTCCCGTTCGCAAGCAGCCAAGCCTGAAAAAGCTTCAGGTTCTCAAATAGAGTGTGCTCATCTTTTCGACAACCTAGAACGGTCATCCAACTGATTTTATCCGTCATTTTCCGCTGACAGGGTTGAATCCCGAGGGCCGATCCGTAACATGGCGCCAACCCGCTACGGCCAAATGCGTGGCAATCCTGCCCGTTTCCCCTTGGCCGTCGGTTCCGGAAAATGATGAGCGACAAGCAGCTTCATGTCAGGTGCGAAACGGTTTTCCGCCAGAAACTGCGACCAACGTCGCAATCGAGAACATTTTCGCCGCTATGGTACTTGAATGGCGCAATCTTTGGTGTTTGCTAAAGCTGGAACCGGAAAAACAATCAATCCGTCAAAACGGCCCGGTAAATGGAGAGAACAATGAAGTCCGTATCGACCTATATGCTTACGCTTGCCTTGGGTGGGCTTGCCACGGGAACGGCAATGCTAAGCGCGCCTGCAACCGGTTTCGCCGCCGAACCTGAAAGCTGTTCAACCGTCCGCTTCTCGGATGTCGGCTGGACCGACATCACCTCGACGACAGCGGTGGCGACAGAAATCCTGAAAGGTCTCGGCTACAAAACCGACATCAAGGTTCTCTCCGTACCGGTGACCTATGCGTCGCTGAGCAAAAAGGACATCGACGTCTTCCTCGGCTATTGGAACCCGTCCATGACCGCCGACCTCCAGCCTTATCTGGACAACAAGACCGTCGAGACGCTGCGCACCAATCTGACCGGCGCGAAATATACGCTCGCCGTGCCGAAATACGCCTATGACGAAGGCCTCAAGGACTTCAAGGATATCGCCACGTTCAAGGACAAGCTCGGCGGCAAGATCTACGGCATCGAGCCAGGCAATGACGGCAATCGTCTGATCCTCGACATGATCAACAAGGATGCCTTCGGCCTCAAGTCGTTCGAACTGGCGGAATCGTCCGAACAGGGAATGCTGGCGCAGGTTGCGCGCAGCATCAAGAGCAAGGAACCGGTCGTGTTCCTGGCATGGGAACCGCATCCCATGAACAAGCGTTTCGAAATCGCGTACCTCACCGGTGGTGACGATTTCTTCGGTCCCAATCTCGGCGGCGCCAAGGTCGAAACCAATGTCCGCACCGGCTACACGCAGGAATGCCCGAATGTCGGCAAGTTCCTCACCAATCTGGAATTCAAGCTCGATATCGAAAACGACATCATGGGCAAGATTCTCGATGATGGCGAAGAGCCGTCGAAGGCTGCAACCAACTGGTTGAAAGCCAATCCGGGCGTACTCGACCAGTGGCTCGCCGGTGTAACCACGGTTGATGGCAAGGAAGGCCTTCCAGCCGTCAAGGCGGCACTCGGCCTTTAATCCAGACATGCTGCCGGGCTGCGACGAACGCAGCCCGGCAGTTTCAAGGATGTCCACACCCTTTCTCTTTGTTTTACGCATTATCCCAAGCGAAGCCGCATCGCACCTTTGCTGGAAATGCTCTAGCACGCAGCAGGAGACTTGATCGTTGAACTGGCTGACGGACTATAAGATCCCTGTCGGACCGACCGCCAAATCCGTGGTGGACTGGCTGACAACCCATTTGGGGCTTTTCTTCGACACTTTAGCAGCGGTCATGCAGGGCCTGATTGACGGCTTGTTGTATCTCCTACAACTGCCTCATCCCCTGCTTTTGATCGCCATCTTCGCAGTCATTGCATGGCTGATCCAGCGTCGTATCTCGGTCGTCCTGCTCACCGTTCTTGGCTTCCTTTTCATCATCAATCAGGGATATTGGGAACCGACCCTGAAAACACTGACACTCGTTTTGTCATCGTGTTTTGTCTGCATGGCAGTCGGCGTACCGCTTGGCATTGCCGCAGCCCATCGCCCGGCGCTTTACGCCGCGATGCGCCCCGTGCTCGACCTGATGCAGACCCTGCCGACATTCGTTTACCTGATCCCCGCAATTGTTTTCTTCGGCATCGGCATGGTGCCGGGCCTGCTTGCCACCGTTATCTTCGTAATACCCGCTCCCATCCGCCTCACTCAGCTCGGTATTTCCTCGACACCATCCTCACTCATCGAAGCTGGCGAAGCTTTTGGCGCATCACGCTCGCAGCTTCTCTGGAAAGTGGAACTGCCCTACGCGATGCCACAAATCCTAGCCGGTCTGACCCAGACGATCATGCTTTCACTTTCGATGGTGGTCATCGCCGCCCTCGTCGGAGCTGATGGCCTCGGTGTACCAGTCGTTCGCGGACTTAACTCCGTCAACATTTCGCTCGGTTTCGAAGCAGGTTTTATCATCGTCGTGGTTGCAATCATACTTGATCGCATCTTCCGCGCTGGAAACGAGAAATAGCATGATCCCGAAAAGTGGAAACCGGTTTTCGGATAAGATCATGCTTAAACTGAGATCAGGAGCAAGCGGATGACCATCATCGCACTCGAAGACGTCTGCATCATTTTCGGCAGCAATGTCGATGACGCACTCGCTCTTGCAGACCGGGGGGCCACCCGTTCACAGATTCAGGCTGAAACCAATCTCGTGCTGGGCGTACATAATTGCACGCTCAACATCGAGGAAGGCGAAATCCTCGTTCTGATGGGATTGTCAGGCTCTGGAAAATCCACGCTTCTTCGCGCAATCAACCGGCTTAATCCGATTTCGCGCGGGCGCGTTCTCGTGCGGGAAGGCGAGCGTGCAATTGACGTCGGCAAGGCTGACCGCGGAACCCTTCGCCATCTTCGCACCGAACTTGTCTCCATGGTGTTCCAGCAGTTTGGCCTGTTGCCATGGCGCACGGTCGAGGAAAATGTCGCTTTCGGCTTGGAAATTTCCGGCATGGGCAAGGAAGAGCGCCTTGCCAAAGCACGCGAGCAGCTTGAACTTGTTGGCCTGCAGGACTGGGCCAAGCGCAAGGTCGGGGAACTTTCCGGCGGCATGCAGCAGCGCGTCGGGCTTGCCCGCGCTTTTGCAACCGGCGCGCCGATCCTGCTAATGGACGAACCATTCTCAGCCCTCGATCCATTGATCCGCACGCGTTTGCAGGACGAATTGCTGGCCTTCCAGTCGCGCCTGAAGAAAACCATCGTCTTCGTCAGTCATGATCTCGATGAAGCCATGAAGATCGGCAATCGCATCGCCATCATGGAAGGCGGGCGTATTGTTCAATGCGGCACGCCGCAGGAAATTCTCCTGCAGCCTGCCGACGAGTATGTTGCTGATTTCGTCGCCCACATGAACCCGCTTGGCGTGCTTCGAGCTGGCGACATCATGGTGCCTTTTGATCGCAATGCAGCGCCACGCCCTTTTGCAGCAACCGCCCGGCGGGAAACGCTGGTACGAGAACTGATGAATGCTGTAGCGGACAGCAGCGGTGATGTTGGCATCATTGAAAACGGCACCATCGTCGGCAAGATTGCGGCAGATGACATCGTGCGCGCCCTCGCCTGGCATCAACAGCGCGGCACATAAACACACCTATGAAACGTGAACGAGTATAAGGGCCAGGGTGCCGAACAGGGCCAGCAACGCTACGGAAAGAATGATCAGAAAAATACGCATAGAATACCTATGTTAGAGCCTGAATCAAAAAGCGGCAGGCCGTGGCGAAAATGGTGATTTTCGAGTACCGGAGCGCAATGCACTTAACGTGCATGAGCACCGGAACACAGAAAAGCGCCATTTGCAGACCGGCATGGCGACTTTTGGAACAGGCTCTTATATAAATGCAATAAGCATACTAACTTAGACGAGAGCTACAGAAGCAGAACTCGTCGCCCAAAAAATAGCGGATAATATTACCGATACGAAAGAAACAACAAAATAAAAATACATAACAATTCCAATTTAGATTTATAAAAATGTAGTCCCCTATACTTCAATAGCCCGTACATTACAACACTTTGGATGCAAACAAAAAGCCGCACATTTCCATGTGCGGCTTTTTCATTTTAGAGCGCGTTCCGATCAGATTGAACTGGATCGGAACTCTGACTGTTTATTTCCAGGTGCATCTTATCCGAAAGCCGGTTCTCGCTTTTGGGAGACGTGCCCTGGCCTGCGTATAAATATGCGTCAGCTATGGGCTGCCTGTCTCGCAGCGGCACGCGCTTCAACACGAGCCCGAATAGCATCGACATCTGCGCGCGGCGTCGCAGCAAAGAGCTTCTTCGTATAGTCATGCTGCGGGTTGTTGAACACGTCGTCACGCGAACCGTATTCGACCACCTCACCGAAATACATCACCATCACCTCGTCGGCGATATAGCGCACGACCGAAAGGTCATGGCTGATAAAGACATAGGTAAGACCGAACTCTTCCTGCAGATCGGACAACAGGTTGAGGACCTGTGCTTGCACCGAAAGATCGAGCGCGGAAACCGGCTCGTCGAGAATCAGCAGCTTCGGGTTGAGCATCAGCGCACGCGCAATGGCGATACGCTGGCGCTGACCGCCGGAGAACATATGCGGATAGCGGTTGAAGTGCTCGCGCCCGAGGCCGACCTTCAACAACATCTGCATGGCCTTGGCGCGCCGTTCTTCTGCCGACATATTGGTATTCAGCAGCAGGGGTTCGGCAAGAACATCACCGATTTTCTGGCGCGGATTGAGCGAACCGTACGGATTCTGGAACACGATCTGCACCTTCTGGCGCATTTCGGGCGTCAGGCCGTCGCGAGCAATGTCCACATCCTTACCGCCGATCTTCAGCTCTCCAGACGTCTGCGGATCGATCATGGTGAGAATGCGCGCCAGCGTGGACTTACCGCAACCCGATTCACCGACAATCGCCAGCGTCTTGCCCTTTTCGACCTTGAAGCTCACGCCCTTGACTGCATGAACTACCTTCGGCTTGCCGAACAAACCGCCGCCAACGTGATAATCGCGCTTGATATCGCGCGCCTCGAGAACAATCTCGCTCATCGCGCTTCTCCCGCACCATTATTTTCAAAGACGAAATCGGATACCGTCGGAAGACGATCACCGGTCGCATTTTCCGGCAGAGCCGACAGCAGCGCACGTGTGTAAGGATGCTTGGGCGCGGAGAAAAGCGACAGCACGTCGGCATCCTCCATCTTGTGCCCCTTATACTGCACGATCACACGGTCTGCGGTTTCGGCCACCACGCCCATATCATGAGTAATCATGATGAGGCCCATGCCGTGTTCCACCTGAAGCCGCATCAGAAGATCGAGGATCTGCTTCTGGATCGTCACGTCGAGAGCCGTCGTCGGCTCGTCGGCGATGAGAAGCTTGGGGTTACACGCAATCGCAATCGCGATCATGACGCGCTGGCACTGGCCGCCCGACATCTGATGCGGGAAGCTTTTCAAGCGTTCCGCTGCATCCCGAATGCCGACGAGCTCCAGTAGCTCGATGGCGCGTGCACGGCTCGCCGAGCCGTTCATGCCCATATGCTGCTTCAGCACTTCCTCAAGCTGATAACCCACCGTGAAGCAGGGATTGAGGCTGGCGACAGGTTCCTGGAAAATCATCGAAATGTCACGACCGATGATCTTGCGGCGTTCCTTGTCGGACATTCCCTGCAAGTCCTTGCCATCGAAGGTCATGGTGTCTGCGGTAACAGTTGCCGTCTTGGGCAGAAGACCCATGACCGCAAGCATGCCGACGGACTTTCCTGAACCGGACTCGCCGACAATCGCAAGCACTTCGCCTTTGTCGACTCTTATGTCGATCCCATCGACCGCCCGGAACGGGCCTGTCGAAGTGTCGAAAGAAACCGTGAGGTTCTTGATTTCAAGCAGAGCCATCGATCAGCTCCTCTTCAGTTTCGGGTCAAGCGCATCGCGCAGACCGTCGCCGATCAGATTGATGGCGAGAACAGTAATCAGGATAGCAAGGCCGGGGAAGGTAACGATCCACCAGGCGCTCAGGATGAACTCACGCGCTTCGGCAAGCATCGTGCCCCATTCCGGCGTTGGCGGTTGCGCGCCCATGCCGAGGAAGCCCAGAGCTGCTACGTCGAGGATGGCATTGGAGAACGACATCGTTGCCTGCACCACGAGCGGAGCAAGACAGTTCGGCAGAATGGTCTTGAACATCAGGCGGAGCTTGCTTGCACCGGCAAGCTTGGCAGCGGTCACGTATTCGCGTTCCTTTTCCGCCATGACGGCAGCGCGGGTAAGACGCGAGAAGTGCGGCAGCAGAACCAGCGTGATCGCCAGAACCGCATTGATCAGGCCAGGCCCGAGGATCGCCACCAGAACCAGAGCCAGCAGAAGCGACGGGAACGCCAGAATAACATCCATGATGCGCATGAACACGGTATCGACGCCGCCACCGAAATAGCCGGTGATGAGGCCGATGGTAATGCCAAGGCACATCGAAATGATGACGATGACAAAGCCCACGAGCAGCGAATATTGCGAACCATAGATCAGGCGGGACAGAATATCGCGTCCAACCGCATCGGTTCCAAGAAGGAACTGTGTCGAGCCACCGCTCTCCCAGAAGGGCGGAACCTTCACGAATTCACGGAACTGTTCCGTCGGATCGTGCGGCGCAATAATCGGAGCAAAGATCGCCACCAGAATGATTGCGAGAAATACGAAAAGACCGATCACAGCGCCACGGTTGACGCTGAAATAAAACCAGAAATCCTTCAGCGCGCGCATCTTGCCAATGTCGTTCGCGGCTTCCGGCTGAATAGCTGAGTGTGTCATGATACCCTCACTTGTGCCGGATACGCGGATTGATAAGGCCGTACAGCAGATCCACGACCAGATTCACCAGCATGATGATGAATGCGATCAGCAGTAGTCCGCTTTGCACGACCGGATAATCGCGACGGAAAATGGAATCGAGCATCCATTTGCCGATACCGGGCCATGAGAAGATCGTCTCGGTCAGGATCGCACCAGCCATCAAAACGCCGACCTGCAAGCCGATGGTCGTGATGACAGGAATCATCGCATTTCGAAGCGCATGCAGTCCGACAACGCGACGAACAGGCAGACCCTTCGCGCGAGCGGTGCGCACATAGTCCTCGCCCAGAACTTCCAGCATCGCCGAACGGGTCTGGCGCGCGATAACGGCGAGCGGAATGGTCGCAAGCACGATGGTCGGCAGGATGAGATGCGAGGCCGCCGAGATGAAAGCGCCCTTCTGGTCCGACAGCAGACTGTCGATCAGCATGAAACCGGTCACAGGCGGGAAGAAATAGAGCAGAGAGATACGGCCGGAAACCGGCGTCCACTGCAGCACGCCCGAGAAGAAGATGATGAGCAGAAGCGCCCACCAGAAAATCGGCATCGAGTAACCGACCAGCGAAATGCCCATCAGGCCCTGATCGAACCACGAGCCGCGCTTGACCGCAGCCATGACGCCCGCAGGGATACCCAACAGAATAGCAACGATGATCGCGCAGATGGACAACTCTACAGTTGCGGGAAACAGCGCGAAAAATTCTACGAGAACAGGCTTTTTGGTCACCAGAGACTGACCGAAATCGCCGTGCAGCAGGTTCCAGACATAGTCGAGATATTGCTGCCAGATCGGGCGATCGAAGCCGAGCTGTGCCATCAGTTCGGCATGGCGCTCAGGGCTTACGCCGCGTTCGCCGGCCATCAGCAGCACAGGATCGCCGGGCAAAACCCGGACGAAAGCAAAAGCCACGATTGTAATGCCTATGAAGGTCGGAACCAGATAGACGAGTTTGTTGAATATGAAACGGAACATACAAAAACTCCGACCGGGTGCCGGGATCACCCTACACCCGGCCCCTGGTTTGGCAAAACCGAAATTCGCATGCCCCTTGAACGAGGCGTGAGCGAATTTCGGTTTCAAACCAAACCAGCAACCAATTGAATCGAGTGTGGTTTACGGATTTGAGGCTCCTGAACGCGCATATCACGCAAAGAATAGGAACCTCAAATCCACCACACTCGTGTTGTCAGATTTTACTCAGCAATATCAACTTCTTCGAAGCGATAATCGCCGAGCGGGCTCTGCTTGAAGCCGGTAACCTTGGCGGACATCGGCACGAAGACCGTCGAGTGAGCAAGCGTATTCCAAGGAGCCTGCTCCTTGAAGATAACCTGTGCTTCTTCGTAAAGCTTGGTGCGTTCTTCCTGGCTGGTCGAAATCTTGGCCTTCTGGATCAGATCTTCGAACGGCTTGTAGCACCACTGGGCGCGGTTGTTGTTGCCAACGCCGGCGCAGCCGAGAAGCGTGCCCATGAAGTTGTCCGGATCGCCATTGTCGCCGGTCCAGCCGAGGATGACGGAACCGTCGCGGTCCTTGTCGGACGACTTCTTGAGGTATTCACCCCATTCCATCGAAACGATTTCGGCGCTGACGCCAACCTTGGCCAGATCGGACTGCATGAGTTCAGCAGTACGACGAGCGTTCGGCATGTACGGACGGCTGACAGGCATCGCCCACAGCTTCATCTTGAGATCCTTGACGCCAGCGGCTTCAAGAGCCTTCTTGGCAGCTTCCGGATCGTACTTGTCGTCCTCGACCTTGTCGTTATAGCCCCACATCGTTGGCGGGATCGGGTTCTTGGCAACCTGGCCCTGACCCTGGAACACGGCATCGACGATGGCCTGCTTGTTGATAGCCTGGTTGAGCGCCTTGCGGACTTCCGGCTTGTCGTAAGGTGCCTTCAGCGTGTTGTACGCGAAGTAAGCCACATTGAGGCCAGCCTGTTCGTCAACCTTGAGGTTGGAATCAGCCTGAAGACCCTTGATGTCAGCCGGAGCAGGATAGGACATCAGGTGGCATTCACCAGCCTTTAGCTTCTGCGCGCGAACAGCCGGATCGGTCGTGATTGCGAAGACGAGATCGTCGATCTTCGGCTTGCCACCCCAATAGTCCGGATTGGCCTTGAAGCGAACGACAGCGTCCTTCTGGTAGGCGACGAACTGGAACGGGCCAGTGCCGACCGGAACCTGATTGAGATCGTCCTTCTTGCCATCGGCAGCCAGCTTGTCGGTGTATTCCTTCGAAATGATCGAAGCGAAAGGCATCGAGATATTGGCGAGGAACGGCGCTTCCGGACGGTTCAGCACGAACTTGACGGTGTAATCGTCAACCTTGACGATGTCCTTGATCAGGGCACCCATTTCCATGCTGTCGAAATATTCGTAGGTGATGCCAGCGGTGTACTGGTGCCAAGGATTGTCCTTGTTGCGCATGCGATCGAAGGAGAAGATCACGTCGTCGGCGTTGAAATCGCGGGTCGGCGTGAAATAATCGTTCGAATGGAACTTGACGCCCTTGCGCAGATGGAAGGTGTATTCCAGACCGTCGTCGGTAACATCCCAGCTTTCTGCGAGACCTGGCACAACTTTCGTCGTTCCGTTTTCGAATTCGGCAAGGCGGTTGTAGACCGGATGAGCAGATGCGTCGAACGTATCGCCACCGGTATAGGCAGCCGGATCAAAGCCTTCAGGCGAAGCCGGCGAGCAATATACAAAGGTCTTTGCCGATGCAGCACCGCTCATCAGAGCCACCAGCGCGGTTGCTGCCAGGAGTTTTTGATAGAATTTCATTATTGTCCGCCTCCACGGAAAATCATGCCGCGCGCACCCCATTGCCCGCAGCTTGCGCTTATCGAAACGTGTGGACCGTCACTTTGCAAGCGCAATTTTTAGAACCAGTTCATATTCTCAACCGAATATATCCATATTCGTTAGATTTTTATTCTACTAACTGGCGTGATTTCGGAAAATTGCGCTAAAGCTCTCTGATTTATAATATTATTCGCAAAACCTGCATAGGGTTATGCAACCTTTGCATCATCGACTCAGGCGCGACACTGACACGTCTTCATCAATTGTAAATTGCTCGCAATATCGGCAGATCATCACATTTATCGCACCGAATTCGCTGGTTCTTTAGAAGCAGGGGTATTATTAAGTGGATTGTATCAGTCATATTTGAGTCCAGCAAACATGCCCGAAACCAATCCAATCCGCCCAACGACGCCAGAAGCCATTCAGCTTGCCAAAACATTGCTGAGAACATCACGTTACGGCGCTATTGCCGTCTTCGATGCATCCACCGGTCGGCCGCTTGCAAGTCGCGTTGCCGTTGCGACGGACACAGATGGCACGCCATTAATCCTCGTTTCGGGGTTGGCGGCGCACACACCGGGCCTGCTGGCAAATCCCGCCTGCTCGCTTCTGCTGGGTGAAGTCGGCAAGGGAGACCCTCTTGCTCACCCGCGCGTCACTTTGCACTGCAGAGCACAGAAGGTCGAAAAGGTGGCACCAGACTATCCACGCATTCGCCAGCGCTATCTCAATCACAATCCGAAAGGTTCGCTCTATGTGGATCTGGGAGATTTCGCATTCTTCCGGCTTGATCTGGAAAGCGCCAGCTTGAATGGCGGATTTGGCAAGGCATTCAACTTGACGCGGGACGACCTGCTTTGCAAAGCCTCCATCAGCGCGGATTTCGCTGAAAGCGAACAAAACGCACTCGACGAGCTGAACAACCACCACGCACCAGCCATCACACAACTTGCTCAACAGCTTTTGAAAGCAGGCGCTATTAAAGATCAACAGAAAGTGATAGGTCTGGACCCTGATGGTGCCGACATCGCCAATGGCGACCTCGTTCTGCGCTATGTGTTTCCGCTGCGCCCTGATTCCGTAAGGGAAGCTGTTACAGCACTGACCAAACGGTAAAATAAAGCCCCCTGAAACAAAAACGCATTCTTTTTGGGACGAAATTGCACGTCTTTATTCTGGATGGAATATAAGCAAGGGCTTTTCAAATTCGGCATATAGTATTATTTTCAATATGCATGCTTATGAAAATTCGCATGTATATTTCAACTTTGTCCAGTCTTACGGGGGTATGACGGCAAATGAGCAACGAAGATACTTTCTTTGATTTGATTGAAAACGTAGATCAAGCCGCTGATTTTCTATCGGCACTTGCTAACAATAAGCGATTACTAATTTTATGTAAGTTGCTTCACAATGAAATGTCGGTAGGTGCACTTGCCAAGGCGATTGATCTTAGCCAATCCGCTTTGTCTCAGCACCTGGCAAAATTGCGAGCTCTCGACCTCGTTTCAACCCGTCGTGACGCGCAGACCATCTACTATATGGTCTCTTCGCCGCATATCGAGTTGATGTTGTCGACGCTCTCGAGTCTCTATATGAGTCCAACGCCGCGCAGACACAATCTTGCGGCAGTCGCTCACGCATAACAACATGAGGTCACAGCCGTGCGATGAACGAAATTTCTCATTCGCACGGCTGCGTCTGGAAGATCGACGATCCGGACGACATCCGCCTTTCCCCCTATCGCAGCATTCGCGAAAAAGATCTTGTAGGGCGCCAGCAGCGGTTTATCGCTGAAGGCAAGGTGGTTCTGAACGTCCTGTTCTCATCTTCGGCGCGCTTCGAGACCGAATCGCTGCTTGTTCTGGAGAACCGGCTTGCGGGTCTCAGCGAACAACTCAGCCAATTGCCGCCAGACGTTCCTGTTTATTCTGCCCCGCAAGCTGTTATGGATGCTGTCGCAGGATTTCACGTTCATCGCGGTATTCTTGCAATAGGCCGTCGCAAGACACAGCCGAGCCTCGATGCGATGTTGGATGCCCTGCCCACGAAATCGCTCGTTGTCGTTTTGTGCGGCATTTCCAATCACGACAATGTCGGCTCTATCTTTCGCAACGCAGCCGCTTTTGAAGCCGATTGTGTGCTCATGGACGAAACCTGTTGCGACCCGCTCTATCGCAAGGCCATTCGCGTATCGGTCGGCGCAACGCTAAAGGTCCCTTACTTCCACGGCGGAAGCATCGATCAAATTATTGCCGTACTGGGCGATGCCGGGTTCAATTTGCTGGCGCTCAGTCCGTCATCCTCGCTCAGCATCTATGATGCCACCAAGCACAATCGCCACGCACTCCTGCTTGGCACAGAAGGTGAAGGATTGCCGCCTCGCCTTCTTCATAAACTGCAAACGGCCAAGATTCCGATGTCCACTATGTTCGACAGCCTGAATGTTGCAACTGCATCAGGCATCGCCTTGTCACGTTTCAGCAAGTTTCAGTAGACTTCTCGTTTCCCTGACAACGACAACGCGACCAACCGGCCGTCGATGGCTGCCAAACCTGCTGCGATCATTGCCATGCCGATGAAATGCTTGGTTTGCAACGTTTCGCCAAGAAAGAGCGCTCCAAGCAGGATCGCACTGACCGGAATGAGAAACGTCACCAGCATGAGATTGACTGCACCCGCCGTCGCCAGAATGCGGAAAAAGAGAACGTAAGCGAGTGCTGTCGAAAGCAGCGCGATACCGGCCAACGCTCCCCAGACTGCAGCGCTCGGAGCAGCCAGCGTCCAGGGATGATCCACCAGCAGGGCTACCGGGATGAGCATGATCGTTGTTGCCGTTACCTGACCGGTGGCCGTTATCAGGGGCGCTACTCCCATCGCTTTGAAGCGACGCCCAAAAATACCTGCCAACGAATAGGAGAATGCAGCACACAGAATCGCAAGCTGCGGCCACAGCTTGCCTCCGATTCCGCTGATGGCATCGGGTCCGATCATGATCGCCACCCCGCAAAAGCCGATCAAAACACCGGCAATCTTGTTCCCGGTGATCTTTTCGTCCGTCGTCAGAAAATGTGCGACAATAACGCCGAAAAGCGGTGTCGTGGCATTGAGGATGGAGGCCAATCCACTGGCGATCTGGGTCTGTCCCCAGACGATGAGACTGAACGGCAGCAGATTATTGAGAAAACCCATACCGAAAAACGCCCACCATATACGGCGATCTTTCGGTAACGATAAGCCCATCATCCGAATTAACACCACCAAAGCGAGCGCAGCCAGCCCGACTCGGAGCGTGACGATAGTAAAAGGCGGCAATTCCCGAACGGCGACACCGTTAAAGAAGAAAGAACCACCCCAAAGAACGGAAAGAATAATGAGCATCGCCCATTCCTTCCATCCCATCATTTTCTGCACCGCCATCTTCAAAACCTCTGAAGCCAAAGCTTAAGTTCCGCTCACTATGAGCTTAGATGCAGCCGGTGCAACTGACTTCCCGTTTATCGCTTTCAAATTCCAGAGCATATCTCTCGAAAGAAGGAACCGGCTACAGGAGTTAGCATTTAGCTGGAGCAGATAAAAAAAGCGGGCGCTCTCGCGCCCGCTTTTCATTCATCAGTCAGAAAAACGATCAGGCCGCAGAAGCATTTGCCGTGTTAGCAACAAGACGGCGCAGCATTTCTTCAGCTTGCGGTTCACGTTCCGAACGGCCAATAAAGCCGCCGCCAAAGACGCGGGCAGTGTTGCTTTCATCGGAATAGAGCACACAGGCCTGTCCCGGAGCGATACCACTTTCGCCGTCAATCAGCTCAACCCAGGTCTGGCCATCGGCATGGCGCAGTACGGCCGGGCGTGGCGGTCGGGTAGAGCGAACCTTGGCGAAAACTTCCATTCCACCTTCCGGCAGATCATCGATCGGCGCATCGCCCAGCCAGTTGATGTCACGCAGGAAGACCTTATGCGTTTCCAGCGCTTCACGCGGACCGACGATAACCCGCGCATTGGCGGCATCGAGATGGACGACATACAGCGGCTCACCCGTGGCGACGCCGATACCGCGACGCTGGCCGACCGTGTAATGCACGATACCGTCGTGGCGGCCGAGCGTGCGGCCATCGATATGGACAATATCGCCCGGATTGGCCGCTTCCGGCTTCAGCTTGGAGATAATGTCGGAATATTTGCCCTGCGGTACAAAGCAAATGTCCTGGCTGTCTTGTTTCTTGGCAACAGTCAGGCCCATTTCCTCTGCGATTTCACGCACCTGAGCCTTCGGCAAGTGGCCAAGCGGGAAGCGCAGATAGTCGATCTGCTCCTGCGTGGTTGCAAACAGGAAGTAGCTCTGGTCACGATCCGTATCGACCGGACGATAAAGCGCGCGGTGCGCACCATTGGCGCGGCTACGGATATAATGTCCCGTTGCCAGCGCATCGGCACCAAGATCACGCGCGGTCTGCAGAAGATCAGCAAACTTTACCGTCTGATTGCAAGAAACGCATGGAATCGGCGTTTCGCCGCTAACGTAGGAATTCGCGAACGGGTCGATCACGGCTTCACGGAAGCGTGCTTCGTAGTCGAGAACATAATGCGGAATGCCGAGGCTTTCCGAAACGCGGCGGGCATCTTCGATGTCCTGTCCCGCGCAGCAGGAACCAGCGCGATGAACAGCTGCGCCATGATCGTAAAGCTGCAGCGTCACGCCAACGACATCGTAACCTTCACGTTTGAGAATCCCGGCCACAACAGATGAATCGACGCCGCCCGACATGGCGACGACAACGCGCGTGTCTTCCGGCTTTCCCGGCAGATCGAGGCTGTTCAGGCTCATGATTGATTCCAGCTTCCGGGCATGCGCCCTGCTTCTCAGAATTTAGGTTTCTGCGCCTTATATAGGCTAAAGTGCGGCAATTTGCCAAGGGTCCGAGAGCAATCATTGTCCAGATTGCGACAAGCGACACACACTTCCCCGTGAAGTTTTCGGTTTATACGCCGTAAAAATGCCCGCAATAGGGCGAAAACGGATATTTTTCCAAGTGTTACCAGAGCGTTACCAGCTGCTTAGGTAATTTTTAAAGCTGTCACGCTAGTCTCACACTCGATTAGGTCCTTGAGTGTTGTGTAGAGAGTACAATGACCGATCTGGTAAGACCGCGTATAAAGTATGTTATCGGTCCTGATGGCAGCCCGCTGACCATCGCGGACCTCCCCCCCGCCAATACAAGGCGCTGGGTCATCCGCCGCAAGGCTGAAGTCGTCGCTGCTGTTCGCGGCGGGCTTCTAAGCCTTGAGGAGGCATGCCAGCGTTATACATTGACGGTGGAGGAATTCCTTGGCTGGCAATCCTCGATCGACGAGCATGGTCTCGCCGGCCTCAGGACCACCAGAATTCAACAGTATCGTCACTAAAGCCTGTCTTTCCAAAAGCGAAGACAAGCTTTGGAAGAACGGTACCATGACCAGGCGGAGCAATAACTTCCGCGATGGATCTGACAAATCGAAAACCGGCCCACGTGGCCGGTTTTTATTTGCACATTCCGTTCCTATGTTGTGAACTTGGCGTGTTAATCCAGGCACACAATGTTCAGGAGGATGGCATGAGCGGGAATATCGAGATTCGCAAGGAAGACAGCTCTGACGGTGGACGTTATGTGGCTGTTCTCGACGGCAGCGAAGCCGAAATGACTTATACGAAGCTCGGCCCTTCCCTGGTATCCATCGACCATACTTTCGTACCGGATGCGATGCGCGGCAAAGGGATCGCTCAGGCGCTTGCCAAGAACGCTGTTCTGGACGCACGCCGGAGCGGCTGGAAGATTATCCCGCGCTGCAGCTTCATGCACGCACAAGCCATGCGCCATCCCGACTGGGCCGATGTTTTAGGCAAGGAATAGCGGCTGATGCATGTCTCCAAAAGTGGGACCTGTTTGGAATAAAGACATGCATGAAAACAAAAGCTTAAAGCGTGTTGCGCGAATACAATAAAACGCGACGCGCTTTAGATAGAAGATTTATTGCAAATCGCGTATGCGGCGTGCCAGGCTTTTGGAACTGGTCTTCTTGCCTTTTCCTGTGCCGGATTTTTCTGCCCCCTCAAGAATTGAATGGATCGGGGATTCTGGTCCTTCTTTTTCGGCGGTCACGGCCACCATGCGAGCGGCAAGCTCAGCCATTTCTTCACGAAGCGCAGCATTCTCGCGTTCGATTTCAGCGAAATCCGCGCTGTCATTCACGCCAGCATTCTTGCGGCTATAGCGCTCGATTTTTTCCTGCGCGTCAGAAAGCTCGGATATCAGTTTCTCAAGCTTTTGCTGCAGTTCACCGTTGCGTCGCTTTTCGCTTTTCAACTCCGTCTGCGCCGAGGTCAACTGGGTCGAAACCTCGTTGTAACGTGCCGCGGCTTCCTTGCGATCTCGACGCATCTCGGTCATCTCGTTTGTCAGACGGCTGTATTCCGTCTCGCTTCCACTTATTTCGATACGCAAGGTATCGGCCAATCCCTCGAGCGCGCTGTAGTGGCTCTGCATCCGTTCCAGTTCCGCCTGGAGGATTTCTGCCTTTTCAAGTGCTGTATCGCGCGCTGTATTGGCTTCCTTCGTCACCCGCTCATGCTCTGCAAGTTGCTTCTCGATACCGGCCTGGCTTTCCTCGAGCAGCGGGATGCGTTTCAGCTCTTCATATTGCCGGGCGAGCGTCACCTTCTGTTCCGCATTCTTGTGACGTTCGAGCTTCAGCAGTTGTTCCTGCCGGCTGACCGCAACGGCGTGTTCGGCACGCAGCCCGTCCCGGTCAGCGCGAATCTCGGCCAAGGTTATAGGCAGTTCGGCCTGAACCTGCCTGCGCGCCAGAAAGAACGCGCGTCGCCAGACGGACGGGCCGAGTAGAATCACGACGAAAACCGCCACAAGAACGCCGAATATGAAAAAGAGAGCGGACTGGATCACGGTTTCAAACGGGCCCGAGCGGTTTCAGACAAGCATTGACTATTCATAGTGCGCAGTCGACCGTCTTTCCAGCCAGCAAAAACAATCACCGGCTGAAAAGACACCTATTCGCAACTAATCCTTAGAACGGATTCCACGTCGGCGCGGCGGAAAGCTTCAGATAACCGATATTCACGCCGAGCCTTGCGCCCACACCAGTGCGAATCGGCACCAGCATGATGTTCTCGCGTTTCAGGACATTGAAGCCGACGCCCGCAATGACATAGGCGGAACCTGCAACACCGGCATAACGGCCGTAAAGGTTCTGGATGTCGTCGAGATTATAGACGAGCATCATCACGCGAGAACCCTGCCCGCCGAAATCCCAGCCAAGCGAGGGGCCTTGCCAGTAAGTCTTATGGTCGCCTGCATTCTTGGTATAGAGCGTACCTTCTCCATAGGTCAGGCCGCCGATGAAAGCGCCGGAACCTTCTTCACCAAGAATATAGCCGTTGGGCAGACCAAAACTCTGGAACGCCTTCTCGACCGCACTTGCGATACCGCCCGAAGTCGACCCGAAGAACCTGTGACCAGATTCAACGATTTCCTCGGCAGTGTATGTGTTCTGTGCTCTGGCCTGATTTGGCAGAGCGATGAAAGAAACAAACAGCGCCGCAAAAAACGCAACGAAGCACGCCGCATTGCGGAACCTGATTTGCGACAGGGATTGTATGGCCATGTAAAATTCCTTTTGGCTCTCCGCTCCTCTGTCTGACGGCCCTGTTAAAAGCCAGACCACGTCTCTTCCGGACATTTTGGTCGAATCGCGCCTATTCTAGACCCGAATTTATTGTCCAAACCTTTAAGCATCGAAATTGGCTTTACGAAGGCATGCAATTTCCGGTCTTTTTCACACTGATGTGAGGGAATGCCGGGGCTAGTGGATTGAATTTGACGTTTGAATCCCGGCTAAATGCAGATGCCGTTTCAAACGTCAAATTCGAAAAATCCACTAGATAGATATAGTTGCTAGTGATCTTTTTGATTCCAACATTTGTCTGATGCTTGTAGCCGAGGAATGCAAATGTCGGCATCAGACCACTAGTCGGATCGAAAAGAGAGCTTTGTTGCGGCGGTCCGATGGCCCGTGTATCCAGTTAAATCGATATTCCGGGCGATTCGCCCACCCTCATGCAGCGCGCAAACTCTGGCTTTGCGGGCTGTTTCGTTAACCGATAACGGTCTGCTCATCCAACACGCTGGGACGAGCAGAATCGATCCGCGTTCCGGAGAAAACGCCATGCCAATGCCCGTTACCCTTTCCGCGCTCGACCTCGGTGCGCTTCTGTGCAGCAGGATCTGTCATGACATCATTTCGCCGGTTGGCGCGATCAATAACGGCCTGGAACTGCTGGAAGAAGGCGGAGCAGACGAGGACGCGATGGCGCTCATCAAGTCGAGCGCACGTAACGCCTCCGCTCGCCTTCAGTTCGCCCGCATCGCTTTCGGCGCCGCAGGCTCGGCCGGCGTGCAGATCGACACAGGCGACGCGCAGAACGTCGCTACTGAATATTTCAAGAACGAAAAGCCGGAATTCACCTGGGAAGGCACTCGCGTCCTTCTGCCGAAGAACAAGGTCAAGCTGCTCCTGAACATGCTCCTGATCGCCAATGCTGCCATACCGCGTGGCGGCTCGCTGGCCGTGCGCCTTGAAGGCGGAGATACCGAACCGCGCTTCGTCATCACTGTGAAGGGTCGCATGCTGCGTGTTCCGCCAAAGTTCCTTGAGCTTCATTCAGGCGCTACCCCGGAAGAGCCGATCGACGCCCATTCCGTCCAGCCTTATTACACCCTGCTTCTGGCCGAAGAAGCAGGCATGAAGATTTCCATCCACGCTACTGCAGAAGATATCGTATTTTCTGCTGAATAAGCGCCCCGGAGCGCGGGGCTGACCCGCGCTCATACTGGCAAACCGCAATAAAACTCTCTATCAGTCAGGCGATGCATTTCTCGTCAGGATATGCGTCAGAAGATATTCGTCGAAGGCGTGGCAGCCGGCGCGCATTTGTGGAGGGGGACTGCATGGCGAATGAATCAATGACAGGTTATTGCCTGCTGGTTGACGACTCCTCCGTCATTCGCAAAGTCGCGCGCCGTATTCTTTCCGAAACTATTGCAGAATTTGCTGAGGCCTCAACTGGTCGGGAAGCGCTTGAAGCCTGTTTTTCGCACATGCCAGACGTCATCCTGCTCGACTATGACCTTCCGGATATGACAGCGCTGGAGGTCGTAACCGAACTGCGCGCCATGCCGGATGGCGACCGCCCCCACATCATCCTGTGTCTTTATGAACTCGATGTGACCCGCATCATGCGGGCGAAGCGTGCAGGCGCCAATGGCTATATTCTGAAGCCATTTGACCGCGCCTATCTCACCGAACAGTTTGCAGGCGTCCTGTCAGCTTAGTTCCAGAAATAGCCACTTCAAAAAGCAAAAGCTCCACCGAAGCGGAGCTTTTTACATTTCGAAGCCTGTTGCCGATCAGGCGCTTTCACGCATTTCTGCATCCGGCTCACGCAGCACATAGCCGCGACCCCAGACCGTCTCGATATAGCTCTGGCTACCGGAAACAGCATCAAGCTTCTTGCGCAGCTTGCAGATGAAGACGTCGATAATCTTCAGTTCCGGCTCGTCCATGCCACCATAGAGATGGTTGAGGAACATTTCCTTGGTGAGCGTCGTACCCTTGCGGAGCGAAAGAAGCTCCAGCATCTGGTATTCCTTGCCTGTCAGGTGAACGCGCTGGCCGGAAACTTCGACCGTCTTCGCATCCAGATTGACCACCAGGTCGCCCGTCGTGATGACCGACTGAGCATGTCCCTTCGAACGGCGCACAATCGCATGAATACGTGCGATCAGCTCGTCCTTGTGGAACGGCTTGGTCATGTAGTCATCGGCACCGAAGCCCAGACCGCGAACCTTGTCCTCGATACCGGCCATGCCGGAAAGGATAAGGATCGGCGTCTTCACCTTGGACAGACGCAAGGTGCGAAGAACTTCGTAACCAGACATATCCGGCAGGTTCAAGTCCAGCAGGATGATGTCGTAATCATATAGCTTGCCGAGATCGATGCCTTCTTCGCCCAGATCGGTCGTGTAGACATTGAAACTCTCGGACTTAAGCATCAACTCGATGCTCTGTGCGATAGCACTGTCGTCTTCAATCAAAAGGACGCGCATCTCTTATCCCCTTTCCGCAGCCGACCCGATGTCCCTCACGGCAGCACACGGAACTATCGTTGCCTTTGCATGAAGGTGCCAGCAAATGGTTAACAAAATATGATTCTGCTTGGCAAGCATATTTCTGCCCTGTTTAGAAAATTCTCTTACGCGCCTGAATCATAAAGACATTCTCTTCCTCATGACTCTAAAGCATCACATTAAGAATCTTCGCTAAGCGATTCATCTGACTCTAGCTTTCGCCTGTTGCCGAAAAACCACACGAGGTTTACCGAGCCTTAAGTCCTAACGCGTATGATTAACTTCGCCGGTAAAGGAATGGTTACCAAACGAGCGAATTCTTAACTTTTTGTTTCGCTTGTTGAGCCATTTCGGAAGAACGGCTGCGATGATTTCCCCTTTAGGGGCCTGAATTCGCAAGGAGATTCGGGGGTGAGCCGGGTGTGTTTTACCTGTTTACACCTGTTAATAAAGTCGGGGGGAACGCCCCAACACATGAAAGCTGGTTGGTGTTCAAGGAGTATTGCGTATGAAGCCACGTGAAAGCCTAGTCAGGCTGAAACTGTTCCAGGTGAAGGAAAAACGCCGTCAACTGGGACAGCTCGACCTGATGATCGGCGAGTTCGAACGGATGGCCGGAGAACTCGACGCCCAGATTCTGTCGGAAGAGAAAAAAGCTGGCATCACTGACATCAATCATTTCGCCTATCCGACCTTCGCCAAGGCGGCCCGCCAGCGACGCGACAATCTTTTCGTATCGATTCGCGACTTGATGTCTCAGAAGGAAGCGGCCGAAGCCGAATTATCGGCTGCGGAAACCGAACTGACGAAAGCCGAAGCGCTCGAAGAACGTGATGGCGGCAAGGCCCCGCGGGAAGTGATCGAGCGCCCTGTCAACCAGCGCCGCGCCATGATCGGCTGATCGAAGTGACCACGTGATAATGCAATACGCTGCTTTTCTCGAAAAAGCAGCGTATTGCCGTTTGCTGCAAACACCTCATCTTCCTCAGTATATTGATGTTTAGAAATCAATGTTTCTTGATTAAAATCGGGTTTGCATAGCTCTCTCGCCAGATGTAGTGAGGAAGAGCAATGCAGAAGACCTCCCCTTCAGGGCCGAATTCGACCCCAAGCAAATTTAGCTTCAAGGACAGAGCCAGACCGATCCAGTGGGTCTTTCTGGTCGTATTTTCTGCCATTCTGATTTTTGCAGGGGAAGAGCTGCAGCTGCCTGCAGCCATGCTTCTGGGTGCGATGGTCGGCGCAATCCTGATGGCCGCAGGCGAAACCAACTTGCGGGTTCACCGATGGCTATCCCTGGGAGCGCAGGGCGTCGTCGGGTGCCTCATAGCCCGTTCAATCACGGCTGAGTTTTTCACCAGTATGGGACAACACCTGCCCGTCATCCTGTTATCCGTCGGCTATGTACTGTTTACCAGCACATTTATTGGCTACCTGCTCGCGCGGTTTCACATTTTGCCGGGAACAACTGCCGTGTGGGGCTCTTCTCCAGGTGCCGCCACCGCGATGACGCTGATGGCTGAAGCCCATGGAGCGGATGCTCGTCTCGTCGCCTTCATGCAATATCTGCGCGTGGTGCTGGTCGCCACAGCCGCTTCGCTTGTCCTGCGCCTCAGCGCAGGCGTGGAAACCGTTGCGCCTGTCGAGATCGTCTGGTTTCCGCCCATCGACTGGTCCACCCTTGGACCGACGTTGCTTCTGATCGTCGGCGGCTCATTCCTTGGTGAAATCCTACGCATCCCGACCGGTGCCATGCTCGTCCCGCTGATATTGGGGGCACTGCTTCAGGACACCGGTTTCATCACCATCGACCTGCCACCATGGCTGCTCGCGGTCAGCTACTTGCTTATAGGCTGGCGCATCGGCCTCGGCTTCTCACGCGCCATCATCGCTCATGCCGCGCGGGCCTTTCCGGCAGTTCTGACATCCACGCTGCTCCTCATTGCCGTTTGTGGACTGTTCGGCATGGCGCTCGGTCACGTGCTGGGCCTCGATCCGCTTACCGCCTATCTTGCCACCAGTCCCGGTGGCGCCGATACAGTTGCGATCATCGCAGCATCCAGCAATGTCGATCTGCCCTTCATCATCGCGATGCAGACCAGCCGCTTCTTCATCGTGCTACTGGCAGGCCCTGCCATCGCCCGCTTTGTCGCCGCGCGCATCGATAAGCGGATTACGAAGAAGAACATTTAACAGCCAGATTGCCGAAACTGGCGGGGCCGTGTTAGGCTTTCGGCATGACACAGGTTTGCACCCATCTCATGTTTCAGGGCAGTGCAGGCGCAGCTCTGGAAACATATCGTTCGATCTTTCCCGACTTCCTGATCGAGTCGATCAAAACCTATGACGAAGCGAGCGGCAGTCCCGGCAAGGTGCAGATAGCGCGCGTGACTTTTGCCGAACACCGGCTGATCGTGATCGACAGCCCCATCCCGCACCAGTTCGATTTCAATCCATCCATATCGCTGTTCATCGATTTCCACGATGAAGAAAGCCTGACCAGCGTTTTTGAGAAGCTTTCAGAAGGCGGCGAGACGCTGATGCCGCTCGACAATTATGGGTTCAGCAAGCTTTTCGCCTGGATCAAGGACAAGTACGGGGTTTCCTGGCAATTGAATTTGCAGGCCTGATAAATAAAAAACCCGGCTTTCGCCGGGTTTTTCGTCAATCAGATTGGAAACTGATCAGGCCTTCTTGCCGTGGAAACCACGGATAGCGCCGATGATCTTGTCATGATCGGCTTCCGACAAATAGGGGTGCATCGGCAGGCTCAGAATACGGTTCGGCAGGCTTTCCGAAACCGGAAGACCGCCCGGCGCCACCGGATAATGCTTGTATGCAGTCTGCTGGTGCAGCGGCTTCACATAATAGATAACCGAAGGAATGCCTTCCGCCTGAAGATGCGCCTTCAGACCATCACGGTTTTCGCTTTCGATCGAGTACTGAGCCCATGCCGAACGGTTTCCAGCCGGAAGTGCCGGAACCTTGACGACATCCTTCAGCGCTTCGTTGTAGCGCTTGGCAATACGGTCACGTGCTTCCATTTCGTCTTCCAGAATTGCAAGCTTTTCAAGAAGAACAGCAGCCTGGATCGTGTCGAGACGCGAGTTGATGCCAATACGGACATTGTCGTACTGGGTTTCACCCTTGCCGTGGAACAGGACCGAACGCAGCGTATCGGCGAGTTCGGCGTCGTTGGTGAACATGGCACCACCGTCGCCATAGCAGCCGAGCGGCTTGGCCGGATAGAAGCTCGTCGCGCCGACATGGCCGAAAGCACCGCACATGACATTGTCACGCTTGCCGCCGATCGACTGCGCAGCGTCTTCAATGACGAACAGGCCTTCGCGGTCGGCGATAGCGCTGATGCGGTTATAATCGGCAGCCAGACCGAACAGATCGACCGGAATGATCGCCTTCGGCTGCAGGCGGCCTTCCTTCCGGATAGCGGCGATGGCAGCTTCAAGCTGCTCGACATTCAGATTGTAGGTTTCCGCATCTACGTCGATGAACACCGGCTCTGCGCCGACCAGCGCAACAACTTCCGCCGTGGCAGCAAAGGTGAAGGACGGAACGAAGACAGCGTCACCTGGGCCGATGCCGCGTGCCATCAGGGGCATCTGCAAGGCGTCGGTGCCGTTGGCACAGGCGATGACATGTTCCACGCCCAGATATTCGCCGAGCTTCTTTTCGAACTCCGCCACTTCCGGTCCAAGAATATAACGGCCTTCCGCAACAACCTTGGAAATGGCGGCATTGAGACGGTCTTCGATACGCGCGCGCTGCGCTCCAAGATCAATAAACTGCATGTTGGCTCCAATATATCTGGCCCGCACAATTCGATATGCGAATCCTCGGCAACCTATTTATTCACTTGCGCCCTGCCCCGCTACGGCCAGAGCGTTCAAAGTTTTGCGATTCCTGTAACACCGCTTGACGCAGATTACTCGGACCGCACGGCTCCCTTTTAACGCGGGTGCCGGACAGTACCTTCCGTGAGAATGCGCAGCACGCTGATCGCTTCCTTGCCATCGGTCCGCGGCTTCTCGCGTGTCTCGATGCAATGCATGAAATGCTGCAATTCACGTGTCAGCGGCATGCCTTCCTCGACCGGGATATAGACCGGCTCGACGGATTTGAAAGACCACTGGTCGTTTTCCCGCCAGACTTCATGGCTGTAAAGCGCAAGCTTGCGATCCCATGGCTCGCCGTCGTCGAATACGGCCATGCCCTTTGTGCCGGTGACTGTCAGGCGGCGCTCACGATAGGCATTGAGGCGTGACGCAAACAGATGGCCACGGATGCCATTTGGAAAATCGAGATGAAGATGGGCGATGTCGGTAAGATGATCGAGCGTCGCAACACCCTCTCCGCGAACCGCGCTCGGTTCTTCTCCGGTGATGGCCAGGATCATCGAAAGATCGTGCGGCGCAAGATCCCACAGGGCATCGAACTCGTTGTGGAACTTGCCAAACCCGACGCGATGCGAATGCACATAGCGAATATCGCCGAGTTCGCCGCTTTTCACCATGTCGAGAAGCTTTTCGAAGGCCGGATGGAAACGCAGCACATGGCCAACCATGAACACGCGACCATTTTCGCGGGCAGCTTCCACTTCGGCTTCTGCAGCCGGAATGTCGAGCGCGATTGGCTTCTCGACCAGAACGTCCTTGCCGTTCTTCACTGCCTGAATGGCATATTGTGAATGAAACTGCGCTGGCAGTGCCAACACGATGCCGTCAATGTCCGGACGCGTGAATAATTCTTCGACAGGAACACTGGGAACATTGAACTCGGTCGCGAAGCGTTCCGCCTGTTCTGCCCTTGAATCCGAGATTGCCTGAAGGGCACCGAGGCTCTTCAGGGTACGAATGTGATTGCCGCCCCAATAGCCGCAACCCAAAACCGCAATACGAGGTGCCATAAAACTATGCCTTTGCTGATGCAAAGTTCCTTATCGGTGCAAATGATAGAAAACAAGACGAAAGCTATGCGAAGAGTGCTTGACAGCTTTTCATTCCGCACATATACCGCCGCCATTCCTTACAGGAACAACGATTTGTCCCACCGGAAACGGCGATCATGAAGTTGTCTCTGTAAAGCGACGCGTGGCGGAGTAGCTCAGTAGGTTAGAGCAGAGGAATCATAATCCTTGTGTCGGGGGTTCGAATCCCTCCTCCGCTACCATCGCTCTCCCTCTCCAGACATTTGTACCATATTCACATAGCTTGACCGGCTATTGGTGCGCTTTATGTTGTTCGCGTCATTGTTTAACGTCGGCACGTTCATGCAAATTATCGCTCTCGATCATGTTCAACTGGCAATGCCTGAAGGTCAGGAGCAGAAAGCCCGCGATTTTTATGGCTCGATCCTCGGCTTCGTGGACGTTCCAAAGCCTGAGAATCTCGCGGCGCGTGGCGGTTGCTGGTTTGAGAAGGGAGCAATCAGGCTTCATCTGGGCGTCGAGCGCCCTTTCTCGCCCGCACGCAAGGCGCATCCTGCATTTCTGGTCGATGACCTGCACGAAATGATTGCACATCTGACGCAAGTAGGCATCGAAACTATCGTGAACGAGCCGCTGCAAGATTATGATCGTTGCTACATCCACGACCCATTCGGCAATCGTATCGAATTGATGCAGAAGATAGCCTGACGGCAATAGCCATCAGGCTATAAGTTTTAATTCGCTGCGGCAGCGATGATACGGCAAAGTCCTTCGCGTACCACCGACTTGCTAGTCGCCTGCCCCGCCTGAATACTGAAGATCGCGTCGACACGAGTGCCCTTACCCTGCGCTCGTGCCGTGACGCGCAAGGTCTGGATACGGCCCGATCCAGTCGTTTCCTGAAAAGCGTCTATGGAAGCGAGCTGCTTGTTGATCTTGATACCCGAAAACCCTTCAGCTGCGACGGCTTGTGCCAGACGCTGCAAGGCTGTCGATGATTTCACACCGGCAAAGCTTTGTGTCGAGCGATAGCTAATCGCAGTTACGAGCGGAACACCCTCGGACTTGAAATTCTGTTCGCACGAAGCGGCAAAGCCTGCCCCGGTTGTCGCAAGGGTCAACAGACCCGCAAGCAGAAACACCCGCATTCATCTCTCCCTCAACTATATTAGACAGTTGGACTATTAAATCGTGGCGGCGGTTTCGCCAACGGGAAGTTGATGGCCATGCGGCAACACTTCACTGGATTGTAGCCGGTGCAGCGACTATATCCGCCTCAGAGTCCGCTTTCCGGCGCAACGACATCAAACAGCGATCATGACCCTTTTCATCAATCAGCCTCATCCGTCCATTGATCCAGCCTCCATTGAAAAGCTGGTGGCCACTTTCTACGGACGCGCACGCGAGGATGAAGTCATCGGGCCGATCTTTGCCGCTGCAGTTCATGACTGGGATCATCACATCGCGCAGATCGCTGCATTCTGGTCGTCGGTTATTCTCAAGACCGGCAATTATGAAGGGCGTCCCATGGCGCCGCACCTCAAGCTGGCGCTGAAGAACGAACATTTCGACCGCTGGCTTGATCTTTTCGAGAAAACTGCGCGCGAAATATTCCCTCCGGAAGCCGCAATCATTTTCATTGATCGGGCTCGACGCATTGCCGACAGTTTTGAAATGGCAATCGCCACCAACACGGGCCAGATTTCCGCGCCACGGCATTCACGCCGTCCGCTTTAACCAAAATCGCACGCAACCCCTGCGCGCAATGCAACATATCTTGTCATCGAATATTTAACTATATAAGCACGTCCACAGAATAGGCGGACTGCAGTTCAGTCACGTCAACAGAAAATAAAGGCTTGTGGGAGCACAAAAGGCCAAACGCACGCTGGTGTGTTTGCGATGTCACTAATATTCGCAACATATCACTTGCATAAAGGGGCAGAATTTCGAACAGTTGCCGCAGCTTTTTTGAAAGCTCGATAGGTCGTGTATCGCGTCAACCCAGACGCGAAGTTTCGACTTGAGCGGATATGCAGGGAGTTAAACTATGAATGAATCCATTCGCGAACTTTTGGCCAAGGTCGGCGGACTACCGGGCCCGGTGATGGACATTGCCGACGATGCTGATCTTTACAGCGCAGGCCTGTCGTCTTTTGCCTCGGTACAGCTCATGCTCGGTCTGGAAGACAAGTTCGACATCGAATTTCCGGACCAGTATCTCAATCGCAAGTCTTTCGCGAGCATCAAAGCCATCGAACAGACGATTGCCCAGATTCTCAAGGACAAAGAGGCCGCATAATGAATGCCGGGGCGGGGAACAGTCTTTCAGAGCGCGTGGGCCGCGTTGCGGCCATAGCGGGTAAATTTTCCGATAGCGTCGATAAGGAAGGCCGCTTCCCGCGTGAAGCAATCGATGCGATGAAGGTCGAAGGCCTGCTTGGCATTCAGGTGCCGAGCGAATTGGGTGGCGAGAGTGCGGAAATCGACCAGATTGCGGAATTGTGCTGCGTTCTCGGCCAGTCCTGTGCGTCGAGCGCAATGATTTTCGCCATGCATCACATCAAGCTTTCGAGCCTGGTGGAGCACGGCCAGACGGTCGAATGGCACCGGGATTTCATGCGCAAAGTCGCAAAAGACCAGCTACTGCTTGCTTCGGCTACGACCGAAGGCGGCATTGGCGGCGATCTGCGCAACTCGATCTGCGCTATCGAGGTCGAAGGCGACATCTGCCGTCTGGAAAAAAATGCCACCGTCATCTCCTATGGCACCTATGCCGATGCCATTCTGATCACGTCGCGATCGCATGAAGGTGCCGCATCGTCGGATCAGGTGATGACCGTGTTCCTGAAAGACCAATACACGCTCGAAAAGACCCATGACTGGGACACGCTCGGCATGCGTGGCACCTGCTCGGAAGGCTTTGTGTTCCGTGGCGAAGCAGACAAGGTGCAGATCCTGCCGCATCCCTTCGCTGAAATCGCAGCGCAATCCATGCTGGCACAGTCGCATACGCTGTGGAGCTCGCTCTGGTATGGCATCGCCGTCGATGCGGTCAACCGGGCGCAGGCATTCGTGCGCGCCGCCGCGAAGCGCAATCCGGGCGCGCCGCAGCCGGGCGCCTTGCGCGTTGCCGAAGCATCCAACATGCTTCAGATGCTGAAGTCCGAAATCGTCGCCTGCCTCAAGACCTATCGCGAAGCAAAGCACGACCCTGACAAGCTGGCCTCCATGGGCTTTGCGATTGCGATGAACAATCTCAAGATTGCCGCATCGCAGACGATCCTTCAGATCATCAATCACGCCATGCTGGTCTGCGGCATCATGGGCTACAAGAACGGTACGCCTTTCAGCCTCGGACGCCATCTGCGCGACGCGCATTCCGCGCAGCTGATGATTTCAAACGAGCGCATCCTCGGCAATACAGCCACCATGCTGCTCATTCACAAACAGAACACCAGCCTTTTGGGATAATTGCCATGGATGCTCAGAGATCATTTCTAGACCGGCTTTTCGATTCCGGTCTCCTGATCGACACCGGCGTGGAAGGTCTATATGGACGCTCCGGCCAGTTCGAAGATGTCATCCAGGCATTTGAACGCCTGATCGACCGTACCGGAGGCAATGACGGCGCCGAAGCGATCCGCTTCCCCCCCGGCATGAACCGCGCTTTTTTCGAAAAAAGCGGCTACATGAAAAGCTTCCCACAGCTCGCTGGCACCGTGCACAGCTTCTGCGGCTGCGAGCTTGACCACGTCAATCTCATCAAATGCATGGATGAAGGCACGGACTGGACGCTGGAGCAGAAAGCGACGGATATCGTGCTGACGCCTGCCGCCTGTTATCCGCTCTATCCGACAGTCGCCAAGCGCGGACCGCTGCCGCAGAGCGGCGGGCTCTACGACCTGCAATCCTATTGCTTCCGCTATGAACCGTCGGTCGACCCTGCCCGCCAGCAGCTTTTCCGCATGCGTGAATATGTGCGCATGGGCACGGAAGCCGATGTGATGTCGTTCCGCCAGCTCTGGATCGACCGTGGCACGGAAATGATGAAGAAGGTCGAACTGCCCGTCGAAATCGACGTGGCCAACGACCCGTTCTTCGGACGTGCTGGCAAGTTGCTGGTCAACAACCAGCGCGACCAGAACCTGAAATTCGAACTGCTGATCCCGATCACCAGCGTCGAAAAGCCGACTGCCTGCATGAGCTTCAACTATCATCAGGACCAGTTCGGCGTGAAGTGGGGGCTCTCGCTTGATGACGGTGCCGTGGCACACACGGCTTGCGTCGGGTTCGGGCTGGAACGTATCGCGCTGGCGCTCTTCCATCATCACGGTCTGGATGTTGAAATATGGCCGGAAAACGTACGCAAGGAATTGTGGGGCTGATCGCGACCATGCAGGCAGTTTTTCCGAACATTGCGCCCGACCGTTACACGCCGCACGCTTTGCACGCCCAGACGCGCATCTGGCCGGAAACCAACTGCTATGTCGATCTTTGGATCGAAGTGCTGGCAACATTGGGTGCCGAACCGGAGGCCATGCTCGGCTTCACGCTGACACAGGAATTCGAGGGCGACCAGTTCACCTTCTTCAAGGTGCCGCTGGAAGACCTCGAAGCCCTTTATGGCATTCGGGCGACGGAGCTTGCGATTTTTGATCGTGTGGAAAGCCATGTCGCCGAGCAGATCGCGCGCGGACGTCTGTGCATGATCGAAATGGACAGCTACTTCATGCCGGATACACATGGCGTCAGCTACCGCACAGAACATGGCAAGACGACCATCGCGATCAACCGTATGGACGTCGAAAACCGCTCGCTCGATTATTTTCACAATGGCGGTTTCTATCACCTCGAAGGTGAGGATTTCGACGGCGTTTTCCAGCGTCATCTGACGGAAACCGACCTGCCCTTCCTGCCCTACACGGAATTTGCCAAGTTTCCAATGCATGTGCCGGATGAGGCGCATCAGCGACGCATCGCCGAAATCCTTCTGACGCGCCATTTTGCGCGCAGGCCAAAGGAAAACCCGATCCGCGCTTTTGCCAGCATGTTCCCCGCTCAGGTCGAAGCAATCGCGGAACGCCCGTTCGGCTTCTTCCATAAATATGCGTTCAACACGCTGCGCCAGCTCGGCGCGAATTTCGAACTCGCGGCAAGTCATCTCGACTGGCTCGGGCAAGGCAGGCTCTTTGCAACAGCCTCGGCAGATGCCTTGCAGATTGCAGAAATAGCAAAGGCTGTTCAGTTCCAGCTCGCCCGTGCCGTCATGCGCAAGAAATTCGACGTATTGTCCGGAACGCTACAACCGGCGGCAGATGCCTGGGATCGGATGATGGCAGCGCTTGCAGCGGAACTTGGTCGCGATGCGGCTTGAACTAAACTCGACCAGCCAACCGCTCTCGACCGGATGGCGGCTTGTCATCACCGGCCCGGATGCGGCGCAAACGCCACTTGACGCGAAGTCCGGTGAGGCGGTCAATGACGCGCCGGTGCCCGGCACAGTGGCGGAAGCTCTGGAAAAATCGGGACGTTTCGACCGAAACAATCCCGTAGCGCTCGACAATCAGGATGCTTGGTATTTCCTTGATATCAAGGAGACGCCCGGCCCCGCGACACTCCATTTTTCCGGGCTTGCTACGATTTGCGATGTCTTTTTCAATGGCAAGTTGCTGCTGCAAACCGACAGCATGTTTCTCGGCCATGATCTGCCCGTTACACTGACCGGCAAGGACGAGCTTGCCCTGTGTTTTCGCGCGCTCGCACCTCACCTCAGCCAGAAAGGCCCACGTGCCCGCTGGCGCACGCAGCTGATGAACACACAGGGCCTGCGCCTTATCCGCACGACAGCACTCGGCTATATGCCGGGCTGGTGCCCGGAAGTGCATGCCGTAGGTCCATGGCGTCCGATTTCAATCAGCCGTTCCGATGCTGAAGCCATATCCCACATCGCCATTCAGGCAAGGCTGCCCGAAACCGGTGATGGCGAACTTCAAGTCAGTTTTACCTACAGCGGCAAGGCCGAGGCACCCATTCTCCATTGCGCAGGGCAACAAATCGCCTGCGAACGCCAGACCGGCGATCAATGGGCGGCAAGGCTGATGCTTCCCAGCGTCGAACCGTGGTGGCCGCACACGCACGGCGATCCAACGCTTCACAATGTCGAACTTTCACTCGACGGCGAACTACGCCCGCTCGGGCGCACCGGCTTCCGCCGCATCGAGGTCGATCGCGGGCCGGACGGCAAGGGCTTTGCACTCAGGATCAATGGCGAGACGATTTTCTGCCGCGGCGCGGTATGGAGTTCTGCCGATGTCGTCCGCCTTCCCGGCGGACGCGACGATTACGAACCATGGCTGAAGCTCGCGCAGGAAGCGGGCATGAACATGCTGCGACTGAGCGGCATCACCGCCTATGAGACACCGGACTTTTATGCGCTTTGCGACGAGCTGGGCATCATGGTGTGGCAGGACTTCATGTTCGCCAATTTCGACTATCCGGTGAAGGACGAAGCATTTGTCACAAAAGTGCAGGCAGAAGCGTCTCAGCTTCTGGCCGCTGTCGAGCATGCGCCATCGCTGACGGTCCTTTGCGGCGGCAGCGAAATTTACCAGCAGGGCGCAATGATGGGCCTGCCGGAAGCGACCTGGAAAGGCCTGCTTACCGAGGAAATCCTGCCCGCTATTGTCGGCAAGCTTTGCCCCGATATTCCCTATGTGCCGAATTCGCCCTGTGATGGTGCCCTCCCCTTCATCAGCAACGAAGGCGTCAGCCATTATTATGGCGTCAGTGCCTATTGCCGTCCGTTGGAAGATGCGCGGCGTGCGGAAGTACGTTTTGCGACCGAATGTCTGGCCTTCTCCAACGTGCCCGAAGCACGCACGCTGAAAACCCATCTCGATGTGCCGCCGGTTCACGATCCGCGCTGGAAAGCACGTGTGCCCCGCGACCGTGGCGTATCCTGGGATTTCGAGGATGTGCGGGACGCCTATCTGGAGATGTTGTACGGTTACGATCCAGCACGACTGCGACGCGAAGATGTGGAACAATATCTCCACCTCTCCCGTGCAGTCACAGCGGAAGTGATGGAAGCGACCTTCGCCGAATGGAGACGACCGGGAAGCACCTGTTTCGGTGGCCTTCTCTGGATGTTTCAAGACCTGTTGCCCGGCGCGGGCTGGGGCATGATCGATGCGACCGGTGAACCCAAAGCGTCATGGCATGGCCTGAAACGCGCCTTCCGTCCACAGCAGGTCGCCTTGACCGACGAAGGCGTTAACGGCCTCGCGATCCATGTTTTAAACGAACGGGCCGAAACCGCTGATCTTTCGCTTGAATTAGCATGTCTGCGTGCCGGTTCGCAGCCGGTGGTTTCCGGTCGCCGCGATCTTTCGATTGCCGGTCGTTCAGCGATCACCATTGCCGCAACGGATCTGTTCGGTGCGTTCTTCGATGTCACTTACGCCTATCGTTTCGGCCCTCCGGCCCATGACGTGACCATTGCACGACTGAAGCGCAATGGCATTACGATTGCTGAGGCATTTCACTTTCCGCTCGGACGAACAAAGGCATTTCACGACGCCGCTATCGAAGTAGCTCCCGTCGAAGAGAATGGAAACTGGTTCCTCGATCTGAAAACGCCGGTTCTAGCCCAATCTGTCAGCATCGATGCAGGTGACTGGCGGACTGCCGAGAACTGGTTTCACCTTGCTCCCAACGAGGCGAAACGCATCGCCCTTATTCCGCGTAAGGCGACACCCGACAAGCCGTCTGGAGAAATCCGCATCGCCGGTTCATCACGGATCGTCTGGTTCTAATCACGTAAGGTCATTGCGCGGATCGTGTCGATATAGATTTCGCGCGAATGTTCCGGTGTGAGATTATGATCGGCATTTGGAATGATGGTGACTGACGCATTGTCGAAGCCCTTCAGGCCGGTGCCCATCTGATCGAAATAGAAATTGAAATGCTCGCGCCCGACATCCTTCTCAGCGTAAACGAGCGCCAGTGGCACCTCACGCTGCTTCAATTCGTCAAAGGCCGAATAGACTGCCCGTCCTTCCACTGTGCGGCTGCGCAGAAGCTTGCGTGCCAGCCCGCGGATACGCCCTGCAACCCCGCGCGTAAGGTTGCGCAGGATGGCACGGATATCCAGCTCACCGCGAAACAGGCGCTGGAATGTTTCGGCGCGGAGCGCGCGACTGCCGTAGTCCTCCAGCGTGCGCTTGCCTTCTCGAACTGCATCTTCGACCGAACGTCCCGGCGCCCAGTAGAATGTCTCCGGATTGACGAGGACCGCACCTGAAACGCGCTCATCTTTCAAGGCGCTGTGGAACCCCAGAAATGCACCGCTGCACCGCCCGGCGATCACTGGACGGCCCCAGTCAATGGCGTCGAGATAGTCGAGGGTTTCGGCAACATCGGCCTCTGCCCCGTTGGTGTAAAGTACCTGTTCCGGCATCCCCGGATTGGGCGGGCTGTCGCCTGCATTCGCAATATCGAAACGCAGTGACGCTATCCCTTCCCGCGCGAGCTTGCGCGCCATATCGACCGTCGTACGGCCCCATCCTACACGTCGATCATAGGCTGCGGAGAGAAACAGGACCGCCTTGCCCCGCCGCTCGCCCAAGGGGGCGCAGAGAACACCAGAAAGGCGGTTGTCGGAACCGAACGAGACAGGCGTTTCGACAAAACCGTCGCCCGTCAAAGTGCCGCCTAGTGCACTTTCATCCAGCTTGTTCCGTGCGGGCACGGAACCTGCAATACCTGCCGCCCAGTCCACAAGCCGGTCAGCGACTTCCACCGGCAGGCGCGAGATGACCGGGTTAGAAATCAGCTTGTCATAGTCGGTAAAGGCTTCAACCGTCACATCAGCGCCAAGCTTTTCCATATGCGTTGCCAGTTCGGCATCGTTCGGACGGTCCGTCCGCGCTAACAAAAGACATTGAGGCGCAGGCTTCGTCTCCAGCGACAGAAGATTGATCTTCTTCACATCGGCAGCCACTTCCGGCTGCATTGTCAGCGATGCGATGGAAACGCTGTTCTTGATCCTTTGCTCGTCTGTCAGTCCCAGATCGGCATCGACCATGCTCGACCAGACGGCCAGTTCACGCGTGTAGAACCGTCCGGAAATGACCGGCGCCAGAAGCGCCAATGCCGCGACGCCTTCGATCCGGGCCGCCGTTTGGGCAGCAATCGCTGCACCAAGGCTCTGCCCAATGATGATGACGCGGCTTGCCCCAGACAGGTCACGCGCCTTCCGGGCAGCTTCAGCAAGCGTATTGTGCCAGAGTTCCAGCCCGTTGGAAAAATCGATGTCGTCGCGTCCGTCACCTGTGCCGGGCCAATCGAAGCGGAAGGAACCTATCCCGCGCACCGCAAGTCCATCGGCGACGATGCGCCAGAATTTGCGTGTCGTGCAGAGTTCTTCCAGCCCCCAGGGGCTTGCAAAGACCACAACCGTATCGAGAGATTTGCCAACGGGCGCCTGATAAAGGCCCAGCGTGTCGCAGAAGACGACCGGACTGGCGGCAGACCGCACAGTATTTCCCGATTGTCTGAAGGATGTTTCGTTTTCCACCCTGTCGCCCATGCCCAATGCACCCCATCACAGAAATCACATCCTGCAATAATGGAAATCGCGCACGGCACCAAGGATTTATCGCATTGATTGCGACAGTTCGACCCCGCCGAGCATCAAGCGCGGCAGGGTTGCAACAGGTAGAGCCCATCTTCCAAAAGTGGAAGCTGGTCAAAAGATCGGATCAGGCCGCTGGCTTGGTCTTTTCGCCTTCCAGCAGCTTTTCGTGACGCAGCAGCATGCCGTAGAGATCCCGCGGCTCATCTGGATCGGCAAGAAGATCCAGCTTTTCGTAGAAGCCGGTGTCCTTCAGCTTGTCACGCACATAGCGTAGAGCCGAAAAATCCTCTGTCGCAAAGCCGACCGAATCGAACAGCGTAATCTGGCGGGCATCGTTGCGTCCGGCGATCTTGCCGGTGATGACTTCCCAAAGCTCCTTGACCGGATAATCTTCTGGCAGCTGCTGGATTTCGCCTTCGATGCGGGTCTGCGGCGGATATTCGACGAAGATGTCGGAACGACGCAGAATATCGCCGTGCAGTTCCGTCTTGCCGGGGCAATCGCCGCCAACCGCATTGATGTGCACACCAGCGCCAACCATGTTGTCGGTCAGGATCGTCGCATTGGCCTTGTCAGCGGTCACGGTCGTGATGATGTCCGCACCCTCGACAGCCTCTTCGACTGTCTTGCAGGCAACGATGTTGAAACCGGCGCCCTGCAGGTTGCGCATGCACTTGGCAGTCGCTTCCGGATCAAGGTCGTAGAGACGCAGCTTGTCGACGCCGAGCAGCGCCTTGAAAGCCAGCGCCTGGAATTCACTCTGCGCGCCATTGCCGATGATGGCCATCGTGCTGGAATTCTTCGGGGCCAGATGCTTTGCAGCAACTGCCGAAGTCGCGGCAGTGCGCAGTGCGGTGAGGATGGTCATTTCGGTCAGCAGCATCGGATAGCCGCTGCCCACATCGGCAAGAACGCCGAATGCCGTAACGGTCTGGAGACCTTCACGCGTGTTCTTCGGGTGGCCATTCACATATTTGAAGCCGTAGAGCGTACCGTCGCTCGTCGGCATCAGCTCAATCACGCCTTCCTTCGAGTGCGAAGCCACACGCGGCGTCTTATCGAAGTTTTCCCAGCGGCGGAAATCTTCTTCGACATAGTCGGCGAGTTCCTTGAGGAAGGTTTCCACGCCAACGGACAGCACCAGCTTCATCATATGATCGACGCTGACGAAGGGGACGATATTGAGGTTTGGTTGGGTCATTATTGCTCCTTGAGCGCATCCCGAAAAGTGCGAAGCGGTTTTCGGAACAAGATGCGCGTAATACAAATAGCTTGAGCATTCTACCACCGGATGAACCCATCCGGCGCTTTACGAATGCGGCCTCCTGATTTCAGTAATTGATGGTTGGGCGATCCATGACGCTGCGGCCCAGCAAGCTCGCCATCAGGTCGACCATCACAGTAGCGGTACGTCCGCGTTCATCGAGAAACGGGTTCAGCTCGACGAGATCAAGGCTCGTCACCAGATCGCTGTCATGCAGCATTTCCATGATGAGATGCGCTTCACGGAAGGTCGCACCGCCCGGAACCGTGGTGCCGACAGCGGGCGCAATCGACGGCTCAAGGAAATCGACATCGAGGCTGACGTGCAGAAGGCCGTTTTCGTCCTTCACGCGCTGCAGGAAGCGGCGCAACAGGGCTGCCACACCATGCTCATCGATGAGGCGCATGTCATAGACGGCAACTTCGGTCTGCTTGATCGCAGTACGTTCTGCCAGATCAACACTGCGAATACCCATCATGCAAACATTGGCGGGATCAATCGGTGCTGCCAGAGCCGGGAAATAACCCTCAAAGCCCTTTTGTCCCGTGTAATAGGCAACAGGCGTGCCATGCAGATTGCCGCTGCCCGTCGTTTCCAGAGTATGGAAATCCGTATGCGCATCCAGCCACAGCACAAATTGCTTGCGACCCTTTTCAGCGGCACGACGTGCGATGCCCGGAACGGTACCTGCTGCGAGCAGATGATCCCCGCCGAGGAAGATCGGAAAACCCTCTTCGCTTTCACGATAAGCGGCTTCACTAATTGCTTCAATCCAGGCAACAGCCTGCGGCAAAGCCTTGATTACAGGATTGGGATGAGTCAGCGGGCGCAGTTCAGCCGGGGCCAAATTGCCGAGATCGGTAAACTCGTGGCCGAGCTCGCGAATTGCATCCGCAATACCAGCGGCACGATAACCGTCGGGGCCCATATTGCAGCCCAGACGACCTGTGCCTTCTTGAACCGGCAATCCCAAAATCTTGCAATGCATAAAGTGCTACTCCAGAGAAATTATTGTCATAGATTGACCATTTACGCTTGGCGATGTGAAGCAACCGGATTGGCAATTTTAACGGTTTGGTTTATCAGAATGTCGGATTGGCTTTTCAAAATGGAGAAAACATGGACGATCTGGATGAAAAGCTGATTACGCTTTTGCGCCACAATGGACGACGCAGCATTTCGGATATTGCAATCGATCTCGGCGTTTCGCGAGCCACCGTGCGAGCGCGCATGGAGCGCCTGGAAAATTCCGGTGACATCATCGGCTATACAGTGATCCTGCGGTCCGATGCGGTCGATCTGCCGGTACGCGGTATCATGATGATCGAAATCGAAGGCAATGTCGCCGACCGTGTCGTGAAGGCGCTTGGCGGTTTTTCGGAAGTTTCAGCCGTCCACACCACCAATGGCCGTTTCGACCTTGTGGTGGAACTGGGCGCTGCCACGCTCACCGATTTTGATGCCGTGTTGCGTCGCATCAGGCTGGTGCCGGGCATCAAGGCCAGCGAAACCAATCTTCTGCTGGCAACGCCGCGATCAACGCGCGCGCGTCTTTAATAAAAAAAGCCCGGCAATTCGCCGAGCTTTTTTATTTTATGATTAAGTGTCTGAATCAAAAAGCGGCAGGTCGTGGCGAAAATGGTGATTTTCGAGTACCGAAGCGGAGTGTACTTTTGGGTACATGAGCATCGGAACGCAGACAAATTGCCAATTGCAGACCGGCATGGCGGCTTTAGGAACAGACCCTAAGCAAGGATCGGATAATCCGTGTAACCCTTGGCGCCACCGCCATACATATGCTGCTGATCCAGCTCGTTGAGTGGTGAATTGTCCTTCAAACGACGGACAAGATCAGGATTTGAGATGAACGGTTTGCCAAAGGCAACCACATCAGCGCGGCCGCTTTCGATTTCCTGTTCAGCCAGTTCGCGATCATAGCCATTATTAACCATCCAGGCAGCTTCGCCACCGGCATCGCGATAAACCTGCTTGAGACGCGCATAATCGAATGGCTGCGGACCCTGCTGGAAATCGCGTGGGCCGCCGGTCGCACCTTCGATGATGTGAACATATGCAAGACCGTATGAGGCAAGCTTTTCGAGCACATAGTCAAACAGCGGCTGCGGATCGGAATCCGATGCATCGTTGGCAGGCGTCACTGGCGAAAGACGGATACCAACCTTTCCAGCACCGACCGCCTTCGTCACAGCGTCAACGACTTCGAACAGGAAGCGAGCACGGTTTTCAATCGAGCCACCATATTCATCGGTGCGGTGATTGCTGCCCGAACGCAGGAACTGGTCGATCAGATAGCCGTTTGCAGCGTGAATTTCGACGCCGTCAAAACCAGCCACTTCAACAGCATCCTTCGCAGCCTTGGCATAGGTGGCGACGATTTCCGGAAGCTCGCTCTTGTCCAGTGCACGTGGTTCGGACGTCGGCGCAAATTCGCCGGTGCCGTCCGGATGCACGAGATAGGTCTTCGACTTGGCCGTGATGGCCGAAGGCGCTACTGGCTTGCCGCCATTTGGCTGCAGGCTGTCGTGCGAAATACGGCCCACATGCCACATCTGCACGACGATCTTGCCGCCTGCGCTATGAACAGCGTCGGTTACACGCTTCCAGCCAGCAAGCTGCTCATCGGAGTAAAGACCCGGCACATCGGCATAGCCCTGCCCCTGATGGCTGATCGGCGTTGCCTCGGTGATGATGAGACCAGCACTTGCGCGCTGTTCATAATAGGTGACGTTGAGGTCGTTTGGCACAGCGCGGGGCGAGCGATTGCGCGTCAGGGGGGCCATGACGATGCGATTAGCAAGCTTTAAATCACCGATGGTGACTGGATCGAACAATGTGGCCATGGATGCATTTCCTTCAAGTGGGAAAGATCGTTTCAGGATGGATTAAAGATCGGACAGTGATTTGAGCAAGGCGGCTATCGCCTCCTCATCGCGTTTGTAGAAGGTCCATTGGCCGACGCGATGGGGCGTAATCAGACCCGCTTTCGTCAGCACAGACAAATGGGCAGAAACGGACGACTGGGAGAGGCCGCACCGTTCGAACTGGCCCGCGCACACGCCCATCTCCAGAGGCATGTGCTGACCAGAGAAATGGTTCTCCGGTTCCTTGAGCCAGCTCAAAATGTCAAGACGCACAGGATTAGCGAGCGCCTTGAGTATCTCGTCCAATGGTATAGGCTGAACATCCGACATCGCAGTCACCTCGCTGATCTTCTGATACGTATCGTCATTTCCCGATATAAGTATTGATTGAATCCGATTTAAAAAGAGGCCGCTCGTTCACATCGCCGTGAACGGGAAAACCGAAGCCTTTCCTGTGGAACGTCGTTACTGCCTTGATTGCGCCGAACCGACATCCGACTATGTTCGGCGTGACAGTTGAGAATTGGAAATTACATGGCGGACATTACCAAGCGCATTGCCGGGATCATCGCGGCGGAAATCAACACAAAGCCGGATCAGGCACTGGCAGCAATCGGCTTGCTGGACGAAGGCGCGACAGTACCTTTCGTCGCCCGTTACCGCAAGGAAGTCACCGGCGGGCTTGATGACACGCAATTGCGTCAGCTTTCCGAACGCCTCGCCTATCTGCGCGAACTTGAAACACGCCGCACCTCGATCATGGAATCGATCGGCGGCCAGGGAAAGCTCACGCCTGAGCTTGAACTTAAGATCGCAGGCGTTCAGACCAAGGCCGAGCTTGAAGATCTTTATCTTCCCTACAAGCCCAAGCGCCGCACCAAAGCGGAGATCGCCCGCGAACGCGGTCTTGGACCGCTTGCCGAAGCCATTCTCACCGACCGCAGGCTGGTCCCCGCAGAGATTGCTGCGCAATATGTCACCGGTGAAGTTGCAGATGTGAAAGCAGCCCTTGAAGGCGCGCGCGACATCATCGCCGAAGGCTTTGCTGAAAACGCCGAACTGATCGGCAATCTGCGCAACTATCTCAAAGATCGCGCCGTACTGCGCTCGCGCGTTGTCGATGGCAAACAGGAGGCAGGCGCAAAGTTCTCAGATTATTTCGACCATTCCGAGCGCTGGGCAAATGTTGCAGGCCACCGCGCTCTGGCCATGCTGCGCGGTCGCAACGAGGATTTTCTGTCGCTCGACATTGAAATCGACACCGACGACACCTCACCTGTAAAGCCGGTCGAACGTAAAATTGCAGCCGCCTATAATATCGGCGCAACCCTGCCCGGCGACCGCTGGCTGATGGAAGTTGCAGGCTGGGCGTGGCGCGTCAAACTTTCGCTCTCGTTGTCACTTGATCTCATGCGCGACCTGCGTGAACGCGCCGAGGAAGAAGCCATCAACGTCTTCGCCCGCAACCTCAAGGACCTGCTGTTAGCCGCCCCTGCAGGCTCCCGCGCCACCATGGGCCTCGATCCAGGCATCCGCACCGGCGTGAAAGTCGCAATCGTCGATGGCACTGGCAAACTGCTCGACACCACCACGGTCTATCCATTCCCGCCAAAGAACGATGTGCGCGGCACCCAGGCCGAGCTTGCAAGCCTGATCCGCAAACACAAGATCGAGCTGATTGCCATCGGCAACGGCACAGGCAGCCGCGAAACCGAACGGCTCGTCGTGGATATGCTCAACGACCTTCCAGCGCCAAAACCACTGAAAGTCATCGTGTCGGAAGCAGGTGCATCAGTCTATTCGGCGTCAGAAGCCGCAGCGAACGAATTTCCGCAGCTCGACGTATCGCTGCGCGGTGCCGTTTCCATCGCCCGCCGCCTGCAGGACCCTTTGGCGGAACTCGTGAAGATCGAACCGAAATCCATCGGCGTTGGTCAGTATCAGCATGATGTCGATCAATCGCGTCTGGCGCGTTCGCTCGATGCGGTGGTCGAAGATGCCGTGAACGCGGTCGGCGTTGATCTCAACACGGCTTCTGCTTCGCTGCTGGCGCGTGTGTCGGGTCTGGGAAAGTCTCTCGCCGAAGCAATTGTTGCACATCGCGATGACGCCGGTGCTTTCAAGAACCGCAAGGAACTTTTGAAAGTCGCGCGCCTCGGCAACCGCGCGTTTGAACAATGCGCAGGCTTCCTGCGTATTGCGAACGGCACAGAGCCGCTCGATGCGTCTTCCGTTCACCCGGAAGCCTATGGCGTTGCCAAGAAAATCGTTGCTGCCTGCGGTCGCGATGTGCGCAGCCTCATGGGCGATAGCGTAGCGCTCAAGGCGCTTGATCCACGCGTCTTTGTCGATGAGCGTTTTGGTCTGCCAACCGTGCGCGACATCATTGCCGAACTTGACAAGCCGGGCCGCGATCCACGTCCTGAATTCAAGACCGCGACCTTTGCCGACGGCATCGATGACATCAAGGACCTGAAACCCGGCATGATGCTCGAAGGCACAGTGACCAATGTCGCGGCCTTTGGTGCATTCGTCGATATCGGCGTGCATCAGGACGGACTTGTCCATGTCTCGCAACTCGCCGACCGCTTCGTCAAAGACCCGCATGAAGTGGTCAAGGCTGGCGATGTGGTGAAAGTGCGTGTGACGGAAGTGGATGTGCCACGCAAGCGCATCGGCCTGACAATGCGCAAAGATGGTGGCGAAGCCCCAGCACCGCGTAACAACGCGCAGCGCGACACGAAACCTGCACAGAAGCAAAACTTCGCTCCGCGCAAACAGGAACAGCCGTCAACCGGCGGCTTCGGTGCAGCCCTTCTGGAAGCGATGAAGAAGAAATAAGCTGCCGCTTATCCAAAACGCCCGTTTTTCCTCATCCTGAGGAGCCGTTGAAAACGGCGTCTCGAAGGGCGAGGGAAAACACGTCAGCAAACGCAAACCGCCCCTCGTCCTTCGAGACGGCTCCTTTCGCAAAGCTCAAGGAGCCCCTCAGGATGAGGGTCTCTTCAAGCTGTTATCATTCTGCCTGGCGCTTCAGATCTTATTCCCGATTGGAAAGCCGGTTGAGACTTTTCTCACCGGCATTTCATCGGTGGGAATGATCCAGCCACTGCGAATGGCGATGCGAACCTCGTCGCCTTCTTCCAGTCTTACCGGATCGCGCACTTCAAAGTGCAGGTGAATAGCCGGTTTTGTCAGCGGTGATGCCTCGATGCGCGAACCGCCACCGCGATAGACCGAACGCTTGACCCGCACAGGGATTCCGCCGGTTTCGGTCAATGCCAGATCTTCTGCGCGAACGCAGAGCTGCGCGTTGGCGCGCGGCATTTCAATGCCAGAACAACGCACCTGCGCGCGGCTTCCCAGCACCAGCGCCTCGCAATGTCCCGCTTGCGCAAAAGACACTACCTCCGCAGGCAGAACCATGCCATGCGCGATGAAGGACGCAACCATTTCGCTGGCCGGTTCCTCGTAAAGCTTGCGCGGCGTATCGAACTGCTGAAGCTTGCCATGATCGAGAACCGCAATCCGGTCAGCAAGCGCCATGGCCTCGGCCTGATCATGCGTGATGTAGATAATCGTCGTACCGGTGCGCTTGTGAAAAGCCGCAAACTCGTCTTCCATCGAAGCACGCAAATGCACATCGAGATTGGCAAGCGGTTCGTCAAACAATACCAGCGAAGGGGCTGCCACCAGACATCGGGCCAAAGCCACACGCTGCCGCTGACCACCCGAAAGATTGGCCGGACGGCGATCACCGAAACCGTCAAGATCTACCAGCGCCAGCGCTTGCTTCACACGGGCCTCGCGCTCAGCTTTGGCAACTTTTGCCACTCGCAGACTATAGCCAACATTCTCGGCGACCGTCATATGCGGCCAGAGCGCATAATTCTGGAAGACGATCCCGACCTGCCGCTTCTCAGGTGGCACGCTACAGTCAACATGGGAAACACGGCTGTCACCAATATGGATTTCGCCACCGTCAACATCTTCAAAACCTGCAATCATCCGCAAAAGCGTGGTCTTGCCGCAGCCGGATGGTCCGAGAATGGCAACAAACTCGCCGTCCTTCACATCAAGCGACACTTCAGACAGGGCCTGAAACTCGTTGAAGGCCTTGGAAACAGAAGCGATTTTCAGTCGCGCCATGGCAGCACCCCGTTTGGAAGACGCCGCGCAAACAGATTTGTTGCAAGCATCAGCATGAATGTCACCGCAACGGCCAGAATGGATATGGCAGCCGCATAGGCGGAATCGCCCGCCTGTTCGAAAGAAAACATCACCACGCCCAGCGTTTCCGATCCCGACGCCCATAGTAGCGCTGAAACCGTCAGCTCACAGAATGCGGTCATGAAAATGAGCACGCCGCCTGCAAGCGTCGCTGGCGCGACAAGAGGAAATATAATAGTCCGCAGTCGGTAGAAAAGCCCCGCTCCCGCCACTCGCGCGGCTTCTTCCAACGCACGGTCGATCTGGTGGAGGCCAGCCACCGTTGGCCGCAGCGCCAGCACGAAGAAGCGCGCAAGATAGGCAAACAGGATGATCCAGAGCGTATTATAGAGGCTGACACCGACCACCGGCAGTGGCTTTAAGAACATCAGCAGACAGGCGATTGCCAGCACAACGCCCGGCAGCGCGTAAGGCATCTCGGCTGCAAAGTTGAGGATCGGAGTCCAGCGCCGCTTGCGCCATGCCAGCATATAGGCAAGCGGAACCGCAATCAGCACAGCAAAACCCGCCGTAACCACCGACAGCAGAATACTGTTGCCAAAAGCGCGGGCTGATCCGCTGTGTTCAAGCATGACAAAGCGGAAATTTTCAAGTGTTGCTGTCGCAAATGTAAGCGGCACGCCATAGGCCGGAACCAGCGCGGAAAGCGATAATCCGATCAGCGGCAGAAGCAGCACGATCACGATCGACAACCATGCAGCCAGCTCCGCCCACACACGCCATGCGCCAAGCGCAAAAGGCGCGGCTGGAAGCGAGGTTGAAACAATGCGGAAATCGCGACGACGTGAGGCATGGTCCTGCGCGGCGATCCCTGCCATAGCGATCAGACCGATCAGTACCGAAAGCACGGCGACGCTGGACAGGACGGCTGGTCCACCGCCCGCAAGACGCTGATAAATCAGCGTTGGCAGAACAAGATAATTCGATGGAATCCCCAAGAAGGCAGGGATGCCAAAATTGCCGACGCACGACACGAAAGCCAAGGCGGCAGCACCGATGATCGATGGCGTCATCAGCGGCAGGATGATGGTGCGCAGAACGGTCCATTTGCTGGCACCGGCACTCAGACCCGCTTCGACCAACTCGCGTGGGAGTTTGCGCAGGCCCGCCCGTACAATCAGAAAGACCAGCGGTCCATATTGCACGCCAAGCAGAAAGATAATGCCCCAGACGGAATAAAGCGGATTGCGGCTTCCCAACGGCGGCGCCATACCAATGATCTTGAGGAACTGGCTGGAAGGCCCGAAAAGCTGGAGCCAGGCCAGCGCTGTTACCTGCGGGGCGATCAGCAGCGGGGTCACATAGAAAAGCACGAAGACGTTGCGCCCGCGCATATCTGTGAGGCCGACGAGCAACGCCGCAACAATGCCAAACGCCAGCGCCAGCAGCGTGCCGCCAATACCGATCTGCAAAGAATGCCATGTGGCAACCCATGTCGAGCGGCTGCTCAATGTTTCGGAAAGAACGGATGTCGAAAGCTGTCCCTGCGGCGCAACAAGCTCAACAAGCAGACGCGCCATCGGTAGAAGCGACAGCACCGCAACAATCAGCGTTACGCCAACAATCAGGGCCGTATCACGGCCCTGAATATCTCGAAACATTCGCATTTTCGCTTTTTATCCGCCAAACAGCTCGGAGAACTGCTTCTTGTCGGCATCAGTCTGATCGAGAACCTTCTGGGTGTCGATAGACATGATGTTGATCTTGGTGCCTTCTGGCAGCCATGCAGGGCGACCGACGCCGTCCTTGGCAGGCAGATAGCCCTGCTCAAGTGCCAGCTTCTGGCCATCATCCGACAAGATGAAATCAACGAACTTCTTGGCACCGTCGACATTCTTGGCGGTGGCCATGATCGCAACTGGTTCGGTTACGGCAGGCACACCTTCCGACGGGAAGACGAACTCGATCGGCGAACCCTTGGCTTTGGCATTGAGCGCCATGAAGTCAACAAGAATGCCATATGGCTTTTCGCCACTCGCAACCGACTTCAGCACTGCGCCATTGCCCTTGACGCTTGCCAGTTCATTGGCCTTGAGGTTCTTGAAATAATCCCAGCCGAGATCCTTGTTGAGCGCGAAACCGCTCAGGAGATAGGCAGCAGCGCCCGAATAAAGCGGGCTTGGCATGACAACCTGGCCTTTATAGTCGGCCTTGGCGAGATCGGCCCAATGTTCAGGCTTCTGGCTCGCACCCGTATTATAGGCGATGCCGGTGGTGATGAGCTTGGAGCCGAAATAAGTCTTGTCGGCGTCATAGCTATCTGCAGCAAAACCATCGACCTTGGCTTCCGGATAGGCGAGCAGGCGCTTGTCCTTCTTGAGGCCTTCCATCGTCACCGCATCAGCGATCAGAAGCACGTCAGGCTGCGGCGCGCCAGCCGAAAACTCGGCTGCAAGCTTGGTGAGGAGTTCGCTCGTACCGGAACGGAAAATCTGCACATCCGTATCTGGATTGACCTTGCGGAAAGCTTCGACTGTCTTGGTCGCATCCGCTTCCGGTTGCGACGTATAAAGCGTCAGCGTATCGGCCTGTGCCACGGCGATGGAAAGAGCAAGAAGCGCAGGTACGACAGCAGCCCGCTTCAGCATCTTGTTCATGGGATTCGCTCCTCGAATTTCTGTATAATGTTCGCCAGCATGACCAGCGATGCCGGTGCAATCCTGACGCGTGCGAAATGATAGCGCGCAGATACTGCCATGGCGATAGGCACGATCATTTCCATTCATGGTGCACCTGTCAAACATCCTGCAACGTGAACCCGGAAAACAAAAGCCTCCCGGCGGAATCATATCCATCGGAAGGCTTGTAAGACATTGAATGTTTTGCCGAACAGCCATCCGTACCTCCAAGCATGGAGAGATGCGGATGGCATTAGAGGAATTGCAATGCGGTTTTATGACAACCGTAAACGCATCCCCGCTGAAAAGATCAACAGATCAGATAACGATCTCGGCAACATGCGCAACCTGAGCGCCGGCCTCGTAATAGGCTTCACGCAGACTGCGGAAATTCTGCTCTTTCGGATCGCTGACCGGCAGCGGCAGATCATCTTCTTTGATCTCGCCTGAAACGAGCTGCGAAAGCAGTTTCCCGAAGACTGTTCCCGGCGCGATACCGCGACCGTTGTAACCGGAGAACCCAACCACATTGCGGGCGAGGCGATGGAATTTCGGCAGGCTGTCATCGGTCATGCCGATCTTGCCATACCATTCGGCTTCAAATTCGACTTCGCCGATCTGCGGGAACAGACGCTTCAACGATTTCTTCGCCCATGCTTTGTGCACGGCAGCACCCGTGTTGCGCAACGCACCGACGCTGCCGAAAACGAGGCGGCCCTGCTGGTCGAAACGGAAGGATGAAAGGACTTCCTTCGTGTCCCACACCCCCTGACGTTCCGGCAATATGGAGCGCTTGATATTATCTGACAGCGGTTTCGTGGCCATGTTGAAATATGGCAGGTGAACCAGCTCGGCGCGCACTTTCGGCCATGGTGCATTGGTGTAGGCATTTGTCGCCACAACGACCCAGTTTGCCGTCACGGAACCCTTGGCGGTCTTGACCACCCATTTGCCGTTCTTTTCCTCGGCCCCGATCACCGGGCTTCCGGTAAACACGGTCGCGCCAGCGGCAATGGCCGCATGGGCAAGCCCGCGCACATAAGCGAGCGGCTGGATCGTACCGGCGCGCAGATCGAGCAGCGATCCGGCATAAGCCTTGGTTCCAACCTTGGCTGCAGTTTCCTTGGCGTCGAGCAGCTTCACATCGGCGCCACGGCGCGCCCACTGCTCATAGCGGTCTTCAAGTTCCTTCAGGCCCTTCTTGCCGACGGCGCAGTGAAGCGTGCCCTGCTTTTCGACTTCACAGGCAATCTTGTGCTTCTCAACGATTTCGAAGACAAGCTTCGGCGCATTGCCGAGGACATCAAGCAACCGGTCACCATATTTCTGGCCAAGCACGCCGGGCAGATCATCCGGCATGACCCACATGCCTGCATTGACCAGACCGACATTGCGGCCCGAACCGCCATAGCCGATCTCGATACCTTCGAGGACGATGGCTCGCGTGCCTTTCTCGGCCAGATGCAGAGCTGTCGAGAGACCGGTAAAACCGCCCCCAACGATCACCACATCCGCAGTCAGATCACCTTGCAGCGTGGCCGTCTTGGGAGCAGCAGGGGCGGTCTTTTCCCAAAGACCATGGGAGCGCGGATCGTTCAGCATTGAGAGCAACCATTTTAAATAGTGAAATACGGGCACCCTGCCCGACTGTTTCTATTTCACGCTGCGAAAGCCGGTTGGACAGCGTTATTTGCGCAACAATTCATTCCGGTTTGGAATGAACCAGCATCGAATAATCCGTATTGCCTACCTGCCCGGCAATCCACTGACAGAACACCTGCGTTAACGGATTCTCCAGTTTTCCTTCCGGTACAACCAGATAATATTCGTTCTCGGTGCGCATCGGCTTCTCAAAAAGCATGACCAGTTCGCCGCTGAGCAACTCCTGCTCAATCAGATAAAGTGGCAGAAGCGCAAAACCCAGACCGGCCAGTGCCGCACCAATGACCATCGAGAACTGATCGAACCGATGTCCCCGATAGGCCGAGCGTCCCTCAACACCGCAGCTTTCAAACCATTGCGCCCACATTTTGGGCCGCGTCGCAAGATGCAGCAAAGGCTCGTTTTCAAGCTCTTCCGGTGCCGATGGATGACGCGCTTTCAACAGGCTCGGGCTGGCGACCGGCACGATGACTTCACTGCACAGAAAGGTACAGGTGGCATGTGCCCAGACCGGCTGTCCATAATGGATGGCCAGATCGAATGGCTGCTCCTCGAAATCGAAGACGCCAGAGCGCGACGCGACATTGATGGCAATGCCTGGATGCTTTTCGATAAAATCGGAAATGCGCGGCATCAGCCAGCGCGTGCCGAATGTCGGCAGGGTAGCCACACTGAAAGAAGACGTTGATTGCGCCGAAGCCATGGCGCGCAACATCGTATCTTCCGTCTGGTTCAGTAGACGCCGCACTTCCGGTAGAAATTTTCTGCCTGCATCGGAAAGCAGAATGCGCTGGCGGATGCGCTCGAACAGCAGGACGCCAAGCTGGCTTTCAAGATCCTTGATCTGACGGCTGACCGCGCTCTGGGTGAGATTGAGCTCGTGCGCAGCCTGCGTGAAACTGCCATGACGGGCGGCACACTCAAATGCCTGCAGCGTGGCGATATCAGGGATCAGTCGTCTGCTCAGCTTCATTCCATTCTCGCATTAACATAGTTGCTTTCGTCGCAAGCATAACCGCAAAACGGTCTATATGATACATTTTCATCATAATCCATGCATGTTCCTCCCAAGCACGACATGCATAACCCGAAGATGCCCCACTCGACGGAAATTTTCGCCATGAAAGACCAGAAATTCGTTTCGCCGGACGCTATTCGTTCTGCCTTCTCGGCGGCAATGTCCGCAATGTACAAGCAGGAAGTGCCTGCTTATGGCACATTGATGGAACTCGTCGCCGATGTGAATGCCAAAGTGCTGACTGATGACAGCCACTTGCATGAACGTCTGACGGAAACAGATTCGCTTGAGCGCATTTCGGAAGAACGCCACGGCGCAATCCGTCTCGGCACGGCTGCCGAGCTGTCGATGATGCGCCGCGTCTTTGCGGTCATGGGTATGTTCCCGGTCGGTTATTACGATCTTAGCGCCGCTGGTGTCCCGGTTCACTCGACTGCCTTCCGCCCGGTCGACGATGCTGCCCTGAAGCATAATCCGTTCCGCGTCTTTACCTCGCTCCTGCGTCTCGATCTTATCGCCGATGAAAAGCTGCGCGCTGAATCGGAAGAAGTCCTGTCGAAGCGCAACATCTTCACCGGTGGTGCCATTGCACTCGTCGAAAAGGCTGAAGCCGAAGGCGGCCTCAACGACGACGACGCAAAGGCTTTTGTCGCTGAAGTGCTGGAAACATTCCGCTGGCACGATCACGCCAATGTCAGCGCCGAACTTTATCATCGCCTGCATGACGCGCACCGCCTGATCGCCGACGTCGTCTCTTTCAAGGGTCCGCATATCAATCACCTGACGCCGCGCACGCTCGACATCGACGCCGTGCAGGTTCAGATGCCGGATCGCGGCATCAACCCGAAGGCCGTTGTCGAAGGCCCGCCAACCCGCAAGTGCCCGATCCTTCTGCGTCAGACCTCATTCAAGGCGCTGGAAGAAGAAGTGTCCTTTGTGAGTGCTGATGGCACCTGGACGCCGGGCTCGCACACTGCCCGTTTCGGCGAGATCGAACAGCGCGGCGTAGCACTTACGCCGAAGGGCCGTGCTCTTTACGACAAGCTGCTCAACGATACCCGCGCCGTTGCGCGCCCTGCTCCGGATGGCTCGAATGCGGCTGAATATGTGAAAGCGCTGAGCGACACTTTTGCAGCCTTCCCAGACACATGGGCTGGCGTGCGTGAAGAAGGCCTCGGCTACTTCGCCTATTCGGTCAGGGACGCTGCAAAGCTTGAAGCCTACAAGCCGGGCACCGATATTGAGGTTCTGATTGAAGCTGGTGCGGTTCAGTTCGACCCGATCATCTATGAGGACTTCCTGCCGGTGAGCGCTGCCGGTATATTCCAGTCCAATCTGGGCGACGACGACACACAGGAATTTGTTGAAAGCCCCAACCAGAAGCGTTTCGAGGATGATCTGGGTGCGAAAGTGCTTAATGAATTCGAGCACTATGCCCGCATCGAACGCGAATCCATCGAAGCCGTTAAGGCAGGTTTGAAGGGCCTCGAAGCGGCAGAATAAAAGCATAACCCCGAAAAGTTGCAGACTTTTCGGACAGGATTATGCGCAAACAACTCATACAGAGAGGAAAGCCATGAACACCGCTGTTAGAAAAATCGACGTGAAGAAGGAAGCCGCCGATCTGCTTTCCAAACTCGGCGTAGATGCATCCGCCTATACCGGCGGCGACCTTGCCGGTTTCAGCCCCGTTTCGGGCGAACAGATTGCTGCGGTCAAGACCCACAGCAAGGAAGACGCAGTCAAGATCATCGACAAGGCTGACGAAGCTTTCCGCGCCTGGCGCAACGTTCCGGCACCGAAGCGCGGCGAACTGATCCGTCTGCTTGGTGAAGAGCTGCGCGCTTCCAAGGAAGACCTTGGCCGTCTCGTTTCGCTCGAAGCTGGCAAGATCCCTTCGGAAGGCCTCGGCGAAGTACAGGAAATGATCGACATCTGCGATTTCGCAGTCGGTCTGTCGCGCCAGCTTTACGGCCTCACCATTGCAACCGAACGTGCTGGCCATCGCATGATGGAAACCTGGCATCCACTCGGCGTTGTCGGCGTTATCTCTGCCTTCAACTTCCCCGTGGCGGTCTGGTCATGGAATGCCGCTCTGGCAATCGTGTGCGGCAACTCGGTCGTCTGGAAGCCATCTGAAAAGACCCTTCTGACCGCTCTTGCCTGCGATGCGATCTTCAAGCGCGCACTGAAGCGTTTCGGCGATGCACCGGAGGGTATTTCGCTACTTCTGCTTGGTGACCGTGAAATCGGTGAAGTCCTCGTTGACAGCCCGAAGGTTCCAGTCGTTTCGGCAACCGGTTCGACCCGCATGGGCCGCGAAGTCGGTCCGCGCCTTGCCAAGCGTTTTGCTCGTGCGATTCTCGAGCTCGGCGGCAACAATGCCGGTATCGTCTGCCCCTCAGCCGATCTCGACATGGCGCTGCGCGCAATCGCCTTCGGCGCAATGGGCACCGCCGGTCAGCGCTGCACCACCTTGCGTCGCCTCTTCGTGCATGAAAGCGTTTACGACGCTCTCGTTCCGCGTCTGCAGAAGGCATATGCCAGCGTCACCGTTGGTTCGCCGCTCGAAACCAGCGCTCTGGTCGGTCCGCTGATCGACAAGGTTGCTTTCGACAACATGCAGAAGGCGCTTAAGGAAGCTGCTGCTCACGGCGGCAAGGTACAGGGCGGCGAACGCGTCGATGCTGGCCATGAAAACGCTTACTATGTGCGTCCGGCTATCGTCGAAATGCCGAAGCAGGAAGGTCCGGTTCTCGAAGAAACCTTCGCGCCGATCCTGTATGTCATGAAGTATTCGGACTTCGACGACGTGCTGGCAAGCCACAACGAAGTCGGCGCAGGCCTGTCCTCTTCGATCTTTACGCTCAACCTGCAGGAAGCAGAACGTTTCCTCTCGGCTGAAGGTTCGGATTGCGGCATTGCAAACGTCAATATCGGTACTTCGGGTGCTGAAATCGGCGGCGCATTCGGCGGTGAAAAGGAAACCGGCGGCGGTCGTGAATCGGGTTCGGATGCATGGAAGGGCTACATGCGCCGCGCAACCAACACCATCAACTACTCGAAGGCTCTGCCGCTCGCACAGGGCGTTTCCTTCGACATCGACTAATCGATCTTATTACAGATCAAAAGAAAACCCCGCTTTGGCGGGGTTTTTTATTGACGCAACATCAGTGATTAGCGGAGATTGTGGTTATGGCCTGCCGAAAATCATGGCTTTTGAGAACCGGCGCGCAGCGTACTTGAGTACGTGAGCACCGGAAGCGCAAAAAGACGCGATTTGCAGGCCGCCAGAGCCGCAATATCACCCCATGCGTTCGGAGGCGAACGACCCGGGGCTAGCCGGGAATACGACTGTGCGATTGCCGTTGAGAAACGAACGGTGATGAATATGCGCGTGAACAGCGCGTGCCAGAACCTGCGCTTCGACATCACGGCCAATCGACACGTAATCAGCAGCGCTCTGCGCATGGGTAATGCGCGCAACGTCCTGCTCAATGATCGGACCTTCATCGAGATCTGCGGTCACATAATGCGCCGTGGCGCCAATCAACTTCACGCCGCGCTCATAAGCCTGCTTGTAAGGATTCGCGCCCTTGAAGGACGGCAGGAAGGAATGATGAATGTTGATGATCTTGCCCGACATCTTCTGGCAGAGCTGATCGGACAGAACCTGCATGTAACGGGCAAGAACCACCAGCTCCGTGCCTGTATCATCGACAATATCCAGAAGGCGCTGTTCTGCCTCCGGCTTGTTGGCCTTGGTGACGGCGATATGGTGGAACGGAATGTCGTGATTGACGACAACCTTCTGATAATCGAAATGGTTCGACACCACGCCGACAATATCAATCGGCAACGCACCGATCTTCCAGCGATAAAGCAGATCGTTCAGGCAATGGCCGAAACGCGAAACCATCAGAAGCGTTTTAGTCCGTTGCGCATTGTCGTGGAATTCAAATTCCATCTCGAACGGAGCTGCCACGGGCGCAAAACCTTCACGCAGAACATCGAGAACGACGCCTTCTTCGGAGATAAAGCTGACGCGCATGAAAAAACGACCGGTGTCCAGATCGTCAAACTGGGCGCTATCGATGATGTTGCAACCCTTGCCCGCAAGATAACCCGAAATCGCGGCAACGATACCGCGAGTGGACTTGCAGGTGACGGTCAAGACAAAATTATGCATCGGACTTCCTCAAATTTTCGAAGGCGCAAGCCAGGGCGCGCGCCTTGAAACTAGTTCACGATGCGGCCCCCGCCATGCCAGAATGCGTAATGCACTGACCGGATTGCGCTATCAAGCAACTTTGGAAGAAAGATTGCTCTATTTTGATCGTGTCTGAATCAAAAAGCGGCTGACCGTGACGAAAATGGTGATTTCGAGAACTGGAGCGCAGCGTACTTAAAGGTACCTGAGCACCGGAAGCGCGGAAATCGCCATTTGCAAACCGGCGTGGCGACTTTTGGATCAGACACTTAAAGATGCGGATTGCGATTACGGTAGCGGGCAACTAGCGAACGGTTCACGTCGCCGGAGCCCGGCATGTTGGCGCTCAGATAAATTGGTGCATCGCCCTCACCCACCAGCCTTGCCGCGACATCGGCAAAAATGGCATTGAGGATCGTAACACCAAGGGCAGTCGAAACCGGGCCGACCTTCAAAGCACTGCCTTCGACTTCCAGCACCGCATCGCCAGCAGGCGCATCATTATCCAGTACGACATCGGCCAGAGAAAGCAGTTGTGTGCGGCCTTTGGCGATGGCGTTGGAATAGGTGACAGAGGTAACCGCAATGACGGCGGCCCCCTGCTCGCGTGCAAAGCGCGCCGCTTCAATGGGAGCAGCATTGACGCCGGAATTCGATACGACGATCAACACGTCGCCTTCGCGAATGCCGTAGCGCTCGAGAATCGGAAGTACGGCCCCTTCAATCCGCTCAAAATGCGAGCTTGCCACCGCGCCGTCCTGCAGCATGATCGCGCCGCAAAGGATCGGCACGGTAATCGCCAGCCCGCCAGCGCGATAATGCAATTCTTCCGCCATCATATGCGAATGGCCGGTACCAAACACATAGACCCGACGATCTGCCGTGGCCGCAGTGGCAATGAGCTCAGCGGCTTTGGCCATCGGCTCGGCAAGGCGATCACGCAGACCGGAAAGCCGGGCTATCAGATCATTGAAATAACGATCGGTGATTTCCGTCATCAGCCTTACCCTGCTATCTGCTTTTCACCCGAAAGCCATGTGGCTTTCGCAAACAGCCCGTCGTCAAGATGGACTGCATCCATCCGCATGCCAGGACGGAACGTGCCGCGATCATTGAGACGCAAATAGCGCGCCGGATATTGACTCGCCATGCGCAGTGCCTCGGCCAGCGTCAGCTCCAGCTCGGCCACGCCGAAACGCACTGCCGACGCCATATCAAGATCGGAACCGGCAATGGTGCCATCCGCCAGCACAAGCTTGGAGCAGATGCCGCCCGGCACACGACGGACAGCACGTCCGTTGATTTCGAAGCTTTCAGAGTCCGAACCAACCAGAGCCATAGCATCCGTTACGAAGAAAAGGTGGGCATCTCCCCGCTTCGCCCGCAAGGCAAGCCGCAGCGCCATCGGATCGACATGGTGGCCATCGGCAACGATGCCGCACCAGATATCGGGATGGTCAAGCGCTGCCCCTGCCAGACCCGGCGCACGATGGCCGATCTGGCTCATGGCGTTGAAAAGATGGGTCACGCTTCGCGCACCGGCATCGAAACGCTTGAACGCCTCTTCGGCGGTAGTGTCACTGTGGCCGATGCTGACGACGACACCGCCTTCGCTCAGGCGGCGCACCTGCTCAGGTGTGACCTGTTCTGCGGCAAGCGTGACCAGTAATGTCCCGACCTGCCTTGCCGTATGGATATAGAGCGCAATATCGGCATCATTGACGGGACGCATCAGTTCCGCCAGATGAGCGCCCTTCCTTGCCGGGGCCAGATGCGGCCCTTCGAGATGGAGACCGGCAACGCCCTTGTCGGCCTTGACCGCTTCTATTGCCGCTTCAATGGCGTGGTCGCGTACCGGCGTTGTATCGGTGATCAACGTCGGCAAAAGGCTCGTCGTTCCATATTTGCGATGCCCCTTGGCAATCACGAACATGGTCTCGGACGTGGGCTGATCGTTGAGCATGCGCCCGCCACCGCCATTAACCTGCGCATCGATGAAGCCGGGCGCCAAAACACCACCGTTCAGGCGCTCGACATCATGGGCTTCGCCAAGTGAGGCTTCCGGCACCATGGCCTCGATCTTGCCATCACTGAACACCAGCGCACTTTGGTCATGAAAGCGCTCGCCATCAAAAATGCGCGCGCCTGCTATTGCCGATTTCCTGGTCATACCGTCACCGTAACCTTGTTGAGATTGCGCGGCTTATCAGGGTCAAAACCCTTGCGGCGCGTGACCGCTTCAATGACGCGGTAATAATTGATGAGGGAAACCAGCGGATCGAGATGCGCATTGCCCGTGCTTGCCGACGGCAGCCGGAAGCCCGGCGTTTCCGCATCGGATAGCGACACAATGCTCGCCCCGAACGAATGCAGTCGCTTCAGGGCCTGCATATTGGTGTCGAAAGCTTCATCACGCGGCAGGAAGGAAATGATCGGAAACCCCTCTTCCACAAGACGCATCGGCCCGTGCATCAGCTCCGCCAGCGAGAAAGCCTCCGCATGGATGTTGGCGGTTTCCTTTGCCTTCAGCGCCGCTTCGAGCGCAATCGCAAAGGCCGTGCCGCGACCGCCCGTATAAAGCGAGCGGGCATTGAAAAGGAGATTTTCAACTGCTTCGCGACCATCGGGCCGTGTTGCAGAAAGCGCCTCCGGCAGGCGTTGCAGCCCGGCCTGCAGGCTTGCATCGCCGCTGGCCGACGCCACCACCCCCGAAAGCGCTGCAACTGCAGCAATGAACGACTTGGTTGCGGCAACACTCTTTTCTTCACCGGCGTTCAACGCCAGCACGACATCGGCGGCATTGCCAAGCGGGCTATCGACAACGTTCACGACCGCAATTGTGGTTGCACCACCCTTTTTGGCAGCTTCCTGCGCCGCGACAATGTCGGGGCTGGCGCCGGACTGCGACACGGTGAAATGCAGTCCGTTCTTGAGCTTCAGCTTGGAACCATAGACCGATGCCACCGAAGGCCCGATGGATGCTACCGGAATACCCATCGTGATTTCCATCAGATATTTGAAGAATGTCGCCGCATGATCGGACGAACCGCGCGCGGCGGTCGTGATGACGGCAGGTTCGCTCTTCTGGAAAATGCGTGCTATCTCCGCAAAGGTGCCCGCCTCCTTCTCAAGCAGACCGACGACGACGGCAGGCGACTGTTCTGTTTCCTGCAGCATCAGGGAGGAAGGGCTATTCATGGTCATTCTCCAATTTTCAGTTCCGCGACGAAGTCATAGGCATCGGCGCGATAATGCGAACGGGTATATTCGACGATCCGGTCGTCCTCGAGATGCGAGACACGCTCGATCAAAAGCGCGGGCGCTCCCCGATGCACACCAAGCAGGCGTGCCGTACCGGGGTCGAGTGTAACTGCTGTCAGACGCTGCAAGGCGCGCACCGGCTTGTGGCCACGCCGCGCCAATGCGCCATAAAGCGAGGCTTCTTCGACACGATCCTTATCCAGATAATGGCGCGGAACCACCGCCCGCTCGAAGGCCATCGGAACGCCATCGGCAAGACGCAGACGATCCAGCCGCACCACCGTCGTATCGACACCGATCCCCAGCCGGAAAGCCTCGTCGGGCGACGGCCTGTCGACCTTGTTGGTGACAACGCGCGCGCCCGGCTCCTTGCCGCGTGACAGCATGTCCTCGGAAAACGAAGTCAGCCGCCAGAGATGCTGGCTGATACGGGCAGGCCGCTCGGCAACGAAGGTGCCGCTGCCACGTCGCGCCTCCACCGCGCCCTGTGTCAGCAATTCCTTATAGGCATTGCGAACGGTGATGCGGCCGATGCCAAGCTGTTCCGCCAAATCGCGCTCCGGCGGCAGGCCCACCGCGGGCGCAAGCTGCCCTTCCTCGATCAGTTCACCGAGAATGCGCGCAAGGTTCCGGTAAAGCGGCCCCGTCAGCTGCGGGTCGTGCAAGCCACGCTCTTCGATAGCCGTGATCAATGTGGTTCTATTCATACTTTACATAATAGAACCTATATAGAACCAATGACAAGTGACAATCTCATGAAAAAAGCCCGGTCGTGACCGGGCTTTTTGTTTAATGCGGTTGCTGCGCAGGATGCGCCTCAACTGGCGGCTCATCCGGCTTATGCTCCGGCTCCTTGATCCGGAACCACGCGACATAAAGCGCTGGCAGGAACAGCAGTGTGATTGCCGTGCCAGCTATGATACCGCCCATCATGGCATAGGCCATCGGCCCCCAGAACACTTCACGCGCAATCGGTATCAGCGCCAGACTTGCAGCGGCCGCAGTCAGAGCGATCGGTCGCATTCGATGCTGGCTCGCTTGCGTCACCGCATCCCAGGGATGCATGCCCTCCGTGATATGCTCCTCAACCTGCACGATCAGGATGACCGAGTTTCGGATAAGAATGCCAACCAGTGCCAGCACGCCGAGGATCGCCACAAAGCCGAGTGGTTTGCCACTCGGCAATAACGCAGCTACGACACCGATCAGCCCAAGCGGCGCCACAGCAACGACAAGGAACAACCGCTGAAAGCTCTGCAACTGAATCATCAGGATCGTAGCCATGACGAACAACATCAAAGGCACCACGGCAGCAATCGGCCCCTGGCTTTTGCCGCTTTCCTCCACCGTCCCCGCCGTCTGAATATAGTATCCTGATGGCAGCTTGTCTGCGAATGTCTTGATGGCTGGCGCCAGATCCTTGACGATTGTATCTGGCATTGTCTTGTCGATGATACCAGCGGCTACCGTGATCGTCGGAATACGTGAACGGCGATAGACGACCGGCTGTTCCAGTTCATACCGGAAATTGGCAATCGCCGCCAATGGCACCGACGTCCCGTTGCCGGTTGCAATCTGAAGGCTCTGCAGCGTATCGATCGAGTCACGCTCGTGTTTCTGCGCTCGCGCAATGACGTCGATCAGATATATCGAATCCCGAACCTGGGTGATCGTGATACCGCCGACAATACCGTTGAGGGTTGTTGCTATATCCTTGGAGGAGATACCGAGTTTTCTCGCCTTGTCCTGCATGACGTCGACGCGGATAACGCGACCCGGTTCGTTCCAGTTGTAGCTCACCACCCCAAGTCGCTTGTCGGAACTGAGGATACCAGCAAAATCCTGCGCGACGCCGCGCAGCTTCTGGATATCTGGCCCCGAGATACGATACTGAACCGGACGACCAACTGGCGGTCCGAGCTCCAGATACTTCACATAGACGTCCGTTCCGACGTAATCCTTCCGCAGAACCTCGTTGAATTTCTGCTTGAGCCTGTCGCGCGCTTCAAGATCTTTCGCAACGATGACCATCTGCCCGAAATATGGGTTGGCAGGTTGGACATCGAAGGAAAGAATGAAGCGGATAGCGCCCTGCCCGATATAGGTGCTCCAATGATCCACATCGGGATTATCCTTGAGCATCGTTGCTTCGAATTTCTCCATCTGGGCTTTGGTATCCGAGATCGAACTGTTCTGGGGCAGCGTCCAGTCGAGTACCAGTTCCGGACGATCCGATTCCGGAAAGAATTGCCGCTCGATAAATCCCATGCCAAAAACCGAGACGAGGAAAAGTGCAATCGTCGTAATGATCGTGATCCATTTGTGCCGCATAGAGGCGAGCAGGACCTGAGAGAACATGTTGAAGAAACGGCTATGCTTCTCCTCATGCGCCTTCATCTTCCTCGGCAGGAACGTAACACCGAGCAAAGGTGCGAAGAGAACGGCGACGATCCATGAAACAAGCAATGAAACCGCAATCACGACAAACAGCGTATAGGTATATTCGCCAGCCTGACTGTTGTTCAGCCCGATGGGGATAAAGCCTGCAATAGTGACGAGCGTACCCGTCAGCATCGGAAAGGCCGTGTGCGAATATACATAGGTCGCAGCCTTATTGATGGGGTCACCGACCTCCAGTCGCGCTACCATCATTTCAACTGCAATCATCGCATCATCGACAAGCAGACCCAGTGCGATGATAAGCGCACCGAGAGACACGCGCTGCAACGAAATATCCATCAGCGACATCGCCAGGAAAGTGATCGCCAACACCAACGGAATTGACAGCGAAACGACAAAGCCTGCTCTTACGCCCAGACTCACGAAGCTCACCGCCAGAACGATGACGACGGCCTCGAACAGCGCTTTGGTAAAGCCAGAAACAGCTTCCGTGACGACCTGAGGCTGATCGGCGACCTTGAATAGCTTAACTCCGACAGGCAGTTCCGCCGTCACCTGGCTCATCATCTTGTCGAGTGCAGCGCCGAATTCGAGCAGATTGCCGTTCGGCTTCATGCCAATGCCAAGACCGATAGCATCTTGTCCGTTCACCCGGAAAATGGATGTTGGCGGATCGACATAGCCCCGTGTGATCGTCGCCACGTCGGAAAGGCGGAAGAAGCGATCATTGACACGCAGATTTACTGCACGCAAATCGGCCTCGGAGTTAAATTGCCCGCTGACACGCACACTAATGCGCTCTGGCCCGGCTTCCACCACACCAGAAGGCGTGATCGCATTCTGATCCTGCAGGGCTTGGAGGATTGCCTGTTGGTCCAGTCCGAGCGCGGCAATCTGACGGGTCGAAAACTCCAGATAGATTGCCTCATCCTGCGCGCCGATCAGTTCGACCTTGCCCGCATTGGGCAATGTCAGAATTTTTGTCCGCGTGCTTTCGGCATAGTCCCGCAACTGCCGCATGGAAAGACCATCCGACGTAAACGCGTAGACGTTTCCGTAAACGTCACCGAATTGATCATTAAAATACGGTCCGAGAACGCCCTGCGGCAGCGTATTCTGAATATCATTCAGAAGATGGCGTACTTCGGTCCATGACTTTTTGACCTGCTCCGCCCTGGTCGTATCTTTAAGAAATACAAACACGACCGATTTGCCCGCTGTGGTTATGCTGCGGGTATAATCCAGCGTATCCAGTTCTTCGAGCTTCTTTTCCAGCCGGTCCGTAACCTGATTGAGCGTTTCCTCGACAGAAGCGCCGGGCCAGTTGGCCTGTACAACCATCGTTTTGACGGTGAACTCCGGATCTTCCTCACGACCGAGATCGATATAGGAAATGAGACCGGCCACCAGAAAGACAAGCATGAAGTACCAGACCAGAGACCGGTGATTCAGAGCCCAGTCAGACAGATTGAATCCCTTCTTCACAGGCCTGTTCCTTTCTCGTTCAGGCGGACCTTCTGTCCTTCCTTCAACTCATGCACACCGGCAATCGCCACATAGCTTCCGACATCCACGCCACCGGCAACGAAACTGTTGCCATCCCGTTGGATAACCTGCACATCATGAAGAGAAACCGTCTGTTTATGCGGATCAATAATCCAGATGCTCGTCTTGCCATTTTCATCGAGCAAGGCCTGGATCGGCATCGTCACAAGATTCCGTTCAGGCGCAGCCATAACGGCCCGGATCGTCGCACCGAGGCGAAAGCCCTCCGGCGGATTTTCAAGCGCAATACGCACACGCCGCGTACGAGTCTGAGCATCTGCCTGTGGGGCAACTTCACGCACGGTTCCCTGCCCGGTGACACCAGGATCAGCCTGCAACTGCACATTGAACGGCGTGCCCTGTTCAAAATATTGCGTCATGCTATCGGGAATATCGAGCACCGCTTCGCGAATATCGGGACGTGCGACTGTCATCACGGTCTGTCCAGCCGCAACCACCTGACCGACTTCCGCATTCGTTGCGGAGATGACACCGTCGAAATCTGGACGCAACACTGCATAGCTGCGCTGATTCTGCGCCATCTTCAGACTGGCCTGAGCCTTTTCAAGACCCGCTTCGGCACTGTCGCGCCCCTGTTTGGCTGCATCATAGTCGGCTTGCGAGACATTATTGCCTTTCAGCAAGATATGCTGGCGTTCTTCGCTTGCCGAAGCGTTTGCATATTGCGCCTGAGCGCTGGCAAGATCGGCGCGTGCGGACTGCACCGCCAGATCAAGCGTGGACGGATCGACCATCGCAACCATTTCGTTCTTCTGAACGAGATCACCAACCTGAACGGGCCGGTTGATGATGCGCCCAAGTACCCGGAAAGCGAGATCGGTCGAGTAACGCGGTTCAATCGTACCGGCAAAACCCGTCTGGGTAACCGGCTTCGGCTCAACGACCATATAGAGCACCGGTCGCACAACGTCCGTGTTCGCTTGCTTCTCTTCTTCCTTGCCACAGGCGCTGAGCAGAACCGCCGCACCAAGCACGACGATACACCCCATCGATCGCATCATGGGAAACTGGATTATCTGCTTCATTGCGAGACGGTTCCTTCTGGCCCCTGCACAATTTCAGTCGGCTCGCCGGAGCGCAGCATCTGCGCACCCGCAGTCACGATCAGCTCGCCTTCCTGCAAGCCGCCTTCCACGATCAGCCGTTCCTTCTCATAGGCAAGGACCTTGATTGGAACGAGTGTTGCGACTTTGGAATCTTTTGCAATTCGCCAAACGGCTGTGCGCCCCGCATCCGACGTCATCGCACTCCACGGCAGAGCGATCACCCGCAGAACATCCATATGAACCGTGCCTGTTACGGTGGCGCCCAGCGCCATCTGCGGCGGTGTCCGTGCTATCCCCACCTTCACCCGGACTGTGCCGGTTTGTGAATCGACCACCGGCGAAATTTCACGGATCTTGCCTTCAGCGGTTACGGACACATCGGAGAGCAAGGAAATCGTGACCCCCATGCCGATCTTGGCATGATTGACTAATGTTTCCTGCACATCGAAGACAGCATCGCGCGGACCGTCCTCAGCAATGGAAAAGGCTGTCTGCGCCGCTTGAACGACCTGACCAGTCTCGATATTGCGCGCAGTTATCATACCGGTAACAGGCGCCAGCAATTCCGTGTAGGACAGCTGATCGCGCGCATCATTAAACTCGCTTTCAGCGCTGGAAAGAGCGCTCTGAGCCGTCTGCAGGTTTTGGTTTGCCTGATCATAGGTGCTGCGCGTCGTAAACCCTTGGGCGAGCAAGGCCTTCTGACGTGTGAAATTGGCCTGCGCCTGCACGAGTTGCGCCTGTGCGGCGTCTTTCGTAGCCTGTGCAACACGCAGATTGGCTTGCTGCTCGACATTGTCGATACGCGCCAGGGATTGACCCTTCTCCACGTGCTGGCCGATTTCTGCCATACGTTCGACTACCTGACCATTCAGGCGGAAAGAGACGTTGACGAGTGAGCGAGCCGCTATCGCGCCTGACAATGTCAGTTTCGGCTGATAGTCACTCGCCTCGGCCTTTAAGACCGCTACTGGAACGACATCAAACGACTCCGCATAAGCAAAAGACCCCGTCGCCAGCAGAAGAGCCAAGCCCGCTAGCATGCCACGACTTTTCCGGTAGGGGCCTGGTCGCAAAATCTGCTTCCACCCATTCCATAAGCCGTAAGTGAATGATTTTACCGCCATTTGCACGATTCTCACTGGTTCGGTTTCATTGAGAATGCACTAAAACTATGCAAAAAACAGCGCCATGGTAAAAGATAATGAATCATAGTTATCACTAATAAAGACACGGAAAATACAAATTTCGAAGCAACTGACGTACTCAGTCACGTATCAAGATATTTATAAGTAGAGACGTATTTCTTTGATAAATTCTGGGAGTTTTTCCCGAATAGAATGACAGCCCATCATCGTGAGCGTCGTACTACCTTTCTATCCTCTCGATAATTCTTTGCCCTGCGGCGCTTAATTCGTAGCGCGTACGTTGTGTCCGCGGATCGCGATGCCTGATCCTTATATAGCCGTGATCCTCGCCGAGCACCGAAATTTCCCGGAGCACCAGCGCGTGCGCAACACCCAATAACCGCGCAAAAGTTCGACTGTCCGATGCAATATCCAGTGCCAGCGCGGCGACAATCCCCGCACCAAGACCGGTAAGGCTGCTGGCCGCACTCATGAGAGCCTCGACGAACGCCATATATTCCGCCTCGCCCTCATCCATCATGCGGCAGCCGGTTTAAGAGGACGGAACGAAACAATCACAGATTTCGAGGTCGGCGTGTAACTTTCATCACCGGAACTGGCGAGCGGCACCAGCACATTCATTTCCGGATAGTAGCCTGCGATACAGCCGCGCGGGATATCGTAGGGCACAAAGCGGAAATTCTGCGCAATACGCTCCACACCATCGTCGAATTCGCCGACAATATCAGCCCGATCACCGGCCTCGACACCGATATCCGCCATATCATCCGCATTCATGAAGACCACTTGCCGCTCGCCGTAAACGCCGCGATAGCGATCATCCATGCCATAAATAGTCGTGTTGTACTGATCATGGCTGCGGAATGTCTGCAGCACATAACGCCCCGGCATACCACGCGCCTGCTGATGTTCGACAGTTTCCGGCAGAGCGCCGGTCCAGAATGTGGCCTTGCCCTTTGCCGTGTTCCATTCCAGCTCGCGGGCAGAGTTGCGCAAGTGGAAGCCGCGCGGGACCCGCACGCGCTCATTGAAATCATAGAAGTCCGGCAGCACACGAGCGATATGATTGCGGATAAGATCATAGTCGTCAGCAAGCTCCAGCCAATCGACCAGGTTAGCGCCGAGTGTCGCCTGCGCCATGCCCGCAATGATCGCCACTTCCGAACGCAGATGTGCAGATGCAGGTGCGTTGATGCCGCCTGAGCCATGCACCATGCTCATGGAATCCTCAACCGTCACGATCTGCGCCACACCTCTGGAATTGAGGTCGATTTCTGTGCGGCCAAGGCATGGCAGAATGAAAGATTCCCGCCCCGGCACCAGATGCGAATGGTTGAGCTTGGTCGCGATATGGACCGTCAGGTGCTGACCGGAAAGCGCTTTCGAAATAAGCGGGCTATCCGGAGTAGCGCGTGCGAAATTGCCGCCAAGGCCGATGAAGGCCTGAGCAGACCCGTCGAGCATGGCACCAATGGCACCCAGAACATTGTGACCCGGCTCACGCGGAACATCAAAGCCGAATTCCTTTTCAAGAGCATCGAGAAATGCGACCGGAGGCCGTTCATTGATGCCGACGGTACGATCGCCCTGCACGTTTGAATGGCCGCGCACCGGACAGAGCCCGGCGCCCGGCCTGCCAATATTGCCGCGCAACAGCATGAAATTGGTAATTTCGCGGATCGTGATCACCGAATGGCGGTGCTGGGTGATGCCCATCGCCCAGGTACAGATAACCCGTTCCGATTCCATATAGACTTGCGCCGCGCGCTCCAGTGACTGCCGGAGAAGCCCCGACTGGTCCTCAATTTCTTCCCATGAGGTCGCGTCAACAGCCGCCCGATAGGCTTCCAGTTCAGCCGTATGTGTACAGAGAAACTCCCGATCGAGGATCGAGGGCTTGCCTGCGGCGAGTGCCGCATCGTCCGCCGCGAAAATCGCCTTGGCCATACCACGGAAAGCGGCAAGATCGCCGCCAAGGCGCGGCTGGAAATAGTCGCTCGCTATGGCTTCGCTGCCGCCATGCAGCATTTCAAGCTTGTTCTGCGGATCGGCGAACCGCTCCAGCCCGCGTTCGCGGATCGGATTGAAAACGACAATGCGCGCGCCGCGCTCGGCAGCACGGCGCAAATCACCCAGCATGCGCGGATGATTGGTGCCCGGATTCTGGCCAACGACGAAAATGGCATCGGCCATTTCGAAATCTTCCAGCAGCACTGTCCCCTTGCCGACGCCAACCGACTGTTTCAGTGCAACGCCGCTTGCCTCGTGGCACATATTGGAGCAGTCAGGGAAATTGTTGGTCCCATAGGCGCGCACAAACAACTGATAGAGAAACGCAGCCTCGTTCGAGGCGCGACCCGACGTATAGAACTCAACCCGGTTCGGACTGTCGAAACTCTTGAGAATGTCGCCGATAGTCTTGAACGCCTCATCCCATTCGACGACTTCATACTGATCGGTCGAAGCGTTGTACCGCATCGGATGGGTCAAACGACCGGTATTTTCCAGATCGTAATCCGTCCAGCTGCGCAATTGCGAAACCGTATGTTCGCGGAAGAAGGCAGGCGTTGTACGCCGGTCGGTTGCCTCCCAGGCGACAGCCTTCACGCCGTTCTCGCAAAATTCGAAGGAAGAGCCATGCTCCGGATCACCCCAGGCACAACCGGGGCAATCAAACCCGTCAGGCTGGTTTGCCTTGAGAAGCGTGCGCGCGCCGGAGAGCGGAGCGCCGCTTGCAAGCAGTTGCTTGCCGCAGCTTTTCAATGCACCCCATCCGCCTGCTGCAGCGGATCGCTTGCCGATGAAACCGGTTTTGGTGGCCTTGCTCATCCGTTACCCTCTAACCAATTGCGGGACCGCCTTCTCACTAGCAAAAAGATGCCTTGGGCGGGTGCCAATATCATAAGTGGAATTACCTGTTCCTTCAATTAACCGCGAGGCAATTGTTATTCGATACTTGTTCGTACTTGATTTCAGCCGCGCGATCCGTCATGCGATTGGTCAAGAAAAATTACCACAAGGGGTGGGATAGATGCCCAACATCGTTGAAATCGCCGATTTGAAGCGGCTTGCCCAGCGCCGCGTCCCCAAGATGTTCTTTGATTACGCGGATTCTGGTGCCTGGACCGAGTCGACATATCGCGCAAACGAAGACGACTTCAAGAAGATCAAGCTGCGCCAGCGCGTCCTCGTCGACATGACGAACCGTTCGCTGGAAACGACGATGATCGGCGAAAAAGTGTCCATGCCGGTAGCGCTCGCCCCGACAGGCCTGACAGGCATGCAGCACGCCGACGGTGAAATGCTGGCAGCGCAAGCAGCTGAAGCCTTCGGCGTTTCCTTCACCCTTTCGACCATGAGCATCTGCTCCATTGAAGATGTCGCTTCGGTCACCAAGAAGCCGTTCTGGTTCCAGCTCTACGTGATGAAGGACCGCGACTTCGTGAAGAATCTGATCGGTCGCGCCAAGGCTGCCGGTTGCTCGGCATTGGTGCTGACACTCGACCTTCAGATTCTCGGCCAGCGCCACAAGGATATCCGCAACGGCCTTTCAGCTCCGCCGAAATTCACCCCAAAGCATATCTGGCAGATGGCGACCCGCCCCGGCTGGTGCCTTGGCATGATGGGCACGCAGCGCCGCACATTCCGCAACATCGCCGGTCACGCCAAGAACGTCACCGACCTTTCCTCGCTTTCCTCCTGGACGGCGGAACAGTTCGATCCGCAGCTCAACTGGAACGACGTGGCCTGGATCAAGGAACAATGGGGTGGCAAGCTCATCCTCAAGGGCATTCTCGATGCCGAAGACGCCAGGATGGCGGCAAAGTCAGGTGCAGACGCAATCATCGTGTCGAACCACGGTGGACGTCAGCTTGATGGCGCACCGTCTTCTATCTCCATGCTGCAGCCGATCGTTGACGCTGTCGGCGACAAGATCGAAGTGCATGTCGATGGCGGTATCCGCTCCGGTCAGGATGTGCTTAAAGCCCGCGCGCTCGGTGCGCAGGGTGTGTTCATCGGCCGTCCGTTCCTCTATGGCCTCGGCGCGATGGGCAAGGATGGCGTAACGCTGGCGCTGGAAATCATCCGCAAGGAACTGGATGTCACGATGGCGCTTTGCGGCAAGCGCGATATCAACGATATCGACAAGTCGATCATCCATTCCATAGATTTTTGACAGCTAACGGAGCCGGCTTCGCGTCGGCTCCGATATTTTAGCAATTACTTTTATAATATCGCGCCACACGCGAGTACCGGCGAATGATGCACCGCAAAGTTACTTAAAAATAACCAAGTGTTAAACATATCTCTTTACCATATTCGGCAGTACGGCTCGTGGCCGTTTTTCTGTTCGGATTTGGAGTGGGAACCGATGAAGTGCACTTCCGCCATTGCCATCGTGGCTATCAGTCTGATGGCGGGATCAGGAGCGGCGTTTGCCGCCGATATAATTGCAGACCCTGTCATCGAGCCCATGCCGGAACCGGTTAATTCCTCCGGCTGGTATATTCGTGGCGACCTCGGTTACAATTTCAAATCGAGCACGGATGGCGACTGGAGCTTCTGGAACCAGTTCGATCCGCCCTATCGCGGCATTGACGATACGCTGCGCTATGACGATTTCAACCTCAAGGCAGGCGCGACTTATGGAGTGGGTGTCGGTTACCGCTTCACCGACATGTTCCGTGCCGATGCCACGCTCGACTTCTTCCGCGCGGGCATCAACGGGCGCACCGCCTGCCCAAGCTATGTGAAATCCAGCAAGGGCTTCAACCCGGTTGAGGATAATTGCAATTACGAGGATTCTTCGACGGCCAATATCTGGACGGCCATGGCTAACGCCTATGTCGACCTGCCGCGCGTAGGACCAGTCACACCTTATTTAGGCGCCGGTCTGGGCGCTGCCTATGTACAATATGACGACTGGAAGACCCATGAAGTTTGTGCTGGCTGCACCTATTCAAGCGAAAAGGACGGGCTGGACAGCTGGCGCTTTGCAATGGCTCTAATGGCCGGTGTCAGCTACGATCTGACCGAGCAACTCAAGCTGGATGTCGGCTACCGCTATATGCGCATCAATGGCGGCAAAGCCTACGGTTTCGACGCCGCCGACCGCAGCACCAATCCTTACGGCAATGCTGAAGGACCGGGCGCAACCGGAACGCAGGCCAAGGACAATGGCTTCAACATGCACACGATCCGTGCCGGTCTTCGCTACGAATTCCGTTAAAAAGGATACGTTTGAATAGAAAAGCCCGGTCAGTGCCGGGCTTTTTTCATTTCAGCCGCGTGAAGTCGGCGCTTTCGACAGGAGCACCGTTCGGATGGCGAAACTGGAATGGATGCGCGCGACGCCGGGCAGTCGCGACAGGATTTCCTTGTGAATGATCTCATAAGCCGCAGCATTTTCGGCTTCGACACGCAGAATATAATCCGCGTCCCCCGTCATGAGATAGCATTCCTGTACTTCCGGGTGCCGCCGCACGGCCTCCTCGAAACGGTTCAGGAATTCCTCCGTCTGCCGGTCGAGCGTGATACGCACGATGGCGACCAGCCGCTCATCACCATCGGATGAGCCGACGATGGCCGTATAGCCACGGATAACGCCGCTTTCCTCCAATATTTGCACCCTCCGCAGGCAGGCGGACTGCGAAAGCCCCACTTCGCTGGCAAGATGGCTGTTGGTCATGCGCCCATCCCGGCGCAGGCAGCGGATGATATTGCGGTCAATACTGTCGAGCGTCGGCATGAATAATCTTCAACCTGAAAGCTAAAATATGCGCAAGATGTGCCGAAATTCGCATAATATGCGACAAATAGCAAAAACATTCGAATAGTCTTCGACTAATATGCGGGCAAGCTTTGGGAGTGAGGAGTCACAAGGTTTCTCAACCAAGGCTTATATGCTTTGGGCGGCAGACGATCCATATCGACAATGACGCTCCAAGCGTTCTCGTAGAGTAGTGAGCAGTTTGGAAAGAACCGTGTAAATGGTTGATATGTCGATGCAATTTTCACAGGATGAGCGCGATCTTGCTGCCGGTGGCGTATTGACCATCGACCTTTCGGCGCTGCGCCACAATTATTCGGCCATTGCCCGTCATATAGCACCCACCCGCGCGGCCGCCGTCGTCAAGGCAGATGCCTACGGGCTCGGCGCCAGCCGTGTCGCGCCAGCTTTTTACGATGCCGGTTGCCGTGATTTCTTCGTTGCGCATCTTGGCGAAGCCATTGCACTGAAGCCATTTCTCCAGCCCGATGCGACCCTTTACGTCCTGAATGGTCTTCAGCCGGGAACGGAAGAAGCATGCGCCCGCGAAGGCATTTTGCCGGTACTCAACTCGCTGGAACAGATTGAAAACTGGGCCGCACTCGCCGCCAGACAGGGCAAGAAGCTGCCCGCCCTGCTCCAGCTCGATACCGGCATGTCACGTCTCGGCCTGTCGCCGAAGGAATTTGAACGCCTTCAGGAGAGTTCAGCTCTTTTGGACAACATCGACATCAAGTTTGTCATCAGCCATCTGGCAAGCGGCGACGAGCCGGAAAATGCGGCAAATGCCCGTCAGCTTGCCAATATGACCGCCCTGCTTGCGCGTCTGCCAAAACTGCCGGTTGCTTTTGCCAATTCCGGCGGAACCTTTCTCGACAAGACCTATCATTTCGACCTCGCCCGCCCCGGTGTCGCGCTTTATGGCGTTGGACCTAAAAGCGAGATCGTTCCTGTCCTCACCCTTTCGGCACGTGTCATCCAGGTGCGCGACATCGACAAGGGCGCGGCTGTTGGCTATGGCGGCACCTATATAGCCGAAGGCCCAATGCGGGTGGCCACAATTGCCGTCGGCTATGCCGATGGCTGGTTCCGTTCTCTCAGCAACAAGGGCGCGGCCTTCTTCGGTGATACGCGCCTGCCAGTCATCGGCCGAGTATCGATGGACTCGATCACGCTCGACGTCAGCGCATTGCCGGAAGGCACGCTGAAACTCGGCAGCCTTGTGGAACTGATTGGTCCGCACCAGCGTCTCGAAGACGTGGCGCGCGACTGCGACACCATTCCCTATGAAATTCTGACTGCGCTCGGCAACCGTTATGCACGTGTCTACGTGGAGAGCGGCGCGAGCGGCATAAAAGCATAAGACAAGAGGCGAACATGCAGATCACCATCCTCGGCAGCGGCGTTATCGGCGTCACAACAGCCTACTACCTCGCCAAACTCGGTCACGAGGTAACCGTTGTCGACCGCGAAGAAGGCCCGGCACTGGAAACAAGCTTCGCCAATGCGGGTCAGGTTTCACCCGGTTACGCGTCGCCATGGGCCGCACCCGGCATTCCGTTCAAGGCTGCGAAATGGCTGTTCCAGAAGCACGCGCCGCTCATCCTGCGCCCGACCTGCGACCCGGCTCAATATAGCTGGCTGATGCAGATGCTCGCGAACTGCACCGACAACCGCTACAAGGTCAACAAGACCCGCATGGTGCGCGTTGCCGAATATGCGCGCGACTGCCTTGTCGATCTGCGCAAGGAAACCGGCATCGAATATGACCAGCGCATGCAGGGCACGCTCCAGCTTTTCCGCGAGCAGTACCAGCTCGATGGCATCGGCAAGGACATTGAAGTGCTGCGTCAGGACGGCGTACCGTTCGAAGTCCTCGACCGCGACGGATGCGCCAAAGTGGAACCGGCGCTTGCCCGCGTGAAGGATAAGTTCGTCGGTGGCTTGCGTCTGCCGCATGACGAAACCGGCGACTGCTTCAAATTCACCAATGCGCTGGCAAAGATTGCCGAAGGGCTTGGCGTGAAATTCCGCTTTGGCGTCAACATCAAGTCGTTGCTGATGTCCGGCGGCAAGGTTTCCGGTGTCGAGACCTCCGAGGGCGTTCTGACCGCCGACCGTTATGTCGTCGCGCTCGGCAGCTATACGCCAGCGCTCGTCAAATCGCTGGGCCTCAACGCCCCGATCTATCCGGTGAAAGGCTATTCCATCACCGCGCCAATCGTCGATGAGGATCGCGCGCCGGTTTCGACGGTTTTGGACGAAAGCTACAAGATTGCCATCACCCGCCTTGGCGACCGCATTCGCGTCGGCGGCATGGCGGAAGTGTCAGGTTTCACCAAGGATCTTCCCGCCGCGCGCCGCGCGACGCTCGATCTGTCGGTCACCGACCTGTTCCCCGGCGGCGATCTGAAAGCAGCAACCTTCTGGTCCGGCCTGCGCCCGATGACGCCAGATTCCACGCCGATCATCGGCGCAACGCGCTACGACAACGTGTTCATCAACGCCGGTCATGGAACGCTCGGCTGGACCATGTCGTGTGGTTCCGGCAAATTGCTCGCCGACCTCATTTCCGGCAACAAGCCGGATATCCGGGCCGACGATCTCGGTATCTCCCGCTACGAATAAGAATACGTGCACGAAATTGAATCGCCTTTCCGAGGCGATTCAAAAACTCGGTGGCGTGCAGGCGCTGACGATTTCGCATGGCACCGGTCCGACGCAACGGAACCGGTGCGGCAGCTTGCTGGAAAAATAATAAGCATCACCCGGCCCCAGAATGCGGCGTTCACTGCCGACAGTCACTTCGATGCGACCCGAAATGACGATGCCGCCTTCCTCACCCTCGTGCATCAAAAGCACTTTTCCCGTGTCGGAAACCGGCTCATATCGCTCCTTCAGTATCTGTAAAGAGCGCGAAAACAGATGGTCGCCCACCTGACGATAAGAAATCGGCCCCTTGCCGATTTCCACCAACTCCTCGGCCTGATAGAATACCTTGTGAGGCGCATCCGGTTCGAGTGCGAAAAACTCGGCCATGCCGATGGGAATGCCGTCGAGAATGCGCTTCAATGCACCGACGGACGGATTGGACTGATTGGCTTCGATGAGGGAGACCGTGGAGTTCGTCACACCTGCCCTCTTGGCAAGTTCACGCTGCGACAGATTCTGCCGCATGCGCACATAGCGAAGCCGCCCGCCAATATCGATGCTCATCGAACCTTCCCCTCATGTTTATGATGTTCGATATAGCACAAACCTGATAATTACTCTACATAAAAACAATGGCTTAATATCCTCAAGAAAAGGACTTGTTGCACCTCGCAAAGCGTGGCCTGCTGCTTACAAATAGGAGGTAACTATGCTCACCAAAACCAACACGCCAAGCCTTGAGAACTTCTGGATGCCGTTCACCGCGAACCGGCAGTTCAAGGCAGCGCCTCGCCTGCTCGCAAGTGCCTCGGGCATGTATTACACCGACACCGACGGCAATCAGGTTCTGGATGGCACGGCTGGTCTATGGTGCTGCAATGCCGGCCATGGTCGCAAGCGCATTACCGAAGCCGTCGAGCGCCAGATTTCGACCATGGATTTCGCTCCCACCTTCCAGATGGGCCATAATGTAGCTTTTGACTTTGCTGAAAAGCTCGCAGCCATCGCGCCGGGTGGACCGGATGCAAAACTCGACCGCGTATTCTTCACCAATTCCGGTTCGGAATCGGTCGACACCGCACTGAAAATCGCCATCGCTTATCAGCGCGCCATCGGCCAAGGCACCCGCACCATGGTTCTGGGTCGTGAGAAGGGTTATCACGGTGTTGGTTTCGGCGGCATTTCCGTCGGCGGCCTTGTCAATAACCGCCGTGTATTCCCCCAGATTCCTGCCGACCATCTGCGCCATACGCTCGATATCGAGAAGAACGCCTTCTCCAAGGGCCTGCCTGCAAACGGCATCGAACTTGCCGAAGATCTGGAACGTCTCGTCCAGCTGCATGGTGCTGAAAAGATCGCTGCGGTTATCGTTGAACCGATGTCCGGTTCGGCTGGCGTCATCCTGCCGCCAAAGGGCTATCTGGAACGCCTCCGTGCCACAGCAGACAAGCATGGCATCCTCCTGATCTTCGACGAAGTCATCACCGGTTTTGGCCGCCTCGGCACGCCGTTTGCCGTTGATTATTTCGGCGTCGTGCCTGATCTTGTGACGACGGCCAAGGGCCTGACCAACGGTGCCATCCCGATGGGCGCAGTCTTCGCCGCCCGCAAGGTCTATGACGGCCTGATGACCGGCCCGGAAAACGCCATCGAGCTGTTCCATGGCTACACCTATTCCGGCCATCCGGTTGCTGCTGCTGCCGGTCTTGCAACACTGGAAGTCTATGCCGAAGAAGGCCTGCTGACACGCGGTGCAGAGCTTGCCAATCATTGGCAAGAAGCGCTTCATTCGCTCAAGGGCGTTTCGAACGTCATCGACATTCGCAACCTCGGTCTGGTTGGCGCAATCGAACTCTCGTCGCGCAAGGATGCACCGGGCGCACGCGCCTACGATATTTTTGTGGATTGCTTCCAGAAGGGCCTGCTCATCCGCGTGACCGGCGATGTGATCGCGCTTTCGCCGCCGCTTATCGTGGAAAAGGAGCAGATCGACACCATCGTGTCCATCCTCGGCGACGCCATCAAACGCGCAGCCTGATCTTCACCCAAGTCATGCTGCCTTTTAGCCGCCGCTGTTCCCCTGCGGCGGCTTTTTTGTCTGCTGCCAGAAATTGGCGAACGGTAGTATCATTTGGAACGTTTCGTAAAACGGACACTATATATCTTCGGGAACCTTTTGACCTCGCATACATCCAATAAACTCCACAGGAGTTTGACCCATGCGTGCAAAAACAGCCATACCGGCCATCTCACCGACATTTCAGGGTGATCTTGCGCTTGCTCAATGCGCACAAATGCACGATCTGGATGCGCTGCGCAAAATCATGCAGACCAACAACCAGCGGCTCTATCGTTTGGCCCGCAGCATCCTGCGCAACGATGCCGAAGCGGAAGACGTGGTTCAGGAGACCTATTTTCTGGCCTTCAGGAGCCTTGATCGCTTTCGCGGTCAGTCCAGCCTGACCACGTGGTTGTCCCGCATCGCAATTCACGAAGCACTCGGTCGCCTGCGCAAGACCCGGAAGGCCGAGAAACTTCTCGACACATTGCCCGACACATCAGCGGACAATATCATCCCGTTCCCCTCTGCCATAAGCACGGACGATCCCGAACGCGGTTTTGCGCAGCGCCAGATTTTGCAGCTGGTCGAACAGGCAACGGACAATCTGCCGGAAATTTTCCGCCTTGTATTCGTCGCACGGGTCATCGAGGGCTTGAGCGTGGACGAAACCGCCGAATTACTGAATCTGCGTCCGCAGACCGTGAAGACCCGTCTTCATCGCGCCCGATATTTGCTGCGCAAACAGCTGGACGAAAAAATCGGCCCCGTGCTGCTCGATGCATTCCCCTTTGCAGGCAAACGCTGCGAACGGATCATAACCGCCGTTCTGGCGCGGCTGGAAAAGCAGACCTGATATCAGGAACCTTTTGAATTCTCCTGCATCCAATAGCTGTCGCTAAAAAAACAGACCGGAATATTGCCGGGAAAGGGAGAGTTCCATGTCTATTCGTTCAGTTGTATCCGTTGCTGCAATTTGCATTTGCGGCAGCCTGTCTCTGGCAATCGCCCATGACGGAAAATTACACGATCCGGCGATAGCCCATATTGCTTACACGGCAGGCGCTATCGACGTCGCAGCCGCCAAGCAAGCACTTGAAAAATCCAAAAACAAAATGGTGCTCGAGTTTGCACAGACCATGGTGCGCGATCATGAAGCGGTCAATCAGCAAGCGCTCGCTCTGGTCAAGAAACTCAAGGTCACACCAGAGGATAACGACACAAGCAAAGCCTTGTCCAAAGCGGCTGCAGACGAACTGGCAAAATTGAGCAAGCTTGATGGCGCAGCCTTCGACAAATCCTATGTCGACAACGAAGTTGCCTATCACAAGGAAGTCAACAAGGCTCTGAAAACCACGCTCATCCCATCCGCCAGCAATGCCGAGCTGAAAAGCCTGCTCGAAACCGGTCTCAAATTGTTCCAGAGCCACGAGAAACATGCCGAACACATCGCCATGTCTTTGAAATAGGAACAGTCATATGAGATATGCTCAAGCCGCCACGATACTTGCCGGGTTTCTGATTATCAGCGCCCCGGCAAAGGCGAAAATGATAGAGGTTACGGTCGAGAAGCTCGCGTTCTCCCCGCCGAATATTGAAGCGAATGTTGGCGATGTGATCGAATGGAATAATAAAGATCCCATGCAGCATACCGCGACCGTAAAGGGAGGATGGGATATTCTGCTTCCACCCAAAAAAATTACGAAACAGGTTCTCAATTCGCCCGAAACGGTGAATTATTACTGCCGGTTTCACCCGGACATGGTCGGAAAATTGACGGTTAAACCATAAAGAAAAGCCTGCCGATTCGTCTGCTGCCTTTTCATCCTCCCTGCGACGGCGTGAAATTCGCCACCAGCGCATGGCTGTCGCCGGGATAGGTGAAACGCACATGCGTTACCGGCTGGTCGGCATTCCAGGTCTGCCGTTCGATCACCAGACAGGGCGAGCCCAGCGGAATGCCAAGCTTGCCCGCATTCTCCGGCGTGGCGGCAATCGCGCGTATAGAGTGCTTTGCGCTGCTCCATGGCACACACGAAACCAGCCATGGCCCCGGAGAGTTTTCGGCAAAATCAGTCTGCGCTGCTGTTGGAACAGCATGCAGACTGATAATGCGCTCTTCCAGCGCAAAGACGCGCTTGCCCGCATAATGACGGCAGACGAGTTCAACCAGCGGCGTGTGGCGCGGCATGTCGATATGCCGTGCATCCGCAGGCCCGCTCAATCGCTCGCGCCTGCTCGTCAGCTCGAACCGATAGGCGGCACCAAGCGCTGCCACCTCATCGCGGATATCGTGGATTTCCAGGATCGCCGCCTGCGATTGCGGAAAGGAAACGAAGCTGCCGGAGCGCCGCTTGCGCTCGATCAGGCCCGCTTTGGCAAGCTGGGTCAGCGCCTTGTTCACCGTCATGCGCGAACAGCCATACTGCTCTGTCAGCTCGTGCTCGAAAGGGATGCGATGGCCGGGCAGCCATTCTCCCGACAGGATGCGCGATTCTATATCGTCCAGAATACGCTGGTGCAGCGAAAGAACTGGTACATCCTTTGCGATCAAATCTTCGCCAGCCATGCCGTCTCCTGTCAGGCAAGTAATTCGCCAAGGGTTTTCTGGAAAGCACGCTCCGCCTGATCACGCAAGCGGTGACGCCCGCCTTCCACCTGTTTAACGCCGCGCACCCACACGTCGGACGGTCGTGCGCGACCGCCGAACAGCCATCCATCCAGCACAGTATCGCCCTTGGCGTGCGGCAGACGCCCGGTATCCAGCGCCACAAAATCCGCCGAAGCCCCTTGTTTCAAGCCTTCACCTGCGCACCCCATCGCGATGTTGCCGCCCGTTACCGCGCCATCGAACAGCGCGCGGCCCGTTGATCCTTCATTTTCAGCAAGCACGTTGCGGGCGCGATGTTGGAGACGCTGCGAATATTCCAGCTGGCGCAATTCGTCGCCAATGCCGATTAGCACATTGGAATCCGAGCCGATGCCGAACTTGCCGTCAGCAGCAGTAAACACCGTCGCGTTGAACGTTCCGTCACCGAGATTGGCTTCGGTCACGGGGCAGAGACCGGCAATCGCCCCGGCCTTGGCCATGCGCTGCGTTTCATCATCGGTCATATGGGTCGCATGAATGAGGCACCAGCGCGAAGATAAATCCTGATGGTCAAGAAGCCATTCGACCGGGCGCTTACCCGACCATGCAACACAGTCCTCGACTTCCTTCACTTGTTCGGCCACATGGATATGCACCGGCGCGTCGGGCAGGAGCTTCGTCACGACGCCCAGTTCATCCTGCGTCACAGCGCGCAGGCTGTGAGGTGCCACACCCAGAACCGCACCGTCGAAACCCGCCAGCGCTTGCTTGCAGCCTTCGATCAGCCGCGCGAAACGTTCAGGATTGTTGATGAACCGCCGCTGTCCTTCGTTCGGAACAGCACCGCCAAAACCCGAATGCGCATAAAAGACGGGCAGAAGCGTCAGACCGATGCCTGCCGCCTTGGCTGCGGAAACAATGCGGTCGGCCATTTCCGAGATATTGCCGTAAGGCGTGCCGTCGCGATCGTGATGCAGGTAATGAAACTCGCCGACGCGGGTGAAACCGGCTTCAAGCATATCGACATAGAGCCGCAATGCCACGGCTTCGGCCTGTTCCGGCGACATGGTGAGCGCAAATTTGTACATAATCTCGCGCCAGCTCCAGAAGCTGTCGGCAGACGAACCGCGCCGCTCAGCCAATCCAGCCATGCCGTATTGGAACGCATGGCTGTGCAGGTTTGGCATGCCGGAAATGATTACTGCGTGATGCTCATCTCCCGACTGCGCGCTGATACCAGTTTCCACTGATGCGATTTTTCCATCCGCCATGCCAAGCCGCACATCATTCGCCCAACCGGTTTGCAGAAGCGCCTGTCCGGCATGGATAAATTGCATTTCGGTGGCTGCAGCAGACATTCGAACAGGCTCCTCATTTCGCCAGATTTTCACGCTGATCTTTCAACAGATCGCAAATGGATGCATTTTTTCTCTTGGCGGTTCCGCTAATATGTATATACATTATTGAAAAACAGGGGAAGCGAGAAAACGCTCATGTCAGATAAAACAGGCTACATTTTCAGCAACGCCCGTATCGCCACGCTGGGTGAAAACTCCGAAGGCCTGGGCCTCATCGACAATGCAGCGCTTGCCGTTAAAAACGGCAAGATCGCTTATGTCGGTCCGGAAAATACCCTGCCCGCTGAATATGCATCCTTCGAGAAAATAGATTGCGGCAACCGGCTCATCACGCCGGGATTGATTGATTGCCACACCCATCTCGTCCATGCAGGCAATCGCGCGCATGAATTCGAACTCCGTCTCAGCGGCGCATCCTATGAGGAAGTCGCGCGTGCTGGTGGCGGCATTGTTTCCTCGGTCAAAAACCTGCGCGCAGCCAGCGAAGACGATCTGGTGCGCGAAACCCTGCCCCGTCTCGATGCGCTGATTGCCGAAGGTGTCACCACTGTCGAAGTCAAATCCGGTTACGGTCTCGACCGCGACAGCGAAATCAAGTCACTGAAGGCCGCCCGTCGCCTTGCTGAAGAGCGCGACGTTGCGATCCGCACCACCTTCCTCGGCGCGCACGCCCTGCCTCCGGAAATGAACGGCGACAAGGCCGCCTATATCGACCGCGTCATCAACGACATGCTTCCGGCTATCGCCGATCAAGGATTGGCTGATGCGGTTGATGGTTTTTGCGAAGGGATAGCCTTCCTGCCCGACGAAATCGCCCGCGTCTTCGATGCGGCCAAGGCCCATAATATACCGGTCAAGCTTCATGCCGACCAGTTGTCCAATCTGCATGGTGCGGCGCTTGCCGCCTCCTATGGAGCGCTTTCTGCGGACCATCTCGAATATACCGATGCGGAAAGTGCCGCCGCAATGGCCAAGGCCGGAACAGTGGCCGTGCTGCTTCCCGGCGCTTATTACTTCATCCGCGAAACGCAAAAGCCGCCAGTTGAAGCCTTCCGCGCCGCTGGCACCAAGATGGCGCTCGCCACCGACAACAATCCGGGCACATCGCCGCTGACCTCGCTTCTGCTCACCATGAATATGGGTGCAACTCTGTTCCGCATGACCGTCGATGAATGCATCGCAGGCGTCACTCGCGAAGCAGCACGCGCCCTCGGCCTTCTCGACCAGACCGGCACGCTCGAAATCGGCAAGGACGCCGATCTCGCCATATGGAACGTCGAGCGTCCGGCTGAACTCGTTTACCGCATAGGCTTCAATCCGCTCTGGAAGCGGGTATTCAAGGGCCAGCTTTAATTGTTGTTTCGAACCGCGCATCTTTTTCGAAAACCGCTTCACACTTTTCGGGATGCGCTCTTATGGAGCCTTCTATGACCATCATCCTCAAGCCCGGTTCTGTCCCGCTGGAAACGCTGGAAAAAATCTATCGCGATGGCCTCCCCGTTCGCATCGATCCTGCCTTCCATGCTGGCGTTGAAAAGGCGGCAGCGCGCATTGCGGAAATCGCAGCGGGGGATGAACCGGTTTACGGCATCAATACCGGCTTCGGTAAACTCGCCTCGATCCGCATTGCAGCAGGCGATGTCGCCACGCTCCAGCGCAATTTGATCCTGTCGCATTGCTGCGGCGTCGGCGAGCCACTTGCGGAAAACATCGTGCGCCTCATCATGGCACTGAAGCTGATCTCGCTCGGTCGCGGCGCATCCGGCGTGCGACTTGAAGTGATCGCTCTCATCGAAGACATGCTGGAAAAAGGCGTGATCCCGATGATCCCGGAAAAGGGATCCGTCGGCGCGTCCGGCGACCTTGCGCCGCTGGCCCATATGACTGCCGCCATGATCGGCGAAGGTGAAGCCTTCTATCAGGGCGAGCGTTTACCGAGTGCGAAGGCACTGGAAAAAGCCGGACTGAAACCTGTCGTTCTGGCTGCCAAGGAAGGTCTCGCACTCATCAACGGCACGCAGACCTCGACTGCCCTCGCACTGGCAGGTCTCTTCCGCGCGCATCGCGCCGCGCAGACCGCACTCATCACCGGCGCATTGTCCACTGATGCCGCCATGGGATCGGATGCGCCGTTCCATGAGGAAATCCACACGCTGCGCGGCCATAAGGGTCAGATCGACGCTGGCCGTGCACTACGCGCCCTGCTCGAAGGTTCTGTCATTCGCCAGAGCCATCTCGAAGGCGACCAGCGCGTGCAGGACCCTTATTGCATTCGCTGCCAGCCGCAGGTTGATGGCGCCTGCCTCGACATTCTGCGACAAGCCGCGCGCACGCTGGAAATCGAAGCCAATGCGGTTACCGACAATCCGCTCGTTCTCTCGGACGGGCGCGCAGTATCGGGCGGTAACTTCCACGCCGAGCCTGTTGCCTTCGCGGCCGACCAGATTGCGCTTGCGGTCTGTGAAATTGGCGCGATTTCGCAGCGCCGCATTGCGCTTCTGGTCGATCCGGCGCTTTCCTTCGGGCTTCCAGCCTTTCTTGCCCGCAAGCCGGGGCTCAATTCCGGCCTCATGATCGCAGAAGTCACCTCTGCCGCGCTGATGAGCGAAAACAAGCAGATGGCGCATCCAGCTTCCGTCGATTCCACCCCAACCTCGGCCAATCAGGAAGACCATGTGTCCATGGCCTGCCACGGCGCGCGCCGCCTGTTGCAGATGACCGCCAACCTCAATGCCATTATCGGCATCGAAGCGCTGACCGGCGGACTGGGCGTGGAACTGCGCGAACCGCTGACCACCAGCCCTGAGCTTGCCAAGGTGATCGCGGCATTGCGCGGCCGCGTGCCGACGTTGGAAGACGACCGCTACATGGCTGACGACCTGAAGAATGCCGCCGATCTGGTCGCTGACGGCGTGCTTTCCGGTGCGGTTTCGAGCGGCATCCTGCCAGCGCTGGAGGCGTGAGCATGAGCCCGTTCGAAGTTCGTCAGGGAACGTCGCCGGTCATTCTTGGCCTGCCGCACACCGGAACCGACGTGCCGCAGGATATCTGGGCGCGTCTCAACGACAATGGCAAAATTCTTGCCGATACCGACTGGCGCATTCACACGCTCTATGACGGTCTCATCGAAGGCGCGACTACGGTGCGCGCCACCTTCCACCGCTATTGCATCGATGCCAATCGCGATCCGGCGGGTGTGAGCCTCTATCCGGGACAGAACACCACGACGCTGATCCCGGAAACCGACTTTGACGGCATTGCCATCTGGAAAGACGGAGAAGCACCGACGGAAGCCGATATTGCCGACCGCATTGCGCGCTTCCACAAGCCCTATCACGAGGCGCTTGCCGCCGAGATCGAACGGGTAAAGGCAATCCATGGGGTCGCCATCCTTTATGACTGCCATTCGATCCGCTCGCATATCCCGTTCCTGTTCGAAGGCAAATTGCCCGATTTCAACATCGGCACGGATATGGGCAAGACCTGCGATCCCAAGGTCGAGGCAGCGGCTGTTGAAGTGACCGCTGGGGCCGATGGCTATACGTCGATCCTCAATGGCCGCTTCAAGGGCGGCTGGACGACCCGCCATTATGGCAAGCCGGAAACCGGCGTGCACGCGATCCAGATGGAGCTTGCCCAATCAACCCATCTTGCGACCGAAGCCGTGCCTTTTGCCTATGACGAAGCCAAGGCGGGCAAACTTCGCGTCCATCTCAAAAACCTTTTGCAGCGGCTGGAAACGATTGCCGCCGACCTGAAATCCTGAGGAGGAAACCATGTCCAACCCACGCCATAATGAGCGCGAAGTGCGAGCGCCGCGCGGAGACCAACTGAACGCCAAGAGCTGGCTCACCGAAGCGCCCTTGCGCATGTTGATGAACAATCTCGACCCCGATGTGGCCGAGCGTCCGCATGAGCTGGTTGTCTATGGCGGCATTGGTCGCGCAGCCCGTACATGGGACGATTTCGACCGCATCGTCGCCACCCTCAAGACACTCAATGAAGACGAAACCCTGCTGGTGCAGTCTGGCAAGCCGGTTGGCGTATTCCGCACCCATAAGGATGCACCGCGCGTTCTGATCGCCAATTCCAACCTCGTGCCGCATTGGGCAACCTGGGATCATTTCAACGAACTGGATAAGAAAGGTCTCGCCATGTATGGCCAGATGACTGCCGGTTCGTGGATCTATATCGGCGCGCAGGGCATCGTTCAGGGCACCTATGAAACCTTCGTGGAAGCTGGTCGCCAGCACTATGACGGCAACCTCAAGGGCAAATGGATTTTGACTGGCGGTCTCGGCGGCATGGGCGGCGCGCAACCTCTCGCAGCCGTCATGGCCGGTGCCTGCTGCCTTGCAGTCGAATGTGACGAAACCCGCGCCGATTTCCGCCTGCGTACCCGTTATGTCGATGAGAAAACCCACAGCCTCGATGAAGCACTGGCCAAGATCGACGCCTGGACCAGGGCAGGCGAGGCAAAGTCCATTGCGCTTATCGGCAATGCGGCTGAAATCTTCCCGGAACTCGTCAAGCGTGGCGTAAAGCCGGACATCGTCACCGACCAGACCTCCGCACATGATCCGGTGCATGGCTATCTGCCGCTTGGCTGGACCGTCGCCGAATGGCGCGCCAAGCAGGAGAGTGATCCAAAGGCTGTCGAGAAGGCTGCCCGTGCTTCGATGAAGGTGCAGGTTCAGGCTATGCTCGACTTCTGGAATGCTGGCATTCCAACGGTGGATTACGGCAACAATATCCGCCAGATGGCGCTGGAAGAGGGTCTGGAAAACGCTTTCGATTTTCCGGGCTTCGTACCTGCCTATATCCGCCCGCTGTTCTGCCGCGGCATCGGCCCGTTCCGTTGGGCTGCCCTTTCCGGCGATCCCGAAGATATTGCAAAGACCGACGCCAAGGTGAAGGAGCTGCTGCCCGACAACAAGCACCTGCACAACTGGCTCGACATGGCGAAGGAACGCATCGCGTTTCAGGGCCTGCCAGCGCGCATCTGCTGGGTCGGCCTCGGTGACCGTCACCGCCTTGGCCTCGCCTTCAACGAAATGGTCCGCAATGGCGAATTGAAAGCGCCGATCGTGATTGGTCGCGATCACCTCGATAGCGGCTCGGTGGCTTCGCCAAACCGAGAAACCGAATCCATGAAGGATGGCTCGGATGCCGTGTCCGACTGGCCACTGCTCAATGCGCTGCTCAACACGGCTTCAGGCGCAACATGGGTCTCGCTCCATCATGGCGGCGGCGTCGGCATGGGCTTCTCGCAACACGCAGGTATGGTCATCTGCTGCGACGGCACTGAAGATGCGGGTCGTCGCATTGAGCGCGTGTTGTGGAACGACCCGGCAACCGGCGTCATACGCCATGCCGATGCGGGCTATGAAGAAGCGCTCGACTGGGCAAAGCAACAGGGCCTGCGCCTCCCAGCGATCCTTGGAAATTGAGGTCGAATGGCTTTCTCTATCCGCAAGGCAGAAAGTCATCGCCGCATGCCGTGGAAAAACGGTGGCGGCGTGACGGTTGAAATTGCAGTCTATCCGGAAGGCACGTCAGTCGATAATTTCGACTGGCGCATTTCCATGGCAACGGTCGCCAGCGACGGTCCGTTCTCCATCTTCCCCGGCATCGATCGCACCTTGTCCGTATTGGAGGGCGACGGCATCGTGCTCGACGTCGAGGAACAGACGAATATCCTCACTCGTGAAAGCGCGCCGTTGTCCTTTGCCGCCGATGCGCACTCCAGCGCACGGCTGATCGGATCCGCCATTACCGATCTCAACGTCATGACCCGACGCGGGCGCTTTATCCATATGGTCCGGCGCCTGCCTGTCGGTGGCACCACGCTCACCCAGGCCGACGGGAATCCGTTACTTCTCTTCTGCGCCGAAGGTCAGGTCGATCTGACATTTGCAGGTAAAACCACAAAACTTGAGCAGCATGATTGCGCAGTCTTCACGAACTGCGACGCCTTGCCTCTTGAACTAAAGGGGAAGGGAACGACTTACCTGATCGCAATTAATCCAGCATGACCAGTAGCTTATGACTGTTCGCACGAGATGGGAGGGCTCAAATATCCGCGACGAACTCTCTGGACAGACGACACGGTCCTGTTAATTTGGCAGGAATGAAGGGACAAAAAAGTCTCACTATAAAAGGGGTACTACACATGAAGAAATCATTGCTCGCCGGGGCAGCACTAGCAGCATTCGCGTTCACATCGGCTGCGCATGCGGAAACCGCCGTTTCCATCGGCCTGTCCGGCTGGACCGGCTTTGCTCCGCTGACACTTGCGAAAGAAGCCGGTATTTTCAAGAAAAATGGTCTCGACGTGACGCTGACCAAAATCCCGCAGGCAAGCCGTCATCTGGCACTGGCTTCCGGTGATATCCAGTGCGCGGCCACCACCGTTGAAACATGGATCGTCTGGAACGCCGCTGGCGTGAAGACCAAGCAGATTTTCCAGATGGATAAATCTTACGGTGCTGATGGTATCGCGGTCCGCGCCGACGTGAACTCCTTCGCCGATCTGAAAGGCAAGACGGTTGCCGCTTCTGCACCGGGCACATCGCCTTACTTCCTTCTCGCCTTCATGCTCGCCAAAAACGGCATGACCACGAAGGACGTCAAGGTCGTCAATATGGAGCCGGGACCGGCTGCTCAGGCTTTTGTGGCAGGCCAGAACGATGCCGCTATGACCTACGAGCCTTATCTGTCCACCGTGCGCGGAGCACCCGACAAGGGCAAGATTCTCGCCACCACGCTCGATTATCCGGCGGTCATGGATACGGTCGGCTGCACGCCCGATTTCCTGGAAAAGAACCCCGAAGCTGCCAAAGCACTCGCCGACAGTTATTTTGAAGCGCTGCAGCTGATCGCTTCCGACAAGGCCAAATCCTATGAAATCATGGGCAAGGACGTGAAGCAGTCGGGCGAGGATTTCGGCAAATCGGCCGATTATCTTCGCTGGCAGGACAAGGTGGCAAACCAGAAATTCTTCGAGAAGGAATTCAAGGAATTCTCGACCGAAGCCGCCGACCTTCTGCTGCAGGCAGGCGTGATCAAGTCGAAGCCCAATCTCGACGATATCGTGGACACGAGCTTCATCAAGTAACATCGTTTCATGCGCCAGCCCGGACCAAGCGTCCGGGCTTCCTCATTTTCCGCCTGTCGAGTGCGGCAGATACACGATCAAACGGAAAAATATATGCAGCCCTTGCAGCCGATAGGCAGTCAGCCCCGGATATTACTGGGTATTCTATTCTTCATTCTCTTCTTTGTGTTCTGGGGTATCGCCACTCTGGGCGGCTTCGTTTCCCCGACTTTTCTTGCCGATCCCATCACCATGGTGAAGGACGGCTGGGACCTCATTGCCAATCAGGGTTTCCTCAATGATATCGGCATGACGGTCTGGCGTGTGCTGGGCGGCTTCGTGCTGGCAAGCGTCGTTGCCATTCCGCTCGGGATCGCCATGGGCGCCTACAAGCCCATCGAAGCCCTGCTGGAACCCTTCGTATCCTTCGCCCGCTATCTCCCGGCTTCAGCCTTCGTGCCACTGCTGATCCTGTGGGCAGGCATTGGCGAAACCCAGAAACTGCTGGTTATCTTCATCGGTGCAGTGTTCCAGATCATCCTCATGATCGCCGTGACAGTCTCCAATACACGACGCGATCTTGTCGAAGCCGCCTATACGCTCGGCGCATCGAACAGCGGCATCATTCGCCGTGTCCTCATGCCTGCCAGTGCTCCGGATATAGCCGAAACGCTGCGCCTCGTGCTCGGATGGGCCTGGACCTACGTGATCGTGGCCGAACTCATCGGCGCCTCGTCCGGCATCGGTTACATGATTATCAACAGCCAGGCGCTAATGGCCACCGGCCAGATCATTTTCGGTATCATCGTCATCGGCGTCATTGGCCTGATCTCCGACCTTGCCTTCAAATATTTCAACCGCTGGCTCTTCGCATGGAGGTTCGCATAATGGTTACGAAAGGCGACCAGGAACTTGTCATCAAGGGCGTGAGCCGCACCTTTCCGGGCGTGCATGGCGGCAAGCCGACACTGGCATTGCAGCCGACCGACCTCGTCATCCCGAAAAATGATTTCGTGACCGTCCTCGGCCCCTCGGGCTGCGGTAAGTCCACGCTCCTTCGCATCATCGCCGGTCTCGACAAACCGACCACCGGCACAGTGACGCTGGAAGGTAAACCCGTAACCGGCCCCGGCGCCGATCGCGGTATGGTCTTCCAGTCCTACACGCTGTTTCCGTGGCTCACGATCCGTCAGAATGTCGGCTTCGGGCTTCGCGAAAAAGGCGTGCCGGAAAAACAGGCGCGCGAAATCGTGGACAGCTATATCGACAAGGTCGGGCTGCGTGGCTTTGAAGATCACTGGCCAAAGCAGCTTTCGGGCGGCATGCAACAGCGCACGGCGATTGCCCGCGCACTTGCCAACGATCCAAAAATCCTGCTTCTCGACGAGCCGTTCGGCGCACTCGACAACCAGACCCGCGGACTGATGCAGGAACTTCTGCTCGGCATTTGGGAGCGGGAGCACAAGACAGTGATCTTCGTCACCCACGACATCGAGGAAGCCATCTTCATGGCGACCCGCGTGGTTACGATGACCGCTCGTCCGGGCAAGATCAAATCGATCACCCCGGTCGATATCGCCCATCCGCGCACCTACCACGTCAAGGCAAGCCCGGAATTCTCGGAGTTGCGCCTCAAGCTCACGGAGGAAATCCGCAGCGAAGCCATCGCCGCTGCAAAGCAGGCCGCCTGAAAATAGCTGTTTCCCATTGCAGCCGAGTGACCTATGAAAAGACTGCGACTTGATCGCAGTCTTTTCGTTTCAGGACACATTCCATCATGGCCGTTTCAGCAGAAGAACTCGAAAACCGCATCGTCTATGTCAACGGCGAATATGTCACCGCCCGCGACGCGCGCATTTCCATCTTTGACCGTGGCTTCCTGTTCGGCGACGGCATCTACGAAGTGACAGCCGTGCTGGAAGGCAAGCTCATCGACAGCGAGCCGCATATGCGACGCCTGCGCCGCTCGACCGGCGAGATCGGCATTCCGATGCCAATGAATGAAGATGAGATCGTGGCTATCGAACGCGAACTGGTGCGCCGCAACAACCTGACCGAAGGTCTGGTCTATCTACAGGTAACGCGCGGCGACGGACGCGACCGCGATTTCGTACCTGCAAAGGGTATGAAGCCATCAGTCGTCCTGTTCACACAGGAAGCCAATCTGCTCGACAAGCCTGCACTGAAAACCGGTGCACGCGTGCTTTCGCTGGAAGACCTGCGCTGGAAACGCCGTGACATCAAGACGGTCTGTCTGTTGCCGCAAGCGCTCGCCAAGGAAATCGCCAAGAACGCGGGGTGCGATGAAGCGTGGATGATCGAAGACGGTTATGTGACCGAAGGCGCATCGTCCACTGCCTATATCGTGACCAATGATGATGTCGTCGTCACACGGCCTAACAGCAATTCCATCCTGCCCGGCTGCACGCGGCTTTCGCTTCTGCAACTGATCGCCGAGACCGGCATGAAGCTGGAAGAGCGGCTCTTCACCATCGATGAAGCCTATGTCGCAAAGGAAGCCTTCCTCACCAGCGCGGGCACTTTCGTCACGCCGATCACCGCCATAGACGAGAAGACCATCGGCACGGGCAAGCCCGGCCCCATCGCCCAACGCCTGCGCGAGATTTATCTCGATCACGCGCGCCGCACAGCGATCTGAATAACAAAGACGTCAGAACCCGGTGCCGCCATTCCGCCGCACCGGGTTCCTTGTTTTCGCGCTCAATCCGATCCGGGAACTGGCTGAGCCTAAAATCAATAAGTTAGGGCCACACGTCCATTTGGACGCATGGCAGCCTCATGATTAGTGCCCACGATTAGTGGTTATCTCGCGGCAGGCCGCGAGTATGGGCGATGTCCTGATACTTGACCGCATTTTCAAGAACCGCGCCGGTTTCCATCTGACCGACAACCGCGCGCTGGATTTCCTGCCACGGCGTCTGACTTTCCGGATACTTGTAGCCGCCAGTAGCTTCCAGCGCCTTGCGACGTTCAGCCAGTTCCTCATCCGAAATCAGGATATCTGCCGTGCCGCGACCGAGATCGATGCGGACGCGGTCACCCGTCTTCAGAATGGCCAGCCCGCCGCCTGCGGCAGCTTCCGGGGAGGCATTGAGGATCGACGGTGAACCCGACGTGCCCGACTGGCGACCGTCGCCGATGCATGGCAGCGAAGTAATGCCCTTCTTCAAAAGATAATCCGGTGCGCGCATATTGACGACTTCCGCCGCACCCGGATAGCCGATCGGGCCCGCACCACGCATGAACAGCACCGTATTTTCGTCGATTTCCAGCGCCGGATCGTCGATGCGGTGATGATAATCTTCCGGCCCGTCGAACACGACCGCCTTGCCTTCGAAAGCATTCGGGTCCTTGTCATCGGACAGGTAGCGGTTGCGGAACTCGTCCGAAATGACGCTCAGTTTCATGATCGCCGACGAGAACAGATTGCCGCGCAGCACGCGGAAACCGGCATGTTTCTTCAGCGGCTGGTCATAGGTCTTGATGACATTGCTGTCTTCAATGGTGGCGTTCTTGCAGTTTTCGCCGATGGTCTTGCCGTTGACGGTCAGCGCATCCTCATTGATGAGGCCCTGCCCCATCAGCTGGTTGACGACGGCCGGTACACCACCCGCGTGATAATAGTCCTCACCGAGATATTCACCGGCAGGCTGCAGGTTGACCAGAAGCGGAATTTCCTCGCCATATTTCTGCCAGTCATCGACCGTCAGTTCCACGCCGACATGGCGAGCGAGCGCGTTCAGATGGATTGGCGCATTGGTCGAGCCGCCAATGGCGGAGTTGACGCGAATGGCATTGACGAAGGCATCCTTGGTCAGAATGTCCGACGGCTTCAAATCCTCATGCACCATCTCAACGATGCGGCGTCCGGTGAGATATGCCACTTCCTGACGGTCACGGTAGGGTGCCGGAATGGCGGCGGAACCGGGAAGCTGCATGCCGAGCGCTTCGGCGAGCGAATTCATCGTCGTGGCCGTGCCCATCGTGTTGCAATAGCCAGTGGACGGTGCCGAGGAAGCAACGAGCTTAACGAAGCCCTGATAGTCGATTTCGCCCTTGGCAAGCAGCTCGCGCGCCTTCCAGACGATGGTGCCCGAACCGGTGCGTTCGCCACGGAACCAGCCATTGAGCATCGGACCGACCGAGAGCGCAATCGCCGGAATATTGACCGTCGCGGCAGCCATCAGGCAGGCAGGCGTTGTCTTGTCGCAGCCAATAGTCAGCACGACGCCATCGAGTGGGTAGCCGTAAAGCACTTCCACGAGGCCGAGATAGGCAAGGTTGCGGTCCAGACCTGCGGTCGGGCGCTTGCCGGTTTCCTGAATAGGATGAACCGGAAATTCGATAACAATACCGCCTGCCTCACGAACGCCCTCGCGGACGCGCTTGGCCAGTTCCAGATGATGACGGTTGCAGGGTGAGAGGTCGGAACCCGTTTGCGCAATGCCGATGATCGGACGACCGGACTGCAGCTCTTCCTGGCTCAGGCCATAGTTCATGTAGCGCTCCAGATAGAGCGCCGTCATATCGACATTATCAGGATTGTCGAACCAGGCGCGCGAGCGGAGCTTTGGCGTTTTCGGAGAGACGGGCTTGTTCATTTCATTGTCCTGCGTGGGTAAGAGACCAGACAACGGTCTCGATTCCTTCGACGCCGATCCTTAAAATCAAATCGACATTCCAAATGTTTGGTTCATCGCGCATCTTGTCCGAAAACCGTTTCACACTTTTCGGGATGCGCTTTAATCTTCAAATGCTTCGACGACATGCCGCTTTCCGAGCAGAAACGCATCGGCCACATGGGTCAGCGGAGCGAGATCGACATCCGAACGCCCCGTGCCGATCAATTGCACGAAACGCTTGTAAAGTCGTTGATATTCGCGGTCCGGCTCGGCCATTTTCTCGGTCCCGGCAATGGTCAGGCGACTGCCGCCATGGCTGAGCAGAACCGTGCCCTTGTCGGTCTCCACACGAATGTCCCAGGTCTGCGGTCCGGTTTGACGCCAATCCAGTTCGAACGAAACCGGAATGCCGCTTTCGGTCTGAAACTGGAGGTCGGCTGCAATGGGTGCCGCACGGTTTTCAGGAAAGTACAGATCGGACTGCGTCAGGAAGAAGCGTTGCGGCAGGATATGCGTGACAATGGAAAGCGCATTGATGCCAGGATCGAACACACCGAGCCCGCCCGGTTCCCAGATCCATTGCTGTCCGGGATGCCAGTGGCGGACATCCTCTTTCCACGTGACCGAAACTGAGTGGATTTCCGCATCTTTCAGGAATTCACGTGCCGGTTCGACCGCTGCCGCCTCGCGTGAATGCCACGTGGCGTAAAGCGTCACTTCTTCCGCTTGCGCAAGGCGCTCTAGTGCCTGTACTTCCGAAATAGTCGCGCCAGGCGGCTTTTCCAGCATCACATGCTTGCGTGCTTTCAACGCGGCATAGGCCTGCGTAAAGCGCCCCTGCGGCGGGGTGCACAGCGATACGGCGTCGATGGCCACACCGGATGCCAACAGCTGGTCGATATCCGTAAAAGACGGCACACCATCCAGACCGGCATTGCGGCTGGCGACAGCGGCCAGCGCGATACCGTCCACCGCCTCGATGGACGGTAGATGCTGGTCGCGCGCGATCTTGCCAAGACCGACAATTGCTAATGCGATGTTGGACGAAGCTGGCATCTTGCTACTCACAATGCACTGACGGCGACTTTCTCTGCCGCAGCCTGTGCCTTTGTCGCCTCAGCGAGCGTGTTGACCAGCGGATAGCGGAATGGCTTGGCGGAAATCTCGAACCGGTCGCCAGCTTCCGTCTTCACACCCTCCGAAAACGACAAGGTTGCCGTGCCAAAGAAGTGGACATGAATATCGCCCGGACGGCGGAACAGCTCATATTTGAAATGATGATATTCCAGATTGGCGATTGTGTGCGACATGTTCGCTTCGCCCGACAAGAACGGCTTTTCAAAGATTATCTCATCGCCGCGACGAATACGCGAAACGCCTTCCACATGGTCCGGTAACGCGCCGACATAGAGTTCCGGCCCCAACGCGGCCTGGCGCAACTTGGAATGGGCGAGCCAGAGATAGTTCTGCTTTTCGGTCACGTGGTCGGAGAACTCATTGGCAAGGCAGAAACCAAGCCGGAACGGCGTACCGTCCGGGCCAATCAGGTAAATGCCGGCCAGTTCCGGCTCTTCACCGCCATCTTCGGCAAAGGAAGGCGAAACCAGTTCACCGCCGGTTGCCACAAGCGCCGAACCGTCACCCTTGTAGAACCATTCCGGCTGCACACCGGTCTGGCCCGGCTTCGGCTTGCCGCCCTCGACGCCCATCAGGAACATGCGCATGGAATCGGTCGGCTTTTCGGCGGCTTGCGCGGCCTTGTGCATCTTGTCGCGACCGTCAGCTGAACCCAGATGCGTCAAGCCTGTACCGGCAACAATCAAATGCGCCGGATCGGCATGGGTAATCGGCAGGCCGACGCGGCCCGCAGCCAGAGCGGCTTCAATATCTACAGCATCGCCATTACCGCTGCGTACTACCTGTTCTTCAAGGCTGATACCCGCTGCAATTGCCGCCGAGGCCAGCTCATAGGTCGTTGCCACGCCCTTGACGACATGCGCCGCTCCCTCGTCATTGCAGGCAGCCACACGCATTTCTCCGCTTTCATCGCGGAACTGGACCAGACGTAACATCAAACCTCCCATTTTCCGCATACCCACTGCGGAATTCACCCCGACCGATTGAAAAACGCCATAAGGCGCCATTTTACGGTTCGGGTTATTAATATGACTATTTTGCCGCAACCCGCTTTGTCAAGCGAGCTGCCGCCCCCATTGGGGCAGTTCGCAAAGACCACAGAGACAAAGCGAATACAAGCCTTTGTTTTACATTTATAAATGTGACTATTGCGCGTTTGTCGCACCGACATTTCATCAGGAAGCACCGAAAGACGCTTGCCATAAAGTAATATTATATGCTTCATAAATGCGAAGGCCGGGAGGGCCTTACTGGGAGGAACTATCATGAAACGCAGTTTGACGGCCCTGACGGCCGCATTTTCATTTGCCCTGATTTCGAGCGCATCTGCCGCATCGCTGACAGTCGGCTTTTCGCAGATCGGTTCGGAGTCAGGCTGGCGCGCCGCAGAAACCGCCCTGACCAAGCAGGAAGCCGAAAAGCGCGGCTATACGCTGAAATTTGCCGATGCCCAGCAGAAGCAGGAAAACCAGATCAAGGCCGTGCGTGGCTTCATCGCGCAGGGCGTCGATGCAATCCTGATCGCCCCAGTGGTATCCACCGGCTGGGACGCTGTTTTGAAGGAAGCCAAGGAAGCGGAAATTCCGGTCGTTCTGCTCGACCGCCAGATCGATTCGCCAGAAGACCTTTATCTGACCGCCGTTACCTCCGATCAGGTCCATGAGGGCAAGGTCGCGGGCGACTGGCTGGTGAAGGATGTGGGCGACAAGCCGTGCAATGTCGTCGAGCTGCAGGGCACCACCGGCTCCTCGCCAGCGATCAACCGCAAGAAGGGCTTCGAGGAAGCGATCAAGGGACACGACAACATCAAGATTTCCCGCTCGCAGACCGGTGACTTCACCCGCACCAAGGGCAAGGAAGTCATGGAAAGCTTCATCAAGGCCGAAGGTGGCGGCAAGAATATCTGCGCCGTCTATGCCCACAATGACGACATGGCCGTCGGCGCCATTCAGGCCATCAAGGAAGCTGGTTTGAAGCCGGGCACCGAGATCAAGATCGTATCGATCGACTCCGTGCCGGATATCTTCCAGGCCATGGCCAATGGCGAAGCCAACGCGACCGTCGAGTTGACGCCGAACATGGCAGGCCCGGCATTCGACGCGATTGAAGCCTTCAAGGACAAAGGCACTGTTCCGCCGAAGTGGATCCAGACGGAATCGAAGCTCTACACGCAGGCTGACGATCCGAAGGCCGTCTATGAAGCCAAGAAGGGTCTCGGCTACTGATCCTCTCGTCCTCGGGCCGCGGCTATCGCGGCCCGGAATGACCTTTGCAAAATGCAATGGAAGACTGCCATGGCTGCAAAAGACGCTCCATCGGCGGCCGCAATGCCGCTTCTTGAAGCCCGCTCGATCACCAAATCCTTCCTGGGCGTGACCGCGCTCGACCATGTCGATTTCACGCTCAACCGGGGTGAAATCCATGCACTGCTCGGCGAAAACGGTGCGGGCAAATCCACGCTCATCAAGATATTGACCGGTGCCTATCACGGCTTCGACGGGGCGATCCTGCTTGAGGGCCAGCCGATTGCGCCCGCCTCTGTGGCGGAAGCGCAGACGCTCGGCATCGGCACAGTCTATCAGGAGGTCAACCTTCTCGAAAATCTGACGGTCGCCGAAAACCTGTTTCTGGGGCGCCAGCCGAAACGTTTCGGGCTGGTTGACCGGGGCCGGATGGAAAAAGATGCGGCGAAACTCCTTTCCCGCTACGGCCTTACCATCGATGTCGGCGCGCCTCTGTCCGCCTATTCGGTCGCCATCCGCCAGATCATCGCGATTGCGCGCGCCGTCGATCTTTCCGGCAAGGTGCTGGTTCTCGATGAACCAACCGCCAGCCTCGATGCCCGCGAAGTCGAGATGCTGTTCGGCGTGCTACGCCAGCTGAAGGCCGAAGGCCTCGGCATCGTCGTCATCACCCATTTTCTGGATCAGGTCTACGCCATCGCTGATTGTGCCACCGTGCTGCGCAACGGACGGTTGGTCGGCAGCCGCAACCTGTCGGAACTGCCGCGCACCGATCTGATTTCCATGATGCTCGGCCACCAGTTGCAGGAAACCGTGCGCCGCCAGCTCACCGAGGAAGTAAGTCGCGATACAGTGGCCCCGATCCGCTTTGCAGGCTTCGGCAAGAAGGGTAGCGTGGCGCCATTCGATCTCTCGATCAAGCCGGGAGAAGCCGTCGGCATTGCCGGGCTGCTCGGTTCCGGCCGCACCGAAACTGCTCTTTTGATGTTCGGCGTCGATCAGACCGATAGCGGCACCTTGACCGTCGACGGAAAGGAAACCAGGCTTCCCTCGCCCGTCGCCGCCATTTCGGAGCGCTTCGCTTTCTGCCCGGAAGAGCGCAAGACCGACGGCATCATCGGTGATTTCTCGATGGCAGAAAACATTGCGCTCGCCGTTCAGGCGAAGCGCGGCTGGTCCAGACCCATTTCCTCGCGCGAAAAGACGGCGCTTGCCCAACGCTACATCAAGGCGCTGGATATTCGTCCGCCCGATCCTGACAAGCCGATCAAATTCCTGTCCGGCGGCAACCAGCAGAAGGCCATTCTGGCCCGCTGGCTCGCCACCGATCCTCGCCTGCTGATCCTCGACGAGCCGACGCGCGGTATCGACATCGGCGCTCATGCTGAAATCCTCAAGCTCATCGGAGAACTTTGCGCCGATGGCATGTCGCTGGTCATCATCTCTTCGGAATTCGAGGAGCTTGCTGCCGTTGCCAATCGCGTCATCGTCCTATCCGATCGTCGCCATGTGGCGGAACTGAAGGGCGAGGAAATCACTGCCGACAATATCGTGCGTGCAATCGCTGAGACCGGAAGTGAAAAGGAAGCTGCAGCATGATTGCCCGCATGACCAGAAAACTCAAAAGACTTAGCCCCCAACTGGCTGCCCTTGTGCTCATTCTGGTGGCAAACACTATCATCGCGCCGGGCTTTCTCGACATCTCGTTCCAAAACGGACGGCTCTATGGCAGCCTGATCGATATTCTGGTGCGCGCCGCACCCGTCGCTATTCTGGCCGTTGGCATGACGCTGGTAATCGCAACGCGCGGCATCGATTTGTCGGTCGGTGCGGTCATGGCAATCAGCGGCGCTTTTGCCGCGTCACTCATCGTTGCAGGCTATCCGCTTGCAATTGTGATTCCGGCAGCGCTTGGCGTTGGCCTTCTGTGTGGCTTGTGGAACGGCTTTCTGGTTGCAGTCTTCGATATTCAGCCGATCATCGCGACGCTTATCCTGATGGTGGCAGGTCGCGGCATCGCACAGCTTATCACCGAAGGCGCGATCCTGACTTTCAACAATGATTCCTTTGCAGCGCTTGGCTCCGGCGCATTTCTCGGCATACCCATCCCCGTGCTGATCTGGATTTTCGCCGGGCTGGTAGTCGGTATCGCGGTGCGTTCCAGCGCTCTCGGCTTTCTGATTGAAGCAACCGGCATCAATCGGCGCGCCGCCATGCTGGCGGGCGTCAAGGCGAGGTTCCTGCTGTTCAGCGTCTATGCGGTTTCTGGCGTCGGCGCTGCCCTTGCGGGGCTGATTGCGGCGGCGGATATTCGCGGCGCGGATGCCAACAATGCCGGGCTGTGGCTTGAACTCGACGCCATTCTGGCCGTCGTCATCGGCGGCACCTCACTTAATGGCGGGCGCTTCTCGATCATGGCCTCGCTTCTCGGTGCGCTCATCATCCAGTCGATCAACACAGGCATCCTTATGGCGGGCTTTCCGCCGGAATTCAACCTCATCATCAAGGCCGTCATCATCGTGATCGTGCTCACCTTCCAGTCACCGGCCATTGTGCAGCTCATTACCTTCCTGCGCTCGGAGCGCAAGGGCAATGGAGCCAATCCGGTTCACCAGAGCCAGCAGGGAGCACGGCAATGAAAGCACTGCGCAATCTGCCTTTTCTGACCACGGTTGCAATCTTTTTGCTCGCCTATGCGATCTGCATCATCCAGTTTCCGAATATGCTGTCGACGCGGGTGATCGGCAATCTTCTGACCGACAATGCCTTTCTCGGCATTGCCGCCGTCGGCATGACATTCGTGATCCTCTCCGGCGGCATCGACCTGTCGGTCGGCTCGGTCATCGCCTTCACCAGCGTCTTCGTTGCCGTGCTCGTCGGGCAGTTCGGCGTCCATCCGCTTGTGGCTTTCGCGCTCATTCTGGTGATCGCGGCATTGTTCGGGGCGTGGATGGGCATGATGATCCATTTCTTGCGGATTCCACCTTTCGTGGCAACGCTTGCGGGCATGTTTCTGGCACGCGGCGCGGCCTTCCTTATCTCGACGCAATCCGTGCCCATCGCGCATCCGTTTCTCGACACCTTGCAAGGGCTCTATTTCCGCCTGCCGGGCGGCGGCAGGCTGACATTCATCGCCATGGTCATGCTTGCAGTCTTCATCGTCGGCGGCATCATCGCCCATCGCACGCGCTTCGGTGCCAATATCTATGCGCTGGGCGGCAACCAGCAGTCGGCTGAACTGATGGGCGTTCCGATTGCCCGCACCACAATCGGCATCTATACGATGTCGGGTATCCTTTCCGGCCTCGCCGGGATCGTCTATACGCTTTATACCTCGTCCGGCTATTCGCTGGCGACGGTGGGGGTTGAACTGGACGCCATCGCATCGGTGGTGATCGGCGGGACCTTGCTGACAGGCGGTGCCGGCCTTGTGGCCGGAACATTTGTCGGCATTCTGATACAGGGGCTGATCCAGACCTACATTGTTTTCGACGGCACGCTGTCTTCCTGGTGGACCAAAATAGCAATCGGTATATTGCTGTTCCTGTTCATTGCTCTGCAACGAGGACTTGTATGGTTCTCCGATCTAAGACTGGCGCGGCAACGCATGAAGGAGGCCTGAATTGGGATTGCTGGAAACGGCCATAACCGGACGCAAGCGCCATAACAGCCACGCAGTCGTAGTGGGCGAGTTGGGCCGTGGCATCGTCGCGGGCACCATTCCCGAAGGGTCCATTCTTCCCGGCGATCATGAATTGTCGCTGCGCTTCGGCGTATCCCGCACGGTTCTGCGCGAGGCAATGAAAACCCTTGCCGCCAAGCGCCTCATCGAACCCAAGGCCAAGGTCGGCACGCGCGTTCTGGGCCATGCCAGCTGGAACTTCTTCGATCCCGACGTGCTGACATGGCGGTTCGAGGCGGGCTTCGATGAAGTCTTCGTGGACCATCTGGCCGAAATGCGCATGGCGCTGGAACCGGCAGCCGCAGCCGCAGCCGCAGAGCGCGCTTCCAGCGACGAAATTGTCGAGCTTTACGCGCTCGCCGCCAAGTTCGACGATTCGAACCACACGCCGGAATCCATTGCCAAGGTCGATCTGGAATTCCATCTTGCCGTTGCCCGCATGTCCGGCAACCCGTTCATGCGTTCGGTGAGCGGCTTGATCGAAGCCGCGCTCGCAGTCTCGTTTCAGTTGTCTTCACCGGCGACTTCGCGGGAGGGCATTACCGAATGCGCGGCCAATCACCTGCGTATCGCACATGCCATTGCATCGCGTGATCCCACAAAGGCGCGTCTGGCCATGGAAAACGTCATCAAAGTCGGCGTCGAACGCATCCGGGATGTGATCTGAAGGTTACGATACCTTCAGATCAAACTGCGGCTCGCCGCGCAGCGTATTACTGACGGTGCAGATTTCCTCCGCCATTTCGGCAAGGCGATGTTTTTCATCGTCCGTCAGGTCGCCGTCGAAATGAAAGGTGATGTCAAACCGTTCGATACGCGACGGCCCTTCATGCGCCTTGTCGCCCTTCACTTCCACCCGCACATTGGTCAGCTTTTCCTTCAGTTCGAGCTTGGTCGCGGCAATGCGCGCACTCAACGCCATACAGGCCGCAACTGACGAATAGATAAGGTCGAGTGGGTTGAAGCCTGCCTGACTGACACTGGTGACGATTTCAACCACGCCGCCGGTCGGCGTGGTGATGACGGGGAGCTTTCCGTGTGGCATTTCGGCGACGGCGCCCGTCTCGCGGGTTCTGACTTTCAGTTCGCTCATTCCTGAATTCTCCTGTAGTCCACATGCCGTGCCAGCCAGCAGCCGACGGTCATCCCTGTTATCTCGCCTTTGGCATCCCGATGGAAGACAAGTTTCCATTCGCCCGGTGACGGCGCATCCATCGAGCGCTGCACCGGCAGCAGCCAGGCATCCGGTCCCGTCTCATAGAGCGAATACATATCGCTCTTGCCGAGAAATCCTTCAAAAGCTCCGTAGAAAGCACCGCCCTCATTGGCGATCAAAAGATCGGCATCAAGTTCGTCGCTGCGATAACGCCCCGCAATATCCTGCTTCGCCGCACCTTTCAGGCGCTGCATCGTCAGGCTCAGATTTTCATCTTCACGCGCCAGATGGATCGTATCACCATCGCGACGGATTGTGGTCATTGACGAATGCGCTTCGTTCTCGCACACCACGTCCATGATTTCCGGACCGGTGCCGAAACGCGCTTTCATGCATCCACGTCCCGCATCTTCGAGGCTCAGCACAAGACCGGTTTCACGATCAAGCCATGAACCGAACCATGCGGCATCGGCTTCGACCCTGACCGTTTCCGATGTGGAAACGCCAAGCGCAATATTCATCAGCTTGAAGGCAACGTCGGACGCGCCGCCTTCAAAATTGAACATAACGATTGTCGACAGGCGCTCGTTCGCGCAATGCCAGCGCTGGCAGCGCCAGCCGCGCAGAGCGCCGCCGTGGCCGGTCAGCCGTTTGCCGCCCGTTTCCTCGAATTTGAGGCCAAGACCGTAAGGCGCTGATGCACCATCGCGGAAAGTCTGCGGTCCGCTCAGGCGACGATAGATTCCATTTTCGTCGTCGCGGGTCGCATCGATGAACTGCTCCCAGGCAATCATGTCGTCCAGCGACGCGCAGATGCCGGCATCTCCCATCCAGTGGAGGCGATTGACGGCAGGCAGGAAGCCGCGCACCGTGTCACCCTCATAGCCGGTGCATTCGCTGAACAGAGCCGTATCGGGAATAAGTTCTGCGGTCTTCATACCAGCAGGCTGGAAAATGCGCTCCGACAGGAGTTCGACCAGCGACCGGCCCGTATGCTGCTCGATCAGATCAGCCAGAATGCGGAAATTGCCGTTGCAATAGGAATAATGCGTTCCCGGTGCAAAATGCGTGGTCTTCAGGCGGCGCAGCAGGCTTTGCGCCTGTTCGGGCAGAAAAACGCCTTCCGGATCGGCCCCGCACAGAACCGTCAGCGCCCAGTAGTCACGCAAGCCCGACTGGTTGTTGCATAGATCGCGCACGCTGGGGCGCTTTTCCGCAAATTTGTCGAGATAGGCGGCAAGGGCATCGTCAAGTACTTCCGGCTCGCCGACACTGTCGAGCAGAACGGCGCAGGTGAACTGCTTGCTGACCGAACAGATCGGCATGCGCGTTTCGGGCGTCATTGCCTTGCGCGCAGCAAGATCGGCAAAGCCCCATGCATGGCGCAGCACAACCTTGCCATCCTTCAGCACCGCGACCGCACCGCCCGGTCCCTTGTAATTCTGCGGAATGGTATGAACGAAGGCTTCAAGCGCGGAAAGATCGAATTTTGACATGATGCTCAGGCGACTCAGATGAAAATCAACAGCCGCCACGAGGCATCATTTTGTCCGTTCGATCAAGGCCATGGCCGCATGCGGATTATGCGCCTTATAGCCGCTGATGACATAGAGATAGACATCGCGGGCAATATGATCGGCAACAGGCGGAGTGACGGTCTTCAATCCTTCAGGAATTTCTCCAACGGCTATCGCCTGCGCGCGCGCCGCCCACTGGTCGAGATCGCTTTCGCTATAGCCAAGCGGTTCGCTTTCCTTCGTTCCCATGATGCGAAGATAGGCGAAAGGCGCTGTCATATCGGCAAATTGCGGAAAGTCGCTGTCGCCCGCGATCACCACGGCTACCCCATATTCACGCAGCAAGGCAATGAATTCCGGTGAATTGAAACTGTCGTGGCGCACCTCCACCGCATGGCGCACATCGCGCCCGTCCACACGCTTCGGCAGCAGCTTCAAGAACGCCTCGAAATCCACGGGATCGAACTTCTTCGTCCCCATGAACTGCCAGTTGACCACACCGAGCTTGTCCTTCAGTTCCATCATGCCGCCGGTCATGAACCGTTCAATGCTCTCGCCCGCCTCCGCCAGCACGCGGCGATTGGTGGAAAAACGCGGCGCCTTCAGTGAAAACACAAAGCCTTCCGGCGTTTCATCGTGCCATTTGGCGAAGGTCGTGGGCTTCTGGGGTCCGTAATAAGTGCTGTTGATTTCGATCGATGTCAGCTTGCTCGAGGCATATTCAAGCTGGCGCTTCTTCGACAGCTTTTCAGGATAGAAGCTCTTGTCCCACGGTTCATAGGCCCATCCGCCAATACCGATGCGGATCTTGCCCGTGTTTTCCTTGGCCATCGCTGTTCCTCCATACCGGTGCATCATGAGTTCATACAGTTTAGTCATGATGTTTAATCTGTATTCGCACCGCTGGCTATGTTCATATCAACGTGTTTGACTGGGAGGAGAAGCAGGCGGCTGAACCTGAAAACTTTGCCGCAAAACGAAACAGGCCTGGTGCACCTGTCGGCCATTTGGGTGCGTCTGACCATGAATTCCCGTTCCCCTAAACACATAGGTTGTCGGAAATTTACGGCAATCTTTTTTGAAAAGAGGCGGAGAAACCGTCCTTGCAAGGCGAGCCGAATGGCAAGCCAGACATGGTGAGATTGAGGAAATGCATCACATGACGAGCAAACCCAATGCCCGTACCGGAGGCCAGATTTTGGTGGATGCGCTACGCATCCATGGCGCTGACCGGGTCTTCTGCGTCCCAGGCGAGAGCTATCTCGCCGCGCTTGACGCCTTTCATGATTCCAGCGACGCGATTGACCTGATCGTCTGCCGGCAGGAAGGCGGCGCGGCCTACATGGCGGAAGCCTATGGCAAGTTGACCGGCAAGCCGGGCATCTGCTTCGTCACGCGCGGGCCGGGCGCAACCAATGCCTCGGTCGGCGTCCACACAGCCTTTCAGGACTCGACGCCGATGCTGCTCTTCATCGGTCAGGTCGCCAGCGATCAGGTCGAGCGCGAGGCGTTTCAGGAAATCGATTATCGCCGTATGTTCGGCCAGATGGCCAAGTGGGTCGTGCAGATCGACGACGCCGCACGCATACCGGAACTTGTGAGCCAAGCCTTTCACCGCGCCGTCAACGGACGCCCCGGCCCGGTCGTGATCGCCCTGCCGGAAGACATGCTGACCTCCTATGCCGCCGTCAGCGATGCACCGGCCTATAAGCAGGTCCAGATGCATCCAGGCGCTGACCAGTTGCAGGACATGCAGGCGCTGCTCGCGAAGGCCGAGCGGCCTCTGGTCATCGTCGGCGGTGGCGGCTGGGATGCTAGCGCCGTCAGCGATCTGCAGAAATTTGCCGAGAACATGCATCTGCCGGTCGCCGCATCCTTCCGTTGCCAGGATATGTTCGACAACACCCATCCGCTTTATGCCGGTGAAATGGGAACCTCGATCAGCCCCAAGCTGGCGCAGCGCGTTCGCGATGCCGATCTTCTGATCGTGATCGGCGCCCGCCTTGGTGAAATGACGACGCAGGGCTACGAGCTGGTATCCATTCCGGTGCCGCAGCAAAAGCTCGTCCATATCCATCCGGGCGCAGAGGAACTGGGCCGCGTCTATCATGCAGACGTTCCGGTCAATGCTTCCATGCCTGCCTTCTGTGCGGCGGTAGCGAAGCTTGCGCCAGTTGCCGATCCGCGCTGGAAGGCATGGACCGACAGCGCCAATGCCGATTACCGCGACAACATCAAATCACCCACCATCCCCGGCGATGTGCAGATGGGCGAAGTGATGGAATGGCTGCGCGCGCATCTGCCAGCCGACGCCATCATCACCAATGGCGCGGGCAACTATTCCGCCTGGCCGCATCGCTTCTACCAATACCGCACCTATCGCAGCCAGCTGGCGCCGACCAATGGCTCCATGGGCTATGGCGTACCGGCTGCGGTCGCGGCCAAGCTCACCGCGCCGGAACGCACAGTGGTGGCTTTTGCAGGCGACGGCTGCTTCCTCATGAACGGGCAGGAGCTGGCGACAGCCGCGCAATATGGGGCCAATGCCATCTTCGTCGTCGTGAACAACGGCATGTATGGCACGATCCGCATGCATCAGGAGCGTACCTATCCGGGCCGCGTTTCAGGCACCGGCCTTGCCAATCCTGACTTTGCGGCGCTCGCCCGCGCCTATGGCCTGCATGGCGAAGTGGTGGAAAAGACGGCTGATTTTGCTCCTGCCTTCGAGGCTTGCGAAAAGTCCCGCAAGCCGGGCCTTATCGAAATCCGTATCGATCCGGAAGCACTTTCACCGAAAATGAGCCTCAGCCAGATGCGTGAGCAGGGCCTCGCCAAACAACGATAAGCTGGTCCCAATAAAAACACGCTTCCCTCTCGGCCAAGAGGGAAGCGTGCTAGCAAGACATTCCGTTCACAGTTGCCCCCGGCTTACCCATGACGTGGCGCGAGCGGATGGAGCGCACCAATGAATGTCTTTCGCATTCCCGAACATCTGCCCGGGTTTCTTGCAATCAAGCCTGCGCTTCTCCGCAAACCTGCCGATTATCAAGTGCTTCAACCATCAGCTCCACAGCTGACGAGATCGGCGCGACGATCGGAACATCGAAGCTTCCCTGCAATTGTTCCGCAGCCTCACCTAGCGGTCCGCCGCCGATGATAACTGCCTCTGCACCATCCGTGATGCAAAGCTGCACTGCCGCTTCCAGCTCCATGCGCAAACGCTCACCATCACCTGCCAGTTTTTCCGGATCGCCCGGCGTGCAACGAATACCCGTATAAAGATGCGACAGGCCGAGGCTTTCCGCGCGTGCCGCTATCGCATCGGCAAGATCCGGCGTTACTGTCGCAATGCCGAAACGTCGTCCGTTCCGCGTTGCCTCGACCATCGAGGCCTCGCATATGCCGAGAACCGGCACTGCCAGGCTCTCCTGCAGATGCACAACACCGGGATCGCCATAAGCGCTGACGATGACCCCGATGCAGTTCGAATCCTGCCCCCTGCCGATTTCGATGACCTGTGCCGCAGAAGCGTGAAGCTGCTCGTCATTGACGATCATCGAGGGGCTGCGCGTGGCGGTGGCTGCTTCAATCCGAAGCCGTCCATCCGCCCTGCGTCTGGCAATATCGAGCATCATCCCGCTCGTTGCCTCCGAGCTGTTTGGATTGATCAGCAGGACATAAGGGGATGATGCAGTCATGTTCAGGCCTGTTCTTTAGCAGTTTTAGTGAAATCGACCGTTGGCTCCTCGGCTTCCGCCGGCTGCGTCAGGTCTTCCATGGACCGGCCATAGGTTTCTGGCCCAAGCTGGATGCAGAATGCGAAGATGGCATACATCGATGCTGCAAGGCCGAAGACACCGAGCATTCCATATGTGTCGAACAAGGCGCCAGCAATCGTCGGAACGAAGGAGCCAGCCGCCGAGCCGCTCGCAAGGATGAGCGCCACACCGAAGCCGCGGATACGGGTCGGGTAGAGTTCCGGCGCGTAAATCCAGATCGACGTGTTCAGCAACAGCACGAAGAACTGGAACAGCGCTCCGAAGAACAGCACCAGATAGATGTTCGTGCCGAGATAAATGATCGAAAGCGCAGCGGCACAGGCGCAGACCGCACCGAGACTGAGAACCTTCTTGCGCGGGAAATAATAGCCGAAGGCCGATGCCGCGATAGCGCCAAGCACGCTGCCGCTCTGGATAATCATGCTGTAAAGAAGGCTGCCCGAAAGCGTATAGCCCATCGAAACGAAGATCATAGGCATCAGTGTCAGCACGGAAAGCTGTGCGCCGTAGCTCATCAGGATCGCGATCGCCACGGGGACCGTACGGCCAAGATAAGGGGCCTGAAACAGTTCCTTCCAGTTGCCTTTGACAGGCTTGGTGTCACCATCTTCCATCTTCGACAGATATTCGGTGACTTTCAGGTTCTTGGGCCGGAGTGTTCCGGACGCCAAAATGGAAAGCACCTTGTTTGCTTCGTCGATCTTGCCTTGTGAGGCCAGAAAGCGCGGTGTTTCCGGTACGTAACGGCGGAAGAAAACGACAAGGAAAGCCGGGATCGCCAATACGGCGAAGAGCCAGCGCCAGTTGTCGTCGCCCGGAAAGAGCGTAAAGACCAGCAGGCCGAAAGCCGGTGCGAGGAAATTGCCGAAGCCACCTGCGCCAACATTGACGAGACCGGCGGCGGTTCCGCGGAACTTCGGCGAACAGAATTCGGCAAGCATCGTCACCGCGGTCGAGATTTCGCCGCCGACACCAAAACCGACAATGGCACGGGCGAAGCAGAGCCAGCTGAAGCTCGGAGCGAGTGCACAAAGTGCGGAACCGACGGTGAAGAGAAGAAGATTGATTGTCAGCATGACACGGCGACCGTACCGGTCACCAAGAATGCCGGACAGGAGACGGCCTGCCGCCGCACTTGCGAAGGTGATGGTGTTGAGGAAACCGATATCGGCACCCGACAAACCCCATTGTTCGCGAAGGATCGGCCCCACAAGGCCAATCGTATTCTGCTCAAAACTGTCAAAGAGACAGCCGATCAGGATCAGCGCGAGAATCTGCTTGTGCGCAGTCGTCACACCGATGTTTCCCAAAGCATTTTCCATCTGCTTGATGGCCGGTGATGTCGCACCGGATTGTATCATTTGTTCCCCTGCCATAACGGTCCAACTCCCATGATATTAGCCGCATGAAATTATTTTTTCATAATCAAACATCAGAAAATCGATTTTTACAAGAACTTTTTTATCGTTTATTTTCAGATAGATAATCTGCACAATCCTTGAGCGAAAAAGATGCAAAAATAATCAAAAGCTGCTAATAGTTAGGCATTCTGAAAATCTGATTTCATCAGGCAGGCCATGAAACCCACCGAAAAGTCCTTTCTGACCCGTGTAAGAGACGTCATGGACGAACTGCCGCCAGCTGAAAAAAGGCTCGGTGAATTCGTCTGTGATTTTCCGGGGGAACTGGCGAGTTATTCGGCGTCGGAACTGGCAGCACTCGCCCATGTTTCCAACGCGACTGTGACGCGCTTCGTGCAGCGTCTCGGCTACGACACTTATGAAGAATCCCGACGTCACGCTCGCGAAGAAAAACAGACCGGATCACGCCTGTTTCTGTCGAGCGCCACCGACACGGAGAGCGGGCAGTCCCTGTCTTCGCATGTCGGTCAGGGCATTGCCAATCTGGAAAAGACTTTTCTTTCCATACGCGAAACGCAGATTGATGCCGTTGTGGATGCGATGCTTGCTGCGCGCAAGACATGGGTGTTCGGTTTTCGCAGCAGTCAGCCTTTTGCGGCCTACCTGCAATGGCAGATGATACAGGTGGTGGACAATATCGTTGCGGTTCCCGGACCGGGCCAGACACTGGGCGAATATATTGCGAGCATCAGCCCTGACGATATGGTCATCGTCTTCGCACTTCGCCGCCGTATCGCGAAGATGGACGACATTCTTGCCGCCATCGAAAAGCGTGGCGCGAAACTTCTCTATATCACAGATGAAGGCGCACCGTTCCGGGCTTCCGCGCAATGGCATTTTCATTGCCAGACACTGGCGCCCGGCCCGCTGTTCAACCACGTCGCGGTCATGGCGCTCTGCCATTTATTGACCACGCGGGCGATTGAAAAAGCAGGCGCTTCCGGACGAAAGCGCCTGCGCGATATTGAAGTCTTCGGCGATCTGCTCGAAGAGCTGTAAACCTAGAGCATGCCTCCCGAAAGTGGGAACCGGTTTCGGGATAAAGACATGCGTAAAAACAAATAGATAGAGCATTTCCAAAAATTGAACCAAAACAGGAAATGCTCTATGTCCATTGAGTAAAACTCGTTGGACTTTGGTTAAGCCCGAATGGCGATTGAACTTTTTCAAGGCGTGATGTGTTAGCATCTCAGCGCCTTGGTATAAGTCCTGTTATTTTACGGGCGGCGCGTACATCAGCCCGCCCTTGTTCCACAACGCGTTGATGCCACGGTCGATCTTGAGCAGGCTGCCCTTGCCGATGGTGCGTTCGAACATTTCACCATAATTGCCGATCTTTGAGACGACATTGTAGGCCCATTTCGGCTCAAGGCCGAGCTGCTGGCCGCTGTCGCCTTCGGTTCCAAGGAACCGGCGCACATCCGGCTTCTTGGAATTGAGGTCCGCTTCCGCCGAGGCCTGCGTAATGCCCAGTTCCTCTGCCTCAAGCATTGCAAACAGGGTCCAGCGAACGATGTTGAACCATTTGTCGTCGCCCTGGCGAACGGCAGGTCCAAGCGGCTCCTTGGAAATCACTTCCGGCAGAACGGTAAAAGCATCGGGTTCGGCAAGCTTGAGACGCTGCGCATAAAGTGCGGATGCATCGGTCGTGTAAACATCGCAGCGACCGGTTTCGAACGCCTTCAGAATACCGTCGGCAGAATCGATGACCACCGGCTCGTATTTGATGTTGTTGGCGCTGAAATAATCGGCAACGTTCTGTTCGGTGGTCGTGCCCTGTTCGGTACAGACCGACGCGCCATCAAGCTTCAACGCGCTATCGACGCCAAGATCCTTGCGGATCATGAAGCCCTGCCCGTCATAATAGGCAGTGCCGACAAAATGGACGCCCATGCCCGCATCGCGCGAGAGCGTCCAGGTGGTCTGGCGCGAAAGCAGATCGACAGTGCCGGATTGCAACGCCGTGAAGCGTTCCTTGGTCGAAAGCGGAATGAAGCTCACCTTGTCAGGATCGCCGAAGACTGCCGCCGATACGGCGCGGCAGAAATCAATGTCGAAGCCGGTCCATTTGCCTTGATCGTCAGGCGACGAAAAGCCTGCAACGCCCTGACTGACACCGCAATTGATCTTGCCGCGTTCCTTTACGGTCGAAAGCGTATCCGCCTGCGCCCCGCTTTGAGCGGACAGGGCAAAGCCCACCGCCAACAACGAACCCAAAACTATCTTTTTCATTGTTCCTCCTCCCAGAGTTTCGGCCCAGAATTTCGACAAAGCCGATCCATTGCCCGGCGACATGCCGCCGGACTTGTTGTTTGTTCAGTTATCCGACTACGAACTACTTCAGCGCAGCCGCGAAGCTATCCTCCAGAACGCTTAAGAGATGATCGGCATTGGCGCGCGTGAAGATCATCGGCGGGCGCATTTTCAGCACATTGTCGAACGGACCTTCGGTCCCCATCAGGATGCCGCGTTCGCGCGCGCCATCATTGATCTTCTTGGCCAGCGCCGTTGCCGGTTCCTTGGTCTTGCGATCCGTGACCAGCTCGATACCGAGGAACAGCCCCTGCCCGCGCACATCACCGATGACATCGAAGCGCTTCTGCATCGAGCGGAATCCGTCGATGAGATAATTGCCGATGTCGAGCGCGTTGCGGCGCAGATCATTGCGCTCAATGACATCTAGTACTGCCAGACCCGCCGCGCAGGACACCGGATTGCCGCCGAATGTGTTGAAATATTCCATGCCATTGTTGAAGCTGTTGGCTATTTCGCGGGTCGTTACCACAGCCGACATCGGATGGCCGTTGCCGATGGGCTTGCCCATGGTGACGATATCCGGCACCACATCCTGCATTTCGAATGCCCACCAGTGGCTGCCGACACGGCCGAAGCCGACCTGCACCTCATCCGCGATGCAGACACCGCCAGCCGCCCGCACCATCGCGTAGACTTCCTGCAGATAGAATTCCGGCAGGAAGACCTGACCGGCGACGCTCGGGATCGACTCGGCAATGAAGTAAGCCGGGCCGCGTCCAAGGCTTTTGATGGCCTCGATCTGTTCGGCAATGCTTTCGGCAAAGCGCTTGCCATGTTCCGCCAGCGGCCAGTTTTCCGGCGCGCGGTAGCTGTCGGGGATGGTGGCCTCGAACACATGGTCCGGACGTCCCTTGCCACCCTTGCGCTTATATTTATAGGGGCTGAGATCTATCAGCTCCTGCGTCGTGCCGTGATAGGCCCAGTCGAGCACCAGCGCGTCGCGCTGGCCCGAATGCGCCCGCGCCATACGAAGCGCCAGACTGTTCGCCTCGCTGCCCGAGCAGGCAAAGGAGGCCACTGTCAGCCCTTCCGGCAAAGTCGCTGTCAGGCGCTCCGCATAGGAAACGATGTTGTCATGCAGATAGCGCGTATTGGTGTTGAGGGTTGCAGCCTGCCTGGCGATCGCTTCCACCACTTCCGGGTGCGCATGACCGAGATGGCAGACATTGTTGAAGCAATCGAGATAGGCACGGCCCCGATTGTCGATCAGCCATGCCCCTTCGCCGCGCACGAACTTGATCGGCTCGGAATAGGAGATGGAGAGGTTCGGCAGCAAAATGTCCTTGCGGGCGCTGACGATTTCGGCGCGCGTGCGTCCCTTCTGGTGGAAGGCTTCCGCCGGAATATCGGCAAGGACTGCGGCATCCGGGAAAATATCGGCCCAGACATCGAGATAGGCATTCTCGCCGACACCCAGAATTTCCGCTGCCGTGAGGCCGGTATCGGTCGAAATCTGGAAATGGAGATGCGGCGTCCAGCCGCCATTCTCGTGCATGTCACCCATAGCGCCGACAAGATCACCGGAGGCGAGCTTTTGCCCCGGCTTGAGGCGGGACACAGCCTCATGCGCCATATGGCCCCAAAGCGTGATGAAAGGCGGACAGCCTTCCGGCTGATGCTCCAGCGCGATCAGCCCGCCATAGCCAAGCGGCGCGGTCTCGATCTCGACGCTTTTCACAGTGGCTGCAAGCGGCGTGTAGACGGGCGTGCCTGCAGGCATGAACAGGTCGAGGCCCAGATGATGGACACGCCGCTCGCCTTCGACAAAGCGGGAACGGAACGCCTCATCGGTATAGACGGTGCGCTTTTCTCCCCACGGGCCGATACCCAGTTCCACACGATTGCGGGCACAGAAATCGTCCCACCAGGCGGTGGCTTCCTTCGGGCGCTGCCCGGCAGAATCGACCGTCATCACATGAGCCGGGTCGCCATAGGGCACCAGCGCCTTGGTCATGGTTGCCGGATGCGGGCGAACGATAGGGGCGAAGTTCTTTCGGTTGGCGCTGATCCAGTCACGCACCGCACCCGCACCGTCGACAGCATCGAAACCACAGGCCTTGCGCAAAATGGCGGTGGCAAAGCGCGGGTTCATGGCATCGAGCTTGTGCAGAAGCCGCCACGCAGGCGCTTCGCTGATCGCAAGATAAGGATTATCGTCGGTCTTCTCGCGACGTGAGGCCGACAGCGTGACGCTTGTGACGAGGCGCATCGCAATCAGATCGAATATGAGATCGATTTCCTGCGGCAGAAGCGGATATTTCGCATGGAACCCGGCAGCAAGGGCAGCGGCGGCACCAATCGGGTCGTCCATATCCAGAATGGAATAGGCAGCGGCAATCGCCACTTCGGCAACCAGAACGGTGTGAACCGCATCGCCGAAATCGATCAGCCCGGCGATGCGTTCATTGTCCTGTGGGTCGACCAGCACATTCCAGTCATTGGCGTCGCTGTGGATCACCTGCGCGCGTTGGAGCGGCAGCTTTGGCGCCACATCGCGCTCGAAACGGACAAGGAAACGCTCGACGACAGCGCGGTCTTCCGGCTTGTCGATGAAATGCAGACGGTCACGGGCCCGGCCCGCATGGCGCACGTCCCAGTCGAAATCACGCAAGGCGCCCGGATGAATGAAGCCCTGCAAGGCGCGGTCCAGTTGCCCCAGCGCGCCGCCCAGATTGTGCATCAGCCTGTTCGTGCGCCTGACCTCGGCCAGCGGCGTGCCGGGAAGCCAGCTTGCCACCCGCAACGCATGCGGCTTGCCCTGTTCCTTTTCGGCAGAGGCCAGCACCTCGCCCGACAGGCTCGCCTTCAGGCGTGGCACGGCAAGCGCCGGATCGGCCATGGCCAAATGCTGCAGAAGCGCGGTCTGGAACTCGCTTTCGACACGCGGCTCGCTGGCATTCACGACCTTCAGAATCCAGTCCCCTGATCCATTACCCGTCTTCAGCCGGAAATTGCGGTCGCGCTCGCTGTCGAGCGGCGAGGCACTTGCCGTCACACCGAAATGAAGCTGGGCCAGCACTTCAGCCTCTTGCGCAGAAAAATCGGGGGCGGGATGCGAGATATCGGTCATGGGAGGCGCTTCACGGGTTGAATATAAATGGGAGATCACAGGATCAGCTTGGCATGTCCGCGATTTTCAGGCATCAGACAAGGCGTCGGTCAGACCGGCACATTGCCGGAATGGACCGGCACATTTACGGCAACACGAAAGAACCGACCATGCGGGAACTGGATGCGAAGGATCGCGAGATACTGGCCATTCTATCCAAGGAAGCGCGTATTCCGCTGAAAACACTGGCGGGCCGCATCGGTCTTTCGCGCAGCGCAACCGGAGAGCGCGTCGCCAATCTTGAGAAGAATGGTGTCATTCGCGGCTACAGGGCGGATATCGGCCAGATCGACAAGAATGTCATTCGCGCCATGATCCTGGTCAGCCTCAAGCGCACGCCGGCACTCGGCCTCCTCGATGAACTGGCGCGTCATGCCGAAGTGCGCCGGGTCTCCTCGGTGAGCGGTCAGCTCGATTTGATTGTCGAGGTTGAAGTTCCCTCCATAGACCGGCTCAACAGCTTGCGCGATCTCATCGCCACCCATGAAACTGTAGAGGATCTCACTACAGCAATCGTGCTTCGCCGTGATATCGAGCGCGAAACCGTCTGAAATCAGGCTCCACAACTTTAGTCTGGATGAATGCAATTTAGAGTAGACATTCTACCGCAAGTCGAACATAACGCCTCTGGGTTGAAAGGGAGGGGACATGAAAACGCTTAATCTATTCATTATCGGGTTCGGCTTTACCGCGCTCGTCATCACATGCATTTTCGCCATTGGCGGCGGTACGATCTAGAGCGGTTTCAGTTAAGACGGAATCGTAGAGCCGCTCTATCTCTTTGTTTTACGCATTATCCTACGCATCGAAGCGGGATCAGAAATCAGTCCAGTGAACTGATTTCCCCGCGTAGACGCTTCGCACTTTTGCTGGAAATGCTTTGACCGGCAACGAACGACCATCTCACTATCATTCATGCCCGCAGCAAGGATTCCCCAAGGAAAATTGCTGAAGATTCGCGCACAGAACGGATCATGAAATCGCTCAGCACCCGGATTCGCGGTGCAGCCACCACATCAATGTGGCAGCTCATCCAGTATTCACGCACCAGATGCATCTCACGCGGCAGAACCGGAACCAGTTCCGGATGCCGGCTGGCGATGAAGTAAGGCAGCACACACAGCCCATAGCCGATCTGCGTGGCGATAAGCTGCGCATGGATGCTGGAGCTTTGATAGGTGCAGCGCTGCCCCGGCAGGATTTCGCGCATGTAATCAAGGCCCGGCGTGAAAACCATATCGTCGATGTAACCGACGAACGGATGCCGGGCCATGTCCTCGCGCGTCCTGATCGGCGGATGCCGTTCGAGATAATCGCGATGACCATAGATGAAGAGACGATAAGGCGTCAGTTTCTCGCTGTGATAGGGGCCGGTGCGCGGCATATGCAGTGTAATCGACAGTTCCGCCTCGCGGCGCGATAGCGACATGATCTGCTGGATCGTCACCACCTCCACAAACAGGCTCGGATAGGATTGCGCCAGCACCGGGAGGCGATCGGCAAGAAAGAAATTGCCGAAACCTTCCAGCGTCGAAAGGCGCACGACGCCCGACAGTGCCGCCAGATTACCGGTGGCTTCGGTGTGGAATTTCATCGCCTCACGTTCCATGACTTCGGCAGACGTTACCAGCCGTTCGCCGATCGGCGTCAGCAGATAGCCGCGCGGATTGCGCTCGAAAAGCTTGGTCGCAAGCGCCTGTTCCAACCGGTCGATCCGACGCAGAACAGTGACGTGGCTGGTGCGCAATTGCCGTGCCGCCGTGGAGAGCTGGCCGGTGCGGGCAACCGCCAGAAAATATTGCAGATCGTCCCATGTGAACTGCCGCATGCACCCCTCCCAAACAATTGCAGCAGCTTATGCTGCTCTATCTGTACATTTTTGAACAGACACTGTTCAAAAATTGTTATTCGTGTACGCATTTGTCAATGCTACCGTTCTAATTCAACGCCCGAGCGGAGGAACAAATCGGGCGGAAGCAGAGGGTGGCTTGTCGTGAGGAAGACGGCCCCGCCCCATCTGAAAAAACTGCTTCATAAGGAGGATACCGTACGGCTTTCCGTTGCGGTTTATGGTGTTATTGGGAGGAGCACTTCATGAAATGTCTCGCACTTGCAACGGCAGCGCTTTTCGCCGCCACGGCTATCTCGTCGGCGGCAGAAATTTCCGACGGCAAGGTCAAGATCGGCATTCTGAACGATCAATCCGGCGTCTATGCCGACTTCGGCGGCAAATGGTCGTTCGAAGCTGCCAAGATGGCAGCTGAGGATTTCGGCGGCAAAGTGCTCGATGCGCCGATTGAAATCATTACGGCAGACCACCAGAACAAGCCGGACGTCGCCTCGAACATTGCGCGCCAATGGTACGACACCGAACAGGTCGATTCCATCATGGAACTGACGACCTCGTCAGTCGGCCTCGCCGTGCAGGCCCTGTCGAAAGACAAGAAAAAGATCACCATCAACACTGGTGCCGCCACGTCGGAACTGACCGGCAAGCAGTGCACGCCTTATGGCTTCCACTGGGCCTATGACACTCATGCGCTTGCAGTCGGCACCGGCGGCTCGCTCGTGCAGCAGGGCGGCGATACCTGGTTCTTCCTGACCGCCGATTACGCCTTCGGCTATTCGCTGGAAGAGCAGACGACCAAATTCGTCGAATCCAAGGGCGGCAAGGTGCTTGGTTCCGTGCGCCACCCGCTGGCAACCACCGATTACTCGTCCTTCCTGCTGCAGGCACAGGCCTCCGGCGCGAAAGTGGTCGGCCTCGCCAATGCGGGTCTCGACACATCGAATGCTATCAAGCAGGCGGCTGAATTCGGTATCGTTGCCGGTGGCCAGCGGCTCGCGGCCCTGCTCTTTACCCTGTCGGAAGTGCATGGTCTCGGCCTCGAAGCCGCTCAGGGCCTGACGCTGACGGAAGGCTTCTACTGGGATCGCGACGATGAATCGCGTGAATTCGGCAAGCGTTTCTTTGAGCGCACAGGCCGCATGCCGAACATGATCCAGGCAGGCACCTATTCCGCCGTCACCCAATATTTGAAGGCGATCAAGGAAGCAGGTACGGACGAAACCGAAGCCGTCGCCAAGAAGCTTCATGAAATGCCGGTCGAAGATGTCTTTGCTCGTCACGGCAAGGTCGGCCCCAACGGACGCATGATCTACGACATGTATCTGATGGAAGTGAAGAAGCCTGATGAAAGCAAGGCGCCTTGGGATTACTATAAGGTGTTGGATACCATTCCCGGCGATCAGGCCTACATGAAGCCGGAAGAAAGCGGCTGCCCGCTGGTAACGCAGTAAGAGGCTGGTTGAATGAACGCAGCAACTGGCAATATGGCGGCCCTGCATGAAGCAGGGCCGGACGGTGGCGGCTCATCCGGCAGGACCGTTCTGTCGGCGCGCGGACTGGGCAAGTCTTTTGGCGGCTTTCACGCGGTCAAGAATGTCGATCTCGACGTGGAACATGCTCGCGTTCACGCGCTGATCGGCCCGAATGGCGCAGGCAAAACCACGGTGTTCAATCTCCTGACCAAGTTCTTGCAGCCTTCGAGCGGCGAGATCACGCTTCTGGGCGAAACCATCACCAGGACCGATCCGGCCAAGGTGGCCCGCATGGGGCTGGTGCGCTCGTTCCAGATTTCGGCCACGTTTCCGCATCTGACCGTTCTGGAGAATGTGAAGGTTGCGCTGCAACGCCCCAATGGGCTTGCCACGCAGTTCTGGCGTTCGCTCTCGGCGCTCGACCGGCTCGATGCACAGGCGACCGAGCTTCTGGAACGCGTCGGCCTGGCCGATGCCCGTTATGCACAGGCCGCCGATCTGTCCTACGGCCGCAAACGCGCGCTCGAGATTGCCACCACGCTGGCGCTTGACCCCAAAGTGCTGCTGCTCGACGAGCCGATGGCGGGCATGGGCCATGAAGACGTTCACACCATTGCCGCCCTCATTGCCGACGTGGCGAAGGATCGCGCGGTGCTGATGGTCGAGCACAATCTCAAGGTGGTGGCCGATATCGCTCACCATGTCACGGTGTTGCAACGCGGCGAGATTCTCGCCTCCGGCAGCTATGCCGACGTCTCGAAGGACGAGCGCGTGCGCACCGCCTATATGGGAACCGAACATGAATAAAGGCCAACCGCTCCTGTCCGTGCGCGGGCTGAATGCCTGGTATGGCGAAAGCCACGCCCTGCATGGCGTCGACCTCGATATCTGGCCCGGCGAAACAATCACGCTTCTGGGCCGCAACGGCGTCGGCAAGACGACAACGCTACGCGCCATCATGGGCATCATCCGCAAGCGCACTGGCTCCATCACCCTCGACGGCAAGGACATCATGCGCGTGCCGCTGCACCGCATTGCCTATGCTGGTCTCGGTTTCGTGCCGGAAGAGCGCGGTATCTTCGCCACCTTGAGCGTGCACGAAAACCTGCTTTTGCCGCCGGTCGTCGCCAAGGGCGGTCAAGGGGGCAGCCAGAGCATCATGTCTCTGGATGAGATCTACGAACTCTTTCCCAATCTGCATGAGCGCCGCAACAGCCCCGGCACCAAGCTTTCGGGCGGCGAACAGCAGATGCTGGCGATTGCCCGCATCCTGCGCACCGGGGTCAAGGTGCTGCTGCTCGACGAGCCGACCGAAGGTCTTGCGCCCGTCATCGTACAACGCATCGGCGATGTGCTGGTGGAACTGAAAAAACGCGGCATGACCGTGCTTCTGGTCGAGCAGAACTTCCGCTTTGCCGCCAAGGTCGCTGATCGCTTCTATCTCATGGACCATGGCGTGGTGACGGAGAACTTCCCGACCGCCGAACTGCCCGCCCGCATGGCGGCGCTCACGCACGCGCTGGGAGTCTGAAACAATGACCATGATCTTCGGAATACCTCTGCAGGCACTTCTCGGGCAGTTACTGGTCGGCCTCATCAACGGCTCGTTCTATGCCATGCTGAGCCTTGGCCTTGCCATCATCTTCGGGCTCCTTCGCATCATCAACTTCGCCCATGGCGCACAATATATGTTGGGTGCTTTCGTCGGCTATTTGTTGTTGAGCTGGCTCGGCATCGGCTACTGGCCAGCGCTTATCCTGGCCCCGCTCATCGTCGGGCTGGGTGGCGCGATCGTCGAGCGCGTGGCCCTGTCGCGGCTTTACAACCTCGATCCGCTTTATGGCCTGCTCTTCACCTTCGGCCTTGCGCTGGTGATCGAAGGCACGTTCCGCTATTATTATGGCGCTGCCGGTCAGCCCTATGCGGTGCCGCCGTCACTGGCAGGCGGGCATAATCTCGGCTTCATGTTCCTGCCGAACTATCGCGCCTGGGTGGTTGTTGCCTCGCTTTTCGTCTGCCTCGGCACCTGGCTCCTGATCGAAAAGACCAAGCTCGGCGCCTATCTGCGTGCCGCGACTGAAAACCCCACACTGGTCAAGGCCTTCGGCATCAATGTGCCGCTGCTCCTCACCTTCACCTATGCGCTGGGTGCTGCCCTTGCCGGTGTTGCAGGCATCATGGCCGCGCCGATCTATCAGGTCAGCCCGCTGATGGGCTCAAACATCATCATCGTGGTCTTTGCCGTGGTGGTTGTCGGCGGCATGGGGTCAATCCTCGGCGCCATCATCACCGGCTATGTGCTGGGGCTGGCGGAAGGTCTGACCAAGGTCTTCTATCCGGAAGCCTCCAGCATCGTCATCTTCGTCATCATGGCTATCGTCCTTCTGGTTCGACCCGCCGGACTGTTCGGGAAGGAGGCCTGATATGGCTGATACCGCTCTCAAGGCTACTCCCAAGGCAACTGCGGCTCCGCGCGACAGCAAGGCACCTGTCGTCAACAGCCTCTCGATCATCGTCCTCGGCATCGCGCTGGTCGGACTGCTGGCTGCACCCTTCATGGTCTACCCCATCTTCCTGATGAAGATGCTGTGCTTTGCGCTGTTCGCCTCCGCCTTCAACCTTCTGTTGGGCTATACAGGCATTCTCTCCTTCGGCCATGCGGCCTTCTTCGGCGGTGCTGCCTATATCACAGCCCATACGGTGAAGGTCTGGGGCGTCACGCCGGAACTCGGCCTCGTGCTCGGCGTTCTCGCCGCAGCAGCGCTTGGCCTCGTCATCGGTTATCTCGCCATTCGCCGTCAGGGCATCTATTCGACGATGATTACGCTGGCGCTGGCGCAGATGTTCTTCTTCTTTTGCCTGCAGGCTTCCTTCACTCATGGCGAAGACGGATTGCAGGGTGTGCCGCGCGGGTTTCTCTTCGGCATCATCGACCTCAACCAGCCAATGAACATGTATTATTTCGTGCTGGCCGTGTTCGTGCTGGGCGTCTTTATCATCTGGCGCATCATCAATTCGCCCTTTGGCATGATCCTGAAGTCGGTGCGCGAGAATGAAAACCGCGCGATCTCGCTCGGTTACTCCGTCAACCGCTACAAGCTTGCAGCCTTCGTCATGTCGGCAGGACTTGCAGGTCTCGCAGGCGGGCTGAAAGCGCTTGTCTTCCAGTTCGCAACGCTGACCGATGTCGGCTGGCAGATGTCGGGCGAAGTGATCCTGATGACGCTTCTCGGCGGCATCGGAACCCTCATCGGCCCCATCGTCGGCGCAGCCTTCGTCGTCGCACTGCAGAACTATCTCGCAACATCCGACTTCCCGGTCACGATCGTGACGGGCGTCATCTTCATGGCATGCGTCCTCCTCTTCCGTAAGGGAATCGTGGGCGAGTTCTATGCATCGCGGATCGGAAAAAAACTCTTCGGCTAACCAAAATTTCGGGAGCAGCTCGCTCGTTCGATAGCGGCTCCGCTTTTTACTGGATATGAGATCATGACCGACACCTACGATTACATCGTGGTTGGCGCGGGCACGGCAGGTTGCGCGCTTGCGAACCGACTTTCCGCAGACCAGAACCGCTCCGTACTGCTGCTGGAGGCAGGCGGAAAAGACAATTACGCCTGGATTCACATCCCGGTTGGCTATCTCTACTGCATCGGCAATCCGCGCACCGACTGGTGCTTCACCACGGAAGCCGAACCGGGGCTGAACGGTCGTTCGCTCGGCTATCCGCGCGGCAAGGTGCTGGGCGGCTGCTCCTCCATCAATGGCATGATCTATATGCGCGGTCAGGCCCGCGACTACGACCTGTGGCGTCAGGCCGGTTGCGAAGGCTGGGGCTGGAACGATGTCCTGCCGCTGTTCAAGAAATCGGAAGACTATTTTGCGGGTGCCAGCGATGTGCATGGCGCGGGCGGTGAATGGCGCGTCGAAAACGCCCGCCTGCACTGGGATATTCTGGATGCCTTTCGTGATGCAGCGGTCTCTGCGGGCATCCCCGCCACCGACGATTTCAATGGCGGCGACAATGAAGGCGTGTCCTATTTCAAGGTCAACCAGAAGCGCGGCATTCGCTGGAATACCGCCAAAGCCTTTTTGCGGCCCGTGCTCGACCGCAACAATCTGACGGTCGAAACCGGCGCGCATGTGCGCCGCATCGAGATCGAGGAACTGCGCGCCACCGGCGTCACTTTCGACCAGAACGGCACCACCCGCACGGTAAAGGCAAAGCGCGAGGTCATTCTGGCTGCCGGTGCAGTCGGCTCGCCGCAAATCCTAGAACTGTCAGGCATCGGGCGCGGCGACGTGCTGCAGCAGGCGGGCATCCCTGTGAAGCTGGAGCGCAAGCAGCTCGGCGAAAACCTTCAGGATCACCTGCAATTGCGCTGCGCATACAAGGTCACCGGCATTCCGACCCTCAACGAAAAAGCCAACAAGCTTGTCGGCAAAGCGATGATCGGGCTGGAATATCTGCTGCGGCAATCCGGTCCCATGTCGATGGCGCCAAGCCAGCTCGGCGTTTTCACTCGTTCGGACCCGTCCTTTGAGACCGCCAATCTGCAATATCACGTGCAGCCGCTGAGCCTGGAAAAGTTCGGCGAAAACGTCCACCCGTTCCCTGCCTTCACGGCAAGCGTATGCAATCTGCGCCCCGACAGCCGCGGCTCGATCCATATCAAGTCGCCAGATCATCGCACCCAACCGGCAATCAGGCCGAATTATCTCGCCGCCGAGAGCGACCGTCGCGTTGCCGCCGACGCCATCCGCATCACGCGCCATATCGTGGCGCAGGCACCGTTGCAAAAGTTCAGCCCCGAGGAGTTCAAGCCGGGTCCCGCTTACGAAACGCAAGAGCAGTTGGAAAAGGCGGCTGGCGATATCGGCACGACGATTTTCCATCCGGTCGGCACCTGCCGCATGGGGCAGGACGCAGAAGCAATCGTCGATCCCCGCCTGCGCTTCAACGGCATTGCGGGCTTGCGCGTCGCCGATGCCTCGGTCATGCCGACCATCACTTCCGGCAACACCAACTCACCGACTCTCATGATCGCCGAGAAGGCCGCACAGATGATTATTGCTGACAACCGATAAGCAAGCGAGATGGGCGGAAATGGCAATCCGCTCACCGTCTCGTGAACGCAATTTCGGCATCATGGCTTCGGCAAATTCTGAAATAATTTTCCTTGTTTATTGCCCGACAAAAGGGAATTATCGGCAACAAGGTGGGCAGGGGGAGAAAGATCATCTCAAAAGATCGCTTTCCGGGACCGGCTCTCCAAAGTCTTTAAACAAGGAAAACAAAATGTCGTCAGTCCTTTCCCGCTACACGCTGACCCGTCGCGCCGGTCTGAAAGCCCTTCTCTTCACCGCAGCCGCACTGACTGTCGGCTTCGCGTCGGCGCCGAGCCACGCAGAAGACAAGACCATCAAGGTCGGCATCATGGGCGGCGAAGACGAAGACGTCTGGAAAGTCGTTGCCGAAGAAGGCAAGAAGCACGGCCTCAACATCGAGCGCGTGACCTTCAACGATTACAACCAGCCGAACGAAGCTCTGGAACGCAAGGAAATCGACGCCAACGCCTTCCAGCACAAGCCTTATCTGGACGAGCAGATCAAGCAGCACGGCTACAAGATCAGCGTCGCCGGCTACACCGCCGTCTGGCCGATCGGCATCTATTCGCGCAAGCACAAGAGCCTTGACGAGCTGAAGGAAGGCGCCGTCGTCGGCGTGCCGAACGATCCGTCGAACGAAGGCCGCGCGCTTCGCGTTCTGGAAGAAAAGGGCCTCATCAAGCTGAAGCCGGATGCGGGCATTCTGGCCACCCCGATCGACATTGTCGAAAATCCGAAGAAGCTTGAGATCAAGGAACTCGACGCCGGTGTTGTCGGCCGTTCCATCGATGACCTCGATGCAGCAATCGTGAACAACGACTGGGCAGCAAAGGCAGGCCTCAACAAGGAAGAGGCAATCGGCTGGGAATCGAAGGAAAACAACCCCTACAACAACTTCATCGCGGTCCGCACCGAAGATGAAAACGCTGAATGGGTGAAGAATCTCGTGGCCTCGTTCCAGAACGACGCCGTGAAGGCCGAAATCGACCGTGCCTACAAGGGCACCGGCATCCCGGCCTGGAAATAATTGCTTTTGATGCTTGAAAGACCGCGCCGGAACCGTTTCCGGCGCGGCTTTTATTGACGTACCGACAAAAATTGCCCTAAAGCATCGCCACAGCGAAAGCTGATGGCTTGAGCCAGGCATCATCCTTCCTTGAAGCCTTATCGAATACAACAAGCCGCTGCCCGCAGCGGCCTATCCAGACATAGAAGAAACGACCGTGACCATTGAAAAGCCGCCCGCCACATCAGCGCCCATCGTCGAGATGAAAGACGTGCGCCGAATGTTCGGCGATACGGCAGCTATCAACGGCGTTTCGCTTTCCGTCGCGCGCGGCGAAATTCTCGGCATCATCGGCCGCAGCGGCGCGGGCAAATCCACGCTGATCCGTTGCGTCAACGGCCTTGAAAAGCCGGATGCCGGTTTGATCCTGATCGAAGGGCGCGAAATCACCGGCCTTGGCGAAGACGCACTACGCCCCGTGCGCCGCCGCATCGGCATGGTGTTCCAGCATTTCAACCTGCTTTCGGCCAAGACCGTTGCCGAAAACATCGCCCTGCCGCTGAAAATCGCGGGAAAGCCGAAGGCCGAACGCGCCAGGCGTGTTGCGGAACTTCTCGAACTGGTCGGCCTTTCCGACAAGGCAAAGCACTATCCCGCCCAACTTTCCGGCGGCCAGAAGCAACGCGTCGGCATTGCCCGCGCCCTTGCCGCTGAACCTGCCGTGCTGCTTTCGGACGAGGCGACATCCGCGCTCGACCCGGAAACCACCCAGTCTATTCTGGCCCTGCTGAAAGACATCAACACCAAGCTCGGCCTTACCATCCTGCTCATCACGCATGAGATGGAAGTGATCCGCCGCATTGCCGATCGTGTGATCGTGCTGGACCACGGCGCCATCGCCGAGGAAGGTCCGGTCTGGAAGGTCTTCGCCAATCCGCAATCGCCCGTCACACAGAGCATGTTGCAGGTGCTGACGCCGGAACTGCCTACCATCTGGCGCGACCGGCTGGAGAAATCCGGCAACCTCGCCGTGCTGAAGGTGAAGCTGTCGGGCGCAGCCGCAAAAGGCGCGTTCTTCAACGATGTTTCCGCTGCCACCGGCGTGGCGCCGCAGCTCATCCATGGCGGCATGGATACGATTCAGGGCGAGCCGGTCGGCACGCTCTTCATCGGCCTGCCCGCAGAGGACAAGGCGAAACTCGACGCCGCAATCACCTATCTCAACACCCATGCAGACGCCACGGAGGTACTCGGCTATGTCTCAGGCGATGCTTGATCTTCTCTGGCGCTCCTTCTGGGAGACCATCATCATGACCGGTTTTTCGAGCCTGATCTCGCTCGTCGTCGGTCTGCCGCTCGCACTCATCATGATCCTGACTGAACGGGGTGGCCTCGCACAGAACCTGACGCTGAACACGATCCTCGGCGCCATCATCAACGGTTTCCGCTCGGTTCCGTTCATCATTCTGCTGGTGGCGCTCATTCCCGTCACGCGCTTCATCGTCGGCACATCCATCGGCACATGGGCGTCCATCGTGCCTTTGTCCATTGCCGCCATCCCCTACTATGCGCGCATTGCGGAAGTGTCGCTGCGTGAAGTGGATCATGGCCTCATCGAAGCCGCGCGCTCCATGGGCGCAAACCGCTGGACCATCGTGCGCGAAGTGCTCGTTCCCGAAGCCCTGCCCGGCATCGTTGCAGGCTTTACGGTCACGATCATCACACTGGTCGGCGCATCGGCAATGGCAGGCGCCATCGGTGCGGGCGGTCTCGGCGACCTTGCCATTCGCTACGGCTATCAGCGCTTCGAGACGCAGATCATGATCGCGGTCGTAATCATCCTCATCATCATGGTTTGCGGCATCCAGTGGATCGGCGACCGGCTGGTGAGCCGTCTCGACAAGCGTAACCTGCGCGCCTGAGCCAACTCTTATCGCTTCCTCTCACGGAAACCCGCTTCCAGCGTGTTTCCGTCGGGATCGAAGACTAGAGCCGCGTAATAGCCCATCTCTTCAGGGCCCTGATAGCCTGGGCTCCCACTATCCCTGCCGCCCGCCTCCAGTGCAGCTTGATGGAACGACTCGACCGCCTCGCGGCTTCCGGCTGTAAACATGAGATGCAGACGGTCGCCTGGCTTGTCCTCGCCCTCACCCGCCCCATCGTGGCCGCCATGGATCCACAGAAACGGAACCGGTGCCCGCTCTCCCCCACTGACAAAGAAGCCGGTGCCCGAACGGGCAATGACCTCCAGGCCGAGTTCTGGCATGCAGCTTTCGTAAAAAGAAAGGCTGCGATTGACGTTACGGGCTTTGAATCCGATGTGATCGAAGAGCGACATGAGATTCAATATATCGCGGCCAATTATAAAGAAAAGCGGCGCTCCCCAATTTGGAAAGCGCCGCTATCAATCTTCAATACTTGGCAATACGAGAGCGTGAATCAAAAAGGCGGTATGTGTGTGCGAAAATGGTGATTTTCGAGTACCGGAGCGGAGCGTACGTCTAAGCATAATCCCGAAAAGTTGCAGACTTTTCGGATAAGACTATGCGTCTATGAGATGTACGTGAGCACCGGAACGCAGATAAATTGCCATTTGCAGCCACACAGAACGACTTTTGGAACAGGCTCTGAGGTTATCCGCGTGTGCGGGCCAGACCATCCTTCGCAGGCTGGTATTTCGGATCGAGCTGTACGGCCCGTGAATAGGAATTCGCAGCCTTGGCCTTGTCGCCATTGTGCTCATAGACAAGCGCCTGATTGGCCCAGCTTTCCGCCACGTTCTGGTCGAGCGTGATGGCGGTGTTGAAATCGTCGAAGGCGTTGTCGTAGTCGCCAAGCGCCACATAGGAAATGCCGCGACCGTTATAAGGCTCCGGCGCCGTGGAATTGAGCGAAATTGCCTTGGAGAAATCCTCGATGGCCTGCTTGTGCTGACCCTTGGCCTGATAGATCAGGCCACGATTGTGATAGGCGCGGCCATCGGTCGTCTGCAGGGCGATAGCCTGATTGAAGTCGCTGAGCGCCTGATCGAGACGTCCGGCCTGACGGTAGACATTGCCTCGGCCGATATAGGCGGCGTCATATTGCGAATTGAGCTGGATGGCCTTGCTGTAATCCTGCACGGCCTTGGTGCTGTCGCCCATATAACGATAGACCAGCGCGCGATTGGCATAGGCCTGATAGAAATTCGGATTGAGCGCTATTGCCTGATCGAAATCGCGCAGCGCTTCCTTGTAGCGCCCGGACTTGCCATAGGCGGAACCACGCACATTGTAGCCTTCCGGATCGCGCGGATTGCTCTGGATCACGCTTGTCAGCGAACTGATGTTCTCGCTCGATCCTTGCGCCCTGTCGACAGTGCTGAGTGCCGTAGTTGTGGAGCTTTGGCAACCGGCAACGGTCAAAGCCAGAAGTGCGGCGGCAATGAGAAGGCCGTTCCGACCTGTTCCACCCAATGCTTCAATTCCCGAAACTTTCATTCCAGACGATTGCATCATCTTCAAGCGCGTGGGCAACGACTGCATTCCTTTCAGCTCGCATAGGGTGCAAGACCCTTCTGCCTCTTCTCCATCCCGTAGCCAGATCCGCTTTGGGGATTCTCGCCTCTGCCGGATTATTCTGTCTGTTACGGTACTATACTGGCCTCAACCACCAGATAAAAACAGCAAAAAGGCGGCATTTTCTTCAGCTTGGTTTACTTTTGGATAGCCCGCTTGACAGTTGGATATCCTAATTATTGTTTTTACACATATTGGCACGCGAGGAGTCCAGAAACTTTTCGTAACGCCGCATTAAAAATGGAAGCCTGAACAAATGAAAATATATGTGTTGGTCTGATTTTCGACATTTGCACGCTTCGGATGCAGGCATCGAGCAAATGTCGAATTCAGTGCACTCGCTGACCTAAAACCGCTTCGCAAGGTGCGGGAAACAATCGCAAATATCTGAGGTCAAAACATGCAAAATCCGGCGCAAGCGAAAGCCAGCACCGGAAAGCAAAAAAGGCGCTGTTCAACAGCGCCTGTTTTTAAAGTCGATCAGCGAGCGCCCGGACGGCCGCCGATAAGGCCTTCACGCTGTGCGCGCTTACGGGCCAGCTTGCGTGCACGACGAACGGCTTCTGCCTTTTCGCGAGCGCGCTTTTCGGACGGCTTTTCATAGTGGCCGCGCATCTTCATTTCGCGGAAGATACCTTCGCGCTGCATCTTTTTCTTGAGAGCGCGGAGAGCCTGATCAACATTATTATCGCGGACGAGTACCTGCACGTGTATTCCCGTATCGGTTAGAATTTCGGTTAAGCCTGAGGCCGTTAGGGGGTCTTTTAACGATTTCAGCCGGTCTGACCGGCCGATCAACGCCCAAAGGCTCCCAAGCTTCGCAACGGATACGCTGCAAATTGGTCGTGGCTATTACCAGAAAGAGCCTAGCCTGTCCACCTCAAGATGCAACTTTGCCCACCGGCTTGCGTGAATTACCGGCTTGCACACGATTTACTATAGTCCCAATCGTGCGAATAGGCTAAGCGGCACGTGTTTCCCGCATAATTCAGCCTCAATGACTGCCCATAGCATTTCGCCAGAAAACCGATCGTGCTTCCTCTCAATTTATCCGATTCTCCTGATGCCCCTCCGCAAACGACTCGTTATCCAGTTCACAGGCTATGAAGGCCTGCACCCCAAGGCCGTCCGCGTGCGCCACGCGCAGGCGCTTAAGGATTTCGACCGCCTGTGGAAAGCAAAGACCAGGCTTCCGCCTATGACGGAGGAGCCTGACGATTGCGGCACGCTGACCGCCGTCACCGTGGGCAATGGCTGGCAGACGGAAACCGAGTTCTGCCAGTTTGGCACTGCGGATATTTTCGACGATTACGCCGCGCGCTCCACACCGAAGCGGATGCTGACCGGCTTTCACGCATTCTTGAACATCCTCTTCACCGGAACGCTGTGGCGCTATCTGACGACGAGCTGGCGTTTCGTCCTGTTTTTCCTGTGGCCATTCCTGCTGTCACTGGCGATTCTGGGCATCGCTGCCCTGCTCGCCTTTGCACCGATGGCCGCAGGACTTTCGGCCTTGCATCTTCTCTGGTCGGCGCCGCTTGCAGCCATCGTCGCAACCCTGCTCGTGCGCAAGCCCGGCGATCGGTTTTTCATGTCCTATCTGCTCGACGACTGGTCTGCGGCCTATGATCGTATTCACGGACGCAACGAAAAGCTCAACCAGCGGCGCAAGGCTTTTGCAGAAAGCCTGAAGCGGAAAATCGAAGCCAGCAATGCCGATGAGGTCATCATAGTTGCGCATAGTCTCGGCACGGTTCCGGCAGTGGAAGCGCTTGCCGACTTGCAGCGCGAGCGCCCCGATCTTCTGGCAAAACAGCCGGTCTCTCTGCTTGCCATCGGCTCATGTCTGATGATGATCGCGCTTCATCCCAAGGCAAAGTCGCTGCGCGAGGACGCGCGCGTGGTGATCGAGGAAAGCCCTGTCCTGTGGTCGGAATTTCAGGTGCTGACCGACATCATTCACTTCTACGGCTCGGACCCGGTCAAGGTCCTCAAGTTGAAGACCGCCAACCCGCCGCTCATCAACCGCATCCGCTTCAAGAACGTGCACAGCGAAAGCCGTTACAAGCGTTCCAAGGGCAATTTCTTCCTGATGCATCTGCTTTATATGCGCGGGGCGGAGAAGAAGAATTTTTACGATTTCGGCATGTTCCTGCACGGCCCGTTCTTCTTCCGCGAACTGATGATCGAGCACAAAGAAAAAGTCGCCCCTCTCGATGAAGAGGGACGACTTCCAGTTGTGCATCGCGAAGCGGCTTAACCTTCCGGTGGCTCCACCACGGCAATGGTGAGCCAGGTTGCGGTCAGTGCTGGCTTCAGCGAGTTTTCGATCTCCAGCGTCACATCATAATGATTGACCACCCGGCCTGACGGGCGGATATCTGCATCCGCCAGCTTGAAGCGAGCACGCACGCGCGAACCGGTCTTGACTGGCGACAGGAAGCGCAGCTTGTCGAAGCCGTAATTGATGCCCATCGTGGCCCCCTCCAGCATCGGCAGCGCTTCATAGGCCAGCGTCGAGAGCAGCGACAGCGTCAGAAAGCCGTGCGCGATGGTGCCGCCGAAAGGCGTTTCCTTGGCAGCGCGTTCCGGATCGACATGAATGAACTGATGATCGTCGGTCGCATCCGCGAACTGGTTGATCATTTCCTGCGTGACTTCGCGCCACTCGGAACATCCGATTTCCGTACCGATTGCCTCGCGCAACTGGTCGAGCGTGATTGCGTCTTTCATTCGCTGGCTATTCCTGCTGATGTGATTTGCCTTGTGTTTAACCCATAAAACTCAAGCGGCAACCAGAATTTCCCGTGCAATATCATCCCAGTGCGAGAAAACCTGATGCGCTCCCTTGCCCGTCAATTTTTCGGCGTGCCCGGCATAAGTATGCCCGCCGCCCGTATAGCCGAACGCCGTCATGCCGGCCGCGATGGCTCCTTCGACACCGAAGGGTGAGTCCTCGATCACCACGCAGCGCGCCGGATCGACGCCCATTTTGTCGGCTGCGAACAGGAACAGGTCCGGCGCTGGCTTGCCGCGCTTGACCATGCTGGACGAATAAACCGCATCGCCGAAATAATGGCTGATACCGGTTTTTTCCAGACTGAACGCAATGCGCTCCGGCTGCGACGACGAAGCCACGCAGCGCTTTTGCGGCAGTTCGCGCAGGAAGTCGGCAATGCCCACCGTCGGCTCCAACGCTTCGGCAAACAGGACCTGAGTTTCGGGCCAGAACTGGCTTATGGCCTCATCCGGCAGGCGATGCCCGGTCATATCCTCGATCATCTTCATGATATCGGCCTGCTTCATGCCGATGCCCTTGGCGACCGTGCCTTCCGGCAGTTCCATGCCGTGATTGGCATAGACCCGCTCGAAAGCCAGACAGGAAAGCGGCTCGCTATCGACGAGAACGCCGTCGCAATCGAAGATCACGAGATCGAAAGAGGATACGCTGCTCATTTTGGCTCCAGTGGCCTGCTAAAGGGATGCCTATTTTGTCGCGCAGTTTGAAGGTGCGCGCGCGCCGGTGTTGATATAGAGACTGTTCATCTATTACGCACCTATATCAACACAAGCGTGACAAATTTATCTCGCCTGTGCGGATTTGACATTTTGCGGAGAGTTTCATGACGACAAATGTGGCACTGGTTGGACTGGCGCGCGATCTCGCAGCGCGGGCAGAAACCGGCAGGCCGATCCGCATCGGTCTGATTGGCGCTGGCGAAATGGGAACGGACATCGTCACGCAGGTGGCGCGGATGCAAGGTATCGAAGTCGGCGCACTTTCCGCCCGCAGGCTTCCCAACACATTCAAAGCCGTTCGCACCGCCTATGGCGACGAGGAGAACGCGCAGGAAGCCAACAGCGAAGCGGCAATGACCCGCGCAATCGAAGCGGGCAAGATCGCCGTCACCGGCGACAATGACCTGATCCTGTCCAATCCGCTGCTCGACGTCATAATTGACGCCACCGGTATTCCGGAAGTGGGTGCAGACACCGGCATCAAGGCCATCCGCAACGGCAAGCATCTCGTCATGATGAATGTCGAGGCGGATGTCACCATCGGCCCGTACCTCAAGGCCGAGGCCGACAAGCAGGGCGTGATCTATTCCCTTGGCGCGGGCGATGAGCCGTCGTCCTGTATGGAGCTGATCGAGTTCGTTTCAGCGCTTGGCTATGAAGTCGTTTCGGCTGGCAAGGGCAAGAACAATCCACTTAATTTCGACGCCACACCCGACGATTACAGGCAAGAAGCGGACCGCCGGAACATGAATGTCCGCCTGTTGGTGGAATTCATCGACGGCTCGAAAACCATGGTGGAGATGGCAGCCATTGCCAATGCCACCGGTCTCGTTCCCGATATTGCCGGCATGCACGGTCCCCGCGCGAGCATCGACCAGCTAAGCCAGACGCTTATCCCGCAGGCAGATGGCGGCGTTCTCAGCAAAAGCGGCGTAGTCGATTATTCCATCGGAAAAGGCGTTTCACCTGGCGTGTTCGTTGTGGCCAAGATGGACCACCCTCGCCTCAACGAACGACTGGAAGACCTGAAAATTGGCAAAGGCCCCTATTTCACCTTCCACCGCCCTTACCATCTTACTTCGCTGGAAGTGCCGCTGACAGTGGCCCGTGTCGTGCTGCACGGCAAGACCGATATGGTGCCGCTGCCAAAGCCTGTGGCGGAAGTCTGTGCGGTTGCCAAGAAGGATTTGCAGCCCGGCGATCATCTGGATGCTATCGGGCAATATTGCTACCGCTCATGGATCATGACGGCGCCGGAAGCGCGTGCTGCCAAGGCCATTCCCTGCGGCCTGCTGCAGAACGGCACAGTCATCGCGCCGATCAGGAAGGGTGAACTCATCACCTATGCCAATGCGGCACCGCAGCCCGGCTCGAAGATCGCCGAACTGCGCGCTTTGCAGGATGCCATGTTAGGGCAGTAAGGCAGTAGGGCAATATGGCAGTATGTTTAGGGGAGTAATGGAGTAAGGCGAAGACGGGCAGCATGTCCGCAAGTCAAACATACTGCCCTATGCCTTACTGCCCTATTGCCTTCCCCTAGTGGTCGAGGGCCTTCACAATACTCTCCACCATCTTCTTCGCGTCGGCGAAGAGCATCATGGTGTTGTCGCGGAAGAACAGTTCGTTTTCCACGCCTGCATAGCCGGAACCCATGCCGCGCTTGATGAACAGAACCGTGCCAGCCTTGTCGACATCGAGGATCGGCATGCCGAAGATCGGTGACTTCGGATCGGTCTTCGCAGCCGGATTGGTGACGTCATTCGCGCCGATCACGAAGGCAACATCGGCCTGCGCGAATTCCGAATTGATATCTTCCAGCTCGAATACTTCATCGTAAGGCACGTTGGCCTCGGCCAGAAGCACGTTCATATGACCCGGCATACGACCGGCAACCGGATGGATGGCGTATTTGACTTCCACGCCTTCCGCCTTGAGCTTGTCGGCCATTTCACGCAGCGCGTGCTGGGCCTGCGCCACCGCCATGCCATACCCCGGCACGATGATGACCTTGGAAGCGTTCTTCATGATGAACGCCGCATCGTCGGCAGAACCCTGCTTGACCGGGCGCTGTTCGACCTCACCAGCCGGACCGCCGGACGTATCGCCGCCAAAGCCGCCGAGAATAACCGAGATGAACGAACGGTTCATGCCCTTGCACATGATGTAGGACAGGATCGCACCGGACGAGCCGACCAGCGCGCCGGTGATGATGAGCGCCAGATTGCCGAGCGTGAAACCGATGCCTGCCGCTGCCCAGCCCGAATAGGAGTTGAGCATGGAAACGACAACCGGCATGTCCGCGCCGCCGATTGGCACGATAATCAGCACGCCAAACACCAGCGACAGAAGCACGATCAGCCAGAACACGAAATGGCTTTCGGTGTTCGTGAGCACGACGATCAGCAACACGATGGCTGCAGCCAGAGCCGCATTGATGACGTGGCGTCCCGGCAGCATGATCGGCTTGCCCGACATGCGCCCGTCAAGCTTGAGGAAGGCGATGATCGAGCCGGTGAAGGTGATGGCACCAATGGCAACGCCCAGCGACATTTCCACGAGCGCCTGACCGTGGATCTGACCCACTTCGCCAATCCCGAAGGAATGCGGCGAATAAAGCGCGGCGGCAGCCACCAGAACGGCGGCAAGACCGATCAGCGAGTGGAATGCGGCCACGAGCTGCGGCATGGCCGTCATGGCGATGCGGCGCGCGATGACTGCACCGATGCCGCCACCGATGGCGATACCGACGACGATCAGCGCCAGACCGCCGAAGCTTGGACGCGCCAGCAAAAGCGTGGTGACGATGGAGATCGCCATGCCGATCATGCCGTACATATTGCCCTGACGGCTGGTCGTCGGATGCGACAGGCCGCGCAGTGCCAGAATGAACAGCACGCCGGAGACGAGATAAAGGAAGGCTGCGAGATTAACGCTCATAATGGTTCAGCCTCACTTTTCTTTTTTCTTGTACATGGCGAGCATGCGCTGGGTGACCAGGAAGCCGCCAAAAATGTTGACGCTCGCCAGAATGAGCGCAATGAAACCGAAGCCGGTTGCCCAGCCAGAAAGCGAAAGGCCGACGGCCAGAAGCGCGCCCACCACGATCACCGATGAAATGGCGTTCGTGACGGCCATCAGCGGCGTGTGCAGTGCAGGCGTGACCGACCACACGACGTAATAGCCGACGAAAATCGACAGGATGAAGATTGCAAAGCGGAACACGAACGGATCAATCGCACCGCCCGATGCGGCATGCGCGGCAGCCGCTGCTGCATCGCCCAAGCCGCCCGCATTTTCAGCGGCCTGACGCACGGCGTCCACGGCCTGATTAAGGCCCTCAAGGGCTTTATCGAGATTTGTATCGGCCATTATGCCTCTCCTCCATCAACTGGAGACTTGGGGGAAGACGTCGTCTTCGGCGCTTTTGCAGGTGCTTTTTTCGCAGGCTTTGCAGCCGCCTTGGGTGCAACTGCCTTTGCTGCCGGTTTCTCCGCTTTCGGTTTCGGCTCAGCCTTTGGCTTTGCAGCCTTTTCAACACCCGCCGGAGCCGCTGCTGTCTCAACCTTGGCGAACGCCGGATGCAAGATCTTGCCCTGATGGGTCAGAAGCGTTGCCTTGACCAGTTCTTCTTCCGGGTCGATCTTCAGAAGCTTGGCTTCCTTGTCGACCAGCGTTTCGACGAAGGCGATCAAGTTGCGCGCATAAAGCTGCGAAGCGCTCGCCGCGATACGGCCCGACACATTGAGATGGCCGACAATCCTGACGCCGTTCACGTCAGCAATCTCGCCTGCGACAGCGCCTTCGACATTGCCGCCGCGCTCGACTGCCAGATCGACCAGCACGGAACCCGGACGCATGGAAGCGACCATTTCCTTGGAAACCAGACGCGGCGCCGGGCGGCCCGGAATGAGCGCCGTGGTGATGACGATATCCTGCTTGGCGATATGGTCGGCAACAAGTGCCGCCTGCTTGGCCTGATATTCCTTCGACATTTCCTTGGCATAACCACCGGAAGTTTCCGCTGCCTTGAACTCGTCGTCCTCGACGGCGATGAATTTCGCGCCGAGCGAGGCGACCTGCTCCTTGGCCGCAGGACGAACGTCGGTTGCCGTCACGACTGCACCAAGGCGGCGCGCCGTTGCAATGGCCTGAAGACCGGCAACGCCTGCCCCCATCACGAAAACCTTGGCGGCCGGAACCGTACCCGCCGCCGTCATCATCATCGGCATGGCGCGGTCATAGACTTCGGCCGCATCGATCACCGCCTGATAACCGGCAAGATTTGCCTGGGACGACAGCACGTCCATCACCTGCGCGCGGGTGATGCGCGGCATGAATTCCATCGTGAAAGCCGAAATTCCAGCCTTGGCAAGAGCCGCAACAGCGTCTTCATGGCCATAGGGATCAAGCATGGCGAAGAGCGCTGCGCCCGATTTATACCCTTTGAGTTCCGCATCCGTCGGACGCCGCACCTTGAGCACGACATCCGCCGTTTTGGCATCTGCCGCCGTGCCAATGCGGGCACCGGCTGCCGTAAACTCGGCATCGGGAATGCGCGATTTCTCGCCTGCGCCTTTTTCCACGACGACATCAAAACCGAGCGCGATGAATTTCTTCACCGTCTCAGCCGACGCCGCAACGCGAGTCTCGCTGGGGTCACTCTCTTTCGGGATAAATAACGTCTGGGCCAAGCTGGTTTCCCTTTCGTGGCGTTCTTCCGGGGGTTGATCCCGGTCGGGCAGAATTGCGAGCTTCAGAGAGGCTCGTTAAAATAGACTAAGATACAGACATGCATAAACCCTCGGCACGGTAACCCATGCCAAGGCATTCGATCAAATCGTGCGGGTTAAATCCCGGTTCAGCAGTTTCTGAGCTGCATCGGACCGCTACCGGATGACTTCATCCGGCAGGGAATGAATGCGCTAGAGAATGAACCAGGCAGCGACGCAGACTAGAATGAAAAGAACGGTCGCGGAGAAGAAACCACCAGCAAAAAAGCCGAACGCCATGGCAATCATAAGGGCAACGAGCGCCACCGTGGCCCATTTAACCAGGCCCGCAAAACCGGCATAAGTTTTCTCATGCTCAGCATAGTCCATCGGTGCGCCAAGTTCAGCCGGAGCCGTCGTATGATGTTCTGCCATTTTAGTTCCACCCATTCAGAATTTCCGCCCATACACCGTCATGTTAAGCGAAAATAACTGCAATCTTCAATGTGCGACCGAATAAACCCATGCATTGACAGCAAGGCTTTTCGTCGCAGCTACCCTCTCCCCGCAAAAGCGGTTCCGTAATCTTCGTAAAGCGAAACCACCCTTCTGGCTACATTTAATTGTTTAATATCCGGCGTCGTTTTTAGATTCTTATACGCCGAGGCCGGTATATTTCGCCGTCGGCAAGATTGTCAGCGGCACGGAACTGCCGCGCATGTCGCCAAACATCGCATGACGTTCATGCGGCTGCGACTTGAAAAACGGAAAGCGCACGGCCACCGCATCACGGATATTGCGGATGGGAGCAGCACCGAGCCCGACCCGGATTCCATAGCCCTCATGTTCGCGCGCATCAGCCATGACAGACGTGCCGAAAATACGTTTATAAAACGCCATATGCTCCGGCTTGACCGAGGCAAGGCATTGATCCGCCGCGAAAAACTCGGACGCCATCGCAGCAATACGCAGTGTGATATAGGGAATGGCCGGATATTCGCTCAAAAGCTCGGGATCGGCCGCAAAACGCGTCGGATCGACAAAATGCATGCCGCTATTGAGCAGCGGATCGAGAATATCCGGAAACAGCGCATAGCTCGTACCACGACGATGATCAGGTGTGATGTGATGAATGCGCAGCGTGCTGACCAGTTGCCCGTCCACATACACGCCATAGACAAAAGCATGGCTGTCGCGATCGATATCATCCACGATGGACGGCACTTCGGCTTCATGCATGACATTGCGCGTGCGGTAGGAACGATAACGCAGACGACCAATTTCCTCGAGGTCCTCCGCATGAACGATACGGCGATACTCCACCCGATCGAGAAATTGCAACAGCTGTCGCGCGAAATTGGACAATGGCGGTTTATCGCCCGTAGCAGCTGTATTCGTCATATTATCCGATTTCCGCACCCCACAAATCAGTGCGCAGAATAAGCGGCTTTAACAGCGTGTAAAGATATAACTTCGCCTATTGCCTTGTTATTGCCACGCAATCGACGCTCGTTCGCCGTAATCGGACGGGCCTTTTTACGCGCTATCTGAAGCCTAAATGGGAAATGGCCCCATAAAGGGGCCATTTCACGACTTTGCCTCAATTTGAAAACAGGCCCTCAAAGCGCATTGGCGATAGCCTGAAATGCGTGCATGGACTCATCTTTCATGTCCTGCCCGTCAACATTATAGCTGGAATGGGCAGAGGTCTTGGCAATCACCACGCCTTTGGCCGGATTGACGTAAATGAACTGCCCATAGATGCCCACGGCGCTATAGTCACCCTGCCAGTCAACCGGCGTCCACCACTGATAACCATAACCGAACGGGATCTTGCCAAGCGAATCCTTGCGACCGGGCATCAGATAGGGCGCGTCGGGCGTCACCGAATCGTGCACCCACTGCGCCGGTACAAGCTGTTCGCCTTTGAAATTGCGTCCGTCATTCAGGTACAGCAGGCCGAAGCGCGCATAATCTCTAAGCACGGCATTGAGACCAGCAGCAGCCGCAACCTCTCCGGTCGGATCGACCAGCCAATAGGCATCCGCTTCGGCGCCCAGCTTCGACCACAGCCGATCCTCGAAATATTTCTGAAGCGAAACTCCGGTTGCACCCTCCAGCACCAGGCCGAGCACCTGGGTATCCGCCGACACATAATGACTGTCGGTGCCTTGCGGACGCTCATTCTTGAGATGTGCCGTGAATTTGGAGATAGAACCTGTCAAAAGCTCAGCCGCATAACGCACGATGTCGGAATTGAGATCGCCGTAATTCTCGTTGAATCCAATGCCGGATGCCATCTGCATCACATTCTTGACCGTGACGCCCTTATAGCCACCCTCGGCCAATATAGGCGCATAACGCTCCACCGGCTGGTTGATGTCGATCAATCCGTCATTGACGGCGTTGCCCACGAGAAAGGACACAAAGGATTTCGACAGGGAAAAAGCAATCGCCTGCGTATTCTCGGTATTGCCGTGATCATATTCCTCATGAACGATGGCACCGTCTTTCAGCACGATGAAGCCGGTTGTACCGCCACGCTGAAGCCAGTCGGAAATCTTGCGCGTTTCGCCCTTATAGACAAAGGTTTCCGGAAGGGGACGCTCAGCCTTGGCAAGCTGGCTCACCTCACCCTCATGCGGAATACGCACCGAAGGATACATTTTGTATAGATTGCGGAAGTTATCAAAGATGTGTGCGGGCTTGAATACCTGCGCATATTGATAGACCGCCCAGGTCTCATGAATCTTCTTCCAGAACACGGCAGTGCCGGCACCTGCAAGAATGACAAGCCCGATCAAAGCATACAGACCATAGCGAAGAAAACGTTTCATTGCCTCCCCTTTAAATTAGTAGATTAAATTTAAGAATTTCCTTATAGTAATATAATGAAATACTTATACAGATCCCGTTGAGACAATAAGTGCACGATATCTATGCCTTAAAACATCCCAATTATTTGTCTTATATTCAAATTATGGTGAGTAACACAAGCAGCCTCAGCGACACAAAGCGCCGCAGATGAAACAGCAGCGGACCGCCACATCCCGCGGCCGTCCAAGAACCCATAAGTTTTGAGATTTTGTTCTGTAAAAACAGGGAATTAGAGAAAATTCAACGGCTTCGGCCCGTTGAACCCTGTCTCAACCCCGGAAATTCAAGCCACCGTTCGTCCGCCATCGCGCCGCGATGCGGCTTTCGCGGTCATGGCGCTGATCGCTTCGACAGGCACCGGCATACCAAGAAGATAGCCCTGAACGAGATCGGCACCCGCCGCCACGCGGATCAGCGCAAGCTGTTCTTCGGTTTCAACACCTTCGACCGTCACACCCAACCCAAGCTCGTGCGAAAGCTGGGTGACGCCGCGAAGAAGCATCAGCGACCGCCGGTCGGTGGTAATGTCGCGCACGAAGGAACGATCCACCTTCACCTTGGTCAGCGGCAAGGTGTTGAGATAGCTGAGGCTGGAATAACCGGTTCCGAAATCGTCCAGCGCAATATTGATCCCGGCATTCTTAAGCCGCTGCAGCACCATCGAGGTTTTGTTGCGGTCCGAGATAATCGCGCTTTCCGTCACTTCCACTTCAAGGCGGTGGGCCGGAAGTCCTGATTTTTGCAAGGCACTCGCAATATCGCGGGCGATATCATTGCTCTTCAGATCGATGGCCGAAAGGTTGACGGAAACGCCGATCCGGTCCCCCCATGACAGACAGTCCGCACAGGCTTGCTCCAGCATGAAACGGGTAATGTCCGTAATGATGCCCATTTCTTCCGCAAGCGGAATGAACTCGGCAGGCGGCACGAAACCAAGCTCAGGATGTTCCCACCGCGCCAGCGCTTCACATGCAACAACGCGCAGGGACTGCGCGCTGACGATGGGCTGATAGACGACCTTGATCTCCCCGTGGTCGATGGCGAGCCGCAAATCGGCTTTGAGTTTCTGGCGTCCGCGATATTGTGTGTCCATCGCATCGATGAAGATCGACCAGGGCTTGTCTTCCTTGCTTTTGGCCTCGTAGAGCGCCAGGTCCGCGCTGATATGCATGCTGCCGACATCGCATCTTCCGATGTCCTCAAGCGCGATGCCCGCGCTGATATCGATATGGACCTGATCACCGTCAAGATCGTAAACGCCGGTCACGACGGCCATGATGTGATCCATTACACCTGCAACTTCGGCCTCGTTGCGCAAGTTGAAGACGAATACCACAAACTCGTCACCGCCGAAACGCGACGCGATGAAACGTTGCGGATCGAGCGAATTAAGCCGCTCTGCAAACAGGCGCAGCAGCACGTCGCCCGTATGATGCCCCAGCGTATCGTTGACATGCTTGAAATGATTGATGTCGATGACGATGAGAGCGGCCTGGGTGCCCGTTTGCTGATGCGAACGCATGGAGCGTACCAGGGTCTCGAAATAGTTCCGGTTCGGCAGGCCGGTCAGACCGTCATAGCGCGCCATATGCTGGATACGCGCTTCCGCTTCCACACGCTGCGTCACATCCTCAAACATCAGAACGGCTCCCTCATTGAGGGTCTGGTTGCCGATACATTCAATGTAACGCTGGTTCGAAAGCTGAAAAATGTCGCGCGTGCGCTTGCCGAGCAGAAGGTCCTGCATGCGCACATGCACGTTTTTCAGGTCGTTCTGCGGGAACAGTCCCTTCTTGGCGCAATAGCGCAGAAGGACGTCGAGCTTGCGGCCATGCAGCTTTGTGTGCTCGGCGATCTGCAGCATCGCCTTGGCCTTGTTGTTGATGACTGCAATGCGCTGCTGGCTGTCGAACATCAAAAGGCCCTGCGGCATATTGTTGAGCGCCGCATCGAAACGCCCTGCCACAATGGACAAGCGCCGTTTGCCCATGACCGCAGCGAAAAGAAACTCGCGCAGGCCATTGGCCATCTGGATGTTGGACAGGAAATACGGGATCAGCAGCAGGCCGATGATGACGTGAAACGGCGTTCCGGCCAGAATGAGCCCGGCCAGAACCGGAATGAGCGTGCAGGCTGACATCAGTATGACGGCTTTCGCCGAAGCATAATTGCGGCCCACGATAGAAACTACCGAAGCAAGCAGCACAGTCAGGCTGGCAAGTTCGGCGAAGGAATCCCGCAGCACATAGCTTGAGAAGAAGCACAACATGCCAAGCGTCAGGCAGACGGCCGATGCGCCGATCAGATAGCGCGTTTCCCACCGGTCGAGATCGGCATGGGAAAGCGGCTGCTGTTTCGCCTGGTCGAACTTGTGCATGTCGAAGATGCGACCGACGGCGATGACGGCAAAGACACCGCCAAAAACCAGATAGCGCCAGTCGTCGGTTTTCACATAGATGACAACACAGGCTACAACGTGCGCGAGCAAGCCGAACCAAAGCGTCGTACGATTACCATACAGCGCTCTGAGAAAAGATAGCCGCACATCTGCAGGTATCTCAGGTTTACGGCTTTGCCACATATCGATGCATTTATCCCTTATACGGGGAGGCAATATCGCACTAATGACTTAAAAATATCTTTCGGGATATTAAACCACAAGCTGTTATGACAACCACCATAAGATGTATTCAGATATTTTTTAAGGAAAACCGCAGACGCACAACCCTCAACAGGCAACTACAACCACCAGCATACATGTTGTAATCGTCCTAATATTACAGAAATGGCTATAATAGGAGAACAGAGACAGGTTAATTTCCATGTTCTCGAGAATTAATCCATATTAGTTGAAGTGGATATTCTCCAGTCGGACCGCGACGAGATAGAGGAAAAACCCGCCGCGCCAGTCATGACCACGGAAAGTAACTGTCAGGGAACTTTCCCACTCGGTCAGAGTTGATGCCCGCCATCAACCGTAATAATCGAACCGGTCATGTAGCGGCTGGCATCGGACGCCAGCATCAGTACAACCCCGTCCAGGTCCTCCGGTTCACCGAGGCGTCGCATAGGGTTCCGCCCTTTGAAGTAGCCCCCGGCCGGACCTTGCAGCTGATCCTCATTGATTCGCGTCGGAAACCATCCCGGCGAAATCGCGTTGACGCGAATATCATGCGCGGCCCATTCGAGCGCCAGTGCCCGCGTCATCTGCGTCACGCAAGCCTTGGACATGGAATAGGCGGCAGCACCTTTCTGCGGACGTTCACCCAGAATGCTGGTGGTGTTCACGATGGAACCGCCCTCGCCGCGCTCGATCATGCGGCGCGCAGCCTCTTGCGCCACGAAGAAAGCACCGGCGACATTGACCTCGAATATATGTTCAAGCATGTCGCGCGTCGTGTCGAGCGCGCGCGCCATATGGGCGACACCGGCATTGTTGAAAAGCGTCGTTATCGGTCCGAAGCGGCCTTCCGCCTCGTCGAAAGCACGAATGATTTCATCCGGATGAGTCACATCCGCCATGATTTCCAATACTTCACCGCCCGATGGGCAAATGCTTTCACCTGCATGGGTACGCGAGATCGAGATCACGCGCGCACCGTGCCCTGCCAGTACATGGACCATTCTTAGGCCCAACCCCGAAGACCCACCCGTCACGGCAATGACCTTGCCCCTGACGGAGAAAAGCTGATCGTCAGTCATTCATCCCCTCAACTGCCAATCCCTCTTTATCACTTTCTAGAATATAGAGATCGGCATTTGAACCATCTTCGGCCGTAAAAATCGGTTCAAATCAACACAATACACAGAAGGCACGACGAAAGACCTATGGCGTGACCGCAAGACGACACCTGTTCGTGATTGCGCGCACCATTGCGGAGAAGTAAGGAACAGAGCAGATAAGAGCATAATCCGACTGGTGGATACGAACATTATGCCCAAGACTTCTCGCCCTCTCGTCGCCGTGCCGACCGATGTGAAGCCATTTGAAAACTACACCTGGCACGCAGCACCGCAGCAATATCTGGCAGCAGCGATCGACGTTGCGGAAGTAACCCCGCTTCTGGTGCCGAGCTTCGGTGACAAGATGGACCTCGATGCCATTCTGGACGCCGTTGACGGAGTTCTCGTCACGGGTTCCAAGTCGAACGTTAACCCGGCGCTCTACGGCGTCGAGCCGAGCACGGCTTTCGAACCCTATGACAATGCCCGCGATGCAACTTCGCTGCCGCTGATCCGCGCCGCTATTGAAAAGGGCGTTCCGGTATTGGCGATCTGCCGCGGTATACAGGAACTGAATGTCGCGTTGGGCGGTACGCTCGCCACCGAAATTCAGGAGCTGGAGGGCCGGATGGATCACCGTGCGCCGGAATCTGAAAGCCAGGCCGAACGTTTCGCCATCCAGCATCCGATCAAGCTCAACCCGAATTCATGCCTTGCGGAAATCCTGAAAGAAGAAAGCGTGCGCGTGAATTCCGTTCACCGTCAGGCCATCGACAAGCTCGCCCCTCAGCTTGAGGTCGAAGCCGTGGCCGAAGACGGTACGGTGGAAGCTGTCTCCGTGAAGAACGCAAAGGGATTTGTCGTCGGCGTCCAGTGGCACCCGGAATATTGGGTCCATTCCGATGCCCCTTCCCGCAAGATATTCGAGGCGTTTGGGGATGCGGTGCGCAGGCATCATTTAGGGCAGTAGGGCAGTAGGGCAGTAGGGCAGTAGGGCAGAAAAGGCTATGATCGTTGCAGTCATCTGCAATCACAACATATTCCCCTACTCCCTTGCTCCCCTATTCCCTTAACATACTGCCTTATTGTCCTATTGCCTTACTGCCTTAACATGAACCGTCTCCGGCACTGGCGTCAGCGCCGAACCGGTATCGAACCATGAAATGAGATTATCGATCACCAGATCTGCCATCGCCTGACGGGTTTTTTGCGATGCGGAGGCGATATGCGGCAGCAAAACCGTGTTGGGTGCATCGAGCAGGCCTTGCGGCACTGACGGTTCGTTGGCAAACACGTCCAGACCTGCAGCAGCAATAGTGCCATTGTTCAGCGCTGCGATCAGCGCATCCTCATCGACCAGCGAACCGCGCCCGACATTGATCAGCACACCGTCCGGACCCAGCGCTTGCAGCACTTCGGCATTGACTGCATTGGCGGTTTCCGCACCGCCGGGCGCGACGAGAATAAGCGTGTCCACCGCCTTGGCCAGCTCGAGCAGGCTCGGGTAATAGTCGTAAGCGACGCCTTCAGCCTTGCGGCGGTTGTGATAGGAAACCGGCAGTCCGAAAGCTTCAACACGATGGGCAACCGCCTTGCCGATACGACCAAGGCCGAAAATGCCGACCTTGCGCCCGCGCAAGGACAGCTTCGACAGCGGGTAGCGGCCTTCCTTGACCCAATTGCCTGCACGCAGGAATTCCTGCGACTTCGACAATTCCCGCACGGTATCGATCAGAAGCCCAAGCGCCGTATCCGCGACCTCATCGGTCAGTACATCAGGCGTATTGGTGACCATCACGTTACGAGTGGCGGCATGTTTCGCATCCACCGCATCATAACCGACGCCGAAATTGCCTATGATTTTCAGATTAGGCAACGCATCGATCAGCGCCGCATCGACAGTCGACATGCTGGCAATGCCCTGCACGTCGCCCGCCCAGGCCGCATCAACCAATGCCGCGTCGCCGCGCGGGATGCGGCGCACCGAAAACTCACCGGACAGACGCTCGACGGCATATTCGTTGAAGTTTCCGAGCACCAGAACGGTTGTGTCGCGTTTGGTCATGACAATATTCCTCTGGATTCCTTTGGGCAGCATATCGCAGTTCGTGAGGGACCGGTGACCGGCCAACCCAAGGGCTGTAACCGGACCGGAGCGGGGAAAATCAGCCGTGTTTCGGCTTGGATGTCGATTGCCGGATATGCAGTTCCGGCTTGATGAGTTCCTGCATCGAAGAAACCTCGACGCCATTCAACTGGTCGAGCAGCGCGCGAGCGGCACGGCGTCCTACTTCACGCTGGCCGTTCCAGACGGTCGTGAGCGCTGGCGTTGCGATCGCTGCTTCCTCGAGATCGTCATAGCCGGTCACGGAAATGTCCTCGCCCGGCACGAGCCCGGCGCGGGCAATGCCGTTCATCAGGCCGATGGCCGTCAGGTCGTTCCAGCAGACCGCAGCCGTCGGCTTGTCCTTCAATGCCAGAAACTGCGGCGCAACTTCAAAGCCGCCCTGCTTCGTGCGCGGCCCGGCAATACGCCAGTCGGGACGAACCTCAAGACCGGCCTTGTCCATGGCCTGCACATAGCCGCGATAACGGTCACGGCCTGTCGAGGTCTGGTCCGTGCCGCCGATCATGGCGATGCGCGTATGGCCGAGCGAAATCAGATGATTGGTTGCAAGGCCGATGCCATAGGCGTCGTCCCCCCGGAAAACCGGCGCATGAACGCCCTCGACGCTACGCGCAATCAGCACGACCGGCAGGCCGTTATCTTCCGCAAGCTGGATATCTTCCGGCGGCGTGCCGATAGCGGGCGACATGATGACCCCGTCCGCGCCGAGCTGCAGAAGCGTATCCATGAAGGTGCGCTGCTTTTCGAGCTGGTCGTAATGGTTGGACAGGATGAAGGTCTGCCGCGACCGGTCCAGTTCCGTTTCGATGGATTTGAGAATTTCCGCGAAGAACGGGTTCATGATGTCATGCACCACGACGCCGACAATGCCGGAGCGTGAGGTGCGCAGGCTCGCAGCGCGACGGTTATAGATATAACCGATGGCGCGGGCATGCTCCTTGATCTTCTCGCGGGTCTGGTCTGCAACGAGGGGACTATCGCGCAAAGCGAGCGAAACTGTGGCTGTCGAAACACCAAGCGCGTCAGCGATGGTCGATAGCTTTATTTTCTGGGCCAAGTCGCCTCCCCAAAATGGTCCGTGCCGCAGTCGGAGACGCGGCCGCAACCTGATAAGGTGAGACGCGACCGTTCGTCCTGCGAACGGTTATGCCATTGCAAACCCTGAATTGGAAGCATTTTCGATAGCATGCATCTTGAAAAGTGTTTCACGCTTTCCCGCCAAGATGCGCGTCAAAACAAATAGTTAGAGCTTGATAAACGGCAGGCTTATTCCACGTCGTCCTCTTCAGGCACTTCCGTTTCAGGCTCGTCGGGAATGCGCGTCACACCGCGAAGCGCAAGATTGCTCTCCATCCGGCTCAACATCTTGAGGAAGGTCTTGCGGTCTTTCTTGTCGAGACCCTTCAGCATGTCCTTTTCGGTCTTGCGAATGGATTTCTCGATTGCCTTGATGGTCTCTAGACCCGTCTGCGTGAGATAGACATGCGACTGGCGCTGATCGGTTTCCGAGGCGCGTTTTGCCACGAAACCCTGGCTCTGCAGGCGCGCAATGGTTTTGGTGATGGTGGGCGGACGCACACCCAGCCGCTGTGCAAGAACACCCGGCGTCAGCCCGTCTTCGGCAGCCAGTTGCAACATGACCGCATCCTGCCCCGCATAGAGCCCCTGTTCCAGAAGCCGCGTGGCCAGCACCGTCCGCGACAATCTTGCCACGGATTGCAGCCGGTAAAGTACAACTGCCTTATTGTCCTTGCTCATCGCCACCTCGCCCTTGCTTTTGACTTAGAGTGCATCCCCGAAAAGTGTGAAACAGTTTTCGGACGAGATGCGCTGTTCAAAATAAACTATTTCCTGTCGCCTGATCGATAGTCCCATTCATCCATATATCGTAAAATATTGTCCGACTTATGAAACAACAAGGCCCGGTTGCTGTCATGGCTAACGAGCGTTAGGGTCTCAGGCTCAAAGAAAAGAATAAAGCGAGGAAAACATGACCGATCTGCGCGATCAAAACAGCGACATGATTGTCGTTCTGCCCCTTGGCGCTCACGAACAGCATGGGCCTCACCTGCCATTTGAAACGGATACGATTATCGCCGAAGGCATTGTCGCGCGCGTCAGCGATGCGCTGCCTGCCGAGCTGAATGTCAATTTTCTGCCCGCCCAGCCGGTCGGCTATTCCATCGAGCACATGGATACGGAAGGAACGCAGAGCCTCGCCTTCGCCGAGGCCGTGAACCAGTGGATCGGCATTGGCGAGAACCTTCATGCGGGCGGCATTCGCAAACTGGTCATGCTGAACGCGCATGGCGGAAATTCGCCGCTGATGACGATTGTAGCAACGGAACTGCGCACACGGCTCGACATGCTGGCGGTTGCCACGAGCTGGACCCGTTTCGGCCTGCCGGAAGGCCTGATTACGCGAGAGGAAAAAGCGCTCGATATTCACGGCGGCTTCATCGAGACATCGGTGATGCTGGCGCTGCGCCCCGATCTGGTGGACATGTCGAAGGCACGTAATTTCTCCAACGCCCAGTCACGCTACGCTGAGGAATTCAAGTTCCTGCGCGCCTATGGCCCTCATGCCTTCGGCTGGAAGATGCACGATCTCAACCCGGAAGGGGTTGCAGGCAACGCTGCTGCCGCGACGGCTGAAGCTGGTGAAAAACTGATCGCCAACGCGGTTGCCGGTTTCGTTGACTTGCTGCGCGATGTGGACAGGTTTGATCTTGCATTTGCTGACCGCGTCACTTGAAAAAACTCTCGTCATTCAAATAAATTGGCCATTTCTCCGTCATGCACACTACCCACCAATTTTTTCCACCAGAGCTAAAACGCCTGCTGCTGCGCGTCGGCGAGAAACTGAAAGCCGGCAAGAGTATCCGTAGCGAGATGAAATTTTTCCTGCCTATGCTGGCGGAGCTACCCCCAGCATTCGCAATTGATGGCAGCAACTACATTCGCGACACAGCGTCATTATATTTCAGCAAGCAATCGATCACACTCTCTAGAATTCTGAAATATCCCATATCGGCATTCATCCCTGATTATGATTGGCTAAGCGACGCGGACGAAGCAAAGTACCTTTTCCTGTTTCACTCGAATGGATATCAACGCGCCGCTGCCCTGAATAGAATTGACGATGCTATTCCAAATTCGTTTCTGTTTGCCGCGATCATCTGGCGTCTGAATGATTGGGTCCCAGCGGTCCGCATGGCAGCTGTCGAGTGCGCCAAACGCGTATTTCCCAAAACATCAAGCGAGGTTATTGCTACCGCTTACCTTTCCCTTGTCAGCAGAGTTTGGAGTTGGGGTCGCTGGAGGAAGAGCGATTACGGGATATTTGTGGAGGCAATCTCCAGGCCGGAGGTTGCCGCACAGGTGGCAGACAGCTTCGCCCGAAGATTGACAGGGGCGCTCTCGCGAGAGCTGAGTTTTTCTCTCAGAAACGATAGTCTTGATGAATTTCTGGAATACTTGGCCTTCGAGGCAAAACAACCTGCCGTGCGAGCTTATGCGCTTCGTACCCTGACTAAGGGCTACGCAGAATGGCACCTCGGATATGATTACGAATGGATCGATAAATCGATGGGGGAACGCAAGCGGATAAAGACATTTCAACAACGTCCACTAACCGTACAAACAGACAAAAACAGAATCATCAGACGCGGCTTGTCCGATCCCTCGCCTCATGTCCGGAAGGTAGCCCTGGATGCGATCATTCGTAATCCTGAGCAAATTGCCAATGCCGCCAGGCTTGCCGAAGAGCATCTTTCAGAGCGTTCTCCAGCAATCCGTGAACGCGCAGAATTCATTGTCCGTAAATTCCCGAAACATTCCATGGACGCAAAATCGAAGCCTCCTACGGATGACCTCTTAGATCCCGAACTGAACCGACTCTGCTTGGATATTGATGCGATTGTCGCACTGCTGCGTTCGCACCATTTGCGTGGATGGGCAGAAGAACTCGAAAAAGCTGCACAGGAGGTTAGGAACTCCGACTTCCATGGCATTGTGCGTGCCTTGAATTGCTACGGAGGGATGGGAACATTGAACGATATAATTCTAGCCGAACCTGATGATAACTTGTTCAGAAGCCTTCGTGACAGCATTTTCCAACAGGCATATGCAATCAAGCAGAGCGAAGACCAGATCGCCCCCAATCCATCGCCTGACCTGATGGGGATGTGATTGAACGAATGTAATATTATAGCATTGCATATGGCATTCACGCTGCCCTTCCCTTATATGAATTGTCCTATCCGGGGTTTCGGTGCTGTGCCGCTTTGCGCTGGCCGCGCACTGGTCACCTCGGGCCACGTTTTCAAAAGGCCACAACTTCAAGAGGCATAACCATGAGCCAGGCTGAAGCCCAAACCGAAGCTCCGTCTGCAACCGAGACGACCACTGAAGCTGGCCGCATTCCCGTGACCGTTCTGACCGGTTATCTGGGTTCGGGTAAGACCACTCTTCTCAACCGTATCCTGACCGAAAATCACGGCAAGCGTTATGCTGTCATCGTCAACGAGTTCGGCGAGATTGGTATCGACAACGACCTGATCGTCGAGTCGGACGAAGAAATCTACGAAATGAACAATGGCTGCATCTGCTGCACCGTACGTGGCGACCTGATCCGCGTGGTGGAAGGCCTGATGCGCCGTCCGGGTCGTTTCGACGCCATCGTCGTGGAAACCACCGGCCTTGCCGATCCGGTTCCGGTTGCGCAGACCTTCTTCATGGATGACGACGTGCGCGCCAAGACCGGCCTTGATGCCGTTGTCGCCCTCGTGGATGCCAAGCACCTGCCGCTGCGCCTGAAGGACAGCCGCGAGGCGGAAGACCAGATCGCCTTTGCCGATGTAGTGCTCATCAACAAGACCGACCTCGTGACGCCGCAGGAACTGGCGGCCATCGAGGCCACCGTGCGCGTCATCAACCCGCATGCCATCATCCATCGCACCGAGCGCGCTTCCATCCCGCTCGACCGCGTACTGGATCGCGGCGCATTCGACCTGAAGCGTGTTCTGGACAACGATCCGCACTTCCTCGACCATGACCATCCCGATCACGTATGCGGACCGGATTGCGACCACAATCATGACCATCATGGTCACGACCATGGACACCATCATCATGCGCATGATCACGATCATCATGACCACCATCACGACCATGACCATGTGTGCGGTCCCGACTGCGATCATGACCATCACCATGATCACGCCTCGCCGATCCATGATGTGACGGTGAAGTCGGTGTCGCTCAGGGCTGGTGAAATCGACCCGGCGAAATTCTTCCCGTGGATTCAGAACATCACCCAGACGCAGGGACCGAACATTCTGCGCCTCAAGGGCATCATCGCTTTCAAGGACGATCCGGATCGCTATGTGGTGCAGGGCGTGCACATGATTATCGAGGGCGACCACCAGCGCGCCTGGAAGGAAGACGAAAAGCGTGAAAGCCGCCTCGTCTTCATCGGACGCGAGCTTGACCCCGCTGCCCTGAAGGCCGGTTTCGAAAACAGTCAGGCCCGATAAAGTGCTTCCGGTTCCAATCGAACCGGGAAACCGCTTTGCTGCCTATTTCTATGCATTTCCGGCAAAACCGCTTCTGCTGGAAATGCTCTCATCAATGAACAATACCGGAAGCCGATGCCTACAGTAGCTCCGCTCGACCTTGAAGGTCATTGTCTTTATGCGCGCTTTATCAGCGGCATTCCCTTCTTCGCAATGGCCGATGGCTCGATCCATCAGCTCAACAACGGAACCAAGACCTCGGCAGTCCATGACGGCCTGTTGAGCGCGACCGTTTCCGTTGACGGAAAGTCGCTCATCACTGGCGGCGAAGACGGTCGCGTGTGCCGTACCGACGCCGATGGGACGGTAACCGAACTTGCGAAGATACCGCGCAAATGGATGACCGCCGTGGCAGCAGGCCCCGGCGGAACTGTCGGCTTTGCGTCTGGGCGCACTGCCTGGGTGCGCACATCCGACGGCAAGGTGCAGGAATTTGCGCAGGAACGCAGCGTTGAAGGCATAGCCTTTGCGCCAAAGGGCCAGCGGCTGGCAATTGCCCGCTATAATGGCGCAACCCTGATCTGGACCGGAACGGCGGCAAAACCCGTTGAACTGGAATGGAAGGGCGCACATATCGGCGTGATCTTCTCGCCGGACGGCCGATTCCTCATCACCTCGATGCAGGAAAATGCCCTGCATGGCTGGCGCCTCGAAGATACGAAGCACATGCGCATGACCGGCTATCCGGCGAAGGTGAAGGATTGGTCGTGGAGCGCCAAGGCCAAGTGGCTTGCCACTTCAGGCGCCCCGGCAGCAATCGTCTGGCCTTTTGCGGGCAAGGACGGCCCGATGGGCAAGGCTCCTCTGGAACTCGGCCTTCGTGGCGACAGCATGGTGACATCGGTTGCCTGCCATCCGGTCGAAGATATTGCGGCCATCGGCTATAATGACGGCATGATCCTGGTCGCGCGTTTCGCCGACAGCAAGGAAGTTCTGTTGCGCCGCCCCGGCAAGGGCGCAATCACCAGCATGGGCTGGGATGAACAGGGCCACCGCCTCGTCTTCGGCTCGGAGGCCGGGGATTGCGGTGTGGTTTCGATAGCGGATTAGAGCGCATCCCGAAAAGTGTGAAACGGTTTTCGGAAAGGTGCGCGTAAAAACAAATGATTAGAGCGCCGATCTGATTGAATCAGATCGAAACGCGCTCTAAACCCTGAACAGAAACCGCAGCCGCGGAGGGGAAACAGTCCAATGGATTGATTCCCCGTTTCATCCACACAAGTGGACTGCTTGCAGATACTCAGACCTGATCGTTTCGTTTGGCGCGAGCCACGCCGAAAAGACCAGAGATCACCAGCGCCACGCCGACGCCCATCACCCCATAACCCAAAGCATTCGACGCAAGGTCGGTCTGATTGGCGGAGGCAATGGCTGCGGCAGCTTCCGATGCGCCAGAGCCACCGGCCTTCGCATCCATCATCGCGACCATTCCCGGCTCGTTGCATTTCGGCAGCAACGACGATTTGGCATCGGCATTGTCACCATAAATATTCTGGATGATTTGTTCGCAGCGCTGTTGATCGGCACTGGAAACAGACGAGCCGCTTGCCTGATAATAAAATCCGCCTGCCACGAGAGCTGCGCCGATGACGGCCATCAGGACAGAAGAACCTTTAGAACTTCTTCGAATCATACGATTTCCTTATTTAAATCTAGAATAGCCAATAGATCACACCGGCACCGGACCAACAATCGCAATCAATCTGCAGCGGTTTTATCCTGTTCATACAGGAGGAAGAGAATTTCAGTATGCTTTCACGTCGTTCTATTGTTCTCGGCGGAGTATCGGCGGTCTTTTCGACCACCCTGCTCGTTGAAAAGACTTTCGCAACCGCCCCTGCGGCTGAGGTCGAACCATGGGCGCAAAAGCTGATTGCAGCGGCGGAAAGCCAGGTGGGGACGACAGTTCGCTATGACCCCGCCTATACGCAGTTGAAATATCCCGGCGGGGACGTTCCTCTCGATCGAGGCGTCTGTACGGATGTCATCATCCGCGCCTATCGACAGGCCTTGAACGCAGACCTGCAGGCCCTGGTCCATAACGATATGCGGAAAGCTTTCACGCAATATCCGAGAAACTGGGGCCTGAAGCGCCCCGACCCGAATATTGACCACCGTCGCGTGCCGAACCTTGCCGTGTTTTTCAACAGGACCAATGCGGCTTTACCGGTTACAAAAGCCGCACAGGATTATCGTCCGGGCGACCTCGTCGCACAGATGCTTCCGGGAAACCTGCCGCATATAGCCATCGTTACACAGCGCTATAATGCCGAGGGCACACGTCCTTTGGTTGTTCACAATATTGGTGCAGGAACCCGGATTGAAGACCGGCTGTTTGAGTTCCCCATTACCGGCCACTTTCGCTATCGCCCGAATGCATGAAGCAAAGCCCGATCAGGCAGACTGACCGGGCTTCATCCAGGTTGACGCTAGAGTATTACTGACCGCGTCGTGCAACCGCAGGCGCACCGTCCGGTCCGAGCGATGCCACCCATTGGCTGATGGCGGCTATATCCTTTTCACCCAGCATATGATCCGCATCGATTGTGCGGGCATCCACGCGGGCGCCACCGGAGCGCAGAAGTGCGGAAAGCGCTGGGGCAAACGGTGAGTAAAGCTTGTCTTCCTCACCCGTAATGGTCAGAACGCGCGCCTTGCTCAGATTGGCGACAGGGGCATTGTCCAGAACCGGCATCGAACGCATCAGAACCGCGCGCTTCACCAGATCGGGATGCAGCATCATGGTCGCCGCCAGAAGATTGGCGCCGTTCGAATAGCCCACGAAAGTTGCATGGGTAAGGTCGAGGTCCTTGTCATCGGCCAGACGGGTCAGGAAGGTCACGAAGGCATTGGCTTCGAGCTTCACGTCCTTCTGGTCGAACTTGACCGGCGAGATGCGCTTGTACCAGCGCGTGCCGCCGTCCTGCATCACGCGACCGCGAATGCCGAGCAGCGTGGCGCGCGGCCATATCTTGGAAGCCAGCGGCACAAGGCTGGTTTCATTGCCGCCCGAACCGTGCAGCAGGATTACCAGTTCATTCGAAGCATTTTCCGGCTTGTAGAAGCGGTGGATAAACTGCTTGCTGCGCGAAAAATTCTGCTCCGGGGTTGTTTCCGTATCCATCTTCTTCTCGCGCATTGTAACGCCTTCACCGAGCTTGGGAGCGCCCTGCTCTTCTTTCATCGATGCGGCAATAGCGTTCAGAGCCTTGCCCTGACCGTTCGTCGAAACAGGCTGTCCTTCGGCCAAAGCCGAGCCAGCCGTCACCGTGAGTGCAGCTGCCGCCAAAGCGGCAATAAACATCTTCTTTACCATGATCTCAACATAGCCAATGAGACGTTAACGAAGGTTTGAAGGCAGCTCTTCCCGGGTGCGTCCCCACCCCTGCCGGCGATAATCACATGACCCGACACATCTGTCCGAAATTGCTTCAGGCTCTTTCGGGATGCGCTAATGTAATGCCGTTAACAGCAGAGTTTTAGCGAGAATATGGCAGAATGCACGAAAAGTTACATCGTGTTACAATTCTGTTACGCTCTCACGCGGCTTCAACAATGCGTGAACAACGGCTCGGTCCCAAATTATCCATGCTTTTGACGCCTTTACGTGGGATCGTATCAGCAACTTGAGGGTCAATTGTTTTGGAAGTGGGAATGACCATGAGCAGCTTCAAACCGGGACGTTTTTCATCCGCCCGTCTCACTTACGATGCGGTGACGCCCAAAAGCCTCTACCTGAACCGCCGCTCTTTCATGGTCGGCGCCGGTGCTCTGGCTGCTGCCGGTGTCGCATCATCGGCTTTTGCCGAACCGCTCAAGGCAAAGGCTTCCGCCTACAAGGTCGATGAAAAGCTGACGCCTCAGGATGCTGTCACGACCTATAATAATTTCTACGAGTTCGGCACGGACAAGAGCGACCCTTCCGCCAATTCCGGCAACTACAAACCGCTGCCGTGGAAGCTCACCGTCGATGGTCTCGTGAAACAGCCGAAGGAATTCGACATTCAGGACCTGATTGCAAAGATGCCGCTTGAAGAGCGCATCTATCGGATGCGCTGCGTCGAGGCATGGTCGATGGTCATTCCGTGGATCGGATTTCCGCTCGCAAGCCTTCTGTCGCAGGTGGAGCCGCTTGGTTCCGCCAAATATATCGCCTTTACCGGCGTCGTGCGACCGGAAGAAATGCCGGGCCAGACCGGACTCTTTCAGGTTCTCGACTGGCCCTATATCGAGGGCCTGCGTCTCGATGAGGCCAATCATCCGCTGACCATCCTTTCGGTCGGCCTTTACGGCGAGACATTGCCCAATGCGAACGGCGCGCCGATCCGGCTCGTGGTGCCCTGGAAATACGGCTTCAAGGGGATCAAGGCGATCACGAAGATCAGTTTTGTCGAAAAGCAGCCGCCAACCTCGTGGCAACAGCAGGCGGCCAACGAATACGGCTTCTACGCCAATGTAAATCCGGAGGTCGATCACCCGCGCTGGAGCCAGGCAACCGAACGGCGTATCGGCGAAGGCGGCTTTTTGGGTTCGGGCCGCCGCCCCACATTGCCGTTCAACGGTTATGGCGAGGAAGTTGCATCACTTTATGCGGGCATGGACCTGAAGGTGAATTACTGACATGGCAGCGACGACCCAGACAGGTAAAAAGAAGACAGTTCGTCCCGGCGAATGGAAAATCTGGCTGCTCTATGCGGTCGGTTTCGTCCCGGCTGTCTGGACGTTCTATCTGGGTGCAAGCGGTAATCTTGGCGCCGACCCTGTCAAGACTTTCGAACACACGCTCGGCCTTTGGGCTCTGCGCTTTCTGATTCTGACCCTCATGGTAACGCCGATCCGCGACCTGACCGGCATGGCTTTTCTGCGCTACCGTCGGGCGCTCGGCCTGCTCGCCTTTTATTATGCGCTGATGCACTTCGCCACTTATATGGTGCTGGATCAGGGCCTGAACATTTCCGCCATCGTCACCGATATCGTGCGGCGGCCTTTCATCACCATCGGCATGATCAGTCTGGTCCTGCTGGTGCCGCTGGCGCTCACCTCCAACAATTGGTCGATCCGCAAACTCGGCCGCCGCTGGAACAGCCTGCACAAGCTGGTCTATGTCGCCATCGCAGGGGGCGCCATCCATTTCATCATGTCGGTGAAAAGCTGGCCCGCCGAACCGGTCATCTATGCCGGGATCGTCAGCGCGCTGCTTTTATGGCGTCTGGTGCGTCCGCACGCCCGCAACCGCAAGCCTGTCTCCCGCCCGCGCGGCGAAGCAATGGCGGTAAAGAAATAAGTGCTGACATGCCAATAACTTTCTACAGTTTTTAGTGTAGAAATTTAAATCCCCTATTCTAAGGGATACCCCATGACATGACGATGCAAATCATGTCAGTATCGCCGCGATTTCCGCACACAGAATAATTCCTGGCCGCGGCAACCGACGAATACGGAATGCATATGTCATCTCTCCTGAAATCGGCTCCCGTCCGCATCGCAGGCAAATTCGTCTTCATTTTATTCACCCTTATCTTTGCGATATGGGCCAGCTTTGCCATGTGGTTTCAGTTACCCTTCGGCGATGCCATGCGCGGATCGATTATTGCCGTCTGGCTTCTGATCGCTCTCGGGGTGATTGCAGGCGAAAGACATTACAGCTGTTGGCGCAGGCGGCTGGTCTTCTGCCTTCTGGCACTGGTGATGCTGGGCGCATGGTCCACGGTCCGCCCCTCCCTCAACCGTATCTGGGCACCCGACGTTGCCCGCACGGTAACGGGACAGATCAATGGCGACATCGTCACCCTTTCCAATGTCCGTGATTTCATCTGGCGGACAACGGAAGATTTTACGCCCAACTGGAAAGAGGAAACCTACGATCTCAGCAAGATCACGTCGGTAGACGTCTTTCTTTCCTACTGGTCGAGCCCGGCAATTGCCCATACTCTCCTGTCATTCGGTTTCGAGGATGGTCGTCATGTGGTCTTTTCCGGCGAAATTCGCCGCGAACACCATGAGATTTATTCGCCCATCGCTGGTTTCTTCCGCAAATACGAGCTGGCGATGATTGCCGCCGAAGAACAGGACATCATTTATCTGCGCACCAATGTCCGTAAGGAAAACGTCTATCGCTATCGCGTGAAGCTGCCGCCGGTGGGGGCGCGCGAACTCTTCCTGTCCTATGTCGAGCTTGGCAATGAACTGGCTGAACAACCGAAATTCTATAATACGCTGACGGCGAACTGCACCACGATCATCTTCCACATGGCACGGGTGCTGGACCCGACCTTCCCGTTCGATTACCGCATTCTTCTGTCGGGCTACCTGCCCGGCTATCTGCACGATCATGGCTGGATCGAAAATGGCGGCACGATGGAGGAAGTACGCAAACGCGCGTCTATTGACGCAAGGGCGCTTTCAGGCGGACGCGACGGCTTTTCGCAACGTATCCGCGAATAACAAATCCGCCGAAGCGACTGCTCCGGCGGATTTTCAGGTCAATCAAAAACAGCTCAAACAGCAGCGGTGATGATGACTTCAACCTTGTAGTCAGGCGTTGCCAGCGCTGCTTCGCCGGTGGCGCGGGCAGGCGTGTGAGCCGGATCGACCCATGCATCCCAGACTGCGTTCATTTCGCCAAAGTCCTTCATATCGGCAAGCCAGATGATGGCCTGAAGGATCTTGGTCTTGTCGGAACCCACTTCCTTGAGAAGGCGGTCCACCTCGGCCAGAACGGCCTTGGTCTGTTCGGTGACGCTAGCGCCCGGATTTCCCACCTGACCGGCAAGATAGACGGTGTTGCCGTGAATTACGGCCTGGCTCATGCGCGGGCCGACTCCGATGCGACGGATGCTCATGGTGAACTCCTCTCAATAATGCTCTTCTGCGGAACGAGTCCCGCATGTGAAAATGTTGCGCATCCTTATTAAAGCCCTAGTTTGCTTTGGCAATGCCGATGCCAGCCCGATTTGCTCAATTTCAGCAAAAAGAGCATTTCCAGCAAAAGTGCGAAGCGGTTTTGCGTGAGGATAATGCGAGGAAACAAATACTTGGAGCGGTCTCAACGACTCAACTTCAACTGGAACCGCTCCAAAGAGGAGAACAGCAATGTCGGAACCGCTCGCCGAGATATATCGCGACTATATTGCATGTCTGAACCGGCAGGACTGGAACGATCTCGGGCTTTATGTGCACGAGGCGGCAACGCATAACGACCGACCTTTGGGACTTCGCGGCTACCGCACAATGCTGGAACAGGATTTCGAAGCCATCCCGGACCTGCATTTCAACATTGAGCTGCTTGTCAGCGAACCACCCTATATTGCCAGTCGGCTCCAGTTCGATTGCACGCCGAAGGCACTATTGTTCGGTCTTCCGGTCAATGGCAAACGGGTCCGGTTTGCAGAGAATGTTTTCTATGAATTCGAGAATACGCTGATAAGGAAAGTCTGGTCAGTCATCGACAAGGCAGCGATTGAAGCGCAACTGTGATATAGCGCCCGTTACCATTGACTCTTTGTCCCCCTCCCCCTATAAGCCGCGTCACGTTCGCCCGCGCGGTTTACGGATGGTTTTGTGCTGTCCGTCGCAAGGGACAAGAACCAGCTCCTGTTCAATAGAACATGATCCCGAAAAGTGAATAACGGTTTCGGACAAGATCGTGTTCAACGGAAAAACAGAATTAAGAAGGGCCGCACACCGCGGTATTAAATAAATGAAGCGCACTTACCAGCCATCCAAGATCGTCCGCAAGCGTCGCCACGGCTTCCGTGCACGCATGGCAACCACCGGCGGCCGCAAGGTTCTCGCCGCTCGCCGCTCGCGCGGCCGTAAGCGGCTTTCCGCTTAATTTGTTCCCGCGCGATTTGGGTCTAGGGCCAAGCGCGGTGAATAAAGACATGAACAAGCCGAAACAAATACTCCGCCTTCGCAAGAGAGCGGAGTTTTTGGCTTTGAGGAATGGTGAAAAGCGACGTGGTCCACTGTTTCTTCTCGAAGTCCGCGAGCGGACCGAAGAAGAATCGAAAACCGCCAAAATCGGCGAAAAACCCCGTGCAGGTTTCACCGTAACGAAGAAAAACGGCAACGCCGTGATAAGAAACCGCATCCGCCGCAGGCTGCGAGAAGCGGTTCGTTGTCACGCAGGGCGTGACATGGCGCCTTCGACCGACTATGTGATCGTAGCGCGCGAGCAAGCCCTCACTGCGCCCTTTTCGCGACTGACCGAAGAACTCTCCCGCCGCATCAAGGCGAAGGGTGAACGGCGGGGCGATGGGAAACGCCGAACGGAAAGACCGGAATCAGGACCCGTCAATGGAAAATAATCGTAATTTCTTCATCACCATTGCCCTGTCCATCCTCGTGCTAACGCTGTGGCAAGTGTTTTATCTGGGTCCGAAAACGGAAGCCCAGCGGGAGCAGGCACGCATTGAGGAGCAGCAGCAGCAGAAACAACAGGCGACGCAACAGCAGGCTCAAAGTGGCGACACGCCGCAGATGCCCGCCACCTCCGGGAACATTCCCGGCCACGGCGATGTTGCAGCCGCAGGCGGCGCGCTGACCCGCGAAGCAGCCATTGCCCAGACGCAGCGCGTCGAAATCGACACGCCTTCGCTGCGCGGTTCGATCAACCTGACCGGCGCGCGCCTCGATGATCTCTTCCTCAAGAACTATCACGAGACCGTCGACGACAATTCTCCGAATATCGAACTGCTCGCGCCTTCCGCGCTGAAGCAGGGCTATTTCGTAGAACTCGGCTTTACAGGCAACGACACGACCGGCCCGGTTCCGGGACCGAACACGGTCTGGACCGTGGAGGGCAACAACAAGTTGACCCAGGCCACGCCGGTTACGCTGACCTATACCAACGAGAAGAACATCACGTTCAAGCGCGTCATCTCGGTTGACGACGCCTATATGTTCGCCGTTGAAGACACGATCACCAACAATACCGGCGCACCAATCTCGCTGGCCTCCTATGGCCGCGTGACCCGCTTCAACCAGCCGGAACATGCAAGCGCGACCTATGTGCTTCATGAAGGCCTGATCGGCGTCATGGGTCAGGACGGCCTGCAGGAAATCAAGTATTCCAAGGTCGAAGACGACAAGGACATCTCGTTCAAGGACGTGATGGGCGGCTGGCTCGGCATCACCGACAAATATTGGGCCGCAACGCTCGTACCGCCGCAGGACGAAAAGTTCACCGGTCGCTTCTCGCACTTCACCAATGATCGCCCGCGCTATCAGACCGACTTCCTCGGCGCGCCGATGACAATCGCGCCCGGTCAGGCACAGACGCTGAAGAACCACGTCTTCGCCGGTGCGAAGGTGGTCACACAGATCCAGGCTTACGAACAGCAGCTGGGCATCAAGCAGTTCGAGCTCCTGATCGACTGGGGCTGGTTCTACTTCATCACCAAGCCGATGTTCTATCTCATCGACTGGATCTACAAGTTCTCAGGCAATTTCGGCGTCGCCATTCTGGTCGTCACCGTTCTCCTCAAGGGCCTGTTCTTCCCGCTTGCCAACAAGTCGTACAAGTCGATGGCACGCATGAAGCTGGTGCAGCCGAAGCTGACTGAAATCCGCGAGAAATATGCGGATGACAAGATGAAGCAGCAGCAGGAAATGATGCAGCTCTACAAGCAGGAAAAAATCAATCCTCTTGCGGGTTGCTGGCCGGTGCTGGTGCAGATTCCGGTGTTCTTCGCGCTCTACAAGGTGCTCTACGTCACCATCGAAATGCGTCATGCGCCGTTCTTCGGCTGGATTCAGGACCTTGCAGCGCCCGATCCGACCTCGCTCTTCAACCTGTTCGGCCTCCTGCCTTTCGGCGTGCCGCACTTCCTGATGATCGGCGTCTGGCCACTCCTGATGGGCATCACCATGTTCCTGCAGATGCGCATGAACCCGACGCCTCCGGATCCGACGCAGGCAGCCATCTTCACCTGGATGCCAGTGATCTTCACCTTCATGCTGGCTTCGTTCCCGGCTGGCCTCGTGATCTACTGGGCATGGAACAACCTGCTTTCCATCACACAGCAGGGCATCATCATGAAGCGCCAGGGCGTGAAGATCGAGCTCTTCGACAATCTCAAGAGCCTCTTCAAGCGAAAGCCGAAAGAAGCAAAGAAATAGACTTGAAAGAACCCCGCTTCGGCGGGGTTTTTTGTGCCCTCATGTTGACAATGCGGCCCATAACATTGATGCGTGTACGCAAGAGAACACACCGACCGGGACAGAACCATTGAGCGAGCAGGATAAGAAGCAGGCGGCAATCAGGGCCGCTCAGGCAGCGGCGGATGCAGTCAGGGAAGCCCAGGCGGCACTCGCCGAGGAAGGACGCCTGCTCTTCAAGAAATCATGGATATTCATCCGCGGCGTGCCGTCGATGAATTTCCTGCCGCCCGAAGGACCCGTGGAGATCGCCTTTGCAGGCCGCTCCAATGTCGGCAAGTCTTCGCTCATCAATGCGCTCGTCAACAAGAAGGGTCTTGCACGTACGTCCAACACACCGGGCCGCACGCAGGAACTGAACTATTTCGTGCCGGACGGCTATTCCGGCGAAAACGGCGACCTGCCGCCGCTGGCCCTCGTGGACATGCCCGGCTACGGTTTTGCGGAAGCGCCGAAAGCGCAGGTCGATGCCTGGACGCGCCTGGTGTTCGATTATCTGCGTGGACGCACCACGCTGAAACGTGTCTATGTGCTGATCGATTCCCGCCACGGCATCAAGAAGAACGACGCGGAAGTGCTCGACCTTCTCGACAAGGCTGCAGTCTCCTACCAGATCGTGCTGACCAAGATCGACAAGATCAAGCCCGCAGGCGTACCGCGCCTGATAGAAGAAACGCACAAGCTTACTTACAAGCGCGCCGCCTGCTTCCCCGGTATCATCGCGACATCGTCGGAAAAAGGCGAAGGTTTCGACGAGCTGCGTGCAGCAATTGCGCTGCTGCTGAAAGAATACTGATAATCAGCTCGGGCAGCTTTCCGGTTGCCCATCCAAACCTTCGTTCAATCGTTCGAAACGGGCACTCACATGCCCGTCACCGCGCCGGATGTGCAGCACATAGATGCTGTCGAAATCATCGCTGCGCCATTTCGGCACCGCAGCTTTATCTCCGCCATTGTCCATGAGCAGATTTCTGGCCAGCTTGAAAAGCTGCTTGTGCTCCCAGCCGACCAGTATCGTCGCATTGCCGTATTGCGGCTGCTCAAGCGCCGACTGCAGCTTGCCGATCTCGTCATAGCCGAAGCGCGTATCGACCGGCATTCCAAAACGGATGGCAGTCGGCTCCACCGTCGCCAGCGGGCGGTTATAGGCATAGGAAATGCCGCTATCCGTCTTCTCCTTCGCGGGATCAGGCGCGAAAATGGCATCGGGCTTGCCGAAATCCCGTGCGAGGACGGCGGGCAATTTCAAAGAGCGATTAAGCCCACGACAACTAAGCTGTCCCATGCCACCTTCGGGCTTTTCTCCATGGCGGATGAGGATGATCGTTTCGGTCGTTGGTGCCGGTGCAGCATAGGACGCAGTTGCGCCAAGTACGGTGGCAAGAACGGTGAGGAATATTTTGCGCATGATGCGATCTCTGAAAATCATTCCGGTTCAAAAACCTGCATAGACCGCAGACCAGCTTTTTGTTGGGCATGTTTCGGGCTGCAAATTCAAATAATCGCGAACGGACAAGCGAAAATAAGCATCTGCGGATTCCAATTGCGATAAATCCGGTCTAGAAGAACCTGCCTCTTTTTGCCCTGTCGCCTGCCATGGAGCCCGCGATGACGACACTTGAAAATCCCGAAATGCAAGCGCAACTCCTGTCCGCGGCCCTGCCCTATATGCAGCGCTACGAGAACAAGCATGTCGTCGTGAAATATGGCGGTCACGCCATGGGCAATCCGGAATTGGGCAAGGCCTTCGCGCGTGACATCGCGCTTTTGAAGCAGTCCGGCATCAATCCGATTGTCGTTCATGGCGGCGGCCCGCAGATTCAGGCCATGCTGACGAAGCTCGGCATCGAATCCCGCTTCGAAGGCGGCTTGCGCGTCACCGACGAAAAGACCGTCGAAGTGGTGGAAATGGTTCTGGCCGGTTCCATCAACAAGGAAATCGTCGCTCTAATCAATGCCGAAGGCGAATGGGCTATCGGCCTGTGCGGCAAGGACGGCAACATGGTCTTTGCGCAGAAGGCGCACAAGACCGTCATCGACCCCGATTCCAATATCGAGAAAGTGCTTGATCTGGGCTTTGTCGGCGAGCCGGCGGAAGTCGACCGCACCCTGCTCGACCTTCTGGCGCGTTCCGAAATGATCCCGGTCATCGCACCGGTCGCTCCGGGCCGTGACGGCCATACCTACAACATCAATGCCGACACTTTTGCAGGCGCTATCGCAGGCGCGCTGGCCGCAACCCGTCTTCTGTTCCTGACCGACGTTCCCGGCGTTCTGGACAAGGACAAGAAGCTGATCAAGGAACTCTCCGTTGCCGATGCGCAGGCGCTCATCAAGGACGGCACGATTTCCGGCGGCATGATCCCCAAGGTGGAAACCTGCATCGAAGCAATCCGCCGCGGCGTCGAAGGCGTTGTCATTCTGAATGGCAAGACCCCGCATTCCGTGCTGCTGGAGCTTTTCACCGAGCATGGTGCTGGCACGCTTATCGTGCCGTAATAAGAAGAAGCACGCTTATCGTGCCGTAAAGCGCATCCCGAAAAGTGTGAAACGGTTTTCGGGCAAGATGCGCTTGTCATGCTATAAGGGATAGACCATGACCGATATTCCGGACAGAGCTGCTTTCGCCCATGTCACCGACTGGGTGTTCGACCTCGACAACACGCTTTACCCGCACGCCGCCAATCTGTTCTCGCAGATCGACGTGAAGATGACGACCTATGTCGAGACTTTGCTGAAGCTGCCGCGCGACGAAGCGCGCAAGATTCAGAAGCAGTTCTATCTGGAATATGGCACCACGCTGAAAGGCCTGATGGAGTGCCATCAGATCGATCCGGACGACTTTCTGAGACAAGTCCATGATATCGACTATACGTGGCTGACGCCCGATCCGGCGCTCGGACAGGCGATCAAGGCGCTGCCGGGCCGTCGCTTCATCTTCACCAATGGTGATCGCAGTCATGCCGAACGTGCCGCCAGCCAGCTTGGAATCCTCGATGATTTCGACGATATTTTCGACATTGTCGCGGCAGGCCTGACACCGAAGCCGGAACGGGCCACCTATGACCGCTTCCTCGGCGCTTTTGGCATCGATGCGGGCAAGGCAGTCATGTTCGAGGATCTGGCGCGCAATCTGGTCGTTCCCAAAACACTCGGCATGAAAACCGTGTTGGTCGTGCCGAACAATTTTGAGCCTACATTTTCCGAGATATGGGAAAGCGATCCCGAATTCACCGATCAGGTGGACTATGTGACCGATAACCTGACCCAGTTTCTGGAAACCATAATTGCAGACCGATAGGCAATTCACCGGCCTTGAAAAACGCATCGACAAGGCCGCCCACCGCCTTCTCGACAATCTGCCCCGTCACCGGATCAGCGATGCGCTGATCGAGTTTCTGGTCTTCGGGCTGAAACAGGCATGGGCCTGCCTTTTCGGGGGCGCCATGCTGGCGCTCATCATGCTGACCCGCTGGTTCTGGCCGGATGGCGGTGCAGGATTCATCACGCGCTACGATTTTCTGTTCCTGTCCGCGCTTGCCATCCAGCTTGCCATGCTGCTTTTCAAGCTGGAGGCATGGGAGGAAGCCAAGGTCATCCTCATCTTCCATGTGGTCGGCACAGCGATGGAAGTGTTCAAGACCCATGCCGGTTCATGGGTCTACCCGGAGGAGAATTTCTTTCGCATCGGTGGCGTGCCGCTGTTTTCCGGCTTCATGTATGCGGCTGTCGGCTCCTACATGGCGCGCATCAACCGCATCTTTGACATAAGGCTGAACCATTATCCGCCGCTCTGGATGACCGTCATTCTGGCCGCCGCAATCTATATCAACTTTTTCGCCCACCACTTCATCTGGGATATGCGCTGGCTGCTGTTCGCCGCGACCTTCGCCCTTTTCTGGCGCACCAGCATGCACTACCGCGTCTTCCGCTTCCGGCACAAAATGCCGCTGCTGATCGCCTTCCTGCTGACCTCGCTCTTCATCTGGATTGCCGAGAACATCGGCACATGGTCCAGGGCCTGGCTTTATCCGAACCAGCGCAACGGCTGGGAGCTGGTATCAATGAGCAAGCTCGGCTCGTGGTATCTCCTGATGATTATCTCGGTCGTGCTGGTGACGCTCGTTCACCGCCCTCGGCCTTATCAAGCAGAAGAAAAGCCGCAAAAAGAAACGCCCGACCATTTGGCCGGGCGCATCGAACAGAAAATCCGGGGCGATCAGAGCTTATAAAAATCCTTGATCTGTTCCCAGGCTTCGTCGGCAGTTTCGACAAAGTTGAGGAGCTCGATGTCGGCGGGCGAAATCGTGCCCTGCTCGGCCAGAAACTCGATATTGATCGCCTTGGTCCAGAATTCCTTGCCGAACAGGATCAGCGGCACGCGCTCCATACGGTTGGTCTGGATCAGCGTCATCGCCTCGAAAAGCTCGTCCATCGTTCCAAAGCCGCCAGGGAACACGCAGATCGCCTTGGCGCGCATCAGGAAGTGCATCTTGCGGATCGCAAAATAATGGAAGTTGAAGCAAAGGTCCGGCGTGACATAGGCGTTGGGCGCCTGTTCATGCGGCAGCACAATGTTGAGCCCGATCGTCGGCGCACCGACATCGGCGGCTCCGCGATTACCCGCTTCCATGACGCCGGGGCCGCCGCCCGTCACCACGATGAATTCGCGATAGTAGGTCGTCGCCGAATATTCCGAGCATAGCCGCGCGAATTTGCGCGCTTCCTCGTAATAATGCGCATTGGCTTCAAGATTTTTCTTCTGAACCTCGTTCTTGGCTGCCCATGCCTCGCCGCCGGGCTCAGGAATGCGCGCACCGCCAAACATGACGACAGTGGACTTGATGCCCCGGTCGGCCAGAATCATTTCAGGTTTCAGAAGCTCAAGCTGCAGCCGGATCGGCCGCAGGTCGCGCCGCGTCAGGAAATCATCGTCCGTGAAAGCAAGGCGATAGGCAGAGGCTTCGGTCTGTGGCGTCTGCGGTACGGTGCGCGCCTGCTTGACCGCTTCCTCTGAATTCGGAAATGGCGTCCAGCCAGACTTCTCCATCGGGTTCATGCTCTCACCTGCTCCTTCATTATCGCCATTCAACGCATAACAGCATCCATTCTGGCGCTAAATGCTTAATCTGTCTCAAACGTGGCACTGCAATCGGATCACGAACGACATTGACCCTCATGGCGCCTTCGCTTAATCAATTTCCCAGCAACGGGCCGGATTTGTCCGCGCCTGCCATCTGCCGCCCCTTCATGGAGATCGCACCCTATGACCAAGCCAGACCTCGCCTCCCTTGAGAAGACAATCGACAAGGCTTTTGACGAGCGCGACGGTATCAACACGGCAACGCGCGGCGAAGTGCGCGAAGCCGTCGAACAATCGCTCATTCTTCTCGACCGCGGTGAAGCCCGTGTCGCAGAAAAACAGGCGGACGGCAACTGGCATGTCAACCAATGGCTGAAGAAAGCGGTCCTGCTCTCCTTCCGCCTCAACCCGATGGAAGTCATCAAGGGCGGTCCCGGCCAGTCATCCTGGTGGGACAAGGTGCCGTCAAAATTCGACGGCTGGACGGCCAATGAATTCGAAAAGGCTGGTTTCCGCGCAGTACCGAACTGCGTCGTGCGCCACTCGGCCTATATCGCGCCCAACGCGATCCTGATGCCGTCCTTCGTCAATCTCGGCGCCTATGTCGATGAAGGCACCATGGTAGACACCTGGGCCACCGTCGGCTCCTGCGCGCAGATCGGCAAGAACGTTCATCTTTCGGGCGGCGTCGGCATTGGCGGCGTTCTGGAGCCGATGCAGGTCGGTCCAACCATCATCGAAGACAATTGTTTCATCGGCGCCCGCTCGGAAGTCGTTGAAGGCTGCATCGTGCGCGAAGGCTCGGTTCTTGGTATGGGTGTTTTCATCGGCAAGTCGACCAAGATCGTGGATCGCGCAACCGGCGAAGTCTTCTATGGCGAAGTGCCGCCCTATTCGGTCGTCGTTGCAGGCACCATGCCGGGCAAGAACGTTCCCGGCGAAAACTGGGGTCCGAGCCTCTATTGCGCCGTCATCGTCAAGCGCGTCGATGAAAAGACCCGCTCCAAGACGTCGATCAACGAACTGCTGCGCGACTGAATACAAAGCAAGCGCGCATAAAACAAAAGGCGACGCTGTTGGCGTCGCCTTTTTTATAACTGGTCGCCCCTTCGGATGGCACAATGCCTCTGATCCGGGCAGTCCGGGGAGACATTGACGCCATCCTCCGGGGAGATTCCTTGGCAGCCCTTCGGATGCCCTGCGCGTCTCATGCGTGAGGGGAGTAACGCACGTGGCGATGCAGGGCGACCGACGGCTCAGCCATTAGAACCAATTAGTTCTGGTAGCTGGACGGGGAAGCGTCGCCGAAGCGATGAGCCGAACCGTCCTGATAGACGGGGGCCGACTGATGAATGGCAGCCGGAGCCGTATAATCGATGTTGCTGCGGGTCGAAGCGACCGGAGTTTCGCCAGGAAGAACGAAAGCCTTGTCCTGAGCAGCCATTGCAGGCGGCTGACCAACAAACGGGTTTTCAGCATAGGCAGCACCGGCGCTAAGAGCGACAGCAAGAGCGGCGAGAGCGAACTTCTTCATTTCTTTATTCCTTTTCTCCATAGCGTCCCCGGCATCAGCTTTTCGTGGCTGGGACTCAAGATCGTGTCCTGAGCGCAAAGGGGACATTCGGTTAACTGAGCCTTCGTGGCCCGCCCTAAGGTGTCAGGCACATCTGGGAGGAAATGCCCCGACACCATCGGGAATACATGCAATGCGGGTATTTCATTCATGCCCGGTCCAGATGAACCGGAGAGGCCAAAAGTCCGAACGGACTTTTAGTTCTGGTAAGAGGAAGGCGATGCATCACCGAAGCGGTGAGCCGAACCATCCTGATAAACCGTTGCCTTGTTGATCGAAGCAGGAGCCGTGTAGTCGAGCTTCTGGCTCTGGGTCGCAACCGGGGTACGGTCATTTGCATAAAGATCGGCAGGTTCGCCAACATGCGGGTTTTCTGCAAAAGCGGCACCGGCGGTAAGAGCAAGAGCAGCGGCAGCAAGAACAATCTTCTTCATTTTCCTATCTCCTTGGAAAGTGGAGCGGCGTTTGTTCGTCGTTCCGATGCACCTCAAATGGGTGACAGTGGGTAAAAGTTCCAGTCACGAAATTGTTTTGTTGATCACACATTCGTGCAGGATTTTTTTGGAAGAACGATAATGATAATTTATAAAAACTAACAATAACAATGAGTTAATTGATATACCAGCAATCACACGACTGTTACAGCCCTACATTTGTTCAAAAAGCGCGAACAGTCTGTCCAAATATATTGTCCAATCACAGTGAACAATGAGGCCATTTTCCGCAAAATCGACGTTGAAGAAGCGAAGCGGGCTTCGTCGAAATGACACCCTGATTTGCCTCTGACATCGTTTAGCCAGTCAATTCAGCCCTTACTAAACAAAAAAGCCGCATCGAAATGCGGCTTGGTAAGGCTTGATAGATCGAATGAACCGGCATTCAACTGAACGCCACCACCCGATCAGTTGTTTGCAACAGCAACCGAACGCCCGGCGATGGAAACCCATTGCCCGGAATTTCCAGGCGACTGCATCTTGATATAGCGATAGGAGGTCTTCTCGACCGGCAACACTTCATCGCGCAGATTGTCGAGAATAAAGTCACCGTGATCGGTACGCACGGTCAATATGATATGCGGCTCGCTGCCCTGTACCAGAGTGATGAGAAGTTGCGACGGGCTGATGCCCCGCGCCATCAGTTGGGCGCGTTTCATCAGCACATAGTCTTCGCAATCGCCCTTGCCGTTGACTGGAATAGTCCAGTAATCGCGCTTGCCATAATTATCCTGATCGGAAACCGGCTTGACGCGATGATTGACGGAACTGCTGACCGATTGCAGCAACTTCATGCGCTGCGGGGTCATGTTCATCGGCGGCAACACGCGATGCGCGCCGCAATCGCGCTTGTTGCGATCACAGTAATCCTTGTGTCCGTAAGGAATGCTTGTAAGCCCGCCAGCTTCACTCCATTGCGCGGCCGTGGCCGGTATCGTTGTCGCCCCGAAGAGCACCATCATGCCTGCTATCGCAGAAGTGATAAAACGCATGCGCAATTTCCCATTTAAAAAGAGTCCCCGTCGACCGGCCCTTTGCGGGTCTCGTTATCAACTTATTTTTAACTAACGATGACAAGGGGGGGTCGGTCAAGGAAATTTCGTTCCCAAATTGAAACCGACTGAGAAAAACAAGTGAAAGGCGAAACGGTACCCTCTCGCGCGCAACCGCCGGATTGCCGTTTCTATCTGTTTGTTTCACGCGCATCCGTTCCGAAAGCTGCTTCGCACTTTTCGGGATGCGGTTTGTTTTCACGCGCGTCCGTTCCGAAAGCTGCTTCGCACTTTTCGGGATGCGGTTTGTTTTCACGCGCATCTTGTTCCGAAAGCTGCTTCGCACTTTTCGGGATGCGGTTTGTTTTCACGCGCATCTTGTTCCGAAAACCGCTTCGCACTTTTCGGGATGCGCGATAATCTCGCCGTCAGACGATTCCCTTTTTCAAAAAGTCCTGATCTCATGAGCTTAGCCGTCAATCCCGCCGATAACCTTGCTGCCCTCATTCGCTGCGCATCCGTAACACCTGCTGAAGGTGGCGCGCTGACGGCGCTGGAAGCGATGTTGAAGCCGATGGGTTTTTCGGTAGAGCGGCCCATCTTCCGTGATGAAGGCACGCCGGATATTGAAAATCTCTATGCGCGCAAGTCGGGCAATGGCCCGCATCTGATGTTCGCGGGACATACCGATGTCGTACCACCCGGCAATGAAGATGACTGGAAACATCCGCCCTTCTCCGCCGCCATCGAGGACGGCGTGATGTACGGTCGCGGTGCGGTGGACATGAAGGGCGGCGTTGCCTGTTTCGTGGCCGCAGTCGCCCGTCATATCGAAAAGCACGGCAGCATCAAGGGCAGCGTTTCCCTCCTCATCACCGGCGACGAGGAAGGCCCGGCCATCAATGGCACGGTCAAGCTTCTCGACTGGGCGAAACAGCGCGGTGAAAGCTGGGATGCGTCCATCGTCGGAGAGCCGAGCAACCCGAACGCACTTGGCGATGCGATCAAGATCGGACGCCGCGGCTCGCTGTCCGGCACGATCACCGTTCATGGCGTGCAGGGACACGCCGCCTATCCGCATCTTGCCGAAAACCCGGTGCGCGGCATCACCACGCTCGTCGATAGCCTGCTCTACCCGGCTTTCGACGAGGGCACGGACAATTTTCAGGCCAGCAATCTGGAAGTGACGAGCATCGACGTCGGCAACAAGGCCACCAATGTCATTGCAAACAAGGCGACGGCCTCGTTCAACATCCGCTTCAACGACACCTGGACTGCAGAGACCTTGCAGGCTGAAATCATCGCGCGTCTCGAAAAGGCCGCCCGAGACAATCGCCTGCGTCCCGGTCGCGAAACGCCGATCAACTATGAACTCACCTGGCGCGAGCATCCGAGCCATGTGTTCCTGACCCGCGACGAGAAACTGATCGGCACGCTGACGGATTCGGTCGAGGCGGTAACCGGCAGGCGTCCGGAACTATCGACATCGGGCGGCACATCCGATGCCCGTTTCATCAAGGATTACTGTCCAGTGGTCGAATTCGGCCTTGTCGGGCAGACCATGCATATGGTTGACGAACGCGTGGCTCTTGCCGACCTCGAAGGCCTGACACAGATTTATGAACGCTTCATCGCCGATTTCTTTGGGTAGAGCATAATCCGGAAAGTTGCATAACTTTTCGCCCGGATTACGCGAAAAATTGGGAATCTCATGCCAAGCCTGGACGATATTTTCAGATATTTCTGGGGCGTCTGGAGAATGATGCTCGGGCGCAAGGAAGGACTGGGCTATCTCGACATTTCCGCCGAGGGGTTCTGGACGTCCTTCTTTGCGATAGCGATTGCGCTGCCCCCCATGTTCGCGAACTGGGTGTCCTATGCGGCGGACCTCACGGCTGGCCGTGACGAAGCAGGCTTGCGCTTCGCCATCGTCACGCGTGCCGCAGTCGTGGAAATAGCAGCCTGGATCATTCCGCTTGTCATCATTGGCCTTCTCGCCAAGCGGATCGGCATCGCCAAGCGTTATGCGGCTTTCGTGATTGCGACCAACTGGGGCAGCGCCCTGATTTCATGGATCTTCGCACCGATCACGTTGCTGCAATTGTTCTTTCCCGGACAACTCGATGTCGCAACATTGTTCGCCATCATCATGTTCGGCATATCCATCGTGCTGGGCTACCGGCTGACATTCGTTGCGCTGCAACGTCCGCATGCCTATACGGCACCATTCTTTGCCTGCACCGTTTTCGGTTCGCTCTTCCTGACTGTCCTGCTGCAGAATTTGCTCGGGATCGGCTTCGATCCGCACGCCTATTAAAACGAAAAGTGTTATATCGGCATGGGATGACTGAGGGTGCCAGCGATCTCGGTCATGACCGCACGGAGAGCCGGAACCGTCTTCATGTCGGAATGAACGACCATCCACACCTCACGCAGAAGTGGAGCATGGTCTGGTAGTGCTGGCATCAGATGCTCCTGCGTCTCAGCCATGAAATCAGGCAACATGGCAATGCCTGCATTCTCGCTTACAAGAGCGAGCTGCATCTCCAATGTATTGGCCCGCAAGGCAATCGGTCGGGCACCAGCCAAGGCAAGTAAGTAAGCCTGCTGCGGAGCGTCCTCCAGACTTTCATCATAGGCGATGAACTGCCATTTATCAGGCGCAGTTTGCGCCAGATATTGTCGGCTCGCATAAGGGCGAAAAGCTTCCTCGCCAAGCCTGCGAATGGTGAGGTCACCGGTTGTCGGACGTGTCAGGCGAATAGCTATATCCGCTTCCCGACGATTCAGCGAACTGAAGCGGGCCTCCCCCATCACACACATATGGATACCCGGATATTGCGCCGATACCGCAGCAAGCGGCCTGGCTAGTCTCGCAACCGCGTAGGAGGGCGGCGCTGTGAGTGTAACAGTGGCGCTTATGCCAGTATCCCGGACTGCGCCGAAACGGCTGATAGCTTGCGCTTCGTCTTGCATTTTTCGGGCAATTGCAGCGATCCGCTCGCCGTCTTCCGTCAGCAGAAAACGCCGCCCCCGGCGATCAACCAGTTTCAAACTGGTTTCGGTTTCCAAGGCAGCCACACGTCGCGCAATCGTCGCATGTTCTACATTCAGCAATCGCGCCGCACCTGACAGAGTACCGGTATCGGCCAAAGCCACAAAATAACGTACGCTTTCCCAATTCACCATTGTGAAATTTTTCCCATATGCTGCGATCAAAACAGCAATTTTTTCCCGTTTCTCTATCCTCGATACTGCCCCGGATTGCAACGGAGGCTGACTGATGGACTACGAGATCATTCTGAACGCGACCGGTGAAGCAGGGCTGCTTCAGACAGTCCAACACACACCCCGAAGCCCCGGTGCAGGCGAGATACGCATTCGCCACGAGGCAATCGGCGTGAATTTTGTCGACATATACCATCGGACCGGCCTCTATCCGCTGCCGTTCTTTCCGGCTGTGCTCGGTGTCGAAGGTGCAGGCGTTGTGGAAGCAGTCGGATCAGATGTAACCGACCTCAAACCGGGTGACAGAGTGGCTTATGCAGGCTTGCCAGTGGGGGCATATGCCTCAACCCGGCTTCTACCGGCCCAAAGAGCACTGCTACTGCCCGGCACAATTTCGTCGCAGTCGGCGGCAGCGACCATGCTGCGCGGTCTTACGACCCACATGCTCCTGACCAATACATTTCCCGTTGGCCCGGATACAATCATGCTGGTGCATGCAGCCGCAGGCGGACTGGGCACTTTGCTGACCCGCTGGGGCAAGGCTCTTGGAGCAACAGTGATCGGAACCGTCAGCTCGGAAGACAAGGCCGAAATGGCGCGCAAAAATGGTGCCGATCATGTGCTCGTTGGACGCGATTGCGATTTCGTCACAGCCACCCGGCGTCTCACGGACGAACAGGGCGTTCACGTCGCCTATGACGGGATCGGCGGTGAAACTCTGGCCAAAACGGCACAATGCGTGCGCCCGTTTGGAACTCTGGCGAGCATTGGTCAGGCCGGTGGAAAAATCTCCCAGACCGTCATTGATGCACTCGGCAATCAAGCAGATCTTTCTTTCGTCCGGCCAAGCGTGATCGCTTACATCAACGATCTGGATAACTACCGAAACTCCGCTTCCAAGCTTTTCGACATCATGGAAAAGGGACTGACTGGAACGATTGGGGCAACCTATCCGCTGAGCGAGGCAGCACAGGCCCATCGTGCGCTGGAAACGGGAAAATCATCCGGAAGTTTGCTCTTGATTCCCTAGAGCGCGCTTCGGGTCTCAGTACGGAAAGGCGTAGTCCACACCAATCAGATAAAGCCCATAGGGCGGGGCAACCTGCCCGCAGGCCTTGCGATCTTTGGCTTCCAAAGCCGCTTGCAGATCATCCGCCGTCCAGCGGCCAACACCCACTTCCATCAGGCTGCCTGCGAAGGACCTGACCTGATTGTGCAGGAAGGACCGCGCCGAAACGCGCATTTCCACGTAATCGCCGTTGCGGATGACATCGAGCCGGTCGAGCGTCTTGATTGGGCTCTTGGCCTGGCATTGCGTGGCGCGGAACGTGGTGAAGTCGTGCTCTCCCAGAAGCCGCTTTGCTGCTTCGTGCATCGCTTCAGCATCAAGTCGCTTCTGCACCCACCATGCGCGCTGATAATCAATCGCCAGAGGCGCACGACGATTATGGATGCGGTAGAGATAATGCCGTGCACGTGCGGAAAAACGCGCGTCGAACGTGTCCGTCGTCTTCTCGACATTCAGGATACTGATGCGCTCATCCGCCATGACCAGATGCGCATTGACCGCATCGCGCACCTTGCCTGCATCCCAATCCTTGGTGAGATCGACATGGACAACTTGTGCTGTCGCATGAACGCCTGCATCGGTGCGGCCCGCAGCGCTTAACGTCAGGTCTTCGCCGCAGAATTTCTTGAATGCCAGTTCAATGGCATTCTGCACCGCATGGCCGTTTTCCTGCCGCTGCCAGCCGACATAGGGCGTGCCGTCATATTCGACAGTGAGCTTGTAGCGCGGCACCGCCTACAGAACCTTCGTGACCTGTGCACCACGCAGAAACTCCTGCGCAGGCAATGGCTTGCCGCCGGAACGCTGCAGCGTGACGAGCCTCACGGCACCTTCACCGCAGGCAACCGTCAGGCGATCATCCAGCACCGTGCCCGGCTCGCCCTTACCCTCACCCAGCGTTGAGCGCTGAAGCTTCACGCGCTCGACAGCGCCGTTGATTTCCATTTCGCACCAGGCACCTGGAAAGGGCGACAGACCACGAATGGTGTTGTGTACCTCTTGCGCCGACTTCGACCAGTCGATACGCGCCTCGGCCTTGTCGATCTTGGCGGCATAGGTGACGCCTTCTTCCGCCTGCGGCTGCAAGGCAAGGCTTTCACGCTCCAGCGCACCCAGCGCGCGGATCATCAGGTCGGCGCCGATCATACTCAGACGATCATGCAGTTCGCCCGCAGTCATGTCAGGCGTGATTGCAACCTTTTCCGCCATGGCAACAGGACCGGTATCAAGCCCGGCATCCATTTTCATGATCATCATGCCGGTTTCCGCATCGCCCGCCATGATGGCGCGCTGGATCGGCGCGGCCCCGCGCCAGCGCGGCAAAAGCGAGGCATGACCATTATAGCAGCCGAGCCGTGGCGCATCGAGAATGGCCTTGGGCAACAAAAGCCCATAGGCCACGACGATGGCGACATCGGCTTCAAGACTTGCAAAGACTTCCTGCTCTTCCGCGCCCTTGAGGCTTTTCGGCGTGAACACCGGAATGCCAAACTGCTCGGCTTTTTCATGCACTGGCGACTTGGTCAGCTCCAGCCCGCGACGGCCAGCCGGGCGCGGAGGCTGCGTATAGACGGCAACAACCTCATAACCGTGACCGATAATGGCGGTGAGGATCGGCACGGAAAATTCCGGCGTCCCCATGAAAACGACACGCATTAAAGCACTTTCCCCGGCGCGCGCTGGCTGGCGAGCTTCTTGAACTTCTTGATGACCATATCGCGCTTCAACTTGGAAATATGATCGATGAAAAGCACACCGTTCAGATGGTCGATCTCATGCTGCAGGCAGGTGGCCATCAGCCCGTCGGCTTCCATCGAATGCGGCTTGCCGTCAGCATCGAAGTAATTGACCTTGATAGCGGCTGGCCGTTCGACCTCGGCATAATAATCCGGGATCGAAAGGCAGCCTTCCTCATAGGTGCTGGCTTCATCCGTCACGCCGATGATCTCGGGATTGATGAAGACATGCGGCGCTTTCGGTTCACCTTCCTTGGCAAGGTCGATGACGAGCATACGGATCGGCTCGCCCACCTGAATGGCGGCAAGACCAATGCCCGGCGCATCATACATGGTGTCGAACATGTCGCCGGCGAATTTGCGCAGCTGGTCGTCAAAGCGCTCCACAGGCTTGGAAACCTGGCGCAGGACGGGATCGGGAAGGATGACAAGCGGTTTTACTGACATGCGCTTTCACGTAATGGCTCACGCGGGAATCGTCAATTACACTTTGCAAAATGTTCCCGTTTTGATCTCATCAAGGCGACACGAATCAGCTAAGCTGCCTTCATGGAAAACCAGAATCTCTTGAATGAGCCGCTTCTGCAGCTCGGCGCCACGTCGTTCACGCTCGGGAATATCCTGCTGGCGGGCATCGTCGTGCTGGTGCTGTGCCTTGCCCTTTTTCTAATCGCGGCAACACGCTCTGCCCGGCTTCGCGCAGTCGCGGAAGCGCAGGCCGAAGACCGTGCCCGCGATGCCGAATATCGCATGGCGGAAATCCTCAAAGCGCAAGCCGAGATGCAGGGCCGAATGCAGACCATGGCGGAAGTGTTCGGTTCGCGACAGGCGGAACTCAACCAGTCGATCCGCGAACGGCTCGACGGCATGACGCATCGCATCGGCCAGACCATGACCGAACAGACCCGTTCGACGCATGAAAACCTCGCCAAATTGCAGGAGCGTCTCGCCGTCATCGACACGGCGCAGAACAATATCCAGTCGCTCGCCGGACAGGTGGTGCAGTTACAGGCGATCCTCGCCAACAAGCAGACGCGTGGCGCTTTCGGCCAGTCGCGCATGGAAGCGATCATTGCCGACGGTCTGCCGCAGGGCGCCTACGAGTTTCAGGCAACGCTTTCCAACAGCACCCGTCCGGATTGCCTTGTACGGATGCCGAACAATGCGCCCTCTTTGGTGATCGACGCCAAATTCCCGCTCGAAGCCTGGAATTCGATGCGCGAAACGGAACAGCCGGAGGCGCGCAAGGCAGCAGTCGCCCAGTTCCGCCGCGACATGGAAGTGCATATCAAGGATGTCTCAGACAAATATCTGATCCCCGGCGAAACGCAGGATACAGCTTTTCTGTTCGTGCCATCGGAGTCGATCTTTGCCGATATTCACGAGCATTTCGAGGCGCTGATCCAGCGTGCGCACCGGGCACGGGTGGTCATCGTCTCACCCTCGCTGCTGATGCTGTCCATTCAGGTTATTCAGGCGATCCTGAAAGATGCCCGCATGCGCGAGCAGGCGCATGTGATTCAGGGCGAAGTGATCCGGCTGATGGAAGATGTCGGCCGCCTCGATGAGCGCGTGCGCAAGCTGCAGACCCACTTCGTGCAGGCCAACAAGGATATTGACGATATTCTCGTATCTTCCAGCAAGGTCACCAAGCGCGGCGCGAAGATCGAGGCGCTGGAATTCGGCCCCACGCCCGCCGAGGAAGCATCCCGCCCGCAATCACGACAGGCGGAAAGCGCCCCCACCCAAATGCGCTTGCGCGTGGTGGATGAGGATTGACCATGCTTCCCCTTCCCTCGTCCTTCGATCCTTCGATCCTTCGATCCTTCGAGACGGTGCTTCGCACCTCCTCAGGATGAGGGAAGCGCGCAGGCCCTATCAAGTATTGACTGGCCGGTCCGAATGACCCAGATCGCGCTCCGGCCAGACCAGATCGCGCACGCGCTGTTTGAGAACCTTGGCTTCAGGAAAACCGCCATCGCGCTTGCGTTCCCAGATGAGTTCCTCGCTGCCGTCCGGCATATGAACGCGGATTTCAAAGACCCCGCCGGTGCCTGGACGCAACGCCACTTCGCCTAAATCCTGCCCGAAAGTCTGCAACAGTTCCTGCGCCATCCACGCAGCACGCAGCAGCCAGTTGCATTGGGTGCAGTAGGTGATGGAGATTCCAACCGCACCTTCGATGCTCAACTCCTACCACCTGCACGTTCGAAAGCGCTTATCAGTTGTGCTGCCAACATACCGGACAAAAGTTTTTCCATTTCCGAAACATCAATTCGCCCCTCAGCATATGCAGCGTCAGCCGCATCCAAGGCTTTAAAATAAGGAGTCCTATTTTCCACAATTTGGTCTGGAATAGCCGGAAAACCTGGAAGAATTGCATCCAGTTTAATGCATAATATTAGATAGGAAAGCGTTCTGGAAGTACGACCATTTCCATCAGAAAAAGGATGTATCCAATTTAAACGCCACATTACATATGCAGCTAAATGAATTGGTGTGGCCGTTTCCCAATTGGCATTCACATATTCGCACAGGTCTTCAACTAGCTCCGCCACCAGATGCGCTGCAACTGGTTGATGATTACTACCGTGAATCTCGACGCCAGATGGCCGAAAATTTCCAGCATATCCGCTTAGTTCTATCAGTGCTTCACGTTGCAGACTCAAGATCAAAGATACGCGAAGCTTGAACTGCTTACGTTCGATTGCCTGAGCCACGGCTTGCATTGCAATGTCAAACTGACGAAGACCATTTCTGGCTTCCGTTTCTGCTTTTTTCTGAGGATCCGTTATGATCTCTGCTTCCAAAGCCACACTGTGACGCTGGCTTTCTGCTCCCCCACTCATAGCAAAAAGCTCCCCAACTTATCTCGCTATTGATTTTAACTTTTCCGCTTGATCATCAATCATAGCTCTAGTGATTAAATCATTCTCAAATTTAGTATTACCATAAGCAAAGCTACGCCTTTGCTGCTCTTTTTCTTGCGCAGATTGCTTTATAGCTTTAGCAGCTTCTATAAGAGTTTTTAGTTCATCTGTCATGACCAACCCCCTGATGCTTCAACAAACTGTATTAGCCAAATCACTTGTCAATAGTTGATCGAATTCGGCAGAAAATCTAGCATCAAATGTAAAATTATCCTACCGCTTCAATACGGCAACACAAAGACGATCAATCATCGCCCATCTTGAGCGCCTGAATAAAGGCCTCCTGCGGGATTTCGACCTTGCCGAACTGGCGCATGCGCTTCTTGCCTTCCTTCTGCTTTTCCAGAAGTTTGCGCTTGCGCGTCACGTCGCCGCCATAGCACTTGGCCGTCACGTCCTTGCGCAATGCCGAGATCGTCTCGCGCGCCACGATGCGGCCGCCGATTGCCGCCTGGATCGGGATCTTGAACATATGCTGCGGGATCAGCTCTTTCAGCTTTTCGCACAGCGCACGGCCGCGCTTTTCAGCCGCCGAACGGTGGACGAGCATCGACAATGCATCGACCGGCTCTTCGTTGACAAGGATCGACATCTTCACCAGATCGCCCTCGCGGTAATCCGAAAGGTTGTAGTCAAACGAGGCATAGCCCTTCGAGATCGACTTCAGGCGGTCGTAGAAATCGAACACCACTTCGTTGAGCGGCAGATCATAGGTGATCATGGCGCGTGGGCCAACATAGGTCAGATCGATCTGGATGCCGCGGCGCTCCTGGCAAAGCTTCATGATCGCACCGAGATAGTCATCCGGCGTCATAATGGTTGCCTTGATCCAAGGCTCTTCAATCGCATTGATCTTCACGATATCCGGCATATCGGCCGGGTTGTGAAGCTCTTTCTGCGTTCCGTCCTGCATGTTTAGGCGATAGACGACCGAAGGCGCGGTCGTGATAAGGTCGAGATTGAACTCGCGCTCGAGACGTTCCTGAATGATTTCCAGATGCAGAAGACCGAGGAAACCACAACGGAAGCCGAAGCCGAGTGCGGCAGACGTTTCCATTTCGAACGAGAACGACGCATCGTTGAGGCGCAGCTTGCCCATGGCGGCGCGCAGATCTTCAAAATCCGCCGCATCGACCGGGAACAGGCCGCAGAACACGACCGGCTGCGCGGGCTTAAAGCCAGGCAGCATCTTTTCGGTCGGGCGGCGATCTTCGGTAATCGTATCGCCGACGCGGGTGTCGGCCACTTCCTTGATCGAGGCCGTGATGAAGCCAAGCTCGCCGGGGCCGAGTTCGTCCACCTGAACCATCTTCGGCGTGAACACGCCGGTGCGTTCCACCGGATATTTCGCGCCCGTGCCCATCATGCGGATGGTCTGGCCCTTTTTCAGGACGCCATCGATGATGCGCACCAGAACGATAACGCCAAGATAGGAATCATACCAGCTATCGACCAGCATGGCCTTGAGCGGCGCATTGCGGTCGCCTTCCTTCGGCGCGGGCAACTGGGTGACGATGGCTTCGAGCACATCTTCGATGCCGATGCCGGTCTTGGCGGAGATATGCACGGCCTGCGCCGCATCGATGCCGATGACTTCCTCGATCTGCTGCTTGACGCGCTCTGGCTCGGCAGCAGGCAGGTCGATCTTGTTCAACACGACCACGATTTCATGGTTGTTGTCGATGGCCTGATAGACATTGGCCAGCGTCTGCGCTTCCACGCCTTGGGAAGCGTCCACCACGAGAAGCGAACCTTCGCACGCAGCCAGCGAACGCGAGACTTCATAGGCGAAGTCGACGTGGCCGGGCGTGTCGATCAGGTTCAGCACATAATCTTCGCCGTTCTTCGCTTTGTAGGAAAGACGGACTGTCTGCGCCTTGATGGTGATGCCGCGCTCGCGCTCGATATCCATCGAGTCGAGAACCTGATCCTTCATCTCGCGCGTGTCCAGCCCGCCGGTCAACTGAATGAGGCGGTCGGCCAGCGTCGATTTGCCGTGGTCGATATGGGCGACGATCGAAAAATTGCGAATATGGTCAAGTGGTGTGCTCATGCGCGCGATTTAACAGCAAGCCGCCAAATTTCAAAGGAGTATTCGCGCCAAAAGGCGGGAAAACCGGCAGCTTTCGCAATCGTGACAACAAGTCCCCTTTGCCTTGTGGCAAAAAGGCGATAAATCACCGCTCGAATAGCGTGCTTTCATGCAGGAGTTTAGGATGAAGACCGAACCGAACGAAGTCCACAACAGGCCGAAACTCGTCACCGTTTTCGGCGGCTCCGGCTTTGTCGGGCGCGCGGTCGTGGCGGCTCTCACCAAGCGAGGCTACCGTGTGCGCGTTGCCGTTCGCAAGCCGGAAGTTGCCTATTACATGGCTCCGCTCGGCAATGTCGGCCAGATTCAGATGGTGCAGGCCAATGTGCGCCATCGTGGCTCCGTCGAGCACATCGTCAAGGGCTCCGACCATGTCGTGAACCTCGTCGGCATTCTTGCCGAAAGCGGACGTCAGCGTTTCAACACTGTTCAGGTGCTGGGCGCGAAGAACATCGCCGAAGCCGCCAAGGCCGCAGGAATTCGCATGACGCATGTGTCCTCGTTGGCCGCCGACGTCAATTCGCCATCGGATTATGCACGCACCAAGGGCGAAGGCGAAAACGCCGTTCTTTCCGTTCTGCCGGAAAGCGTCATCCTGCGCCCCTCGATCATTTTTGGCCCGGAAGACCGCTTCTTCAACCGCTTCGCCAACATGGCGCGCTTCTCGCCGTTCCTGCCAGCTATCGGCGGCGGCGAAACGAAGCTCCAGCCGGTCTATGTCGGTGACGTGGCGGAAGCCGTCGCCCGCGCCGTCGATGGCAAGCTGATGCCGGGCGGTGTCTACGAACTCGGTGGCCCGGATGTGCAGCCGTTCAAAAACTGGATGAAGGACATGCTCAAGGTCATCGGGCGCAAGCGCATGATCGTCTCCATGCCGTGGTGGGTTGCTCGCCTCCAGGCATCGATCCTCGGCCTGCTGCCGAACCCGATGCTCACCAATGATCAGGTGACGCTGTTGAAATTCGACAATGTCGTTTCCGAAAAGGCCATCAAGGAAGGCCGCACGCTGGAAGGCATGGGCATCACGCCGGAAGGTGTTGACGCCGTGCTGCCATCCTATCTCTGGCGCTACCGCGTGGCTGGCCAATACACCAAGACCGGCTTCGCATGAGACATTCCATTCAACGGAAATGAACAAGGGGCCGAAAGGCCCCTTTTCTTTTGCCTGGCTTTTATGCGCCAAGCTTTGTCGAAATTTGACGACGTTCACCCCCATACGAGGAGTGCTGCCAACCCCACTGATCCGACGATCAGACGCCACCAACCGAACAGCTTGAAGCCGTGGCGGGACACGTAATCGAGCAGATAGCGCACAACGAAAACGCCCGAGATGAAGGCCATCACGAAGCCGACGCCAATCAGCGCGCCATCGTTGAGCGACAGGATATTGCGGCTCTTGTAGAGGTCATAGGCAAATGCGCCCGCCATGGTCGGCATGGCGAGAAAGAACGAGAACTCCGCAGCCGAGCGTTTGTCGGCACCGAGCAGCAGCGAGCCGACAATCGTGGAGCCGGAACGCGATACACCGGGTATCATGGCCAGGCACTGGATGAAGCCGATCGCAAGGCACATGGGCAGCGGATAATCCATGACGTCATGATAGCGCGGACGCAGATTGAGCTGATCCACCCAGAGCAGGATGAAACCGCCGATGATCAGCATGATGCAGACCAGCATCGGCGTTTCAAACAGCACGCTCTTGATAAAGCCGTGTGCCAGCGCACCGATAACAGCTGCGGGCAGGAAGGCGACCAGAATGCCGAAGACAAAGCGACGCGTGCGGGCATCGCGAGGAAAATCAGTCAGGATTTTCAAAAGTTTTGCCGAATAGACAGTCAGAATGGCCAGAATGGCACCCAGCTGGATCAACACCTCAAAGGTCTTTCCTGTGGATTCAAAGCCAAGAAAATGACCAATCAGCAGCAAATGCCCGGTGGAGGAAACCGGGATAAATTCGGTCAAGCCTTCAACAAGACCGAGAAACGCGGCTTCCAGCAGATTAAAAACATCCATGAAGTCAGCACCTTAGAATAGTGGGCACGATGATGGTATCTGAACCGGCTCGCATTAGCGGTTATGGCGACTAAAACGGGCACTTGCAGCGATTGCTTGTCTCACGCAGACATAGCCCTTATAGACTTTATATTCCGTTGAGGCGGCGTCGAATCGCTCGGTAGCAGGAATAGCCTGCTGCATGCGCAAACGCCAGCCGCCGTGCTATCTCCGGACGTTCAATTCAAGCTTCAGTCGAGAGTATCGCGTCGATCATGCTTACGCTTTTTCATCATCCCATGTCTTCGGGTTCGCGCTATGTGCGGCTCATCCTTGGCGAATATGGCGTTGAAGCGGAATTGATCGAGGAACGACCGTGGTCGCGTCGCAAGGAATTTCTGGCATTGAATCCGGCGGGCACCCTGCCTGTTCTTCTGGCTGAAAACGACCTCCCGGTCGTCGGCGCGACGGTGATTGCCGAATATCTGGACGAAACGCGCGGCGCCCTGAAACGCAGCCGCCGACTTCTGCCGGAAAGTCCGATGGAGCGCGCCGAAGTGCGCCGCCTCGTTGACTGGTTCCTGCTGAAATTTGAAAATGAAGTGACGCGCCACATCGCCCGCGAACGTGTGTTCAAGCTGCAAATGGCTGCCGAAATGGGCGGTAGCGCGCCGGATTCAACCGCTATCCGTGCCGCCCGCACCAATATCCGCCAGCACATGAAATATATCGACTGGCTGGCCGCGACGCGCGACTGGCTTGGCGGCGCGCATCCAAGCTATGCCGACATGGCTGCGGCAGCATGCATTTCCGTGCTAGACTATCTGGGCGAAATCGAATGGGGCGAAACCAAAGCGGCGCGTGACTGGTATGCACGCATGAAATCGCGCCCGGCTTTCCGCCCATTGCTTTCTGACCGCGTGCGCGGGCTTGCCCCGGTGGCCCATTATGGCGACCTCGACTTCTAATTCGAAGACAGACAAGCTGAAGCGCTTCCTGATCGAAGAGGCGAAGGCGGTCGGTTTCGATGCCGTCGCCTTCACCACGCCGGATGCAATTCCGCAAGCGCCTGAACGGTTGCGCCAATATATTGCCGATGGCCACCATGCCGATATGGAATGGATGGAGGAAACCGAGGCGCGCCGTAGCGATCCAAGCGTGCTGTGGCCGGAAGTCCGTTCCATCATGATGCTGGCGATGAATTACGGGCCGGATGCCAATCCGCTTGCCATTCTGGAAAAACGAGATCGCGCGGCCATCTCGGTCTATGCGCAGAACCGCGACTATCATGATATCATCAAGGGCAAGCTGAAGCATGTGGCAAGCCGTTTCGCCGCGCGTGCCGGGCAGGACGTCAAAGTCTTCGTCGATACAGCGCCCGTCATGGAAAAGCCGCTGGCTGAGGCCGCCGGTCTTGGCTGGCAGGGCAAGCACACCAATCTGGTGAGCCGCGAGCTTGGTTCGTGGCTGTTCCTCGGCTCGATCTTCACCACGGCGGAGATCCCGCCCGACAAGCCTGAACGCGACCATTGCGGCTCCTGCCGCGCCTGTCTCGACGCCTGCCCGACCAAGGCCTTCCCCTCGCCCTATCGCATCGACGCAAGGCGCTGCATTTCCTATCTCACCATCGAGAACAAGGGGCCGATCCCGCACGAATTCCGGAAAGTCATGGGCAACCGCATCTATGGCTGCGACGACTGCCTTTCCGTCTGCCCGTGGAACAAGTTTGCGCAAGCGACCAGCGAAATGAAGTTGAAAGCCCGCGAGGACCTGAAAGCGCCGCGTCTGGCCGATCTGCTGATACTGGATGACCCCGCGTTCCGCACTTTGTTTTCCGGCTCCCCGGTGAAGCGTATCGGGCGCGACCGCTTTATTCGTAATGTGCTGATCGCTACCGGTAATTCCGGTGATGCGGCTCTTCTGCCAGATGTCGAACGATTGCTGGAAGACGAAGCGCCTGTCGTGCGCGGTGCAGCTATATGGGCCTTGAAGCAATTGGCCAATCCTGACCGTGTGGCTGAAATGCAGAAACGTCTGGCCTCATCGGAAGAGGATGCTACGGTGCAGGCGGAATGGAATACGGAGGCAATCTGATATGCGCATATTTCTGTTCGGAGCCGGTTATTCTGCCCAGGCCTTTGCTCAAAGGATGACCAGTGAGGCGGAACGCATCGACGGGACCACGCGGCACGAGCAGAAATTCCCGCTCCTTGAACAGGCAGGCATAAAGCCGATGCTCTTTGACGGTGAGACACCTTCGCCCGACCTTCTGGACCGGCTTGCCCAATCGACCCATGTGGTTGTTTCAATCTCTCCCGGCGAAAGCGGCGATCCGGCAGTCGCCGTTGTAGAAGAAGCGCTTCGCCGTCCCGACAACACCATTCGCTGGATCGGCTATCTGTCGACGGTTGGCGTCTATGGCGACCGTCAGGGCGAGTGGGTGGACGAGACGGCACCCTGCAAGCCAGCATCCCGTCGCAGTCTGGAACGCGTCAAAGCCGAAGAGGCATGGGGACAATTGAGCGAACGGCATGGAACGCCGCTCGCGGTCCTGCGCCTCTCAGGTATCTATGGACCGGGCCGCAACGCCTTCATTAATCTGGAACGCGGTACTGCACGGTGTATCATCAAAGACAATCAGGTTTTCAACCGCATCCATGTCGATGACATTGCCGGTAGCCTGCGCTTTCTGGCGGGAACCAACACGGGCGGCATCTTCAATATCACCGACAATGAACCAAGCCCGCCGCAGGATGTCGTCACCTTTGCAGCCGAACTGATGGGCGCGACGCCACCACCGGAAGTCCCCTTCGCTGAAGCCGACATGACGCCGATGGCGCGTTCCTTCTATGGCGAGAACAAGCGTGTCTCCAACCAGTATATCAGGGATCTTGGCTACGAATTCGTCTATCCCGACTACAAGACGGCCTTCTCGGCCATGTGGCGCGACGATAGCTGGCGCTGAAGTCGCGCCAGTGCTAAAAGCAGGCCTGCAATCGAACCGGGACAACACAGAATGAGCAGCACCGAACTCGCAACCAGATAAGCCGCAACAGCCTTTCCGACCTGTTGCGGCATCTGCCCCGGACCAATTTCCCTTAAAGCGCATCCCGAAAAGCGTGTGACGGTTTTCGGATGAGACGCGCGTTTTAAAGAAGGCAGATCGCCGCCCGAATTCTTTCTCGAGCGGATGCTTCGTCATGCCTTTTGATAACAAACAAACTCCACGCTGGAGTTATTCCCTGCCATTTGCGCTCGCGTTGATGGCTCCCTTCGACATTCTCGCCTCGCTGGCCATGGACATCTATCTGCCGGTCGTACCGTCCATGCCCGCCATCCTGCAAACGACACCCGCCATGGTGCAACTGACGCTCAGCCTCTACATGGTGATGCTGGGTGTCGGTCAACTGCTGTTCGGCCCGTTGTCGGACCGTTTCGGACGCAGGCCCATCCTGCTTGGCGGTGGATTGGTTTTCGCCCTCTCGTCTTTCGCTCTGGCGATCACCAACGATGCCACAGTTTTCGTGTTGCTTCGTTTCGTACAGGCAATGGGCGCCTCGGCGGCACTTGTCGCCACTTTCGCAACGGTCCGCGACGTCTATGCGACTCGTCCCGAAGGCGCGACGATCTACGGGCTTTTCAGCGCCATGCTTTCCTTCGTCCCTGCGCTTGGGCCGATTGCAGGCGCCCTGATTGCAAAAGGTTTCGGATGGCGGACAATCTTCGCATTGCTGGGCGTTTTCAGTCTCGTCGCAACATCGCGCGCCTGGCGCCACTGGCACGAAACGCGTCCGGCCAACAATGCACCAAGCGCTGGCAGTCTGGGCCGGATCATGGAGGACTTCCGCTTCTGGACCTATACGCTCGGCTTTGCGACGGCGATGGGCACGTTTTTCGTGTTCTTTTCCACGGCACCACGCATTCTGATCGAACGCGGCGGTTTCGGCGAAGCCGGCTTCAGCCTTGCCTTCGCAAGTGTTGCCGTCGTCATGATCGCCGCCACGCGCATCCTGCCACGCCATACGCAGAAATGGGGTGCCCGTAAAAGCGTAGCCCTTGGCATGGCCGTGCTCCTTGCCAGCGCGCTCCTGCTTCTGGCGGGTGAGAAACTGATGCAACCATCATTCACAAGCCTCATCGTCCCGATGTGGCTTGCCGCTGTCGGGATTGTTTTCACCGCATCGATGACAGCAAATGGCGCGCTTGCAGCCTTTGATGATAGTGCAGGTATGGCGGTCGCAGTCTACTTCTGCATTCAAAGCCTGATCGTCAGTCTCGCAGGAACCGCACTGGTCATTTTCCTGCCGGGCGACACTGCCTGGCCATTGATCACCTTCTGCACATTCATGCCGTTTCTGGTTCTGGCCATGCTTGTGAGGCTACGAAAGAGCTGAGGGAAATGGCGGTCGGCAGCGCAAACGGTCGACCGCCATTGAAGCCCTGCCAATCACACAGCATAATGCCCGCAATCCGGTTGCTTGATTCGCAACCGAAGCCCCGGCAAAACTGGAATTGCCCCATGATTGCAAACAGATTGAAGAAGATCGTTCTCGCAGCCTCGCTGGCCGCAATGATCGCGCCCGACTTCGTGCCAATGGCCATGGCGGAGGACATGCCCGCCAAACAGGCCTTCGGTGGCGAAGCGCTTCCCGTGCTGGCACAGCAGCCGCAATCCATCGGCTTTTATGCCAAGGGATGCCTCGCCGGTGCCGTGGCGCTGCCGACGGACGGACCGAACTGGCAGGTCATGCGCCTTTCGCGCAACCGACGCTGGGGCCATCCGCGCATGATCGGCCTTCTGGAAAAACTGTCCCGCGACGCGGCAAAGGACGGCTGGCCCGGTCTGCTCGTCGGTGACATCTCGCAGCCGCGCGGCGGTCCGATGCTGACCGGCCATGCCTCGCATCAGGTCGGCCTCGATGCTGACATCTGGCTGACGCCGATGCCGAAAAAGCGGTTTAGCGACGCCGAACGCGAAAGCGTTTCCGCCGTCTCGATGCTGAAGCCGGATTCGCTTTATGTGGACCCGAAGAAGTGGACCCCTGCCCGCACGGCCCTCATCAGACATGCCGCAAGCTATCCGGAAGTCGAGCGCATCTTCGTGCATCCGGGCATCAAGAAGCAGCTTTGCGACACGGTGACGGGTGATCGAAGCTGGCTCGGCAAGGTTCGCCCCTATTGGGGTCACTTCTACCATTTCCATGTGCGCCTGACCTGCCAGCCCGGCTCGCCCCAATGCAAGCCGCAACCGAAAGTGGCTGCTGGCGACGGTTGTGACAAGTCGCTTGCCTGGTGGTTCACCGACGAGCCATGGAAGCCTGCAAAGCCTTCAAAGGAACCGCCGAAAAAGCCGCGCCCGGTGATGGTGTCCGATCTGCCGAAGGCCTGTGCCGCGGTCCTCAACGGTCCTGCGCCGAATTCGGTCGCTGATGTTACCTATGGAGTGCAATAAAGGCTTTTAGCGCTTTTCACGTTGTCGGCACTTCGCTATAGGTTTAAAACGATTTAAAACGCCGGAGCGGTTCCTGTTTTTACAGTGTCGCTGGAACTGCTCCAGCTTGTTTCACCACATTTTCCTACGCAAAATCGTTTCACACTTTTGCTGGAAATGTTCTAATGACAAGGTTATCAACTCGTAAGGTTGCTCATTCATGACGGAACGCCTGCGCATCGCATTGATTGCCCACGACCAGAAGAAGGATGACATGGTCTCCTTCGCAAAAGCGCATGAGCAGGCTTTGGCCCGCTATGACATCGTGGCGACGGGCACGACCGGCGGCCTCATTCTGGATGCCTGCCCTTCACTCAGCATTCAGCGTGTGAAAAGCGGGCCGCTGGGCGGAGACCAGCAGATCGGCGCGATGATCGCGGAAGGCACGGTGGAAGTACTCATCTTCTTCATCGACCCGCTGTCCCCGCTTCCGCACGATGTCGATGTGAAGGCGCTGACACGCCTCGGCAGCGTCTATGATATTCCAATGGCGCTCAATCGCGCGACAGCGGAAAAGCTGATCAAGGCGCTTGATTAATCCTGCACAAGACAGGCTCGCCCGCAGAAGACCACTGCGGGGGAAGACATAACTAGGGAGAGGACATGCCGGCGGCTACAGCATGTCTCCCAAAAGTGGGAACCGGTTTTGGACAAAGACATGCATGAAAACAAAGAGATAGAGCGGACCGAACAGAGTTTTCGGTTTCCGGTACTCGTCGGCGATATCGGCGGTACCAATGCCCGCTTTGCTATCCTGGTGGATTCCAATGCCGAGCCGAAGGAGTTTCCCGTTCTCCAGACGGCGGATTATGTAACCATCGACGAGGCGATACAGAGCGCCATTCTCGATCACACCTCGATCCAGCCACGTTCCGCCATTCTTGCTGTGGCTGGTCCGGTCGACGGTGACGAGATCGACCTCACCAATTGCGACTGGGTCGTGCGCCCAAAGAAGATGATCGCCGACCTCGGGTTCGAGGACGTGACTGTGCTCAACGATTTCGAGGCGCAGGCGCTCGCCGTCGTGTCTCTCGGCAGCGATCATCTGGAACAGATCGGTGGCAGGCCGGAAGAAGTGATCGCCACCCGCGTCGTGCTTGGGCCGGGCACAGGCCTTGGCGTGGCCGGTCTTGTGCGCACGCGCCATGCATGGGTGCCGGTGCCGGGCGAAGGCGGCCATATCGATATCGGCCCGCGCACGACACGCGACTATCAGGTCTTCCCGCATATCGAACGTATCGAAGGCCGCGTCGCAGGCGAGCAGATCCTGTGCGGACGCGGCCTGCGTAATCTCTATCTCGCCATATGCGCCGCCGACAAGGTGACACCAACGCTCGAGACACCCGCCGACATCACATCAGCCGGGCTCGATGGCAGCAATGTACAGGCAGAGGAAACCCTGCATCTGTTCGTCACCTATCTCGGACGCCTTGCGGGCGATCTGGCGCTGATCTTCATGGCGCATGGTGGCGTCTATCTTTCGGGCGGCATTCCGCAGCGCATCCTTTCCGCACTCAAGGCAGGCGCTTTCCGTGAAGCCTTCGAAGACAAGGCCCCGCACAAGGCCATCATGCGCGACATTCCTGTCCGCGTAATCACGCACCAGCTTGCAGCCCTCACCGGGCTTTCGACCTTTGCGCAGGCCCCTGCCCGTTTCGAAGTCTCGACCGAAGGACGCCGCTGGTGCATTGGAGCATGATTCCGAAAAGTGGGAACCGGTTTTCGGGTAAAATCATGCTCAAACAAAAATTTAGAGCGGGATGATGGTTCAGCTTAAAAACATCCCGCTCTGACCGGCAAAGCTTGAGGATGGTCAAGCCGCACAGATAACGTTATAGAAACGCTGCACTGAAATTGCCGATGGCTTTTTCAGTGCAGCGTTTTCATATGGGCGCCATATGGGAAGTCGTATTTTTCAACGATAGCCGCCGGGCCTGCCGGAGGGCTAAGAGACAAAAAGCGCTTTTGCACGTGAGTCTATTCAAGAAGAAAAACAAGAAGATCGATACGGGCGAAGCCACCCGCGTAATCCGGCGCATGATGTCGGAAAACATCCGCGAATATAAGAAGAATTACATTATCGCCATCCTCGCATCGCTCATCGTCGGCGGATCGAATGGCGCGCTGGCCTATCTGATGAAGCCGATGATCGACAAGATCTTCTACGAGCAGAATCTCGGTCTGGTCTGGGTCATTTGCGGCACATTGCTGGTCATTTTCATCTTGCGCGGCTTTTCCGGCTACATACAGGCTGTCGAACTTGCCAAGATCGGCAACAATCTGGTCGCGCGCTATCAGAAGCGCATTTTCGACCATCTGATGAAGCTCGGTCTCGATTTCTACAACGATACGCGTTCAGGTCATCTGGCAGCGCAGATCAACCAGAATGTTTCTGGGATTCGCGACCTTCTCAACATGACGATTTCGTCGATCGCACGCGATCTCATTTCGCTTATCGGTCTCGTCGGCACGATGTTCTATATGGACCCTATACTGTCCGTTGCGATTTTCCTGATCGGCCCGCCGCTCATTCTGGCCGTTGCCTATATTTCGCGCCGCATTCGCTCCGTCACCCGCGATCTCGTGCATCTCAACTCCCATTTGCTGGGTGCGATGCAGGAATCGATTCAGGGCATTGCCATCGTCAAGGCCTTTACGATGGAAGATCAGCTGCGCGCCAAGATCGGCAAGCTCATCGACCAGTCTGAGGGCCGCAGCAACAAGATCGCCAAGGTCTCCGAGCGCACGACGCCCATTTCAGAAATGCTGGCGGGTTTTGCTGTGGCGGGCGTGCTGGCCTATAGCGGCTATCGTGCAATTCTCGAGCAACAGCCCCCCGGCGCAACCTTCGCCTTCATCACTGCAATGCTGCTCGCCTACGATCCGGCTCGCCGCCTCGCCCGCCTTCAGGTCGGGCTGGAAAAAGCGCTCGTCAATGCACGCATGATCTATGAGGTGCTGGATATAGAGCCGCGCCAGCGCGATCTTCCAAGCGCCGTGGAACTGAAGGCGGGTCCCGGTGAAATCCGCTTCGAGGATATTTACTTCTCCTATAACGAGACCGCTCCGGTCCTGCATGGCGTCAGCTTTGTCGCCAAAGCGGGCGAAACCACCGCCGTGGTTGGCGCTTCGGGCGCGGGCAAGTCGACGCTCATCAATCTCGTCCAGCGCTTCTACGATCTCGACAGCGGCAAGATTCTGTTCGACGGACAGGATATTGCGCAGGTCAAGAAGCGCTCGCTGCGCCATGGCATCGCCTATGTTTCGCAACAGCCCTATCTGTTCGAAGGCACCATTGCCGACAATATCCGCTATGGCCGCCCGGATGCGACGGACGAGGAAATCATTGAGGCGGCCAAGCTCGCCCATGCGCATGAGTTTATCCTGCAGCAGCCACAGGGCTACGATACACCGGTCGGCGAAAATGGTGTGACGCTGTCCGGCGGCCAGCGACAGCGCGTTTCCATCGCCCGCGCCATCGTGCGCAATGCGCCGGTTCTCCTGCTCGACGAGGCGACTTCCGCGCTCGACAACGAATCGGAAAAACGGGTCCAGCAGGCGCTGGAAGGCATCATGCAAAACCGCACCACAATCGTGATTGCGCATCGCCTTTCCACGGTGGTCAATGCGGACCGCATCGTGGTGATGGAAGCCGGTCGCGTGGTGGAGGAAGGTCGTCACGACGATCTGATAGCCATCCAGAATGGCGTCTATGCGCGCTTCTATCAATTGCAGAGCGGCAATGGCGATATCATCACCGAAACGACGGCAAAAGAATTGCGGACAGGAGAACCCCGATGAGCGGAGAAACGCAGAACAGCGAAATGGGTCTTGTCGTCGTCGGTGCTGGCGGGCGTATGGGACAGACCTTGATCCGTACAATCCAGACCATTGAAGGTGCGAAACTGGTCGGCGCCATCGAACGCTCCAGCTCTCACCTTCTGGGCAGGGATGCAGGCGAAGTCACCGGCATAGGCCCACTGGGCGTGACAATCACAGACGATCCGCTGCCGGTCTTCGCCAAGGCGCAGGGCGTCCTCGATTTCACAAGCCCTACGGCAAGCGTGGAATTTGCAGGGCTTGCCGCGCAGGCGCGCATCGTGCACGTCATCGGCACGACGGGCTGCTCGACGGAAGATGACGAGAAAATCCGCGCCGCCGCCCGGCACGCAACCATCGTCAAATCCGGCAATATGAGCCTCGGCGTCAATCTTCTGTCCGTTCTTGTGCAGAAGGCGGCGCAAGCACTCGATCCAGCAGATTTCGACATCGAAATTCTCGAAATGCACCACAAGCACAAGGTCGATGCACCGTCCGGCACCGCGCTGCTTCTCGGAGAAGCGGCAGCCAGGGGACGCGATATCGCGCTGACGGAAAACAGTGTTCGCGTGCGCGACGGCTATACCGGCCCACGCGAAACCGGTTCCATCGGCTTTGCAACATTGCGCGGCGGTTCGGTCATCGGCGAACATTCGATCATCCTGGCCGGCCCCGGTGAACGCGTCGTTCTCTCGCATCATGCCGAGGACCGTTCGATCTTCGCGCGCGGCGCCATCAAGGCCGCACTCTGGGCCTATGGCAAAAAGCCCGGCCTCTATTCCATGCTCGACGTTCTCGGGCTGAATGACTGATTATCTTTATTAACGGAGCGTTGCATATGTCTCGTACTCTCGTCCTGGTCCGCCATGGTCAAAGCGAATGGAACCTCAAGAATCTTTTCACCGGATGGCGCGATCCGGGCCTGACCGAACAGGGCCATGCCGAAGCCAAGGCCGCTGGCCAGCGCCTGAAAGCTGCCGGTCTGAAGTTCGACATCGCCTATACGTCTGCACTGTCGCGTGCGCAGGTGACCTGCCAGCACATTCTTGATGAACTCGGCCAGTCCGATCTCCAGACGATCCGTGATCAGGCCCTGAATGAACGCGACTATGGCGATCTGTCCGGCCTCAACAAGGATGATGCCCGCATCAAATGGGGTGAAGAACAGGTCCATATCTGGCGCCGCTCCTATGACGTCCCGCCTCCGGGTGGCGAGAGCCTGAAGGACACCGGCGCGCGCGTGTGGCCCTATTATCTGCACACGGTGCAGCCGCACGTGCTGCGCGGCGAGACGGTTCTGGTTGCCGCACACGGTAATTCACTCCGCGCACTCATCATGGCGCTCGACGGCCTGACGCCGGAACAGATTCTCAAGCAGGAACTCAACACCGGTGTTCCGGTCGTTTACCGGCTTAACGCCGATTCGACTGTCGCTTCGAAGGAAATTCTCGAAGCCTGATAGCTGTCTGGCTGTGAATTTATCGGGCGCGTCAGCGCGCCCGTCCCTCTTTTCAACGCGAAAAAAGCATTGGCTGAAAAAAAGCTGGCTGAATGTCGAAAACGCGATTGACAGAGGCAGGTCGACCCCTTAGATGGGTCCTCGTCGCCCAGATGGCGGAATTGGTAGACGCACCAGCTTCAGGTGCTGGCGCTCGCAAGGGCGTGGAGGTTCGAGTCCTCTTCTGGGCACCATTTCCAAGTCTTCGGACCACTACCAAGGTTCAGAAGCATTCCAAAAAGCCCGCGCAAGCGGGCTTTTTTGCTTTCTGGCGGATTGTTCCGGCTGAACCGCCGTCCGAACTGATTTCCCCTTTCCGAGGCTCCCCGCTTTTCCTGCCCCTGTTGCAACGGGTCGTCGTTCCGCGCATTCTTGTCATACGCAAATCGGAGGCGAGATGAGCCATGCAACAACCGGATTATGATCGGGACTTTGGCGAAATCATCCGCTGGCTGAAACAGGAAGGCCTGATTCTGCAAACAGACCTCGAAGGCAATACGGAGCTTTCCACCCGCGCCGAGCGCATAGACCGCAAAAGGCGCAAGGCGGCAGAAATACCTCCTGACAGCCCGCGACTATCCTGATCCGCTCCCAGCCTGTAAGCTGGAGCATGTCTCCCGAAAGTGGGAACCGGTTTCGGGATAAAGATATGCGTGAAAATAGATAGAGTGGTTCCAGCGGCTCTGTTTTTACCAGAACCGCTCTACGCCCCGCGTGGCGGGCTTTCTGGGAGGAAAATCATGCGACGGATCATTGTTGGAACGTTTCTGAGCCTCGACGGTGTAATGCAGGCGCCGGGTGGACCGGAAGAGGATCAAACAGGCCAATTCGAATATGGCGGCTGGACAGTACCCTATTGGGACGATGTGATTGCCGGAGCCATGGGCGAAAGCTTTTCCAAGCCGTTCGACCTGCTTTTGGGCAGGCGCACCTATGATATTTTTGCTGCCCATTGGCCGCATCAGGTAACAGACCCAAACGACCCCGGTTTTGTACCTGGTGAAGGCGAGATTGCCAGAATGTTCAACGAAGTGACGAAATATGTCGCGACGCACAGGCCGGAAAGCCTGAACTGGCAGAACAGTGAACTGCTGGGCGACGATATCATCGCCTCATTGAGAGCCATCAAGGCCACCGAAGGCCCTGACCTGTCAGTCTCGGGCAGCAGCGAACTGGTTCATCAGTTGCTTGCCAGCGATCTCGTCGACGAATTGCGGCTGTTGATCTATCCGGTCGTCCTTGGCAGGGGTAAGCGACTGTTCGACGGGCAATCCATGCCATCGGCATTCAAGCTAGTCAGTTCCACCACATCGCCCAGCGGCGTCATCATTGCCAATTATCAGCGTTCAGACGAACTCAAGACTGGTTCTTTCGCGATGGACCACCCTTCGGAAGAAGAAATCGAGCGACGCAAGAACCTTTCCTGATTTCAGCCAGGCTTCCGAACCACTGGAGCAGAGTGCCCGGCTTCTCCGGCAAGGCTTTGTCAACAACCCGATGAATTGTGCCTATTGCGCTGATATCGCAATTGGCGGCACAATCCCGCGTCCTTAATTCATTTGCTTACAATTATAATAACGGGGAGCCAATATGCGCCGAAGAGGCTTGCTGGAGTTTGAAGGGAACAGAACGCTTTACGGCCTGTTTCTGTTCTGCGCGGTCTGCGCCATTGCAGGCAGTCTCATGAGCTATAGTGGCGAGGATTCCGCATGGCGCTGGCTGCATTATCTGACCAAGCCGACGGCGACCTTGCTGCTGCTCGCCGCCGTGCTTTGCGCCGGGCGACCCAAATCGAAATCCTATGGTTTCGCGGTCGCCTTTGGCCTGGCTTTTGCCGCACTCGGCGACTTGTTTCTGATGCTGCCCGGCGATTATTTCATGGCGGGCCTGATCTGCTTTCTCATCACCCATTGTGCCTATATCTATGCGCTTTGCCGCAAAACACGCTTTGCAGCGCACAAGGGCGTATTCATCCTTTTTACCATCGCAGCCCTCGCTATCATAACGGGCCTCTGGTCATCGCTGCCGACGCCCCTGAAAATCCCTGTCATCATCTATGCCGCTGCACTTGGCATCATGGCGGCACAGGCGATGAGCCGCGCGCTCGGCACCGAACCGAAAACGCCGCAGCGCTATGCCGCCTGGCTTGCTGCGGTGGGCGGCCTCTTCTTCATGGCAAGCGACACGCTACTCGCCTATGGACGGTTCAGCCTCGACATTCCGCTGAACGGCCTCTGGGTGCTTGCAACTTATTATGCCGCGCAATTCCTCTTTGCCCGCTCGACCGAGGATTTTGCCAATGGCGACTGAAGAACAGGCATTGCAGCGCTCATTCGAACGCCTGCGTCACGCGTGGCTCGAAGATCGGCCTGCCTATGAACAGCGTCTGGACGACCTGAAGCGTCTGCGTGAAAGGCTCGAAGCGAGACTGGATGAAATGGCGAAAGCCATCAGCACAGATTTCGGCAATCGGTCGCTGCACGAAACATTGCTCGGTGAGGCCAGCGTCGTTTTTGCCGAAATCGACGACGCCCTACACAATCTCAAACGCTGGATGAAACCGAAACGCCGCAAGGCGGGCTGGAAAATGTGGCCTGCCAAAGCCGAAATTCGCTATGTTCCGCTGGGCGTGGTGGGGATCATCGCACCGTGGAACTATCCGGTCAATCTGGCGCTGGCGCCGCTTGTCGCGGCAATCGCAGCCGGAAACCACGTTTTCCTGAAACCATCCGAACACACACCGCGCACCGCCGAATTCCTGCAGAGCCTGCTTGCCGATGTTTTTCCAGATGATCGTGTTGCCGTGGCACTTGGCGACGCATCGCTTTCCGCACAATTTGCGTCGCTGCCATTCGACCATCTCTTTTTCACCGGCTCCACCGCCGTCGGGCGCAAGATCATGGCAGCCGCTGCGCCGAACCTGACGCCGGTAACGCTGGAGCTTGGCGGCAAGTCGCCCGCCATTGTCAGCGAAAATGCCAACCTCAAGCGTGCCGCCCACGCAATCGCCACAGGAAAATTCTTCAATGCAGGGCAAACCTGTATCGCGCCGGACTATGTTCTGATCCATCACAGCAAGCGCGACGAATTCGTGAACCTTCTGCGTGCGGAAATGCAGATGCGTTACGGCAGCGCATCAGCGGAAAAAGACCGCACGACAATCATCAACGATGCTCAGGAAGCGCGACTGTCGAAACTGCTGGCCGATGCCGCAAACGGGAGCGAGGCCGTCATCGATCTTCCGGTGGGCTCTAATCAGCCGCGATCAATGGCGCCCGCACTCGTGCTGGAACCTGCCACAGACAGCGCGATCATGCAGGAGGAGATTTTCGGCCCGCTTCTGCCAATCGTCAGCTATCACCTGCTCGACGATGCGATCGATTTTGTTCTGAAACTTGATCGTCCGCTGGCCCTTTACTGTTTCAGCGACAATACGGCAGAGATTGAAATGATGCTCAGCAGCATCGTGGCTGGCGGTGTCTGCGTCAACGACACGCTCTACCATTTCGCCTGCACTAACCTGCCATTCGGCGGCGTGGGTGCAAGTGGCATGGGCCAATATCATGGCCACGACGGTTTTCTAACCTTTTCCAAGGCCATGCCGGTCCTGACCAAATACGTCCCGGCTCCGAGTGATATCATCAAGCCGCCCTATACCGGCCTCACCGACCGGTTGATCCGTTTCATTGCGAGATGAGTCAGGGAACTGCACGGAAAGAGATCGCGTTTAGCTCCAGAGGTCGCCCAATTGTGTAGGGAATAGCTATTCAAACAGATGTACAATTTGACTATATAGAGATGGATGCCAGTTTATCGCACAGGCAGATGTCATAGTCTTTCGGAACCGAATACCTGACAGGTGACAAACGGGTGCTGAAAAAGAAAGAACCAAACCGGATATCGAAATCCATCCTGACTGCCATCCGGAACAGGCCGGGTTACAGGCCGCTCAACGCCAATATTACCGGCGGTGATATCGTCATTGCATCCTACAATGTTCACAAATGCATTGGCATCGACAAACAATTCAATCCGCAGCGAACGGCCGAGGTCATCAGTGAAATCGATGCGGATGTGATCGCGTTGCAGGAAGCCGACAGGCGTTTCGGCGAGCGTTCCGGCCTGCTCGATCTGGGTCTGCTTGAACGCCGCCATGGGCTCGTCCCAATTCCCATCACCGCAACAATGCCAAAGGGGCATGGCTGGCATGGCAACGTGCTTCTGTTCCGCGAAGGCGTGGTGCGCAATGTGCAGCAGCTCAAGCTTCCTGGCATCGAGCCGCGCGGCGCTCTGGTCGCGGACCTGCAGTTTCCGGCAGGACCTCTCCGGGTGATTGCCGCGCATCTTGGTCTCTTGAAACGTTCCCGCGAACAGCAGGCCGAAAGCATTCTCACCGCCTTACAGGAGGCCGACACACTGCCGACCCTGCTGATCGGCGACCTTAATGAATGGCGCATCGGCAAACGCTCGTCGCTTGCAGCCCTGATGCCGACATTCAACCATGTCGCCACGGCAGTCCCGAGTTTCCCGTCACGTTTCCCGGTTTTTGCGCTGGATCGCGTGTTAGGTGCCCCGCACAATCTGGTTACATCGGTTGAAGTCCACAATACGCCGCTTGCGCGTCTGGCATCCGATCATCTGCCCATCAAGGCGCATCTCGATCTCAAATCGGCAACGAACCTTCTGGAAGAATACAGCCCGGAAATATTCACGAGCCGGACGGGGTAATGCTTATAGATAGGGCGAACCCAGCCAGATTATCCGGTCCAGAAGCCGTTCCAGAAATGGCCGGTTCTTGAGGCGCGCAAGATTGACCTCGCGGCTCTCCTCTATCACCTTGCCGATGCGCTCTTCCACCTGACGGGCCACATCGCGGTCGAGGATTTCCAGATCGACCTCGAAATTCAGCCGCAGCGAGCGTGGATCGATGTTGGACGACCCGACATAGGACCATGCGCCGTCGATGGTCATCAGCTTCGAATGATTGAAAGCCCCACCCGCCCGCCAGATGCGGCAGCCATCCTTCAACAACTGGTCAAACTGCGCGCGCATGGCGCGATCCACCAGCTTCAGATTGTTGACGCCCGGCACGACGATATCGACTGACACGCCGCGCCGCGCCGCTGTCACCAGCGCACTGATCAATTCGCGATCCGGCAGAAGATAAGGCGTCATGATGAGAATATGCTGCTCGGCAATCGAGAAGGCCCCCATCATCATGCGCTGGTTGGTTTCCACATTCTTGTCGGGGCCTGACCCGACGACACGCACCAGCGTTCCTGTCCCCGGCGGGTTTTCCGGCGGCGCTATCTTCCAGGCTTCACCCGTCAGAAGCTCGCCGGTCGCAAAGCGCCAGTCTTCGGATGCGATGTGAAAGAGATCGGCAATCGCCGGACCTTTCAACTTGAAATGCGTATCGAAGGCAACTGCGTCGCCCGCTATCGCGCGTACGAAACCCGCACGAATATTCATACCGCCGGTAAAGGCTGTTTTGCCGTCGACGATGAGGATTTTGCGGTGAGTGCGCAAGTTCGCATAAGGCAGGCGCAGCCCGATGATGATATTGCCGTTGAACACATCGACGGCAACACCCTTGTCCTTCAAAAGCTTCACGATGCTCGGAAAGGAATAGCGTGCACCGACCGCATCGACCAGCACACGCACTTCCACGCCACGCCTGACCGCGTCACCCAGAGCATCGGCAAATTTTTCGCCAATGGCATCCCGATCAAAGATATAGGTTTCCAGCATGATGCTGCGCTGGGCATTGCCTATCGCATCGAGCATTGCGGCATAAGCTTCGTCGCCCGTTTCCAGCATTTCGATGCTGTTGCCACTGGTGAAGTCATACAGGCTGACGGCATCACCCAATATCTTCATCGCACCGAACTGGCGTCCGAAGGCAGCTCGCACCAGATCGTTTGTCGTATCGAAATGCGACAGGTGATAGAGCGCGATCTTGCCCATATTGGCACGCTGGTGGGTAAGCGTCGAACGGCGGATGCGGTTCACGCCCGCGATAGCATAGACCACCGCCCCCACGATAGGCGACAGCACGATCACGCCGACCCAACCAATGGCGGTGCGCACCTCCTCCTTTGTCATGGTCGCATGAATGGCGGCAATCGCTCCGAGAACGATCGACAGGACGAACAGGATATGCGGCCAGTAGTGGGAAACGAGATCGAGCATCACATGAACTTTAAACGAAAAACAACTGCAATAGCAAAGAGATATAATGCGAAGCAGACTAAACGAACAGTGGGCCCAATAACGATCCGGTGTGCTCTGCGCATGAACACAGCAGGTGCGGATTCGTCAGGCCGTGGCGAAAAGAGTGATTAGCGAGCACCGGAGCGGAGCGTACTTGAAGGTACGTGAGCACTGGAGCGCAGAAAATTGCTCTTTGCAGCCCGGCATCACGAAGAATGCACCTGTTGTGATAAGCTGGTCAAATTCTAGAGATGCCTTATATTGTTCACGAGGCATGACAATTTGAGGGACGTCTCATGGCAACAGCTCACAATGATTTCGACCGCCCGACCTTTCCGAAGGAACTTTCCAGCAAGTGGGGGTGGTTCGTCGCCCTTGGGGTCGCACTGCTAATCCTCGGAGGCATTGCCTTCGGTAATCTCGTTCTGGCCACTGTGGTCTCGGTCTACTATGTCGGCCTGATGATGCTGATCGGCGGCGTCATCGAGATCATCCACTCCTTCGGCGTCAAAACCTGGGGCAGCTTCTTCTTCTGGCTCCTGAGCGGCCTGCTTTATACGGCAGCCGGCATTGTCGCCTTCATCAATCCGGTGCTGGCAGCCGGTGTACTGACCTTCCTTCTCGCGGCAGCGCTAATCGGTTCCGGTGCCTTCCGCATCTGGCTCGGCTTCAAGTCGAAACCATCCGCCGGTTGGGGCTGGATCGTCGCAGGCGGCGTCATCACCCTGCTGCTCGGTCTCATCATCGCCATCAAATGGCCAGTCAACAGCCTGTTCATTCTTGGCCTCTTCCTGGCGATCGACTTGATCTTCCAGGGCTGGTCCTTCATCGCTTTCGGACTTGGCATCAAGAGCCGATAATCATAACGCATCACTGGCAAAGCGGCGCTCACTGCGCCGCTTTTTCATTTCGAAGCCAGACTTGTAACGCAGCGCTTGTTGAGATTCAGGCCAAGTCCTGCTAGATGCTCCCCAACATCTTCGCGGCGCGCTTTCACGCGCAGCCCAACGTTTCGCCATCACGAGTTTCTTCATGCCCGCTGACCATCCCGTTTCCAAGCGCCGCACATTCGCGATCATCGCGCATCCGGACGCCGGCAAGACCACGCTGACCGAAAAGCTGCTACTGTTTGGCGGCGCCATCCAGCTCGCCGGTGAGGTGAAGGCCAAGAAGGATCGCATCCAGACCCGCTCAGACTGGATGAACATCGAGCGCGACCGCGGCATCTCGGTCGTCACGTCGGTGATGACCTTCGAATACAAGGATTGCATCTTCAACCTGCTCGACACGCCGGGCCACGAAGACTTCGCCGACGACACCTACCGCACGCTGACCGCGGTGGACTCAGCCGTCATGGTCATCGACGCCGCAAAGGGTATCGAGCCACGGACGCTCAAGCTGTTCGAAGTCTGCCGCATGCGCGACATTCCGATCGTCACCTTCGTCAACAAGATGGACCGCGAAGCGCGTGACCCGCTCGAGATCCTCGACGAGATCGAAGAAAAGCTGGCGCTCGACACGGCTCCCATCACCTGGCCTATCGGCTCAGGCAAGAGCTTTGCAGGCACATTCGACCTGCATAAAAATACGATGCGCCGCCAGGACAGTGAAGAGCAGCCAACCAAGGTCAGCGGTCCTGAAGAAGCTGCAGCACTGCTGCCTGAAAACGAACGCGAAGCCTGGCTGGAAAGCGTGGAACTGGCACGCGGCGTCTGCCGTCCGTTCGATCTCGCCTCTTTCCGCGAAGGCCATATGACCCCGGTTTATTTCGGTTCGGCGCTGAAGAATTATGGCGTGCGCGACCTGATTGAAGCCTTCTGCGATTTCGGCCCCTCCCCGCGTGACCAGCAGGCCGATACGCGAATGGTCGGTTCAACCGAAGACAAGATGACTGGCTTCGTGTTCAAGATTCAGGCCAATATGGACCCGAACCACCGCGACCGCATCGCATTCCTGCGCGTTTGTTCCGGCAAGCTGTCGCGCGGCATGAAGGCAAAACTGGTGCGCACCGGCAAACCGATGAGCCTGTCCGCGCCGCAATTCTTCTTTGCCCGTTCGCGCCAGATTGCCGACGAAGCCTTTGCGGGCGATGTGGTCGGAATTCCAAACCATGGCACGCTGCGCATCGGCGACACATTGACCGAGGGTGAAGATATCCTGTTCCGCGGCGTGCCGAACTTCGCGCCGGAAATTCTGCGCCGCGTGCGTCTTGACGATGCAATGAAGGCCAAGAAGCTGCGCGAAGCGCTGCAACAGATGGCCGAAGAAGGCGTCGTGCAGCTGTTTGTGCCCGATGATGGTTCTCCGGCGATTGTCGGTGTCGTTGGCGCGCTCCAGATCGACGTTCTGACCGAGCGTCTGAAAGTGGAATATTCGCTGCCGGTCGGCTTTGAAATGTCGCGCTTCTCGGTCTGCCGGTGGATTACTGCGGACGATCCGGTCGAACTCGACCGTTTCATCGCCTCACATCGCGCCGACATCGCTCACGACCTCGATCACGATCCGGTCTTCCTGGCGCAGAACGGCTTTTCGCTCAATTACGAAGCCGAACGCTGGAAAAATATCCGTTTTGCCACCGTCAAGGACTATCAGGTCCGCGACAAGGTGTGATGCGGGGCTAACCCATAAGGCTGGCGGCAATCTTCGCTGCCAGCTTTTTAGCCACTTGTTCCTTGCTCATTTCCGGCCATTCCTCAATGCCGGTCCGGCTTAGAATGCGGACATGATTACGGTCGCCACCCATGACGCTGCTGCCATCCGGAGCATGCGAAACATCGTTAGCGACGATCCAGTCCGCACCTTTCTTTTCAAGCTTGCGCAGCGCGTTTTCAGCCACGTCCTGCGTTTCCGCTGCAAAGCCCACCACAAGACCGGGGCGCTTGTCGCTATGGCCGACACCAGCCAGAATGTCCGGGTTCTCAACCATGGCAAGCGTCGGAGCGCTTTCACCCGGCTTCTTCTTGATCTTCTGTCCGGCTTCATTGGCCGTGCGCCAATCGGCAACCGCCGCGACCATCACCGCCGCATCGGCGGGGAGATGTCGCTCGACAGCCCCCTGCATTTCACGTGCCGTCTCGACATGAATGACGTCGACGCCTTCGGGGTCCGGGATCGTGACCGGACCAGACACCAGATGCACCGTAGCGCCAAGTCGCGCCAGCGCTGCCGCAATAGCATGGCCCTGCTTGCCCGACGAACGATTGGCTATATAGCGAACCGGATCAATCGGCTCGTGCGTGGGGCCGGACGTCATGACAATGGTTTTGCCCGCAAGCGGCTTTGCCTGCGGCGCGAGCAGGGTCTCGATGGCCGCGACAATCGCCAGCGGCTCGCTCATGCGTCCCGTTCCCGCCTCGCCGCTTTCCGCCATCTCGCCCTTCTCCGGGCCGATGAAACGAACGCCGTCTTTTTCAAGCGTCAGGCGGTTGCGTCTGGTCGCGGGATTTTCCCACATGGCCGGGTTCATGGCAGGCGCAATAAGCACTGGAACTTTGCGGGCCAACAACACCGCGCTCGCAAGATCATCGGCAAGCCCATTGGCCATCTTCGCCATCAGGTCAGCAGTCGCGGGCGCGACGACGATCAGGTCCGCATCGCGCGCCAGCCTTATATGCCCGACATCCTGCTCATCCTCGCGCGAAAACAGATCGGTGAAAACATGATCGGCGGAAACCGCACCGATGGTCAGTGGTGTCACGAATTGCTGCGCTGCCGCCGTCATCAATGGGCGAACCTGTGCACCGCGCTCACGCAAGCGGCGGATGAGGTCGGGCGTCTTATAAGCGGCGATGCCACCACCGATGATAAGAAGAATGCGTTTTCCGGCCAGTGAAACCACTGCACCGGGAGACACTGCAACAGCCTGTGGAGCTATATCCTGCCCGGCCAGCAGAATGCGCGCTTCCTCTTCCATGGAGCGCCCGTTCTGTGCTGCCCTTATACGCAGCCGTTCCTTGGCGTCATCGTCGAGATTCCGGATAGTAATGCTGGCCATTTGATTGCACCTGCTTGTTACAAGTGCAATCATTGAAATCACTTTAGAAGGTAGATGTCACCCTAAAAGTGACTTAGAGCCAAAGATATAGCTTGATCGCTATCGCTGCGAGCGAGATCGCAATCACCACTTGCGCGATGCGACCCCAGCGCGAATACTTGGCTTCGGCGCGACCGATAGCCTCCGCTGTCGCCTCGTCAAAACGCAAGCCCTTGGCGGCCATGTCGTCCAGCGCAACGGAAACACGCTCGACACGTGCGATAAGTTCCGGCGTCTTTCGCGTGAAATGCAGCAGCGAATAAGCGCTATCCTTCGCGTCGAGAAGCATGCCTTGCGGCCCGAGATTCTTGGCGATCCAGTCGCCGACGACTGGCTCCGCTGCTTTCCACATATTGAAATGCGGATCGAGCGTACGCGATACCCCTTCCACGACGACCATTGTTTTCTGGAGCATCAAAAGTTCCGGCCGGGTTTCCATATCGAAAAGCTCGGTCACTTCGAACAGCAGCGTCAGAAGCTTGGCCATGGAAATAGTTTCGGCAGGCTGGCCGTGGATTGGTTCGCCAATGGCGCGAATGGCTTGCGCAAAGCTCGCCACATCATGCGTGTGCGGCACATAACCTGCCTCGAAATGCACTTCCGCCACGCGCATGTAGTCGCGGGTAATGAAGCCGTAGAGAATTTCTGCAAGGAAGCGCCGCTGCTGCTTATTGAGCCGCCCGGTGATACCGAAATCAACCGCAACAATCAGCCCCTGATGATCGACGAACAGGTTTCCCGGATGCATGTCGGCATGGAAAAAGCCGTCGCGCAGCGTATGGCGCAGGAAGGATTGGATCAGCGTTTCCGCAAGCTTCTTGAGATCGAAACCCGCGGCTTCAAGCGCCGAAACATCGGACATCTTGATGCCGTCGATCCATTCGAGCGTCAGCACATCGCGACCTGTACGTTCCCAATCGACATTAGGAACGCGGAAGCCCGTATCGCCCTTGATGTTCTCGGCGATCTCGGAAAGTGCCGCCGCTTCCAGACGGAGATCCATCTCGATACGCGTAGTCTGCTGCAGTGTCTCGACAACCTGCACCGGGCGCAGGCGGCGCGTGAAGGGAACGTGACGCTCCTGCATGCGCGCAACCATATAGAAGCCTTCAAGGTCGCGGGCAAAGCGGTGGCGAACGCCCGGACGAATGACCTTGACCGCCACTTTCTGGCGCGACCCGTCCTTCATGATTTCGGCTGGATGAACCTGCGCCATCGACGCTGCCGCTATCGGTGCATCGAAATGCAGGTAAAGATCATCGATCTTGCGGCCAAGCGACCCTTCGATAGCGGAAACCGCGTCGGCCTGCGGGAAGAAGTCGAGCCTGTCCTGCAAAAGTTCGAGATCGGCAGCAACATCGCGACCGACAATATCAGGCCGCGTCGCCAGAAACTGGCCGAGCTTCACATAGGACGGACCCAGCTTGTTCATGGCTCGCGACATGCGCTCGGAACGCTGCATGTGGCGTGCGCGCGGACGCGCCAGAATGCCTGCAATCTTGTGCCCGAACGCCGGGAGGCCGGAAAGCCCTTCCACCGGCAAGGCGCTGATAACGCCTTCGCGCGTCAATATCCATCCGGCCCGCATCAACCGGAAAGCGGCGGATAGATTGCTCATGCCTCGATGCCCCGTTCCTGACCCCAATTCATCACAGGCACAATCAAAGCTTCCAGCCGGAATGCAGCGCGGCAATGCCGCCAGTGAAATTGCGATAGCTCACGCGCTCGAAACCAGCCTTCTCGATCATCGCGGCAAAATCCTGCTGCTTGGGGAATTTGCGGATCGATTCAACCAGATAGCTGTAGGAATCGGCATCGCCTGTAATCATCTTGCCGATGCGCGGAATAGCGTGGAACGACCACTGGTCGTAGACCTTGTCGAGAACCGGGAGTTCAACTTCTGAAAATTCGAGGCAGAGGAAACGACCGCCCGGCTTCAGCACGCGATAGGCTTCGGACAGCGCCTTGTCGATATGGGGAACATTGCGAATGCCGAACGAAATCGTGTAAGCATCGAAGCTTGCATCTTCAAATGGCAACTCTTCGGCACTGGCTTCAACAAATTCGAGATTGTCGGCAAGGCCCTTCTTGATCGCCCGTTCACGCCCCACGCCAAGCATCGAGCCATTGATATCGAGAATGGTGACATGGGCCTGACGACCTGAGGCCTCGACAATACGGAAAGCAATATCGCCGGTGCCGCCTGCAACGTCGAGGGAGGTCCAGCCGGGGCGCTTCGACGGTGCCAGCCATGCAATCATCGCATCTTTCCAGACGCGGTGCATACCCGCCGACATGAGATCGTTCATCACGTCGTACTTGCTGGCGACCTTATGGAAAACGTCGTTGACCAGCCCCTGCTTTTCGCTTTCGTCCACCGCCTTGAAGCCGAATGAATGCTCCATGCCACCTTGTGCGCCCACGCGGTCCGCATTGCCGTTCTGCTGGCTCATAGCTCATCCTGCTTTTGAATATTAAGACGAAAACGATTTCCGTAATGCATATAAAGCTTGTGCTGGACGATACAAGCAGAGACCGCCCCCCACTACCCCTTTTGTGAAGGGACCTTGCGAACCGTCTTGCGTTGACGCCGAAAAATGGCCAAAGAGACATAAAACTGTGCGTGCGCGCTCGCCACGCGTTTTCTCCGGCGCAAACTGCCGCTAAAGTCAAAAAGATAACAAGAAAAGTGGAAAGATCATGGGCGTTACAGTCGTCAGCCATCCGCTTGTCCAGCACAAGCTCACCATCATGCGCAAGAAGGAAACGTCCACAGCCAGCTTTCGGCGGCTGCTGAAGGAAATATCGCTGTTGCTCTGCTATGAAGTGACGCGCGATCTCGAACTGACCACCATGCCGATCGAAACCCCGTTGATGCCAATGGATGCGCCGGTGCTCGAAGGCAAGAAGCTTGTCTTCGCCTCGATCCTGCGTGCAGGCAATGGCCTTCTGGAAGGCATGCTCGATCTGGTGCCCGCCGCGCGCGTCGCCCATATCGGCCTTTATCGCGATCATGACACGCTGCAGCCGGTCGAATATTACTTCAAGGCCCCCGAAGATATCGTCAACCGCCTCATCATCGTGGTCGACCCGATGCTGGCCACCGGGCATTCGGCAATTGCAGCCATCGACAAGCTGAAGGAACGCGGCGCTACCAATATCCGCTTCCTCTGCCTGCTGGCGGCTCCGGAAGGCATCAAGCGCTTTACCGAAGCCCATCCGGATGTCGACGTGTTCACGGCTTCCATCGACGAACGCCTCGACGAAAAGGGCTATATCGTTCCTGGTCTCGGCGATGCCGGCGACCGTATGTACGGTACGAAGTAAGCACCAGCGCGCATCCCGAAAAGTGTGAAGCGGTTTTCGGGCCAGATGCGCGCTAAAATAAACAACGCAGAGCGGCCCGCACCTGCTATCATCTCGCGAAACGCGGGGGCAGCATGGCGCGGGTTTTTACGATCCTTCTGATATTTGCGGGACTGGCCATTGCCTTCCCGCTTCTGTTTGAAAAATTCGGGCAACAGCCGGAACCCGGTTCAAGCACGTCAGCGAAAGCTTCAACTGCTCCGTCGCACCCCCCCACCGCCTATAGCGGACGCCGCACGCAGATCGCGCCGGACAGTCGCGGCCATTTCATCACAGGCATAAAAGTCGCCGGGCAATCCTTTCGTGCAATGGTGGATACGGGGGCGAGCGTGGTTGCGATCAACGCAAACGCCGCACGGCGCATCGGCCTGTCGCTCAAACCCGATGATTTCAAATATCGTGTCTCGACCGCCAATGGCGAGACTGTCGCTGCGTCCGCCATACTGCCAAGCATCGAAATCGGGCGCGTTCGGGTGGAGAATGTGGAGGCCATGGTTCTTCGTGACGACGCCCTGTCCGATACGCTCCTCGGCATGAGCTTTCTGAAGCGTCTGCGTCATTATGAAGTTTCAAACGGCGTACTCGTGCTGACGCAATGATGTGATACCGTACTTCCGATATGGATCGAAAGCGGTTAAACCCCGCCGACCACCGACGCCCAAATACCAATGGAAGCCAGCCATGACACCGGACCAGCGCCTGACCGAGCTCGAAATTCGTGTAGCCGAACAGGAAAAGACAATCGACGAGTTGTCATCCGTTCTGGCCGAACAATGGAAAACCATTGACCAGCTTTCCAAAAAGCTCGGCGCATTGACCGACCGCTTTCTGGAACTGGAAGAACAGACCGCGCCGGACGTCCCGGTCACCAAACCGCCGCACTGGTAACACCATGCTTCAGATCGTCTCCCTTGCCGACCGCCCCGACCTTATACCGGTCTGCGCCGCATGGAACCATGCGGAATGGGGCGAGTTTACCGGCTCGTCCCTCGCACAAACCGCCGAGGCATTTAGCGATATTTCCCGTGAAGACGACGGACAGGTGGCGCGAGTCGCGCTCTGGAACGGGCAACCCGCCGGCCTTGCCCTTCTGATCCACAGCGATCTGGAAACACATCCGCATCTGAAGCCTTGGGTGGCAAGTGTTTTCGTCGCGCCTGACTGTCGCGGCAAAGGCATTGCCAAAGGTCTTGTCGGCGCTATCGAGGACGCTGCGCAGGAGCTCGGCTATGCGGAAGCCTATCTTTACACCGACAAGCCCGACCTATACCGGCAGATCGGCTGGAGCGATTTCGAGCATCTGAAAGGCGACTATGCCGGGATGCTGATCCTGAAAAAGAAAATCGCGCGGTAAAGACCGCGCGATCTTTATTGCATGTCTCCCAAAAGTGGGAACCGGTTTTGGGATAAAGACATGTATGAAAACATAGGCTTAAAGCGTATCGTAGAATTACGATAAAATGCGACACGCTTCAAATTACAGCCCGCTTATTGTGCCAGCGGGATCGGACAGCTCACGCCAGTGCCGCGCAATCCGCAATAACCGTTCGGGTTTTTCGCCAGATATTGCTGGTGGTAGTCTTCAGCATAATAGAGCTCCGGCGCATCCTCGATCTCAGTCGTAATTGGACCGAGACCGCGAGCGGCAAGCGCCTGCGAATAGGCTTCCCGGCTCTTTTCCGCCACTTCACGATCAGCCTTGTCGAAAGTATAGATGACCGAACGATAGGTCGTGCCAATATCGTTGCCCTGCCGCATGCCCTGCGTCGGATCGTGCTCTTCCCAGAAAAGGGTCAGCAGTTCATCAAGACTCACGACCTTCGGGTCATAGACGACCAGCACAACTTCCGCATGACCGGTGAGGCCCGTGCAGGTTTCCTCATAGGTCGGGTTGGGCGTAACCCCGCCCGCATAACCGACAGCCGTTACATATACGCCTGGCACCTGCCAGAACAGACGCTCGGCGCCCCAGAAACAGCCCATCCCGAACAGAACCTTCTTGTAGCCTTCCGGCCACGGTCCTTTCAACGGGCGACCATTGACGAAGTGGGTCGCGGATGTCGGAATCGGTTGTGCCCGTCCCGGCAAAGCCTCATCCGTCGAAGGCATCTGCGTCTTCTTGCGATAGCTGTCCAAGAAACTCATGGTATCCACCTCCTAATTATCGAGCGGTGAAGCGTCCCAGAGGGCGCTCCCGACGATGACCGATTGCATAGAATAAAAGGGCGAGAATGCCGAAAAGAAGCCAGCCCGGCTGCTCAAGCAAAGGGATGCAGACGGCATTCCAGGCTCCTGCCCCTATATAGTGTGTCACGAAGGTTTCTGCATCGACCAATGTTTCGGGCGCGTTACGCGACCACATGGACAAAAGCGGCTTTGCAATGAACTGCGACGCGCCGACGGACCGCGCGCCGTCAAGAACCGCGAAAATCACCGCGAAAGCCAGAAAAACAACCGCAAAACTACGCAATACAAATCGGATCACGATTCTCTGCCCCGGATTTCCTACCCTGATTTCGGTGTCGGTTTTGAGTCCGATCACCCGAAGATTTGTCTTTTTGATGTTGCTAAAGCATAGCACACAGAACCCGTCAGGCTCAAAGCCAGGCTGGCACACAATTGCTCGATCTAAATAAAGCGCAATATTTTCAGATAGTTATGTCGCAAATATCGTTCTTTGCACAGGTTCGTCGATTTACACGCAAAAACTTGCAAATAGCTGTTGAACATATGCATTTTCTGGCTATATTCGCGCCGCACCCGCTAGTTGGCGATTAACCAGCGCCTGTTTCGAAAAGCGGTGTCACGTTTGCAGTCAGTTTCACCGTGAGACACGGTTCCCCGACAGCAAGGCAGACGGAGAGGTGGCCGAGTGGTTGAAGGCGCACGCCTGGAACGCGTGTATACGGGAAACCGTATCGAGGGTTCGAATCCCTCTCTCTCCGCCAGAACACTTCCTTTCAATTTATATACAATAGCAATACATAATATACTTATGTAACAAATCATCGTTTTCTCCTCCATCTTTGCTTAATAAAGATGGATTTACAAAAATTTGCTATCTATATATTACGATAGAATTTAAACGCGATCGTATTGAAAAAATGAATAAAACAATTGAAACGTCGTCACTACTGGCCGCACTCTTTATCGTGTTCATATTTTGGGGCGATGTTTGGCTTATCAAAATTACTTTACCCTTGAGCATGCTCTTAGTACCACTAATTTTATTGAAAAGATCGCGATTTATATTACCGATTCCTGAAGCGGCGATCCCACTTCTATGCCTAGGGACAATTATAGCAATACAATGTATAATCTATCGCAATAATCCTGCGTTCAAATTCAAATCTGATTTAGCCACTTGGCTACCGCTAACATACGCAGGCATAACCATACTTGCATTGCAAAACATCAAGATGGCAAGAATATTGCTGCTTCGTGCACTTACTGTCGGTGGATTACTTACTTCAATCATAATGCTGGCGATGATAATTTTCGCGCCAAGTAATATGTTTCTTTTTCCGGGACAGGATGCAGCGCAAGTGGAAGAGACATATGCGAAAACCTTGGCGAATGACCACATGACACCAATTGTTACTAAACCACTTCAGAAAAAACCCACGCCATCAGAGCCAACATCATCATCCAATATTACAACACCCACCACCGTTGAAACTCCAATCACAGTGCCCGCAATCAATGCTCATCAACCCGCGCCTCCCGCGGGAAGAGAATTCGTACTCATAAATAACACTGAAAAGATATTTTATGATCTTAAGAAGAAATCAAAGAATTTCCTAGAAATTCCAATTACATTGCGGTATTTACCACTTTTATATTTGCAGCTACACTTTTTTCCGGATCGACATTTATTTCCGTAATGTTTGCTGCAATAACATTTATTACGCTATCTCGTTTTTCGATCATTTTTATTTCATTTATTACATTTGTTTATTTTTTTCGGTCAAATTTAAACGCTATAAAAGCAATGGCTATGATAGGCATCGTTTTCTGCGTTGCTGTTCTCGCTATTTTCTTGTGGGGAAGCCTGCCCATACCCGGCACAGCTTCCATAACATCGCGAATAGAATACTGGCGGAGTGGTATCGGCGCTCTTTCTTTACATCCGATTATTGGCTCTCCACGTTCTGTCTTTTTAGTCGATCTTGGTAAAAGCATTACTTGGAGCCCTCATAGTTCTGTATTATGGATCGCCGTTAATTTTGGAATTATTGGAGTTGTCACATACTTTGCATACGTGTGGATTGTGCTGAAAGAAATTGGAAAAGCCGCTCGTCACTCAAATCTGTGGACCGGAGTTCTTATCGGACTTATGGCGTTACTGGCATGGAGCACCGTTGAAATAATAGTCCTAACACCTGCTTTTGAAATACTATTTGCAACGATGTACATTTTAGCAAGATCCGCAAGAGTATCTTCCGAGAACGAAAATTTTTCATTCAACGAAGCACAGAAATATTGAGGGCGACCCTCCAGATATTTTCTTGCTAGAGCATAACACGACCTGAGTTAAACGAGGATCGATAAGATTATGCTTGAAATAGGAGAAGATGGAACACGATCTTATCCATCCGTCGATGATCGGGAGAGCTGTCAACCATCAATTACACGGATGTTGCCCCACCTGAACGGAACCTGAAAGGGCATGGGGGCTGCCAATCGATTATAAACGGACGCGTAACTGACCAGTTACTGCATCCACACCTCTGGCAACAAAAAAGCCGGAGGTTTGTGCCTCCGGCTGTTGTTTTTAGTTCAGGCCTTCTTCCTTGAACGCCTTTTGCACGTTCGGGCGAGCCAGCACACCTTCACGCAGCTTCAACGCCTTGGGATAGGCGCTCAAATCGAGCTTAAGACCGACGCCCCAACCGATGATGACAGACGCATAGGCATCTGCCTGCGTAAAATCATCGCCAAGCCAGTAGGCGTTCTTGTCCGATAGCATGGCTTCGAACTGACCCATGCGACGATTGATGTTAGCGATGACGCCAGCCTTCGCTTCCTCGCTCAAATTGGGCGCGAACAAGCCACCAAACGCCGAATGTAGATCCGAGCAGAAGCCGAGCGCTTCCTGCAGGCGAGCGCGTTCCATGGTGCCATAGGCGGGCTTGAACGCCGCAACGTCGGAATGATCGCCGATATATTGGAGGATTGCCGCATTCTGCGTGATGACAGTGCCGGGCTTTACTTCCAGCGCCGGAACCGCACCCCGCGGATTGACCGCGAAATAGTCGCCACCGTCAGCCGTCTTCTTGGCTTTGAGGTCCACGGCCTCCAGCTCATAAGGCAGGCCCGTTTCGCTCAGAATGATATGGGGTGCGAGCGAACAAGCACCAACCTTGTAATAAAGCTTCATAGAAATCTCCCATCGGTTTCGATGAGAGATTTCTATCAATTTTGGTGTGCCTCGCAAGGAATTGGGATCACAATTCTTTGTGTAACCCCATTATTCGAAAGATCGTCTCACGACGCGCGGTTTGTCAGAAAAGCGATGCGATCCGCGCGGGCTTCGAAGACTGCATTCGCGTGACGACAACCATCTTGTTGAACTCGCCGCGCTTGAATGCACGCAGGAAGCGCGGATAGTCCTTGAATACCACGCAGCCGTTGGAATCGCCGCGGCGTCCCAGCATGAAAGTATGCGCCAGAAGACCATCGCGATTATAGCGGTTGTTGCCGTCGACAGGCGTGAGGCGGATCGCCTCCACGCCGTGGAACAGCGCCTCGCGCATGCGCAGATCATAGGTGTGAGGCGGCGTGGGTCCCCGGTTCTTCTGGTTTACGTAGCGCGGATTGTCGCGCATCGGGCCGAGACCCGAATGGGCTTCAAGGCGCTCGCCACTCGGGAGGTACACAGTGGCTGCGGAGATGTCATAGATAGCAACCTTGCTACGTGCGGACTGATTGAAAAGCGGACTGAACAGACCAGGGCGCGGTTCTTCGGTTGCACCGCTTTCCGGCGCATAGGCAAGCTCGGTCTTGTCATGCATGCGGGAACGGCGCAGCGAAGGCTTGGCGCCCGGCAGCGGCACATCATCGGGCAGGAATGCGTCTTGGGTGGCTTCGTCCTCTGCGGCCATATCCGTCTTCTGATCCGGAGCGAGCTGCGGAACGGGAACGGCGTTGCCGGTGGGAAGGTGTGCCTGCTTCTCAGCGGCATCCATTTCTTCGGCTTGCGAAAGCGGCTCAATCTGTTTGAATGCAGCCGTTGCGTCCGACGCAGAAGGCACTGGCGCATAGGCGACCACAGTCGCGCCAGCCTCCGCAGCAGGTTGCTCTGGCTGAACATTCGCCACAACGGGCTCTTCGCGACGGACGCGATCAGCGCGCAATTCGATAAGAGAAGCCGTATCGACGGGCTTGTCCTCGATTACGGAATCTGGACCGATATCGGCGATGATCGGTTCACCGCTCGTGTTTTTGGTTCGGCGCCAATCGAGGTTGGAATAGGCGGTATCCGTCGTATAGGCATTGATGAAACCCTGCCTGATGCGGCGCGATGGCGCGATATTGTGATCGACGACGGCAAGCGCCTGCGGCGCGGTCATGGAAACGCGGCGCATGATCGGTGCAACAGGTGCAAAGGCCGGCACAACCGTTTCCAGCGTACCGAGCGCGGTCATCATCCAGCTTCCGGCGACCAGTCCCGTTGCGGCAAACACCGCAACGCGCGTAAAACCCTTGAAACCGAATGGAATTCTAATGCCTTTGCTGCGCGGGGCCGCGCAGCCATACACTTCTGTTACACACGCCATGATACAAAATCCGAGTGGAAAACAACTTTCACGGCACCGCCTTGCATGTCAGTTCGGCAAAAAGACGAACAAGATATGGCAAGGCGGTGACTGGAAGGTCGCCTCCAGCATCGCTAATTATGGTAACCAAATCCTTTACAGGGTGAATAATTCCGGTTCGCAATTCGTTGGAGCCAGCTTAGGCCGTCAGCAGATAAGCGCTCTGTTTGGCACTTGGAAACTCCAGCCCCTCTACCGCCACACGATTGCGCCCACGATGCTTGACCCGCATGAGAGCAAGATCGGCACGGGCCGCCGTTTCCCATAGTGTTTCACCACCGCGCACCATAGCGACACCAAAACTGCACGTCATCTGGCGATCCGCTGGCAACATGGAAAAACTGTGTCGGGCTACACGCCCGCAAAGCCTGCTGCCCAATCGCTCGCACGTCTCGGCATCCCCCTGGACCAGAAGAACGAACTCCTCGCCGCCGACACGGCCAACAATTGTTGTATTTGCTGCGGCCATTTGCAGGATGCGGGCAAACTCTACCAGAACCTGATCACCGGTCGCATGGCCCAGGTCGTCATTGATCGACTTGAAGTGGTCTATATCCGCGATGATGACCCCATAATCACCGCGCTGGGCCTCGGTCAAACGCAGATGCGCATGACGCTCAAGTCCGCGACGATTGAAAACACCGGTCAGGGGATCGGAGTCACGCTCCGCCTGCAATTCCTTCACCACATCGGAGGTCGTCACCACCAGAAGAACGAGACCGGCAAAGACACCGGCAAAGGCACCGAATATCATGATGCCCTGCCAATAGCGCGAATGTATCAGCTCGGACGGTCGCGAAACTTCGGGGGAAAGCCCCAGTGCCATTCCAGTCTGCACATAAAAATGCACCGTCAACAACACCAAGGCGCCGAACAGCACGCGCTCGATCCAGCTTCGGCGTGCGAGATCACGTGCCTGAATGCAAAGAACAGCTACCAGGCTGCCCAGGGTCAGCTGGACCGCAGGCGCAATCCGCGAATAGCTCGTATCATTCGCAATGAAACAAATCATGGCACCGAGAAGGCCAAGCCCGATGAGGCCAGACGCCAAGCGGGAATAGCGCCCGCCCATGCGTATCATCACGCCTTCGCAGAGCAGCCAGCCACCCATAAAATGGAACGCGGTGGCAATCGGCGAGGTTAGGGTGAGGCTGTTTGAGATCAGCGATATGGGAACCAGAAGCCCGAAAGCAAAGCTGGCAAAGCTCAGGCCGAAAAGCAAAAGATGCCTGCGCTTCGTGTCGAGCATCCAGATGCCCAACATCGTCGCAGCAAACAGCAATACTACCAGCGGCGGCACAAACTTCACGAACAGGCCCTAAATCGGTTGAAAATGAGAATGCAAAAACGCTATTTCAAATTGAACCTGATGTGCAATTACAAACCAGGATCAAAGTCAAGTTGTCAGCTTGCAATATTGATGAGCACTAAATCCTAAAGTAGCAATACAGAGAATAAGCGATTGCTAAAAATAAATTGAAAACAACATCATTCGACGAAAATCCTTTTTCACGCAGATTTGACCTTTAAATTTATCCCCAGAAGCTTTTCGGCGATCATACGGCCGATCGGAATCGAAGATGTCGCCGCCGGTGACGGTGCGTTACAAACATGCAGCATTCTCTCCGTTTCCTTGAAGAGAAAATCATGCACCAATGTGCCGTCATCAAGAACGGCTTGCGCCCGTATTCCGGCTCCGGGCGCACCAAGATCGGCAAGCTCCAGCGTCGGACAATATTTGCGGCACTCCTTCAGATAGCGCGCGCGAGATGCAGAATTGCTGAACTCGGATAATGCCGAACGCCAGTTCTTCATCGCCATCTTCCAAAAGCCAGGAAATGTCGACATATCCGCGACATCAGCTGCACGGAAACTGCCTTTGTCGTAGCCTTCGCGCGAAAAACCCAGAACGGCATTCGGACCGACCGTGACACCGCCGTCAATCGTTCGCGTCAGGTGGATGCCGAGAAATGGCAGGTCGGGATCGGGGATCGGATAAATCAGGTGCTTGACGATGTTCGCCTTCGATTGCGGCAGGGTATAGTATTCACCGCGAAACGGCACGATGCGATGGCTTATATCCAGTCCGGCAAGCCGCGCAATGCGGTCTGACTGCAGGCCAGCACAGGCAACAAGCTTGGAAGCGTGTACGGTCTCGCCATTCACCGCTACCGTTACGCCTTTGCCATCCTCCCGGATTGCCGTGACGGGCGCATTAAGCCGCACAACACCGCCGCGCTCGATGATTTCCGCAGCCATCGCCCGCGATACTTTCGCATAATCGACAATGCCTGTCGCCGGAACGAGGAGCGCCCCCATCCCAGCGACCGCTGGCTCAACCTCGCGTAGCGCCTGCCGATCCACATGCTGGAAGGTGATGTCATTCTGGATTGCGCGACTGGCGAGCGCCTCCATGCGTTCGACTTCCTGCGGAGAGGTTGCCACCAGAAGCTTGCCGCATGTTTCAAAAGCAATGGAATATTGCCTGCAAAAGGCTTTCGTGGCCTCGGCACCTGCCCGGCACAATTGCGCCTTCAATGAACCCGGTTGGTAATAGATACCGGCATGGATGACGCCGCTATTGTGTCCGGTCTGATGGCGCGCGAAATCGCTTTCCTTCTCCAGCAGGATGATCCTGGCGCCCGGCTCCGCTTCCTGCATGGCTTTTGCTGTCGCCAGTCCGACAATGCCGCCGCCGATGACGCAATAATCATAATCCGCCACGAAATCCCCTCCTCATGCCCTTTCCCGGCGCAAGCGCCCTGCCTTGCTACCACTCGACAGGATCATTACCTGTTACTTATACGAATGCGGCCTTGGTTACAGCACCGCAAAATGGCATTCTTTGTCAAACCCGTTCCCCCATGCGGAGAAGCTCCATGCGCCATCAGTTCGACCTTTTTGCTCTTTCCCCAGCGGAAGGAGAGGAACGGGCAGAACTGCGCTCTGCCCGCACCAAACCCGGCAAGACGACCGGCATCGATGAAGCGGAGATGGTGAAGCGACTGAAGGACAGCGGGCGTTACCGCATCTTGCAGCGGCTCGATCCACCACCGACAATACCGGATGCCGACCGGATCGCCTTTCCGCGACTGGGCGTCGTCGTCGACACGGAAACAACCGGCCTCAATCCCGCGCAGGAAGAAATCATCGAGATCGGTGCGGTTGCCTTCCGCTATGCGGACGACGGTTCCATCGGCGATGTCTGCGCCACATTCGGCGCGCTACAACAACCCTCCAAGCCGATCCCCGCCGACATTACCCGCATCACCGGCATTACCGACGAGATGGTGAAAGGCCAGACGATCCCGCGGGAAAAGCTGGACGCACTCATCGCCGAAGCCGATATTATCATTGCGCACAATGCAGGTTTCGACCGCCCGTTTCTCGAGCGTTTCTCAATCGCTTTCGCCAACAAGCCTTGGGCCTGTTCAGTCAAGGAGATCGACTGGACCGCACGTGGTTTTGAAGGCACCAAGCTTGGCTACCTGATCGGCCAGAGCGGCTATTTCCACAACGGACACCGGGCCGAAGATGACTGTCAGGCCCTGCTCGCGGTGCTGAAGGAGCAGTCGGCCGAAACCACGCCCTTTGCCGAATTGCTGAAGGCAAGTCAGCGCGCGCGGATGCGCATCTATGCTGAAAACAGCCCGTTCGAAATGAAGGATCACCTGAAGGCACGCGGCTATCGCTGGTCGGATGGCACTGACGGACGCCCGAAATCATGGTGGACGGAAATCGGCGAAGAGGAGCTCGAAGCCGAACTCGAATATCTTCGCACCGAGATTTATGGATGGCGCGATGCCGATCCGCTGATCCAGAAGCTCACCGCCATGGACCGTTACAAGGAACGTACGCCGCTTCGCCCGAAGAAATAACAGCTCCCACATCCCGAGCGCCCGCCCCATCTCCCCCATCCTGAGGAGGTGACCCTGAGCTTGTCGAAGGTCACCGTCTCGAAGGGTGAGGAGAAGGTGGGACAAAACTCTAACCTTACCGCTCGCACCCCTCGCCCTTCGAGACGGCGCTTCGCGCCTCCTCAGGATGAGGGATGCGTTTGGCGATCAGGCGAGAACCGGCCATGGCTTCTGCGCTGGCCGCATATCTTCATAAGCTTTGGCGAGGCGCAACACACCCAGATCATCGAAACGCTGGCCGAAAATCTGCAAGCCGATCGGCAGGCCCGTCGACGTATAACCGCAATTGATCGAGATCGCAGGCTGTTCCGACATGTTCATCGCCACGGTGAAAGCAATATGCTCGAACGGACGCTGCGGATCATTGATCGGAGACGCCCATTCCGCCGGATAGGTCGGCATTGGAGCAGTCGGCGAAATGATGAAGTCGAAATCCTTCGATGCGGCGAGCGCCGCATTGCGCATCGCGTCCATCTGCGCGAAGCCGAGATAAACTTCCTCGCCGGAAAGTCCTTCCGCCGTCTCGGTCCATTGATAGATGTAAGGCAGAATCTTCGCACGGTTTTCCGGCGTCATCTTCTTGATGTCCGACCATGAACGCGCACGCCAGAAGCGATCCAGACCGTCGATCATGGTACGGTTCACGAACGGCGCCACCGGCTCGATAATCGCGCCTGCATCAGCAAAAAGCTTGGCTGCGGCTTCTACGGCAGCGCGGGTTTCATCCCCCGTCGGCTCGCCGAAACCGGCATCAAGCCATAGACCGATCTTCAGGCCCTTGACGTCGATATCGAGGTTCATCCAGTCGATATCCTGCGGGGGCAGGCTCATGCCGTCGCGGCGATCCGGTCTCGACAGAACCGACATATAAAGCGCGCTATCGGCAACCGTGCGGGTCATCGGCCCGGCAACGCGACCAAGGAATGGCGGATCAATCGGAATGCGCCCGAAGGACGGTTTTAGGCCGACAAGACCGCACCAGCCGGCAGGCAGGCGAATGGAGCCGCCAATGTCGGTGCCAATGTGCAACGGGCCATAACCGGCCGCACCGGCGCTGCCAGCACCGGCACTTGAACCGCCCGGATTGGTGTTGAGGTCCCACGGGTTGCGCGCAAGCTTATGAAAGCTCGACAGGCCCGACGACAACATGCCGAGATCGGGCATGGTCGTCTTGGCGAGCAGCACGCCGCCAGCCTCGCGGGTGCGCGCCGCTGGCGGTGCATCAGCGGCGGCAGGCTTCAGCGGCAGCGCCGCGCAGCCAAGCGGAACAGCTGTCCCTTCGGTCGCGATATTCTCCTTGATCGTCAGCGGCACACCATCGATGGGACCGGCGGGCTCACCCTTCGCCCAGCGTGCTTCCGAAGCCTCGGCTGCCGCCCGTGCCGCATCTGGATCATAAGCCCAAAGCGCATTCAGCTTCGGCTCATAGGCTTCGATGCGCGTGATGACAGCTTCCGTGACCTCGACCGGCGAAAGCGACTTCGCCTGATAGGCGGACACGAGTTCGACGGCTGACAAATCGGCTAGATTCGACATTGGATATTTCCTCAAATCACTCAGGCAATTTCAGTGTGGAACTTGGACGTCGCGCGCGCTTGCGGCGACCGGAGAAAGGCTTTGGTACGGCGTCGACCAGCGCGCGCGTATACTCATGCTGTGGATTGTCGAAGACCTCATTCGTCGGCCCCTGCTCGACAATATTGCCGCGATAGATCACCGCAACGCGGTCGGTGATGGCGCGCACAACGCCGAGGTCGTGGCTGATGAAGAGATAGGAGAGACCGAACTTCTCCTGCAAATCCATCATCAGGTTCAACACCTGCGCCTGAATGGAAACGTCCAGCGCCGAGACCGGCTCGTCGGCGACGATCAGCGCCGGTTTGGTGATTAGCGCGCGCGCAATGGCAATGCGCTGGCGCTGGCCACCGGAAAACTCATGCGGATATTTTTCCGCAGAGGCTTTGGGCAAGCCAACCGCTTCCAGCACTTGCGCCACGCGGTCGTCGCGGTCTTTGGAACTGTTATCGCTTTCCAGCGACACAATCGGCTCGGAAATGATGCGCTTGACCGTATGGCGCGGATCGAGCGAACCGTAAGGGTCCTGAAAGATCGCCTGAAAACCCTTGCGTGCCTCGCGCAGACCCGAACGATCCAGCGCATAGATATCCTGTCCGTTGATGAGAATCTGTCCCGATTGTGGACGTTCCAGCCCCATGACGGCGCGCGCCAGCGTGGATTTGCCTGAACCGCTCTCGCCGACAATGCCAAGACTTTGACCTGCTTCGATCTCGACATTCACACCATGCAGAACGCGCAAAGCACTCGGCTTGGAAAAAAAGGATGCACGCGGAAGCTGATATTCGCGCACGACATCACGCACCTGCAAAATCATCTTGCTCATAACACCACCTCACCGTCTCGCGGGTGAATACAGGCGGCGCGATGCGCAACGCCGTCATTGTCGGCGATGAAATCCAGCCCCGGTATCGCCCTTCGGCAATCGTCCTGCACGAAGGCGCAGCGGTCGGCAAAGGTGCAATAAGGCGGGCGCGCCAGCGGATCGGGCACGACACCAGGAATGGCAGCAAGGCGCTGGCGTCCCGTGCCGTGGCTGCGCACCAGCGCTGCACCGTGCGGCGAAGCCTGGAACAGCCCGCGGGCATAAGGATGCGCCATACGATTAAACACCGCTTCCGTGCGTCCGGTCTCGACGATGCGACCAGCATACATGACCGCGATGCGATCAGTCATTTCTGACACCACGCCGAGGTCATGGGTGATGAGCATCAGAGCTGTGCCGGTTTCGTCGATCAACTCATCCATGAGATCGAGAATCTGCGCCTGAACGGTGACATCGAGCGCGGTTGTCGGCTCATCGGCGATCAACAAATCAGGTTCGCAGGCAATCGCCATGGCGATCATCACGCGCTGGCGTTGCCCGCCGGAAAGCTGGTGCGGGTAGAGATCGAGATTGAAACGCGGTGTAGGCAGCCCCACGCGATCCAGCAACTCACGTGCCTTGCGTTCGGCATCGACACGGCTTTCGCCCAAATGCAGACGACGACCTTCGGCAATCTGCGCACCGATAGTCTTGACCGGATTGAGCGCGGTCATCGGTTCCTGGAAGATCATCGCCATGCGCCGTCCGCGCATCCTGCACAGTTCGGCTTCCGGCTTGCTTGCCAGATCTTCACCGTCGAAACGCAGCGTACCGCGCACGCGCATCCGGTCAGGCAGCAACCCCATGGCGGCAAGGGCGGTAATCGACTTGCCACTGCCGGACTCACCCACCACTCCGAGGCGTTCACCGCGATTGAGCGTCAGCGTAATATCGGACACGATATCCGCAACCTTGAGACCGATAGGCAATTCAACGGACATATTGTCCATTTCGAGCAGGGGTGTCGTCATCTCTGCCTCCTGACGCGCGGATCAAGCACATCGCGCAATCCGTCGCCCAACATATTGAGGCCGAGCACGGCCAGCGTAATGGCGAGGCCAGGGAAAATGGCGAGCCATGGCGCGTCATAGATGAAGGTCTGTGCATCGTTGAGCATCTTGCCCCAGCTCGGCATCGGCGGCTGGGTGCCAAGCCCGACATAGGAAAGGCCCGCCTCGGCAACGATGGCGAGCGCGAACTGGATCGTCGCCTGCACGATCAGCACATGGTTGATGTTGGGCAGCACATGCAGAAGCGTGATCGACACATCGCCACGCCCAGCACAACGGGCTGCCTGCACATACTCCCGCTTCCACAAGCCCAGCGATGCGCCACGCGTCACACGCGCAAAGACCGGGATATTGAAGATGCCGATGGCGATCATCGCATTCACCGCGCCGGGGCCGAAAACCGCCGTGATGATTACCGCCGTCAAAAGTGCAGGAAAGGCGAAAGCCAGATCGGTCATGCGCATAACAAAGCCGTCCACCATGCCGCCGCGCGCAGCCGCGAAAGCGCCAAGCGGAATGCCGATCCCGGCACCAACCAGTACAGCGATAATTGACACCGCGATGGAGTTGCGCGCGCCGACCATAATCATGGAAAACACGTCCCGCCCGAAATTATCCGTACCGAACAGATGGCTGAAACTCGGCCCCTGCAGCTTGTCACGGAAGTTCATGGCGGTTGGCGAATAAGGCGTCCAGACATAGGAGATGACGGCCATCGCAACCAGAATGATCGTGATGAGAGAGCCGACCGTCAGGCTGCGGCTGCTCAACATCGTTCTGAACACGCCTGGTTTCGGGAGAACCTGCGTTTCGCTCATCGGCTGCCTCCCGTCGAAAGGCGCGGATCGATGAAGCCATACACAAGATCGACAATGAAATTGACGGCAATCACGGAAGCGGCAAGCAGCGTCACCAGTGACTGCACAGTGACGAGATCGCGTTGCGCGATGGCCTGAAACACCAGCCTTCCAACGCCGGGCAGATTGAAGACATTTTCGATGATGATGGTTCCCGCCAGCAGAAAGGAGAATTGCAGGCCGATGATGGTGACAACCGGGATCAGTGCATTAGGCACCGCATGACGCCAGAGCGCGGCTTTGCGTGTCAGGCCCTTGGCGCGCGCGGTCCGTACGAAGTCCTCACCCAGCGTTTCGATGACGGCGGATCGGGTTACACGGGCCAGAATGGCGGCAAGCGGCAGCGCAAGCGCCAGTGCTGGCAGGAACAGCGAACGGATGCCATTCCAGAAACCACCTTCCCAGCCCGCGAAACCCGAAGCCGGGAACCAGCCGAGCTGCAAGGCGAAGAGCAGGATCAAAAGCAGACCGAGCCAGAAATTCGGGATGGCGACACCGACCTGTGCCACACCCATGGAGAGCACATCGCCTGTCTTGCCGCGCTTGGAAGCGGCGTAGACACCGACCGGAATGGCGACCGCGACCGACAGCACCATGGACAGAAGCGCCAGCGGCAGCGTGACCATGATGCGTGGTCCGAGCAATTCGCTGATCGGCACGGAGTATGTGTAGCTCGTGCCGAAATCGCCTTTCAGAAAGCCGCCAATCCACGAAAGATAGCGCCACCAGAGCGGCTGATCGAGGCCGAGCTGCTTGTGAAGTGCTGCCAGCGTTTCAGGCTGCGCATTGATGCCGAGGATAACTGCTGCGGGATCACCCGGCAGCACCTGCATCAGCAGAAAGACGATGACGGAAGCCGCAAGCGTCGTCAGCAAGAGCGAGACCAATCGCCCGGATATGTAAGCCAGCAAAGCGACCTCCTTGAAAAGACGGATATCCGCTTTCCACATTCCAACTCGCCGCACGCCCTCCCCTTATCTTTATGGGGTGCACGGCCATTCGTGTTGTTTCCCGCCCCTTTGCCTGCGCGCCGGGGCGGAGTTCTTTTTATTCAGCCCAATAGGCTTGCGTCAGATCATCAGCCGGGATCGGCATGTTCTTCCACAGACCCTTGACGTTCTTGTTCCACACACCGATTTTCGGCAGCGCATAGAGGAAGATGTTCGGCTCGTCAGCAGCAAGTTTTTCCTGCAGCTTCTTTACGAGTTCGAGCTGTTCCTCGTCGCTTCCGGCCTCGGCATAGGCCTTGTAGAGCGCCTTATATTCCGGGTTGTTGTAGTTGAAGTAGTATTTGTCGCGGGCATAGATATCGAGATCGCGCGCTTCGGTATGAGCGATGATCGTCGCATCGAAATCCGACCGCTTGAACACCTGGTCCAGCCACTGCGCAAACTCGATCGGTACGAGATTGGCCTGAATGCCGACCTCGGCCAGCATGGCTGCAATGATCTCGCCGCCGCGGCGCGCATAGGCCGGTGGCGGAAGCGTGATGGTGATCGACGTGCCCGCCGGAACGCCAGCTTCTTCCAGAAGCTGCTTGGCCTTGGCCGGATCATACGGATAGGTTTCCGACAGATCGATATAGCCCGGATCAACCGGCGCATAATGCGAGCCGATTGGCGTACCGAAACCGGAATAAACGCCTTCGATCAGCGCTTTGCTGTCGATGGCATGGGCCAGCGCCTGACGCACCTTCAGATTATCGAAAGGCGCCTTGGCATTGTTGAGCGACAGCAGAACCTTGCCTGCCGTATCGCCCACTTCGACCTGAAGCTTGTCGTCGCTCTTGAAGCGGCTGATCAGCTCCGGCGCCTGGAACATCGGGAACACGTCGATGTCACCGGCAAGGATCGCAGCGGCAGCAGCCGACGGATCGCTGACGAAGCGGAACGTAACAGCGGAGAGCTTTGCAGGCTCGCCCCAGTAATCCGCGTTACGCTCCAGCTCAACGCGATCGCCCTGCACCCAGCGCTTGAACTTGAACGGCCCCGTGCCAACCGGCTTGGTCTTGTTGTCTCCAGCCGAATTCGGCGCGACCATGACCGCATCGCCCCAGCCCATATTGAACAGAAAGTTCGAGGTTGGGCGCTTCAGCGTGACAACGGCGGTTGCGGGATCAGGACACTCTGTGCTCGCAATCGGTTCAAACAGCCCCTTTTGCGCATTGGTGGAATCCGGAGCGACGGCGCGTTCATAGGAGAACTTCACGACCGAGCAGTCAAACGGCGTGCCGTCATGAAACTTCACGCCTTCACGCAGCTTGAACGTATAGGTCTTCTTGTCGTCGGAAACGGTCCAGCTTTCGGCCAGAAGCGGCTTCACCGTGCCGTCCTCAACAATGCGCACCAGACCTTCATAAAGGTTGGCATAGGTAACCTGCCGGATACCGGCGGCGGCATTGGCAGTCGGGTCCAGACCCGGCGGCTCCAGCACTTCGCCGACCACCAGCGTATCTTTTGCGAATGCACCGTTGATCGATGCCAGCATCGCGGCTGTTATCAGCCCGGCTTTCAGCAGTTTACCCATTGTTCCTCTTTGGCTCCCCTTGCCTCTTTTTTAAATCGAGCGCCCGCCATCCACGTCGAGCGCAACCCCGGTAATCATAGAGGCAGCAGGCGAGCAAAGGAAAGCCGCAGCTTCAGCCAGATCGTCGGGTTTCAACAGGCGGCCCATCGGGATGGAATCGCGGAACTTCTTGCGGATTTCCTCGGTGTCCTCGCCCATGAATGTGGTGAGAAGCGGCGTTTCACCTGCAACAGGGTTCAGCGCCACGACGCGGATTTTCGCAGGCGCCAGCTCGATAGCCAGCGCTTTGGTCACGGAAACGACCCAGCCCTTGGTAGCATTGTACCAGGCGAGATTCGGACGCGGGCGACCAGCACCGGTCGAAGCGACGTTCAAAATAACGCCTTCGCCATTACCCTTGAAATGCGGAATTAGCTTGCGCGTCATGAGATAAACACCGCGTACATTGACGCCGAGAATGCGGTCGAACTCGTCCGGCTCAACCAGTTCGGCATTTTGCGGCTTGTGGCCGATCCCGGCATTGTTGATCAGAATATCGACCTTGCCGAATTTCGACAGAGCAGCTTCCACCGCTGCATCGACATCGGCTTCGTTGGAAATATCGGCAGCCACAGCCAGCGCCGCATCGCCGATTTCGCCTGCGACGCGCTCAGCGCCTGCCTTGTCGCGGTCTACGATGACGACCTTCGCGCCGCCGTCAGCAAATCGCTTCGCCATGCCTTCGCCAAACCCCGAACCTGCTCCCGTGATGAGCGCGACCTTACCTTCAAGCGACACTGCTATTCTCCCAAATGCTATTTCTAACCGTGCCAGACCGAGATGGTCTTCAGCGAGGCAAACCCGTAGAGCGCCTCAAAACCCTTCTCGCGACCATGGCCGGATTTCTTCACGCCACCGAACGGCAGCTCGATGCCGCCACCGGCACCGTAATTGTTGATGAAGACTTGACCGGAATGAATGGCATGCGCCAAGCGGAACTGACGCCCCCCATCATTGGTCCAGATGCCGCAGACGAGGCCATAGGACGTGCCATTGGCAATCGCGATGGCTTCTTCTTCGGTATCGAAAGGAAGAATGACCTGCACCGGGCCGAAGATTTCTTCCTGCGCCAGACGATGATTGGCAGGCACGTCGCGGATCAGGGTCGGCAGGACATAGGCCCCGCCTTCCGGCGCTTCTTCCGCCAAAACGCCTTGCGCAGCAATTGCCAGACCGCTCTCTTTCGCAAGATCCAGATAGCCGTCAACAATCGCCTTCTGGCGCTGCGACACCACTGGGCCAACAGACAGATCGGCACTGGCCGGACCAACCTTCAATGCGCGATAGCGCTCACTCATACGCGCCACAACATCTTCATAAATGCTGCGCTCGACCAGAATACGTGATGCCGCCGAACAGGTCTGACCGGCATTCTGAATTCCCGCATTGACCAGAAACGGCAAAGCGCGGTCGAGATCGGCATCGGCGAAAACGATCTGCGGCGATTTTCCGCCAAGCTCCAGCGTCACCGGAACGGTGTTCTTGGCTGCTGCGGCCTGCACAGCCTCGCCCGTGCGCACCGAACCCGTAAACGAGATGTGATTGACGTCTGGATGTTCGGAGAGCGCCGCTCCCGCTTCTGCACCAAGCCCGGTCACGACATTGAGCGCACCCTTCGGCAGACCGGCCTTTTCGGCAATTTTTGCAAATTCCAAAATGGTCAGGCAGGCTTCCTCAGCAGGTTTGACCACGGCTGCATTGCCCATGGCAAGCGCTGCGCCAAGGCTCCGGCCCAGAATCTGCATCGGATAGTTCCACGGAATGATATGGCCCGTGACACCATGCGGTTCATAGATCGACAGGACCGTAAAGCCGTTCTGATAGGGCAGCGTATCGCCATGGACCTTGTCGGCGGAAGCGCCATAGAATTCGAGATAGCGCGCCAGCGCCACCACATCCGCGCGGGCCTGTGTGACCGGCTTGCCGACATCTTTCGATTCCAGATCGGTTAGAAGGTCGATGTTCTTCAACACTTCTTCCGAAATGCGGTGCAGCACGCGACCGCGCTCGGTCGCGGTCAGCTTGCCCCAGTCGCCGGAAAGCGCCTTGCGGGCTGCTGCTACAGCCTGATCGATATCGGCCTTGGTGCCGCGCGCAATCAGCGCCAGATCGCTGCCATCGGACGGATTCTTGACGGTGATATGCTCGCCGCCAGCCGCATCCTGCCACTGACCCGCGATAAAATTGCCGTAACGGAGCAAGCCCGCTCCTCCCGTCTGGTTCTCATGCTTCATCTTCATTCTCCCGAAGAGGCTGTTCCGCCTCCAATCTTGCAGTGGTGGCGCGGATATGCGCCCGCGCCAGCCGCTCAGCCTGCTCGCCATCGCGCGCGGCAATGGCCTCAACAATCGCGCCATGTTCGCGGATTGCATCGCGTGCACGATCTACCGATAGCGAAAAGGAAGGCGCGAAAACCTGCGATGTCATGCGCAACAGCGGCACGAAGGCAATCAGCGAGGCGTTGCCCGCCGTGTTCATCACCGCCATATGAAAATCGACATTAGACTGGGTATAGGCTTTGGCATCCCACGGATCGACGACCGTGCCCTGACCTGCAACATGGGCACGCAATCTGGCGATATCCGCATCGCTCGCCCGCTCGGCGGCAAACCGCGCGGCCACACCGTCTAGCACTTCGCGCACTGCATAGGCATCGATCAGGCGCGTGAGATCGGCGGATGCGACACGCACCCCCCTGCCCGGCAGGTGAATGACCAGCCCGTCACGCTCCAGAACGCGCAAGGCTTCACGCAGGGGCGTGCGGCTGATGCCAAACTCTGCTGCTATATGTTCCTGCCGAAGTATCGCGCCTGGCGCATAGTCACCAGCATAGATTCGCTCGCGAAGTGCCTCTGCCACTTCGTCCAGCAAACGGGTCTGACTGCGCCATTCAAAAGCCGCCAATAGAAAAGCCTCCCAACTTTTCTGGACACAATATCCTGGATACAAAATCAGTCAATCTGAAAACGAACGTGCTTTTCAGAAATTAAAAAGAGAATGAAAGACCGGAAATTGCGTGAACAGCGCTCAAAACGATACAAAGCGTCGTGTCGAGAATATGCATCTGGGGCGTTTATCGGTGTTCTTTCGGAAGAGCCCTCACCCGCCGACGGTTTCCGCTAGCATCTCGGCAAGCTGACGGATTTGGTCGGGGCCATTGTCCATATGCCGGATGACAATTTCCATCGGCTCGACGGACGGCAATCCTGCAGCGACAGGCACCACCTGATGACCGGGAAGTGCTACACGCGTCGGCAGCAGGCTGACACCCAGCCCCTCAGCGACCGCACTTTGAATACTCGCCAGACTGGAACTGGTGAAAACCACGTGCCAGCGCCTGCCTACACGATCGAGAGCCTCCATCATGTCGCTGCGATAAAGCCCGTTTGGCGGGAACACGACAAGCGGCAGCGGATCGACATGGGAAACGGGAAAATCGGCGCTATCGAGCCAGGACAGCGGTTCTGGCCAGTGCATGGTCCCCATCGTTTCGCCGCGCTTCTGTTTCACCATGACAAGGTCGAACTCACCGGTCTCGAAACCTTTCTGCAGGTCTCGGCTGAGGCCGCTGGTCACCTCGAGTTTCGTGTTCGGATGTGTGCGCATGAAGCGCGCCAGCGCAGGCGTAACCAGCCGTGAGGCGAAATCTTCCGGCAGGCCGAGACGAAACACGGCAGCAAGCGCCGTACCAGTCATCGCGGCCGCGGCCTCGTCATGCAGGTGCAGGATACGGCGCGCATAGCCCAGCAGCTTTTCGCCTGCATCCGTCGGGCGCACATCATGCCGGGCACGTTCCAGAAGCGCCTGTCCGGCAGCTTCCTCCAGCCGTATGATCTTCTGACTTATAGTCGATTGGGTCGAGTGCAACTGCAAGGCCGCAGCCGTAAAACTGCGGCTGTCGACGACAGCTATGAAGGCCCGCAACAGATCGAGATTGAAAGAAGTATTCATAAATCCACTGGTTGTCAGTTCAACATTTAATTTCCGAATATGCCACCCTGCTTGTATGAACACAACAAGCAGGAGAACCAGCCGATGCGTCAAACAATATTCAGCTTGAGTGCCTTGGCATTGATTGCAGGAACGATAGTTATGACCGAACCGACATTGCAGGGCCACAACGCCGCAGCCCATGCCCAGGCCGAAACGTCTCTTCTTCAGGCCGCAGCGGCTGGCGATCTGGCTGCGGTCACCGCAGCCATCAAGGCAGGAACAGACCTCGAAGCGCGGGGCAAGAATGGCGAGACGGCACTTCTTGCCGCAACCCATGCCAACCACGTCGATGTCGCCCGTGCACTCATTGATGCAGGCGCCGACGTCAATGCCAAGGATGCCAACAAGGACAGCCCCTATCTTTATGCGGGCGCACGCGGACACCTCGAAATCCTCAAGATGACGCTTGCGCACGGTGCTGACCTGAAGAGCACCAATCGCTATGGCGGAACGGCACTCATTCCCGCCTCCGAACGCGGACATGTCGAAACAGTGCGCACGCTGATCGAGGCTGGCGTCAAAGTCGATCACGTCAACAATCTTGGCTGGACGGCGCTTCTCGAAGCCATCATGCTCGGTGATGGCGGCCAGCGCCATGTCGATATCGTAAAGCTTCTCATCGATGCCGGGGCCGACGTCAATCTGGCAGATAATGACGGCGTCACGCCGCTTCAGCATGCCCGCAGCCGTGGCTATGCGCCGATGGTGGCCCTGCTGGAAAAGGCGGGTGCGAAATGAGCCGCGACAGCACATTTCTCGATCAGGCTATCAAGCTCGCCTTCGACAATGTCGAGCAAGGCGGACGCCCGTTCGGTGCCGTGGTCGTCAAGGGTGGCAAGGTCATCGCTACAGGCGTCAATCGCATGCAGGCCGATTGCGATCCCACTGCCCATGCCGAATTGCTGGCGCTGCGCGCAGCGGGCAAGACGCTGCAATCGCCGCGTCTCGATGGCTGTGAAGTCTATGCCAGCGGCCAACCCTGCCCCATGTGTTTTGCCGCAATGCGCATGGCAGGTGTTGAAAAAATCCGCTTCGCCTATTCCAATGAACAGGCCGAACCATTCGGCCTTTCGACCGCGAAAATCGCAGCTGAACTCGCCAAGCCTCTCAACGCGCAGACCGGAATCAGCTTCGAGCATTCCCCGCCGGAAAAAGATCCTGAACTCTACGAGGTCTGGAGCATCAAGAACAAGGCAGGCGCCTGAAATATGCAGACCACCACCCATCCGGCAACCGGTAGCAAGCAAGCTGCAAACGTTGCCCTCATCGCGCTCGTCGTCCTGATCGGCCTCAACCTGCGTCCGTTCCTGACCGCGCCGGGACCGGTACTTTCGAATATCGCAGCCGATACCGGAATGGGCTTTGGTGCGCTTTCCCTGCTCACCTTCCTGCCAATGATGCTGATGGGGCTTGGCGCTTTCGCGGCTCCGCGCATCCAGTCGCGGTTCGGCACCCGGCGCAGCATGTTCGCAGCACTTGCCATTCTTGCAGCAGGCTCCCTCCTGCGCGGCTTTGTGCCGGACGGCGTTTCGCTGGTTCTGACCGCCGTACTGTGCGGCGCAGGTGTTGCAATGATTCAGGCCTTGATGCCGGGCCTTATCAAGGCCAATTTCCCGTCAAGCATCGCCACTGTGACCGGGCTCTATTCTGCCATGATCATGGGCGGCGGCGCTCTCGGCGCGCGGCTGACGCCATGGCTTGCGGGCAGCCAGCATAACTGGCGCTTCGCCCTTGCCGTCCTTGCAATCCCCGCTGTTCTCGCCTTGCTGACGGCTATACCCATCCTCCGTGAAACGTCATCGCCGGGCAAAAAATCCGGAATAACCGGGCACCTGCTGCGACGACCTCGTACCTGGGTGCTGATGGCTGCTTTCGGTCTCGTCAATGCGGGCTATTCGTCTATGGTCGCCTGGCTTGCTCCCTATTACCAGTCGTTGGGTCTTCCGGCCTCCGCCACCGGTAATCTCGTCGCGGCGATGGCAGTTGCCCAAGCTCTTGCAGCCTTCGGACTGCCGCTCGTTGCCCGCCACAGCACCGACCGCCGCCCATGGCTGCTGCTGACATTGGCCATGCAGGCTATTGGCTTCGCAGGCCTTGCCTTTGTGCCGCAGCTTTCGCCCTTCTTCTGGTCCGCGATCTGCGGCGCGGGTCTCGGCGGCAGCTTCGCCCTTGCGATGATTACATCGCTCGACCACCTGCCCAGACCGGAAGAAGCCGGCGCTCTCGCGGCCATGATGCAGGGCGGTGGCTTTCTGATCGCAGCTCTCGGCCCGGTCGCGACCGCTTTTCTACATAGCTTGACCGGTTCGTTCGCGTCGGGCTGGATCATGCATCTCATTCTGGTCGCAAGCATCTGTCCGCTCTATATGAGCTTCAATCCGCGCAAATATGCGCATGTCATGAAACTACCGGTTCAGGCGGAAAGTGGCACACAATAGCGTTACCCGACCAGTTTTTGGCCTGAAAACAGTTTTCGTCCGGCAATTTTCGGCTAGATAGCTTGCTGACCTTCCCAATACGGTTAAGGTTGCAGCAATATTGTCGTTTAGAGCGCGTTTCGATCTGGCTGAATCAGATCGGCGCTCCAACTGTTTTTTTGACGCGCATCGTATCCGAGAACCGTTTCATACTTTTCGGGATGCGCTCCATTTGCGGCACCTGGAGTGGTTCCAGCTATCATGGAATCGTCAGGACCGCACGGGTTCCGAGTACGGTATAAAATGAAGCACGAAACCGCGATTCATCAAGGCACGTCCGTCGCTCCGGACGGTTTGCCCAAGCCGAGAATTTATTGGGCATGGGCAACCCTGATGGTCGGCCTTACACTGGCCGTGATCGATGGCACCATCGCAAATGTCGCCCTCCCGACCATTGCCGCCGATTTTTCGGCTGGTCCTGCAGCCTCGATCTGGATCGTCAACGGCTATCAGCTTGCAATTGTGGTCACCCTGCTTCCATTAGCGGCACTTGGCGAAATCTATGGCTACCGGCGCGTCTATCTCGGCGGCGTGGCATTATTCACCGTCGCTTCCGTCGCCTGCGTTTTCTCGCGCTCACTGGAAGCGCTCACTTTCGCCCGCATCATACAGGGGCTGGGTGCAGCGGGCCTGATGAGCGTCAACACCGCCCTTCTGCGCTATACGGTGCCGCAAGCAAAATTCGGCACGGCCATCGGCCTCAATGCACTCTTCGTCGCCGTTTCGTCGACCATCGGGCCGACGCTTGCGGGCGTCATGCTGTCGTCCCTCAGTTGGCCCTGGCTCTTCGTCATCAATATCCCACTCGGCGTTGCTGCCGTCGTGATGGGCCTCAAAAGCCTGCCCGAGAATGACCGCTCTGCGCGCAAGTTCGATGTGATCAGCGCCATTCTGTCAGCACTCACCTTTGGCCTTCTGATCACAACCATCGACAGTGCAGGCAACGAAATCGGTTCTTCGGTCGTACTTTTGCAGGCAGTAGGCTGTGTAGCCGCAGCTGTTCTCCTCACACGGCGATCGCTGCGCATGGCCGATCCGCTGCTGCCGCTCGACCTCTTGCGCATTCCCGTTTTCACGCTTTCCATCTGCACTTCGATCATGTCGTTTCTGGCGCAGATGATGGCGTTCATTTCGCTGCCGTTCCTCTTTCAGATCGTCTTCGGCTTTAGGCCGATCGAAGTCGGTTTCCTGATGATGCCCTGGCCCATTGCGCTTGCCATCGTCGCACCGCTTTCGGGCAAGCTGTCCGACAAGCACTCGCCGGCGATTCTGGGCCTGCTTGGCCTCATCACATTCGCTATCGGCCTTGCTCTGGTCGGCATGCTGCCGGAACATCCGTCAATCTCGGATATATGCTGGCGCATGGCAATTTGCGGAATTGGTTTCGGCCTCTTTCAGGCACCGAACAATCGCATGATGATTACCTCGACACCGCGCTCACGCAGCGGGGCCGCAAGCGGCATGCTGGGCACGGCCCGCCTTCTCGGCCAATCGCTGGGTGCGGCTTTCGTCGCCTTTCTGCTGTCGCAATGGGGCGTGGAAGGAACGCCCTATATTCTTTTCTTTGCATCCGGCTTCGCGCTGTTTGCCTCGCTGATCAGCGTCACGCGCCTTGGCCGCTGACTTCATCCACAGCTTTGGAGAGAGCCGGAAAATATCTTGCACAAAGAAGCAAATTTCCCTGTTGCAATCTCCGAAGCGTTGGTCCATATAGCGCCTGCCTGACGGAAACGAACGGTTTCCGGAATGACTGGCGCGAGCGGGTGTAGCTCAGGGGTAGAGCACAACCTTGCCAAGGTTGGGGTCGAGGGTTCGAATCCCTTCGCCCGCTCCAGTTTTTCTTCAAATCAGATTTTACGAAGGCTGCCGACAGGCGGCCTTTCGTGTTTCAGGGCACTGTTTCTAGATGTGGATCATGGCTAGAGCAGCTTGAACGGCAGGCCCGAAACAAGCGCTTTTATATAGCGCTTCTTCTGAAAATAGCCGTTGAGTGAGATACGCGGAATCGCTGCGGCTGGCATCGCGCCCGTTTGCTGCAGCACACCGGGCTGGGTAGTCACACCCACATCGAAACCGGCTGCGGATACCGCCCCGATCTCACGTTCGCCAACTGCCGCCTTCCATCCATATGGATAGGCAAAGGATCGCGGCCTGTAACCGGCATAGCGTTGCACCGATTCGGTCGAATCAGCGATTTCCTTTACCAGCCGCTTGTCGTCGACACGGCGCAGATTAACGTGGGTGACGGTGTGCGCTCCAAGATGCACAAGCGGATCAAGCGCAAGGCTGCGCAACTCCGATGGGTTCATCACCGATTCATCAACAAGGGAAATTGCGTCGATCCCGACCGTCTGTGCTGCTGCATCTATGCGGGCGACTGCCTCGTCTTCATCGAAACACTGCATGAACTGAACGAGCCGGGCAAAGGCCGCTGATTTCTGGTTCGGGCTTTCAGAGCGGACCTCCAAAATACCGCCGCCAAAGTCGAACTGGAAACTGTTGGCCTCCGTCACCAGAGCCGCAATAGTCCGCCACCACATGGACCGCTTGCGTTCCACGAAGCCGGTTGTGATGAAAATCGTGTAGGGAATGCTGTATCGGGCAAACACCGGCGCCGCGAATTCAGCATTGTTCCGATAACCGTCATCAAGCGTGAAAGCGACATATTTCCGGGTATCGGCTTGCTCGGAAAGTAACCTCGGCAAGTCATGCAATTGCACGGGCAAAAGGCCCGCTTCCAATGCCGCTTCTATCGCCATTTCAAGCGTGTGCGGCGTAATTGAAAGAATGGCGTTCGGGTCCGACTGATCGGTCGCATCTTCCGGTTTGACGTGATGCATCGTGAAGACGACGCCGCGCCCACCGGCAGAAGGGAAAAGCGCCGACGCGCCGGAAAAGGCGATAGCCTCCAGCCCTGCACGGATCAGCGGATATTTCAAACTGCCCTTTATCGACCGCAGCGACATCTTCTCGAATATACTTCCCCCGAAGGCCAGACCTGGCAGTCGATAACGCGCCAGCCGTGAACCCCACTCGCCTATAGCAATTTCATCTCCCCGCGTGAATTGCTTTCGCCGCATCTTATTCCTAGAGCGCATTTCGATCTGATTGAATCAGGTCGGCGCTCTGAATATTTGTTTTAAAGCGCATCATATCCGAAAACCATTTCACACTTTTCGGGATGCGCTCTAGCAAAAGGGCCGCACGCAAAGCGTACGACCCTTTATCAATTTGTTAGTCAGATTGAATAGTTCAAAGCGAAGTCGAGCTCTTCCACCAGTCGGTTCCGCCATCATGCGCATATTGGTCAATTTCAGCCAGTTCCTCAGCGCTGAATTCCAGTCCCTTCAGAGCTCCCAAAGAGTTTTCAAGCTGTGCGACCGAACTTGCCCCGATGAGCGAAGAGGTGACGCGCGGATCACGCAGCGTCCAGGCAATCGCCATCTGGGCCAAAGTCTGTCCGCGACGCTCCGCAATGGCGCTCAATGCGCGGATGCGACCCAATAGCTCTTCGTTCTCAGCGCTGGCTTTCAGGGAGCCACCCTGATTCGCCCGCGCTCCCTCCGGAATGCCCTTCAGATAACGTGATGTCAGCAAACCCTGAGCCAGTGGCGAGAAGACGATGCAGCCGGTGCCCAGTTCATCCAGCGTATCGAGAAGCCCGTTCTCAATCCAGCGATTGAACATATTGTAATTCGGCTGGTGAATGAAAAGCGGCACGCGCTCTTCCTTCAGGATCGCCGCCGCCTTCAGCGTCAGTTCCGGAGAATAGCTCGAAATACCGACATAAAGCGCCTTGCCCTGGCGATGCAGATGCGCAAGCGCTCCCATCGTCTCTTCCAGAGGCGTCGTGGCATCGACACGGTGCGAATAGAAGATGTCGACATAATCGAGCCCCATCCGCTTCAGCGACTGATCGAGACTGGCGATCAGATATTTACGGCTGCCGCCAATTCCGCCATAAGGCCCCGGCCACATATCCCAACCGGCTTTCGACGAAATAATCATCTCATCGCGATAGGGCCGAAAATCACTGGCCATGATGCGACCGAAATTTTCTTCGGCAGACCCGGCAGGCGGCCCATAATTATTCGCCAGATCGAAGTGGGTTACGCCCAGGTCGAAGGCGCGACGGAGAATCGCGCGACCGTTTTCATAGACATCCCGGCCACCGAAATTGTGCCAAAGGCCAAGCGATATGGCTGGCAAATCGATGCCGCTCCGGCCGGTACGGCGATAGATCATATCTGACTGGTAACGATCAGCCGCTGCAGAATAATGCATGACACATCTCCATGAGTGAAATGGTTTGACCACGCATGGAAGGCAGCGCCAATCCCATGCATAACAGGTGTGGCGCATATTTGATCCCGATGGGAAGCTGGTGCAACGCTAATCTATTGACCGCAACTCAACGAAAGAATGACAGATACTCAACAAAACCGTCAGGGCGATGCGACCTCCTCTGCGACGACCAATTTCGTAAGACCCTGATCCTCCCGGATAATATCGATCAACCGCCGCAAACCGGATGGCACCTGTCGTCTGCTTGGATAATACATGGTCAGAGGCGGACCTTCCGAAGCCCAATCAGGCAACACGGCTTTTAACGCCCCCGTATCCAGGTAATTTTGGACCAATGGCTCCAGACAATAGGCAAAACCGATACCGCCAAGAGCGGCCTCGACTGCCTGCTCGGTCTCATTGGCACAAATCGGGCTCTTCACATCGACCCGGCGCAAGGAAGCTCCGTTTCCGAGCTCCCACGCGTAGCGGGAATTGTCCCCGAGCCTCGTCTCTATGCACGGCAAATGGAGCAGATCATCCGGCGTTTCGGGGCGCCCTACCCTCGATATCAGAGCAGGAGAACCGACCACGATCCATTGCAAGGGACCGGTCAACGCAACACCAATCATATCTTGCGGCACCCGGTCGCCATAACGAATCCCTGCGTCGAAGCCCTCGGCGACGATATCGACCATCTGGTCATCTATAGTCATATCGAGATGCATATCGGGATAGGTTTGCGTATAACGTGGCAGGATAGGTGCAATAATCAGCCGAGCAGCATCACGTAACGCGTTGAGCCTTATGCGCCCCGACGGAAAGTCGCGCTGGCTGGTCAGCCTCTCGACGGCCTCCCCTATCGCCCTTAGACCTATTTCGAGTTGAGCTGCGAATGCAGCGCCTGCATCGGTCGGCGTGAGCGAGCGGCTAGTGCGATTGAGCAGCCGCACACCGAGCTCGGCTTCGAGTTTTCGCAAGCGATGGCTTATGGCGGATGTTGTGACGCCGAGTTCGTTAGCGGCCTGTTTGATGCTCTGGCGCCGCATGATGGTGACGAATATGTTGAGATCAGCCAGTATCGAGCGGTCGAGGTTCACCATTGTCTTCCTTCGATGAGCACAGTGTCTGATAGCTCAAACGGGCTGGTTTGTCGCTATTCTGGGTGGTTGGAAGTTTTTGGGTGGTTAGAGCGCGTTTCGATCTGATTGGATCAGATCGGCGCTCTAAGCTTTTCTTTCCAAAGCATAATCTTATCGATCCTCGTTTCACTCCGGTCGGATTATGCTCTAAACGCCAAAACCCCGCAGCCTAGGCTACGGGGTTTTGTTAATTTGGTTGCGGGGGCAGGATTTGAACCTGCGGCCTTCAGGTTATGAGCCTGACGAGCTACCGGGCTGCTCCACCCCGC